>NZ_JBHRTA010000038.1:0-1192595 GCF_042646065.1 Parapedobacter deserti
AGCAGTTAAGCCCGCCAGAGCCGATGGTATTGCCGTAACAGGCGTGAGAGTAGGTCGGTGCCGGATTTTATTAAGCCCCTTTGCGTTCGCAAAGGGGCTTTTTTTTTTTTGCGATTCCTGCTTCAATTTGTACCTAAGCCCAACAATCCAGTGTGGCAGGCTCCATTTATTTACGTCATAGCTAAATTGGAGAGCTGCGGGTATCTTATTTGTTCCGCTATTGTCAGGTTTGATCCGTAAATTAGCCCTGAAACAGGTTGATCCTGAAACAGGTTAATATGGAAACAAAGCGATATGATGCGGTAGTGGTTGGATCCGGGCCAAATGGTTTAGCGGCAGCAATTACGTTGCAGCGGGAAGGATTGTCGGTACTGCTGTTGGAGGGCAAGTCAACTATTGGGGGTGGTATGCGCACCGGTGAGCTTACCCTGCCAGGGTTTCAGCATGATGTATGCGCGGCTATTCATCCGATGGGTGCGGCATCGCCGTTTCTGAAGTCACTGCCGTTGCAAGAATTCGGGTTGGAATATATCCATCCGGAAGTGCTGGCCGCGCACCCTTTTGATGACGGTAATGCGGCAGCGCTTTATCAGTCGCTGAACGCAACCGCCGAGGGGCTCGGTGATGACGGGGCAACATACCGTAAACTCTTTTCTCCCTTAGTGAAGGCGTGGCCACTTATTGAACATCACGTCTTAGGGCCGATGCTTAAAATGCCTCTAAATCCCAGACGGTTGGCTTTATTTGGCATGAAGTCACTTCAGTCGGGCAAAGGGATCGCGGCTCGATATAAGGGCAAGGAAGCACGGGGATTATGGGCTGGTATAGCAGCGCATGGGATGATACCGTTGGAGGCGTTTACCTCTTCGGCCATTGGTTTTGTCTTGACGATTGCGGGACACCGTGACGGATGGCCTTTATCAAGAGGCGGCTCCCAACGTATTGCAGATGCGTTGGGAGGTTATTTTCATTCGCTTGGCGGCACCATACAGACCGACACCATGGTGGAGAAGCTGGATAATCTTCCTCAAGCTAGCGTGATCCTTTTTGATCTGTCACCCCGGCAACTGCTTGATATTTGTGGTGAAAGGCTTTCTCCATTTTATCGATGGCAATTGAACCGTCATCGATATGGCATGGGCGTGTTTAAGGTAGACTGGGCGTTGAGTGAACCTGTTCCGTTTACAGCTGAGACAGCCCGCAGGGCCGGCACGGTACATCTTGGGGGTACATTTGAAGAAATAGCCCGGGGTGAACGGGAAGTCTGGCAGGGGAAGCATCCTGATCGTCCATTTGTCCTGTTTGCGCAGCAAAGCCTATTTGACGAAAGCAGGGCACCAACCGGCCGTCACACCGGATGGGCGTATTGCCATGTGCCTAATGGCTCGATTCAGGACATGACCGATAGGATAACGGCGCAAGTTGAGCGTTTTGCTCCTGGTTTTCAGGATATTATCCTGGGTATTAATGCTGTTAATACGGCAGCCATGGAACGCTATAACCCGAATTATATTGGCGGCGACATAAACGGTGGCGTTATTAATATTGCGCAGCTGTTTAACCGTCCGGCACTTCGTTTTTCGCCCTACCGCACATCAGCCAAAGGCATATACATCTGCTCAGCCTCCACCCCGCCGGGGGGAGGGGTGCATGGTATGGGAGGCTATCATGCCGCTAGACAGGCATTAAAGGATGTCTTTAAAATCGACGTGGCTCTTTCACGTTAGAAGTCAAATTCGTAACTTTAGTGCGTTTGTGACCTAACAATACGGCCGGTGGGTAGAAAATAATACACTGGAAACCTTCGCGGTGCTGCGCATAAGGCGGTGTAGCACATAAAAATTTGATGGATAAGGAATTATGGTATTAAGAACCAAGATTATGTTTGCGGCGTCAGTAACGCTCCTGGTCGCCTGCAACCAGCCGTCCAGCAGTGACAGCGATGCAGGGCGTATGGTAAGTACAGACAGTGCAGCTACCTGCGTCGCTCATGGTATTCCGTCGCGGGCAGCGGCAATAGCGGAGTCCAGGGCTTCACACAGCTTCCTCGGAGCTGACGATGCCCGGATGGTTTACATCGAGGGTGGGGAGTTTGAAATGGGATCTGAGGATTTCGCTGACGCGAGCCCGGTTCACAAAGTGACTGTAGATGGCTTTTGGATGGATGAGCATGAGGTGACTAATGCACAATTTTCCCGGTTCGTGGCAGCGACAGGCTATCAGACGGTGGCTGAGCGACCGCTGGATCCGAAGAACTTTCCCGATGTGCCACTTGATGCATTGCAACCCGGTTCGGCGGTATTTACACCGCCAGCGCGGGTTGCGGGCTTAAGCAATCACCTTCAGTGGTGGCGGTACGTTGTGGGTGCGAATTGGCGGCAGCCCGAGGGCCCTGGGAGCAGCATAAGCGGGCGGGAGAACGAACCAGTAGTGCACATTGCCTATGAGGATGCGGCGGCTTTCGCCAAATGGGCGGGCAAGCGGCTTCCTACAGAGGCGGAATGGGAATATGCTGCGCGTGGCGGCAAACCCAACAGCAAGTATTATTGGGGCGATGAGCTGAAGCCAGGCGGAAAGTGGGTCGCGAACGTTTATCAGGGTGATTTTCCAACCAATGATGCAGCTGAAGACGGGTACCGCGGGCTGGCGCCCGTCAAATCGTACGCGCCGAATGCCTTTGGTTTGTACGATATGGACGGCAACGTGTGGGAGTGGTGTGCTGATTATTATAGGCCCGACTTTTATAGCAATAGCCACGGCAAAAATCCCCAGGGGCCATCAGATAGCTACGACCCTATGGAACCTGGACTGGTAAAACGTGTGCAGCGAGGTGGGTCATTTCTGTGTAACGAACAATATTGTGAACGGTACATTGCAGGCAGCCGTGGCAAAGGCGAGGTGAGCAGTGCTAGTAATAACCTTGGGTTCAGATGTGTGAGTGATGATCCCCCTCCGGCAAATTGACCCACTGCTGCTCCTGCCGATGGATTGCTATATTGAAATTATTTATACATGTCATTAGCTAGACAAAGGCTCACTGAAGATTGGGCCGTTGTGATATTGGGGTTTGTTATCATCTTTTCGACTATCGGAGGACTTGCCATTCCGATGCCGAATTACAAATGGACTGACCATGATGCACTGCAATCATTGTTTTCGACCGGCAATTTGCTAAGTGTCCTTTATCAATTTTTCTTTGCTTATGTCATTGTCATTGTAGGAGCGGCCATGGTTGGGAGGCCTGCCAGGCCCCAACTTTCAGGCTTTCCTATGGTATTCGCGCTTACCGTGGGGGCATTGTTGCTGGCGGGAAATGCAACGTTGCGCGACTTAGGATTGGAGACTGTTATCTTTAGTCTGTTCATTGGACTTTTGGTGGGCAACTTGTTTAGGTTACCGGAGTGGTTCAGGGCATCGCTCAATGCGGAGCTGCTTGTAAAGATCGGATTGGTACTGTTGGGAACGAGTGTGATTTTTTCAGACATTCTGAAAGCGGGCTCACTGGGGCTCGTGCAGTCGCTGATTGTCGTACTGTCGGTATGGTATTTTGCCTTTTGGCTCTGTCGGAAACTGAAAGTCGATAAGGAATTGACGATGATGATATCGAGTGCGGTCTCCATCTGTGGCGTTTCGGCAGCCATCGCAACGGCGGGTGCAATCAGGGGTGATTCCAAGAAGCTGTCATACGTGGTGTCGATGGTTTTGATCACAGCAATTCCCATGATGATTGCCATGCCTTACGTGGCTCGTAAGTTCGGCTTTTCAGAGGAAATGACCGGCGCATGGTTGGGGGGAAGCATCGATACAACGGGCGCGGTGGTTGCTTCGGGTAGCTTGGTCGGCGAACGGGCGCTGGAGATCAGTACAATTGTCAAGTTTTCACAGAACGTGCTGCTTGGCATCGCTGCATTAGCAATTTCCGTCTACTGGACCTATCGCGGTGCACCAGATAACGGACAGATAGAAAAGCCGGGACTCCGGATGATTTGGGAGCGGTTTCCGAAATTTGTTCTAGGCTTTTTAGCCGCGTCCCTGTTGTTTTCTTTTGCATTGGAACCGAGTACGGTAAATCAGGTAAGGAGCGGTCTAAAAAACATTCAAGGACTGTGGTTTGCGCTAGCGTTTACAAGCATCGGCTTGGAAACAAACTTCAAGGACTTATTAGGTAATAACAGTGCAAAGCCTTTTTGGGCGTTTCTTATAGCGCAGGCGTTCAATATACTTGTTACTTTGGCCATCGCCTGGTGGCTATTTGGTTGACGTGAAGGAACCAATAATTGGCCGGCGTGCTCTAAATATGTAAAAAGCCGCCGGATACGCTTTACGTCGCGATGAAGCTCGACAGTGGAGCCTAAAATCGATCATACGGGGTGCCTGACGGTGATAGCTGCAAACCGGGGAAGGAAATTGCGCCGGAATGCCGTGCACAATAGCCCATTCGATGTTATATGATGCAGCATAATCCAGTTCGTCGTATCCGCGGCCAGAGACGAATAATTTCCCGCCTGCGGTTGCTTTACTGGCATCGGGTTTATCGTTGGTTAATGTGATTGTCAAGACATCGTCATAATCGTGAATAAAAGCCAATTTGCCCGATGTGCACAAAGGCGTTGGGTGCGGTATTCCGAAGTAGAAATTGGTTCATGTACCCTGCCTCAAGATCAAATCGGGGAGAAAGCCGATATCCAAATGAGAGATAAGCGCGGTTTTGATCGAAAAATCGCCCATTGAGCGTGTTTTTGTTTTGAATATTGAAAAAAAGTTCGTTCTGAAGCGATATAAACAAACCGCGGTCAAATTTTTTTTCAAGAGGGGAATTAACCGGAATAATACCGCGGATGAAATACCTTGCTCGTTGGGCAAAAGCCGTTTCATCCGGCCGTTTAAGAAATCGTTGTTCCAGCCGAAAGCGGTGCTGGACGGAGAATCCCAGTAGTTTATCGCTGATAATATATTGCTGCCAAATGCGGTGTTCGGTTAGCCGTCGGCTATTGTCGGATAGCTCGTTGGTCACTAATGTAGTAGCATAACCCATAGACGCGGTGTGCCGTTCATTGATATAATAGTTAACTCCCGGCCGGATCAGCAGGAGCGAACTGCTATTCCAGTCTTTTCCTGCCCGGAATTGGATGTCGTTGTTCATCCCCCATCTCTCCGAAAACTTGACATTATTGAACCAGGCGAACCAACTGTTGAAGGTGTGGTCTTGGGCCTGTGCGTACAGGGAGAGCTGTATAAATATTACGATTAGTCCCCATTTCCGAACAGCATGTTGCAACGGTAAATCCATGTTTTCTAACTGTTTGTTTTTATTGCTGAGTTATTTTTTTAGCGCCCTTAAAGTAATAAAAAAAAACAAAATTCGGTAGGAAGAATTTAACGCCTTGTCGGTTCGATAAGGACGGTATTTAAATAGGTAGCCTGCCCCCCTGCAAAGGTTTTGCTTCACGAAATATTGTAGCGATTAAGCTTCATAACATTTCGGCCTAACACCTTTTTTTTGAAAAAAGGACTCGTTATTCAACAAACTTTTATCTTTATGCATGATATAACCATATGATGCAGATGTTTCGTAGTTTCTTAAATCAATTATTGCCAGGGGTTATTTTCTTGGCAGGTGCGTGCAATCCATCATCCGGTACGCAATTGGCAGATGAACCGGCTCCCTATGGCCCAATACCCACACCCGCTCAATTAAATTGGCATGAAATGGAAATGTATTGCCTGATTCATTTCACTCCGACCACATTTCAGAACAAGGAATGGGGATTTGGGGATGCACCCGTTGAGCTGTTCAATCCGCAGAAATTTGATGCCAACCAAATTGCCGAAGCGGCTAGATCCGCCGGGTTCAACGGATTGATTTCTGTAGCCAAACACCACGATGGCTTTTGTCTTTGGCCCACTAAAACCACAGCATACAGCATTGCTCATAGCCCTTGGCGTAATGGGAAGGGTGATATGGTGAGGGAGTTTGAACAGGCGGCTCGTAAGCAGGGAATGCAATTCGGGATTTACGTATCTGCTTGGGACCGCAACCATCCGGAATACGGCAATGAGAAGTATGCCGACGCTTATCGCGAGCAATTGCGCGAATTATACAACGGTTACGGCGAGTTGTTTACCAGTTGGCACGATGGAGCAAATGGCGGTGACGGATACTACGGCGGTGCTAATGAAATGCGCCGGATCGACCGCTCCATTTATTACGAATGGGAAGAGAAGACCTGGCCTATTACCCGCGATATGCAGCCTTCAGCGGTAATCTTCAGTGATATCGGCCCCGATGTACGTTGGGTGGGCAACGAAAAAGGAATTGCAGGAGAAACCTGCTGGGCAACATTTACGCCGCTTGCCCCCGATGGAGGCAAGCCTGCCCCTGGGCATATCGACGAAAGATTTTTGGGAACCGGGCAGCGCGATGGCCGGTATTGGATACCTGCTGAATGCGATGTGCCGCATCGTCCGGGTTGGTTTTATCATCCCGAACAGGACCATCAGGTGAAGACTCCTGACCAGCTGTTTGACCTTTACCTCAAAAGTGTGGGTCGGGGTGCTGCTTTTAACCTCGGCCTTGCACCAACTACCGATGGGATATTGCACACAAACGATGTCACTTCGTTGAAGGCTTTTGGGGAGAAGCTGTCGAAAACATTCGGGGAAAATCTAGCCTTGGGCAGCACATTCGAGGCATCGAATATCCGCGATAGGCAAGAAAGGGAATTTGGCCCTCTTCATCTGCTGGACAACGACCGGTACAGCTATTGGGCAACGGACGACGAGGAAACTTCGCCTGAATTGGTCATTTCGCTGAAAAATGAAACGACGTTCGATCTCATTCGTTTGCGCGAAAACATCAAGTTGGGCCAACGGCTGGATAGTGTGTGGGTGGATGTGCGGCAAGCTGACGATTGGGTACCTTTGGCCATGGCCACTAGTATAGGGTCTAGTAGAATTATCCGTTTAGATGAGCCTGTTACAGCCAAGCAGCTTCGATTGCGCTTATTCGCGCCGGTTGCCATAGCACTAAGTGATTTTGGGTTGTTCAGGGAAGCCCAAGTAGCTTATCGTATACAAGATGTATACCGAACCCCGCTTAGCCGCGCGCTATGGACGGCCGTTGGCAGCCAGTTTGAGGGCGGGGATTCGCGGCTGGCTATTGACGGAAAGTGGGAAACGTTTTGGTATACGTCCGCCACGCAGCTGCCTGCGCATTTCGAGGTCGATATGGGACAAGCGGAGACCATCAGCGGTTTCAGCTACGTTCCCAGACAGGACGGCAATGCGGAAGGACTCATAAGCCATTACACTTTCGAGACCAGTGCAGACGGCACGATTTGGGAGATTGCGGCTGCCGGTGAGTTTTCCAATATTGTGGCCAATCCGATTGCCCAACACGTTGCGTTGGGGAGACAGCTCCAGGCGCGTTACTTTCGCTTTACGGTTTCAGCTGTTGCTAACGCTCCTTACCAACCGGTTCCGATTTCGATTGCGGAAATCGAGGTATATTAAGGGAGAGCTATAGTGCGCCCAATAGATTTCGCCACCCCACCAAGTTGCTGATAATCTCCTCCAGCTCGGAAGCGGCCACCCGTTCCTGTTCCATGCTGTCACGGTGACGTAAGGTAACGGTGTCGTCTTCTAATGACTGGTAGTCAACAGTGATGCAGAAGGGGGTGCCTATAGCATCCTGTCTTCGATAACGTTTTCCGATGGAGTCTTTTTCATCGTATTGTACGTTGTAATCGATCTTAAGCCGGTTGAGGATCTGCCTTGCCTTGTCGGGCAGTCCATCTTTCTTGGTAAGAGGCAGCACCGCTGCCTTTACAGGGGCCAGTGCAGGGTGAAAGCGCAGTACCGACCGGGAATCCTTTTTGTCGTCGGTACTCAAATCCTGCTCCTCAAACGAATTGCATAACACGGTGAGGAACAGCCGATCCAAGCCGATCGATGTCTCAATGACATAAGGCACATAGTTCTGATTGACTTCGGGGTCGAAGTACTGCAATTTTTTACCTGAATATTTTTGATGTTGGCTGAGATCGAAATCTGTGCGGGAGTGGATGCCTTCCACTTCTTTGAATCCAAACGGGAAGTCGTATTCGATATCCACTGCGGCATTGGCATAATGCGCCAGCTTAACGTGGTCATGATAGCGGTACCTCGCTGGGTCACCCCCGATGGCAAGGTGCCATTTCAATCGGTTTTCCTTCCATTTACCATACCATTCTAGCTCGGTGCCTGGGCGCACGAAGAACTGCATTTCCATCTGCTCAAACTCCCGCATACGCATGATGAACTGGCGCGCGATAACCTCATTGCGGAATGCCTTTCCAATCTGGGCGATGCCGAATGGTATCTTCATCCTTCCGCTTTTCTGAACGTTCAAAAAATTAACGAAGATACCCTGAGCGGTTTCCGGACGCAGATACACCATTTCGGCGTCTTCAGCGGAAGCACCCATCTTCGTCGAAAACATGAGGTTAAACTGGCGCACTTCCGTCCAGTTTTTGGTGCCGGATATTGGGCAGACGATGTTATGTTGTTCGATGATCGCCTTCAGCCGGGGCAGGTCGTCGCTATTCAGTGCCGCATCAAGGTCGGTTTGCAGCTGCTGCGCAACTTCCGTTTTGCCATCGGCCTCATAACGTGCAATTTGATCTTCGATGAGTTGATCCGCGCGGTAGCGCTTTTTTGAGTCTTTATTGTCTATCATCGGATCATTGAAGCCGTCTATGTGGCCAGACGCCTTCCAGGTGGTTGGATGCATGAAAATTGCCGCATCGATACCCACAATGTTCTCATGGAGCTGCACCATGGCCTTCCACCAATACGTCTTCAGGTTGTTTTTAAGTTCGGCACCCAGCTGTCCATAATCGTATACAGCGCTGAGGCCATCATATATCTCGCTTGAAGGAAATACAAAGCCATATTCCTTTGCGTGCGAAACCACATTCTTAAAGAAATCGTCTGTTTGCTTGCTCATAAGACGGCAAACATAGCCAAAATGCTTTGTATTCGCGAATACATCTTAAACAAAAATGGGCTGGAGCAAGCAGCCTGAATTAAGCGGTCACGGGGCTAATTGCTGTGCCGTAATCGCATAGACAGCGAAAGATGCCAGCCAGTGCTCCCCCATGTAGTCTCCGCTTGCTACATGCGGCAGTGCAGCTTCTAAATGTGTTTTTGCCAACGAAAAAAGTACCTTTTCGTTTCTACCTGCATGTTTGGCAATACCATACAAGCACCAAGCACGACTAAGGTTCAGCCCATCGAGGTGCACGAGCTTACCGTCGGTGCGGTCACTTACCGTGCCTGTTTCCAGGGTGACGGATTTTTTGAAAAGCGATGGCAGAAATCTTTTTACCCATTTCCTGTATTCGGCGGGGGGCAATATCCGCCACATCAGGTCGGCCTCTTCAAGGCAGGGACTTAGGAAATCCGCGCCTCCCGGTTCCCAGCTGATCGGACAGTCCGTGTCGCTCGCGTAGAAACGAAGGGCCGTGCTGCGGATGACCTCCTTTAACGTTATGTCATTGACCTGAGCAGCATAGTCATATGCGAGCTTCAACCCAAAAGCCAAGTTCGAGTGTTCGCCCACCCGTATAGCATAATTTATCTTGGGTAAGTATTCTTTGTATGATTGTGAAATTAAGTCAGCCATTGGCTGGAGATTCCGGCTTAATTTTCTGCCAACCGGATCATCCCATGATAACAGTTCGGCTTGAAGTTGCAACAGCCATGCCCATCCATATGTCCGCTCAAAGCTCTTGTTGAGTGCTGTGAAAAGCTTCACTTCAGTCGCGATATTTTCCGCACTCAGGTTTTCCGACAATGTACTTTTAATTTCTGCGGCTTCTGGCAAATCCGGAAAAAGCTTGAGTAGCCTTATCAACATCCAATGCCCATGTACGCTGCTGTGCCAGTCAAAGCATCCGTAGAAAGCGGGATGATAGTCAATGGGCGGACGGACCAGTGAGGAGTCGACAAAGACCACCCCTGTTTTGTACGGATAAGGTTGTTGGATGCAATGAAGCGGCAGCTGAGCGAGATGCGAGGCCCCTTCCAATGTAAGGGTGAACCGGTCTCCAATTGTTTGGTAGTGAACTCCGGGCTGTGCCTTGCAGACCCCGCAGGTCAACACGACAACGAGTGGAAAGATAAGATTGCGCATAACCATGAAAATCAACAGGCAAAGATATCAGTATACGGCTAAATACATAGCCTTTTACCGTGTTTAACGTTGGATCGGTTAAGATTTCTTGTTGCGTACGACAAAGTTGTCCGGAGGTGCATCATCTCCCCGCTTATTCGTTTCATAAATCCGTACCGTGATTAGGAAATACGACAGTAGTAATGGTCCGTAAACTAACCCCATTAAACCGAACAAGGGCAGGCCGATAATAACGCCAACCACGGTAATAATCGGATGTATATCACCGACTTTTTTGGCAATGATCAGGCGCAGTACATTATCAATATTGATTACTACCACAAAGCCGTATACCAGCAAGCCTATAGCGGCTACGTTATCTCCTTGCGTAAATGCGTAGACCGCAGCGGGCAAAAAAATGAGGGGCGGCCCAAGCAGGGGTATGAACGAGAGGATGGCACAGATCACTCCCCAAAAGAGCGGATCGTCAAAGCCGAATATCCAAAAGCCCAGCGACAGCGCGCCACCCTGCACGATGGCAATCAGGGTCTGGCCCAGCACGTTGGAATATGTGATGTTACGTAGTTCGAGGCCGAAGCGCATAGCGTTTTCCTCCTTAAAGGGCGAGTAGCGGAGCAAGCCGCGTTCAAATCCCCTGAAATTGGCAAAGATGAAGTACAGCAAGAAGTACATGACCGCAATGTCCAGGAAAAGGCTTGCCGCGCCACTGAGCAGCGACGTGAGTAGACCGCCGAGGTACGACGCACTTTTTTCGAGCTGTTCCTGAAGCAAATCCGGTTTTCCCAGCTTGTCACCGGCATACTCATTAATTGTATTCACCGTATTTTCTATCCACTGAGGATTTTTAACTAACGTTATTATCTTATTCGTCAGCATGGTGCCTATTCCCAAAAAGGGCAGTACAATGATGACAAAAGAAATAACCATAATGGTGACAGCGGCAATTGACCTTCGCCATTTCAACCGTTCAACCATCCAGATGTTCAGCGGCCTAAAGATGGTGTACATCACCATGGTGCCCAGCAGTGCGCCAATAATGCCCCGTACCGCGTAGGCGATCGTTGCGCCAAGCAGTATCAGCAATACAAGCGTAATGATATTACGTTCTTTTTGATTAAACACAGAAGTGGGCATACATGAGCGGCCGTTTACGACTAAACGTCAGATTTGAAGTTTGGTTTTCGTTTCGCTAAAAAAGCATCCACGCCCTCCTTGAAGTCGGGGGTGCCAAAGCATGCACCAAATTCTTCAATTTCCGTTGCAAACCCGCTTTTTACATGGCCAAGGCTGGCGTTGACCGCCCGGATCGCCGCCCGGATTGCGTTTGGCGAGCGCTCTGCGATTTGCTGGAGAATGCCTTCTGCTTTGGCAAGCAGCTCGTCGGGCTCCACCACATGGTTCACAATGCCATAGTCGTATGCTTCTGCTGCGGAAATCATGCCGCCTGTAAGAATCATTTCCATTGCCCTTGCCCTTCCGGCCAACTGAGTAAGCCTTTGGGTGCCGCCATATCCCGGGATAAGTCCAAGTGAAACCTCCGGCAGGCCCAATTTGGCATGGGATGCTGCAACCCGGATATGGCAGGCCAGTGCAAGCTCCAGACCACCGCCCAACGCATAGCCGTTGATCGCCGCAACGACGGGCTTTCCGGCGTTGTGTATCCGGTCAAACACCTTAGTCTGGCCATCGAGGGCAAGCGCTCGCCCCTGAGAAGGGTCGAACGACGAAAATTCGGTGATGTCTGCACCTGCCACAAATGCTTTAGGGCCTGCGCCAGTCAGTATGACGCCCCGTATGGTGTCGTCGTCCAATGCATCGGTAAGTGCTCGGTGCAAGTCAGCAAGAAGAGGTGTGTTCAACGCGTTAAGCTTGCTCTCTCTGTTGATAACGATACGCCGTAAACTGCTGTAGTCCTCGATTAACAAGTGTTTGTATGTCATCATAATTATGGGCTGTGGATTAGAAATCAACTTTCAAACTGAAACGGAATCCGCCACGGTCTACATCCGGATGGTTAAGATACGACAATCTCCTTACATATTCCACACGCAATACGTTCAAAATATTTTCTACTCCAGCGCTGGCCTCCATATAGGGTTTGCGTTCAAGGGTGAAGGTTGTCGCATCACCCTGGGCATTCGTCGGTAACATGAAAACCATCGGGTTGTACTCGGGACGGTTTTCTGGGCGCACGTTTCCATAAAGCAACTTGAAGCCCGCCAATTCGCGTATCTTCAGCTTTTTCAACAGCGGAATCTTATTCAGAATGAAACCGTGAAGTCGATGCTCGATACTCAACTTGATATACTGGTCGCTTACGAATTCTAGATCGTTCAGCAATGCGTAGGAGTCCGGCGCCAGTATGTACGTTTGGCTGGCGTTTGGAATATCGAGCAACGGAAATGGCACCGAGCCGAATATATATCCCGTACCCACGCTGATGTCGGCCAAACCCAGTTGCGAAAGGAACACACGTTTTGAGACATCCAGCCGCAGCGCGTGGTAGTTGTATTCCCCTCCGAAAAGACCTTTTATGCCCATGTTGTAGCGAAGGTTAAATACGGGGTACTCGTTGACGATGGGCGACCGTTCGAGGTTGCGTTGGAAAAATTCTTCATTCGGTGCCCAGCGTAAGTCTATACCTAATTCAGAGGTCTGCAGTATATTAATTGTGTCGGGTTTGGGTCCAGCAGCGACGAAATGCAGATTTGCTGCAGGGTTCTGTCGTTGTGAAGCAAAAAATGTCTGGAGCCGCATATGGTTGCCAAACTCAATGACATGGTTGAGCCTAAAGACGTCGTGGTAAGACCATTTATCCTGCTCGCCGGTGCGGAACGAGCGGGAAAAACTGTCACCATTTCGGAATCCCAGCAACTGACCCGGTTCGCGTACGTCCTGCTGATAAGTGGCCTGCAGGTAATGTGCCGGGTATTCCGCGATACGCTTCCGGTTGAGTGTATGAGCTACGCCGCCAAAGAATTTCAACCGCTCGTCGCGAAACCCATACGCGGTGTATGCTTCGGCATAAAGCTTTTCAGAAAACTGGCGGGTGGTGCGTCCGCTCAGTCTGATGCGACTGCCCTCAAGGTCATTGTAGCTGTATGAATATTCTAGTGGGCCGAACTCCACCGGCCCTGCATTCACATAGCTCTGGGCGAGGAGGTATCCGAGCTTTAGTGTGCTCTTAAAAGCTCGGTTATTTCGCAGACTGTCTATGTTCGTATAGGTTTTAGTCTCCACTTCGGTAAGCTGCAACGGGCGTTCGCGTTCCCATTGGCTGTCTGTCCTGCGGTTGGCATCCGCGGTTTTCACCCATTGCTGGCCGCTGAAGGTGCTAGCCGGTATTTCTGTTTCGGTGTCATAATTGCTATGGACAAGTGTTCGCTGGCCGAAAGCCCCACGCTTACCCTCGTAGAGGCCAAAATTGATTTTCATATCGGAATAGGTGAGCAGGTATATACCGGTGCGGCTATGGCGTCCGAAGCGCAGGGAGATGCTCACATCATTCACCCAGTTGAGGTTTGCTCGTCGGTCTATCCAAATATCTGCGCGGCGAATGCCGTAGTTGCCGTCGAGGGAGATTTGCAGCTTGCCCGAAAACAGTCGGTCTTCCTCATTGCGTGGCACGAAGGTTAGCTCTACAAATTGTCCATCAGCGGTTGAAATGGTATCAGTGATGAAGAACTTGTAAAAAACGGAGGCCGCATCCGCCGTAGGGCTGAGAAAAGGTTTATTGAGGATGAGAATGTTATTTTCATAAATATCGATGTCACCGTGGATAAATTTAAAATAGGTTTCAATGTTTTCATTGTTTATGTACCGTTTGTCGAGTTCGGTCTTTTTACTGGCAGTGACAACCGTCTTCCGTGCTTTTGGGTACATTCGTTGGTACCGCTTTGACAGGTTCTCTTCTAAGTAAACAGGCAGGAGCGAGCGACCCGGCACCAAGGTGGTATCTACGTTTTCAAAGGCAAAACGATAGCCCCGCGTCAGCGCGCTATTGGAGACGAATTTCGGCAGATCACTTACCGCCATCATAATTTTTTCGTAGGACTCATATGATACGTAATCAAAGCGAGAGAGACGGTTTACCTTTTTATGTTCGATGACTTTCTTGATAAGATCTACGGCTGGGTTATTCCGATTGCGGTATCGGCCTTTGCCGCTGATCACGACTTCATCAAGCGTATGAAAATCCTCTTCCAGCTCCACGTTGAGGGGTAGCCCGTTGTCGGGTAATGGCCTAGTTGCCGGCTTGTAGCCCAACGCATCGAATTGGATATGTGACGCGGTGGCGTCGTAAGTCAAGCTGTAGTGGCCCAGACTGTCCGTCGATGTTCCGACGGTGGTGTTCAGCAACGATACGGTAACGCCCTGGATGCCCTCCCCGGTGGATGCATCGGTCACTTTCCCCCGAATGGCTGTCTGGGCGTAGGTATAGGAAAAGGTAAATATTCCAATTATTATCCCTAGTCCCATTAACGTGGCAAGTCGTAGCGTTAGCCTCATAAAAGCACATCTCGTTCTTTATAACGAGCATAAACGCGGGCAAGATACAATTGTTTAGCAGATAATCCCAAAAAATGCACTCGGTCGACCGACAGGTCGCTTAGTTTCCCGTTAGGTCGCCAAAGTGCTTGCTCGCCACATCTTCAACCACCTGCTTAAGTGTGTTCAGATCAAAGGGCTTTGCTAAGAAGGCATCAGCTCCAGCGGTTTCTGTTAGCTGTTTGATATCGCTATTCGCGGAAAAAAAGATAACAGGTATGTCCTTGTATTCCGACTGCTTCAGCTGTTGTGTTGCTTCAATTCCGCCGACGTCCGAGATGCGGTTGTCCATCATGATCACCAATGGACGAATCTGCGCTATTTTTTCGATAATCGCATTAGACTCTCGAAACGCATACACATCCCAGCCTTCTCGGCTCAACACATATTCACAAATCGACAATATGTCTTCATCATCGTCAAAAATCACGATTTTCTTTTGCACAACATCCTCCTTTGTTTTCTCCATCGGCTATCCGCCGTAGGCATTTCCATGCCTGAATGATATCCTCCGATGCCATTGATAGCACCAATGCCGGTATGGCTTTACGTGTTGCGGACCGGGTGATTCAGGGAGAAGCAACACGAGCAAGCAGCAAGCCCGGATTGCCTGCGTGGGTCTTCCAGTTAACTAGAGGTGATGCGTGTCAACTGATGTGTTGGCGCTTATAAAATCAATATCAACACAAGTATGATCACAATAACAGCGCCTACAGACAAGTATATACCGCCTGAACCCCACTTTCTGGCCTGCTTGTTCATTTCCCTTAATTCCTTTTTAAGGGCCTTACGTTCCACCTTGCTTAAACTGGATTTATCCATAGCCTTGATTTCGGCCACCCGGGCACGCATTTCAGCCAGCCTGGCCTCTATTTCTGCATCGGTCATTTCCGTTTTCTTCCCAGGATCGTCGGCCAACGCTTTGGCCGACACTGTCTCGCCGAAAGTGAATGCCATCATCACTATCGCCAATAAAGTACAAGTTTTCCGTTTCATATTGTATCATGTTGACTGTAGATAAGACAGTCAGACACGAAAATTGTTTGCGTTGACCGACAGGTATCATTAAATAGCGTATAAAAAAGATTGGCTACCTACGAGTGGCTTTTCATCTTTTCTGTGCGAGTCCTCAGCAACTGAAGCACCTTATCAGTGGCTTGCCGGAAGGCCACATCAATGTTGTCGGCCGTAGCTGTCACAGCTTCGGGCTTCATGCTTTTTATGCGCACCTCGATGGTACAACGCTTGTCGTTGCTCCCTTGTCTTGCGCTGTTTTCGTCGGCCAGAAAGACTTCAACTCGGGAGATAAAATCTTCAAAATGGGACAGCGTATCGTTTATGTCTTGCGTGATTTTGCTGATGAAGCTTTCAGTTACTTCGATGTTTTTGTCTGAATTGATTTGTACAGTCATGATTCTTTTTTTGCGATATTACAAATAAGAATCGTGAAGGTTTAACCGTTAGGCCATAAAAATGTCATTTTGCGGCGGAGTCGGTAGTCCTACACTGACGCCATTCCTTTCAAGGCAGGTGACCATTGGCCCGTGGGTTGCCAAAAATCTGGAAGGGGCAGCCGTATAAAGCGCTAACGCAATCGCTCCAAAGCACCTTTACGTTTGACCAAGTTTTTGTAATCCCATTGAATGTTTCTGGCTTTTTCCAGCCATCGGTGTAGGTCAATGATGTTCAGTTGCGAGATTGCTGCATAGCGTATTTCTGCGGCCTTGAATTTACCTTCAGGTTTTAGATCGGCCTCGTCAAAAGATTGCCCGCTCCAAAACATCAAATTTAGTCCGTCTTTGCGTGTACTGTATCCCACGACCGGGTTGCCATCAAGGAACCACACTGGGTGACGATGCCAAATTTTGTGCTCGGCTTCGGGCAGGCGTGTACAGATGTGCTCATATAGCAAGGCTGCGATGGGCTGGTACACCCCGGGTAAGCTGTCGTGAAACGCTTTGATTGCTGCATTCATACACCAAAGATACAAGTGACGAAGGGCTTGTACAAGAGGAAGGCGCGACAACCACCGTGGCAATTTGCGCCATGAATTAGGCAAGCCTCATAATAATAGCTTTTCGGAAAAAGTTGCTCATACAAAGCAATTATCCATACCTTTGCAGCTGAAAACATTAAACGCCGTTTGCAGCGGTATCAATGAGTATATGAAAAAATACCAAACCCTGCTGTACTATTGCTACAGCCGCATCGACAATGCAGAGCAGTTTGCCGAAGATCACCTTACTTTCTGTAAATCATTAGGCTTGGTCGGGCGCATCATCGTGGCGAACGAAGGCCTCAACGGCACTGTATCCGGTACTCGCGAAGCTTGCAAGGCCTACATGGATGCCGTACACGCCGATCCGAGGTTTGCTAAGATCGACTTTAAAATCGATGAGGAAGAAAAGCCCTCGTTTATTAAAATGCACTGCCGGTACAAACCGGAAATCGTCCACTCGGGGCTACGCGATCCGAATATGATTGACCCGGCAAAGGAAACCGGCAAGCATCTGGCTCCCAAAGAATTTCTCGAAATGAAAGACCGAGAAGACGTGGTCCTGTTGGATGTGCGCTCCAACTACGAGCACAGTGTAGGGCGCTTCAAAAATGCGGTGACACTTGACATCGAGAACTTCCGCGAGTTTCCCGAAAAGATAAACGAGCTGGCGAAGTATAAAGACAAAAAAATACTCACCTATTGCACAGGTGGTATCAAGTGTGAAAAGGCGTCAGCCCTGCTGCTCAAAGAAGGGTTCAAGGAGGTTTACCAGCTTCATGGCGGTATTATCAAATATGGCAAGGAGGCTGGCGGCAAAGATTTCGAAGGTCAGTGCTATGTATTTGACAATCGCGTTACCGTAGAGGTCAACTCCGTGAACCCGACAGTGGTGTCTACCTGCTACAATTGTGGAGCGACCACCAGCCGGATGATCAACTGCGCCAACCCGGTGTGTAATGAACATTTTACGCAATGCGAATCGTGCGGGTGGAAGATGGAGGGGTGCTGCTCCGACACGTGCATGGAGCATCCGCGCAAACGGCCTTACGATGGCACGGGCTTTTATGTCAAGATACCGCAGCCCGTAAATGTGGAAAAGATCAGCAAGCGCAAACACAAGCGGCTCAACGCCAACTCCACTTTGCGTAGTTAATGTTCTTGGCTGTTGCGAGGTACTTCCGTTCGTAATAGGTCTTGATGGAGAGCACTTCATCGACGATATCGGAACGGTAGAGATCTGTCGTCTGCAACTGTACGGCCAACTCCAGCTCCGCTAACTTTTCCAACGTGTAGGCGAATAGCATGTCATTGTCAGTTTTCAGGTGCATAATGCCCTGCGGTGTTAGGATTTGTTGGTATTTAGACAGAAAGACGGGATTGGTCAGTCGTTTCTTTTCACGGCTTAACTGCGGCTGCGGGTCGGGAAAGGTGATCCAAATCTCGGACACCTCGTCCTCGGCGAAATAATCCAATATGGTTTCAATCTGAATCCTGAGAAATGCGACGTTGGCAATACCTTCTTCCAGTGCGGTTTTGGCTCCGCGCCAGATACGGTTTCCTTTGTAATCGATGCCGATGAAATTCCGGTCGGGAAATAATTTAGCCATATTGACCGTGTATTCACCCTTCCCGCAGGCCAGTTCCAGTACAATAGGATGGCCATTGCCAAAATGTGTTGCCGACCATTGGCCTTTCATCGATTTGCCTTCATCCAGTTGCAGGACATTGGCGAATGTGGCTATCTCCCCAAATTTTCTTAGTTTGTCTTTTCCCATGTTCCCGTCGCGTATGTTCTATCAAAGCGGTAATTTTCCCTCAAGCCACCTGCGGGCAGGCATGGTTGAAGGGCCTCAAGCGGCGTGCAAAAATAACCTTATCTTTGCATGATATTATAAAGTACTCGTGAAAAAAGACGCTAAAATATACATCGCCGGCCACCGCGGAATGGTGGGATCGGCGATACACCGGAGATTGAATGCACAAGGATTCAGTAACCTGCTGTTACGAACGTCTGGCGAACTGGACCTGCGCAATCAGCAGGATGTCGCTGAATTTTTTGCCGCAGAAAAGCCGGAATATGTGTTTCTTGCTGCGGCAAAAGTGGGCGGCATACTCGCCAATAACACCTTCAGGGCAGATTTTCTTTATGAAAACCTGGCCATTCAAAACAACGTCATTCACCAGGCATACCTCCATGGGGTGAAGAAACTGCTTTTTCTGGGGTCGAGCTGCATTTATCCAAAGCTAGCTCCACAGCCGATTAAAGAAAGCTCCTTGCTCACGGGATTGCTTGAGCCGACCAATGAGCCCTATGCTATCGCTAAGATAGCAGGCATCAAGCTCTGCGAGGCTTACCGCGCCCAATATGGCTGTAATTTCATCTCGGTGATGCCCACCAACCTCTACGGCTACAACGACAATTACCACCCGGAACACTCGCATGTGATGCCAGCCTTGATCCGCCGTTTCCATGAGGCTAAGGCCCTGGGCCAGCCAGAGGTCGTAGTATGGGGAACGGGCACACCCAGGCGCGAATTTTTGTTTGCTGATGATTTGGCGGATGCGTGCACGTATTTGATGGACCATTACACCAGCCCGGACCTGATAAACGTTGGAACCGGTGAAGACATCAGTATCAGGGAACTGGCCAATTTGATAAGATCTGTGGTTGGCTATGATGGGGAATTGATCTTTGACCGGTCTATGCCGGACGGCACACCGCGCAAGCTTATGGATGTGAGCAAACTACACGAAATGGGCTGGCGCCACAAAACATCTCTTGAGGCAGGCGTAAAAATGGCCTATGAGGATTTCATAGGCCGAATTGCACGTCAGTAGGTTTCGCTGTCAGGCGGGATCCCGTAATCCATGTGTTTATGAGCTTTCCGACGCCTTTTGGGCGGGCGGATAAAATCAGCCACTTTGTTGATCATATTGCTGACGTTATCCTTGTTCAGGACACCGGCTGCTTGCTGTGATAGCAACGTAACCAGCGCTCTTTTAATGAATCCCGCTTTGCGTAGGAAAAACCGGTTGAGGATGACGGGAAGCCCTATCCGAAGCGATTTGCTTATCCAGTCTTCGTCGCCCCTGCTTTTGGCAAACAGCCCTTTCGCGACGCCTGCCCCCGGAATCCAGTTAGCCAGCGAATTCATAAACCGTACAGGTGCGGCGATCCTTTCGTTAAAAAGCAGGTATTGATCATTCAGGTAGCGTTCCTGTTCGCCGGCAAGCGCTTTAAGGCGTGCAATCTCCAGCTTAAGCTCGTTGAGGTTCCTAACCTTGCTTTCCTTGCTCATCTTCATCGTCTATTTCATCATTCCATTTTTGCAGAAACCGCTTGATGGAAAGGTTCATGAATAAGCGTTCTAAGGGTGCTTCCATCAGCGATATCAATGCGATTAATATCACGAATATACCCGCCGTGGCAAGAAAACCTAATGACCGACTCCCTAATAGTTCACTCAAGTAAAATCCTAAAGCCAGGCTGAGGAAGAAAATAACGAACAAGGCTAATAGGGTCTTCGCTACGTCAACAATCAGGCTCGCAATCAGTCGAGAAGACCGTTCGACGAGCTTGAGTTTGACCAATTTGAATCGGGTGTCGATGTATTCCTTGCTCTTCTGGAACACTCCTTTAAGTGAAAATTTTCTTTCCTCCATCTGGCTTCACCAAGGATTTATAGATTATTAAAATATAACACACGGGCAATAGTGAGCAAATCATAGCTGTTTTCGCCCGTCGGGGATATTCCGACGCGATGACCTGCAGTGCCATGTCATGGCCTAGGGCCGGGCCCCTTTCTATATTCAGGCGTGCTCTTCCAATGCTTCTTCAACGGTTTGCTCCGCCTTGTTCGTGTTGGATTTTACAGCGGCCACTACCTTTTCTTTGAAATCATTGAGGTGCTCCATTTGTTCAGCCGTACGTTCTTTTAGTGCTTCGCCAAGATCTTTTAAGGAGTCATTAAGTTTATCACGCGTCTCAGAGCCTTTGTCTGGGGCGAATAAAATGCCGAGAGCGGCCCCTGCCGCCAATCCTGCTAATAGTGCTGCTACTACTTTTGCGTTATCATTCATAGTCTGTCGTGTTATTTTATGAAAACTTTTAGCGTTGTTTATATGCGTTCTGCTAAATATACAAATTTATCTGCAAATCGTTTGCCAAAAACTTAAATTGATTCCAACCGCGTGTATGTATGGGGCGAACAGTCAACATCGCGTATTTTAGCAGCGATTCTCAGGAACGGCATTAATGGCATAAATATTGCGTCCCTTACGTTAACGCGATTCAAATAATTCGAACAAATATCCATGTACTTGGTTATTTAGATTATCTTTGTCTCGGCTTGCTTCGTACTATACGCTATGCTATATGATAGACATTTACTTGGTGCTTTTTTCATTTTTGTTTTCATGCGTCATCACCTTATATGCTGTTCCTTCCCTGATTAAGCTTGCTTATCAAAAACGGTTGTTTGATGACCCGGCGCTTGAGGAGCGGAAAATTCACAAATACCGCACCCCGAATTTAGGAGGCATTGCTGTACTGACTTCATTTGCTTTCACCTCCTGCCTCTGTATATCCGGAAACATTCTACCTTACGCCAATTATATATTTGCTTCAGGGATCCTCATCTTTTTGGTGGGTCTGAAAGACGACCTGGCGGCCTTAAACCCATACAAAAAGTTTCTTGCCCAATCCATAACGGCGCTTATCGTTGTCTACTTTGCCGACATCCGGTTGACCGGGTTTCATGGTATTTTTGGCATCCACGATATTCATCCTGTTGTAAGCTACCCCTTTTCCAGTCTGCTTATCGTGTTTATCATCAATGCGTTTAATCTAATCGATGGTATCAACGGCCTGTTGGGAAGTGTGAGCCTGATTGTCAGCCTTACGTTCGGATATTTTTTTTTCCGGATGGAAGAATACGGACTGTCGTTATTGGCGGTGAGCATGGCGGGCGCAGTTTTGGGTTTTCTTAGGCATAATGCCGGGAAGGCTCGAATTTTTATGGGAGATGCCGGTGCATATACCATTGGCTTCATCGTATCGGTGTTGGCTATTCAGTTTATTGAATTGGCCAGTGCTCAGGAGTTTGCTCCGACTACCGCGTTTTTTGTTGAGTCGGTTCCCGCGGTTACCATCGCCATCCTCAGTATCCCGATATTTGACACGTTGCGCGTCATTATCATACGGCTTGCACAGGGCAAATCGCCTTTCATGGCCGACCGCAATCATTTGCATCATCGCTTGTTGGACACCGGTATGAGCCACACTCAGGCTACCTTGGTGCTCTCTGGTTTCAATGTGCTGATAATCGGAACGGCACTGTCATTCCAGCATATCGGTACCATCGAACTTTTGCTCCTTATCGCGCTGGTAGCGTTAGTGATGAACACAATGCTATGGTTATACGATGTACGTCAAGTCATCTCACAATCGCAGCCTCTTCTCGTAGAAGAGGATAAAGAAAACGTCTATCAGCTCCGGGACCATGCCCGCGAAGTAGCCGAGGAAGCGTTGCAGCAGTACGAAGAAAAGCAGCATCAAAACTGATTTTTTTGTATATTTAGCAGAAATTAAACGATTTCTGCCTATGCTGATCAAAACCTATGGGAGTGCTGTCTATGGCATTGAAGCAACCACCATTACCATCGAAGTCAACATTTCAGGGGGCACTAAGTATTACATTGTCGGCTTGCCGGACAATGCGGTGAAGGAAAGCCTGCGGCGTATTGAAAGCGCACTGTCCACGTCCGGCTACCGAATGCCCCGGCAAAAAATTGTTGTCAATCTTGCGCCTGCCGATATCCGAAAGGAAGGGTCCTCCTATGACCTGGCCATCGCCATTGCTATCCTCACGTCATCCAAACAAATAGAGGCACATGCGTTAGGTGAGTTTCTCATCTTAGGAGAGCTTTCTCTGGATGGAGGTATATTGCCTATCAAAGGGGTTTTGCCGATCGCCGTACAGGCCGCCCGAGAGGGGTTCAAAGGCATTATTCTTCCGCTGGCAAATGCCCGGGAAGCGGCGGTTGTGGACGGCCTGCAGGTTTATGGCATTCGGCATTTGAAAGACGCAATTGCTTTTTTTGCCGATCAAGGTTCGCTCGGCCGTACCGAGGTGAACACAGCGGACGAGTTTCTAAAGAATATTGATAACTATGATACCGATTTTGCGGATGTGCAGGGACAGGAGAACATCAAGCGCGCGCTGGAGATAGCTGCTGCCGGCGGCCATAATGCAATTTTAATCGGTCCTCCCGGGTCGGGCAAGACGATGCTGGCAAAACGCCTGCCGACGATATTGCCACCCTTGAGCCTGGGCGAGTCGCTGGAGACTACTAAGATACACTCTGTGGCGGGCAAGCTTGGTGCTACCGACTCGTTGATGACCGTAAGGCCATTTCGCGCCCCTCACCACACCATCAGCGACGTTGCATTGGTAGGCGGCGGAAATACGCCGCAGCCTGGAGAAATTTCACTCGCCCACAACGGCGTGCTCTTTCTGGACGAACTGCCAGAGTTTAAACGCGCCGTGTTGGAAGTGATGCGGCAACCTCTTGAGTCGAGGCAGATCACCATTTCGCGTTCCCGTTTTTCCGTCAATTATCCGGCTAGTTTCATTTTAATCGCTGCCATGAACCCTTGCCCATGTGGATTTCACAACCATCCGCAGAAAGATTGTGTGTGTCATCCGGGAATGGTGCAAAAATATTTAAGTAAGGTGTCTGGGCCGTTGTTGGATCGGATCGATCTGCATGTGGAAGTGACGCCAGTTGATTTCAGCGAGCTGACTTCGGTGCGCGTGCCGGAGAAAAGTGCGGTGATCCGCAGCCGGGTTATAGAAGCCAGGAAAATACAGGCAGCACGTTTCAAGTCCAACCCGGATATCCACAACAATGCGCAGATGAGCGCTAAGCAGGTGCGGGCAATCTGCAGCATCGATGAAGCCGGACGGGCGCTGTTGAAAACAGCCATGGAACGGCTGGGACTTTCCGCCCGGGCTTATGACCGGATATTAAGGGTATCGCGTACCATTGCCGATATGGACGGTAGTATGGAAATTGAAACGGCACACCTAGCCGAGGCCATTCAATTCCGAAGCCTTGACCGTGAAAGTTGGTCGGATTGATCGGACGGCAGTTCAGTTATTGAGTCGTTCTTCAAACAGTTTCAAAATACGCTTGTATTCGTCGGTCCAACTGCTCGGTTCCAAAAAGCCATGGTCTTCAACGGGATAAACAGCCAGCTCCCAGTTGTCCTTGCCCAGCTCGATTAAACGTTGGCTCAGCCTCACGATATCTTGGAAATGAACGTTTACATCGACCATGCCGTGGCACATCAACAGATGTCCTGTTAGCCCTTCAGCAAAATATATCGGAGAAGAGCGCTTGTAGGCGATCGGATCTGTGGTTGGTTCGTTGAGGATGTTAGACGTGTATCCATGGTTGTAGTGTGCCCAATCAGTTACTGAACGTAATGCAGCCCCCGCGGCGAAAACCTCCGGCTCATTAAACATCGCCATAAGGGTGATGAAGCCGCCGTAGGAGCCCCCATATATACCAATATTCTCCGGGTTTACACCATATTTTTCGGCTAGCAAATTTGCGCCGTCTACGTGGTCGCTCAGGTCTTTGCCGCCCATGTGACGGTATATACCGGTACGATGGTCACGCCCATATCCAGCACTACCCGTATAGTCGATATCCAAAACGGTGTACCCCAGATCAACCAGCAGGTTATGGAACATATATTCCCGATAGTATTGGCTCCACCAGTAATGCACGTTCTGCAGGTAGCCAGCACCATGTACGAATATGACTGCCGGTCGGCCGCGCTTTGGTTTATCAGGCTGGTAAAGTCTGGCATATACATCGTCACCAAATCGGTTTTTGAACGAGATGACTTCCGGTTCTCTCCATGCATATGCATTGAATTCATCGGTAAGCGATGCCGTGATCTTTTCCGCGTTGGCCCCCGGCTTATTTTCCTGAAGATAGAGCTCCCACGGCTTGTTGGAATAGGAATAGCGAATTGCCAACCATTTTTCATCTGGCGAAAGCGTGACCTCATTGCCGCCGTCCATGCTCGTTAGCTGTGTTGCGGTGCCACCTTTCACGGGGATGCTGTAAAAATGCGTGATTCCGGGGTGCTTAGCATTCCCGGTGAAGAAAAAGTGGCTTTTGTCGGCAGACAGCTGCAGGTTGCTCACCTCCCAATTGCCGTGGGTGAGCTGTTGTCGTTGTCCGGTATGTACGTTGGCAGTATACAAGTGCGAATAGCCGGATGCCTCGCTTTGGAAGTAGATCGTTTCTTCATCTATCCAGCCAATGTTGCCGCCCCCCCATGATCCGCCGATACCGGGGCCGGCAATCCAGGCTTCGTCACGCTGGCGGTCGATCAGGTGCAGTGAGCCATTTTCTGGATTGAGGCGCATGATCCACCGGTCTTTATTGTCTGCTGCAGTCACGACCACACATGCCGCCGTACCAGCTTCATTCCAATTTACCTGTCCAATGGTAACCTGCCGATCTTTATTCTCCTCCTGCAGCTCCCTTTTTCTGGTGGGGTAGTCGTCCCAAAAATCTGGCAGATCTCTTATTCCGGGTATCGTCTTTGTGTCGACACGGTACACCGTGTCCCGTTGCCGGTCATAAACAAAAGTCCGTGACACTGGTAGCGCACTGCCCACCTTGGTCCGTGCGGGAATATCTTCGGTGTATCCCGATTCGGTCACGTAATTGGGTACGATCGTATTCTTGTTGCCTTCGGCGCGTTGGGTAAGCCGGTACGTGATATAGCGGCGATTGGGGCTCAGCTGCTGCATCGACAGTATGTCATCCCCGATTTCCAGCTGCTTCAAGCCTCGCACATCGATTTCTTGTTGCCGGGCTCTTCTGATCGAGTCTTTCCGATTCCGTTGTGTCAATACGTTGAAAAGCTCCAATTGGTCGTCCTGTAGCCATTGGTTCTGCGGCGATAAATTTTCCGAAGGCTCGCCCCGCGTACGGCCATTCCTGGTGAAATTGCTGAGCTGGACCCAATCATACTGTTCCAAGCCGAGCTGGAACAGATTGTCCCCCTGTTGGAAGATTATGTGTTTTCCATCGCTGCTGAACTGCGGGTTGCTTTCCCGCAGCACCGTGTTCGTCAGCCGGACTTCCTGGCCCGTTTTCAATTCGTAGAGATAGATGTCGCCGTGCCGCTCAAAAACCGCCCGTCTGCGGGTTTTGTCGTACGTATATTGGTCAATTATTCCCTGTTCTTTTCTGGGGTTGATTTTGCGTGGCGTACGGTCAGCGGCGGTTACACGGTATAGCGAGGCAGCCTCTTCCGCCTCCGGATTCCAAGTGAAATAAAGTGTGCCGTTGATGTCCCAGTGTACCCGCTCTGGCGAGGAGCCGATCCATTTGGGATCGCGCATGATACGCTCTACCGTAAGCGAAGCTTGCTGCGCATAGGACAAATGGAAGCCGACGAAGGCAATGGTAAGCAGAATTTTATACATTGGCTGCCGTTTTTCTTGATACGAATCAACAGCGAATGTAACTAGTTTTTGCAGAACCGGAAGTAACAATTTGGTTTGCTTACCAAAAGAGGCTATACAGCAACACTAAAATCATACAGATGATGAAGCCGCCGATGTTGAATGCTGCTGGCGTCTTGAAGATCGACCGTTCCAAAACAATTCCTTTCTCATAGTCCCGTCCCTTGCCTTCTATGTAGCTGATGACGACCATGATGAGCATGACCAGTATCCAAGTAATCATCATTTGGTGCATAAACGGGAGATTCACGAACAGCGGACCTGTAGCCCAGCCGTTGGGTGCCACTTTGAAGTAAAAAGCAATAGGAATGGATGCCAGTATACCCCATATCGCCGCATTGTTGGTCGTTTTCTTCCAAAACAGGCCGAGCATAAACACGGCAAGGACGCCGGGGCTCACCACCCCGGTGTATTCCTGTATGTATTGAAAGACCTGCCCGAGGTTGGCGAGCTGGGGGGCGAGGACAATGGCGACCAACAACGCAAGCGAAGCTGAAATACGGCCCACGCGCACCAATCCTTTTTCTGATTCGCGTTTTTGGAAGTAAGGCTTGTAAATGTCCATCGTGAAGATCGTAGCGGTTGAGTTGAGCATGGAGGCCAGAGACGAGACGATGGCTGCCGCCAATGCAGCGACCACCAGCCCCTTAGCCCCGGTGGGCACAAACTCCCTGATGAGCCAAGGAGAAGCGTTGTCACTGATCACCGCTCCGGTTCTTGAAAAGAACGATGGGTCAGCGTGTTCAGCCGTAATCTGCCCATTGGCATCCATGTTCATGACGAAAGCGACAATGCCTGGAATGACCACAAGCAACGGCATAAGCAGCTTGATAAACCCTGCAAGGATAATTCCTTTTTGCGACTCCTTGAGGCTCTTGGCTGCCAGCGTACGCTGGATGATATACTGGTTGAATCCCCAGTAGTACAAGTTGGCCACCCACATGCCGCCGATGAGTACCGCGATACCGGGGAGGTCCCACCAGGCATCCCGCCCGCCAGGTGAGATCACTTCACCCTGTTCGAGAATCATTGAAAACTTTTCAGGTACCGCTTGGTATACCTTGACCAGGCCGGAGATTACGCCGCCGTCGTCCGAAATATGAGACAATGCCATGAATGTGGTGATGAGGCCACCGATAACCAGAAGCACCACTTGAACCACGTCTGTCCATGCCACCGCCGACAACCCGCCGTACAGGGAATAGGCGGCAGCAAATAGCGCCAGCCCGTATATGGCGTACATAAACAAGGAGCCATCGCCGGTGCCGAGGATCGTGTCCAGTGCCGTCGCTCCCAGGTACAACACGGAGGTAAGGTTAACGAAAACGAACAGGCAGATCCAGAAAATCGCCAAGATGGTTTTCAGGTTGGTGCCATACCTCACTTCGATAAATTGCGGGATGGTATATAATTTTTTCTGTATAAATATCGGCAAAAAGTACTTGCCTACGATCAAGAGCGTAAGCGCAGCCATCCATTCATACGATGCAATGGCAAGTCCAATCGCAAATCCAGAGCCTGACATCCCGATAAACTGCTCCGCTGAGATGTTGGCTGCGATCAGTGAAGCCCCTATGGCCCACCAAGGCAATGATTTACCTGCTAAAAAATAGTCTTCGGATGATGAGCCCTTTCCCCTTGATACCCACAAGCCAATCCCGATGATTAATACACCGTATCCGATGAAAATCAGTTTATCTATTAATGCAAATTCCATGCGTTGTCCGTTGGTGGTACACGATTAAGTTTACAAATCGGGCTAAAGTAAAAATAAATTGCTATAAATCCATACTACCCGTTGATATCAGTGGGGGTTGGTATGGCAAATCGCTGATTGCAAATCAGTTACAATGGTGTTCTAAAAACACCAAGGATCACCCCGTAAACCGCTGAATGAAGTGTTGTATCACCCAGGGGTAAAAGATGATTGTAAGCAAAATGCCAAAAATGGCGCCATAGAAGTGCGCGTCATGGTTGATGCTATCGCGTGCATTTTTAGAAGCCCAAACGCAATACGCCAGAAAGAGTACGCCGAACAGCCACGCGGGCATGGGAATAACGAAAAATATGCCCAACATCATTTTCGGATCGAAGAGGATAAAACTGAACAGCACCGCACAGATAGCCCCTGATGCCCCAAGGCTATAGTAGGAGAAGTTGTTTTTTTCTTTAAAAACGGTGCCAACATCACTCAATACGAGCCCGAGTACATAAATCAATGCAAATTGAAGGTGTCCCCATGTGCTTAAACCTGCCAACAGCGCTTCCAACGAAAAACCAAAAAAATAAAAGGTGAGCATATTGAACAGTAAGTGCCCCCAATCCCGGTGAATAAGCCCGCTGGTCAACAACGTGTGCAGGCGCTGTCCTTTACTCACACTATATGGGTGCAACATGAATCTGCCGAAAAGCTGATGGTTTGAAAAAGTATAAATACTGGTGGCTATCGTGAAGGCGAAGATAATGCTTGCCACCGGCGTATTAATCAGGTATTCTCTCATGCTTTTGTATTCGTGTGTCGAAAGTAAGAAAAAATATCTGCTATCAAAACAAATTCAGTTGCTTTCCGTTTTTCGGGGAAAAGCGGTCAAGCCGGAGTTCGGGTATCCTCGCCCCGCCCATATACCGTTTTATGCTCAACTTCACCAACTGGCGGATGCTATCTGCCAGTTTTCCCTCCCCGTGCATTCGTACCCCCCAGCGGCTGTCATTAAGTTTCCCGCCGTGGCAGGCAGCAATGCTATGCAGCACTTTGTCGGCGCGATCTGGATAAGCTTTGTGTATCCAATCCGTAAACAGTTCGCCTATGGCGCCGTTCAGCCTTACGATGGTGTATCCTGCGGCCCTTGCGCCATGGTCAGCAGCCGCTTTGATCACCTCAGGCACCTCGTCGCTGTTTAGCCCCGGCAGGATAGGCGCACACATGACCATGGTGGGAATGCCTGCATCACTGAGTTTCTGGATTACGTTAAGCCGCCCCTTGGCGGTAACCGTGCGCGGTTCCATCTTTTGCCTAAGCTCTTCATTCAGCGAATTGATGGAAATGGCTACATGAACAAGGCCAAGCTGTGCCATTTCTGATAAAATATCCATGTCTCGAAGCACAAGGCTGTTCTTGCTGATGATAGAGACTGGATGGCGGTATGCAAGCATAACCTCCAACATGGCGCGCGTAATCCTGAGTTTTCGCTCTACTGGTTGATAGCAATCGGTATTGCCCGAGAGCATGATCACCTTCGGTTTGTAATTCTTGGCGT
Source organism: Parapedobacter deserti (assembly GCF_042646065.1). Classification (NCBI taxonomy): domain Bacteria; kingdom Pseudomonadati; phylum Bacteroidota; class Sphingobacteriia; order Sphingobacteriales; family Sphingobacteriaceae; genus Parapedobacter; species Parapedobacter deserti. The sequence continues at coordinate 29,536 of NZ_JBHRTA010000038.1, forward strand.
TAAATTGACGCTCCAGCAATTCAGCAGCATTGCGCTTGACGATGATTTTACGCTCAAAGTCCAGACCGGCGCTATACCCCCAGTACTCATGCGCATTACGGGCATAACAATAGATACAGCCATGCTCGCAGCCTTGGTAGGGGTTTACTGAGTAACCCATGGGAAGGTCTGGACTGTCGTTGGTGCTGATGATTTTCTTGGGGTGTTCATTGATCAGCTGTGTACCCGAGTTCTCTAAAAACTCCTCATCCAACCCTTCGACGTGCTCAGCGACATACCGTTGCGCCACGAATTTATTGTGTGTATTTACCTGGGCACCGCGCCCTTTGAAATACGCTGAGTTTCGCATAGTTTTCATAAGGCAAATATACTAAATAAATTAGTATATTTACCTTAAGTCTATTGGTCTTCCAATAAGAACACGAATACCTCTTTGGGGCCGTGTGCGCCCAAAACGAGGGTCTTCTCGATATCAGCGGTACGGCTTGGGCCTGTGATGACGCTAATTAACGAAGGGAGCGCAACACCATAGCGTCGGCGCATCAAACCTAGGCCATCTTTGATGTCCATCACCAGTTGTGAGGTGTATGCCACGACAATGTGCATGTGCGGGTAAATGGTCAGCTGTCGGCCGGAGGCATCAGCATTACTTATCAATATGCTGCCAAATCGGGCAATAAGCGCCTCACAACCGGTGATTCCCGCTTCAGCTTCTGCGAACCCTTTATTGCTTCGGAAAAAAGGAAATTCATACTGCTCCAGCAGCTGCTGTATTCTTGGTTCCCAGGCATACATCCTGCGCAGCACTTCCTTATCCGCCAATGAAAGCAGGTTTTCGATGAAACTGACCTCGTTTTCACAATACACAAACTTTCCCGCGGCAGCGGTAAATCGTTGTGCAAACAGCACATCAATAGAATCAGTTTCTTCGGCATATAATTCCGTTTCCTCGAAACCGGGATAAGGATGCTCGCGCTTCTGTAGCAGCGCATGCCTGATTTTTTTCAGCATGCGCTCTTTTGCCGTTGTAGTCTTTACGTTCTTCTGCAAGGCATTACCTCTATATTAACCATCCCGTTTATCCGTGGCTTGCGTGTCGTCCTCGGACGGCTTGTTTTCAAATGTGCCCGAATTATCACCTACGCCGTCGTGCACCAAGCCTTCGGCAGCTTTTCGCTGATCGCCGTCTCCGTGCTCGCCGTTCACAAACTCGTCATACGTAGTACGGTGGTCAAACGGACGTTTCCCCAATATTTCTTCCAGATCAGCTTGGAAAAGGATTTCTTTTTCAAGTAGCTTTTCCGCCAGGGCTATCAAGCCCTCCCGCTTGTCGAGAAGCAGCTCCTTTGTCTTTTGGTAAATTTCCGCAATCAGTTTGCGTACTTCTTCGTCGATCAGCTCGGCTGTTTTGTCGGAATACGGCCGTTGGAACTGGTTCTCCTGATTATCGTTGAATGACACATTTCCTACGCGAGGGTTCATGCCGTATACAGCGACCATGGCATAAGTCAGTTTCGTTATCCGCTCCAAATCGTTTTGGGCGCCTGTTGAAATTTTGCCGAACGTAATGTCCTCGGCAACCCGCCCGCCCATGGTCATGCACAAGCCGTCTATCAGCTGTTCTGTGGTATATAAAAACTGCTCCTTGGGTAGGTATTGCGCATAGCCAAGTGCTGCCACGCCGCGGGGCACGATCGATACTTTCACCAACGGGTCTGCATGTTCCAGAAACCAACCCGCTATGGCGTGTCCGGCTTCATGGAATGCTACAATACGTTTTTCCTCAGGAGAAATGATCTTGTTTTTCTTTTCCAGGCCGCCGATTACCCGGTCTATCGCATCCTGGAAGTCTTGCATATCGATGGATGCCTTATTGCGCCTCGCGGCGATCAGTGCCGCTTCGTTGCAGACGTTGGCGATTTCTGCGCCAGCAAAACCTGGAGTTTGCGCGGACAATTTTTTGGCATCCACTTCGGCCGACAGTTTAAGGGGTTTGAGGTGTACCTTGAAAATCTGCTCACGTCCAACCAAGTCCGGTTTGTCAATGGATATCTGTCTGTCGAAACGTCCCGGGCGCAACAGGGCGGAGTCTAGGACATCCGGCCTGTTCGTTGCCGCCATGATGATGATACCCGAATCGGTACCGAAGCCATCCATTTCTACCAATAGCTGGTTCAAAGTATTCTCCCGTTCATCATTGCCACCCATTACGCTGTTTTTTCCACGGGCGCGCCCGATGGCATCAATCTCATCGATGAAGATGATACAGGGCGCCTTATCTTTAGCTTGGCGGAAGAGGTCCCTTACGCGTGAAGCGCCGACACCGACAAACATTTCCACAAAGTCAGATCCCGAAAGGGAGAAAAATGGTACTTGTGCTTCGCCCGCAACTGCCTTGGCCAACAATGTCTTTCCGGTTCCTGGCGAGCCGACCAGTAACGCGCCCTTGGGTATTTTTCCCCCTAAATTTGTGTATTTTTTGGGGTTCTTCAGAAAATCTACTATTTCCATCACCTCCTGCTTAGCCTCTTCGAGGCCGGCAACATCGCTGAATGTGATGGCCACTTGCGACTCTTTGTCAAAAAGAGTAGCTTTGGATTTGCCGATATTGAAAATCTGACCGCCGGGGCCTGCGCCGCCGCCGCCCATACGACGCATAATGAAAATCCAAAATACAATAATCAACAACAGCGGCAGCATAATAGAGAAAATCCATCCCGTCCACGCATTGGTTCGGTCCTCTAACCGCAAAGGCACCCTGTCATTGGCGTCTATTTCTTCTTGTGCCGTGTTCAACTTACGCTCCAAGGCGTCATATGAGCCGTCTGTAAAGAAATACTGCGGTCCGCTTGACGGGGTAAGTGTAAGGCTGTTCGAGCTTGGCTGTACGTCTTTGTATTTTGGATCTGAAAGCCGGTCTTTCTTGATGAATACCTCTACGAAAAACAGATCATTCCGTTTGTAAGCAACCAAGCGATCCACGTCACCCGTCTTCAACATGTTCTCTTCGAATTGTTGATAGGTGATCTGCTTTGGTTTGTCGTCGGCAAACATGTACTGCAAAGCAAAAAAGCCAAAAATCATGGCTACCCATAGCCACATGATATTGAATCTGGGTGGCTTGGGTGTCACCTTTTTGCTGGGCACTCTCTTTATTTTATCGGGTCCGTTAGGCATACCTTATCCTTCTCGTTTGTTAAATTTCCTTAGCAATACGCACTCTGTTAGAATTACGCACTCTGATAATATTCCAGTTCGGCATCGCCCCAAAGGTCTTCGATGCCGTAGTATTGACGTCTATCTGTTTTAAAAATATGTACAACCACATCGACAAAGTCCAAGAGGATCCACTCTCCGTGTTCCAAACCTTCTTTGCGCCATGGCTCCTGCTTTAATGCTTTGAACACTTCGTCCTCAACACTTCTGGCCAACGCATTTACCTGCGTAGATGAATCTGCGTGGCAAATTACGAAATAATCTGACACCGAACTATGGATGTTTCTTAAATCAAGCCGCACAATTTCATTTCCCTTCTTCTCTTGCATACCGTGGATGACAATCTCCGATAGGCGCGCTGATATGGCTGATTTTTCGTTTTTTATCATTAAAAATAATTATAGTTTTGGGCAATATTACCCCTTAATCTCATTCGTATTGCAAAGTAACACATTTTCGGGATTATTTGAAGGACAAAATGTTATTACATTACAGCGGATCCCTTCCACAAATGAATATCTGAAAAAAGAATTGTCAAAATCTGCGCCAGTTGCCGAAGGTACTGTAATAATGGCAGTTGACCAATATGCTGGCAGGGGGCAACACGGTACGTCTTGGCAAAGCGAAGCGGGACAAAACCTCACTTGCAGCGTGCTGCTTACGCCCACATTTATTGACCCCAAATACCAATTCCACCTTACCGTTGCGATCAGTTTAGCTATTGTCAGCTTATTGGAGCCTTTGCTTCAGACCAAGGTAGCGGTAAAATGGCCCAACGATATTTATGTCGGCGATAAGAAAATCGGAGGTATGCTCATTGAAAATATTCTCAAGGGAAAGCTGTGGAAATCAGCGGTTGTTGGCATCGGCATCAACGTAAACCAAACGGTTTTTCCGGAGGCTATCCGGCACAAAACCACTTCAATCAAGCAAATTTTGCATCGCGACACCGGATTGCCCGAATTGTTGGCCGGCCTTTGCCGGCATATCGAACGGGAGTACACGGCGCTCAAGAACGGTGCGTATCAGGAACAATTGCTCAGGTATAGCGCATGTCTTTACCGGATTGGCGAATCGCATCCCTTCCTGGTTGACGGTGTCGAGGTGCATGGGGTGCTGAGCGGTGTAAACGAAACAGGACGGTTGCTGATCGACTTCAACGGCCACACCGTTGACTTCGGTATCAAGGAGATTGCTTTTGTCATTTGACAGGAAAATTTTTATCTTTGCAGTGCAAACACCGAATATACCGGTTGATATTAAACCCCAGCCGGTGACGCGAGTCTTACATTAAACAATACACTTGAATGATTATGAAAAAAGTCGCATTAGCAGTAGCTATTTTGTTTGTTGCAGCAACCGGTGTTTCTGCGCAGATTTTAGACCCTGTAAAATGGCAATTCGGTGCCAAGAAGATCAGTGACGGTGAGGCCGTGGTTTTCATGAAAGCTACCATTGAGGACGGCTGGCATATCTATTCGCAGCATGTCGAAGAGGGCGGCCCGATAAAGACATCGTTCGCCTTTGCCCCTTCAGCTGACTATGCGCTGGTGGGAAAGCCGGCAGAGCCTAAGGCGAAATCCAAATTTGAACAGGCTTTCGGTATGGACGTTGCCTATTTCGACAAGGAAGTCGTCTTCCAACAGAAAGTCAAGCTGAAAAAAGGAACAACCACCGTGAGGGGTACCGTTGAGTTTATGGCATGTGATGCCGAGCGGTGCCTTCCACCGGATGAGGTGGAGTTTGCCGTAGCTGTGAAATAGGCGGCACCATGAGATACTGAAAAAGGCAGTTTACTGCCTTTTTTCATTAATGACGTTGGTATGGCCGTTTCCATCTCAAATCCATTTGGTACCTCGTAGGGGTTTTAGTATGTTTGCAATCCCCTTTTTTAAAGAATTTATTCATGAAGCATATTCTTCTTGCTTTATTGCTCCTTTCCGGAACCGTTATTACGTCTGCATTCCCTGCCTTTGCCCAAGATACCTTGTTCAACTTTGACGATATCGAATTTACGGATGGGCAGGACACCGATGGGCAGGACACCGCTGCGCAGGAATACTTGAATGTGCCCGACGATATAGAATTTACCGATGGGCAGGATGCCGCAGTGGCACCCGGGGATGATGCAGCCAGCAACAACAACCCCACCACATTGTGGGGAATATTCATTGCAGGCATCATCGGCGGATTCGCTGCATTCCTGATGCCGTGTATTTATCCCATGGTGCCGCTTACCGTTTCTTTTTTCACCAAGCAGAGCGGCACTAGAGCCAAAGGCGTGGCCAATGCACTGCTATATGGCCTTTTCATCATTGTGATCTACGTCGCATTGGGAATGCTTGTTACCCTTGTCTTCGGGGCTTCTGCGCTCAACGAGGCGGCAAGCAGTGCATGGTTCAATCTCCTATTTTTCATTATCATCGTCGTTTTTGCCGTTTCCTTTCTGGGTGCTTTCGAAATCACGTTGCCCTCACGGCTCGTCAATAAAATGGACGAAAAGTCCAACCGAGGTGGGCTGCTCGGCCTGTTTTTTATGGCTTTTACATTGGCCTTGGTGTCTTTTTCATGCACGGGACCAATCATCGGCTACCTGCTCGTAGAAGCGGTGTCGAAGGGTGCGTTGATGGGGCCCGCCATGGGCATGCTGGGCTTTTCAGTAGCGTTAGCAATACCGTTCATGCTGTTTGCTTTTTTTCCCTCGCTGTTGAAAGAGATGCCGAGTTCCGGCGGTTGGCTTAATACGGTCAAGGTATCGCTGGGCTTTCTGGAACTGGCCCTGGCGTTCAAGTTTCTTTCAAACGTAGACCTTGCGTATCACTGGGGTATTCTTGATCGCGAAGTATTCCTTGCCATCTGGATTGTCATATTCGGTTTATTCGGTCTTTATCTGCTTGGTAAACTGAAGTTCGCTCACGACAGCGATGTTTCCTTCATTTCTATCCCACGGTTATTTTTTGCCATAGCCGTCCTGTCGTTTACCGTATACATGGTTCCGGGCATGTGGGGCGCGCCGCTCAAAGCGCTGAGCGCCTGGCTGCCACCTTCACCTACGCAAGATTTCAACCTGCATCAGGCCAGTATCGCTGGGGCGACGCCCCCGGAAAGCGCGGGTATTGTCAAGAAATATGGAGATGTGTTTCATGCGCCCCATGGCATCGATGCCTTCTATGATTACGAGCAGGCGCTGGCATATTCCAAGCAAGTCAATAAACCTGTTCTACTAGATTTTACCGGGTGGAGCTGTGTCAACTGCCGCAAAATGGAAGAGTCGGTTTGGCCCGATCCGACGGTGTTGAAGTTGCTTAAAGAAGATTATATTCTCGCCTCCCTGTATGTTGATGATCGCACTGCCCTGGAACTTGATGAGCAGTATGTGTCGTCATTTAGCGGCAAAAAAATCCGTAGGGTAGGTCAAAAATGGTCTGATCTCCAACAGTCGAGATTCGGGGTAAACGCCCAGCCTTATTACGTCATCGTGGATGGCGAGGGCAATCAGCTTGTTCCAGCTCAAGCATATAACGAAGACATCCAAAATTACGTCCGTTTTTTGGAAAGCGGCTTGTCCGCATTCCATGCAAAAACATCAGCACACTAAGCAAAACCAATAATATATAATGAGTAGCAACATCAAAAACATCGCCGTATTTACTTCCGGTGGAGATGCACCGGGGATGAATGCAGGCATACGGGCAGTGGTCCGTACGGCATTGCACTATAATCTGAACGTTTTTGGAATAGGCCGGGGCTATGACGGTATGGTAAACAACGACATCTTTCCGATGGATGCCAAGTCTGTGGCCAACATCATCCAACGGGGGGGGACCATTTTAAAAACCGCGCGGAGCGAGGAGTTCCGTACCGTTGAGGGCCGCCGCCGCGCCTATGAAAACCTACAGAAACATGGCATTGACGGATTGGTCGCCATTGGCGGGGATGGCACCTTTACGGGAGCTGCCAAATTCATTGAAGAACATAATATTCCGGTGATCGGCTTGCCCGGCACGATCGATAATGACCTGGCCGGTACCGATTTTACCATCGGCTACGATACCGCCATTAATACGGTCATTGACGCGGTAGACAAAATCCGCGATACCGCCGAATCGCATGATCGTGTGTTTGTGGTGGAGGTGATGGGCCGTGATTCCGGCCTTATTGCATTACGTTCCGGTATCAGCGTTGGAGCAGAATGCGTGCTGATTCCGGAGATTAAGGTAAACTATGAAGCCATGATGGATCGGTTGGACCGTACGCGCAAGAATAAGGCCTCACGGGTGATCATTGTAGCTGAAGGTGATGAGGTTGGTGGCGCTTTTGCAGTGGCCGAGCGGATTAAGGAACGCTTTCCGCAATACGATTTGCGTGTATCGATCCTCGGCCATATACAGCGGGGCGGTAGCCCAAGCTGCATGGACCGCGTTTTGGCCAGCCGCTTAGGTGTTGCCGCTGTTGAGGCGCTGCTGGAAGGCCGTCGAGGCGAGATGGCCGGCCTTATCCATGGGAAGATTGCATTTACCCCTTTTGATAAAGCCATCAAGCACATTAGTACGATCAATGAAAACCTGCTCAGTATCGTAGATATCTTATCATCTTAGAAGGGCGTGCGCAAACGCCCATAAAAAAGGCCCGCCATTAGCGGGCCTTTTTTATGGGTGAGCAGGGCGCAAGTAAGTTGTAGTTAGTCCAGTAATTCCGCCAACGCCGCGTGAAGCGCTTCGCCGCGCAGGTTTTTGGCTACGATGCGCCCTTCAGGGTCAAGCAAGAAGTTGGCCGGTATGCCTTGGATGGCATATTGCTTGACGACATCAGACTCCCACCACTTCAACTCAGAGACATGTGGCCAGTCCTGCAAGCCGTCATCGTGGATGGCTCTAAGCCAAGCCTCTTTTTGGCCCGGTCGGTCAAGGGATACGCCGAACACGGTAAAGTTTTTGTCTTTAAATGCTTGGTATGCCGCTACTACGTTCGGATTTTCGTCCCGGCAGGGTCCGCACCAGCTTGCCCAGAAATCAACCAGTACGTATTTGCCTCTGAATGAAGATAATGGGATAGTGTTGCCGGCAGTATCGGGCTGAGCAAATTCCGGAGCAATCGCACCGATATCGATGCGTTTGACCGCTTCCAGCTGATCAGCAATCGCTTTGCCCTTGTCTGAGTTTTTAAGGGCTGCCGACAATCCGTTAAATGCCGGCTCCACCACCTCTGCTGCCGGCTCCGAACCGACATACGGGAAAAGCAGATCAAGACTCACGACGCTTGCCGGATTCGCTTTGATGTACGCAAAATCAATGATTTTCTGCTCCTCCTGGATAGCCATCGCTTCGGCCTGCAGTCCCGTGACAAATGCCTGATCTTGCTTCTGCTCGTCGGACGCCGCATAATAACGGCCCATAAGGGCCTCCATTTTTTCCTTTGGAGCGTCTAACTTCTCCTGGTATGCCGCAAAATCACGGTTTACGGCGCCACCCTTTACCGAAGCATTTACCAATGAGTCATCAGCGGTGATACTGATCGCGCCTTTTTCCAGGTAAAACTCCAACCGGTCAGGATCTTCCATTTGGCGGATGTCACCCCCTTCGTGAGCAAGAAGCACCAGCGCGCGCGATGGCTCGGCAACACTCCCGTTAAACTTAAATTCGCCGTTGGAAACGACTGCCGAATCCAATACCGCACCGTTGGCTGTACGGTAGCTTAGGTAAGCCTTTGCAGGAGCATTCAAGTTCCCTACGTTAGCTTTTATCGTGAAATCTTCTTGTGCAATTCCGGCAAACGGCAACACTGCCATCACCACCAAAACCATTTTTTTCATCTTGTGCCTGTTTTTCTTATTTAATAATGAAATCTGTTAAGCCGCAAATATGCTGTATTTTTATGTCAGCCTTGCAATATAAACGTTTTTTACAACATACTGAACAGACGGCCTTTCGGTACTTTACCACCGTCCACTGGCTCCGCCGCCGCCGAAGCCCCCGCCGCCAAAGCCTCCAAAACCGCCGCCGCCACCGCCGAAGCCGCCACCGCCGCCAAAGCCACCTCCTCTGCCCCCGCGGCCCATGCCGCTTAGGAGCGTCCACCACAGCAAATCGGATGTACCGCGGCCGCCCAACACCTTGCCGCCTCCTTTTCCGCCGCCGCGGCCGAGCAGGGATATGACCACGATGATGATGATAAACAACAGGACAAGTAAACCGCCGCCGCCGCCCGGCCGCTCTTTTTTAGGAGGCGCTTTATATTCCCCTTTGGTATAGGCGATGAGCGCATCGGTAGCGCGGTTAATACCCGTGAAATAATCCCCTTGCCGGAAAGGGGGTTTGATTTCGTTCTCTATAATCCGGTAAGCGATAGCATCCGGTACCGCGCCTTCCACACCATACCCCGTTTGTATGGTTACCGCCCGGTCCCCCAAAGCAACCAACAGCAGGATGCCATTGTTGTTCTCCTTACCACCGATACCCCAACGCTGGGCCAACCGCACCCCGTAGTCTGCAATGTCATATTGCCCGGTAGACTGCATCACGACAACGGCGATCTGGGTAGATGTACTATCGTCGAATGCTACCAGCTTGCGTTCCAACTGCGCTACCTGTGAAGCAGACAGCGTATTGGTATAATCGTTGACCAATTTATTGGGTGTCGGTGGAAATTCTTGCGTCCACGCGGTGGTTCCCGTTAGTAATAGGATGAATGCGGTTATAGAAAAGAGCCTAGTGCTTATCATCTTAATTTTTACCATCTCCAAAGGCTATGTCATTGGGCAGTTCATTTACGTCGTCATCCTGCCGCGGGAAGAAATGCTGCAACTGCTCCCCTGCATGCATAATCCCTTCGATAAGCCCCTGAACCAAATCTCCGCGCTTGAAATGCTGCAGCATGAGTGCTTTGGTTTCCTCCCAAAAATTCGGCGGCACCTTTTCATGGATTCCTTTGTCCCCTATGATCGCAAACTGATGGTCTTCCGTGGCGATATATATCAGCACCCCATTGTGCTGGGCGGTTTGGTTCATGCCCAACCGGTGGAAATACACAGCGGCACGATCCAGAGGCTCTTCTTTGCAGAATGGTTCCACGGCTAAGCGGATTTCTCCAGACGTACGCGCTTCAGCCAGCTGTATAGCATGTACAATCTTTTCCTGCTGTTCCGTTGTAAATCGCTCCATAAATCTTTGCTAAAACTGTACTTCGGGTGCTTGATTGGCGCCCGCATCCGCAGTGAAATATCCCTTTTGTTTAAAGCCGAAAAGTCCGGCCATCAGGTTATTCGGGAATCGTCTCACCGCAGAATTGTATTGCTGCGTAGCTTCGTTAAAGGCCCGCCGCTCCGTGCTGATGCGGTTTTCAGTGCCTTCCAGTTGTGCCTGCAATTCCAGGAAGTTCTGATTGGCTTTCAATTCAGGGTAGCGTTCTACGGAGACCAGCAAACGGCCCAGCGATTGCGACAGCGCATCCTGCGACTGCTGGAATTGCTGGATAGCTTCCGGCGTCAAATTTTCCGGGTCTACCGTGATGGATGTTGCCTTGGCTCTCGCTTCGATGACCTGTGTGAGGGTTTGCTGCTCGAAGTCGGCCGCACCTTTCACCGTATTTACGAGGTTCGGAATAAGGTCTGCACGCCGTTGATAAGCGTTTTCCACTTGTGCCCATTTGCCTTTTACGTTTTCTTCCAGGTTAACAAGGGTGTTGTAACCGCATGAACTGAACGATAACGTGACGAGCAGCCCCGTTATAGCCAGGAATAATCTTCTTTTCATGTTGACTGAGTTTAAATGCAATATTGCCCCTAATTTAGCACTTTGATGACAAAATTCATACCTTTGTTACACTTCGGGATAAAAACCCGACATCATTGCATGCAACACGAAATCGAATTGAGCATTCTTCCGGAACACATTTCGGACGAATTGTACATCATAAACCAAGGTGCCTTACGGCTGAAAATTGTCCCCTCAAGGATCAAAAGCCTGAAAATCCGGAAACGGTCCATCGATGCACGCGGTAAACAGGTGGTGTTCCGCGTGCGTGTGATTTTCTTTATCGATGAAGTGCCCGCACATGAAACACGACATGTGGAGTATGCCAATGTTGCAGACGCCATGCCAGTACTTATTATCGGCGCCGGTCCTGCCGGGTTGTTTGCGGCGTTGCGTTGCTTAGAAAAAGGGCTGCGCCCAATCGTTGTCGAACGGGGAAAAGATGTGCAGCGGCGACGCCGGGACCTGGCGTTGCTGAGCAAGGAGGGTGCCGTTGACCCCGATTCGAACTATTGCTTCGGCGAAGGCGGCGCCGGCACCTATTCGGACGGCAAGTTGTACACGCGGTCAAATAAGCGTGGCGATGTGCAGCGTGTGTTGCAGGTGCTGGTGGCTCATGGGGCTACAGAGGACATCCTGGTCGATGCGCGCCCTCATATCGGAACCAATAAACTGCCGCATATCATCCAAGCTATACGCCATACGATCTTAGAACATGGCGGAGAAATCCATTTTGATTGCCGGGTAACGGACATCATCGTAAGTTTCGGGCAGGTAAAAGGCGTTACATTGGCTGGGGGCGAAACAGTCACGGCAGAGCACGTCATTTTAGCTACAGGGCATTCCGCGCGCGACATGTATGAGCTCTTCCACCGCAAGCGCTGGCTTGCCGAGCCGAAGCCGTTTGCCCTAGGTGTCCGTATTGAGCATCCGCAGGCCATCATCGATCAGGCGCAATATCACTGCGCGGTACGGAGCGAACACTTGCCGCCGGCTTATTACAGCCTTGTTGAACAGATCGATGGCCGCGGTGTATTCTCCTTCTGCATGTGTCCGGGAGGCATCATTGCCCCCTGTGCTACCGATAAAGGGGAGGTGGTGGTCAACGGCTGGTCGCCCTCCAAACGCAACAACCCTTACGCCAATTCAGGTACGGTGGTGCAGGTCAATCTTTCAGATGTGCCGAACTCGGCGCGGTATCCGTTCGCGTTATTGGATTTTCAGCATGAGGTGGAAGAAAGAGCCTATGTAGTCGGTGGGGGCAAGCTGGTAGCGCCTGCCCAGCGGATGGTTGACTTTGTCCAGCGCAGGTTGTCTGCCGATCTGCCCGCGAACTCCTACAAGCCGGGAACTAAAAGTGCTATGCTCTCCGAAGTGTTGCCGCCATTTGTTGATCATGCGCTACGCAGGGCCCTGCCGCTGTTCGGCAAAAAAATGAAGGGGTATTATACAAATGAAGCCATCTTAGTAGGCGTGGAATCTCGCACGTCATCCCCCGTGCGTATAACGCGAGATAATAACACATTGCAGCATCCCCAAATCAAGGGATTATACCCCTGCGGCGAGGGAGCTGGATATGCTGGTGGTATCGTTTCGGCAGCGATTGACGGCATGAATTGCGCGGACGCAATAAACCGGTAAAAAGATTTGGAAATAACCGATTTACCGCACTACATTTGCAGTTGGAGAACACCAAGCGAAAGTAGCTCAGTTGGTAGAGCATCAGCTTCCCAAGCTGAGGGTCGCGAGTTCGAGCCTCGTCTTTCGCTCTCTTTGTTCTAAAAGGGCCTTGCCCGTTTTTTAGCATATTTTGTTCTTTGCGTTGCCATATGCTAAAACAACTTCCCTGTATCGATCCTGCAGTTTGCTCTTCACAATGTAGCCTGATGGTGTTTTTCGTAAAAATCAGTGTTCAATAATCATGATAAAATAAAGTCAGTATTGGCGAAGGAATAGATATGACTATATTCTAAAACACCCGACCTTAGTAATCAAATAAGATACTAACTAATATAACAATACGCTATTTAATAGCTGTATCGTACCTAAAGTTAACCTTGTAGGATATGTTAAAGGAGTAGATGCTATGACGTGTTGACTTAGTTTGTAAACCGCAAAATATCATTTTAGGACACCGGTTAGGCTTAAGTTTAGCCGTAGGTCACCGAGTTAATAGGTCGGTACAGGAGGGTTATGTCTTGAGAATTAAGAATTTCAAACGTTCCAATAAACTTAACATTATGAGAGTTTTTATCTTTTTAAACAAAATTGCGCTGAGTTGCATGCTCTTATTTTATGCAGGTAGTTCCGCTGCTGAAGCTATTCCTCAGTCGGTCCGACAGGATAAAATCGTGCAGGGATTGGTTTCAGAAGCAGGGACAAATGAACCGCTGGCCGGAGCAAGTGTTCATATCAAGGGAACTACCGTTGGTACGTTGACCAATAGCGCAGGGCGATATGAGATCAGCGTCGGCTCGGAGGATGCAGTGCTTGTTTTTTCTTACACCGGAAAAAAGCAGGAGGAACGCCCAGTAAGGGATGTGACCCTCATCAACGTGGTAATGGAGGATGAGGAAACCATGCTGTCGGAAGTCTATGTTGGGTACATGACCCAACGGAAAGCGGATCTCACCGGATCGATCGCGATAGCGACAGCTAATGACATCGCGAAAAACCCTTCGGCAAATGCTATGAAGTCACTGCAGGGAAAGCTTGCGGGCGTGCACATTACGACAAATGGTGGCAACCCGGCAGAAGGTGTGAATGTACAGATCAGGGGGCTTTCATCACTTTCCGGAGGCGTGAGGCCGCTAATTGTATTGGACGGGATGCCAACAGAGAATTTGAATCTTCGCGATATCAATGCAGGAGATATCGAATCTATTCAAGTGCTGAAAGATGCGGCATCGGCGAGTATTTATGGAGCAAGGGCTTCTGGTGGCGTGATTTTGGTGCAAACGAAGAAAGGGAAGGTTGGCCAGACGAAGGTCGATTATAACGGTAGCGTCGCGTTAAGTACGGTGATTGAAAAGCCTACGTTAATGAACGCAGAGCAGTATGGAGTAGCCACATTTCGTGCGTATGCATACGACGAATTGGCGTATGGTATTCCGATGTCGTTACCAGGTACTTATGAGTTCTCGTGGCACAGAAATGCTGGTGGAAGGCCGGTATTAGACGCAGTGAGACCAGCCGAATGGCTTAATGCGGATCAGACGGTGAAAGGTTCGGACACAGACTGGCTGGGCGAGATCCTGCAACCGGCTATGATGACCAACCATCAGGTGACGATATCGAGTGGAACAGATCGGTCAAGAAGCTTGTTTTCTTTAGGCTATTTTGATAATGAGGGCACGCAAATCCACACGTTCTTCAGGCAATATTCTATACGCACCAATACAGAGTACAGCCTGATAAATAATCGGTTGAAAATCGGTGAGAATTTAGCGGTGTCTTATTTGCAATACAGGGATGCCAATGAGATGCGTTGGGCATTGATCAATCCGCCGGCAGTTCCCGTCTATGACATAAACGGAGGATGGGCTGGGGCTGCAGGTTTTGACGATTTCACCAATCCGGTGCGTGTACTGACAGACAATAAAGATAACATCAGTAACTATGTTAAAATAATCGGAAATGTCTTTATGGATCTCAACATCTGGAACGGGATATCAGCCCGCACCCAATTCGGTATTGATTACGGAAACGCTTACAGCCGGACGGTTGAAAAGATGTGGTCAGAAACCGGAGGTAGGAATAGCAACGGAGAAAATTATGTAGGCAACAATCAGTCTCACCCGTTAAGCTACGTGTGGGCCAACACCTTGTCATATAACATGAGTAGCGAAAAACATAGCCTTGATGCCGTAGCAGGCGTTGAATATACCCGGTTTGTGCAGGAAGGTTTTTCTGCGAGGCGAGAAGGCGTCTATCTGGAAGATCGTGATTTCGCCCATATCGGCGTTACAACCGGGACGAGGTACTCGCTCGGCAGTTCGGCGGATGAATACATCTATTTCTCCTTGTTCGGTAAAGCTAATTACGTGTATGACCAAAAATATTTGTTTTCGGCAACATTGCGCCGCGATGGCTCATCCCTTTTCGGCGCAAACAACCGGTTCGCAATATTTCCGGCGTTTTCGGCCGGATGGCGTCTCAGCAACGAATCGTTCATGGAAAACCAGGGCTTTATATCCGACCTGAAAATACGCGCCGGCTGGGGAGCAAACGGCAATGTGCAGGGGCTGCCCAGGGGCTATACATCCACTCCGTTTACGACAGACTATTCCGGAACGTCTTATCCGATAGAAGGAAATGAAACCGGACCGCTGTACTCGGGCTATCGACGGACCTGGTTGGGAAATCCCAACCTGAAATGGGAAACAACGACACAAACCGACGTGGCGGTAGACTTCGGTTTTCTGAATAATCGGATAAGCGGATCGTTTGGCTACTACTTCAAAAAGACAAGGGATGTGCTGGTGCAGACACCGTACATCGCTGCAATGGGGGAAGGCGGCGAACCCTGGATCAATGGTGCGGATATGAATAATCGGGGCATCGAATTCGAAATCAGTTATCGCAATGACCCCAAACGTGCGTTCCAATACGGCATTTCAGCTAATATAGGCACCTATAAGACCAAGCTAGTGAGCCTCCCCGAAAACGTCATTAACAAATATCCGGGTGATGGCGTCCACGATCTAGTATTGGGCCGCACGCCCAATATCTTATATGGATTGGTGGCAGATGGCATATTTAAAACACAGGAAGAGGTAGATAACCACGCCGAACAACCCGGAAAGGCTATCGGCCGCATCCGTTATAAGGATTTAGATGGCAACGGTATAGTACAGGAACTCCATGATAGAACCTACATCGGAATCACGGATCCGGATTTCTTTGGCGGAGTTACTTTTGATTTTAGTTATCACAATTTCGATATGAATGTGTTTTTTCAAGGCGTCTTTGGCAATAAGGTAAATAACGTGTGGAAGCGGGAATCCGACTTATGGAACATCTCCGTACCGGCACATAAAAACCATCCCATCCGGATCTTGGACGCTTGGTCTTTCGACAACCCGACTTCCAGCATTCCGGCCATATCAAACTCCACCCAAAATGCAGAACACCGCTTCTCCAGCTATTTCGTGGAAGATGGGTCATATCTGAAAATGAGAAATGTTGAGCTGGGGTATACCCTTCCGTCCGCGGTGTCAAGCAAGATGATGATGCAGCATTTAAGGTTGTATGCCTCGGCGCGCAATGTGTTTACGCTCAAAAAATGGTGGGGCGCTGATCAATTTACCAGTTTCGATCCGGAGATGCCAGGCTATGGCTACCTGACTCCGTTCTTTCTAACTTTCGGACTTAACGTTACCTTTTAAATTTACTGTCATGAAAAAGTTTAAGTTCATCATACCTTCCGTTGTTTTCGTGTGCACGACCTTAAGTTGTGCCGATTCGCTCAATGTGCCGCCTAAACAGGTGCTTGATGAGTCACTGCTAACAAAGCCAAGCGATATGGAAGGTTTTGTTACGGCCGCATACGCCAGAATGGCGGATATACCGTCATGGGACTCGCCGTTCTCTCCCTGGTGGACGGGCTCGCTGCGTGCTGACGACTCATACAAGGGCGGCGGCGGTACGTGGGACGGAGACGGCTGGCACTTCATGGAAACTTTTGTCGGCGTTACGCCTAATGGCTGGCCGCTCGACTATCCGTGGTATGTTTCTTATCAGATCATCCAGCGGTGCAACACCGCCATACAAAAGCTGCATAACATCTCAGAGGAAGATTTTCCGCAAAAGAATGCCCGGCTTGGTGAAGTGACCTTCATCCGAACGTTTACACACTTCCGGCTCAAACAATTCTTCAAATATATCCCTTACATCGACGAAACTGTAGTCGGCACTTCTGCGGAATTCGAAGCTGTTCCTAACCGGGACCGGGACCAACCCAATGACCAATACCTATGGGGCCGTATTTTGGCCGACTTCAAAAAGGCAGAAGAGCTATTGCCTGCAGTGCAGCCTGAGAAAGGACGGGTAGACAAGAATGCAGCGACCGCCATGGTAGCACGAACACTGATGTTTATGGCGTATGAACAGGATGACAGACATAACGTGGTAAATATCAATAAAGACAGATTGGCTGAAGCGTTGCTTTACTTGGATAAATTGACCGATCAGGAAGGGGCAAAGGTTGGTTTACAGGCTGATTTCGCCGATAACTTCGATATCGCTTTCGACAACAACACGAAGGAATCGATTTGGGAAATACAATATTCCATCGACGACGGCAGCGCTGCCGGAGGCAAAATAAACCGGAGCGAGGGCTTGAATCATCCGTTTCAATGGGGCGGGTTCCAATGCTGTGGTTTCCACCACATCAGCTATAACATGGCCAACGCGTTCAAGACCGGGCCTGATGGACTGCCGATGTTCGATACGTATAACAATGGCAGCTATGCCGATGGACATGACGTCTTCTTCGGCAAGAATACATTCGATCCGCGTTTCAGCCACACGGCCGTCGCCCCGGGACAGCCCTGGAAATATAGGCCGGAGCTGCTGTTCGAAAGAGCCGGAATCCGCAACGGTGCCGAATACGGTTACCTGAAATCCGTCAAGGAATTAGTGCCGCCTGACTGCAATTGCTTGCTGTATGACGGCTGGCAGTTCAATTCGATGAACAAGCGGATGATCCGGTACGATGAAGTCCTGCTGTGGAAGGCCGAAGTGCTTATCCAGTTGGACCGGTGGAACGAATCTTTGCCGCTGATCAACAAAATCCGCGAACGGGCAGCGAACAGTACAGGCCGCTTGGTTATGGCCGACGGATCCCCCATATTGAACTACCGTATCGAAACTTACAAGCCGGGTATAAACTGCACCTGGGATAAGGAGTTTGCGTGGAAAGCATTGCAATGGGAAAACCGTCTCGAAATGGCTGGTGAGGGACGCCGCTTCTTTGACCTCCAGCGCTGGGGAATACTGGAAAAAACCATGAACGACTATTTCGCCGTCGAAAAGAACCGGTTCTCTTGGATGGATATCGCGCGCTTCACGGCCGGTCGCGATGAATATTTCCCGATACCTCAACCACAGATGAACTGGGCAAAAGGCAACTATACGCAGAACCCGGGTTATTGATAATTTACAAGATAATTTACAACATTTGGCGATGATACCGGCTGCCAAGCTAGTATCATCACCGTTAAATAAACGATTATAACGATGAAGAATTTAGTCCGTGTACTCATTATAGCAGTCACCATCACCGCGATTTCAGGTTGTTACGATAGGGGTATTATCGATTTTAAAGATTTCGGTCACGCGCTGCCCAGCGTAGACAACCTTACTTATACCAAGCAGGAAGATGCCGTCCATTTGACGTGGGAAATACCTGGTGACATATCCCCTGCTTTTCGGAGGCCGCTGGAGGTCAGTATACAAAAGGTTGAGAATGAAATTTATCGGGAAATCATTATTGTAGGAGTTGAAGGCACATCCCGCGAAATAGCCATCGATCCTGCCAAATCATACCGGTTTGTGGTAAAGTTAGCGGGATACCTGACAGACGAAGCAAGAGAAGCCGGAAAGCCCGACAGGGTCTATTCCCCGGGCAAGGTGATAGAAATCCATTGATCGGACGCTGATGATATCGGGAAATATCAAACATTATGCGGTATATATGACTTTGGGTTTTTGCCTATGCCTGTTAATTTCATGCCGCAAGGAGGGCGATAAAAAGGTTTATGTCCCGATAGATGAGATTACCTCTTCAGAAATAGACCTTGTTCCCGACAAGGATACAAAAACGGTTTCTACCGTGTTAAATTTCAAGAACGTTGATGCTATTGCTTATTTACTGGTCAAAAAGAGTGGTGGTGATAGTTATTCAGTCAAAATAGACCGACAAGCGCTATCACCATCCTATGTGCTTACCTACACCATTCAACCCTCAGATCCTGACTCTTTCAAGTTGGTGCTGACTGCCTACTACCCGGATGGTAATGCTTCCAAAGATCTCTTCCTGAGCATAGACAACCGTTGGGGATTTTTCATTCGAAATGTAAGCCGTATAGCCCGGGTCACAGGGAGGCCGTTGGCAGGTGAATCGTTTCCAAGTCCAAACAACACGGCTACAACCTGGAATGTAGGTGGAACCGACCTGGGTGTGGTGTGGGAAATGGAGCAGGGAAAGTATGGGCTTTTTTTCGGCGATACCTTTGGGCGCGATTTTGTGCCTAATCCGGCCAATCCGGGGCCCAATGGCGGCAGCTGGCGCAGTAATGTGCTCGCTTTTTCAACAGACACTGCGTTAAAAGATGGACTTTCCCTGAGCGGAATGGCTACCGACAACAATTGGAATGCCCGTGAAATTATTTACGGCGGGAAAGACCAGTCCGGCAATGGCAATTGGACCTCTATCCCCACTGCGGCTATTCGCGCAAATGGGGCTGACTATGTCCATTACTTCAACATCAGGTCGTGGACGGGTTGGGTTACAAATTATTCGGGGGTGTATAAGTCTGTGGATGATGGGCAGACATGGACGAAATGCACAGATGTCTTATTCTCGTCAACCAGCAATTTCGGACAGAGTGGCTATTTCAAAAAGGACGGTTATGTATACATGATCGGTACCAGAACAGGACGGGATAGCCCTGCATACCTGGCTCGTTTCAGAGAATCCGATATGGAATATCGTGAAAATTATGAATATTGGTGCAGCACTGCAGGCCAATGGGCGAAGGGCGACGAAAACAGGGCGACCGTACTAATCGACGATAAGGTCGGCGAGCTGTCTTTTATCTACAACAACGCGCATCAAAAATGGATCATTGCCTATTTTAATGCCGATAGGTATAACATTACCATGCGTACAGCTGCGGACATCACCGGCCCATGGAGCGCGCCTTATGAATTGGCTTCCGGGCAGGATTACAACCAGCTCTATGGTTCCTATTTCCACCCGATATCTGCAACCGGGAATAACTTGTATTTCCTGATGTCAATGTGGATGCCCTATAACGTCTTCCTGATGAAAGCTGAGCTGGCCGATATGGGGCTTTTCAGTCAGCGTTAGCCGCTACAGCCCCTGCTCCACCAAATGCTCGACATACTCCCGTACCACGGGGTTTGCAAACCGGCTGGTTACGTCAAAGGCAAAAGCGTGGACCAGCAGCACCCGCGCCTGCGCTTCGCTGATACCCCTTGCGCGTAGGTAAAACAGGGCGGCATTGTCAAACTGGCCGATTGTACAGCCATGGCTGCATTTGACGTCGTCTGCGAAGATTTCCAGTTGGGGCTTGGTGTACACGGCAGATTTCTCACCGATGAGCATGTTATTGTTTTGCTGGAATGCGTTGGTCTTCTGTGCATCCTGGCGGACAAATATTTTGCCGTTAAACACTGCCGTAGAAGTATCCTGTGTGATATTCTTGTACCATTCGTAGCTTTCGCAATGCGGCTTCAGGTGGTCCACGATGGTATGGTTGTCCACAAACTGCTTATCCGCGGTAAGCGTGATGCCGTACAAGTGGCTTTCCACTTCGCTTTCACCCAGCCGCACATTGATGTTGTTGCGCACAAAGGCTGCTCCCGGAAATGTGCAGTTGTAGTTGTTATAAAGACTGTGCTTTTCCTGGTAGATCTCGGTGTGGTTTAGATAATTGCTATGAGGCTCCGCGACTTGGAGGTAATAGTGCTGCAGTTTGGCATTTTCACGAACCACGATTTCACTCACAATATTGTTCAGGTTGCGTGCCGCGCCATCACCCGTGATAAACGATTCGATGAATTCGGCTTCAGCAAATGCACTGACCACATACAAATTCCGGGTTTGGGTAAACAGCGGTTTTGCCGAAGTGGCCATGTGGATGATGTGTACTGGCTTTTGCAACTGGTGGTTTTTTTCAACCTCGATGAACAGCCCCGAAGTGAACAGCGCGGTGTTCAGCGCAACAAACGGGTTGTCGGTTTTATCGGCATACTCCGCAAAGTACTTGGCGAAACACAGCCGCTCAAAAGCCTGGTCTATCGGCAGGATGGTCAAGCCGGGAATATCCTCGTCTGTGGATAGTTCACTGCTGTACTGCCCATCTACCATCACAATGCGGTAGGCGTCCAAACTCGGGATATCGGCCTTGCTCAAGTCCACATTGGGTGCCGCCGAAGGCAATTCAAGCGAATAGTCCTGGCCGATAAGTGGCTGTACATTGGTGTACTTCCAGTCTTCATCTTTTACGGTAGGAAACCCCGTATTCTTGAAACGCTCAAAAGCCTGTCTGCGGATTGCACCGAGTGAACGCGGCCCAGCCGAGGGCAGGCTGCCATCGTATGTCCGCATTAATTGTGTATGTAACGAATCGCTTACTTGTGTGATCATGGTTCGTTTGGTCAATCCACTGTGATTTTTTTTACCTACCAACACGTCATCCAACATAATATTCCTCTTTTAACAATGGACTGTTCTCATTTATTAACATGTTTGGTTCAAATCGCTCCCGCCGCATCTACGGTTTCCTTCAACCAGTCGTATCCTTTTTCTTCCAGCTCAAGGGCCAGCTCTTTGGTGCCGGAGCGGACAATCCGTCCGTTGTACAGCACATGTACGAAATCCGGAACAATATACTCCAGGAGGCGCTGGTAGTGGGTGATGACGATGAATGCATTGTCTTTGGAGCGAAGCTGGT
The DNA here is from genome assembly GCF_042646065.1 of Parapedobacter deserti. NCBI lineage: Bacteria > Pseudomonadati > Bacteroidota > Sphingobacteriia > Sphingobacteriales > Sphingobacteriaceae > Parapedobacter > Parapedobacter deserti. The sequence continues at coordinate 51,206 of NZ_JBHRTA010000038.1, forward strand.
TTACACCGTTTGCTACAATTCGGAGTGCATCGATGTCCAGGCCCGAATCGGTTTCGTCAAGGATGGATAGCTTAGGCTCCAGCATCGCTAATTGAAAAATCTCATTGCGCTTTTTTTCGCCGCCGGAAAATCCCTCATTCAACGAGCGGTTTGCCAGCTTGGCATCAAATTCCACCAGCTTTTGCTTTTCCTTTACACGGTTTAGGAAATCCCGGGCTTCCATTGCCGGTAGGCCCTTGTAAGTACGTATCTCGTTTAGTGCCGTTTTCAGGAAATTGATATTGGATACCCCCGGTATCTCTACCGGATACTGGAAGGCAAGAAACACGCCTTCGCGTGCGCGATCTTCGGGAGAAAGCTCTAATAAGTCTTTTCCATCCAATAACACTTCACCCCCGGTTACTTCATATGACTCCCTGCCGGCTAGTACATTGCCCAACGTGCTCTTACCTGATCCATTCGGTCCCATGATGGCGTGTACCTCACCCGCTTTCACGTCGAGGTCCAACCCCTTTAGTATGGCTTTATCTTCTATTGATGCGTGTAAATTCCGTATCGTCAACATTGCTTTCTTCGCTCTATTTTATGCTATAGTTAATTCAAAACGCTATCCCACACTTCCTTCGAGGGATATGGCCAGTAGTTTCTGTGCCTCCACGGCAAATTCCATCGGTAGTTGGTTCAGCACTTCCTTGGCGTAGCCGTTGACGATTAAGCCCACGGCCTTTTCAGGGTCAATACCGCGTTGCGTAAGGTAAAACAATTGGTCTTCCCCAATTTTAGATGTCGTGGCCTCATGCTCCAGCGTGGCGGTCTTGTTGCGGCTCTCGATATACGGAAACGTATGTGCCCCGCAACGATCGCCAATCAGCAGCGAATCACACTGCGTGAAATTGCGTGCGCTTTCTGCCCCCGGGCCGATTTTTACCAACCCACGGTAGCTGTTGTGGCTTACGCCGGCGGAGATCCCTTTGGAAATGATTTTGCTCCGTGTGTTCTTGCCCAGGTGAATCATTTTGGTACCCGTATCGGCCAGCTGCCGATTGCGGGTGAGTGCTACCGAATAAAATTCGCCCACGGAGTGATCGCCTTTCAGGATGACGCCCGGGTATTTCCATGTGATGGCTGAACCGGTTTCCACTTGGGTCCAGGCGATTTTACTGTTGTCACCCTTACACAAACCGCGCTTGGTAACGAAATTGTATATGCCTCCCTTTCCTTCCTTGTCGCCCGGATACCAGTTCTGTACCGTCGAATATTTTATCTCAGCATCTTTGAGCGCAACCAACTCCACCACCGCAGCGTGCATCTGGTTTTCATCGCGCATCGGAGCCGTACACCCTTCCAGGTAACTGACATAAGCGCCTTCATCGGCAACGATCAACGTGCGTTCGAATTGTCCTGTGTTTTCCGCGTTGATCCGGAAATACGTGGACAGCTCCATAGGGCAGCGTACGCCTTTGGGTATATATACGAAAGAACCGTCTGAAAAAACCGCAGAATTCAGCGCCGCGTAGATGTTGTCGGTCTGGGGCACCACCGATCCTAAGTATTGTTTGACCAGTTCAGGGTGTTCCTGTACGGCTTCGCCAAACGAGCAGAAGATAACACCCTGCTCCTTTAGTTTTTCACGGAACGTCGTCTTTACCGATACACTGTCAAATACCGCATCCACGGCCACCACACCGGCAAGCACTTTCTGCTCATCCAACGGAATACCCAGTTTCGCAAATGTAGAGAGCAGCTCAGGATCAACCTCGTCAAGGCTGTTCAGCTTTGGCTTGGCCTTGGGTGCAGCGTAGTAAGATATATCCTGGAAGTCGACATCCGGGTGCTCAAAGTTCTGCCAAGAGGGCGTCTTCATTTGCTGGAAGTGCCGTAATGCTTTAAGCCGCCATGCAAGCAGCCACTCCGGCTCGTTCTTCTTAGCTGAAATCAGCCGCACCGTATCTTCGGTAAGTCCTTTCGGAGCGATATCCATTTCGATATCGGTGGTGAAGCCGTATTTATATTCTTCGAGCGCAAGCTCTTTCAGCAATTCATCGTCTTTTGTACTCATAACGCTCCTTCACATGTTTTATCGTCAGGCAGACGGGCCACCTTCAAACTTTCGAAATGCAAAGTTACAATTTAAGTGGCAATAAACCGCATAGAAAGTCCATTCGTCGCAGGGTATTGCTATACGGGCCGTCATTTTTACAAATTGGTGATAATGAGCTGGATTGGCATGAAGTGGTGACGACTGTTTCGGTTGGTCTACTCGAGAATGACAGAAAGTATGAAATATTAATCGTATTATTGCAGAATATAATTTGGTTTCAAAAGCTTTCAGACATGCCTTTCCAACCCGATAAAACCGATTTCAAAATCCTGAAATTGCTACAGGAAAACGGACGCATTACAAACCTGCAACTCGCGTCGAGCATCGGCTTGTCGCCCGCACCCACGCTGGAGCGTGTGCGTAAGCTTGAAAACTCCGGCTATATCAAAAGTTACCACGCATTCGTCGATGAAGAAAAGCTCGGCCTGGGTATCAAATCGTTTATTCAGGTGTCGCTCGACTTTCATACGCACAATGCGATCCCCGAGTTTGTGGAAGCGGTGAAAAACATTAAAGAGGTAACCGAATGCCATCACGTGACCGGTCAATGCGACTTTATCCTGAAGGTATATGTGAAAGACATCAAGGCGTACGAAGCCGTCATCATGGAGAAGATCAGCAAGATTCCCTACGTCAAGACATTCCAGACGATGATGATCATGTCAACAAGCAAAAAAGAGCCCATTGTCCCGATGGAATATTGACGGTTAAACCTGCCAATCTATCGGCTCCAATCCCTGTGCAACCAAAAGGGCATTGGCCTTCGAGAAATGCTGGCACCCGAAAAAGCCGTTGTAGGCAGATAGGGGCGATGGGTGCGCCGCGGTCAGGATATGGTGCTTGCGATGGTCGATCAGGGCGGCTTTATTTTTGGCATACTGTCCCCACAACAGGAACACCACGCCGCTGCGTTGGGTAGCTAACTCCGCGATGGCCTTATTGGTAAACGCTTCCCACCCTTTGCCCTGATGCGAACCTGCCACATGTGCCCGTACCGTAAGCGTGGCATTAAGCAGCAGTACCCCTTGGTCAGCCCAGGCCGTAAGCTCGCCGTGGTTGGGAATCCGGAACCCAGGGATGTCCGTACTCAACTCCCGGTACATGTTGCGCAATGAGGGCGGGACGGGAACCCCGCGGGGTACCGAAAAGGCCAGCCCATGAGCCTGGCCAACGTTGTGGTACGGGTCTTGCCCCAAGATGACCACCTTCACACGGTCAAAAGGGGTGTGATTAAAGGCATTAAAAACGAAATTGCCCGGCGGAAATACGGGATGTTGCTTTTTTTCTTCCTGCAGAAACAGCTTGAGCGCTTGCATGTAAGGCTTTTCAAACTCCGGCCCCAGAGCCGTTTTCCAGCCACTTTCCAGTTGAATACTCATACCGCAAAAGTACACTTTATTGTAAAATCTAGTTCACCAACTGCTGAAGCGGGCAAATAGACGGATATTCCAGCTGGGGTCAAGAGGACTTCGCCGTTCCCAGTGGCGGCGAAGCGCGTGATAACTGCGTATGTTCATCAGCACCGATGAGGCAATCTGACGCGAATTATTTGCTTTTAAATGCAAGCAAATTTAGCTAAGTTTGCACGGTTATTGAGCACATTGGGAATAAATCACATCGACATGTCTAATCTCGTCCGCATCATCATATCTACGCTTATCCTTATCGGCACCGTTTCCCTGTTTTTTTATGGCGAATGGGGGTGGGGCATCCTGGGCATTTTGGTAACTATCATCGCCTTCGTCACGGTGTTTTTCAATGAGAATATGCTTGTCGCTCAGTTTTATCTGCGCAAGGAGAACATGGCCAAGGCAGCCCGGTGGTTGAGCCGTATCACCAACTACGAAAAGCAGCTCATCCGTGCTCAGCACGGCTATTATCACCTGCTGCTGGGGCTGATGGAATCGCAGAAGTCGCCGATGCAGTCAGAAAAATATTTTAAGAAGGCGCTTTCGTTGGGGTTGCACATGGCGCACAATGTGGCCTTGGCCAAGCTTAGCCTTGCCGGTATCGCCATGGCCAAGCGCAACAAGCGGGAGGCCGCCAAGTACCTACAGGAGGCGAAAAAGGCGGATAAAAATAAGCTGCTGGCAGACCAGATCAAGATGATGAAAGACCAAATGGGTATGATGGACCGGCAGCAAATCCGGTATCGTTAGATCGCTACTACCGGCCCGCTGCAGCTGGTGCCGTCAGGTATACATCCAAAAATTTGCCTTCATCCGTGCTATCTTCAAACACGATCTTCATAACCTGTATAGCGTCGGCGTCAGCGGAAATGTTGTCAGCGGTAACGGTTAGCTTCACGGCCGTATCTGGCTGCAGCAGGTAGTGCAGGTAGTTCTGTTTATCTTCAAACCGCATGAGTACCCGCCCCAGTTCGATGGTCGAGAAATAATAAGCATTCCGGTTGTTATCCACCAGCTGGGTCCCGTAAACGTTTAGTTTTAATTCGCGGGGCTTATCCTTCAGGCTGGTAAGCAATAGCTCCGCCCTGGCGTTCGCTGAATCAATCAGAAACCGGGATACTTCAAACCGGATATCGTCCAGCACAACGACATTGGAATCCTGGCCGGCATTGGAGTCGGCCATGCATTGGAAGGAAACACCGATAACACACCACAGTGTCAGCGCCGATATGAATGCCGTATTGCTCATCATCTCAACCGATCCGCTGATTTGATCAATTTTTCATCCTTTCGGATACCACCGATGGCCATCAATAAGAAAATAATACAGATGGGCAACAGGAAGAATCCTACCCCGACGTTTCTGGCCGAGAGAAATTGTCTGGCCTCCGTCAACGCTGTGCTGGCCGTTACATACAACCATACACCGAACAGCAGAAGTAGTACGATTTCAAGTATAATCAACTGAACCTGCTGCTTACGGTTTCGGAACTTGAAAATAATAAAAAGCGGAAAAAGGCCCAACAATACGGTGACGATGGTCTGTAGAATAAAAAACTCTTCGCGGATGGACTGCCCTTCAAGTCCATGGTATATTCCGGTTACTTTCAGTGCCTTGCCGACACCACCGATATCCGAATATTGGAGATAGGGAAAAAGGAATAACGCAAACACCGTTGCCGAGGCCAGAAACAACCAAACAGTCTGAATACGTTGGATCATAGGGTTTCTAATTTATGTTGTTGGGCAAACTTAGCTAAACTCGCCAATATACACAACATCCGGATGCCACTTGTGTTTGTCCTTACTTTCCCAAAACAAAACTGACCGAGCGCTGTATATTACTCTGTCCAGCATACGATTGAAATAAACACGTTCTGCGGTTACCCGCTGAAATCAACAGTTTAAAATAATTTAATTGGATATGACGTTCAGTAATAGTATGCGGGTGCTTCTATGCATGAGTTGCTGCGCAGGGATGCTTTGCAGCAGCTTGAAAAGTTATCCCACCACATTAGCAACCTTTAGCCAGCAGTCTTCCGCGCAAGATACCACCCAAGTGTCCCAACAGGACACCACTCAGGCAGATACCGCGCAGCGGGTGGTAAAAGGGCGGGTGACCGATGATAAGGAGACTCCGCTTAGCGGCGTTACGATTAGCATCAAGGGCACTGACGTCCGAAACCAGACCGACGAGGCAGGAGCCTTTGAAATCCGGTCGTCCACAGATTCGGCGGTCATGTTGGTGTTTTCCATGCTGGGCTTTGAGCCTTTGGAAATGCCTATGAGTGTGGCCGATGGTCAGGACATCGTGCTGACCCCCGCGGCGGCTGAGGTGTTGGATGAGGTAGTCGTCATCGGCTATGGCACGGTGCGGCGAGAAAATGTAACGGGCGCGGTGAGTTCACTTGAGGGCCGCGCCTTCCAAAACAATGCCATCAGTCACAGTGAAGAGGGAATCGCAGGCAAAATTGCGGGCGTACGGGTGAGCCAGAGCACCGGGGGGCCTGGGAAAGCGGCCAATATTACCATAAGGGGAATCAACTCCATCACCGCATCCAGCAATCCACTATATGTGGTCGATGGCATTCAGCAGAATCACATGCGCAATGTAAATCCTCGTGATATTGCTTCCGTCGAAGTGCTGAAAGACGCCGCTTCAGCCGCAATTTATGGTGCACGGGGTGGCAACGGCGTTATCGTCATTACGACCAAGGAAGGCGCGGCCGGGAAGACCACGGTTGATGCAAACAGTTACGTGGGGTATCAGGCGGTTGACCGCTTCCTGCCCATGATGAATACCCAGGAATATACGGCATACATCCGCTACCTGCGAGATTCGCGGTTTCAGCAGGCTGGGGGCGATCCCTCCCTCCCCATAGCCGGTAGGCCGGCGGAATTCCAGTATCCGGAAAGCTACCTCAACCCTGGGTCGCTGCCCGATAACAACTGGCAGGATATTGTGTATCAGAATGCCCCCATGCAAAACTATGCGTTGACCGTGTCGGGTGGCGGGGATGTGGGTACGTTTCTGCTATCGGGGTCATATCTTCGCCAAGATGGAGTAATGCAATACACGGGGTTCGAGCGCTATAACTTCCGGGCGAATACCAGTTTCAATATCGGCGAAAAATGGCGCCTCGGGGCCAACGTAGCAACGTCTTTCAACATCATGAATGATCCGGAAACGGACGGGAAGGAGAGCAACGCGCATTACGCCCTGGCGATGCCGCCGGTGGTTGGCATCGATCAGAATACCGTGGCAACCGGATTTTCGCCGGCGCAAACGTATGTCAACCCCTTGGCTCGTCTGCGCGAAATGACGGCCCGATCCCGGGCGAATGAGATGCAGCTCAACAGTTTTGCGGAGTACAGGCCAATCAAGACGCTGACGCTGCGCACCCAATTGGGTTATATCTATTCACATGCCGCCTATAATGAATTCCTCCCTGCAAATGTGAACCCTGGCGCCCAGGCGGTCGGCTACGCATCGAGCACGGACAACGGTACCTTCAGCATCCAGAACACTGCCACTTATCGCCCATACCTGGGTGACGACCACGTGCTTGAAATCTTGGGTGGCCAGCAATACGAATTTATACGTCAGGATGTTATGGCGGCGTCTGGCGACGGCTATCCCAATGACCTGTTGCCTACACTCAACAATGCCAACAATCCACTCCTGGCCCGTACCACCATCGGCGAAAGCGCCACAGCCTCTTTCTTTGGGCGTGTACAGTATCAATGGTTAGACCGGTATCTGGTGTCGGCCAGCGTCCGCTACGACGGGTCGTCCAGGTTCGGTGCGAATAATAAGTGGGGCCTCTTCCCAGCCGTCTCTGCAGGCTGGAAAATCAACGATGAGCCGTTCTTGAGTGATGCGGAATGGCTTTCGCTGCTGAAAATCAGGGGATCCGTCGGGAAAGCCGGTAACGACCGCATTGGCAATTACGAGCATATCTCGCTGCTGGGTAGGCAAGACTATAACCTCAACGGCAAACGCGTGATCGGTCTGGTTCCGAGCAATATCGCCAATGAAAACCTGAGCTGGGAAACGACCTTGTCCCGCGACATCGGCTTGGACTTCTGGTTGCTAGACAACCGCATTCAGCTGGCGGCCGACCTGTACTTCAACAAGACTTCCAATCTGCTGCTCAATGTGCCAACAAGCCGCGTTAGCGGCTTTTCCACCATCCGCAGCAACATCGGGGAGGTGGAAAACCGGGGGGTGGAACTGCAATTGACGACCGAAAATATCCGGAGTGAGGCCTTCACCTGGACGACATCACTAAACTTCTCCAAAAACACGAACCGCGTCCTCTCGCTTGCCCCAGGGATCAATGAGCTTATCCACCTGAGTACGCTCAACGATTTTAACGCCTACGCGACGATTGTGGGCCACCCCATAGGCAGCTTTTTTATGTACCAGACAGACGGAGTGCTCCTGCCGGAGCATTTTGATGCGGAAGGCAATGCACTAGTGCCGATCGTAAACGGGCAGCTCGAAGGCAATATCCGCATCGTAGACCGCAACGGGGACGGCGTGATCAACGAACAGGACCACACCATCGTGGGTAATGCACAGCCGGATTTCCTTTGGGGCGTATCTAGTCGTATGGGGTATAAGGGGTTTGACTTCAGCTTTGATATCCAGGGTCAGCGCGGTGGCGATCTTTTCTACCAAGGAAGGCGCGGCTTCAACAATGGACTGGGAGAGGGAACCAACCAATACCGCGACTGGCTACATGCCTACAAGCCCGAGCGTTTCCGGGGAAATATCCCGGCAGGGGTAGACATGAGCTGGGACGGTGTGACACCCAGCGTCGTGGGAGTGAATCCGGCATATAACGACACTTGGGTCTACGACGCCACCTTCGTGCGCATACGGAATGTGACATTAGGTTACAATTTCGCAGGCTCCTTGCTCAAAAAATGGAATGTCGGTGCGGTCCGCCTCTATGTTATGGCCGACAACCTGCACACCTTCACGCAATATCCCGGTTCCAACCCCGAAGCAAACAATGCCGGCGGGGGAGGCACAGCCGAGCATACGCAGCCGGGCACGGATTACGGCGGATATCCGATATCTAAACGCTTTACCATGGGAGTGAATGTCTCTTTTTAACTATGCCAACGCTTAGACAGCCATGAAAAAAATACGAATCATATTATTGCCCTTTATACTGCTGGCGAGCTGGGGGTGTAACAAGGAATTGCAGCTCACCCCTGAATCGGATTATAACACTGCTGATTTTTACCGATCGGTAAATGACTTCCGCCAGGCGCTGTTCGGTGCTTATGGCGGGCTGCGCAGCGTGCACGGCTTTGACTACCCCATGTTGGTGGAAAGCCTCAGTGACAATGTCAACACGCAGCAGAACACCGCAAATCTCCCCACTGCACGGTTTGGCTTTACTGCCGGCGACGACCTGATCCTTGGCGTATGGGGGGCGTACTGGGCGGTGATCAACCGTACAAACAATATCCTCGATCAAATCGACGATGGGGATTTTCCGGATGAGAATGTACGTGCCATCATGAGGGGAGAGACACGTTTCATCCGCGGTTTCTGCTACTTTCAGCTCGGCTGGCTGTTCGGTGGTATGCCGCTGATTGACCGCGTGATGCCCGCAGCGGAGATTGTTGCGGTAACCCGGAGTTCCCAGGAAGAAACCTTTGCCTTTGCAGCGGCTGACCTGGAAGCGGCGGCAGCGGTGCTGCCTGAAAGCCAGGGTGGAGATAACCTGGGCCGCGCAACGCGTTATGCCGCTAAAGGGATACTGGCCCGGCTGCACCTTTACATGGGCAACTACGGGGCTGCCCGCCCGTTGCTGGAGGAAATAATTGCCTACGAAGGCCTCAGCCCCTACCCCAAGTTTATTGAGTGCTTTCTGAACACCCGGGACAACGGCCCGGAACACGTCTTCCAAATTCAGTACACCAGCGGGCTGGTAAACCAGGGCAACCCGCTGGTATACTCTCTCGTCCCCCAAAATCTTCGCGCTGAGCAGTTTCCGCAGGGTGGACGGTCTACCTGGGTTGCCGTGTCAGACGACCTGTACGAGGCTTATGATACTACTGATGTGCGCCGTGATGTTACGATTCAAAAGGGTTACACGACGGTTAACAATGTCGTTGATAGCCTGACGAAGCTTTTCGTAAAATTTTCGCATGGCACGGTTCCGCTCAACAATATGGATAATGATGTAAACTTCCCGATACTACGCATCACGGATGTCCAGCTAATGTATGCCGAAGTGCTCAATGAAATGGGATATGAGGCAGACGGCGAAGCCTTTTCCCTGCTTAATGCGGTGCGCAGCCGTGCCGGCCTGGACAGCCTAACCAGCGTAGGTGTGCCAGATCAGCAAGCTTTCCGCGATTCGCTGTTCGCCGAACGCCGGTTGGAGTTTGCCTGCGAGGCACTGCGTTGGTTTGACATTGTACGCCAGGGGCCAGAGCGGGCAACCGAAATCATGAATGCCTTCCTTGCCCGTCCGGAAGAGGGTGGAGGTTCGTTGACGTTCGATCCCAGATATTTGTTGATGCCCATTCCCGAGAGTGAAATGCGTACCAACCCGTCATTAACACAAAACCCCGGCTACTGAAGCCGGGGTTTGCCTATATGATAATAAAGTCTGCTATTGGAATTTCTTCGCGTTGACCTTCCGCTCGTTTTCCGTGAGGTATATCTTGCGTAGCCGGATGCTCTTGGGCGTTACCTCGATGTATTCATCCGCCTGAATGTATTCCATGGATTCTTCCAGTGAAAATTTAATGGCTGGGGCGATACGTACATTGTCGTCGCTGCCGGAAGCACGCATGTTTGTCAACTGCTTCCCCTTCACCAAATTAACCACAAGGTCATTGTCGCGGATGTGTTCGCCAACGATCTGTCCCTCATAGATTTCCACACCTGGCTCTACAAAGAAACGGCCCCGGTCCTGTAGCTTGTCAATGGAGTAAGCCGTGGTTTGACCTTTTTCCATGGACACCAGCACGCCAGCCAGTCTTCCCGGTATTGGGCCCTTCCAGGGCTCATACGCCTTGAAACGGTGCGCCATTACGGCCTCACCCGCGGTAGCCGTAAGCACATTGTTCCGCAGGCCGATAATTCCCCGGGAAGGGATATCGAATTCGAGGTGCTGCATATCGCCCTTGGTTTCCATTACCAAGAGCTCTCCCTTGCGCTGGGTAACCAATTCGATGACTTTGCCCGATACTTCAGCGGGAACGTCGACCACCATTGTTTCGATCGGCTCGCATTTCACACCGTCGATTTCTTTAACGATGACCTGCGGCTGGCCAACCTGCAACTCGTACCCTTCGCGGCGCATGGTTTCGATCAGTACCGACAGGTGAAGGATACCCCTGCCGTACACCAGGTAAGAATCTGGCGATTCCGTCGGAACTACTTTGAGGGCCAGGTTCTTCTCCATTTCCTTATACAGCCGCTCCTGAAGATGGCGCGAGGTCACAAACTTGCCCTCTTTTCCGAAAAACGGGGAGTTGTTGATGGTGAAGAGCATATTCATCGTAGGTTCATCGATTTTGATGACCGCCAGCTGCTCCGGATTGTCAAAATCTGCGATGGTATCACCGATGTCAAACCCGTCGATGCCCACGACGGCGCAGATATCGCCCGCTTTTACCTCCTCTACTTTCACGCGGCCCAGCCCCTCGAAGGTATGGAGTTCTTTCACCCGCGATTTCACCATCTTGCCGTCGCGTTTGACCAAGGTTACGGGCTGATTCTCCTTAATGATGCCCCGTGCCACACGCCCGATGGCTATGCGACCCACGAAAGACGAATAATCCAACGAAGTAACCTGCATCTGCAAGGTTCCTTCTACATAAGGCGCCGCCGGAATGTGCTCCAGGATAGCTTCCAGCAGGTCCGTAAAATCTTCCTTGGGCTGCTTCCAGTCGGTCGACATCCACCCTTGTTTGGAAGACCCGTATAGCACCGGGAAATCAAGCTGATCCTCTGTGGCATCAAGGCTGTAGAACAGGTCGAACACCGCTTCATACACTTCGTCCGGGCGGCAGTTTTCCTTGTCGACCTTGTTGACCACAACGATTGGCTTAAGCCCTAAACCAAGTGCTTTTTGGGTCACGAAGCGGGTTTGCGGCATGGGCCCCTCAAAGGCATCCACCAAGAGGATCACCCCGTCTGCCATCTTCAGCACCCGTTCCACTTCCCCGCCGAAGTCGGCGTGGCCCGGTGTGTCAATGATATTTATCTTGACATCTTTGTAGCGGACCGCTACGTTCTTGGAAACGATGGTGATCCCCCGTTCACGTTCGAGGTCATTGTTGTCCAGAATCAACTCTCCGGTTTGTTCGTTATCGCGGAAGAGGTTGGTGAAGTGGAGAATTTTGTCTACCAGGGTGGTTTTGCCGTGGTCTACGTGTGCGATAATCGCGATATTTCTTGTTTTTTGCATCCCGGTGATGGGTATTTTTATTAAAATTGAGGGCGCAAAGGTAAACAAAAACTATGAGAATCAGGAGTTTTTTTAACCATTGCGAGGCTTTTATATAACCTTCAGCGCTTTTCCTACTTTTGTAAATGCCGCAATGGCCTTATCAAGATGATGCTGCTCCTGTGCGGCTGATAACTGCACGCGGATACGGGCCTTGCCTTTGGGAACTACCGGATAATAGAAACCAATGACGTATATACCTTCCTCGAGCATCCGCGCTGCAAATTCCTGTGCTAAGGGCGCTTCATAGAGCATCACCGGTACAATGGGGTGTACTCCGGGCTTGATATCAAACCCGGCTTCGGTCATTTTCTCGCGGAAATATCCCGTATTGTACTCCAGCTTGTCACGTAGTTCGGTGGTTTCACTCAGCATATCCAGCACAGCGATGGATGCCCCGGCAATAGCCGGAGCAAGGGTGTTGGAAAACAGGTAAGGGCGCGACCGCTGCCGCAGCATGTCGATGATCTCTTTCCGGCCGGAGGTGAATCCGCCGGAAGCGCCGCCAAGGGCTTTGCCCAAGGTGCCTGTAATGATATCTACCCGATCCATCACACCATGCAATTCATGCGTGCCCCGGCCTGTCTTGCCGATAAATCCCGTGCAATGCGACTCATCGATCATAACCAGGGCCTCGTACTTATCGGCCAGGTCGCAGATTTTCCCCAATGGCGCGATACTGCCGTCCATGGAAAATGCACCGTCCGTGACGATGATGCGGTGGCGGGCAGACTGTGCTGCTTTGAGCTGCTCTTCCAAATCGGCCACATCGCAGTTTTTATAGCGAAAGCGCTGCGCCTTGCAAAGCCGTACGCCATCGATGATGGAAGCGTGGTTGAGCTCGTCTGAAATGATGGCGTCTTCAGCGCCGAACAGGGGTTCGAACGCCCCGCCGTTGGCATCAAAAGCCGCCGCATAAAGGATGGTATCTTCGGTGCCGAGAAATTCTGAGATTTTCGCCTCCAAAGTTTTATGGATATCCTGGGTGCCGCAAATGAACCGCACGGACGACATGCCGTAGCCATGCGTATCGATGGCCTGCTTAGCCGCCTCGACGACTCTCGGGTTTGACGATAAACCCAAATAGTTGTTGGCGCAAAAGTTTATTACTTCTTTACCGCCCTGTACCTTGATATCCGCCCCTTGCGGGGTGATGATCATCCGTTCGTTCTTATATAGTCCGGCATCTTTGATGGCTTGTAATTCCTGCTGAAGCACGGGTTGGAGCGTTTTATACATAATCACTGGGTTTTGGTAGCAAAAGTACCTTTTTTCAGCATAAGGCAGAAAATCAAAATAGGAATAGTTATACCGGCACTTCATTAGAAGCGTTGCCCCTCTTTTGCAAACGCGTTTCTAACTGATCCTTTACGGTCCCCCATTAAATCGCTACCTTTGCGCCATGGCACGTGAAATCTACGAGACAAAACGCAAAGCATTGAAGATCAATCTAAACGACGAAATATACGGCACATTTGCGGAAATCGGGGCCGGGCAGGAGGTTGCCCGTAACTTTTTCAATGCGGGTGCAGCGTCAGGCACAATTGCCAAAACCATATCGGCCTACGACATGGCGTTCAGCGACGCTATCTATGGCGCGGAAGACTCGGGGCGCTATGTAAGCCAATCCCGGTTGCGCAAAATGCTCGGACATGAATATGCATTGCTTGCGGAACGCCTCGTTGGAGAGAAATATCAAAAAAAGCGGCTCTTCGCATTTGCCAATACCGTTGCAGCCCTCAATTTCAGTAAATCGAACGATCCGCACGGCTGGCTGGGCCTGCGGTTTCAGCACGAACTGGACAGCGAGCCTAGCGAGATCATTTTTCACGTGAGGTTGCTCGATAGTGACAACCTGCTGCAGCAAAAGGTGCTGGGTATTCTTGGTGTAAACCTTGTCTTTGCCGCTTATTACTATACACGGGATATCCAAACCATGATCGAGTCACTCGCTGATAACCTTTCGCCGGGATCAGTGGAAATCGACTTGGTAAAGGTCAGCGGTCCTGCCTTCAATGGCGTAAATGAACGGCTGATCAACCTCTACCTGATCGCCAAGGGGTTCTCAAAAGCTGCGATCTTCAACCCGGATGGTAGGGCCTATCAGAGCAAAGATTTCCTGTATAAAAAGGACATCATGATCTTGCGCACCAAATATCGGCAAAAGTCCAATCCAAACTTCGATTTGTTTAACCTCGCCGTAGACCAGTTCAAACGGAACCTCGGCATCCAAGACGATAACCTGGTGGTCATGATTGAGGTGTTGATGAGTAATGCGCTCGACCAGACGCCGCAGTTTACGAATGAGGACTTACAGTATTTTGCTGAGCGGGCCGAGTACCTTTGCAGTACGGGCAACCACATTCTGGTGTCCAATTTTACGAGAAACCATTACCTCGCAGAGTACCTTGCTCAGTTCAAACCGCGTAATGTGGGCATCTCCACGAACATCTCCAACCTGCGCAACATTTTCAATTCCAAACAATATACCAAAGGCAATTACACCGACGAGCTGCTGGCGTATGTAAGCGGGATATTCAGCAAAAATGTAAAGCTGTACGCTTACCCCTATCTCGACAAAAAGGACAACCGGATTATCAATACCGGCAATATGCCCGTATCGAACGAGGCACTGCCACTTTTCGATTTTCTTGTCAAGAATAAGTACATTATTGATATTGAAAATTACGATGAGCGGTATGTAAAAACGGTATAAAAGTGAATAACCAGTTAAGCGAAAAAATGAAAACGGAAAACGTCATATTAGTAGATGAGCAAGATCGTGAGATCGGCTCCATGGAAAAATTGGAAGCGCATCGCAAAGGGTTATTGCATCGCGCCATCAGCGTCTTTGTATTTGACAGCAAGGGGCGCTTGCTTTTGCAGCAACGCGCGGCACATAAATACCACACCCCCGGCCTTTGGACCAATACGTGTTGCAGCCACCCCGCTCCGGGAGAAACTGCCGCAGCGGCGGCAACGAGACGGCTTCAGGAAGAAATGGGGTTGGCCGTTCCGCTCACCTTCGCATTTACGTTTCTGTACCGTGCCGCTTTTGACAACGGCTTGGTAGAACATGAGTTGGATCATGTTTTCGTCGGATATACCGACTCCAACCCAGCTCTTAATCCGGATGAGGCTGCCGCTTTTCACTGGGCCGGCCTGCAAGAAATCGGAGAGGGTATAAAGTCCAATCCCGACCGGTATACGGCATGGTTCAAGCTCATTTATGAGCGCGCATTCGGATCAGCGGCCTCCGACAACCGATCTGGCGATTAATAAAGCCGCCGCGCCAGTTGTTCTTCTACCGCTTTATAGACTTGTAGCGGCTTTTGGTTGCGCCAGTTCAGCTCATCAAGTTTGCCGCCGAAGTTGATGAAATAATCGATATTGCTTGACTTAAACTCATCGATCACATGCCCGCGGAAGTTGACGCCTGCAATCCAGCCGTCCTCGATATCCTGAAACCACTCCTCGTAATAACAATCGTCAGAAGAATGGAAGTTCAGCACATTCTCACCGATCAGGATGAATTTGCCAATACCCGCGCTTACCATAATGTCAATGACTTCGCGCTTGAAAAGCATGATATCGTTATATATCGCATCATTCCATTCGCCTATCAGTTCAATGATTGCAAACCCGCGCTCATAGTCTGCAAACAGGATTTTGAGGTATAACGTGTTGGACCCGAATGTATCCCATTGCGGGTGAAGCAGGAAATTGTATATCTGCTTATCAAATTCAAATTCGCTGTACTCTGTGCCGTAAAACGGCGATAGCTCGTCGTCGGCAGCGATGTAATCATCCCTCCAGCGGTAGTATGGCTCAATCTCGTGCATCGCTTTTGTGCTTTTGCTTCCTGCAAAAATGCTAATATTTTGTGACAAGTTAAAGCGTTGCCGCTGCTATCCAGTTTGAAGAAGACGCGAAGGTTTATTTCGTATCAGAATATTGTCTTTTTTAGGTGTTTGGCAGCGAGAAATGCAAGAAACTATTTAATTTAGCCCGTGTTATCTAGGATGATGAGCAGGGAAACAAAAAGGAATTTGTTTGTGGCGGCTACGTACGGTGCCGTCCTGTTTTTAGGATTGCTGCTCGGTCAGAATTACGCAGGTGAAGACGCCCGCACGGGAGGGGGAGCACTGCTGCCTTTCGGTATTACGGACAAGACGGGCAAGGTGCAGCGGCTGATTGATATCATCGCGTCCAATTACGTAGACAGCGTAAATATAGGCCAGCTTCAGGATCTCGCTATCGATGAGATCGTATCACAATTGGATCCGCACTCGGAGTATCTGCGCCCTAATCAGGCACATAAGCAGCAAGAATCCCTTGAAGGAAGTTTCGAAGGTATCGGGATTGAATATTACAGCCTGAATGATACATTGATGACCGTCGGGTTGATTGCCGGCGGACCGGCTCAGCGTGCTGGTTTGCGCGTGGGCGACAAGCTCATTGCTATCGATGGGGATACCATTGCGGG
Source organism: Parapedobacter deserti (assembly GCF_042646065.1). Classification (NCBI taxonomy): domain Bacteria; kingdom Pseudomonadati; phylum Bacteroidota; class Sphingobacteriia; order Sphingobacteriales; family Sphingobacteriaceae; genus Parapedobacter; species Parapedobacter deserti. Next base: position 67,688 of record NZ_JBHRTA010000038.1, read on the forward strand.
TACCCCCATTACGGAAAAGGCGCTTGAAAAAAAAATCCGGGGGCGAAGGGGCACCGCTATTGAACTAACGGTACACCGAAACGGCAAAAATCTGCCGTTGCCCTTGAAGGTGATGCGCGACCGAGTGGAAATAAGTAGCATCGATGCGGCATACATCATCGATACGGCGACAGCCTATATCAAGATCCGGCGTTTTGGCGCCAAAACGGCCGATGATTTCGAGCAGGCCCTGCTTCACCTCAAGAAGCAGGGCGCTCAACGCCTGGTGCTTGACCTGAGGGAAAACGGCGGAGGGTACTTCCATGCCGCGACAGCGTTGGCCAGCCATTTTTTTGCGGATAAGCAACTGATCGTTTACACAGAGGGAGCGCACGAGGTACGCACTGACTATTATTCCAGCGCTGATGGCATATTTGGCGACGGCGACTTGGTGGTACTTATAGACGAACAATCAGCTTCAGCAAGCGAAATCGTGGCCGGCGCGGTACAAGACCTTGAGCGGGGCATCATTGTTGGGCGGAGGTCATACGGCAAGGCCTTGGTCCAGGAGCAGTTCGGCTTCGGCGACGGTTCAGCGCTAAACCTCACCGTGGCACGTTATTACACGCCACTGGGCAGATGTATACAGAAAACTTATACCGTCAATACACGCAAAACCATGCAGGTAACTAACCTGCCGGCCGTAGGAAGGCAGGATACCGACACTACGGTCTATAAAACCTTGTCCGGAAAGCTTGTGTACGGTGGCGGAGGCATTTCGCCAGATGTGTGGGTACCCGTGGATAGCAACGGGATCAGTGCATTGTACCGGAAGATACGGCAAGCCAGCATCATCGAAACGTTTGTCTACGGTCAGCTCACCAAATCCACACCGGCTTATTCGGTAGAGAATTACCTGAAGGGGTATTTCCTTCCCGATAAAGAATACCACGAATTCCTGCAGTACGCCAGCGAGAAAGGCATTAACTATACCCCAGATGAAGCTGATGCCGTGAAGCCATTGGTACGCACGGATATCGAAGCCTTGTTGGGCCGTTATTATTTCGGCAGTGAAGCCTTTTTCAAAGTGCGGAACCGCTCGGATAAAGTATTGGCAACAGCGCTGTTAGCCCTTCATGGAGAATGACCCTTTCTGATCAACTAACAATCTGTCCGTCAAGTAGCTCTACGATGCGATTGCCATATTCTGCATTTTTTTCCGAATGCGTTACCTGTACAATGGTTACCCCATCCTCTTGGTTGAGTTGCTTGAAGAGGTTCATGATCTCCTCTCCCTGCTTGGAGTTGAGGTTGCCGGTAGGCTCATCAGCCAGGAGCAGTTTTGGTGTAGTGGCCAATGCACGGGCAATACCTACCAACTGCTGTTGACCTCCGGATAGTTGCGTAGGAAAAAGATCTTTCTTGCCCACGATGCCAAAACGATCTATCAAATCACCCACGATAGCCTTTCGCTCGCTGCTTTTCAGGTTTTTGTAGATCAGCGGCGTCTCGATGTTTTCGTATACGGTAAGTTCGTCTATCAGGTGATACGCCTGAAACACGAAACCAATATGTTGCTTGTAGAGGGTCGACCGTTGCTTTTCCTTCAATCCAAGCACATTTTCATCCAGAAAGAGATATTCTCCTTCGTCGGGTTCGTCCAAAAGCCCAAGGATGTGGAGCAATGTCGATTTACCCGATCCGGAAGGCCCCATGATGGATACAAACTCACCCGCCGCAATGTGCAGGTTGATGTCCTTTAGCACAAAGGAGCGACTGCCGCCCACGTTGTACCATTTGAATATGTTGGTTAAGTGAATCATGTAGTTACTTGTTCGGTATCAGTATTCAGCATTGGGACGTCGCGCAAGGCATTCAAATATATTCATTCTTTTCGGCTTACCATGCCAAAATCCTACCAACAATGCAAATGCTTATTAACGAACTAAATGCCTGAATTTGATAAGCCGGTGGTGTGCGATTCCGAACAGCCCGTGTGCGATTTCGAACACCTTAATGCTTCGGCATGAACTGACTTTATCCGGTCAATGCCATATCATATTTTTAAATAAACGTTGGTGGATGCCTATAAATCAGCAGGAAGTATTTACATTTGTGTACTTTGTACACTAAGGCGTGAATGCACAAAGACGCAAATGGCAATGAAGAAGAGTTTACTACCACTTATGTTTGGCGGCTTGGGTATTGGAATTACCGAATTCGTCATGATGGGATTGTTGGAAGATATCGCCCGTGACCTGCATATTGACATTCCCTCGGCTGGCCATTTGATAGCTGCATATGCCTTGGGGGTCGTTATCGGGGCACCTTTGCTGGTAGTCATTGCCGGCAGATATCCGCCGAAGCGCATCTTGGTTGGTTTAATGATCTTGTTTACCGTTTTTAACGCTTTTTCGGCATTTGCGCCCAGCTATACCTCCCTGCTCATTTCGCGTTTGCTCGCTGGGCTTCCCCATGGCGCCTTTTTCGGGGTTGGCTCGGTAGTTGCCAGTCGCTTGGCCCAACCAGGCAAAGAGGCTCAAGCGATTTCGCTGATGTTTGCTGGGCTTACCATCGCAAACCTCATCGGCGTACCGCTCGGCACCTATGTCGGCCAACAACTTGTCTGGCGGTACTCATTTGCCATTGTGGTATTGGTAGGACTCGTCACGTTACTATCGTTGAACCGCTGGCTTCCGAACCTCCCCGTACGGCAGGCGGGTAGCGTGAAAACACAACTCGGCTTTTTCAGGCAGCGGTCGGCCTGGCTGATTATCGGGATGATTGCCATTGGCACCGGTGGATTATTCTCCTGGTATAGCTATATTTCGCCCTTGATGACAAAGGTCTCAGGTTTCGCGGAAACATCGATGACCTATATCCTGATGCTCGCCGGACTGGGCATGTTTATCGGTAACCTGCTGGGTGGGCGCTTAGCAGACCTGGTGTCACCTGCGAAAGCTTCGATGATGCTGCTCATCGCAATGGCAATCGCCTTGGTTTCCCAACAGTATCTGGCGGTATATCCCGTTCCTTCGTTGGTGATGACGTTCATCATCGGGGGCATCGCCTTCGCGCTCTCTGCTCCTATACAAATGTTGATGATCAATACGGCCAAGGGTTCCGAGATGCTCGCAGCCTCAGTGAGTCAGGCGAGCTTCAACATAGGCAACGCGCTAGGGGCCTTTTTGGGTGGGCTACCCATTGCTATGGGGTATGGCTACACCGCTCCCGAGTGGGTGGGAGCCGCAATGGCCGCAATCGGCGCCTTATTTGCGCTGTCTTTCATCACGCTGCAAGCACGACACCTCCGTGTGTTGCCCACGGCTGGACCCGGCGCACATAAGGAGGCTGAGAAAGTAATCGGAAGCGATCCAAAAGCTATTTTTTAGCCTGTAACACCTCGTGTCCGGTATCGCACAGTTGGCGAAAAGGTCCGGTTACTTCAATTGCTCCAGTTTTACTAGCGCGTAGAAAAGCGCAGCGGTATGCAACGCCTGTCCGAACTGGTTGTCGAGCAGCAGCCGCTTCAACTCGTCGGGCGACACCAGGAGCACGTCCAGCTCCTCTTGCTCGTCGAGTTCCTGCTCTTGTACCTTTACACCGCCGGTAAGCAAATAAGTATACGTCCGGTTGTTTGCCGTAGCCGGATTGGGAAAGAGCGTGGCCAGCTCCTCGATCGTGTCAAACCGGTATCCCGTTTCCTCCAGCAGCTCACGGGCTGCTGCGGTGGAGGCATCCTCGCCGGGGTCGATTACCCCACCGGGGATTTCAAGCACGTCCTGCTTTACTCCATGCCGGTATTGCCTGACAAGGATGAACTGGCCGTCGGCGGTGAGTGCCACCATATTCACCCAGTCGGGATACTCCAGCACGTAATATTCGGGCACGACATGCCCGTTGGGCATGCGGCATACGTCCTTGCGCAGCACGGCCCACGGTGCCTGCACCAAGTATTCTGACGATAAGGTTTCCCAATGTAGCATATCAGGCGATGTCTTTCATGATAAGGTTTACTCGTTCGTCCAGCTCACGGCTTACCCGTTCGTAGTCGGCAGTATCGGCAAGCGGCTGCCGCACGCTGCAGTAAAATTTGATCTTGGGCTCTGTGCCTGACGGGCGGGCAGATACCACATCCCCATCTACTGTGATGAACTGCAGTACGTCCGATTTCGGCAGGTTGATGGCGCCCCGTTTGCCGGTTTTCAGATCGAATGATTCGCTGTTTTTATAATCTTTGATTTCGGCTACCTCGATGCCGCCGATGATCTGCGGAGGGTTGCTGCGCAGGCGTTCCATCATAGCAACTATTTCCTCGGCACCCGATTTACCTTTTTTTGTCAGCGAAATCAGTTTTTCCTTGTAAAAACCGTGCTGCACGTAGAGATCGAGCAGCGCTTCAAACAGTGTTTTGCCCTGGTCTTTATAGTATGCCGCCATCTCCGCTATGAATACCGCAGATACGACGGCATCTTTGTCACGTACCAGCTCACCCACAAGGTATCCGTAGCTCTCTTCTCCGCCCACGAGGAAGCGGCCTTGTCCGGCCCGTTGTGTGATCAGCTCACCGATGTATTTAAAGCCCGTGAGCGTATCGTGGTATGTCACGCCATATTGTTTGGCAATATCAGCAATGAGGTTGGTGGTGACGATCGTTTTCACCACGTAGTCATCCGGACGGAGGTCGCCCTGCTCTTTCTTTGCCGAAAGCACGTAATTGACCAGCAGACTCCCGATCTGGTTGCCGTTGAGCAGCTGGTATTCTCCGTTTGCGTTCTTTATGGCCGCTCCCACGCGGTCCGCGTCTGGATCTGTGGCGAAGATGACGTCGGCCCCGATACGCTGGCCTTCCTTCACGGCCAGCGACATGGCTTCCTCTTCCTCCGGATTGGGGTATACCACGGTCGGGAAGTTGCCGTCGGGCGTTGCTTGTTCTTCCACGATTGATACGTCAGTAAAGCCCCAGCGCTCCAGTGTCGGAGGAATGAGCGTACCACCTGTCCCGTGGATGGGCGAAAAGACAATTTTCAGATCGCTTTGCCGGGCTACGGCATCGGGTCGGATGGTCAGTTCGGATACTGCGTTGAGGTAGGCATCATCCAGTTCCTTGCCCAATAGGGTTATGTTTTCTTCAACCGGGTCGAAGTTTATATCGCTGGGGTCTTCAATGGCATATACCTCGTTGATGACGTTTTTGTCGTGTGGTGGCACCAGCTGCCCGCCATCGTTCCAATAGGCTTTGTAGCCGTTATACTCTTTCGGATTATGCGAGGCGGTGAGCATTACGCCTGCATGGCAGTGCAGGTGGCGCACCGCGAAAGAAAGGTGCGGAGTGGGGCGCAGTTCGGCAAACAGATATACCTTTATGCCATTGGCTGAAAAGACGTCTGCTACCAAACGGGCAAATGCCTGCGAATTGTTGCGGCTGTCGTATGCGATAGCCACCCGGATTTCTTCATCCGGATATGTCTTGCGCAGGTAGTTGCTCAGCCCCTGCGTAGCCCTGCCGATAGTGTATTTATTCATCCGGTTAGTGCCTACACCCATGATGCCTCGCAGGCCGCCTGTGCCAAACTCGAGGTCCCGGTAGAAGCTGTCGGTCAGCTCCGTGTATTGTTCGGTATCAAAAAGCTGCTTTACCGCTTGGATGGTTTCGTCGTCATACGGGGCGCGCAACCAAGCTTCGGCGCGTGTCCGCACTGCCAGATCTAAATTCGTTGTAGCCATACTATCAATTTTTCCTAAGGTTCAAAAATATCAATTTGATTGACAAGTAAGCATAATGTGTACCAAAATAGCGATAATATGAAAAGCTGTAGGCCGTACGTAGGTAATGCGGGGCAACAGGGTACGAAGAATCACCGGGCAGGGCCGATCACTGCACTACCTTGTTAGCGCACGCTGAGCTGGCAAATGCTTCTGGCTTCGCCTTGAATACGAAGCCCATGCTGAGGATATAACCCATCGCATCGTGCAGCGCTTGGTTTGACTTGAACATCGGGTTGGTGTTGATGTCGGCATGCACCTCGAGATCGACATTATATCGATCCAGCAGGTCGCATAGGGAGTAGGCGGTCTCGATGGAGCGCTGCACCTCGGCAAGCATGCGCTCTTTGATGCTCATTTTCTGGGTGGTCCGGTCCTGATGGATATACATGAAGCCCCCTTTCTTTTCGCGCACGAATACAATAACGGTAGCAAACTCAGTGATGGCGCCTTTTACCTGCGAATCGGTGCCAATGCACACTTTGAGTTTGTTGCCCAATGCATATTCGCGGGCGATGGTGCCGGATACTTCGTCAAGAATGGGTTGGCGGATGGGTTCGCCACTGAATTTTTTCCAAGTCATATAAATGGGGATTGATAGATACGGAAAAGAACACTTGCATAATGCGATTTAAAGTTACGGATAAAAAGCGCCTAAATGCCAATAACTTATTATGAAGTTTTTGTTAACCTCCGTGCCGTTATTAACAATGGGCTTTGCGTCTAACCTTTAAGCATTACTGCGGTTGTTTGTAAATTTCCGGGCGCTAAGTGCTATTCCCTTGTCCCATACGCTAAGTCTCCGGCGTCGCCCAACCCAGGAACGATGTATGCTTTGCTGGTCAATTCGCTGTCTACACTGCCTACCCACAACCGGGCTTGAGGGAGAAACGCGCGGACGTGGGCAATGCCTTCTTCGCTTGCAATGGCCGACACGATCATGAGCGACTTGATGTTGAAATCGTCGAGTAACTCTTTGCAGGTGAGCACCGCCGTTTTACCTGTTGCCAGCATCGGATCGATCAAGATCAGCAAACGGCCGTCGAGGTTTACGCTACTTACATATTCCTTACGAATTTCGAACGCACCGCTCTTCTTGGTCTTTCGGTAGGCGCCAATGAAGGCACAATCTGCTTGGTCAAAGACGTTGAGCATGCCCTGGTGCAGCGGAATGCCGGCCCGCAAGATAGTGGCCAGCACGGGCTGCTCGGATAATAAGGCGGTTTCGGCAATGCCCAAAGGTGTTTCGACCTCTACAGGTTCATAGGTGAGCGTCTTACTGATTTCATAGGCGAAAATCTCGCCTAAGCGTTCCAAGTTGCGGCGGAAACGCATGCGATCCTGCTGTACTTCAATATTGCGTAGTTCGGCAAGAAAATGGTTGGCAATACTGTGTTGTTCGGTTAAGACATGGACCATGATTCAAACTTAGTCATTATATTCGTCATTTGCAATGACCTTGCGTGAAGCAGCTTTGCGCCTTCACGTGAAAAGATTATCTTTGTTCTCTTGCGCTAAAAACAATCCAGGTTGTTCTTAGTTTTTATGTTCAGCACTTCATGAATTTCAAACTTACATCCGAATACGTACCTACCGGCGACCAGCCAGAGGCCATCCGACAGCTGGTGGAAGGAGTCAATGCCGGAGAAATGTACCAGACATTACTGGGCGTTACCGGTTCGGGCAAAACGTTTACGATTGCCAATGTCATCCAGCAGACGCAGCGTCCAACTTTGATATTGAGCCATAATAAAACCTTGGCCGCGCAATTATATGGTGAGTTTAAGCATTTTTTTCCGGAAAATGCCGTCAACTACTTCGTGTCTTACTACGATTATTACCAGCCGGAGGCGTATATCGCATCTTCCAACACCTATATCGAAAAAGACCTTGCCATCAACGATGAAATCGAAAAGCTGCGGCTGCGGACAACCTCCGCATTGATGTCGGGCCGGCGAGATGTGATTGTGGTCTCTTCGGTTTCGTGCATCTATGGTATGGGCAACCCGGAAGATTTTTCGCGGTCGGTGTTCCGCTTTGGTGTGGGTACGGTTATTAGCCGCAATGCATTTCTGCACCGCTTGGTTGAAATCCTATACGCCCGTACAACGACGGATTTTAAACGCGGGACATTTCGTGTGAAAGGCGATACGGTGGATGTATATCCCGCCTACATGGATGAGGCTTACCGTATTTCCTTTTTCGGTGATGAGATTGACGAGCTTAGCGTGATTGATCCCGGTTCCGGCAAAACCTTGGATAAAATGGAAACCATGGCGCTGTTCCCGGCCAACCTCTTTGTGACACCAAGGGAGAAGTTCGTGGACTCACTGTGGGCTATTGGAGAGGAACTTGAGCTGCGCAAGGAACAGTTGCTCCTGGATGGAAAACCTTTAGAAGCCAAGCGGCTGGAGGAGCGCGTCAACTACGACCTGGAAATGATGCGCGAACTGGGGTACTGCAGCGGTATTGAAAATTATTCACGGTTTTTCGATGGCAGACAACCTGGTATGCGGCCATTTTGCTTATTGGATTATTTTCCCGAAGACTACCTGATGGTTATTGACGAAAGCCATGTGACGATACCCCAAATCCGTGCCATGTACGGGGGAGACCGTTCGCGCAAGATTTCATTGGTGGAGTATGGCTTCCGTTTACCTGCCGCATTGGACAACCGGCCACTGAATTTTTCGGAGTTTGAATCGATGGTCGGGCAGACGATCTATGTGAGCGCCACCCCGGGCGACTATGAACTGCAGCAGACCGAGGGTGTTGTCGTGGAGCAGGTGATCCGCCCGACGGGACTGCTCGATCCTGTAATTGAAATCCGCCCTATTGTCAACCAGGTTGACGACCTGTTGGATGAAGTGGACCGCGTATCCAAAGAAGGCGGCAGGATATTGGTAACAACGCTAACCAAACGGATGGCTGAGGAGCTCACGAAATACATGGCCAAATTGGGCATCCGCGTGCGGTATATTCATTCCGAAATCAAAACGTTGGAGCGTGTTGAGATTCTGCGTGGACTCCGCTTGGGCGAGTTCGATGTGCTGGTAGGAATAAACCTGCTCCGTGAAGGCTTGGATTTGCCCGAGGTTACGCTGGTAGCTATTTTAGACGCAGACAAAGAGGGGTTTTTGCGTTCTGAGCGTTCGCTCATCCAAACGATCGGTCGGGCTGCCCGCAACGATCGGGGCCGCGTGATCATGTATGCGGATACCGTCACCGAGAGTATGCGAGTGACAATTGAAGAAACCAACCGCCGCCGCGACAAGCAGATCCGGTACAACGAAGAGCACGGCATCACCCCCCGGACGGTTGGCAAATCTCGGGAAGCGATACTCGAACAGACCTCGGTGGCAGATTTCAAGAGTGGTGAGGCTAAGGCATATGTAGAGCCCGAGCTGGCGAGCAGTGTCGCGGCCGACCCCCTGGTGCAGTACATGAGCAAACCGCAGTTGAAGCAGGCGATCGATAAGGTTCGGAAAGACATGGAAAAGGCGGCCAAGGACATGGATTTTCTTCAGGCTGCCAAATTGCGTGATGAAATGTTTGCGCTGGAAAAAACCTACGCAAACCAGTTCGGCAAATAAGATCGCTCACTGAAACCGCTCGGGGTCGAAAAGTCCGATGTCAATAGCTGTTCGGTCGCCCAGTGCCAATTCAGACACCATTTTTCCCACAGCGGGTCCTGTGCTCAACCCCATCATGCCCAAGCCTCCCGCTACGATTAAATTCTTTACGGACCTGGAGCGGCCGATGTAGGGTAGGCCATCCGGCGGACAAGGCCTGAAGCCATGCCAGATTTCCCCGCGTGCGGGCATGGGCAGGCGGTATTCCGGATAATATTCGGGTATGGCGTTAACGATGCCTTCCACGCGGTTCATATTGATGCGATGGTTGATGGGGGCAAGCTCCATGGTGCCTCCGATGCGCACCTGGCTTCCCATCGGCGTCAAGGCCACGCGGTGCTCGAGCAGAAGGGCCGGGTGTCTCACCTTGCCTTCAAATGCGGTGGTCATGAGCGAATAGCCTTTCCCCGGCATCAACGGGACGCGCAGCCCCGCTTTTTTTGCCAAGCCCTGTAGCCAGGCCCCACCCGCAAGCACCACGCTATCGGCAGCAAAACTGCCGTTGGTGGTGATTACCTCGGCGATTTCCCTGCCGTGATGCTTGAACCCCACCACTTCGGCATGCGGTATCATGGTTACTCCCAGCTGAGCAAGTCGCGCTGTAAGCAACTTAATCAAAGCCGGCGGATAGAGGTGTGCATCGCAGCGGTAATGCGTGGCGCCCAACACGTCCAGTTTAACGTCAGGCTCGATAGCCTGTACTTGTTCGCGGCTCAGCATTTCCACATCGAGTCCAAATGACCGGGCATCTTCGGCCAGATGCATCTCTTCTTCGGCGGTTTTAGCTGTTTTATACAGCATGAGAATGCCGCGGTGCGCAAGTCCGAACCCATCGCCCAGGTCCGCCGCAAGTTCGTCATATAATACGTTGCCCAAGTTATTGAGCGCAAGCAGGTGAGGGGCCGATCGTTTTACATGTTGTTCATTGGCATGTTTAAGAAACTTCACACCCCATGATAGCAGGTTGCGGTTCAGTGAAGGTTTCACATAAAATGGGCTTCTGCTATTAAACATCCATTTGATACCCTGTGCCACGATGCCCGGTGCGGCCATGGGTGTGAAGTGACTGGGAACGATCATCCCTGCATTGCCGTAAGAGCAATTGTCGGAAAAATCGCTTTTATCAAGGATGGTAACCTTCCAATCGTCTTTTGCGAGGTAATAGGCCGAAGCCAGACCGATGATGCCGCCACCGACGACGACGGCCGTTCCCTTGGATGGCTTAGCAGCGGTTTGATGATCAGTGATCATTTCGTTGTTTTATGCAGATGAAACCTTTGGTATAAACTAAACAACTTGGAAACCGTAGGCGTAAGGATCCGCGTCGTCGATAATAATGGTGTTATAGCCTGTTATCATTGCCCACCCTTCGATACCGGGTACGATAGCTGGTCGTCCGTCGCCAAATGCATCGTACACGACATCCTCCACGGTTCCAATAAATTTTGAGCCGATGATGCTCTCGTGTATAAACCGATCTCCTTTCTTCAACTTCCCTTTGGCATACCATTGAGCCATACGGGCAGAGGTGCCTGTGCCGCAGGGCGAGCGGTCTATGGCTTTATCGCCGTAAAATACGGCATTGCGTGCAGTAGACGAAGCATCCAATACCGATCCTGTCCACTGGATATGACTCAGGCCCCTGATGTTAGGGTCCTCGGGATGTACAAACGTGTATTGGTCGTTTATCCGTTGGCGCAAGACCCGGCTCCAGCTGATGAGTTGGTCTGCCGAATAATACTCCAAACCGCTGAAATGATCCTGTGGGTCGATAATGGCATAGAAATTTCCTCCATAGGCGACATCTGCGGTGAGTGTGCCCAAGCCAGGGCACACTACGGTGATTCCCTCGGCCGCCAGGAAAGATTTGACGTTGGTCAGCTTTACAGACTTGACCTTTTTACCTTCCTGAACATAGTCGATCAGGACCACGCCGGCCGGTGTCTCCAGCCGCAGTCTTCCCGGAGTCTTCGGCGTGATCAAACCCTCCTCAATCGCGATGGTAACCGTGCCTATGGTGCCATGTCCGCACATCGGAAGGCAGCCACTCGTTTCGATGTACAATACACCGATATCGTTGGCGGAGTCGATGGGTGGATACAATATGCTTCCGCTCATCATGTCGTGCCCGCGCGGTTCGAACATCAGTCCCTTTCTTATCCAATCGTGCTCAGCCAAAAAATGGAGCCTGCGCTCCATCATGCTATTGCCCTGCAATAGGGGGCCTCCGCCGGCGACGAGCCGCACAGGATTGCCGCACGTGTGGGCATCAATGCAGAAGAATGTTTTTTTCATTTTTGCTATCAGCTTTTAGCTATCAGCCACGAGGCGCAGGCTCTTTTGTCAATGCACCGTTCACCGTGCGCCAGATGCCTAATGGGTTGGCGTCTTTCAGCTCATTGGGCAGAAACTCATCCGGCCAGTTTTGGTAGCTGATCGGCCTGGCAAACCGCCTGATCGCATCCGGCCCCACGGAGGTGAACCGATTATCTGTGGTTGCCGGGTAAGGCCCGCCATGCTGCATGGCATAACATACCTCTACACCAGTCGGGAACCCGTTGAGCAATAAGCGGCCGCATTTGTCGGTAAGTGCCTGAATCAACCGCTCGTTATTTTTGATATCGTCCTGCTCTGCGAGTACAGATACCGTGAGCTGCCCATCCAGGGCCTCGGCTATTGCTGTCGCCTCGTCAGCTGTGTCATAAATTACCAATAAGCCAAAAGGGCCGAATACTTCATGCGCCAATTGCTCATTGGCGAGGAACTGGCTGGCCTTTACTGTGGCCACAGCAGCATGCCCATGGCCTTCTGTATTTGTTTCCGCAACGGAAGCTAACACTTCCACCCCTTGTTGACTAAGCAATTCGGTTTTCTTTTTGGCATAGGCGGAAGCTATTCCGGCGTGAAGCATTGGTGCGGGTGCCGCCTCGATGATCTGCGACCGCAACGTATTAAGAAACCGATCGAGGCCAGGATGGTTCGGTGCCGCAAGAATACCCGGATTGGTGCAAAATTGTCCAACACCCAACATCAGCGAAGCCGCGTACTGTTTGGCGGTTTCCTCAGCGGCATGTTCCAGCTTGTTGGGGAGCAGGAATACCGGATTGACGCTGCCCATTTCCGCAAATACGGGAATCGGTTCGGGCCGTTTGCTTGCAAGATCGTAAAGCGCCTTGCCTCCGGCAAACGAGCCGGTAAAGCCGACCGCTTTTACCAGCGGGTGCGAGACCAGGTGCTGACCACCTTCAAATCCGTCGCTGCGTACCTCAGCAAACAATCCATCGGGCAATCCAGCCTTCCGTACAGCGGTTTTGATGGCCGTTGCCATCAATGCCGATGTCTCAGGATGGCCGGGGTGGGTTTTGATAATAACGGGGCAGCCCGCCGCGATGGCAGATGCGGTGTCGCCTCCTGCCGTTGAAAACGCAAAGGGAAAATTACTCGCCCCGAACACCGCAACCACGCCCAGGCCCACATAGGTTTTGCGGACATCGGGTTTCGGGGGCGTGCGTCCTGCATCGGCAGTATCGATCCGGACATCCAGCATATTGCCGCTGGACAGCGCATCCGCATAGCTTCGCCATTGAAAAACCGTTCTCGCCTTTTCACCTGCAAGCCGGGCTTCCGGCAGGTTCGTCTCGGACTGTGCCGCACGGATCAGTTCGGGCCCCAGCGCCTCGATTTCGTCGGCCACCTGATGCATAAATGCCGCACGGCGCTTAATATCGATACCTTTGAAGGTTAAAAAGGCTTCATGCGCGCGTTGAACCAGTTGATCTATTTCGGGAATCGGTGTGTCTTTACTCATGATGCTTGTTCTACTACTCGATTGAGCGGTAAATTTAAGTAATCTGGCAATACTGGCCGCGTGGCAATTGCATCATCGATGATTTTTTGGACGCGGGCCCGCTCCTCGCCTTCCAGCGGAAGCCGCGGAGCGCGTACATGTTCGTTGCTTAGTCCTTCGGCTGTGGCCGCAAGTTTGATGTATTGCACCAGGCGGGGATGGATATCCAGTTCCAGTAAGGGCATAAACCACCGGTAAATCGCCAGCGCTTCTTCCAGCCGCCCAGCCTGCGCCAACCGATAAATTGCCACCGTTTCCCGTGGGAACGCGTCAACCAGGCCCGCTACCGAGCCGTGGGCGCCCACAAGCTGGCTTTCCAGGGTTATTGTATCCACACCGCCCAATATTTTGAAGCGGTCGCCAAAGCGGTTGATCATTCGTGTGATGTTGGTCAAGTCACGAGTAGATTCCTTTACCGCCTGTATATTGGGGCTTTCGGCCAGTTCGGCAAACATATCCACGGTAACATGGATGGCGTAATCCACCGGATTGTTGTAGATCATAATCGGCAGATGCGTTGCGGCTGCGATGGTTTTGAAGAAGTGTACGACTTCCCGGTCGGAAGCTTTATACCGCATGGGAGGAAGCAGCATCAGGCCGTCTGCACCCAGTTTTTCAGCTTCTTTTGCAATACGTACCGCTTCCACAGTAAGCTGCTCCGCGATATTCAACACAACAGGTATATGCTCCGGTATATGTTGTTTAGCAAACGCCAACAAATCAAATTTCTCTTGCGCGCTCAGTGTGCTGGCTTCGCCCAAAGTTCCGGCAATGATCACACCGGAAACCCCGGCATCGATCTGTGCCAGAAAGTTCTTTTTAAACATTCCGTAGTCAATCGCTCCGTCTGCCGTAAACGGCGTAAGCAGCGCCGGATAAACCCCATGCCATAGTTCAGTTTTACTCATGTCTTATGTTTGCTTATTTATTTAATATATGCGTCGACACATCCGTCTTTTGGATGTCACAAAGATAATGGGACCAGACAGGCCAAACCACCTACTAATTAATCAATGCTGTGCAGATATTAACAATCCATGTTATTGTACGCCATTAAGGTACCGCGATAAATATTCCTTGGGCGAGGTGCCCGCCACGCTTTTAAACACCCGGTTGAAGTTGGTGATGCTGTTGAACCCACAATTGTAGGCTACGGTGGCGATGCTGTCGTATTCGCCCGAGGTGAGCTTTTTGCAGGCTTGGTTTATGCGCATTTCGTTGAGAAAAGTGACAAAAGTAACGCCGGTATGTTTTTTAAAATACCGGCAGAAAGCCTGTGGCGTGAGGTGCGCCTCAGCAGCTACTTCTTCGAGCGTCAAGGCGTCCCGGTAGTGTTGCAAAATATAGTTGTAAATATTGCCCATGCGCAGACCTTCGCCGTCGGTAACATGTTCTTTGCTGAATGTGGAGAGGTGCTTCGGTTTCGGGGACATGCGGCAAAACGTCCGCAAAAGGTGTAGAAAATGCAGCATTTGGTCCATGCTGCGGGATTCTTTCAGTTTCAATATATGCTTGGACACCGCCGGGAAAAATTGCTCTGAAAGTTTAAACCCGTATTTATACTCTTTTAGAAACGCATTGAGTTGGCTCAGTTCTGGTAACTGCAGGAAATTAGCCAGGTGACCGTTTGGATCATAAAAAATAGAGATGCTATGAACGTAGTCCGCTTCGGGCTGCACGGCTGCTTGGCGGCTACCCTTAAAGACATGCGACTGGTTAGGCGCAATCATGAAAATATCATTTGGCCGGAAGGTATGCATGGTGTTCTCTGCAATCAAGGTACCCTCGCCTTTGATAATCCAGATCAACTGCGCTTCCTTGTGCCGATGCAGGTAAGGGTAAAACTGAGGAATGATATCTTCCTGGATGATGACCGTTTTATCGGGCGTGACTGGAACGGTAAATTGAAGTGCTTTCATAAGCGTGCGAGTTAATAAAAACTTTACATAAATATACGGATATTAACCGCGTTTATCCAACAAATTCATGAAAAGTGGTTAAAATACGGTTACTAATGGCTAATAAGCTGAGATAAAACATTGCTTTGCGCAGCCACCCGCTATTGTTGGCACTATTTTTATAGTTAATATCGGCGAAACGTTATGATAACATCCAAGGCTCTTGTTTGTTACACAGTGAAGTGTTGGATGAAGAATTTAATATTTGGCAACGGTGTAGCATTTGTTGATCCTATTCCGTATTATACACGACGATACTTTTGCTGTACATTATAATAAATTAACACCGAACTACATGATGATTAGTGAAAAGGCGAATCGCATTTTTGAGCAAGCAATTGAAAACTACCATCTTTTTGATTCCATTGACTGTCCTTACAATAATCCCTATGCAAGTCATACACTGGATTACCTCTTATATAAAAAATGCTGGATCGATACCATGCAGTGGCATATGGAAGACGAAGTGCGGGATCCGGACATCGATCCGGTAGTCGGACTGGAGTGGAAACGCCGTATTGACGACTCTAACCAACTGCGGACAGATACCGTTGAGTTGATCGATAATTATTTTTTGCGTCATTTTTCGCATGTCATTCCGCAGAATGATGCACGGGTCAATACGGAGAGTCCGGCGTGGGCGTTGGACCGCTTGTCCATTTTGTGTCTGAAGATCTATCACATGCGCCAGGAGACCCAAAAAATTAATGCGTCTCCCCAGCATGTCACGTCCTGTATGGAAAAGTTGATGGTATTGCTGCGCCAGCATGAAGATCTTTCGCGTAGCATCGACGAATTGCTTGACGACATCCGTAAAGGAAAAAAATACATGAAAGTGTATAAGCAAATGAAGATGTATAACGATGCAACGCTGAACCCGGTATTGTATGCCGCTCGAAAATGAGGAAACGGGGAAGAATTCCGTGAT
Source organism: Parapedobacter deserti (assembly GCF_042646065.1). Classification (NCBI taxonomy): domain Bacteria; kingdom Pseudomonadati; phylum Bacteroidota; class Sphingobacteriia; order Sphingobacteriales; family Sphingobacteriaceae; genus Parapedobacter; species Parapedobacter deserti. The sequence continues at coordinate 83,798 of NZ_JBHRTA010000038.1, forward strand.
ACTGGTTTTCCGGTTTTCTGCCATGGGAGACGTTGCCATGGTGGCTAGTGTACTTCGGGAACTTGTAGAGCAGCGCCGGCACCTTACGCTAGTCATGGTCAGCAGGGAGGCCCTTCAGCCTTTTTTTGCCGATATATCGGGAGTTGTTTTCCATCCGTTTTATCCCCACGGGCCGCATCAAGGTATCAGCGGATTATACCGGCTCTTTAAGGAGTTGAAGCGGTATCAACCTACTGCCGTAGCCGATTTGCATCATAATATCCGGAGCAGGTTTCTTTCCCTTCTGTTTCGTCTAAGCGGCATTGCGGTCCGGCAATTGGACAAGGCGCGGAAAGAGAAGAAAGCGCTTACCCGCGCGTATAAAAAAATTATGAAGCCTCTTAAACCTACTGTTGAACGGTATGCGGATGTTTTCAGGAAGCTTGGCTACCCGATGGCGTTGAGCCATACCTTGAAACGGAGGAAGCAACCATTACCGGAGACGGCGAAGCGGCTGTTTGCGGATCATGGGGGGAAAAAGGTAGGCATTGCACCGTTTGCGAAACACCTGCCCAAAGTATATCCATTTGACCGCATGGAAGAGGTGATCGCCTACCTCGACCGACAGGGTCATACCGTATTGGTTTTTGGTGGCGGCACTGCCGAGCGGCAGGTGGCGGCGGGGTGGCAGGCAAGATACAGCCAAGTGCACAGCGTTGTTGATCAGTTTTCCCTGCAGCAGGAGCTGTCGATCATATCCCATCTTGATGTAATGATCAGCATGGATTCCGCAGGCATGCACATGGCATCGTTGATGGGTGTACGCGTGTTGTCTATCTGGGGCGCGACCCATCCGTATGCCGGTTTCTTAGGGTATGGTCAGGTTCCGGACGATTGCATTCAGGTGGACCATCCTGCACGGCCGAGCTCTATTTACGGAAACAAACCCTGTATCTGCGATGGAAAGGACAGCATGGAACTTATCGCTCCAGTAATGATCATCGATAAACTACGCGAAGCAGGACTATGAACATCGGGTTTGATGCCAAGCGAATATTTCACAACCAGACGGGACTGGGCAACTACGGACGGGATCTGGTACGCATCCTGAGTGCGCATTATCCCGAGCATGGGTATTACTTGTATAATCCGAAGGCTTCGGGCCGGAAGCTATTTGGCCTAAGCACCCCCAATGTGACCGAACGGTTGCCCCGATCGCGCTTCGACCGGACCTTCCCTAGCGTTTGGCGATCAAGTGGAATGGTGCATGACCTTCGCAAAGACCATATAGAGCTTTTTCACGGGCTATCCGGCGAGCTGCCCATCGGCCTCCGGCGTCACGGCATCCGGAGCGTGGTGACCATACATGACCTAATTTTTGTGCGCTATCCCGCATTGTACCATATCGTAGACCGGACCATATACCTAAGGAAATTTAAGCACGCCGCCCTTCATGCCGACCGCATCATCGCCATCAGTGAGCAGACCAAGCAAGACGTCGTAGCGGTTCTGGGTGTGGATGCAGGTAAGGTGGAGGTAATATATCAAGGATGTCACCCAGCGTTTAAGCAGCGCTATACCGACGCTGAGAAGCAAGCCGTGCTGGAGAAACATGGCCTTCCTCCCGATTTTATCCTGAATGTCGGTACCATCGAAGCGCGGAAAAATGCGTTGGTTATCATAAAGGCAATCGCGTCGCTCGATGTACATCTTGTTATCGCAGGAAAGGCAACCCCATACTTGGATGAGCTGAAAACCTATATTGAACAGCACAGGCTATCCAAGAAGGTCACCTTTATACATGGTACATCCATTGACGAACTAGCCAAGCTTTACCAATCTGCGCGATTGTTTGTTTACCCGTCGCTATTCGAAGGCTTTGGCATTCCAATTATCGAGGCATTATATTCCGGCGTACCGGTCATCACTTCCAACACCGGCTGTTTTCCTGAAGCCGCAGGCCCCAGCTCTAAGTATATCCCCCCGGATGATGTGGCTGCGCTCACCCAAACGATACAGACAGTGCTCGGCGATGCTTCCTTACGCATGGCCATGATAGCACACGGATTGGATTATGCCCGGCGATTTGACGATGCAGGCATTGCCCGGCAGGTACATTCACTGTACCGAGCGTTGTGTCCGTAAGCCGGTTAGGCAGCACAATTGTATTTGCGTTTCATTTTCCCTAATTTTGCCTCGCAAGAAGCAGGCAATCAATCAACAATGGGAATGCTTTATGAAGGTTAGCTTAATCATCTCGGTGTACAAGAATACGCTGTTCCTTAAAACCATTCTCGATAACCTGCGCTATCAAACGATCAAGCCCGATGAGGTGATCATTTCAGAAGACGGAGACAGTCAGGAAATGCGCGATTTTCTTGCCGGATATGAAAGCCCAGATACCGCGCTCGTGCACGTGACGCAGGCGGATGACGGTTGGCGGAAAAACCGGGCGCTGAACCGCGCTATTGTCACCGCTTCGCATGAGTACCTGATATTCATAGACGGGGATTGCGTGCTTCATTCACGTTTTGTCCAGAATCACCTCCGGTTGTCGCGACCACGTGATATCTTAGCGGGGAAGCGCGTGAAGGTGGGACCGCGGTATAGTGATCAGCTGTGCCGCATGCCTTTACCACGTTTCCAACGGGGAACTATCCGCCGGATACGCCAATTGGCGAAGGACGGCGGGAAGTTTGTGGAAGAAGCGGTATACTTGCCATTGAACAGGGTGACTGCATTCGCCATACGGAAGCTTGGCATTACTGGGATAAAGGGATGCAATTTCTCCTGTTACAAAGAGGCGATGTTGGATATCAACGGATTCGATGAGGACTACGTGCGACCGGCGGTCGGTGAAGACCATGATCTGGTGTGGCGTTTCCAGGGATTGGGTTACCGTATTGTCTCCGTTAAGCATTTTGCTGTTCAATATCATTTATATCACCCCGAAAGCTGGGTGTCCCAAGAAGAAAACCTTGCGTTGCTACGCCGCAAGCAAGCATCGGAACAATACCGTTGCTTAAACGGGATTATAAAACTATAATTAGAATTGCCAGATAATCAGATGCCAGCACCGGAGAAAAGGAAAGCCGTGTATACGGCTATATTCGGAGACTATGAAGGATTACTTCCGCAAAAGGAAATCGCGGGTTGGGACTTAATTTGTTTTACGGACAATCCGGCACTGAAAGCAAAACCCTGGAAGATAATTTTGATCGATCCGCCTGTCCCGGGCGACCAGGTCAGAAGCAGTAGGTATATCAAGATCAATCCGCACCTGTTTTTGAAAGATTATGATGTCAGTATATTTATTGACGGAAACTTTTTAGTCATCGGAAACATCGATAAGTTGGTTGGGACAATGCTGTCCGATGCGGTAATTGCCTGTTTTGATCACAACCAAAATACATTGGATGCCCGGGATTGCGTATACCTTGAGCACGCATCCATAAAGCGGATGGCTGAAGAAAGGGGTATTAATAAGGACGATCCGCAAGTGATGGAGAAGCAGATGGCCTACCTGCGGACCCAGCACTATCCGGAGCACAACGGGCTGGTATATTCGGGCGTATTATTAAGAAAGCATCATGATAAGCGGTTGATCAAGGCGATGGAAGATTGGTGGTATATGGTTAAAAACTACAGTAAGCGGGATCAGCTAAGTTTTGATTACGTGATGTGGAAGCATGGCCTTGCTTATGCGGTGATCCCCGGCGACTCCCGGCGGGGGAATGGCTATTTTTATATGCTGGGGAAGCATCGGAAGAATTGGTCCGGCAAGTTGCGTAGGTTTAAAATAAAGCGGTCATTGGGGTTGGTAAAAAAACACGGCTAACATGGGTTCCGAACAAATCAAAGCAATAGTAGCCACACCGGTGAAGGATTCCGTTGAAAATACATTGGAAACCATAGCGGCCGTCCGTGCCAACAAAGTAGCTATAGACCACTATGTGTATAACGATTTCAGCTCAGCAGAAACAAAGCAAGCGCTTGAGCAGCACAAGGTGCGCTATGGCTATCGGCTTGTCCATCTGGAGGATCTGACCAGCCATCCGTCGCCAAATTACCGGCTTGTGCTCCGGGATGCGCAGCGACAAGCGCTTAAGAAAAACGTTCCGCTGATCTTGGTGGAATCCGATGTGGTCATTGAAGCGGACACCATTAAAAAGATGCTGGATTTTTATGGGCAGCATCGCTCCGTTGGGCTCGTTGGTGCCATTACGGTGGATGAAGAAGGAAATGTAAATTTTCCTTACCTTCGATTCAAAGACGAGCCGGTTGAAGCAGGGCGCCTTGGAAGGAGCTATGTCGAGGTTAGAAAGAGTTTAAGCTTTTGTTGCACACTGATTTCCCTGGAATTTCTGCGGGAATATGATTTTGTGTACCTCAACGAATCAAAAGACTGGTTTGATATATTCATTTCAAACCAAGCGTTGGCTATGGGGTTCAAAAATTACTTATTGTGCGATGTTCCTGTGGTGCACCGGCCACATGGCAGCAGACCATGGAAGCAAATGAAGTATAAAAATCCAGTGAAATACTATCTGCTGAAATTTCTAAAAAGGAGAGATAAGATATGACCCCTTTGGTATCCGTCGTCATCCCGTTTTACAACATGGAAGAGTTTTTGGGCCAAACCATTGACTGGGTGCTGGAAAGTACCTATTCGGACATGGAGATCATATTGGTTGATGACGGTTCTACTGATGGTTCAAACGCTATTGCCAAGGGATATTCCGAGCGCTTCGGCAAGATCACCCTGCTGAAACAGGAAAACCAAGGCGTATCGGTAGCAAGAAATAACGGGATCAGCCAGGCTCGGGGAAAATATATTCTTCCGGTGGATGGCGATGATATGCTGTGTAGCGCTTTTATTGGGGAAGCCGTCAGCGTATTGGAGGAAAGGCCGGAGGTGAAAGTAGTGACAGCGGAAGGGGAGTTTTTTGGCGATAAAACGGGTGCGCGCAAGTTGCCCCGCTTTGATATCAATCTGCTGGCAAGAAGAAACGTTTTGCATGTTAGCGCATTGTATAGAAAAGTCGATTGGCTGGCCGCCGGCGGTTACTGCCCTGAAATGAAGGGCCGCGAGGATTGGGATTTCTGGATTTCGATGCTCAAAGGCGGCGGGGAGGTAGTCCGGTTGCCCATCATCGGCTACAAATACCGGATCAGGCCCAATTCCAAAAGAATACGGACGCGAAAGCTGAAAAGGGAAATAAACGACTTGCTCAACGCGCGACACCGTGAATTTTTCAAACGTGTGCTGGGTGGGCCGCTGCGTATCCAGCGCACTTGGTCGAGGCCTTACAACAAGGTTCTTTCCTTATTGGGATTGTTGAAATGATGGCAGACTATTGTAACGAAAACGGTATTTTATCCGTTCACTGGTAAACAACTTAGCGCAGACAAGCATAGGCGGAGATGAATGTTACCCTGTTAATTTCTACATATAACTGGCCGGAAGCACTGGATCTGGTGTTGCGTAGTGTTGTGCGCCAAAGCCGCGAGCCTGACGAGGTTGTCATTGCCGACGATGGCTCGGATGAACGGACGGCTGAGCTTATCGGTAGCTATGCCGGCTTGTTGCCAATTAAGCATGTTTGGCACGAAGATCAAGGATTCCGCAAAAGCATCATTCTTAATAAAGCGGTACGAGAAATTTCTTCACCCTATATTATCGAAATCGATGGAGATATTATCTTACATCGACATTTCATCAAAGACCATTTGAGGGCTGCAGAACGCGGTTTTTTTGTTCAGGGCAGCCGGGCGATGATTGGTGAGCGGAAATCGAAGCAAATATTGGAAAATAAGCAACTTGATCTTTATGCATTAAGCCGGGGCATGCATACACGGTTTAACGCTATCCGATTCCCTTTATTATCGGGGCTTTTCAAAACCAATCCGCAAAGTTCGCATAATGTTAAGGGTTGTAATCTAGCTTTTTGGTTAGACGACTATAAAAAAATTAATGGTTATTATAATGGCTTTGAAGGGTGGGGTTGGGAAGACTATGAATTTGCCGAGCGGCTCATCAATACAGGAGTAAAGAAAAAGCGGTTGAAATGGGCAGCGGTGGGCTATCACATCTTTCATCCACTCAGCTCCCGGGGAAATTTCGAGCCGAATGAGGTGATCTATAGGGAAACCGTGGAGAAAAAACTGGCTTACCGGGAGCCAGGGTATTTGTCGTAAGTATTCAATTTCAGCCATGAGCAATGAAGGTTTAGTATCAGTTGTCATACCCAACTATAATCATGGGAAATTTCTAGATCAACGCATTCAGTCAGTGTTGGCTCAGAGCTACGAGAGACTAGAGATTGTCTTGTTGGATGATGGTTCTTCCGATGACAGCGTGGATGTGATCGAAAAATACCGAAACCACCCTAAAGTGTCCCACGTTGTCATTAACGAGCAGAACTCTGGAAGCCCTTTCAAACAGTGGACGGCAGGTATTTCATTGGCCAAAGGTGAGTTTGTTTGGATCGCCGAGAGTGACGATTGGTGTGAGCCGACCTTATTGCAATATCTGTTGGAGGGAATACAACAAGATAGTGATTGTGTCATTAGCTATTGTCAGTCTTATTGCGTGACAGGAAATGAAATAAAGTGGCAATCATCGCATAGGCAACTTTCAGAAATTGTTAAAGGAAACGAATTCATTAGAAAGTATCTTTGTCCGAATCCCGCTATAGTTAATGTAAGCATGGCGATCTGGAGGAGGAAAAATTTTGCATTGATTCCCCGTGACTTTTTAAATTACCGGTTTAGTGGAGACTGGGTGTTTTGGATAGAGCTTGCCAAGACCGGTAATGTATGCATTAATGGTCGTTTACTAAACTATTTCCGGAAACACGAGGCCGATGTTAGTACTGGTGCATATGCAAGCGGGTTGAATTTCGTAGAGGGGCTCTCCATTTTGGACAACATGTTCAAAAACCAGCTTATCGGAAAGAAAGCATATGAGCATGCTTATAAGAAAAACTTCAGGGAGTTTCGAAGTGTAGCTGATGAAATCTCTGACCCGGTGAGAACCCAAGTTATCAATCGATTTCGGAATCCACTCACATCAAGAAAACTTTTCTATAAAATATGGTTAAGTGCGGTATGGAGAGCAATGAAAGGACGGAAATGATGCAGCAACTCAATAACGATTTACAACGTGGTGTTTCGGTTATTCTTTGTACATATAATGGAGCGGATAAATTGCCGGAAACCATCCGTCACCTTGCGGAACAAAAAATGCCTTTAGATGTGTCATGGGAAGTTGTTTTTGTTGATAATAATTCATCTGACGGGAGTTTGGAGGTTGCCTGTAGAGAGTGGGGTTTATATGGGCCTGTAAATGTGGATTTCATCGCACTACACGAAACGAGACCCGCCAAATATTATGCGCTGCAAACAGCCATGGCACATGTGCGTTTTTCGTATTTCGTAATTTGCGATGATGATAATTGGCTGGCCAGCGATTACCTCTCGCGGGCCCTTTCGCTACTCGAACGCCATCCGGAGGTGGGGGCTGTGGGTGGTCAGGGTATTCCTGTTTTTCCGGAGAACTGGCGATCCCCTTCCTGGTTTTCGTCGTATAGCGAAGGATATGCCGTAGGGCAGCAGGCGGACAAAACCGGATATGTGACCAAGCGGGGATATCTTTGGGGGGCAGGCTTAGGGTCGAGGACAGCGGTCTACAAATCCTTTTATGAAAAGTATCCGTCTTTTCTGTTATTACACGATGATCCGAGTATCATGACCACAGAAGATACCGAATACTGCCTCCGGCTTATCCTTCGCGGTTATGACTTGTACTACGACAGTGCATTAAAATTCAAGCACTTTATTCCGGAAGATAAGTTGACAGAAGACTATATGCATGCGTTATATAAGAAAAATCATGAAGGGTTTGTGGTAACCGGTAATTACTATTTAGCCGTCAAACTCTTTGATAAGTGTGGGCGGCTAAAGCCGTTGAACAAACTCCGTTTGAAACTGCTGACACCATTACGGTTGTGGTTGGCTCGCACGCATAAGAAACGGATTCGGGAGCAGACGATAATGTCCTATCTGTTTCTCTCGGCCAGATACAAAAATCACATTACTCCGCACGTTTTGGACTTTCTTAAAGATGAAACCGTCGCAAGGTACGGCCGCTTAGTCTCACAACCTTCAAGTAATGGCAATTAAATTGCTCGGCATCAGATTGCAGCACATAATGCTTCGAGCACTTTTTTTATCCGGTTGCGACAAGTCTAGTGTTTCGGAAAAGAAGTTTTCATTAAATTCGTCATGGGGTTCTGCGACGACTGATTCATATGCCGTAAGATATTATTTGACTAGCGGATCTTCACGAATTTAAGATTAGCCTTGCATGGTTAGGTGTACACCATTCGTTCAATGATATTCTATACCGGATTTGTGCCGGTGTATGAACATTTGGAATGACGAGACTTTTTAGAAACAGCTGGCTGAAATCAATAATGTGTATATTATGCAAGTTGTCTTTTTCGGATCCTCAGTACTTTGAAATAGAAATAAGCGGAAAGGGCCATCAGTCCAGCTGAATATTTTCCTTTTTTAAATAATTCTTTGCCTGTTTTTTTGATGATGCCTTTGTAGCGTAAAAACTCGGGTTGTCTAAGTTTACCGCCGTAATAATAAAGGATATTCTCCCATTTTTCGCGTTCAAACCGTTGGTCGACATGTTGCGTGCTCATGCCTCCGGTAGCAAAAGTGGCGATGATGAGAGGGGTGTATGCCACCTGATAACAAGCGAAACATCGGAGATTCAGGTCAAAATCGGCACAGATCGGGTAATCAAGGTTGAACCGAAGTCCATCATCGAAAATCTTTTTCCGGTATACGATCGCTTGGTGGCTTATGTTCTGTTCAAACAGCGAGGCGAGGTTTGTTTCTCCCCTGTAAATGGCACCGTCTTTAACCCAATGGCTGTCTCCGGACATCATAACGTTCCCATAAACAAGATCTGCTTTGGTTTTTTTTAGTATGGTGCTGAGGGAAACAAACGTGGACCGCTCATAAAGTGTGTCGTCACTGCCTAAGAAATACAGCCACTTTCCAGAAGCACGTACGATAGCGCGATTCATCGCGTCATATACGCCATTGTCCTTTTCGGAAAATACTTTAATTCTGTTGTCATTGAAAGCACGGACGATTTCAATTGTCTTGTCAGGAGACACCCCATCCTGGATGATCATTTCAAAATCCTCAAAGGTTTGTTCAAGCACACTGTTTATACATGCATGGATGGTCTTTGCCGATCGATATGTTGGAATGATGACGGATAAAAGTGGCTGTTTCATGTGCTTACCTAGGGAATAGTTTTTTTCCTATTCGTTTAATTAAGGAAGGCCTGTTTAGCTTGATGTGGTGGGCAAGAGCTTCGCGATCTTCTCCGATGGGGCGCTCGTATTCGTCTATCCGTTCACCGATAAATTGGTGGCCAGTCCGTTTTTTCGGAAAAGGTTTCCCTTCGAAAAACTCATCGTGTATCGTTTGCGAGTGCTTAAATTTCCGGTAAACTTCCTGTAGGAAAGCTTGGTCTATTCCATACTCATCCGGCTTATTGTTGATGAAGCGCTTAATGGAAGACTGCATGGGATAACAGCCGCCTTTTATACCCCACATGCCTCCCAATATCCCCATGTCTTGCGTTCCAAAGGGAATACGGTGATAGGGGTGGTCACGCATGATATGGATAGTCGTTCCGTCGGCAATCCATTGGTCTACGGCACTTTTTTCACGGGTGGAGATTCTGGAGTCGGTGTCTCTGAAAATGGCATAAGCGCAATCGGCGTTATCTGCAGCTAAGAAGCGCCAACATAATCCGTATACAGCGCTTCCAGACATGTCCTTCAAAATGACGCCGTGTCGCCGGAGCTCATTTAACACATCATTGGGGACGGTGTTGTCATGGTAAATCACAGCTTGCCAGCCTGGGTAAATGGTTTCGGTCAGCTCCGCATTCCGGATGGCGCCAATCGTGTAAGTTGCATTGTTGCCCCACAGACTAAAAGAGATGTATTTCCGGTCCCGCACAGGTTGCATTCTGCTATTTTAGTTACCAGACAAATATAGTAAACCGTGGTGTATTTTTTTTATTTTTGCCCCATGCCTGCAGTATCTGTATTGATGTTAGCCTATAATGTGCACGGTTATATTGCAGATGCTATTCAAAGTGTTTTAGACCAATCTTTTCAGGACTTCGAACTCATCATATATAATGACGGATCAACTGATGGCACAGTGAATGTTGTCCGTAAGTTTTCAGATTCGAGGATACGGCTTATCGACAATCCCGTAAATCAGGGTCTCTCCCACGCACGGCAAGCGACATTGGAAGCAGCTACTGGTAAGTACGTCGCAATTTTAGATAGCGACGATGTTTCTTTGCCTGATCGGTTGCAGAAGCAATATCATTTTATGGAACAGCATCCACAGGTCATGTTATGCGGAGGGAACGCCCTAATTATCGACGAGGAGAGCAACAAGACTGGAGAATTGCTGCATCAAATCTACGGGCACGACGAATTAAAGGTGCGCTTTTTCTTTAACAACATCCTTGTTAACTCTTGTGTCATGTTTCGTAGAGAGAAAGCCCTACAACTTGGGGGTTATCGAGATCGGGCTCCTGCTGAAGATTATGACCTCTTCGTGCGCCTTGCGGATCAGGGTGCCATCTATATTTTCAACGAGCCTCTGGTATATTACCGGATTCATGAAGCGAATATTTCCCAATCGAAGCGGGATGCCGCAATAGCTTATTTACGCGAAATTAAGGATGAACAGCTCCGATTATTAGGGAGCGACCCCCAGCAATATGGTGCCATATTTGATGCCTTGCTGTGGTGGCGGATCACTGAATACAGTCTTGAAGAGTTTTTTACGATGTTGGTGGCATTGAAAGATGCGAACCGGTTGACCCAAAAGCTGCCAGTTCGATTGTTCGAGAGAGAACTCTATACACGTTGGTACAACTTAGTTTTAGCAACGGCGCCTAAAAAGCAAGCGAGCAGTTACTTGCTAAGAAAGGAACTTTTCAATAGTTCTAATTTGACTTTTAAGCAGGCAAGGCGTATCGTTAAGTCTTGGTTGCGGTCGCTGTTCTAATACCGGACGAATGAAAAGGAGAGCGTCTGCGCCATGAAAATAATTAAATTCCTCGGTGGTTTGGGCAACCAACTGTTCCAATATGCATTTTTCCGCGCGATGCAACAACGGTTTCCCTTTGTTAAAGCTGATTTATCGGAATTTAGCACATACGGACTTCACCACGGTTATGAGCTTGAAAGAATTTTCGGCATCAAGCTGCCTGAGGCGTCCGCTTTTGAGCGCAAGCTGTTTGACCAACAGGACCGTCGTTGGATACAGCGTAAGCTGAGGAGGCTATACGGTACTAAAAATGGCTATTACGAAGAGCCATTGCTTTTTGCTTATGACGGATCGATATTTTATGATTCGAAAAGCCGCTATTACTGGGGATACTGGCAGCATATCAATTACATCAATCCCATTGAGACGCAATTGCGGACCGAACTTCAGTTTCCTGCTTTTTCCGATGCGCGTAATAAGGAGTTGGAATCAAGGCTGATCGCCGGAAATACAGTAAGCGTTCATATACGTAGGGGAGATTACCTCAATGACCCGATATTAGGCGGCATTTGTGACGAAGCGTACTATCATCGGGCACTGACCTATATGAGAAAATATGTGGTTGACCCGAAGTTTATCTTTTTTTCAAATGACATCCTTTGGTGCCGCGAGCGTTTTGCTATTCCTGGATCGGTCTACGTGGATTGGAATACCGGCCCGGAAAGCTTTCGCGATATGCAGTTGATGACGCTATGTGAACATCATATAATCGCCAACAGCAGTTTCAGCTGGTGGGCAGCATGGCTGAATCAACGTCCGGATAAGATTGTCGTCTCGCCAAAACGTTGGGTCACAGTAGCGGATTTAGACCTTTCGGGAATTATCCTTCCGGAATTTGTGACCTGTTGAGTGCTGTCCTTCGGGTTGGTTAAGGAGGAGCTACAGAACCGCTGTAAGGCATGATTATTGCGGCCTTATCATATGGCAAAAAACCTCTTCATCATCAGGCATGCAAAGTCCGATTGGAGTTTTGATGTAAATGACTTTGATAGACCGCTCAATCAGCGGGGATATGACAATGCGCCTGCTATGGCCACACGTTTGGCCCAATACGCCGTTCATCCAGATAAACTTATCAGCAGCCCAGCCAAACGGGCGATTACAACCGCACAGCTGTTTGCCGAACGCCTTGGGATACCTCCGGAAGACATCCAAACGGATGGCCGGATTTATGAGGCGCTACCCAACACGTTATTAGAAATCATCAATGGGCTGGACAATGTTTATAACAGTGTTGCACTTTTTGGACATAATCCGGGGTTGACATTACTGGTCAACTACTTAGCCGACGAAGATGTTTACAATGTGCCAACCTGCGGTATTGTACACATCCGGTTTGAACGTGTTGAAAATTGGGTGGAGGTAAGCGGCGGTATTGGCACCAATGTGTGGTTCGCTGCGCCCAAAGACGGCGCCTAAGCCACTTGATTTCAATATAAAATCGTTACCTTTACCCCGAACATGCCCAATAAGCTACATAGCGAAACTTCACCCTACCTGCGGCAACACCAGGATAACCCTGTTGAATGGTACCCTTGGAGCGAGGAGGCGCTAGCCAAGGCCAAAGCTGAAAATAAACTGATCATTGTTAGCATCGGGTATTCCGCATGTCACTGGTGCCATGTGATGGAGCGTGAAAGCTTTGAAAACGAGGCCATAGCGCAGGTGATGAACAGGCACTTTGTGTCTATCAAAGTCGACCGAGAAGAACGGCCCGATATCGATCAAATTTACATGATTGCCGTGCAGCTGATGACCAACCAAGGGGGATGGCCGCTCAATTGCATTTGCCTGCCTGACGGTCGCCCTGTTTATGGAGGGACATATTTCCGCCCGGCTGATTGGCAGAATGTATTGCTGCAATTGGCTGAAATGTGGCGCGAACGGCCGGAAGTAGCCCTTGACTATGCCGAACGCCTGACCACAGGTATCCAGCAAAGCGAGCAGCTGCCTGTAAACCGCATACCCGAGGCATATACACCGGAGGATCTGAAGGCGATCGTAACCCCATGGAAACGCCTTTTCGATACACAGGAAGGTGGGCATGCGCGGGTACCTAAGTTTCCCATGCCCAATAACTGGTTATTCCTTTTGCGATATGGGGTATCGTCCGGAGACCAGGAGGTATTGGAACACGTGCATTTTACCCTCCGAAAAATTGCATCCGGTGGGATCTATGACCATGTTGGCGGAGGGTTTGCCCGTTATTCGGTCGATGGCCGATGGCATATCCCGCATTTTGAGAAAATGCTGTACGACAACGCGCAATTGGTGAGCTTGTACGCCGAAGCTTGGCAGCAACGTCCAACACCTCAATATAAGCGGGTTGTTATGGAAACTCTGGAATGGGTTCGGCGTGAGATGACCAGTTCTGATGGAGGATTTTATTGTGCGCTGGACGCAGACAGCGAAGGCGTCGAGGGAAAGTTTTACACCTTCCAACAGGCGGAAATCGAAAATCTGCTGGGCGAGGAAGCCGAACTGTTTGTCCGTTACTTTGGCGTTACGGGAACCGGTAACTGGGAGGAAGAGCATACGAATGTCCTGAAAATCGATATCGATGCGGATCACATGGCAAAAGAGGTGGGGTTTTCTGATGAGGAGTGGGAGTCATACCTTGCACAAGGCAAACAAAGGCTGCTCGATTACCGAAATAAGCGGGTGCGCCCGGGGTTGGATGATAAGTTGCTGACCTCCTGGAATGCGATGATGCTTAAAGGGTTTACGGATGCGTATCGGATTTTTGATGAACCCGAGTATTTAGTTGTGGCGTTGCGCAATGCGGATTTCATCCGCAAGCACCTGTATGCAGAAGACGGCGGGTTGCTGCACCAGCCTCAGGCGAACGGCAAAGCCATCGCCGGCTTCTTGGATGATTATGCGTTTTGTATCGCCGCGTATTCGGCGCTGTATGAGTCGACCTTTGACGAGGCGTGGTTGAATGAAGCAAAGCGACTCATGGAATACACGCTGGATCATTTTTATGACGATGGGTCGTCAGCTTTCTTTTATACTTCGGCCACCGCTGAACAGCTTATTGCGCGCAAGCAAGAAATAATGGATAACGTGATTCCGTCGTCATCGTCTACCATCGTCCAGCAGCTTTACCGGCTGGGAGTGATTTTCGACGAACAGCGCTACACCGACATCGCATCGCAGGCACTGGCTAATGTGGCCCCTCATATGGCATCTTATGGTGCTGCATATTCCAATTGGGCCATCCGGCTGCTCGAAGAGGTATATGGTTGTCCTGAGGTGATGATCACCGGCCCCGGGTGGCTCTTGATGCGGAAGGCGCTGGACAGGCATTACGTGCCGAGCAAAATGTTATTGGGCGGAACAAAAGGGAGCCTTCCTTTGTTAGCTGGTAGGATGGGTGATACGACCAAAGCGTATGTATGCCGCAATAAAACATGCAGCCTGCCCGTGGAGCATGTGGAGGATTTATTGCAATTAATTACCAAATGATAACTGGGGTGTGCGCGCCACACCCGTAATTTTTAAACAAATGACAATAGCACCCAACAGCGTGGTAACGCTGACTTACAAACTCCACACCGTCGAAAATGGCGAAAGAAACTTCGTAGAGGAAGCCGGCCGGGATAACCCATTGGATTTCCTGTTTGGTGTGGGCATGATGTTGCCAAAATTTGAGGAAAATATTGCCGGACTGGAAGCCGGAGATACCACCGATTTTGAGCTGTCTGCGGAAGATGCTTATGGCGAAGTAAACGAACAGGCCATTGCCTCACTTCCCGTGGATATGTTCAAAGAAAGCGGCATTCCGGCCGTCGGGCAAATTCTGCCGTTGCAGGATAACCAGGGCAACCAATTCCGGGGAAAAGTGACCGAAGTGAGCCCGGAGACCGTCGTAGTCGATCTCAATCATCCCATGGCTGGCCAGAATCTGCATTTTGCAATAGAGGTTCTATCCGTCAGGGAAGCAACGGAGGAGGAATTAGAGCATGGCCATTCACATGGCCCCGATGGCACGCACCAGCATTAACGACCTGATTGATTTGTTGCCCGGAGCATCTCCCTTTTTCCAGGTGCTCCGGGCACTTTTTCGACTTTAAACCCCAAGGCTTTCAACGTCCGTTTAAGATTCCCGGTGATGGCGTAGGTGACAAACACACCGCCCGGTTTCAGGTTTCTGCATACATACTGGATGACTTCGGCTGTCCATAGCTCCGGCTGGTGTACGGCCGCGAATGCATCGAAGTACAGGATGTCGAAGCGCTGCCAGGTATCGAATTGCATGACATCGGTTGGAATAATCTCAAGCTGACATCCTTCGGAAATTGGTTGGCCGAAACGTAAACTGTCTTCATACCGAGCAAGAAAAGACGACCAAAGCGCATCAGACACATAAGCCCCGTAACCGGTTTGCGAGAGGGTGCCTGGTGGCAACGGATGTTTTTCCACGCCTATGTATGTCAACGGTATGCGCTGGTGATGGCAATAGTCTGCACTGAGCAGGAAGTTGAGTCCAGTGCCGAAGCCGACTTCCAAAATGGTCACAGCTTCCGGCGCTTGCGTGCTGAGATAGTGCCGGAGCCCCATCTGAAGAAACACATGCCTGCTTTCCTGTACGGCGCCATGCCGTGAATGGTAGTGCTCACCGACCTCAGGGTGATATAAGGTCTTCGAACCGTCCGCTGTGACAACAAATTCCATCATGTTGTGCAAACTTAAAATAAATCCACTACTTTAGTGACCTAAATATGGAAAGGCGAGCTTTCGGTTTTTTGAGGAACTATGGGAGTGTCCTGCTTTTGCTGCTTGGCATTTCAATAGGCAGCATCATTGGCGTTTTTTTTCCCGGTTTCGTGGACCGGCTTAAGCCGTTGGGGGATATTTTTCTCAATCTGCTGTTTGCCGCGGTCATCCCGTTGCTGTTTTTTGCCATCGCGTCTGCCGTTGCCAATATCGATGGCACCCAGAAGCTGGGACGTATTATCTTCACGATGGTTAGCGTGTTTCTGGGTACGATACTGATCGCAGCGGTGTGTACGATCGTAGCACTTTGGTTTTTTCCCGTTGAACCTCCCCGGCCTCTGCAAGAAACAGCCGATACGCTGTTGCAGGCTCCCGGCGATACTTGGGGCGACAAGCTGGTGAGGTTTGTCACCGTTGATGAGTTCTACAAACTGCTATCACGGGACAATATGCTGGCTTTTGTCATTTTTTCCTTTCTCGTCGGTATTGCTGCCATGCGGTCGGGGGAGTCAGGCACCTCGTTCAGAAAGTTTCTATTGTCGGGAAACGATGTGATGAAACACCTGTTGATTCTTATTATGAAAGTCGCTCCGGTCGGGCTGGGCGCCTATTTCGCGTACCAGGTGGGTACGATCGGCCCGGAGCTTTTCGGGTTTTATGCCAAGCCGCTGGGACTGTATTATGTTCTATGTGCATTCTATTTCATCGTAATCTTCAGCATATATGTGTACATCGCAGGGGGTTGGCACGGAGTAAACCGTTTCTGGAAAAATAATATTCTTCCTTCAGCTACAGCCATCAGCACGTGCAGCAGCATTGCCACCATGCCGGTCAATTTAGTAGCCGCGTCTAAAATTGGAATCCCGCCCGCGGTGGCGAATGTGGTGATACCGCTGGGGACAACCCTGCACAAAAACGGATCATCCATGTCCAGCATTGTAAAGATTTATGTGGCTTTCGTGCTCGTAGGCTGGGATTTTTTTGAGCCGATGACGCTGCTTACTGCCCTCGGTATCACGGTACTGGTCAGTATTGTGGCCGGTGGTATCCCGAATGGCGGTTATATCGGTGAGATGCTGATGATATCAGTGTACGGCTTGCCTACGGAAGCCATACCGGCGGTAATGATCATCGGCACGCTCGTCGACCCCATCGCGACGCTGCTGAATGCGACCGGCGACACGGTGGCTGCGATGTTGGTGAGCCGGTTTTCGCTTGGCCGTAGTGCATTGAAGACGGCTGCCCACAGGACGGGCGGGGATGAGGGCGATGGGAAAGATTGATACAAACACGTTGCTGCCTTTCGTGCAGTTTCAGACCTCTCGGAGCGGCGGTGCTGGCGGGCAGCACGTCAATAAGGTGGAAACCAAGGTCATGTTGTTGTTCGACCTGAATGCCGCACCCATCTTTTCGGAGGAGGAGAAAGGGCGAATCAAGCAGCGCCTGTCGAGCCGTCTGCGGGCTGATGGAATGCTGCAGCTCAGCAGCCAACAGACACGCAGCCAATTGCAGAACAAAGAAATCGCCCTCCAAAAACTGGCGGAGTTGCTGGTGAACGCGCTTAAGGCGGAAAAGCCGCGCAAGCCAACCAAACCCTCTAAAGCTGTGGTGCAGAAACGGCTCGATACGAAGCGCCAGCAGGCATTGCGGAAAATCAACAGAAAAAAAGATTGGCTTTAAAACCGATACCCCGCGCCTATGGAGCCGTACCGGTGCCGGAAGAACATGCCTGGAACTTCCCGGCTGTAAACGATGTACCTGAATTGCAGGGTCAGCGCACTATTCGCATACATGACACCGAACTGATTGTATAACACCCATCGGGCCGGCGTTTGGGTGACCGGGCCTTTATTATGCAAAAACATACCGCCTTGCAGCGTGGCATTATAGCCGACCAGGTTTAGTTGCGGGCTGTAATAGAAAAACAGCTCGTTGCCGACGGCAGCTTGCTTGTTGGATTGTAACCGGCTGAACGTATAGGCAGATTGGTAAAAGGGATTAAACCGTCCGAAACGCATGGTGGGAGCGAGCGACAGTCCCGTGTGATTGAGCCCGAGTGTTGCGGTGGCCTGTCCCGAAAGGTCAAACCAGTCGCCGGTGTTGCGGTACAGCAGCCCGCCATAACGCGCGGAAACATCAGCGCCGAACGCATTTTCCAATTGGTACTCCCAGCCGGCTGTTTCGTAGAGGTTCAATATCCGGTGTATGCTTTCCTGGAATTGTCTGCCCAGGGCGCGTTGGCCGATGGTTCCGATCTCCCCGCTGAATGAAAGGAATGTTTCATTGGGAAAATATTGATCAAGGTTGGCGGCAAGAAAAAGGTAAGCCGTAATGGGGCGGTCCACTTCCTCGATATACCGGATGTGTGCTGTGTATGCGTTGTACATTTTCTGACCGATGGTGACACCCCAAATCTTGTTGGCTCCGCTCATGTCCGGGCCTGCGCTATCAACCACCCTGCGGAAACTAAAGAAAATCCCATTGGTATAATACTGGTCCTGTTTATTGAAAAGGTAGAGGTCGTTGTCATTCTGGAAGCTGAATTCGTAGCGCGGCCTATATTGCGCGGTACAAATTGAATAAACCAAGAGCATCGCAATAATTAAGCAAGCCTTGAAGGTGGTATATAGGCTATTGGTCATTTCCGGCGGATAATACAAGCTGTCAGGCAACAAACATACGATTTTCAAGCAAAGGCACAAAGCTGACGCTGTTTAGAACGATTCTAAAAAACTCCAATCCCTTGCAATATTCGTAGCTTCAGCTTCCGTTTCGTAATTTTGCATTCCGGTAGTAATCCATTGGGGGATAATGACATGAAGAAAAGTTCGGTAATCGCCATCATTGTTATTGCAATCGCCATTGCAATGATTATCGTGATGTATGCGGATTCAAGCACGTACTCAACTTTTGCCGAAGCGAAGGAGAAGCAGTCGGAGTTGTACGTAGTGGGGGTGCTCAATAAGGAGAAAGATTTGCACTACGAACCTACGGTTGATGCCAATCATTTTTCGTTCTATATGTATGACAATGACAGCACCGAATGCCGGGTTGTGTTCAGAGGCGCCAAGCCGCAGGACATTGAGCGGTCTGAGCAGATCGTATTGACCGGCAAAATGGTAGGGAGCGAGTTTCATGCCAGCAAGATATTGATGAAATGCCCTTCTAAATATAACGAAGACCAAGTGGAAGTGATTGAGGCGTCAACCGCCCAGACCATTGGATTTTCCAAGCCGGCAGTTGATAATCGATAGGATGTAGATGGATATAAACTATGTAGGCGAAAGCCTTTTACCAGGGAAGATAGGCCAGTTTTTTGTTGTACTTTCCTTTGGTGCCGCATTGTTGTCGTGTGTCAGCTATTATTTCGCTGCTAAACACCACGAAGACCGTGCCTGGCATAAAATTGCCCGTGCTTCATTTTGGGTCAATATTATAGCCGTAGTGGGTATTGGCACCTGCCTTTACTACATCATTTACAATCATTTGTTTGAATACCATTACGCTTGGTCGCATTCCTCCCGAGCGCTACCTACGCACTTCATCATTTCCAGTTTCTGGGAGGGGCAGGAGGGAAGCTTTTGGCTGTGGATGTTCTGGCAGGCTGTATTGTCGGTTTTCTTGGTATTCAGAGCGAAGAGCTGGGAAGGTCCGGTGATGGCTGTGGTCATGCT
Source organism: Parapedobacter deserti (assembly GCF_042646065.1). NCBI lineage: Bacteria > Pseudomonadati > Bacteroidota > Sphingobacteriia > Sphingobacteriales > Sphingobacteriaceae > Parapedobacter > Parapedobacter deserti. The sequence continues at coordinate 103,339 of NZ_JBHRTA010000038.1, forward strand.
ATGCCAGACGGTGTTGGCCTCGATGCTCATCGGCGTGGAAATTTTCGGTGAGCGCGTGGGGAGCTCGCCTTTTATCCTGCTGCGGGAAGCAATGACTGACCCCATATTTTCGGAACCGAACTACTTAGGGATGATTGCCGACGGGCGGGGGTTGAATCCGCTGCTGCAGAATTATTGGATGGTTATCCACCCGCCTACCCTTTTTCTTGGGTTTGCTGCGATGATCGTTCCTTTCGCCTATGCGGCGGCGGGGCTGTGGCAGCGCCGTTATAAGGAGTGGATAGTGTCGGGCTTGCCCTGGGCGCTGTTTGCGGTGATGACTTTAGGCGCCGGCATCATCATGGGCTCTTTCTGGGCATATGAGGCCCTCAATTTCGGCGGGTTCTGGGCTTGGGATCCGGTGGAAAACGCATCCATCATTCCGTGGTTTACGCTTATCGCCGCTGTACACGTGATGGTGGCTTACAAGAATTCGGGACACTCTTACTTTACCGCCACCTTTCTCGCAATGGTGAGCTTCGTGCTGGTGATCTATGCTTCTTTCCTCACCCGGAGTGGCGTACTTGGCGAAACATCCGTGCATTCGTTTACCGACCTGGGCTTGTACTGGCAGCTGGTACTTTTCAATGTCATCTTCTTGGTGATCATGGTCTATCTGCTGGTTGTCCGCAAGAAGGAAATGCCGGCGACGCAAAAAGAGGAGGATATTTATTCCCGCGAATTCTGGTTATTTATCGGTGCCTTGGTTCTTTCGGTTGCCTGCGTGCAGATCATCGCTTCCACCTCCATCCCGGTGTTCAATGCCATATTCGGCACCAAGGTGGCCCCACCGTTAGACCCTATACAGCATTACAACAAATGGCAGGCCGGATTTGCCGTGGTGGTCGGCCTGCTTTCGGCATTCGCGCAGTTCATGAAGTACAAACGCACGGATGTCAGGAAGTTCTATTCTGCGGCGTTGGCATCGCTGGTGGTGGCGGCGCTAATCACCGCTCCTGTGGTTTACTTCACCAAGGTATATACCAACTTCATGTATATCCTGTTGGTATTTTCAGCGGCATATGCTATCGTGGCAAACGGCAGGATACTGGGTGAGGCCGTGCGGGGTAAATGGAAGCTTACCGGGTCGGCGGTGGCGCACATCGGCTTCGGCCTGCTCCTTATCGGAGCCTTGGTAGCCGCCGCCACCAACGAGGTGATTTCTGTCAACAGCAGCAACTACATAGCTGTAGCTGGCTTCGATCAGGTGGAAGAGCCGGGAGACAACCTGTTCCTGACACAGGATGAACCCGTGCAGATGGGCGACTACCGGATCACCTATGTGGGCGACAGCGTGGCACCTCCCAATGTGTACTATAAAATCAACTACGAGAAGATCGACGAAGAAACCGGCAGGGTCACCGAAAGCTTCCAGCTGCGGCCTTTCGCACAGCACAATCCGCAGATGGGAGGGCTCATCGGTACACCGGATACGAGGCATTACCTCACACATGACATCTATACGCTCATCACCGCCGCCATGTCTGATGTACATCAGCAGACCCAAACCGGAGACGAGCAGACCGGTTTCGAAGCTTACGAGGAGCCGGCGGTCTACGAAGCCAATATCGGCGATACGTTGCGCTACCGCAACGGATATATTGTGGTTGAAGGCATCAACCGCGACGCCACTGTGCAGAACATACCACGTAAGGATGACGATGTGATTGTCGGATTGAAACTGAAAGTACACGCGGTAAGCGGAGAAACATATCAGGCCGAACCGGTATTCTTGATTCGCGGGGGCACCACATTTGACTTGTTTAAAGACGTGGACGAGCAAGGCCTAAGGCTCCGGTTCAGCAACATCATGCCGCAGAAAGATAAGCTGGAAGTGATGGTCTATCAAAAGCCTGTGCCCGAAAAGAAATGGGTGGTATTCAAAGCCATTAAGTTTCCTTATATCAATTTCTTCTGGTGCGGCGCAATCGTCATGACCATCGGCTTCTTCCTCTCCATCCTGCGGCGCAACAAGGAAATCAAACCGGCAAAAAGCTGATGGACATCGTATTGCTGGGCAGCGGCAATGTGGCTACGCACATGGGGCGGGCACTGGTGAGTTCAGGTCACCGGGTGGTGCAGGTGTACAGTCCAACAATAACGCATGCAACGGTATTAGGCGACACCATAAATGCCCGTGCAATTGACGACCTCGCGGCCGTCGAGTCTGTTGCTGACGTTTATATCATTGCCGTAAAGGATGATGCCATCGCGCAGGTTGCCGCCCAGTTGCCCACATCGTCGAAGAGTATCGTTGTTCATACAGCCGGAAGTGTAGCTATGGAGGTGTTAGCAGAACACGCTGAGCGGTATGGTGTCGTGTACCCCGTACAAACCTTTTCCAAGGCAAAGCCGGTTGATTTTTCTCTAATTCCGGTAGCGGCTGAGGCGTCCGATGATGCGACGTACCAACAGTTGGCCACGTTGGCCGGCAGCCTATCCAATCGGGTCTTCCCGTGTGATTCCCGCCAGCGTCTTGCCTTGCATGTGGCAGCTGTATTTGCCTGCAATTTTACTAATCATTTGTACGCCATTGGTGCGGATATTCTGCGCGAACATGGACTTGATTTTGAGCTCATCCGGCCGCTTATCCTTGAGACAGCAGAAAAGGTGATGCAGTATCGTCCTAAGGATGTACAGACCGGACCTGCAGTACGCAATGATATGGGTACGATGCAGAAGCATTTAGCACTGTTGAAAGACCAGCCCGAGTTGGCGGAGCTTTATGAGCTAATCAGTGATCAGGTTCGGGGAAGATAAAAACTAATGGAGATATGCCAAATATTCATCCAAAAGCCTTAATTTTATTCCTCCAATGCACGTTCTACTTCTGTAGGTTCTCACTCTGAAGCTTGATAGCACGGATCGCTTCGTTTTATCGTCTCTGTAGAAGCCAGTATAGGGTGCAGGCTTTGCCTGCCGGAGTTTTGATTTCGTCCACTTTCAGCGGGAGTTTATGGAGAATTTGATGCTTTGTCGCTATCACTGCCATTTCCCTTCAACGTTTCCCCTTGCGCCAATTCCGACCGGCCGGATCAATCCAACTGTTTTACCACCATATCTGCTCACCGTTTTCAATAAGGAACGGGCGTTCTTCAATACCCTTGGTATGGTTATGGAGTAGAAATAACGCCCTTCCGGACAGTTTTGGAATACCAAATGATGACTGTTCGCTGTTTTGGTACCTAAAGATTTATGTCTGACGGTCTGGACGCTCAGGCAGGATTTGGACGAAGGCTATTGGTCACCCCTAATCATTCAGCTGTCCGTCGAATTTCATAACCTTCCTGTGTTTTCTTGATCAAAATTCAACCACAAGTACTTCGGGAATGGTTATACCATTGTGTTTAAATTCCTCAAACGGGTGATCCTCGATTTTAATATCAGTGATTGGAAAGTAATATGGGCGGCTACAGGGTGCTTCGGTTTCGTTTTCTTTTTTACTTACGGTTAGAGAAAATTTAACGCTACCGATTTCACCAAGTTGTATATTGTATGAATAATCACCTGCGGTTTCAGGGATACCATTAAGTCGGACCACTCCATTCAACGGATTTGGACTTTCAGGTTGAAAAACAATGTCCCAGCTTTTATATGGCTCTCCCGTCTTGGCGCTCGTTACCTGTATATTCGACGCGTCCGGATCATTCGTATTTATTAGGTTTTCGCCATTTTCCTTATCGACGAATAACACACCTACCTGCCTTAGTGGGCCTTCGTTCATAAGCCCGGCACAGGGGTCAGGGGTCGTCTTTGATTTCCGTTTTTTGGCAGCCGATGGCCAGTACTGACAGTAACAGGGCTGTCGGAAAAAATCGATATATTCGTGTAGGCATCGGTAATTAATTAAAGATTCTACTCTTTTGTGATTCACGGTGTCTTGCAATGTCATCGTCGGTGGCAGGACTGATAATCGCTATTTCATGCTGGTTATCCTCATAAACCTTTACCCGAACCGGAAGGCTGCTTTTCATAGCCTGTTTTATCAATCTGATATTGTCCTCGCTTTGTACCAAACCGGCATCGATGAAATACGGCATAGCGCTGGGATAAAGCGCCACCCCGACGGTGTCGTTCCTTGTATCCCTAAGTTCGGGTATCTTCAGTCCTATATCAATGGTTGATTGTTCCTTAATCCGTTTTTCACCGGCATCAGAAACTTTCTTTTTGCACGACACGAGTGAAAGTATTCCAAATAAGGCAACGTATAGGAATGGAATTAATTTTTTTTTCATATTTACAAGGTAAAAACAAATTGCCTTAATGACTGACTCTTAACAAAAGAAGTAAATATTTTTAAATAAATAAAATGTGTGATCGATGTTGCTCCGCAGGGCGCTCGCCGCGCGGGCAGGTTAAGGTTGGGCAACATTAGAAATAATATTTATATTTGTGTAGGTTTAGGTTGATCGCCCCTTAACCTCATTAGGGGCGGCTCCGTCGAAAGGCGGGGTTTTTTAATCGAAAACCTCTATTATCAGTGTTTTCATTTGCGCTTTGAAATCAAACAACATTTTTTTGACGGTTTTCTTAAATACACCGGGAGATACCTGACCGGCCACCATCCTGTGATGCAAGTACTTTGTTTTTCCGGTTCTATAGGAAACTTAAATTCTCCCAGCCAGGTGGTTTCAATACCAAAATACACCGTGCCCCAGCCTTTTTCCCAGGCTATGCATTCGGTGTTTTCACCGTTTACATGATATGTCAGTTTCTTTCCCCGCGCTTTTGGAATCGATGGATATGTCAGGTATCTCGAAATGATATTGTCAATTGTTTTCGCGAAATCCGTTATAGGACTAACCTCGAATCCTTTATCATTGAAATGAGCCGCCGAAACCGGTCATCCCAAACTGCTTCGGATGGAGTTATAACCCACCCGGCCAATTGTATTCACATTGAGGCAAAACAATTGCGGTCAATAGGAAGCTTATGTCTTTTTGTTAGTTGCCGTAAAGCCCGATTTCTCGGTATTGGATACTACATATACTATATAGACGGGCCCTGGTATTGAAAATTAAAAGGTTCACTATTGACACCGCAAGCATTGGTTCTATCTACTGAAAACTCAATTGAATCTCCCGGTAATGCTGGCAGCGGATCACCGAAATCTATAATCAAACCTTTAATAGCGTTCCGTAACGATTATGCAGCTTGTAGTTGCACCAACGTCCTGAAATGAATATCCCATTTCAGGACTTTTCCTTTTTTAGGGGTTAAAGGAGGGAGCCAACCATTAACCCCCAAGGCCCGGATCTATGCGCCGGTATTGTTGGCCAGCATATTATGTATTAACACTTGGCAAGGTCTTTCCATATCCGTGGACCAACTTGTACGAAAATCCAAGGGCGCTCCATTTCGAGTTGATCAGTTCAAGCGAGCCATCTTACGAGCGACTCCTGCGTTTGGCCATCACGTTCCAATTGTTGTCTTTTGCCATTTGGGCCGCAATTTGTTTCCGTGAGTATGAATAAAGCCATTAAGCTCCGTGCTGTCATCGATGAAATTTTGATTAGATTTTTCGTGAGCCTTGACGGCTAACGATACAATATGCTTTAGTTAATCTTATAATTAACTATAAAATTAGTTGAATGGTTTTGATTCTGCAACTATTTCAGGAAATTTTTTGGGGTTCCGGGAGCTGCGAGGGGGAGGTTTTATCCGATTATTGCTTTTTCGGTGCAGGTATTAGCGCTCCGATATACGCTGCCTTTGCATTTCATCAGGAATGGAATGTTACCGGTCATCCCTAAACTGCCCCTTTATCCGTTCTAGATTATCGATCATTTCCTGTATGCGTGTATTTTCATTGTGGATGTACTGTTTCATGAAGACAAAGTGACAGATGAGAAACCAGAAAATGATGAAGATGACCGCGCCAGCAAATGTCCAGAAAGGCAAGGCAAAATACATTTCAATGCCGTAGAGTGCAAATGCGACAGCTATGCACGCTTCATAAACCGCATAGTTGCGGGTGTTGAAGCGATTGCGCTTTTGCTGGAACGTTTTCAGGTAATTGATGTAGTCTTGTGGTTTGGACAGCAACTGGGCGCTATTGCTGATATTGCGGTAGTCTTTCCACTGCGTAAATAAATAGTAACTGATACAACCAATCATGATCGCTAACGCGAGATAAGTGGTCCATGTCGAAAAATCGACTGCGATGAACATCCAGAGCAAAACCAGGATAGCTACGGCTACCGATACACTTTGCCAAAACAGTTTCTTGGCAAGTGACGCCCGGTTTGTCTTAACGCGTCTCAAAACCGCATCGAAGCTAACGTTTGGCTCCGGCTCCTGCCTCTGCCAAAGCTGTTGTATCTCATCAAACCCTTTCATTGCTGTTGTATATTTCTGTTAGCTTGTGTTTTATCCGGTGAATTTTTACCCGAAGATTGCCTTCGGAGATACCGGCAATTTCGGCGATCTCTGGATACGGCACCTCGTCCAGTACCAAAGTAATAATGATCCGTTCATTTTCTTCCAGCTGTGCGATGGATTTATACAATAAGGCAATCTGCTCCTGCTTTTCCGAAGGCTCTTCGGCAAAATTTTCAATGATGCTGTCGTTGAGCTCGTCCGTCGCGCGACGTTTTACAGTGCGAAGGTACGAGAGGCAGGTGTTCACGGCTATGCGGTAGATCCAGGTTGAAAACTGTGACTCGTTGCGGAATTTATCGAGGTTTTGCCACACCTTAATAAAGGTTTCCTGCATGAGGTCGTTTGCCGAGTCACTGTCTCCGGTATACCCATAACAAAGGTGGTACACCCTTTTGGAGTTGTCTTCAAACAGTTTCTGAAACAGTTGTCGTTGGTCTCTCATGGACGGCAGTTACATGCTTTTGACGTACTTGATGCCAATATGTTACAGAAAAACGTTATCTTTATACCGATGGAAACATTTATTCCGATATTGATCGCTCTTTTGGTTTTCGCATTTCAGGCGTACGCCAATTTTCAAAAGGAGCAGGAAAAAGCCCGGAAAAGAAATCTGGGACAGCCTCCCTTGCCTGAGGATAATGCACAACGGCCGTTTGTTGACCAGCAGCCACCGATGAGTGATCCGGGGCTTCCGTATCCCGGCCATCGACTTCCGGAGCCCGAGCGCCGATCGTCACCGGCTGAACAACGTCCGCCAATAACCACGTCACGAGTACCGACTTCAAGTCACCGCCCGCCGGGCAGCGAATCCCATCCAGGCTCCCTTTCTGAACGATTTGGACGCTACTCCGGCGTATTGGATGCAGAAAAGTTTGGGCGTTTACGCCAAAGCAGACAACAACGGACGATCCAACGCTTGGAAGTGGACGAAGGGGTGACTACCATTGCCGCATCCGACAATATTGACTTTGACCTGCGTGATGCGGTCATCAAATCTGCAATTCTTGAACGGCCATACCAGTAATTAGCTTAGTCTTGTGATTTGCGATTTTACTGTCAGACTAAATTCATCCATATCCTTTAAAAAAGGCAGGCCTTGGCGGGTATCCTCCAAATCCTTTCGGTATATTGTAAACGTGTACAAGTCTTCATACTCGGGCTTATAATAAACAACATCGCCGACAGGTGAGATGCACATGGAACCTCCGGAGTAATAAATTTCGTTTCCGTCGTGTCCGACACGGTTTACGCCGATGACGAAGGCTTGGTTCTCGATGGCTCTTGCGGGAATAAGGCTCCGCCAATGCGCTGAACGTTTATCTGGCCAGTTGGCCACGTACAGCAGTATGTCGTATGCGCCGTTGAGGTTTCGTGACCACACGGGGAAACGGAGGTCGTAGCAGATCATCGGGCAGATCTTCCAACCGTTTAGGTCTACAATAACACGCTGCGTGCCCGGTGTGAATACAGTGTCCTCTTTGGCCATGCCGAAGAGGTGTCGCTTGTCGTACTTGACATAGTCGCCACTATTGGTCATCCAGACAAACCGGTTAAAATACCGGCCCTCCTCTTCAATAATGAGACTGCCTGCCACCACACAGTCGTATTTCTGAGCAATTTCTAGCATCCAGTGCATGGTTCGGCCATCCGTTTTTTCGGCACACTTCTCGACATTCATCGTGAAACCCGTGTTGAACATCTCCGGCAATACGATCAGGTCGGTTTTCTCGCGTATGGCCGACAGCCTGAGTGCTAAGTTGCTTAGGTTTTTTTCGATGTTTTCCCAGAAAAGGTATGCTTGAAACGTTGTGATCTTTAATGCATCCATAATAGTGAGCTATGGTGTGTCCGTTTACCTGTGGTATGCAAACGCACAAGGTAGCAAAAAATTAACAAAAACAAAATGGCAGCCCATCCGCTGCAATTATGTTGCCAGTTTCCTTCCCTTTTATTTGCTCCAACATGGCAACCGTTCTTCATACTATAGTAATTTACTACTTATATAACAGGTATATTAAAGCAATATCATAGGTGTTCGCCCCTATGATCTCCCTATGAAATCCCTATAAGATCCCTGTTACCTTCTAATAGATCGGACAAACGATTAGCAAATGGTCCTTAATTTTGGTTTACAGGAAGTGGTGTGGTGCTTAGTGCGTACGTGTGAGCAAGGCGTGGGCTAACGTTTGGAGTGGCGCTTTACGGCTTGCATGCACGCGAATGCGTTCCAGGGCGCGAAAGGAATGTTCAGCATACGCTTGCTTGGTAGCTTCAGCTAGTTTTCTGATACCGAGCTTGTCGTAGATTGATGTCATTTCGTGGACCTTTTTTTCAGGGTTACTGTCGTCGTGGAACCAGTGGTTCAACACAGTTATGGTATCCCTGTCGGCAATTTCAAGTGTTTTCAGCAGTAGAAGTGTTTTTTTGTTGGCGAGGATGTCCCCGCCCCGCTGTTTGCCGAATTGCGCAGGGTCGCCGTATACGTCTAGGATATCGTCCTGCAACTGGAAGGCGATGCCCACATTGACGCCGAAGTCGTAGAGCAGCTGTGCGTCGTTTTCATCCGCATGGCCGAGTATGGCTCCCATCTTTAAGGCGGTGCCGAGTAAAACGGAGGTTTTCAGCCGGATCATCTGCAGGTAATCGTCGATGCCGACCGATTCCCTGCGTTCAAAATCCATATCCAGTTGCTGTCCCTCGCATACTTCGGTTGCCATAGTATTGAATGCTCCCAGGAGCCCGGCAAGCTTGTCGGCAGGGCATTTTGCCAGTTGTGCGTACGCCATGACGAGCAGGTTGTCGCCGGAAAGAATGGCCACGTTGGGATTCCATTTTTCATGTACGGTCTGTTGACCGCGTCGCAAGGGGGCGTTGTCCATGATGTCGTCATGCATCAATGAGAAGTTGTGGAACAGCTCAACCGCCAGGGCTGCGGGCAGCGCCTTGTCTATCTCGTCAATGGAAAACAGGTCGGCCGCCATCAATGTAAGCAATGGACGGATACGCTTACCGCCGATTTGCAGCATATACTGAATGGGGGCATAAAGGTTCTCCGGGGAATCAGGTATATCAATCTCGTTCAGGCCTTGAACTATCCGTTGCTGCAATGTTGTGGTATCGTGCATGGCGTTGCGTAAATTTGCCGCTAATATAGGGTTTGCGACCACTAAATTATCAAAAAAAATGTAGTAGGTTTGACGAAGTATATGGGTTACCATTTGGGGTATAAGCGTATTAACAAGTGAGCGAGTTGCATAAATCTCCCGTACCGGAAGCAGACCTTAGAACCATCAAGGGTATCGCGCTTGGCGATGCCGGGGTTTTGGCAAGGCTTTACAGGGATTATTTTCCGATGGCTTTGCGCATGGTCACGCAGAATAACGGTACAGAAGACGAGGCGAAAGATATTTTTCAGGAGGCGGTGATCGTACTGTATGAAAAGGTTAGGCAGGGTGATTTCAAGCTGAGCAGTGGGCTAAAGACCTATATTTATTCCGTGTGCCGTCGGCTTTGGCTCAAACAGCTGGGCAGTAATGTTCGTACGTTGCATGATGTTAGCAGTTATGAGGAAGTCATTTCTGTAGAGGACGATCTGACCAGGCACCTTGAGATAGACCTGCAACTGTCATTGATGGAGCAGGCATTGGATAAGCTGGGAGAACCATGTCGGACCATCATACATGACTTTTACATATTGAACTTGTCCATGCAGGACATTTGCAACAAATTCGGATACACTAATGCGGACAACGCCAAAAACCAGAAATATAAGTGTCTCCAACGATTGAAAAAATTGTTTTTTACAGCGACGAATAAGTGACGCAGAAATGATGAACGAGCGGGAATTTATGACACAAGCCGACAGGTATTTGAGCGGCGAAATGAACGCAGCCGAACGGTCGGCTTTCGAAAACTATTGCGAAACGGATCCGATTGCCGCTGAACAATTGGAGCAGCATCGGTTGTTTTTAGAGCAGCTAAGGCACCAGGCCGACCGGGCAGCATTCAAAGAGACGTTATCATCCGTGGCGGCAGCATACCATGATAGGCCGGTTCGAGCGGGGGAAACACAACAACAACCCTTGATTGTTGCATTATGGAACCGATTCAAAATCAATTCGCTGGTTGCGGCGAGCGTCGCCATCGTTGCAGTATTCTCCACACTGTGGCTGTCAGGATATTACCAAACCATAGAAAAGACGACGTCTAACTACAGCGCCTTGCGGAGGGACATGAACACAGTGAAAAGAAATGTAAATGCCCAGAATGCGGTAATCCGAAACATCAACGAAAAGCAGAAAGGTGGGGCAGCGAGCCATTTCGGTGCCACGGGATTTTTGGTCGCTTCAAATGGTTACGTGGTGACCAACTACCACGTTGTGAAAGGTGCAGACTCCGTACACCTGCAAAATACCAAAGGCCATTCATATCGGGCAGATGTGATTTACATCGACCCTACACATGATCTAGCTATGTTGCGTATCACCGATAGCGCCTTCCAGGCGTTGAAAAGCATTCCATATACGTTCAAGGAAACCGCTTCAGACCTTGGAGAGGATGTGTACACCATCGGATTCCCCCGCGATGAGATTGTGTATGGGCAGGGGTATTTAAGTTCACGTACCGGCTATGCTGGTGATACCACAGCCTATCAGCTGTCCATTCCGGTCAACCCCGGCAACAGCGGGGGCCCTGTCGTAGACAGCCGGGGGCAGGTCATTGGCATCATCAGTGGTAAACAGACGGGAATTGACGGCGTTTCATTTGCCATTAAAACCGAGGCGCTTTTAAAATCGATTTCGGCAATACCGCCTGATTCGCTGGAGAACAAGCTGGTCATCAACAAAAAAAATATGCTGAATGGGCTAACCCGCACGGAGCAAGTAAAGCGGATTCAAGACTATGTTTATATGGTCAAGGTTTTTTAGGACGGTGTGAAATAACGGAAAGCGGTTGACGCTTTTCAGATCAACCGCTTTTTTTATATGTCCGTTTTGCCATTTATCACGTTATAAATTTGGCTGGGGGGTGGTGCGCAGGTACGGTTTAATGACCTTATGACCTTTGGGAAATTTGGACGGGATTTCTTCTGTCGGGATCGCCGGAACAACGATCACGTCGTCTCCATGTTTCCAATCGGCTGGTGTGGCCACACTATAGTTGTCCGTAAGCTGCAAAGAATCGATAACCCTGATGATTTCTATGAAGTTGCGGCCTGTCGAAGCGGGATAGGTAAGCGTAAGCTTAATCTTCCGGTCCGGTCCGATAATGAATACCGATCGTACTGTAGCCGTAGCAGACGCGTTTGGATGGATCATATCGTAAAGTTCGGATACCTTCCGGTCCTCATCCGCAATCAGCGGAAAATCCACTTCGCAGTTCTGCGTTTCGTTAATATCATTAATCCACCCGATGTGCTGGTCCAGCGGGTCAACACTGACGGCCAGCACTTTGACGTTGCGCTTGTCGAACTCCGCCTTCAAATTGGCTGTGCGGCCTAATTCTGTCGTGCACACCGGCGTGTAGTCGGCGGGATGCGAGAATAGCACGACCCAGCTACCTTCCGTGTAGTCATAGAAATCAATTTCTCCTATTGTCGTCACCGCTTTAAAATTTGGCGCGGTATCACCCAATCGTAGACTCATATTTAGTTCCTCCTTTATGTGACCTGTTTAATCTACAAATTTAGTAGATTTTTAGAAAATTCCAAATTCTGTAACAAAATGTTGTACGCTTACATCTAAAACAGTATGGAAGGAGAATCGTTTGGGGAAATTTCACCCTTCTATCGAAAAAGGGTAATGATCGAGCTTGCGTTCTGGCAGCGTAAGATGACGGGAAAGCAGCCACTCGGTAATGTCTGGGCTAAGAACATACAGACGAAACTCAATAACCTGATTCCCGAGAAAGTTCACCAGGCAATTACATTCACTATTGAAAAGATGGTAAAGGCCGTACTTTTCGGGGCAGGATATACGACATCGCAGCCAAAGGAGTACAGCAGTTTTCAGCTGCGTGAGGCGTACGTGAAGAGGCTTATCGAGACGTATAAAAAAACGGCATCGTTAGAGGGTGCGGTCACCGGGGCGGGGGGCATCCTGATGGGGATGGCAGATTTCCCTGCTTTATTGGCCATCAAGATGAAAATGTTGTTTGATATTGCTGCGATCTACGGTTATGATGTAGGGGAATATAAAGAACGACTTTTTTTGCTTACCGTATTCCAGTTGGCCTTTTCGAGCCATAAACATCGGGCCGAAGTATACGATCGGTTGCGTCATTGGGAGGCATATGCGGAAAGGCTGCCCGATGATATCGATAGTTTTGATTGGCGCACATTTCAGCTGGAATACCGCGACTATATTGATCTGGCCAAAATGGCACAGTTAATACCGGTCATCGGTGCAGCTGTCGGTGCGGTGGTCAACTACCGGCTGGTGCAGCAGCTGGGGACCGCTGTCATGAATTGTTACCGGATGAGGTTGCTGAACGAGAAATAGGTAGCTGAGTATTATTATTACATTACTGCAAAGCCAATGAATCTGGATACGTTAGCAGTCATACGAGCGGGATACAAGCCGGTACAGCCCACTGTGCGGCAGTCGGGTGGATCAGTCGCTTACCTGGAAATGCTGCCTGATCATCGGCTGCAACCTTTTATTCACTGCTATTGGCAGCTCAAAACAAGCGTGCCGCTGGAAAATCCATTCCTTTACCGTGTAGTCGCGGACGGTTGCATCGATATCTTCTTCGAGGCAGATCGACCTGAGAAAAGCTTCGTAATGGGCTTCTGTAAGCAGTACACAGAATTCGAATTGGACAGTGTGTTTAACTATGTCGGTGTTCGGTTTCTGCCTACGATGTTCCCTCAGTTGTTCAAGATCGATGCATCGTCGCTAAGCAACCGCACCGAAGACTTGGAGGCTGTCATTCCTTCCACAGCTCGGTTTGTCGCCGAGCGGTTTGTTCCAGGTTTGCCAACCAGTGCTATTCGGCAACAGCTGGATGACTATTTCCTTCGACATATCGCCCGCACCGATTTTAACCATGACCCCCGTCTATACGGTGCCATAGCCACGATCATGCAGAAATCGGGCGTTTTAACTATAGAAAAGGACATTGATAGCGGTATCAGCCCGCGACAGCTACGGAGACTTTTCGAATACTATATTGGCGATACGGCAAAAACGTTCTCGAAAATAGTGCGTTTCCAAAATATCCTCCGCGCCAAGCCATCAACCCACAGTCTCCGGGAGAATAAACTGTTTTATGATGCGGGGTATTACGATCAGGCGCACTTTATTAAAGCGTTCAAAAGCCTCTACGGGGTGACACCAAGCCGAGCCTTTGGGCGGTAAGTTGTCCGGTTTTTACAATCTTAGGGAACTTGCTTCGTGCAACTTTGCATAACAAAAACAATTCGTTATGCACTATTTGTTCACCTGGCTTGCTGTTCTTTGCTGCGTTGGCATTGCAAGCGCACAAACTGAAACCATTAAAACACGACAGAATATGAAACTAAATGCAGGAATCATCACCGAAAAATTGGCTGAAAGCAAGGCTTTCTACACCGAAACGCTGGGATTTGGAGTAACGTTCGAAAATGAGTTTTATCTCCTATTACATACACCCGGACGCACCGCGGAAATCAGCTTTTTATTGCCTGACCACCCTACGCAGCAACCGTTATTCCGGTCGGCATTTGGCGGTCAGGGTGTCTACCTCACCATCGAAGTAGAGAACGTGGATGAGTTATATGAAGCGGTAAAAGCGAAAGGTGTCCCCATAAAAATTGACTTAAGGGACGAACCATGGGGTGACAGGCACTTTGCCATTGTAGATCCCAACGGCGTTGGGATCGATATCGTTACTTATTCAGGAACGGCGCAGTAAAACTAGCGGATAGGCTGAATTGACCCGTTCGGTATGAAAGATTCTACGATTTAATTGCTGGCAGCTTTACAACAGACGAGCTCTTCGGGGTCAACTAGTTACAGCAGGTAGTTGAATACGCTGAAACGTAGAGCTTTGATGGCAGTACACCGTATGTGTAGCTGAGTTTTCGGCAAAACACTATGCTTGCATAGTGTTTTTCTCTATCTTTGCTTACGTAGGCGATGCATCCGTTTCCAACGGACGGCAATTAAAAAAACCTGCAAATTATGATATTTGAACTCACCGAAGAACACCGAATGATCCGGGATGCTGCCCGTGATTTTGCCCAAAATGCATTGAAACCGGGCGTTATCGAGCGCGATGAGCATCAGGAATTTCCCGCGGCACAAATCAAGAAACTGGGCGAATTGGGCTTTCTGGGGATGATGGTCGACCCCGCGTACAATGGAGCGGGGCTGGATACCGTATCGTACGTAGTGGTCATGGAAGAATTGTCAAAAATAGATGCATCAGCTTCGGTGGTGGTGTCTGTCAACAATTCATTGGTGTGCTATGGCATTGAAAAATATGGTACGGAGGAGCAGAAGCACAACTATCTAAAGCCGTTGGCGGCGGGAGAGCAAATCGGGGCATTCTGCCTTTCGGAGCCTGAGGCAGGATCGGATGCGACATCTCAGCGGACCACAGCAGAGGACAGGGGAGACCATTACCTGCTAAACGGCACCAAAAACTGGATAACCAACGGAAGTACGGCGTCCACTTACCTTGTTATCGCGCAAACGTATCCGGAAAAAGGACATAGTGGTATCAATGCACTCATCGTCGAAAAAGGAATGGAAGGCTTTTCGATAGGGCCTAAAGAAAATAAGTTGGGTATCCGGGGTTCGGATACCCATTCGCTTCATTTTAACGACGTGAAGGTGCCCAAAGAAAACCGGATCGGCCAGGACGGTTTCGGATTCAAGTTTGCAATGAAGACGCTCGAAGGCGGGCGGATCGGTATTGCGGCGCAGGCCCTGGGCATTGCTTCGGGAGCGTATGAACTTGCGCTGAACTATGCGAAAGAGCGCCGAACTTTCGGCAAAATCATTGCGCAGCACCAGGCCATTCAATTCAAGCTGGCTGATATGGCCACGCAGATCGAAGCGGCAAGGCTGCTTTGCCTGAAGGCAGCATGGCTTAAAGACAACGGCCAACCGTATGCCCAAGCAGCGTCCATGGCAAAATTGTATGCCGCTGACGTAGCCATGAAAACTACCGTTGAGGCGGTGCAGATACATGGCGGCTATGGCTACGTGAAGGAGTACCATGTAGAGCGTCTGATGCGTGATGCAAAGATCACCCAGATCTACGAGGGAACTTCGGAAATACAGCGGCTGGTGATTTCCCGGGAGCTGTTGAAAGATTGAGCCCGGTCGCAGGTTTTCGCGCAGCGAACGTGTTCCGCGCGTTCAAATGAGAATTAGCAGCTAATTTCACAAACATATTATCATCAACAATGATTACGATTGGTAATGACCAAGTAGCAGATGCATTGGCTTATGACCGGCTGATAGAAGCGTTACGAGACATGTTTTGTTCGACATATACCATGCCGGTGCGGCACCATCATTTTTATAAGACGGTTGAATCTGTTGAAAACACGGTAATTTTGATGCCCGTATGGAACGATCGCTACTTGGGCATTAAGCAAGTAGTTGTTGCGCCGGCAAACGGAGAGAAAGGGCTTCCCGCCATTCATGCGCATTATATGTTGATGGACGCCGTTACCGGACAGCCGCTGGCACAGCTGAATGCTGCGCAGCTAACCGCGCGGCGTACGGCCTGTACGTCTGCACTGGCGGCATCGTTTTTGGCCCCAAAAGATGCAGAGTCCTTGCTGATCGTAGGAGGAGGAAAGGTGGCGCAGCACTTGGTTCAAGCACACACCGTGATGCGGTCATACCGTCGGATATCGATATGGACGCGCCATGCCGCTAATTCGCAGGACTTTGCAGCGCATCTGGCCACCTTGGGTCACCGGGTGGAGATCGAACGCGACCTCGAAAAAGCAGCTCGTGATGCGGATGTGATTGCCTGCGCTACATTATCTCCGTCGCCGCTTATCCGTGGGGAATGGCTGAAGCCGGGTACCCACCTCGACCTCATCGGTTCGCATACGCCCAACACCAGGGAGGTCGATGACGAAGCTATCAGGAGAAGCACCATCTTTGTGGATTCGCGGGAAGGAGCGCTCCACGAAACGGGAGAGTTGGCTATCCCCATTGCCCAGGGGGTGCTTGACCCCGCGGAGGTGCAAGCCGATATCGCCGAGTTGGTCAAGGGTGTACATCCTGGCAGAACAGATCCCGGAGAAATAACCCTTTTCAAATCGGCAGGACTCGCCGTGGAAGATCTGGCAGCCGCCCTGCTGGTGTATGAGTCGGTGCGCGGTTGAAAAGGTAAAGGTTTATTTTGTCCTAATGATGTTACAAGCGTGCGCAAATCTGGGGCATGAAATGTTAATATCTGACTACCTTTCGTGGTGTATCTTGCTTTATATTTGCCTAAACCCCGTTAGAAACCTTTTGCATTTGATTCGGAGAGGTAATTATTTGATATGAAACATTATTTGCGAACTGCGATTGCTGCATCGATCCTTGCCATCACCGGGCCTGTAACGGCACAGGCTCAGCAAAACAATCATTTAGCCAGTCTTTATGAACAGGCCAGCGAGGTTTCGGGCTTGGTGGTCCAATACGGTCAGGATACGCGGGCGGTCGAGTACTTTTACGGACCAATGGCTTCCGTTCAAGGAAGAGGCGCTGCATATGTACATTCGCCGGAACAATTGGACCGGTTGAGGCGGCTAAATAAGGAATACCTTGATAAGCTGAAAACACTGGATTTCGACCGGTTCAGTATACACGGGCAAGTGGACTACATCCTGCTGAAACGTAAAATCGAGCGGAGTGAAGAAACGCTGGCTGCCGAAAAGGTCGATTACCAAAAGGTTGTCCGATGGATGCCATTTGCCGATTCCATTTATGCATTCGAACGGTTGAGGCGGAAGGGTACTTCGGTAGATGGCGAAGCGGTAGCAAATTCGCTGCATGGAGCGCTCCAGCAATTGACTGAAGCCCAGGCGCTGTTAACAAAGGAAGATGCGCTGGATGCCGCGTTGGCTGACTACGCATCCAGCGCGGTGCTGGATCTGAAGGCACGCCTCAAAAACGCTTTCGATTTTTACAATGGGTACGACCCCCTATTCACGTGGTGGGTGCCCGAACCGTACAACGCATTGGACACGGCACTTGAACGCTACGGGAAGCTTATTTTAAGTAAAAGTGACGCCAAGCCGTTTGACGACGGCAGTAATATTGGCGGAAGGCCAATAGGCCGGGAAGCGTTTGTCAAAGCGCTTCGTGATGATATGATTCCTTATACTCCAGAGGAATTGCTCAAACTGGCGGACCAAGAATTTGCGTGGTGCGAAGCGGAACTGCTGAAGGCCTCGCGTGAGATGGGTTTCGGTGATGACTGGAAAGCGGCGCAGGAAAAGGTTAAAAATAGCTATGTACCACCGGGAAAACAACCTGAGTTGATCATTGAACTGTATAAAGACGCGAATGATTTCATCAAAGGAAAGGATTTGGTAACCATGCCTCCGCTTTCCGAAGAAACTTGGGGCATGTTTATGATGTCACCCGAGCAGCAGTTAGTTAGCCCGTTTTTCCTCGGCGGACGCAACATCATGGTTTCCTATCCGACCAACACGATGAGCCATGACCGGAAGCTGATGAGTATGCGAGGCAACAATCCTTATTTTTCACGGGGTACCGTGCAGCACGAATTGGTGCCTGGTCACCACTTCCAGTACTTCATGAATAGTCGCTACAAGCCCTATCGGGCCGAGGCATTTCGTACACCGTTTTGGACGGAGGGGTGGACGCTCTATTGGGAACTGCTGCTGTACGATCTCGGATTTGCTAAAACTCCGGAAGAACGGATCGGTATGCTGTTTTGGCGGATGCACCGCTGTGCACGAATTACCTTTTCCATCAATTACCATTTGGGCAAATGGACACCGCAGCAGTGCGTCGACTACCTCGTGGACCGCGTTGGGCATGAACCGTCGACGGCACACGGTGAAGTCAAGCGCTCGTTTGAGGCTAACTACGGCCCACTATACCAACTTGCTTATCTCACCGGTGGATTACAGGTCTGGAGCCTGAAAAAAGAACTGGTTGATACCGGCAAGATGACCTATAAGGAGTTTCATGATCAGATTATCAAAGAAAATTACCTGCCCATTGAACTGCTCCGTGCTACGCTGACTAACCAAAAGCTGAACCGCGATTTCCAAAGCAGTTGGAGGTTTTATGCGTTTGACAACTGAACAACTACCATGAATCTGACGATAAATAAAGCCCCTGGAGGCAAATTACAGCCCAGACCATAATGAGCACAGCGGCAAATAACGGGTTCAAATCGTCGTTGAGCCTGATGGATGCCACCATGTTGGTGGCCGGAAGCATGATCGGTTCGGGTATCTTTATTGTCAGCGCGGATATTGCGAGGAATACCGGCGGTGCGGGGTGGCTCATGGCGGTATGGCTGATTACCGGCTTTATGACGCTTACCGCTGCGCTGAGCTATGGCGAGCTAAGCGCAATGTTCCCCAAGGCAGGGGGGCAGTACATTTATCTAAGGGAGGCGTACAATCCGCTGGTCAGTTTTGTATTCGGGTGGACTTTTTTTACCGTTATCCAAACGGCCACAATTGCTGCGGTCGGCGTAGCCTTTGCCAAGTTCACCGCCTATTTGCTTCCGGCACTGGATGAGGACGTGATCGTAATGGATTTGAGTTTCTTACAAATATCATCGGCGCAGCTGGTTTCAATAGTTGTCATCTTGTTGCTTACCGTGGTAAACACCTGGGGCGTCAACAGCGGAAAAGCTGTGCAGACCAGCATCACAGTGGTTAAGATTGTGAGCCTGCTGGGACTGGTGCTTTTTGGTTTTTTTGCGTTCAACAGCGATGTGTGGCGAGCCAATTGGCTCACCGCTGATGCCTGGAACCTACGACGACTGAATTCGGATGGCTCGCTTGCAAATTATACCATGTTCGCTGCGTTGGGTGCCATCGCTGCCGGGATGGTTGGTGCCATATTCAGCAGCGATTCGTGGCACGCATCCTCCTCGGTAGCCGGTGAAATCAAAAATCCGGGCCGCAATGTGGGGCTGAGCCTCGCGTTGGGTACGATCATCGTGACCATCGTGTACCTGCTGACCAACCTCATGTATACGGGAGTACTTACCATGGAACAGATGGCTGCTTCCGATAAAGATCGGGTAGCCATGACCGCTGCTCAGGAGATCTTTGGTCCTATTGGCATCACGATCATTGCCATTATGATCATGGTATCCACGTTTGGCTGCAACAACGGG
The DNA here is from genome assembly GCF_042646065.1 of Parapedobacter deserti. Lineage (NCBI taxonomy): Bacteria > Pseudomonadati > Bacteroidota > Sphingobacteriia > Sphingobacteriales > Sphingobacteriaceae > Parapedobacter > Parapedobacter deserti. Next base: position 123,085 of record NZ_JBHRTA010000038.1, read on the forward strand.
CTGATTTTGGCTGGGGCAAGGGTTTATTACTCGATGGCGCAGGACGGGCTTTTCTTCCGGAAGGTGGGACAGCTCAACAGGTCTTCGGTTCCTGCCGTAGCGCTATGGCTGCAATGCATTATCGCTTCGCTATGGTGCCTGAGCGGCAAATACGGCGACTTATTAGATATGATTTCCAGCGTGGTTGTCATATTCTATGTGCTCTGTATTATTGGCATATTCAGGTTGCGGAAATCCCGTCCCGAGGCTCCAAGGCCATATAAGGCGTTTGGTTATCCCATATTGCCGCTGGTTTACATCTGCATGGGCTCTGCTTTTATCATATTGATGGTCGTCTACAAGCCGAACTATACCTGGCCAGGAATTATCATCGCTTTGCTGGGTATACCGGTATATTACCTGATACGAAAAAAAGCAATGCCAGTAAATAGTTGATGTATGCAACAGCTGATCCCGGTGAATATGGCGCATAATAAGTGCCGGGGGGAGCTGGAATATGGATTTCGACATAAATTATACAATAAGCAATGAAGTATACGCAAATCAGGTACCGGTGCTTGGTTCATCTGCTCATCTATGGGCTGATGATCATTGGTAAAGCGCATGCCCAAGGGACTGCTGAAGATTATATACGTGCGGCCTCGTTTAGCGAAACAACGCGTAACAAAGTGCATTATACACCTACCAACTTTACCTGGCTGGAAAATGAGGCGAAATTCTGGTATGTAAATAATACACCGGAAGGTAAGCGCTTTATGCTGGTAGATGCAGCCGAGCGCAGAAAAGCGCTGGCCTTCGATCATCACCGGATCGCAGCTACCTTGGCTTCGGCAAGCGGGGAAAAGGTAGACGCTGACAGCCTTCCGTTTAATGTGATCACGTATAGGTCGGCAAATCAGATCGACTTCAATGCTTTTGACAAGGTGTGGAGCGTTAGCTTGACGGATTACCGGGTTACGGATACCGGCAAGAAGCCTGAGCCACCGCGGTGGGGCCGTGGGGGTGGCCGTTACTGGGGAGATCCAGACAGTGATGGGGTACGGGAAACCACCTCTCCAGACAGCAATTGGGTGGCCTATATCAAGAACTACAATGTATACGTACGCCCCCGCGACAAACGCGGTGGTGAAATCCAGCTGAGTTATGATGGGGCGTTGGGGCACGCTTACTCACCGAATATTGCCTGGTCGCCGGATTCCAGGAAGCTTGCCGTGAATAAGGTAAGGCCAAATACCCAGCGGAAGATCTATTTCGTAGAGTCCTCGCCAAGCACCCAACTGCAGCCCATTCTCCAGGAGCGGAATTACCTAAAGCCAGGGGATGCGCTTCCGCAAAATCAACCGGTATTGTTTTTGCTGGATAGCAAGCTGTCTTTTGCGGTCGACCCAGAGCTGATTCCCAACCAATACAGCATATCGCGCCTCGAATGGCGGAAAGACAGCCGTGGCTTTACCTTCGAATACAATCAACGCGGGCATCAGCGATATGAGGTGTTTTCGGTGAATGCCGCCACGGGGGAGGTCTCCTCGTTGATTACCGAAACCAGCAAGACGTTCGTAGATTATAGTGGCAAGAAGTACCGGAAGGATATCAATGACGGCCAGGAAGTCATTTGGGCTTCGGAGCGCGATGGCTGGAACCACCTATACCTTTACGATGGCAAAACCGGGCGCGTTAAGAATCAGATCACCAAAGGTGAATGGGTGGTGCGGGAGGTAGTGCATGTAGATGAAGATAAGCGGTACCTCATTTTCGCGGGAAGCGGTAAGGAGGCCGGTCAAGATCCCTACTTTATCCAATACTACCGCGTCAGCTTCGATGGTTCAGGCTTGGTTCCGCTGACCTTTGAAAACGGAAACCACCGAGCAGTGTTTTCTCCAGACAATTCTATGTTTATCGATACATACTCCCGAGTCGATGCGCCACCGGTATCGGTATTGCGCAGCGCAGCGGACGGCACGGTGTTGCTGGAGTTGGAAAAGGCGGATGACAGCGCCTTACTCGCAACCGGATGGAAATATCCCGAAGTATTCCATGCAAAGGGGCGTGACGGTGTAACGGATATCTGGGGCGTTATCATCCGGCCTTCCAATTTTGATCCCAGCAGGTCGTATCCTGTTATTGAGAACATCTATGCCGGTCCGCAGGGGTCGTTTGTGCCTAAGACTTTCAGTACACAGCAGGGGATGGCTGCATTGGCAGAGCTGGGCTTTATTGTTGTGCAGATCGATGGCATGGGCACGTCCAACCGCTCTAAGGCCTTTCATGATGTTTGCTGGAAAAACCTGAAGGACGCCGGCTTCCCCGATCGCATGCTGTGGATAAAAGCCGCTGCAGCAAAGTACCCGTATATGGATCTGAACCGTGTTGGCATATATGGAACTTCCGCTGGAGGGCAAAACGCAGCCGGCGCTGTGCTGTTTCACCCGGAGTTTTATAAGGTTGCCGTATCATCGTGCGGCTGCCACGACAACCGGATGGACAAGATGTGGTGGAACGAACAGTGGATGGGCTATCCTATCGGCCCGCAATATGCGGAGTGTTCGAATGTGGTCAACGCCCATAAATTGGAAGGCAAGCTGATGCTTATCGTTGGTGAAGTTGACGACAATGTAGATCCCGCGTCGACCATGCAGGTGGTAGATGCGCTCATCAAAGCTAATAAAGACCACGAGCTGGTGGTGTTGCCCGGCGCTGGTCATACTTCAGGGGGCGAATATGGTGAAAAGAAAAGGCGTGACTTTTTTGTAAAGCACCTGCTGGGAGTAGAGCCCCCGGTATGGGAAGGGCAGAAGGCGGTATTCTAGGCGTAAACGTCAACTAACTAACGCCTAATCACTTCGGGGTAGCCAGGAATTTATACACCAACCCCAATAGAAAGTATTGTCGTAGGGTCAATTGTTCCTGATAGTAGTTGGTATTGCCGGAGCTGCCGATCCAGATATTTTGGTTCTGGTTTAGCATGTCAAAAGCTGTAAACTTCAATTCGCCTTTCCGCTGCATAATGGGATAGTACAGCGCCGCATTTACGAGGTGGAGGTTAGTGCGGTCATTACCTAAACTTCGGGGTTGATTTCTTACCGTGTAGGATGTTTCGAGACGGAATTTTCGGATATCATCCAGCCTCAGCATGGCACCTACACTATGGTTGATGTTGGAGATATCCCGGAAGTTTACCGTTTGTTGCTCGTTCCTAACCTTATTCATGTTAAATCCATATGTGGGAATGAGCGTTATCTTGTTTTTGTAGGTTACATTTAGGCTGTTGTCGAGATTGCCATACAGCGTCTGTGCGGCGTTTTCCTCATCATTTACCGTCGCATATGACTTACTCGTCGAACCATATCCAGAGAGGTTCCAGCTGATATTCCATGTCGCGTTTTGCGCGAAGCGCTTCATTACGTATGCATTCACATATAGCCGATCTGTACCCGGTGCCTGATAATATCTGCGGGTAGTTTCAGAACTGGATACGTCATACGTGGTGCTTGATCCGATAGACCTCTCATAGCTCGTATAACCTATCGAAGCATTGAAGTTTATTTTGCTATTGGCGAACCATCTGAAATAGCGAAACCTGATGGTCTCTTCTAGTTGATTGGTAAAATATGGGCTGGCGATCGTCAACGAAGTTGGGTACAGGTCTGAATTGACCGCGACGATCTGGTAGAATGAAGGCAGCCTCACCTGTTTGCTGTACGATAGCGTGAGACCGTTAAGCGTGAAGGAAGCGGTAGGTAACCAATAGCGGCTGCGATCATTCAAATCTGCGGACTTCCCGTAATAGTGGTAGTTGCGGCCAAGATTCAGCCATTCGATACCTACAGAAATCTTTAGTTTTTCCTTGAAAAGGGAGGCGTTGGCCCGAGTGCCGAGAAAGGCAAATCCGAATTGCCCCTGCTTGTTGTTGGCGACATCACTCCGGTTTGTGAACTCCTCAGAGTTGATTTTATTATCTATTTCCTCTACGTTCCGGTTCAATTCCCAGTTGTAACGGGCATACGTGTCCCAATTGACATGTTTACGGATGGGCACTTGTACGTTTAACATATTTCCAATAGTCAAATTGTTGCCGTTTGTGAGCTGCATTATGCCTTGGTTTACAGTACTGTCGTTAAATAAGTAGAACCGGTTGAAGGTATTCCGGATACTATTATTTTCCGTTTGCCTGATATAGGCGTTCTGGCTGATTGAAAAAAGTATCTTTGATGTAGCCAGTTTTTTTTCTGCGTAGAGATTGTGTCTATAACTTCGGTTGTTTGCCGTATTGTTACTGTTGCTTTCGCCTTCCTGAACACTTATTCCTCCATCCTGAAATCGGCTCGAATTGCCGTAATGTTCATTTGCACTCCGTTCAAACGCTATGTTGGCATCCAACGAAACGGTCGATGTCGTATCTGGGGCATAACGAGCAAATGCCCGGAAGCGGTGAGTGTAGTTCTTATAGGTTGAATTGTCTTGGCTGTTCGCAATTTCAGTTATTGTTTCATAGATATTTGAGTTGGTGCCTTTATTATCCACGTAGTCATTCTGTTGTTCAAATGTATACATTAAATTGGTTTTCAGTTTTTTGTCAATGTCGTAGTTTGCATTGATGCCAAGGGAAACCTTATTTTGTAATCCGCCATAGCTCATATAACTATACGAATTGTTTTCTGCACGGTTCATTCCGCCATACTGCCCCAACTCACTATAATCAAAGCCCTGTCGGCTGATGTTGTTCCCATAGCCGATGAAACTGATCTGCAAGGTGTCCCGAAACGTGTTGACCAATGCTCCCGTTTCATAGCGGTCGTGTGTGCCGCCACTGCCGTAAAACTTGCCGAAATCCGCTTTAACAAAATCTTTTTTTGTCTTCAGGTTAATTACGATAGGTAGCTCAGAATCATCCAGTATCTCCCGTTTTGACTCACCCTTGTCTTTGATCACCTGTACAGCGTCAATCAATGAAGCGTCAAGATTGCGGGTTGCCATCGTGAGGTCTTGCGCAAAAAAATCTTTATTGTTGACCCGTATACCCGAAACTTGCCTGCCTTGATAGTAAATCGTGCCGTCTACATTGACTTGGAGACCGGGTAACAATTGCAGCAACTCTTCCACGTTAGCGTTGGGGCGTGTCTTGAAGTAGTCGGCTCGATATTCCAGCGTATCGCCATTTAATCGGATGGGCGCTATGTGCGTTACGATCACCTCATCAAGACTGACTTCTCCCATCATAACCGTATCGAGAGACAAAATTTCCTTGGGATTTAGGGTAAATTCATGGCTATAAGGTGAACTGCTGACGTGTGTGATGTGTACGATTAACTGTCGCAACGTTAGAATTTTTATCAGCTTGAACCGACCGTCGCTGTCCGATAAGGAATAAGTAACCACCGAAGAGTCCTTGACTTCAACAACCGCTATTGTTGCCTTTTCCAACGGTTGCCGGTTTACATCCACGACAACGCCTTTGATTTCGCCGTTGTTCTGTGCGGCTAACAAATGGGACAACAACAAGCAGAGGCCCAATAAGAGGAATCGCATATGACGAGTTTAAGAATTGGTTGGTTTCGGTTTACCATGGTACTAATATATGAAATCATCGTGATTTTACAAAGACTTACGGTGGAAGGGCTAAAATTGCAAAAGCTTCGTTACCATCTGATTACATGTTAATGTCTATCGGTTGAAATATAAGTTAGTGCTTATATAAGCTATGCCCTTACCATCTTTTTTCCAATGCATCGGAATACCAAGCCATCATTCTGAAAAAGAAAGATATAAATTGAAAAGCGATCAATTTTAATTCACTTTTTCGTTACCGCTGGGCAGTATATTTATATATAGGGTAAATAATTGCTCTTATCGGTGAAGATCGGATTAGTTTAAGCAGGGCCGTGCATTTACCTTTGTTATATCTTGATGATAAGATAGCTAACCATTCAACCATATATATTTTTCTGAGATAGGGACGAAAATAATCATGTGCGTAGCACTTGTACTTGTAGTTTTATTGTTAACTAAACAAACTGAACAACATGAACAACGAAGCAATACCGTTTTTGGATCCGTAAGCCTGTATCCTAGTTATCTGGTCTTTTTTTGATGTGTAATTAATTAGCAAGTATGAAACTAATATGAGACAAACACTACTACTATTGTTGTATAGCCTGTTTTCACTTCCTATATTAGCCCAGACCGTAACAGGAACGGTGAAGGATGTGGACGGGCAACCATTGGCCTCAGCGACGGTTGCAGTTCGAGGCACGAATATCGCCGTGCAAACGAACGATCAGGGGCAGTTTTCTATTCAAGCAGATCGTGGAACTACGCTCGAGACAACGCTCGTTGGTTTCGAAAAACAGGTGGTGGTTGTTCAAGGACAATCCGCTATTGAAATTGTGTTGACCGAGACGCTGAGTTCATTAGACGAAGTGGTTATCATCGGTTATCAATCAGTCAGCAAGAAAAAGAATACTGCTGCGATTTCGAGTATTTCGGGAAAGGAACTCGCTAATATCCCTGCGGCAAGTTTCGATATGTTATTACAAGGCCGTCTTGCGGGGGTGAATGTCCAGAATTTTACGGGTATGCCTGGCGGAGCACCTACCGTGAATGTACGGGGAACCACCGGAGTAAGTTCAAATTACGAGCCAGGTACCATCTTGAATAATCCGTTATACGTCGTTGACGGGGTGCCTCAACCAGCGGAGCAATACAATAGTGTCAATACCGGTACTGGCACAAACTACCTGGCTGGATTGAATCCAAATGATATCGAGTCAGTGGACGTGTTGCGCGATGCTTCAGCGGCCGCTATTTATGGCTCCCGTGCAGCTAACGGCGTCATTATGATTACAACTAAGAAAGGGCGTAGTACGGAACCTACTGTAATGGTCAATGGCTATACCGGTATAGTGATGCGGCCCGAACTTAGGGACGTCACACTGGGTGCTGCCGAACGCAGGCAAAAAATGGAGATTATTGAAAGGCAAGTTGCCTATAACAACCGCGCTAACCTTCCTTTTTTGCTAACAGATAGTTTGAATCCGGCCTTCAATGGCAACACGAATTGGCAGGATTTATTTTATCAACTTGGTAAAATAAATAATGGGGACCTGAGTTTAAGTGGCGGTGGTTCAGGTGGTATGTCTTACCGTTTCAGTGCAGGTTACTACGATGAAGAAGGTATTATTAAAGCGACAGGCTTCAAACGCTTCAGTAGCCGATTGAATTTGGTCAGCAGGGCGGCAAAAGAAAAGCTCATGATTAACCCAATTATTGCTTTCACGCGCACAGACCGGGCGCGAGGGAACGGAGAAGGGCTGAGTCCGCTGGAACGAAACTTAGGTTTGGGTATAAGTCCCTTAAATGTGGGAGCAGGCAACATGCCCTCATCACTAATTAACCTATCGGACAGTAAGAGAGAGTTGATATTGGGGGTATACGATGAAAATTTAGATAAAAACATCAATAATCAACTGGCATTAACCCTCAATTTGGATTACGCGTTTTCGCCGCATCTCAGGTTCACTTCACAAACATCCTATACCAATAACGGTGCACGGCGCGATTACAACCGCCCGAGTGCGTTAAATGGTAATGTAGGTAACCTTGCGTTTACTTTCTCATCCGCTCAGGAAAATTGGTTGTCATCAAATTATCTTACCTATAATAATATGATTGGCAAACATTCGCTGAGCGCGTTGCTAGGCCAGGACATTCAAACTGATCGCTATCAGACCACTCAAGCGTGGGGAAATCTGGGGTCATCAGACCAAATTAAGGTCGTGCAAGGCTTTTTGCAGAACAATATCGGTGCGGGGTCAGATTATCAAGCCTGGGGTCTGCTTTCCTACTATGCAAGATTTAGTTACGATTTCGACAGCCGCTATTTGTTTTCTGGAAGTTTACGTTCGGACGGTTCCTCTCGCTTTGGCGAAGACAGCAAGTGGGGGTGGTTCCCTGCATTTTCGGTAGGGTGGCTGTTGTCTGAAGAGGATTTCTTAAAAGACAGTGAGGGAATATCCATGTTGAAAATTCGCGGAAGTTACGGCACATCGGGTAGTTTACCACGTGAGAATTATCTACAGTATAACCTTTATAATGTCAACGCCGGATCATATAGCGGCAGTGGCGCAACATCTTATAACGGCGTTGTATCCACCCTGCCAAACTTTCATAACGGGGTGGCCCAACGCGGGCTAACCTGGGAAAAAAGTAGAAGCTGGAACATTGGTGCAGATATAGACCTCTTTCAGGGTAAATACAGTTTTTCAGCGGATATCTACAATCGGGAAACCACAGCTCAGCTCTTTTCTGTAGAATTACCCGTCACGACCGGCTACGATCTAGCATTAACCAATTCTATCGGTATCCGTAACGCAGGCTTTGAGGTGATCATTAATGCTAATCCCTTAAACAGAACCAGCCCGGTGAGGTGGATGACAAACTTCAACCTTTCTTATAATCGAAACGCCATCATGAATCTGCCTAATGGTGGAAGAGATCTGGTGTTGAGCGGCGACCGTTTTGATAAATCACATATTCTTTCGGTAGGCAGCCCAATCAATACATTCTACTTGCTTCAAACACTTGGGGTATACGGGTCACGAGCGGACGTACCGATCAATCCTTATACAGGAGAACGGTTTCGGAATAACAACGGGTTGTATGATGCGGGGGATTTTTATTTTGCCGATCTGGACGGGGACTATTTCATTGATGTCTTCAACAGCGGCATCAACCCAGACAAGTTGCCCATCGGCGACCCTAATCCGAAGTGGACGGGCGGATGGACGAATACGTTTTCTTATAGAAACTTTTCGCTTACTGTATTTTTAAATTATACCCTGGATCGGGATGTGCTGAACCTGTTTGAGTCGGACGCCTTTTCGAATTCGACCGCTGGCAGTGCAATGAGCAACTTCGCCTATTTTTCCATACCGGACCTGAGCAAGTATAACATTTGGCGCGCAGATGGGGATGAGGCCACATATGCTAAAATGGATTTGGGCAGTTATCGGTATTACTACACATCAGCGCAAACCTTCTTCTTGGAAAGCGGCAGTTACGTCCGGCTGAAGAATATCATCGGGTCATACGAAGTAAACCAGGCTTTTTTGTCGCGCATGGGGCTGGGGCGGTTGAGGATTTACGGAATTGTGGACAACGCTTATATGTGGCAAAAGTCCAGGAAGCTGCCGGATGCGGAAGCGGTCAATCAGTACGGGGAATACAATGGCGGTGGGTACCCCATCCCGAGGAAGTATACATTGGGCTTAGAGTTGACATTTTAACCAAGAAATTATGAAATCGAAATATTCTCTTTTGGGTGTTTATGCGATCATTGCCTTACTTGCAAGCTCGTGCGAAAAAATTTTGGTAGAAGAACCCCGCAACTCGACTTATCTGGACGCGTTTTGGCAATCCTCCCGCGACGTGCGAAGTGGCTTGGCAGGAAACTACGCGTTGTTGAGAAACGCTGTCACAAGTGGTAATTTCAATGGGGCTGGCCGGCATTATATGTATGGCGATGCCGTAGCCAGGAATTATTTTACTATCGATTATTCGGGAGATGGGTTGGAGGGCATACAAGGGGGTGACTTCACTTTTCAATACAACATCGAATCGTATGGAGATTGGACCTCGTTTTATAAAGCCATTGCCATGAGCAACATCATATTGAAGCAAGTTCCTGAGATTGACGATGCGTTGCTTGCGGACGAGGAGAACACGGTCAGGTTTAAAAACGAGGTAATCGGGCAGGCATTATTTATCCGGGCACTGAGCTATTTCTTAATGGTCCGCGTTTGGGGAGACGTGCCGTTGGTAACCGAGGCGTATGATGATCCGATATCCGCACCGCAGCTTCCAAGAACTGCTAAGGAGGAGGTAATGGCTCAGATCGAAAACGATTGCCATGAAGCGGCGAGATTGCTGTCTTGGGGATATAGGAACATTGCAGAGGCCAAAGTGATGGCTAATCGAGGTTCTGTATACGCATTATTGGCTCACTTATATTTGTGGCGAGCGACCACATCGGATTTAGGTTCGGACCAGCCTAACATGAACGATGTATATAGCGCTGATACCACAATTCAAGCCCTCAAGGATTTCGGAGGATACCGGCAAACGGATACAAGTAATTATTACAGCACGTTTATCGGCCGTTCGCCCGACGGCATATTTGAGCTTGCAGCCAGCGAGGACAACAGGGAGGGCTCTAATCGGCACATCGCGTCGTTCTTTCTTCGTAAACAATACATAGACTACAACAGTCCAACATATTCGCGGTTTCACGTCAACCCCGCTTACTTAGCCAACCATTTTTACAAATTAGCAAAAGAATGGGGCTGGGTTTGGAGCGGTACCGAATGGGAGTGGCTTGAATATGATACCAAAGTTATTGACACAGCCGATATCCGCTTCCGGAGAAATTTTACCGATATCAATACGAACCAGCCTACGTGTATCAAATATAGCAACGTAGTTTATCGTAATCCAGGGCAGCTGCAAGACGCGTATCTGAGTAATAATATCATCGTGTTTAGGTATAGTGATATGCTGCTTTTGGAGGCGGAGATAGCGTTGTATCGGGATGAAGTGGATAAAGCTCGAACGATCATCAACACATTCCGAACTCGGAACGGCGCCTCTCCATCGGGGTTGGTCAAAGCCGGACTGACAAAGAACGAAGTTATGTACGAATATATGCTGGAAAGAGGAAAGGAGCTCTACTTGGAGGGGCACTTGTTTTTTGATTTGATCCGGACCCGGCAATACCCGCAGTTCGTTGACTGGCTGTCTACGGATCGTTTCCGTCAGGGTGGGTTTTACTGGCCGGCAGCGCCCCAGTTGTTCCGGAATAACTTGCAGCTCACCCAAACCCCATATTGGCGTGGTAAGGTTTAGAAGTATAGGCTGCATGATTTTACTTTAATATAAACTAGGAAAGATGAAAATGATATTAAGATTCTGTTTGGTCATCATGACTGTTGTTGGGCTGTTGTCCTGCGAAAAGAATGACTATATGAATGACGGCGGGCCAAGTGATGCATTTGTCAATATGACGACCTACGACTTTTTGAAGTCGCATCCGAAATTCGATTCATTAGTCCGTGTGATCGACCAGGCTGGATTGAAAGATGAAATTAATGGTGATATCACCTTTTTCGCATCAACAAATTACAGCGTAGCCAGTTACGTGGCGGTCAAAAGACAAGAGGAGATCATCAAAGTTGGCGATGAAAACATTGATTTTGGTATCAAGGATATTCCAGCAACTGAATTACGGGATTCTTTACAGATCTATATGTTCGATGGAAAAATAAACCGTGAACAAATGTCTACAGAAGGAGCTTATTATACCAGTAGGTTGGGGGCCGTCCAAGGCGTCCGGTTTATGATCAAGCTGCGACGAGTAAATATTTATAGTACGTTCTTGGATTATGTCGATTATGTAAACTTGACGAAGGTGAACGGAACACTTGATTCCGATGAGCCGGATCAGTCTAGCATACCGGAAAACCTACGTGATCTGTCATATGATTGCCAGACATCAGGGATTATCACGACGACGGGGATCATACATGTATTGTCGGATAATCACCGGCTATTTTTTAATGCTCAATCTTTCAGTAATTAAACGGATAACAAAATGAAATCGAGAATATTGCTTGTTTGTTTTACAGGAACAATAGCTATAAGCAGTTGGAGCTGCTCTAAAATTGATAAGGGCTTCTTGAGCCAGGGAATTCGGTATAAGTCAAACATCATTGAATGCAAACGAGGTATGGCATTGACGCTGTCTGATCGGATTGATGCGGACGGATCTACACCGCCATATACGTTTACGATGCTTAACCTGCGCAATAAAATTACGGGGGAGTCTGCACCTGCTGAGTTTTTTACCGACTACGAAGTGTTGATGTTCAAAAGCGGTTCGGTGTTCGACCCAAGCAAAGACACGACAGTGGAGTTGTTGAACAAAAAACGGGAACTCGTCAATACCACGCCCATGGTATTCAACGAAACGAGTGGACAGATTGCGTTTAACCGAGCATCCGCTAATCTTACCCTTGGAGAGTATGTATTCGATGTGGAGATGTCAAACTCTTGGGGAAAGCGTCTGTTCAAGGATTTCGCGCAAATCAATGTAGTTGACCCTTTGATAACGGATATGTTTCAGGTGACGTATCAAGCGGCTACCGGCTCAACTGCTGCAGAAGTATTTACGACGATCAATGCGCCACAGCTTTCCTGCACGAAAATCTCCAATGAAGGTGCCCGGGTAATTCTCAAAATTGTTGATAAGAACGGTAACCCATGGAACCCGCGAGCCGGCGAAGTCATCCGACGGGGCGACCGCCCAACGTTTGAGTCACATGTAAAATTCAATCCGGTTATCGAAACTGATACCGCGTTAATTTGCGATTTTGAGGTGGCTCCGTTCCCATTGACTAACTTAGTGGGTGATGACGGAACCGATTGGGCTTTCTTAATTTACTACCGGATTCCCATGCAGTTCGCTCAGATCGACGGCGTACCAAGTAATAATGTAAATCCAGTATTTGGATTCCGCGTTTTAATGGAAGGAACCTATGTAGTACAGGTTAAATTGCCAGATGTAACACGTATTTCTGGAGCTACACAAAGCCCAGGTACTACTTAAGCACAGCGTGTGCTGATCTCACAGCCAGCTCCTGTTTATTGGCTGCACTCGTCGGATAGCCTCATCGAACAATATTTTGAGGCTGATGACCGGAAATCCCACCTCCCCACCTATCCTCTGGGGATTTTGGAGTGCCAAAAGTTGAAGCAGCGGTTGTTTGTTAGCGGGCGTATTGCTTCAAAACGCGATAGAGGGTGTCTGGAAGGAAAGGCTTTTTCACGTGGCCATCCATTCTGCTTTCCTCGATTTTACTGAGGGTTTCGGCGGATGCCGATGCGGTAAGCGCGATGACCGGTAGGCGGGTTATCGCGGGGTTCGGAGAGCCTCTCATCTGCCTGACAGTTTCAAAGCCATCCATTTCTGGCATCTGAAGGTCCATGAGTACTACATCCCAAGGCGATCGTTCAAGCAACAGTAACGCCTGCTTTCCGTTTTCGGCCAAGCCGACTTCCACACCCCAGTTCGCTAGGGTCTGTTGGATAAAGTAGCGATTCATGGCATTGTCCTCCACCAGCAACACCTTTAGGTTGAAGGGCGTGAATTGCTGGGAAATGTCGATCAGATCGGTTTCCTGAGCGTGTGCTTTGGTGATCGGGAAAGTAATGTCCACGTGAAATCGAGTGCCTTCACCAGGCGAACTTTCCAAGTAAATTTTGCCATGATGAAGTTCGATGAGATTCTTTACGATGGCGAGTCCCAATCCGCTTCCGCCGAATTGCCGGTTGGTACCGGCCGATTCCTGACTGAACGGTTGGAAAATAGCTTCCTGCCGGTCTGGCGAAATGCCGATGCCAGTGTCTTCAACAACTAAACGCACTGTGGCGTCATGCACACGCTTTTTTAGTACATGGCATTCTACCGTTATTCCCCCATGGACGGTAAATTTTGCCGCGTTGCCGATTAAATTATATAGGATTTGGGTAAACCGGGCTGAATCGCCGACGACATCGATAGCCGACAGTTCATCCGCTATCCACACATCCAGATACAGGCCTTTTGCGGATACTTCGTCTTTGAAACTGAGACACACTTGCTTCACCAATGCAGGCAGCGAGAAAGGGATGGATTCAAGTTCAATTTTATTTTGCTCGATTTTGTTAAAATCTAAGATATCGTTGATCAACAGCATTAAATGCTGCGAGGAAAACTTCAGGTTATCCAGATGCTGCCGCTGATCCAGTATGTGTGCGTCGCGCTGCAGCAGGCTTGCTGTGCCGACAACGACACCAAGTGGCGTACGCAGTTCATGCGACATGGCCGACAGGAAATCGGATTTTGCCTTGGCCAGATTGATGAGCTGGTTATTCAGCTTTTTCTGATGGTGCATGACCCGCGTCAGCGCCCGCTGGTAGTAGTAATGTGCTGTAATGATGATGCCGAAATCGATAACGATCAAAGCCACAGCCGAGTAGAAGTTCATAAACAGCGGCAGCAGGTGAAGAGCTATCTCGGCATGATGAGCATGAAGTAAATACACCGGCACAAGCAACGTATAGAGTATGGAATAGATCATCCCCCAACGCCGCCCTAAACCATAGAAGCTCCACATGATTGGCATGAAGATATTAAGCAGCGTATGGATGTGCAAGCCATTGCCCCCGAAAAATGCGCTTTGCCAAAGCCCCTGCAATTGAAGTACGAGTGCGATATGAATAAGAATTTCGAGGTATTGCGGCCGTGATAGCAAGAGTTTAAGTACGATGACGGTAACTACCACCCCGATGGAGTATGATACGACCAGATGCGTATTCAACGTGGCAAAAGGCAGTATAGCAGCGAATTTTAGGAAATTCAGCATAAATACCATGACAAAGATAGTAAGCTGTGCCTTCCTTAGTTCGTCGGGTACGGTTGCTAGCGCCTTTTTCAGCGATAGATTATGCCAGGGCAATTTGCTGCTTTCCACCATGGTAAGATGTGGCAAAGATAACATAAAAACGGTGCTTAGCTGCTAAAATCAGAAGGGTCGGGCTGTCAGGTATCAAATGGGCCATGTTAATTTACGGCGCACTTCCGCTAATATCCGGTTAGGCAATCGACCGACCCTTGCATAACTTTGTATTATTAGATGTCGGTAGGACATTTTAAAACCAACTTATAGGCTGATTAATTGAGCCGGTTTAACGAGTAAAGGGAAGTCGCCGGTTTCGGATACCTGCTGTACTTTCAAGTGTTATAACTACATTAAATTATGGTGTTGCTAGCCGTATAAATTTAAATGACCAATTTTTATGAAAAAGTTATCCATTTATTTCATTATGTTTTGTGCGTTGGTTGGGCAAAATGCGTTGGCGCAACAACCCACGACGTTGCGGGGTAAAGTCTTGGATGAAACGGGCCTTCCCGTCGCGGGGGCTTCCATCAGCATCACCAATACCCAGGCGGCTACTTCCTCCAACGAAGCGGGCGATTTCACCATCCAATACACTTCACCTGCTACGTTGCGGTTGTCGGCGTTGGGGTATGTCAGCCAAACCATTAGTCTCACGGATCAAACGACGCTTTCGATCCGCTTGGTACCCACCGAGGAGACACTGGAAGAAGTCGTTGTAGTAGGCTACGGTACCCAGCGTAGGGGTGAGGTGACCAGTGCGATCGCAAGCGTAAGATCCGAGGACTTTGTAAAAGGTACGGTGCGCGACGCTGCCCAGCTGGTGCAGGGGAAAGTAGCTGGGCTACGGATTACGACACCCAATGGCGATCCCAACGCAACCACCCAGATCAACCTGCGTGGCCTCAACTCGATCAACGGATCGCAGAATCCGCTGGTGCTGATCGACGGAGTGCCTGGCAACATTGCAACCGTCGCGCCAGAAGATATTGAGTCCATTGACGTGTTGAAGGACGGCTCTGCAGCTGCTATTTATGGAACGCGTGCTACAGGAGGCGTCGTGTTGATCACGACGCGCAAAAACAGGAGCGCGGAGCCACGCTCGTCGATCGAATATAATAACTACGCCAACGTGCAGACCATCTTCCGGAAACCGGAGATGATGGATGCTAATGACTACCGGCGGTTGATCGCTGAAGGCTACGCCTACGGCGACTCCAGCAACAATACCAACTGGATCGATGAGGTCTTGCAAAATCCGATCAGTCATAACCATAACCTTACGTTTTTCGGCGGTAGCTCGCAGACAAACTTTACCGGTTCGTTGAACTACCGTGGATGGGAAGGGATAATGCTGAAAACCGGGCAAGAGCGGATCACCGTGAGAGCGGACCTTAACCATGAGATGTATGATGGTAAACTGCGCACAAACATCCAGGTCATCAACCAAACGTTATCCGCAAAACAGGGTGGTGCCGGTGGCTGGGCCTGGAGGCAGGCCATGATCCGCAATCCGACGGAAGGGATCAAGAATGCAGACGGTACTTGGAAAGAAGGGACCGCTTATATGTATGACAATCCGCTGGGCATCATCCACGAAACGGTCAACGACCAGATGTTCCGGGAAACCCGCTTCAGCGGATCGCTTGACTACCGGCCCATTGGTGACCTCAGTTTGAAAATGTTGGTATCGCGCGTCATCAACAACAACTTGACCGGTAGCTCGACTACGTTCCAGCATGTCAACACAACTAAAAACAGCTTGAATGGCACGGCCAATCGATCTACTACGGCAAACACCGAAGACCTGTTGGAGTTGACGGCAAATTATAACAAGGTATTTGGCGACCACCGCTTGAACCTGTTGGGCGGTTATAGCTACCAGCATAATGTCGGAGAGTTTTTTAATGTCTACAACTTTGACTTCCCGAATGACGATTATTCGTACAACGAATTGGAGGCCGGTGCGGCGCTGCGCCGTGGCCAGGCAACCATGACCAGCAACAAGGATATGTGGAAGCTGATCGGTTTCTTCGGCCGGGTCAACTATTCGTGGAAGGAGCGGTACATTGTTACGGCGAGCGTGAGGCGGGAAGGCTCAACAAGGTTTGGCGAAAACAACCGCTGGGGCACGTTCCCGGCATTATCAGCCGCATGGAATGTGGGTAATGAAGACTTTATGCAATCCGCCGGGTTTATATCCGACCTCAAGCTCCGAGCTGGCTTCGGCGTTACGGGCACCATCGCTTCGTCACCTTACATGTCGCAGACGAGCTATAACTTCGACTGGCAGCAGGGTGCATTCATCAACGGCGAATGGGTACAGGGGTTTGTGCCCGCACGAAATTTCAATCCTGATCTGCGCTGGGAGAAAAAGGAGGAATGGAATGTCGGACTGGAATTCGGGCTATTCAACAATCGCCTGTCCGGTGCGCTGGACTGGTACACGCGTAATGTCAAGGACCTACTCTACAACTTTGCAGTTCCAACACCCCCGTTCCTGTATGGCAGCATGATGCTGAATGCGGGCGAAATGCAGAATTCCGGATTCGAAGCCTTGGTGAATGTACGCGCAGTGGATAATGAAAATTTCAAATGGACTACAAACGTAGCCTTTTCAACCAACCGGAATAAGCTCGTTAACCTCTCCAACGACCAATTCAATGTGACTACGGAGTTCTTCGACTGGGGGCATACCGGAGAGCCTATACAGGTATCTACCCACCGAGTAAGAGTGGGCGGGCCGATCGGTCAGTTCTTCGTGTTGAAAAGCGTTGGTTTGGACGATAACGGAAAGTGGCTGGTGGAAAGCAGGGACGGCGAAACGATCCCGATAGCCAATGCCACGCCGGAAGACCGCCAATATTATGGGAACGGGATTCCTAAATACAACCTTGGATGGAACAATACGCTGAACATTCAGCGCTTTGACATCGCGGTGAATTTCCGTGGCGCATTCGGTCACCAGTTGCTGAATATGCAGCGTTTATACTACGAAAATCCGGTAAATAAGGCGTACAACGTGCTGAAAACGGCTTATGACCCCGTATATGGCAAGCAACTGAACAACGATTTGGTGTACGTTTCGCATTACATTGAAGACGCTGACTACCTGAAAATTGATAACGTCACATTGGGCTACACATTCCGGCCGAATGCGATCAAGGGAATCAGCAACCTGCGCGTTTACGCTTCAGGGCTCAATCTGTATACCTTCACGGGGTATAAAGGAATAGATCCGGAAGCGGTGAATATGGGTGTCATCGGTAACGAGAACTTCACTTTTTCACCCGGAATAGACCATCGGGACAAATACCCTAGTACACGGACGTTTACCCTGGGATTAGGGGTTACCTTTTAACGATTATTGAACTAAGAACGATATACTCATGAACACGAAAATAATGAAGACCGGAGTACTCATAGCCTTGCTGCTTGCTGGGGGGCTCAATTCGTGTACCAACTTGGACGAGAAGGTTTATTCCGAAGTGCTTGAACGGAATTTTCAGCCGACGGAACGTGACTTACCTTATATTTTGGCGCCTGTTTATGCTCCGTTCCGGACGTTGATGTTCGGCTGGCAGGGGTATTTTGATCTGCAGGAAGAATCTGCCGATGTTATTATTACCCCGGTAAGGCCTAATGGATGGGATGACGGTGGTACATACCGCCGGATGCACCAGCACAATTGGACATCCGAACAGTGGCAACCGACGAATACCTGGAACCAGGCGTATTCGGCCATAAGCCGGGCAAACCGGGTGATCATGCAGATCGAAGACGGAGCATTGCCCCTGCCAGAGGAAGTCGGAAGGAATGCGATCGCTGAACTGCGGGCAGCACGGGCGCTGGCGTATTACCTCTTATTGGATAACCACGGTAATGTGCCGATAGTGACCGACTACCGCGATGACTCGTTGCCGGAACAACGTACTCGGCAGGAAGTTTACGATTTTGTCATCAAGGAGCTGACCGAGGCATTGCCACTATTGTCGGAGGAAGTGGCTCCAATGTATGGACGTATGAACCGTTGGGCAGCCAAAGCATTGCTCGCCAAAATCTACCTGAATGCAGGGGTGTATACCGGCACGCCGCAGTGGCATAAAGTCATCGAAGAGACCGATGACATTATCGCCAGCGAAGCATATTCCCTTGATTTAAACTATTCCGATGTTTTCACATACACCAACGAGAATTCGGGCGAGATCATCTTTGCGGTACCCTACGACGAGGTTTACGGTACAGGAAGCCAGATCCATATGAAGACCCTCGACCCGTTGAGCCGGTTGGTATATGCAATGGCCGCAGGACCTTGGGGAGGCAACTGCGCTGTGCCTCAGTTTATAGATACCTACGATCCTGACGACAGCCGCCTATACGATACCTGGATACAAGGTCCGCAGTATCATGCCAATACCGGCGCGGAGGTGATCAATTATGTCAAGCACGTGCCAGGTATCGGAGGAGATGGCACCGTCGCGCCGAGCAACGCGGGGTTCCGCATCGGGAAATATGAAATCAAAAAGGGAGCAACGGGCAATTTGGACAACGACTATCCGATGTTCCGTTTTGCTGATATTCTCATGATGAAAGCCGAGGCGCTGCTGCGTACGGGCAACGCTGATGCAGCTGCAGGTCTTGTCACGCAGGTGAGGCAGCGCGCATTCAAAGATAATCCGGAGAAAGCTACCGTTACGGGTGCGCAGCTTGAACAGGGGAGCGGCTACAACTACGGCTGGCAGGATAAAGATGGGTCGGTAGATGCGGTCAACGGTGGTGCAGATATTCAACACGGGAGATTCCTGGACGAATTGGGTTGGGAATTTGCCGCGGAAGCCCATCGCCGACAGGACCTGATCCGTTTTGGGGTATTTCAGACCAAGACATGGTTCAACCACCGTCCACATGCACAGGCGCAGACACGTACGCTTTTTCCGATTCCTTTTGCTGAGCTGACGAAAAACCCCAACCTCACGCAAAATACTGGGTATTGATTTGGTTTATTGGTTGTTTTGTGTAAATGGTCATACGGCTTTGCCGTATGGCTATTTGCGTTCAAGACCTGACCAGCGTTTTTCCAAATGGCACTGGTTATTTTCCGGAATTGTAGTATTTTCGGCCGCTACAACAAAAAGCTGAGGAACGATGATCGATATGGCCAGACACGATAAGCTGAAGCACTATTTTTTTCTGTCACTGGTATTCTTTTTTAGTATTTCAACCGCTGCTATCGCCCAGCATGCGATAGATGGTAGCGTTATGACGGGTGACGGCCGTGGCATTCCACGGGCCAGCGTGCAGCTCCTCAACTCTAATCTGGCGACTTCGACCGACGAGCAAGGGTCTTTTCTGCTCGAACGTGTTCCTACCGGTACACATACGATCCGAATAAGCGCTGTCGGATATGCCACAGAAAACCGTGTCGTGACCGTGGACGAAAGCGTAGCCCTCAGCATTGAATTGTCAAGTGTCGCTAATCGGCTCGATGAGGCTGTGGTGACCGCGCATAAGATGGAAAGTGATCCGAACGATATCCCGGCGAGCCTTTCCGTGATCGGTGCACGGGAGGTGGAGCAGCAATACATGTGGAATGTGATGGACATCACAGCGGTAGTACCCAATATGAATATTGCCCATCCGGGAGATAACCGCAACGTGACGTCTATCCGCGGCATCACCACCACATCATACAACCAGGCCGTGGCCACATATGTAGACGGGGTCAATCAGTTTGGGCTAGACACGTACATCCCTTACCTGCATGATGTGGAGCGCATCGAAGTACTCCGCGGACCGCAGGGCACGTTGTACGGCCGCAATGCAATGGGTGGCGTGATCAACATCATCACCAAACAGCCGACAAACGAGCTGACGGGGTTGGTGGAGGCCAACTTAGGGAATTACGGGCAACAGCGCTATCTATTGGGTCTGCGGGCACCTATCGTCAATGATAAGCTATTCCTCGGTGTTTCGGGCATGTATAACGGCCTCGATGGGTATTACACCAATGATTTCGACGGCTCGCATTATGACAAGCAGCACACGTTTTTTGGTAATTATTACCTCAAATACCTGCCGAATAGTCGATGGGCGATGACACTGAACTTCAAGCATGTTGCCAACCGGAATGGCGGTGCATTCGCGTTGTTGATGGGATTGGACAACGCGTTTGAAAACCCGTATCGGTTGAGCCAGAATGCGAAAACAACAATGGTGGATAATTCGAATAATGTGTCGCTCGCTGTCAGTCATTTCGGCAGAGCGATCAATTTCAGTTCTCAGACGGCCTATCAATCTAACTACCGGTATTACCGTGACCCGATCGACGCCGACTTCATGCCGCTCGATGGTATGTCGGTTGTCAACAATTATGGAAGGGATTGGAACAATGTCAAGGTGTTTACTCAAGAATTTAAGGTCTCCTCAGCACCTTCCAAGGATAGCCCGGTAAGCTGGACTGCAGGTGCCTTCCTTTTTCATCAGGATGCGCCGACAAAGCAAGGCACACACTTCGGATCGGACGCGCCGATATTAGGCGAAGGGTATCCTGTCAACGCTACGAGTATCCTGACCAATTCAGCGGTCAATCAGGGAGCAGCCGCTTTCGGCCAGCTCGGATTTCGGTTCGGCAGCGGATGGGAGGTTCAAGCGGGACTAAGGTATGACTACGAACATGCCGGGCTGGACGCATTGAGTGAGTTCCGGCCCGATGGGGGAAACGTCATGATAACGCAGCCGGATACGTCGATGTCGGCTGGTTTCCACGCGGTTACACCAAGCTTCAGCGCCAAATATGTCTTCAACGAAGCGCAGCATTTTTACGGAAGTTACACCCGGGGGTTTCGTGCGGGAGGAATATCCCAGCTTTCTTCTGATCCCAACGAAGCTGCGCTGCGCCCTTTTGATCCCGAATTCAGTAATAATGTCGAGGTTGGAAGCAAAAATATCTTGTGGGGGCGGCGCCTGCAGCTCAACTTTGCGGCGTTTTATACCCGAGTAAACAATGCCCAGGTGCCTACGCTGCTATTGCCGGACGCGATTACCGTCACCCAAAATACGGGACGCATGGAAAGCATGGGGTTGGAATTGGAGGCGACAGCCCGGTTGGTGAGGCATTTGAGCGTTTGGGGTAATGTTGCTTTTACTGAAGCAAAGTATCTGGATTTTAACACAGCGGACGAAGGTGAAAATGTGCAGCTGAGGGGCAACCGGCCGGTATTTACTCCAACGTGGACCGGATACCTGGGTGCCCAGTATGAAGTTTTTTTCGGCAGTGCAAACCGGCACCGCGTACAATTCGGCGCATATAGTAGATTCGTCGGTCAGCAGTACTTTACCGTTGAAAACTCACTGGGTCAGGGGACATATAGCTTGTTGAACGCCAATATCGGCTATTCGTTTTCGGGATATGAACTTCTTTTATGGGGGCAGAATCTCGCTGACAAGCGGTATGTCGACTATGCCTATGATTTTGGCTTCGCCGCGGTTCATCTGGGTAGGCCCGCTACCTATGGACTGACGGTAAGGAAGCGGTTTGGATCATAATGTCAAAAACTTCTGCCTGTATTCAGTAGGCGTCATGCCGATGAAGGTTTTGAATTGCTTATTGAAGTTGGATAGGGTGTTGAAGCCGGATTCATAGCAGATCTGCGCGATATTTTTTGCTTCTTCCGTAGAGAGCAGCCGGCAGGCGTTGCGTATGCGAAGCTCGGTTAAAAAATACGAAAACGATTTGCTGGTTTTCATGGTGAAATACCGGCTGAAAGACGTCGGGGTCATGTTCAGCAATGCTGAAACTTCTTCCAATGTAATTTTGTGCCTGAAATGTTTTACTGCATAGTTATAAACAATATTGATGCGGTTAGTTTCCACATCTTTCAATTGGTAATAGACCATGTCGTTATGCAGCAATCGGTATTCTTTTGTCTTGGTGAGTAAATCCAGGATACGGAATAAGTGGATGACACTTTCCATGCCATGCAGGTGCACCAGTTCGTGCATAAGTTTGGCAGTTTTCTGGGCGGTTTTTCCGTAAAGCTCCATTCCACGCCGCACTTTCTCCAGCAGGATCTTGAGTTGGGCAAATTCTTCTTTCTCGATCAGTTTTTCGAGAGCTGCCCCATTGAAGTAGATGACCAGGCCGCGGCTGGTATGCTCGCCATGCGCGTCGAAATAACATTCATCACTGCGCCATAGGTGTGGAATATTAGGGCCAAGGAAAGTCAGGTCGCCCTTATCAAATGGCTTCACTGTATTGCCGACGAATTTAGTGCCGGTGCCTTCCACTACCAAGAAGAGCTGAAATTCCATGTGTGCATGCCAAGTCGTATCAAAATGCCGGTCATGGAGCTCACGCACAGCGAAAATATTGGATTCCGGAATACGGGTCTTCTGAATAGCTGTTTTTTTCACAACTACGTTCATTTAGTTGGTTTATTTGCTGGTTGTTATCTTTATGCTCTCAAGATAGGTAAACGGTCGGTGACAGCGTTTATTGTAATGAAAATGTTAACTAATTGTCCATTATTCGTGTCTAATTGACGGTAAATGGATAAGATATAGTCAGAATTTGTTAATTAATAGGTGTGACAGCGTCCGCGAATCTTCTATCTTAGCGCTTACAATGACAACCAATAAGGTAATCAATTTCTAAATTATGACAGAAGAAGTTAAAAGTTCAGCTAACATACCCGAAAGCAAGCCGGATATGTTATTGTTTTATGCGTGCGTCATTTCTTTGGTGGCCACTTCTTTTGGGTTTGTATTGCGGGCTTTCGTTCTTAACGACTGGGGGGCCGAGTTTCAATTGACCCAAACGCAGCTTGGTGAAATCGCGGGAGTCGGCTTATGGCCGTTCGCGATCAGCATTGTGCTGTTCAGCCTAATTGTCGATAAGGTTGGGTACAAAACATCAATGGTCTTTGCTTTTCTTTTCCATATCGCTTCGGCATTAGTCACCATTTTTGCTGGGGGTTATTGGATGTTATATATTGGCACTTTTATGATGGCGATCGGTAATGGCATTGTCGAAGCTGTGGTCAACCCGGTGGTCGCCACCATGTTTCCCAGGCAAAAGACGAAGTGGTTGGCCATCTTGCATGCGGGGTGGCCGGGCGGATTGGTCTTGGGCGGGCTTATGGCCCTGGCATGGGGGCCGGAAACCGCTTGGGAATTTAAGATAGCGCTAATACTTATCCCAACGCTGTTGTACGGCGGCATGATGATTACCCGGAGGTTTGCTGCCAATGAACGGGTCCAGGCAGGTGTATCCTATGTCGAGATGCTGAAAGAATTGGGGGGTGTCGGCGCGTTGCTGATCACGGCATTGATTGTTTTCCAGCTGGGTCAGGTGTTTGGCTGGAGCGCTTGGGTAAGCGTTGTGGTTACGTTGTTGATTTCCGCCGGTTTCGGCTTATATGTAAAAAGTTGGGGACGGCCGCTGTTCATTGTGCTATTGTTGGTGATGGTGCCTTTGGCCATTACAGAGTTAGGTACCGATAGTTGGATCAGCAGTTTAATGGAGTCTGAAATGGAGAAGCTGGGGCTGCAAGGCGGCTGGGTACTGGTGTATACGTCGGCCATTATGCTGGTGCTTCGATTATTCGCTGGCTCCATTATCCATCGGATGTCGCCTTTAGGGTTACTGGCGCTCAGTTCGTTCATTGCGGCGGTCGGACTATATTACCTTTCGTTTTCCGTGGGGTCGGCCATTTTGATTGCGGCAACCATCTATGCGTTTGGCAAATCTTACCTGTGGCCGCTGATGCTCGGTGTGGTGTCTGAGCAGTTTCCCAAGGGCGGTGCCTTGACATTGAACGTGATTGCCGGTCTCGGTATGATCAGCGCTGGTGTAATCGGCGCAGGGGTGCTTGGTTTCCTTCAGGATAAGCGTGCCGATGGCAACATCGCCCAGTATGATGCCACACATAACACATCGTTGTATGATACGTATCTCACCGAGGAGAGAACGAGCCTATTCGGCGAGTACCGGGCGCTTGATTTCGGTAAATTTTCGGCCGCACCGCCGGAGGATAAGGAAACCATCGTAGCCATTCAGGAAGAGTCAAAAAAAGTAGCGCTACGGGATATCGTGGTATTTCCGGTCATCATGCTGGTTTCTTATTTACTGCTGATGTTGTATTTCAGGCGTAAAGGGGGGTATAAAGTGAAGCTTTTGAATACCCAATCAGACACATAGTCTATATTAATTTTCATTATGGCATTAAATGTTAAGCTAGGGGTGAGCACCTGGTTATGGACATCTCCATTCCGGACGGAAGAAGCGGGTGCTTTGTTTGAAAAGATTGCCAAATTGGGATACCATTCGGTGGAAATCGCAGTGGAAGACCCGAATTTGGTTGATACACAGCGGTTGAAGTCAGTGCTGTCGGCGAACAACTTGGAGCCGATCATTTGCGGCGCGTTCGGCCCGACGAGGGATCTCACGAGCGATGACATCAACCTGCAGCGCACCGGAATGGTTTACATCGAAGAGTGCCTGCGGATCGGCGAAGCGCTTAGCTCGCGCTTTGTTGCAGGCCCAATGTATTCGGCGGTAGGAAAGGCCCGGATGGTGCCGCCGGAGCAACGGGCCATTGAGTGGGAACGGGCGGTACGGAATCTCCGTACGGTTTGCGAACGGGCTGCCGATAGGGGGCTGGAGATTGCGCTGGAGCCGCTGAACCGCTTCGAGTCAGATCTAATCAACAATGCGGATGATGTGCTTCGTCTCATCGACGACATCGGCCATCCTGCTGCAAAGATATGCTTAGACATGTTCCACATGAACATTGAAGAGCCCGATCCGGAAACGGCTATCCGTAAAGCCGGAGAGCGGCTTATCCACATGCAAGTGTCGGAAAACTATCGGGGCACTCCTGGCACGGGGAATGCCAATTGGGATGCATATTACCGAGGCTTGGCTGCTATAGGGTATGCCAATACGGTATCAGTAGAGAGCTTTACACCGGAAAACAAGGAGTTGGCCGGAGCCGTATGCATCTGGCGCAACCTTGCGGAAGATCAGGACACGTTTGCACGCGATGGGCATGCATTTTTGAATGAATGGATAAAGGGTGCTGAGGGAACACCTCCGTCTGTATCCGCTTAAAACGAACCGCGCGAATAAAGTAAAATAATGAATATGAGCAAGAAACCTATCAACGTAGCGATCATTGGCTTGGGCTTTGGAGCAGAATTTATTCCAATTTACCAGCGTCACCCAGACGCCCATATGTATGCCATTTGCCAACGGAATGAAGAGAGCCTTAACAGAATCGGTGACGCTTTCGGTATCGAAAAGCGCTACCGGGACTATGATGAGCTGTTGAGCGACAAGGATGTCGATGCGGTACATATTAATACGCCGATACCCAACCATGCCGAACAGTCGCTGAAGGCACTGAGGGCTGGCAAGCACGTGGCCTGTACCGTGCCGATGGCTACAACGGTCGAGGAATGCCGGCAATTGGTCGAAGCCGTGGAAGATACCGGCCTGACCTACATGATGATGGAAACCGTGGTGTATGCGCGCGAATTCCTTTTCATGAAAGAGCTGTATGAAAAGGGTGAATTAGGTAAAATCCAGTTTCTCAAAGCAAGCCATCAACAGGATATGGACGGTTGGCCCGATTACTGGCCGGGTTTGCCCCCTATGCACTACGCTACGCATTGCGTCGGACCGGTATTGGGACTTACCAGAAACGAAGCAGAGTACGTGTCTTGCTTCGGATCTGGAACGATCCGGGAGGAGCTGCACCACCATTATAACTCGCCGTTTGCGGTAGAAACCGCGCACATCAAATTCAGGAATTCCGACTTAAGTGCACATGTATACCGGTCGCTATTCGACACCGCCCGGCAATACCGGGAAAGCTTCGAGGTATACGGCGCTAAGAAAGCGGTGGAATGGCCGCTGATAGAGGGCGAACCGCTGGTGGTTCATACGGCTAAAAGACCCGAGCCGGAGATTCCGGAAAAGGTGCACTGCCCGGACTACGCACATCTCTTGCCTGAGCCGATACGGCATTTCACCACCGGCGGTGTATATGACGAGTCGGACAACCAGCATCTTTCTTTCGTACAGGGCGCCGGACATGGCGGATCACATCCGCACCTGGTACATGAGTTCGTCAGTGCCTTGGTGGAGGGGCGGCAGCCATTTCCTAACGTTCGTCAATCGGCTAATATCACCTGTGTGGGCATTCTGGCCCATGAGTCTGCGCTGAAAGGCGGTGAAATTATCCGTTTGCCCGAATTTACACTGCAAGGCTAATGGAAAGCATCACCAGCATCAGTTATGTTGATTTGGCTGGTGATGATTTTTTGTTTATATAAATAAATGTCAATTGAACGATATAATGAATAAGTTAACTAGAATCCTGCTGTTGGCGTTGGTTCCCTTGTTTTTTTTTAGCTGCGGTGGACAAAGAAATCGGGACGATGGGCCCAGGAGGCTGGAACTGTTCTTCCTTGGCCATGCCAGCAAGCACCACGATTCCGAACTATTGGCCGATATACTGGCGCAGGAATATTTTTCTGAGGGGATCAACATCACTTATTCGGTCGATCCGGATGACCTCACCAGAAGTGATCTTCATCGGTATGACGGCCTTATCGTGTATGCCAACCACGATTCAATCAGCCCTGCTCAGGAGCGGGCGCTGCTTGACTACGTGGCTTCCGGTAAGGGCTTCATCCCGCTCCACTCCGCGTCATTCTGCTTCCGCAATTCGCCGGAAGTGGTCGCCCTGATCGGGGGGCAGTTCAAAAGCCACGGCGGTGGCGCATTTTCGGCAGAAATCGTAAAGCCGGACCATCCGGCGGTGGCTGGTGTCGAACCGTTTGAGACCGAATGGGATGAAACATATGTGCACGATAACATAGCCGATGATATCGTGGTATTGATGGAACGGGTAGACAGTACCCACCGTGAGCCGTACACCTGGGTGAAGGAATATGGCGAAGGGCGGGTGTTTTATACCGCCTTTGGCCACGATGAGCGCACGTTCCGCAATCCGGGATTCCTGCAGCTGGTGAAGAGCGGTATTCTCTGGGCGGTGGGTGAGCAAGCCGTGAAAAAGATGAAGGACTATGCGATTGCGCAGCCAGTGTACGAAGATGCGCGGATGCCCAACTACGAGCGGCGCGATCCGCCGCCCCGCTATCAGCTTCCGCTGAGTGCTGAAGAGTCCCAGACGCTCATTCAGGTACCTGTCGGTTTCCGGCTGGAACTGTTTGCGAGCGAACCCGATATCAGAAAGCCGATTGCAATGGACTGGGATGAAAAGGGTAGGTTGTGGGTCATAGAGACTGTAGATTATCCCAATACTGTTCGCGATAACAAAAGCGAGGGCGACGACAGGATCACGATCCTCGAAGATACCGACGGCGACGGAAAGGCCGATAAGTTTACGGTATTTGCCGAGGGGCTGAACATCCCGACGGCGTTTACGTTTGCCAACGGGGGAGTCATCGTGGCGCAAGCCCCTCATTTCTTATTCCTGAAGGATACGGATGGCGACGGTAAAGCCGATGTGCGCGAGGTACTGATCGATGGGTGGGGCACCTACGATACCCACGCCGGACCATCCAACCTGCGGTACGGCATGGACAATAAGATCTGGGGCACGGTAGGCTATTCGGGTTTTGAGGGTACCATCGGCGGGCAGCCGTTTAAGTTCGGTGCTGGCGTCTATCGGTTCGATACTGGCGCGAAGCATTTTGAGTTTCTGGGTACTACCAGCAATAATACCTGGGGGCTCGGCTTTTCGGAGGATTTCGATGTCTTTATCTCTACGGCCAACAATGAGCACAGCGACTTCTTTGCTATCCCGGCCCACTACTACGAACGGGTAGGGCTCATGGAGCGGGGCATTGAAAAGATTGACGCCCATTACAATATGCACGTGCTGACCAAGGAACTGCGGCAGGTTGATGTGCACGGTGGCTTCACGGCAGCGGCAGGCCATAGCCTATATACGGCGCGGGCGTTTCCACAAGAGTATTGGAACCGGGTGGCTTTCATCTGTGAACCTACCGGCAGACTGGTGCATCGGCATTTCTTGGAACAAGTGGGGGCGGGATTCCGGGAAAAGGGTGATGGCTGGAACATGATCGCCAGCTCCGACAATTGGTTCGGCCCGGTAGAAGCGAAGGTTGGCCCGGACGGTTCGCTTTGGGTGCTCGATTGGTACAACTTCATCATCCAGCACAATCCCACACCTGAAGGGTTTGAAAACGGGGTGGGTAACGCGTATATCGATCCATTACGCGATAATACCAGAGGGCGGATTTATCGTATGGTGCACGAAGATGCGAAGCCTTCAAAATCATATAAGCTGAACCCTAAACGTCCGGGTACCTTGGTCGACGCTTTGGAAAGCGACAACCAGTTCTGGCGCCTCACTGCGCAGCGGCTGCTGGTAGAATCGGGTGATAAGGATGTAGCTGGCAAATTGCATGCGCTGATACGGGATAGATCGGTAGACGAAATCAACGTGAACGGCGGAGCGATACACGCCATATGGACGCTCCACGGCCTCGGCCTGTTGGACGGCTCTGACGAAAAGAGTCTCCAAATAGTTGTCGATGCGCTGAAGCACCCCGCACCAGGGGTACGACGCGCAGCTATCCAGGTGCTTCCAGTTGATAAGGCAGGGGTAGTCGATCACCTGATCGCTTCGGGTGTTACCCGTGATACCGATTTGCGTGTCCGGCTAGCCGCATTCTTAGCCTTATCGGATGCATCGCCTTCAGCAGAAATCGGCAAGGCGATCTTTGAATCGGTTCAGCAGCCCGACAACGTAGCGGACAAATGGGTCTCTCATGCACTACTGATTGCGGGCGCCGTACACCGCCAGGCTTTCATGGGTGAATATCACCAACAGTTTGGGCATCCAGACCTTTCTAATACAGACGGCTCACTCGCCGAGCGTATCGTTGCCGGCAAACGGATGACCGTCCTTCCGCTTAGTACAGAAAGGGGTGGTACGATAGGCGGGCGGCAGGTGCCCGACTTCGCCAATCAGGAAATCAGTTTTGTGGCTGAGGTGCGGCCTCCTGAAATGCGCCGCATCCTGGTTGAGGGTGTCCTCGTATCCCATGGCGACAACAAGGATGGTTATGCCGTATACCTGAAAGACGGCCGGGTACATTTTCAGGTAAACCAGAAAGGGAGGAAAGCCATTATCCATAGCGGTGAACCGTTACCTACGGAATTTACCGTCAAAGCATCCCTGCTTTCCGGCGGGAAGATGACATTATCCATCGATGGGAAACAGGTGGCGGAAAGCAAGACGGCCGGCCTGTTTGCCGAAGTGCCGGGCGGGTTTATCCGTATCGGGCACAACAGACAGCGCCGTTGGGGTGATTCGACACCGCCCATTCCCAATGTCGGCGACTACGCCGATGACTTTCATTTCACCGGACAGTTGGAGAATGCACGGCTTGTTATGGTAAATACGCAAGAGTCTGCGGATGAAACGGTAGTGACCGCTGATGAATCCATCACCATCAAGGCGGTCATCGGCGAGATGAAGTACGATGTTACCAATTTTGTGGCCAAAGCGGGGCAGACGCTGAAAATTGTCTTTGAAAATCCGGATCACATGCAGCACAATCTGCTGGTTCTTAAGCCCGGCACGTTGGAAAAGGTTGGACAGGCTGCTGATGAACTGGCCAAACAGCCCAATGGCGTAGAGATGCAATACATCCCCAATACGCCGGATGTTCTGTTCAGTACGCCGCTTGTCGACCCCGAGCATCGTTACGAGCTGACGTTTACGGTGCCTTCCACGCCAGGCGATTATCCGTACGTGTGTACGTTTCCGGGACACTGGCGGATTATGCATGGCGTGATGAAGGTGACGAGGTAGCGCACGACTTAACAAGCAACAAGCTTGGACTGGCCCGGCGATGTGTAAGACACGTGCCGGGCCGGTTCATTTTAGCGGCGGAGCCATAGGGTTTCCCCAGAGCTGCCTAACGGGATTTCATACTGCCCCTGGTCATTTTTGTGGTATCCAGCCAGCGTGTACCTGCTATCTTCCCCCGTTTCCTCCAGACGTAGATAAGTCATAGGCGTATGGCCATTGTCCGGAGCAAGGGTGACGCGAACCTCACCGGTTTTATCGTGGTAGGCGACGTCGGTTATCCGCCCGACATCCAGGGTGATCCAAAGGCCGGCGGGGGCGATGAATACACGGGACTGTCCGGCGGTGGTCACCTTCGTGGTGATCCAATTGTTCTTCTGTTTCAGCACGCCGCTGAACGCCAGCCAACCGAACTCAGCATGTTTGGTGATGTATGTGCCCGAGTTTACGGCGTAGCCGTAAAAACCGCAGCCGTAGTCGCCCGCATAGCCATCGATGGCCAGCGTGGACGGATAGGAATGAAACGCCGCTGGGCCGAAGCCATCTGCTGTGATGTTGGCCAGCGCGCCCATGACCCCGGCGTGACCTACGCGGAGCAGGTAAAAATCATCGGGGTTGTCCCGGTAATGCGTAAGCACGGGAATGGAGTTAAGGGCAGACCCATAGTGGTGCAGCTGCCGTTCGATGCGGGAAAGTTTGCCACCGTAGACGAAATCCCAATACCTGCGGGCGCTCCCATTGTAACCCCAATGCGGCACAGTGGGCATATACGCCAGGATTGCGTTTAGCGTCACCAGCGCTTTCTCGTCAAATCCGAAGTAGCGCGACCACAGGTATACTTCCTCCTGCCCCGTTGAATCCCAAGGCATTTCACTGCCAAAGGGGTAATTCAACGAACGCCAATGGTCTGCCCGTTTGCGCATGGCCGCTTCGAGTTGGTCGGCCATATCGGTATATCCTTCGTTTTTCAGGTCATTGAGCACCAGCAGGAAAACGGAGCCCTCCATCTGACCGAACTGGGCATAATGCGGGGCGTGTTCGACCATGGCCATCGCAGTGTGGTAAGCGCGCTCGAGGGACGTTTGCCAGCGTGTTTCTGTAACAAGGCCAACATAATGACGCGCAAGCCGGTACATCACCCAATGGGCAGCTGTCACATGCGGATAGTTGTAGGATCGCCCAGGGCTGTCGGCTTCTTTTTTCTTCCACGCCGCCCAGCCGCTGTAGTTGATGGTGTCGCTGTAGGTGCCTGGGGGCATGGAATCCGGTTCGTAATAAAACAAACTCTTTTTTACACCGTATTGCAGCGGCCCCTCGTTGTATTGGATGCCTCCCCATAGTGTTTCGTTGACAAATCGTTTCAGCTTTTCCACTTCAGTACCATCGGGCAGCAACACCTGCTTCATCACTGCGGCCAGCCAGCTACCAGCCCCGGCCTCATCACTTAAACCTGCGAACCACGCACGCGACTCTTGAGTCAGGTGTTTCTTTGCTTCATAATCGTAGTTGATGACCGACGGCGAGCGGCCGAAAGGGTCGTTGTCGTCTTCATACCATTGCGCCGTGGTGAGGAAACGGCCAAGATCGGTCACTGCATCCCGCTCGGGTTTGATGACCTTATAGTTTACGGTTTGCCTGGCACCATCGGCATAGGTGATGGTAAGTCGCGCTCGGCCCCATTGCTCGCCGGCGATTTCATAGGTGTGCCATTGGTTTGTCGTTTGCTTCCCTTTTTTAATGGACAGCGCGTTTGCCGGATGTGATTCGATGGATTTCACCTTGCTGTGGTAACGGAGGAAGAGTTTGGCAGGAGCATCCTGTGGCACCACATAGCCCGGTATACCCACCGCCACCGGGCGCCGTTGGCGGGCGAGTTCGTCTTCGATCTGCCGGACGTCCGGCGCCATGACAAACCGCAGGGCATAGCTTTTCGTTTCGCCGGGCTGAAGGATGGACGAAGTAGGCTCGTTCCATTGCGTTACGCCACTCCATTCTGCCGTTGCATGGGCCTTACTGTGGATCATCCACTCGTGAAATCCTTCGAATACAATACTCCGCGGTGTGGGGTCGTCATTTAGGGGATTATAAGCCTCAAAGGGCGCGTTCTCATGGGGCAACACCAACAACACCGGTCCGTTTCCGTGAAGCCGGTTTACCTGGAGGTAGCCAGCGTCCATTCCGAGATACGGATCGAAAAAGACATTGTCGGCATGCGCCTCATCCAAGCTCTTATCCTGCAAGATGTTATTAAAAACCATCGGGATGCCCAGGGAACCGATTTCTATGGCGGAGTTTGTCGTGTTGGTTAGCTCGAAGCGGAGCACCAGCATCCCGTCAACCGATTGCCAGAAACGTTTCACGGCAAGCGGAACATCCGAAGGCAATGTCGGCGTCAGGTCTGAGGCAGCAAACGTATCGCCCGTTGCCGGCAAAGGAATCACAGGCGCACGTTTGGTGGCCGTAGCGTAAGACTGCCACGGCATCTGCGCGCCGGTCCTCACCCGCATATTGATATCGCCAAGGTGATACAAACCATCCTTTGCACGCGCTTCGAGCCGTTCGGCAGGAGTGTAGTCAAAAGCAGTATCGGTAAGGGGAATCAGACCTGCAGCTGTTTGGGACGCCTTGACGAGCTTAAGCTTGAAAGGCGGGGCGGCGAATTCGACGGTGCCATCCTCCAGCCCTAGTGTAGACGGACGCTGGGCGATGCGTTCCCAAGGAGATTGTGCTTGTACGGACAACACACAAAGTGCCATTGTGCTGTATGTCAGTGAATACCGATAGAACGACAGCGAGTATTGAAACAATAAGGTCAGCATAGTATCAAACGTTCAAAAGAACAAATGTAAAAAAGACAGCATTAATCCGATCGTTCGATATTACCTATTTATATTCAGATTTTGATGGATTATGTACCGCACAAAAAAAAGCCCTTGCACGGCTACGGTGCAAGGGGAAGCAACAGGGTTAGGTGATCTATCGATTTGAAAAGACTTCCGCCAAGACAGTATGCAGCCGCTCGTCGCGCAAGTTTGACGCCACAATTTTACCTTCGGGGTCGATGAGGTAATTCTGTGGCACACCGCGCACACCGTAAAGCACGGCGACGGCATTGCTCCACCCATTGAGATCAGAGACATTTACCCAAGGCAAACCGTCTTTTTCGATAGCTGCGAGCCAGGCATCGCGGCCGCTTTTGCTATCAAGCGATATGCCCAGCACTTCCAAGCCTTTGTCTTTATAAGCTTGGTATGCCTTTACAAGATTCGGGTTTTCAGCACGGCAGGGCGCACACCAGCTGGCCCAGAAGTCGATAAGCACGTAGCGGCCTCGGTAGTCTGACAGGTGGACTGGGTTGCCGTTGACGTCTGGCTGTGTGAAGTCTGGCGCGATGTTACCTATCTGGATGGTTTTTTCGGCAATGATTCGGGCTGTAAGTGCCTTGGCAGTAGTGAGGCTGCGGACTTCTTCCGAGAGGCTCGCCAGTACCGGCTCAATCTCGCTTAGCGGATGGGTATTGGCCACGTCGCGCAGCGCTTCGGCGGAAAAGATGGAGTTTGGGTTGTTTTTCGCAAACTCGAGTTCTTTCTGCCGACGGGTTTCCAAAATGCCATCAACTTTTTCCCGCAGTGCGGTCATCTTTTCATTGTATTGCGGGTCGTCTTGCGGAATGGAGGCCGCGGTTTTACTCGCATTGTCCATAATGGCTATAAAACATCCCCCGACTTCATCGAGGAAGGTGGTGTATTCGTCGTGCAGCGGGGAGCCGGTGATTGCTGAGTTGTGTAGTGAGTCGGTGACGGCGATATGGTAATCTTCGTTCCCGATATAAAAATACAGGCGGTCACCGATGTTCTGGGTCATGTATTTGCCCTTATTTTCGTGGTCCAGTATCATTCGCGCAAAATTGGGCTCGGCTACTTCACCTTCGAAGGCAAAGCTGCCATCTTTGACGATGGTCGAGTCGCTGTGTTCGCCGGCTGCACCTTGGTAGTCGAAATATACTTTGCTGCCATCTTTAGCGGCTGGTGCCCTGCCGATAATTTTGAATCCCTCTTGGGCCTGGACTATGGTACTGCCAACCGCGAATGCGGCCAGTAGGACAGATAATTTCTTGTTCTTCATTTTTTGCTTTTTTTCTATTCCTTTAATTATTCGCTTAAAAATTTCTAAATGCGACGTCCACTGGATACCCCGGGATACCATCGATCTGTCCGGTTAGGTCGCCGAAGCGTCCCGTCTGTATGGCGAGGAAGTACAAACTTGATCCCGAACCAACGACAAGGGTGTTCTGACCGTTGTGAAATTTCATCATGGTGATCGGTGTATCGAAACTGGTTTCCAGCTCGCGTATATCTTCATTTAATGGGTTATACCGATAGACTTTATTGCCTGACGCGATATAAATAACCCCATTCTGGGCGGCCAGTAATTTGGTATTTTCCCCGAATAGGTTTTGGCGCACGAACAGCCGGTTATGGCCGGGCGTAAAGGTGAATGGCCCATTGAAGTTAACGGTAAACGCCAACTCGCGGATGGTGCCATCGGCTCCCCTAACATAGGCATAGGTTTCGGTGTTATTGGACTGCACGATATCCACCAAATCCATGCCGACGTTGGTTGGGTCAAAGATGCCGGTGTTTGTGACGGTATATTGGGTGCCGAAATAGGTGGGAACACCATATAAATTGAACCGCAAAAACTGCCGTTTGATACGGTCGAAAGCGATGAAGCTGTATTGGCCATTCACGTTGGCCATGACGAATTTTGGTGCCAGGTTATAGTCTCCATCTGCATACGAGCCGAACATGCCATAGGTGGCCGCCTGATCCCAAGTGTGGGTGGTACCGCCGTAAAACCTGCCGTTGATCACTCCCATCATGACGCCCTGGGGATGCTGGACCATGTGCCCAACCTCGATGGTCGGCGGGGGCAAAAAGAAGTTTGTGGCAAGGGTATTTGGATAGACAGGATCTTCCTGCATGGTCGTCACATTCAGTCGGACACCACCGTTTTGCGTGATGATCCAATAACCGAGCGGTGTCCCGCCTGTGGTCTGGTTTGTCATGTATAACAGGTGTCTTGGATTGGCTGGAAGTTGTTTGCCGTTGATGGCTTCATATAGGCGTGACTGTACGGTACTGTCCGGTTTGATAAAGGATAACTGGGTGACCCCGTTCTCTACACTAAGTACCGTCATGCCACTGACAAATTCGGTAACGCCCTGGATATAGAAACGGTGGAAATACCGCATTCCGTTCGCTTTGTTGTGGATAGTCAAAAGGGCATGATAGCGGTTTGCTTGTAGTCCGAATACCATGCGTAGCGAAGGGCCGACCTGTTCGATGCTCGAATCAGCTTCGGGCACCCCAATACGCCATTCCAATTCGATATCGGCGTCTGCCGGAGCGATAATTTCGGGTTCGATAATCAAGCTATCGCCCACAATGGCTCCGTAGGTTTCCAATAGGTTGGTGACTTCCGGTGCTACAGGCATATTAATGTCGTAGTTGCCCTTGTCTTTATAACAGCTGACCGATAGGATGGACAATATGCTAAGTGCTATTACAAATTTTTTCATGATTATCTTACCTCCTGTCCGTTTTCGTCAATAAAGTAATGCCTCCCCGCAGCGGCGCTGTAACGCAAAAGTATGGTGCGGCTGGGGTTGTCCCGGTGGTAAAAATGATAGTTTGGATTTGTCCCTTCAGTGAGCGGTTCGAGTACATATCCTTTTTCAGGATTGTCAGCGACCCAACTGAATGGATTGTTTAACATCCGGGTGAGTAGATTTGCAAAGTACGTGTTGCGCGGCGCATCCAACCCCTCTGTGGTCATTTCGGTTTGCTCGGTGACCAGGATGAAAAGTTGATGTTTGACACGTGAGTACGCGCCCAGCCACATGCTCCACCAGTATGGTTGTTCCAAACGAGCCGAAAAGACAACCCGTGCCCGGATAATCCGAGGGTTTTCGACGCCGAAGTCATCAGATGCCTGAAGTTTTATGATCAGTGAAACGGACTGATCTTCCAAATCTGCGGCGTTATAGAGGACCAGTGGCAAAAATGCATTTCCGGAGTCAGCCGGGACCGGATATTGGTCTTTTAAGGGCTCGTAGTGCTCACCTGCAATCGCTGTTGAGGAATCCTGTTCTATATAGGCGCGGAAGTGACGAACGCGCCCTTCGCGGAAGCCGGAAACGCGTGTAAGAAGATTGACCGTATCCTGTGCTTTAGTCATGTCGTAAGCAAAGGTGTAGGTGACACTATCCGGGATCGTCTTTAAATAGTTTGTGTCAAGGTCAAAATAAACATTAGCGGAATGCTGAAACGTTTGTAATTCTGCTTGATTACAACTGCTGCAGAGCACAGTGACGCCAACCAATAGATATAACGCCTGTATTGTCAATTTGTAATGCATGATCTTAAAAAAATTAACGTTCGCCATAAATAATTTCGTCGTCTGGTAGTGGAAGGACAAAAATCAGATTGCTCGGCGCTATGACCACTCCCTGTAGGTTTCGGAACGGACGGTTGAGCCGTTTATGGGTATAAAACAACTGTCCTTCAGCAAAGAGTTCTTTGCGGTATTCTTTCACGAGTTCTTCTTCAAATTCCACGGCGTTGGCAACAGACAACGGTTGGTCGATGCCCCGATTCCGACGTACAGCGTCTATGTATTGGGTCGCCAACTCGGGATTAGACTCATAGGTGCACTCCGCGGCGATATAGTATAGTTCGCTTAATCGTAGTGCTGGAGCCATCAGGTAGTGCCTATTAGCATTATTTTCATTACTAAGTGGGTTCCTGCGGTATTTGTGGATCTCTGAGATATACACGTTGTTTACGCCGACCGTGCTAAGCCATTGCCGGTAGCGGAGGTCGGTACTGCCGGCACCGGAGGTCTCGTAAATGGTTTGTGCGGCTTCTTGGAGAAGGTGCATGCCGGCAGTTCCTGTGCGGAACCAGTTCGTGTTCAGATCGTGATTTTTGCGAGGGATGTACCATGCAAAAACGAGCTCTGTATAAAGGATGCGGTCTCTTTTGTCTTCATCCACAGCCAAAAAATCACTACTTGCCGTGAAGGGAAACTTGTTAGATAACATGACTTCCATTGCGTTTTCATACGCGTTAAGTTTGTCCTGTTTATAAAGATACGCACGGGCAAGCGTACCGCACACCGCGTAATAGTTCATACGGTGCCGTCGGTTTTGAAGGAACAGGTCATGGTTGGTTAGTTCAGGCCCCGGTGTGCCATTAGCATTCAACGGGTATGCCGCGATGTAGCTGGATGCCCGTATGGGCTCGTCAACCAGCAAGGCCTTGGCCGCTTGCAAATCTCGGATTGCCGAATCCAAAACGGCTGAAACGGAAGACATCGCGGTAGGCATGTTGCTGTATGATGTCACATATGGAATGGCGTTGGCGTTGGGGCTGACCGCAAAAGCCGGTGCAAATAGCCGAAGGGCATCGAAATGTAAGTAGGCCCGCAGGGCTAAGGTTTCGCCTTTGATCAAAGCATAGTAGCCGGGGGCAAAAATCCGCTCTTGTTCATCGATATGTTCCAAGATCAGGTTGCAGTTGGCTATGGCATGATACAAGCCTCTCCAGATGCCATCCTTGCGACGGATGAAATCGCCGTTGTCATATTGGAAATTGCGTGTCTGCATGTAGCGGAGTGGATCGTTTGCCGATATGTTGTAGTTCTGGATCAAGACCTCGGGCGTACCTACGGTCAACTCTCTGCCATATAGGGCGTTATCCGTACAGCGCGTGTAGACGCCCAGTAACGCTTCTTGGAAACCTTCTTGGGAGGAAAACAGCAAGTGACGGTCTACCTCCGTCTCAGGTCGGACATCCAGCCACTGCCTGCATGAGGTCAGGGTTAATAGCAAAACTGCAAATGGTATAATCGTTTTTTTCATCGTTTTCAACATAAATTGAACTTAAAATCCGGCTTGAAGGGAAAACATTACTGTTCGGGCAAACGGATAGTTTATACCACGCTCTTGCTGTACCGATGACCAGTAGAACAGGTCGTTGGCGGTGACCGCGACCCGGAGGCGCGACATGGACAACCGGGACGCCACACGCGGGTCTACATCGTAAGATAGGAATAACGATTGTAACGACAACATGTTGTCCGGCATGACAAACCGGGACGACACCCTTGTCTCACCAAGATCAGCAATATTTTTGAAGAACGTGACATCACCGGGCTGCTGCCATTTTTTTTCAAGTACCCGACGATCCACATTGTATCTGGGGTCGGCATTTTCCACGCGATCCACAAGCGTTTGGTTGTATTGGTCGCCCCCGAAGCGTGTCAGGAAAAAAGAAACCAAGGTGAACTGCTTAAAGCGAATGGTGGTACCGAAAGAACCTTCGGCGATAGGGGTGGGATCTCCGACAACGGTGATATCACGTGCATCCCAATCATACGTCAATGAGCCATCACGTTTGATGAAGATTTCTTTTCCGTTTTCCGGATCGATACCCAGGGAGGGCACAGCATAAATGGCGTGCAAGGCTTGCCCTTCTTCGTAGCGTAATAACGGCACGCCCCGTAAGTCTTCCTGCCCACGCTCCGGATCCCGTTGCTGTGCGTCATTGACGCGGTCGTTATAGCTCTTCAACGAATTGGAAATCCGGACGATTTTATTGGTGTTGTGGGCGAAGTTGCCCGTAAAAGTAACTGTCCAGTCGGCATTTCGGACCGCTGTAAAAGTAGCGTTTAACTCTGCTCCTCGGTTTTCCATATCGCCAAGGTTTTCCTTGTAGTCTACGAAGCCGGTGGATGGAGCGATACTAATATCCGTCAGGATGTCACGGGTAAGACGGTGGTAGAGCCTTGACGTAATCAGGATCCGGTCAGAAAGAAGGCCCAGGTCAAATCCAACGTCGGTGTTCTGCGTTTGTTGCCATGCCAGGTTTTCGTTTCCGTAACGGGAGACGATAGCACCTAAACCGGAAGAGTACCAATTGTTTTGTTGGTAATTGTAGGTCGTTCGCGACATAAAAGGAGAAAACTCAACCGACCCGGTTAGTCCGGTGGTGGAACGTAAGCGTAAAAGGCTGACGACATTATTGGAAAACCAGGGTTCGTCATGTACGTTCCATCCGATACCGACAGACCAAAAGGGTGCAATACGGTTGTTGGTGCCAAAACGAGACGAACCGTCAGCGCGGACCGTGGCATCGAGCAGATATCGGTTACGGAAGGAATAGTTGGTGCTTGCCAGTACGCCAAAAAGACGGGCTACGTCGAGCCGGCTACGGGGCGACTCATTTTCAACGTATCCCCGAGCAAAGCCGATACTGGTGAAGCGGTCATTGGGGAAACCTATAGCGGTAAAAGAGCGCCAATCTGACCGGTCCGTGCGCATATTCGCCGCGGTGACAAAGTTGACGCTGTGATCGTTGATCTGTTTGATCCAGTTTAGCCGAACGTTGCCATCCCAGAAGGTTTCATCCGTGTTGCTGCTGACGTATCGCCCCTTTTCATTGGCACGGGAAGGCTCATACACAAAAAATTCATTGGCCAATGGGGAGACATAATCATCACCATAGCTCATACGCCGGGTCATGCTAAGCTGGCCACGCAAACGGAGGTTGGGAGCTAGCTCAAATTCCCCGGCGAAGTTATTGATAATTTCGGTATAGCGATTTCGGTTGAAGCTACTCAGGGTAGCGTTGAACAACGGATTCATCAGGGTGTCGTATTCATAAGCACCCGACGCAATCCGTCGTTGTAGCAGCTCCGGATTTTGGATGATGTTGCCATTGTCATCCGTCATCCGGTAGTAGGGATTCATCCGCACATACTGGGAAAAATAGCCGTAAGGCGATTCCTGCGATCCCATAGCGGTGACGGCCAATTCGTTTTGGAAACGGATTTTGTTGTTCAGGTCGTAGCGGAAGTTCATGTTTCCGGAATATTGGTTCCGGTGCGAGCCCTTCATCACACCTGGCCGGGTCTGGTAGCGCAGGTCAATACCATACCGGAACGCCTGGGACCCACCCTCGGCAAAGAGGCCGTGCCGCTGGCCAACGGCGGTCCGTAACGGCTGGGACAGCCAATAGGTATTCACCCCACCGACCACACTGGCCATTTTCTGATAGTAACGTACGTCCAATTCATCTTGCGGTATGTTTTGTGTTTCGTTGTCGTACACACCGGCTAACCGCTCGTATTCCAGTTTTTCGGCAGCGTTTAATACATTGTACTCCGTCAGATCTGGCCCGGTGACGTACGTCTCGTGGGTATATGAAAGCTGGAGCTTACCATCTTTGGGAGCCTTCGTCGTAATGACCATGACGCCATTGGCAGCGCGGGAGCCATAAACGGCCGTAGCAGCGGCGTCCTTTAGCAGCGTAACCGACTCGATGCGCATCATGTCCAGGTCAAATACCTTTTGTATATCCACTTGATAACCGTCTAGGATAAATACCGGGAGGTTGCTGGCTCCAGTAATATTGTCCCGGCGGAGGACGTCGCCGTCCGTTCCAACAGGAAGTGCTGAAGAACCTCTCACGGTGATATTAGGAAGCATGTTTGGATTTGAGCCATTGAGGTTATTGTCCATTAATCGGAAAGAGGGATCAAACACCTGCATGGCTTGGAAGACGTTTTGCGGAGCGACCTGTCGGAGTTCCTCTCCGCTTTTGGTGACTGCCGTGCCAGTATACGTGTCGCGGTTGATGACTTGATAGCCGGTAACCACTACCTCATCCATTTGGCTGGCTTCTTCTTCCAGCACGATGGTATACGCGGTCTTGCCGGCAACGAGCGTAACGGTTTGCGGCTGATAGCCAATGTAGCTGATGACAAGTTTGTTGTCTATGGGTAATTCGGTGATGACAAACCTGCCCTCGTCATCGGCCACCACACCGGGCCTGCCTTTCAGGGCGATGGTAGCGCCGGCAAGTGGGACCTGCCTGTCGTTGACCGTGCCCAAGACAACGCCCCGGATGGGCTGCTGCCGGGCCGGCGTGGCTTCCTGCGGCTTGGCAGCAATGTCCTTACGCTCTAGCATGATCGTTTTCTCCACTATGCGGTAGCTTAAGTTTTGTGAATGGAGCAGCAGGTCAAGAAAATTTGTCAGCGGCATGTTTTTTACATCCATGCTTACCGGTGTGGCCTGCTCAAGCATAGCTATGTTGCCCACGAATTCGTAATCAGTTTGGTTCTTAATTTCTTGCAGCACGTACAGCAGCGGCTGATTTTTCCCGCGATACGTAATGGTTTGCGCATAACTTGCTACGCTTACCTGAAGAAACGCGGTCAGATGCAATACTATGAGAAGTTTCATCGCTCTGAGATAGTCGTTTTTATTCATTAAGTTTGTACGGTTTGGATAGTCACATTATTTATTCACACGGATGAGCGTTGTCGTCCGAACTGTTTTACGGGAAGGTGCTGAGACCACCTTCCTGTTTATTTCTTGGTATTGGGTAAAATTGTTATTTCCGCTAGCCCTCCTTTCTGTTTTGTTGTTTTGTAGATGATAAGATAAGTGTCCGGTCGGCTTCCAATCGGTATGCTATCCCGTTGGTTTCAAGCAGGTTCATTACGGTGGACAGCTTGTTGTTGCGGTGAATGCCTCCGAAAAAACGGATGTCGGGCACTTCGCCTTCATATTTAACGTTAATGTCATACCACCTTGCCAGTTCACGCATCACTTGGTGAAGGCTTTTGCCATCAAGGCTGAACCGCCCATTTAGCCAGGCTACCGCAGCACTGGTATCTACATCATTGACTTCAATGTGCCCGTTTTGGGTGATGGATTGCTGGCCAGGAGATAGTATAACGTATCGGGTATTGGGTGTTGCGGATGGCGTCTTGCGCATGGTGGCTACCTGCGGATCGGCCTTTACCCGCACCCGTCCTTCTATCAATGTGGTCTTGGTTTCCTGTTCATCTTCGTATGCAGCGATATTGAATTGGGTGCCGAGTACTTCTACCTCCTGGCTTTTGGTCATTACCTTAAATGGAATTTTGGTCACCTGTTCACTTACCTCGAAGTAGGCTTCGCCTTCCAGCATTACCACCCGTTCATCACCATCAAACTGCGAGGGATAGTTCAGCGTAGAAGCGGAATTGAGCCATACTTTCGTGCCGTCCGGTAAGGTAACCTGATAGGTGCCCCCCTTTGGCGTAGCGAGCGAAAGCGGACGTGAGCCTTTTCCTCTTCCCTTATTGTCCTGTGCACCCAACACGGAAGTTCCATCAAGGTATGTAATTCCGTCCCCAACGATGATTCCCGCCTGTGCCTCGCTCAGATCGACTGTCCGCCCGTTGGCCAGGGTAAGCATGGCTTTATTGCGCCCAGGCTGAATATCCAGTTGCGTTACCTGCTGCTCATTGCTGCCACGGCGGCTATCTATGACGAAGTAGCCAACCAGCGCGCAAGCCATGAAGATGGCAGCCACACGAAGCCAAACGGGTAAGCGCGTACGACGAGTGGCGGGAAGCATGCGGTTGAAGATTATGGTAGCACGCTTAGCGGGGAAATCAGCCTGCTCGGTGAGAGGCACCTCGCTCCACGTCGCTTGCATAAGCGATTTGATCGAGGCTTCATGCATTGGATCTGCCAGCAACTGCTGCCACTCCCGTGCTTCAGCTGGCGAGAGGGTATCCGTCAAGTAGCGATGGTGCAGGTACGCAATGCGATGTTGGTCCATTTGGTGGCGCTTTGTTTAATAAAGACGTAGCGGCGGCAAGAACGGGGCAACGGATTTAAGTTTTTTTTTATTTTGCCGCAAATAGATAAAAAACGATGCACAGTACCGCCAGGTCGGCATGGTTTTGAAGATAAGTGCGAAGAAAGCGCAGGGCCAGCTTCATGTGGCGGTGCACGGTTTGGGGCGAAAGGTTCAGTTGGGCCGCGGCTTCGTCATACTTCAACCCCCGCTGATGGCATAGTTGGTATACGCGCTTCTGTTGCGGGGGGAGTTTTGCGACGCCTTCATCGAGTATGCGGCGGGTTTCGCCCAAAAATATGGTTTCCTCAGTGTTGTTGGTGCGGTCGTCATACCTGGCCGTAAACGTATCGGTATGTCTGGCATACGTTTTCTGTAGGC
Source organism: Parapedobacter deserti (assembly GCF_042646065.1). NCBI lineage: Bacteria > Pseudomonadati > Bacteroidota > Sphingobacteriia > Sphingobacteriales > Sphingobacteriaceae > Parapedobacter > Parapedobacter deserti. The sequence goes on from NZ_JBHRTA010000038.1 coordinate 166,525, forward strand.
GAAGCTGATCGAAAGCTTGATTGCGTGAGAGGATGAACAGGTAATGATCCAGGTCTTTAATTGTCGATAGGGATTTGCCGCATTTCCAAAGTTTAAGGAATACTTCTTGTACGATTTCCTCAGCTTGTTCTTTGGATTTTAAATATTTTAAGGCAAAATGATAGACACGTGGAGAATAGTAGTCATAAATTAACCGAAAGGCCGCATGATCTCCATCTGCCGAACGGGCCAATGCTTCTTCTTCGTTGAAATTTACGGTCATTTTATTGGTACTCTCCTTTGGTTGGCCAAAATACGTAAAAAAATTGTTGTTTCCTGATTAATATATAGTAAACCGCGGTCGAATAGGCGATGGCCAGCGGGCTATTTGATCGGGCGGTAAGGGTAGTAAACATTGCTACGATCGGTTTGAAAGTCTCGTTGTTTTATATCTGAATATAACTGTTATCTTTGCCATGATACATTTATTGAACCTTTTGATCATGAAGAATAATACTAGTGTCTATTTAGCCGCTTTGTTGGCCGCAGCCGGCCTGTCGGCCTGCAATCCTTCTCAAGAACAATCAGCTGACACTGATTCGGTGTCGGTTTTAACGGTGTCGCCTGCGGATTTCGATGCCGACATCGATGGGGACTCCGTTAAGCTTTATACGCTGACAAACGGGACGGCTGTTGCTGCCATTACCAATTACGGCGCGCGCGTGGTTAGTCTGCACGTGCCCGATAAAAACGGGAACCTGGTAGACGTGGTACTTGGCTATAGGGATCTGGCTACTTACCGGCAGCCAGGGGAAGGCTTTTATGGAGCCGTTGTCGGCCGTTACGGAAACCGCATCGCCAAGGGACAGTTTGAGCTGAATGGGCAGCGGTATCAACTGGAACTGAATGACGGACCGAATAGCCTGCATGGCGGTACAAACGGCTTCTTTGCAAAGGTATGGGAAGTCAAACATGTAACGGACAGCAGTCTTGAATTGCAATATGTATCTCCGGATGGAGATGCCGGCTATCCAGGTAAGTTGGAAACGACCGTTGTGTATACGCTGACCTCGGACAATGGGCTGGATATCGCTTATCACGCCACCACGGACAAAGCCACCGTAGTGAATCTGACCAACCACGCCTATTTCAACCTCAGCGGCGAGGGTGACAGCACCATCCTTGATCATTTGCTTACCATCCGTGCAGACGGCTACACTCCGGTCGACGAGACCCTCATTCCCACCGGCGAAATCACGCCCGTGGAAGATACACCTTTTGATTTCCGTCAGCCGACTGCTATTGGCGCGAGAATTGATACGGCCGATGATCAGTTAATGCTGGGCAAGGGGTATGATCACAACTTTGTGCTTAAAAAGGACCCAGGGTTGCAATTGGTGGCTACGGTGGAGAGCCCAAAGACGGGCATTGTGATGGATGTCCTTACGGAAGAGCCTGGGCTGCAGTTTTATAGCGGCAATTTTATGGACAACGTGCAGCACGCCAAGGGTGGAAAGACCTACGGATATCGCTCGGCGTTTTGCTTGGAAACCCAGCATTTCCCGGACGCACCCAATAGGCCGGATTTCCCTACCACCGTTTTGGAAAAAGGTTCGGAATATAAGACAAGGACGGTATACCAGTTCCGGGCCCAATAAGTAGGACCAAAGGGGATGCTTGATCCGTAATGAGTGTTTTTAATATTGTTATTGCGTTACTTTCGGTTTTTAGCATTATCCTGCTATCCGTTACGTTCTTCATCCCCGCCGATTCTGAAATATATCAGTTGATCGGATATTTTGATTTTTCACTTTGCGCCATTTTCCTGATTGACTTTTTCAGGCAGGTTTACCATGCCCCGAATAAATGGAGATATCTTTATACGACGGGGTGGCTTGATCTGTTGTCTTCTATTCCGATGGTGTCTGAATTCCGCTATATTCGAATTTTCCGGGTTTTCCGGGTATTGCGGATCATCAAATCCTTTAAGTTACTGATTTCGTTTATTCGGCACAATAGAGCCGCAACATTATACGGATTCGTGGTATTCACTTCCTATACAACCCTCGTGCTGTGCACCACGGCAGTATTGTATGTGGAACAGGATATAGGCAATATCGTAACCGCCGAGGATGCTTTGTGGTGGAGTTACATCACAATCACCACGGTAGGGTACGGCGACTTTTATCCGGTAACGACTACTGGCAAAGCCCTGGCATCTGTGCTCATCTTCTGTGGTATCGCGACTTTTGGTACCGCAATATCGTATCTCAACGAAAAGGTAGAATCGTTTAAAAAACAATAGCATCAACGCATATGCTTCTATTTGTTTATCAGCTCTGCCATTGCATAGTCATGGCTCTTGGCGACGCTTTCGAACGGATCAATAGTGATGACATCCTGTTCAACAAACGCATATTGTAGTCCGGCTGTTTTTCCCTCCGCCATTATTTTTTTAAAGTCGATGCTTCCGGTTCCGACCTCGGCATAGGTAATCGCCGACGTGATTTCCATTACCGATTTATTGTCATAATCCGGGCCGATAACCGGCGCAGTATTGTCCGGATCCATGTCTTTGATGTGCCACAGCGGGAAACGTCCCGGATACTGTTCGAAATAAGATAAGCTATCCGTTCCAGATTTTTCGCTCCAAAACAGGTCCAGTTCAAAAACGACGAGGTCGCTATCCGTATTATCGATCAGGATGTCTAATCCTTTGCTGCCATCCGCCAGCGTACGGAACTCCCAGAAGTGATTGTGGTAGCCAACTTTAAGCCCAGCTTTAGCCGCAAGCGTTCCGCCTTTATTCAGCTGGTCTGCCATGAAGCGGTAGTCGTCTGCGGTAAGCTTGTCGATCAGCAACAGCGGGGGTACAGGGGCAATCAAGTAGCGCTGGCCCAGCTCGGCTGCGGTATCGATATAACGTTTGAGCAGCTCCTCGCTGCCATTTCCAGGCGTCAGAAATTCGTCGAGCAGATAATGTCCGCTGTGGGTCTCTAAGCGGTTTTCGTCCAACTGCCTGCGCAAACTGCCGACGTTTAGCCCCCAAAAAGTGGCCTTACCGCCCATATTGATTTCAGCACCGAACGTTTCGACATGATTGTATCCGATTTCAGCCACACGGGCAAGCGTTTTAGTTGGGTTTTCAGCCAATTGATCGCGCAGGGTATAGAGCTGCAGGCCGAGTTCCCTAACGGAAGCAACCGGCGGTTGCGAAGCGCAGGAAAACAAGGAAGGGGTGAGGTACGCAGCTGCCACGCCTACGCCTGCCTGTTTTAAAAATGATCGTCTATTGGTATTCATATGAGGCGAAATGTGATGTGTGGATAAACAGTCGGTTTCGGTATCAGCTGAAATAAATGTATGCGGCTAAAATGAGCGCAATAATTCCCACAGAGGCAATGACATCCCATCTGGTCCAGCTTGCCCGGCTGGTTTCTTTGTGTTCTTCCGTAACGGTACCAAAGGTAAGCCCCTCAATCTTAGCATACGATGGCGGCGCCGTGGCGTAGCTTACCACGAACATAACTGCCAAACTGATCAAGAAGATTATCAGGCTGTAGTATTGAAAAAACATGTTATTTAAAATCCATAAGAAAGAGCCTTCCGTATAGGCAAACCCTTCCGACAATTTGACGGGCGTGTCTATGGCTAGGCGCAACAGACCAAGAAAAAACCCGGCGTACAAAGCTGCTAAGCATCCCTTGGAATTCAGTCGCTTATGGAAGATCCCGGCAAAAAAGACGACCGCAATGGGCGGGGCAAGATAAGCTTGAACACCTTGGAGATAGTCGTAGAGCCCCCGTCCGCCTCGTATGACCGGAATCCATAGCAAGCCGATAATGATCATTACCACGGTGGCGAAACGTCCCACCCATACCAAGGTTCGCTGGGGGACATTAGGGCGCAGTCTGGAATAGAAATCGATGGTAAAGAGGGTGGACGACGCATTGAATGCACCGGCAAGCGAACTCATCAATGCAGCAAGCAACCCGGCAACAACCAGCCCCCGTATGCCTACGGGCAGGACGTGAGCAACCATCAGGGGAAACGCCTGCTGCGCATTGTCGCGTATAATTTCGCCATCATCGCCGATTAGCTGATCGGTCAGTGCGGGAAGTTTCCCGCTGGAGGCCAACGCGTAGCAGATCATGCCGGGAATGATAAAAATGAACACCGGGAATAGCTTGAAAAAAGCAGCGGCGATGGATCCCCTTCTTGCTTCAGTTTCATTGCGCGCGCCCAGCACGCGTTGTACGATATACTGGTCCGTTGTCCAGTACCAGAGGCCGATGATGGGTGCACAGAACAGCATGCCGACCCACGGATAGTTGTCATTGAAGTACCAGGCCATCCTGCCCGTTTCTTTTACCGGGCTCCAAGTGCCTTCCACGCCTTCCGGTACCAACGGCTTCCAAAGGTTAAACATCTCGTCGCCTACGGTAGCCCGCAGTTCCGACCAGCCGCCGATCGCTTGCAACCCGAGGATGGTTACCAGTGCCGAACCGATAATCAGTACCACCGTTTGGAACGCCTCCGTGTAAGCAACCGCCTTCATGCCGCCCACGGCCGTATACAATCCCGTGAGGAGAATGATCAGCACAGAGCCCACCCAGAAGCTGTCGAATCCCATGAAGGTTACTTCCGGTAGCAAGCTCGTGAAAACCATTCCGCCGGCGTACACGCCGACGGCGAGCTTCGTTAACACATAAGCAACCAATGAGATGGCCGAGAGTACTGTTCTTGCACGGGGAGAAAAACGCCGCTCCAAAAACTCGGGCATGGTAAACACTTTGGAGCGCATATAGAAAGGCACGAGTATCCAGGCAAGGACCAGCAGGCACCATGCATGCAGTTCGTAGTGCGCCATGGCCACACCGTCAGTAGCGCCCGATCCCGCTAGCCCTACGAGGTGCTCCGAACCGATGTTGGAGGCAAAGATGGATGCACCGATGACGAACCATCCAAGGCTCTTTCCGGCGAGAAAATAGTCCTGCGCCGAATCATTCCGCTTCCTCATGGACCAGATGGCTATACCTGCCACCAATAAAAAGTAAAAGGCTATGACGAACCAATCGAGTGTTTCAAGGAGTTGCATAACGGTTTATAATTTGGGTTAAAGTTAGTACATTTTTAATTGAAGTTATCGGATTTTGTAATACACATCATTCCATTGGATTTCCTTTTGAAATTCGGTCAGGCGCGTGTCTTTGCCGATGTGAAGCAGCTCAATACCGGCTATTGACGCAAAGTCCCTGAAGTATTCCACGGAGAGGTTCTGACTGTACACCGTGTGGTGTGCACCGCCTGCGTAGATCCATGCGGTGCAGCCGGTGTTCATGTCAGGCAGCGGCCGCCATAATACTCGGGCTACCGGTAATTTAGGAAGGCCGTGCTGCGGTTCCTGTGCCTCGACGTCATTTACAATCAGCCTAAAACGATCGCCCATGTCGACAAGGCTCGCATTGAGTGCTGGGCCTCCCGCAGCGTCGAAAACCAGCCTAGCAGGATCTTCTTTACCGCCAATACCCAGCGGATGCACTTCCAGTTTGGGCTTCCCATTGGCCAGGGCCGGGTCCACTTCGAGCATATGGGCTCCAAGTACCATGGTATTTGAAGGGTCTAAATGGTAGGTATAGTCTTCCATGAAAGCGTTGCCTCCAGGCATTCCGGCGGCCATGACCTTTGCTGCGCGGACCAGTACGGCGGTCTTCCAGTCGCCTTCACCGGCATAGCCGAATCCTGCCTGCATAAGCCGTTGCGTGGCGATGCCGGGCAACTGCTTCAAGCCATGCAGGTCTTCGAATGTGTTGGAGAATCCCTTGAAACCGCCGTCTACGAGGAATTGCCGCAGGCCGATTTCAATCTGCGCCGCATCGCGCACGTTCTGGTGTTTGTCGCCGCCGTGCCGCACGTTTGCGGCCAGGGTATACGTATGCTCATATTCGTCGATCAACTGATCGATCTGGGCCTCAGAGACAGCATTGACTACCTGCACCAGATCGCCCACCGCGTGGGTGTTGACGGAAAAGCCGAATTCGGCCTCGGCGGTGACTTTATCGCCGTCGGTAACCGCCACATTTCGCATATTATCGCCGAAGCGGGCGAATTGCGCGCCCTGCCAGTCGTGCCAAGCTGCCGCGGCGCGGGCCCACACGTTGATCTGATTAAGCACGTTACCGTCCCGCCAGTGGCCTGTGATTACCTTGCGGTTGATGCGTAGCTTGGAGACGATATGACCGAATTCACGGTCGCCATGCGCGCTTTGGTTGAGGTTCATGAAATCCATATCAATACTGTCCCACGGAATATCGCGGTTATATTGTGTGTGGAGATGCAGCAACGGCTTGTTCAGAATCTTCAGTCCCCGTATCCACATTTTTGCGGGAGAGAACGTGTGCATCCAGGTGATGATCCCGATACAGTTGGTTGCATGGTTCGCATCGGCTATGGCCGCGTAAATCTCATCAGAGGTTTTGACGATAGGTTTGAAAACCACGCTGACGGGGATTTGTGCCGACTGGTCTAAGTAGCGTGCGATTTCTTCTGCGTGTATGGCCGCCTGCCGGAGTGTTTCTTCTCCATAAAGATGCTGGCTCCCGGTGAGGAACCACAATTCCAAGTTCTTAAGATTGATCATTTTTTGTTTTCGCTGGATGTTCCTGTTCTTTCTTGCTTATTCCTAGTTCCTGCTCCGTTGTCCACATTACGACTGGCCATAATACGAATCCGGCCCGTGTTTCCGTTCATAATGCTTTTTGATGAGCGAATCCTTAAGCCGTGGCGCTCTGGGATTGATTTGCTCAGTTAGTGCGGCCATTTTCGCCACATATTCCAGAACTGCGCTATTATAGACGGCTTTTTCCCCGGTTGCTCCCCAAGTAAACGGCGCATGGTTACCCACCAATATCATTTCTACCTCGCGGTAATCGAGCTGTTGCTGCTCAAAATGATTGATGATCTGAAATCCCGTTTCGTATTCATAATTCCCCGCAATCTGGCCGTCGGCCATAGGCGGAGCACAGGGGATGTCAGCTGTCAGGTGATCGGCATGCGTGGTGCCATAGATAGGGATGTCGCGCTGGCTTTGGGCCCAAGCCGTCGCATACGTTGAATGGGTATGGACGATTCCGCCGATTGCCGGCCAGTGTTTGTACAATACCGCGTGGGTCTTCGTATCGGACGATGGACGTAAATCGCCCGCCACGACACTCCCATCAAAGTCTACAACGACCATTTTCTCGGGTGTGAGATCGGCATAAGCTACGCCGCTTGGCTTGATGGCGAACACACCCTCTGCATGGTCGGCAACGCTGGCGTTGCCGAAGGTAAACAACACCAGGCCCAAATGGGGCAGTTGCATATTGCAGGCGTAGGCCGATTGTCTGATTGCACTATATTTTTCCATGGTTTAAATCATTGTCCAACCTGTGTTCAATAAATGCGCCCAATTGTTGGTAACGCTGATAGCGCTTGACATATAATGCGGTGTGCTCCGCATTTGGCAGGTATTCCTTATCAAAGCCCTGCCCCATTTGCGCCATAGCATCTTCCACGCGGCTGAAAAGGCCGGCTGCTGTGGCGGCAAACATGGCAGCACCGATGGCACATGTTTGTTCTGACCGGTGCACCTTAATGGGCATGCCGATGACATCGGCCATCATTTGCATCACGAACGGCGATTTGCGAGGTATTCCTCCTAAGGCGATGATTCCTTTCACCGGTATGCCTTCCTCGATAAATCGATCAACGATCCGCTTAGCGCCGAAGGCGGTGGCTTCCACCAACGCGCGGAATAGCCGAGGGGCATCCGTGGCCAGGTCGACTCCGGTGATCGCACCTTTGAGCAGTTGGTTGGCATCGGGCGTGCGCCGGCCGTTTAGCCAGTCGACGGCCAGTTCGCAATGCTCGGCCGGTGGAAGTTGGGCAGCCTGCCTGCTCAGCTCTGCCAGAAGCTGCGTTTCCAGTTGGCGGACGTGATCGCGCAGGGTGTCATCAGGTATGCCCGCAGCCAATGCGTTCAATGGCCACGATAGCAGATTTTTAAACCAGGCATACGCATCTCCAAAGGCGGATTGGCCCGCTTCGAGGCCGATCATACCGGGTATGACCGAACCATCCACCTGCCCGCATATTCCGTTGACCAGCTTACCCTCCATCTCATTTCTGGGTGCTACCAGAATATCGCATGTCGATGTTCCGATGATCTTGCTAAGGAAGTAGGGCTCGATTTGTCCGCCCACGGCACCCATGTGGCAGTCAAAGGCACCGATCCCGACCACGACGTCGGTTGTAAGCCCCAGTTTTTCAGCCCATGTCTCGCTTAAGGTACCCGCCGCTTGGTCGGCAGTGAACGTCCGATTTGGCAGTTTCGAAGTGAAATCATCCAATAGCGGATCCAGGGATGCAAAAAAGTCGTTTGAAGGAAAGCCGCCGAATTCCACGGCCCAGAGCGATTTATGCCCTGCAGAACAAACGCCTCGTTTGATGTCGGTAAACCGCTCTCCGCCGCAGAGCAAAAAGGGGATCCAGTCACAATGCTCTACCCATGAGTAGGTAGCGCGACGAACTTCCTCATCCTGGCGGAAGACATGGAGTAGCTTTGCCCAGAACCATTCTGATGAATAGATCCCACCCACGTATCGGAGGTAGTTGGGTTCGAATTTTTTAGCGAGCGCATTGATTTCTGCCGCCTCCGTTATGGATGTGTGGTCTTTCCAAAGCACAAACATGGCGTTGGGATTATCCGCGAACTCCGGCAGCAGGGACAATGGCACGCCCCGCTGGTCTACCGCTACGGGGGTAGATCCGGTCGTATCCGCAGAGATACCTACAATATGCCGTGCGATGGACGCTCCCCCTTGTTTCACGCACGCGCGTACGGTATGTTCCAGCCCCTCAATATAGTCAAGCGGATGCTGTCTGAACCGATTCTGTGCGGGATCGCAGTACAGCCCCCTTTTCCAACGCGGGTATTCGAATACGGATGATGCAACTTCTTCCCCATTTACCGTATTTACCAATACCGAACGTACCGAGTCCGTTCCGAAGTCTACCCCTATTACATAGCTCATATCTATTTCTTTTTACGCAAAACTGGCTAGTGGTGTCTAAATAACATTTAATTAACGAGAATTAAAAGAAAAACGGTAGAAAAATTTGTTTATTGCCCGTATGCCAATGGTTTTAATATTCTGGATTGGACACGAAATTCAGGAACTTTGTAAACTTCTCTTTGTACGTTGCCTTGTCAAGCTTATAATAAAAGGCCCCTTTCTTGGAGTTTTCTTTATCCTTGTCCATTTGTTTAATAAGCAGTCCGGTGGAGCGCAGCTTCCGCGTGAAATTGCGTTTGTCCAATTGTACGTCATACACTTGTTCGTAAAGCGTCAGTATTTGCGGTATGGTAAACTTTTCAGGCAGCAATTCGAACAGTATCGGGTGCAATGCAGCCTTATAGCGCAGTTTCCTTTTTGCGTTTTGTACCATCCGGTCGTGGTCAAAGATAAGCTTTGGTACGCGATTTAGCGGGAACCATTCTGCACGGTAGTCATCACTAAGCTGCTTTTCGTATTTTTTAATATCGACGAGCGCGAAATAGGTGATACTGATGGTCCTTTCGATGGGATCGCGGTTTGGTTCACCAAAAACCAATAGCTGCTCCATGTACACATCTTTCAGCCCGGTGAGCTGCTTGAGCACCCTTGAAGCAGCTTCTTCCGGTTTTTCGTCAGATTGAACAAACCCACCCATAAGACTCCATTTGTCTTTTTCAGGCTCAAATCCTCTTTTGATTAAGAGTAGTTTTAAATTGTAACCATCAAATCCGAAAATAATGCAGTCTACCGCTACCAGAATGCGGGTCTGTTTAACGTACTTTGTCATAACTTCAGGTTTTCTATTGCTGATGTGTTGATGCAATGATAGTTGGATTAAGATGGCATTATTTGACGGAAATTAGCTATTTAACAACAAAATTTATCCTAATTAATACCGATATATTATCCATAAATGACATTATTTTATCATGTCGCCTACCAAGGCGTTCAAAACTACAAATGAATTTTATATTTTAAGTAATTGCAAATGAGTTTTTTACTTTTTTTTTAAAACGGGCATGAAAAAATTATATAATCGTTTTCTTGACATTTAATTAGAAATACCCGAATTTAGTGGTATCGGTTCACGCTTGTTGGACAGACATATCCAGTTATAAACGAATTCGATCTGTAAATGCTCAATTTATGCTTGCTTTTCAGCTTCTTTTTTCATGTTTGCACAACGATGTCAAGCGAGACGTGCACCATTGAAAGCCGAGATAGGCGTTTGCACGTGACCGTTCGATCGGACAACGTGGGTATGCTTTCGTATTCCATAAGTCGTGATGGTGTCCCGGTGATTGAAGGTGGCGCCCTGGGTGTAACCGGGACGAATATTGCTCCGCTAACGGAGCTCCAAATCGTTGATGTGTCTCCTGTTGAACAGATTGACGGCGCTTATGAAATACAGACATCAAAACGTAGGCTGAATACATATGCTGCCAACAGACGGGTGTTGCGCATGCGCAATCGCGATGACCGCGGATATGATTTAATCGTCCAAGCCGCTGACGACGGTGTTGCTTTTCGTTATGCTTTTCCCAATAGCTCAGGAAAACTGCTCATTATTGAGGAAGAGTTAACATCGTTCCGTTTCCCCCAACACGCGAAAAGATGGCTGCAACCCATGGCCGTGGCAAAGTCGGGGTGGGAACAGACCAATCCTTCATATGAGGGGCATTACGTACAAGGCATCCCCGTGGGTACACCAGAGTCGACCGGCACGGGCTGGGTGTATCCAGCGCTGTTTCAGGTGGATAGCGTTTGGGTGCTGATTACCAAAGCCGGTTTGGACGGCGGCTATCCCGGCAGGGACGTGGTGATTGCCCGCCGGGCTGGCCAACGATGGTATATTGCCGGTATTAACGGTGAACCGTGGGAAAAGGAAATGGAGTTGGACTTGACCTTACTAGGCGGAGGCAGCAACACGGTATTGATCACAGACGGGGCCGCTCCTGGTGCGTTTCAAGTGGTAGGGGCAACTCTTACCAACGCTCACACGGTAACAATGAAACCTAATGGCGGTTTTGTTATGATAATAAACCAATAACTCATATAAACGATGATGCATTTGTTTCGAAGTCACTCACACAAACGAACAGGATGGATGGCAGCTGCGATCACGGTGGTCGGTTTTTCGGCGGCTGCCCAAGAAGCGAATTTAGTAAAGCTATCTCCTGCACGATCTGATGTTCAGATCAGCAGACACATCTATGGGCATTTTGCCGAACACCTTGGCCGATGCATTTACGATGGCTTTTATGTGGGCGAAGGGAATGCCGAGATACCCCATACCGACGGTGTTCGGAATGACGTGGTGGAGGCGCTGAAGCAGCTCAGCATTCCCAACTTACGTTGGCCTGGAGGCTGTTTTGCTGATACCTATCATTGGAAAGACGGTATCGGGCCAAAAGACCAGCGACCCACCATTGTGAACACCTGGTGGGGAGGGGTTACGGAAGACAACAGCTTCGGCACGCATGACTTTCTCAACATGTGCGAGTTGCTTGGCACGGAACCTTATTTAGCCGGCAATGTGGCCAGCGGTGAGGTTCAGGAACTGGCCGATTGGGTACAATACGTCAACCATGCCGGCAGGAGCCCGATGGCCGATCTGCGTCAGAAAAACGGTCGTGAAGAGCCATGGAAGGTGAAGTACTGGGGCGTGGGCAACGAGGCTTGGGGCTGCGGTGGCAATATGACACCGGAATATTATGCGGATGTATATCGCCGGTATGCCACTTTTATGAGCGACTGGAATAACTCTGGCGGGGTTTTCCGTATTGCATCAGGAGCAAACAGCTCCGACTATCACTGGACGGAAACACTGATGAAAAACATACCTCATCTCCTGCTTGAGGGCGTAGCTTTACACCACTATGCGGTAATCGATTGGAGCAATAAAGGCCCTTCCACGACCTATTCGGATAAACAGTATTTCCAAACGATGAAATCGGCCTGGAAAATGGAAGAGCTGGTCACCAGACACACGGCTATAATGGATAAATACGATCCGGAGAAAAACGTGGCGCTGGTTGTGGATGAATGGGGCGGTTGGTACGACGTCGAACCAGGCACAAATCCCGGATTCCTGTACCAACAGAATACCATGCGCGATGCCATGATCGCCGGCGTCACGCTGAATATTTTCAACAACCATGCGGAGCGGGTGCGCATGGCCAACCTGGCCCAAACCATCAACGTGTTGCAAGCCGTCATTCTTACCGACGGCGACAAGATGGTTCTGACGCCTACCTTTCACGTAATGGAAATGTACAAGGTGCATCAGGATGCGGCGTTGATCCCGGTTTCGGTTCAATCGGCTAACCTGACGATGGATGGAGAGGAACTGCCGGCAGTTTCGGCATCGGCATCGGCAGACAGCTTAGGTAATACTCATGTTTCACTAGTGAACATCCATCCAACGGACAAACAGGAGATACGCGTGGATCTCGGCAAGGCCTACCGATCGGTCGAAGGTCGGTTGCTGACCGCTGGAGACTTACGAGCGTATAATTCTTTTGACGCCCCGGAAACGGTTGTGCCTACAGGGTATCAAGGCGCACGACTGCGAGAAAATCAATTAACCGTCTCGCTGCCACCGTTTTCGGTGGTAGTGCTTAAACTAAGATGATCATGAATAGGCTATCGAGACTTACGGTGTTAACGGGGGTGTGTACGTGGCATGTGGTCACGGCTTTCGCCCAACCGGTCGCCCTGACAGTAGATGTAAACCATATCAAAGGAGAGGTTAACCCTGGCATCTGGGGGCTCTTTTTCGAAGACATCAACATGGGTGCCGACGGCGGAATATATGCCGAGTTAATAAAAAACCGGTCCTTTGAATTTTTCCGGCCTATGATGGGATGGCAAACATTGGGCAAGGCTCCGGAAGGAGGTTTACTGGTACTCAACAGGCAGGAGCAAAAAGAAGCAAATCCCCGCTTCCTGCGGGTCAATACGGAGGGGACGGGGGAGGAAGGTCTGGGGCTGAGCAATGAGGGGTTCCGCGGTATGGGGATTAAAGCGGGGCTCCGCTACGATTTTTCGGTCATGTACCGGCAGCGCAGGCCGGGAATCAGCTTGCGGTTGGAATTGGTGGACAGCGCTGGCCGTGTGATTGGAAAAGGAAAGCTGGAACCGGCAACCGATGCGGAGGGCTGGCAGAAGCAGTCGGCAGGCTTCCGTGCAACGGCTACACATCCCAAGGCTCGGCTCAACATTTGGTTTGAAGGCGAGGGCGAAATCGACTTGGACATGATTTCCTTATTCCCAGAAGATACCTGGAAAGGGCGGCCGGGTGGCTTGCGGAGGGATATGGTCCAGCTGCTGGCGGATATGCAACCTGGGTTCCTGCGGTTCCCGGGCGGCTGTATCGTGGAAGGCTATGACCTCTCGCAGCGCTTCCAATGGAAAAAGACGGTTGGCCCTATTGAAGAACGGCAGCAGGTGATCAATCGTTGGAATTTTGAGTTCCGCCACCGCCCCACGCCCGACTACTTCCAAACCTTCGGACTTGGATTTTTTGAATATTTTCAGCTGGCCGAAGACATTGGTGCCGACCCAATGCCCATCCTCAACTGCGGTATGGCCTGCCAGTTCAACACGGCGGAGTTGGTACCTATGGATCAGCTGGACGAGTACGTGCACGATGCCTTGGATCTCATCGAGTTCGCCAACGGCGATGTCACCACCCGGTGGGGCAAGCTCCGGGCCGACATGGGACATCCTGCGCCGTTCAACCTGAAGGTGCTCGGGGTGGGCAACGAAAACTGGGGACCGCAATATGTAGAGCGGCTGGCGGTGTTCAAGAAGGCACTCAACGAGATACATCCTGAAATTGCCATCATAGCCAGCTCAGGCACCGACCCGAACGGCGAACGTTTCGATTACCTGGATAGCGAACTGCGTAAAATGCAGGTAGATATCATTGATGAGCATTACTACCGCCATCCCGACTGGTTCTTTGAAAATGCATCGAGATACGACGAATACGATCGTCATGGCCCGAAAATATTTGCTGGGGAATATGCCGCCCAAAGTGTTCGTATCGCCAGTCCGGACAATAAAAATAATTGGCTTACGGCCCTTTCAGAAGCAGCCTTTCTTACGGGCGTGGAACGTAATGCCGACGTGGTCACGCTCGCTTCCTATGCGCCGCTGTTCGGCCATGTCGATGGATGGCAATGGACGCCCGACCTGATCTGGGTGGAGTCCGAAGCCAGAAATTGGGTTAGCCGCATCCGTTTCCGGGCGGGATTGCCGGCAATTACCGCTTCGGGCGCTGCGCTGCGCAATGCGTACCGCAATGAGCGGCGTATTGAGCTGGCGTATGAAGAGCACCGGTTCCACGATGCCCGTAGATGGATGATTGCGGCAGAAACCCTCGGCCGGAAGGTGGGTATTGTCCGTATATTCGGACGGCTGAAGCCCGGAAGCTCGGTATCCGTATATCGCTACGATCCAGAAAGCTACGATCACACCTATACGGTGGGCACGATAGATCCGGGTATCGAAAACCGGCAGTGGTTGGACAAAATGTATTTCATTGCCATTCACCGGGATGAAATGAACCGGAACAACAAACTGGTGCAGAACCCGGGTTACTGATACATCAATATGCGATAATTTTATTTAAGCTCCTGGCTACCCGCCGGGGGCTTTTTTTGTGCTCGGTTTTTTTTACATTTGTAATTCAGAATTATAAACTTAATATCCTCAACCGATGACGCTAAAACGATGGGTGATTATGGCTGTGGCTATTTTTGGCTGCTCAACAAGTGTGTGGTCGACAGGTAATCCTAAAGTAAAATACTTGGGTATTGAGCACGGGCTTTCCAATAATTACGTAACGACAATTTTCCAAGACACCTACGGATTTATGTGGTTTGGTACCGCCGACGGCGTCAATCGCTACGACGGGTACCAGTTTAAAGTATATAAAAACCAGCCTGATAACCCAGCTTCTCTGCTGGATAATAGGATTACCGATGTCATCGAAGACCATCATGGGTCGATTTGGGTAGCAACAAAGAAGGGGGTATCGATATTGGATGAAAAAGGCTCGGGCTTCATACACCTGCGTTATAAGGTTGCGCGGAGTGGAGACTCCGCGCTGACTGATTTTGCCGTCAGCAGCATGGCACTTGGGAGCGAAGGGGACCTGTTTGTGGCAAGTGAGCAAGCGGGTTTGCTTCGTGTCTCCAAGAACGATGCCTTTCTCGCCTCGCAAATACCTTACGTCCATGCAAGTGGCATGCAGTACAACTACCATGTGCAGGCCATGGACATCGACCCCAGTGGGGTGTTATGGCTGGTCATTCATGACATTGGCCTTTGCTACCGCGATGCCGCCGATGGCACCATAAGATTGAAATCACCCTATGTCAGATCCGTGACCTGCATGAAAGTGGATGGCGAAGGCCGAATTTGGCTGGGCACTGACCAAGGCTTGTATCGGTACCATATCAAGGAAGACCAGTATAACCGTTATACGAGACAGCATGGCCTGTCCGCAAATGTCATAGCCTCGTTGAGTCTCGGTCGCGACCAGCACCTATGGGTAGGCACCGACGGCGGTGGCATCACCGTTATTGATCGCGACGGGCATTTCGGCTATTTTACGGGTGCTGAGCACAACGGTGTGCTCACGAGCGGCGCCGTATTTGCTGTGTATGAAGATGCCGAGGCACGGCATTGGATTGGTACATTGCGGGGCGGGGTCAACATCATCGACCCAAAAACGAGCCGTTTCAAGCTGGTGCGGCACAGTGGGCAGCAATATACCGTCTGCGACAATGACTTTATCCTCTCATTCGCTGAAGACGATGATGGTACGCTCTGGATAGGCACGGATGGCAGCGGCTTGGTTCATTGGAATCGCGACAACAATACATTTGCATACTATAAGCATGCAGCGGACAGGCCTGGTTCGTTGAGCAACAATTTCGTCACAAGTGTGATTTGCGACAATCAAGGGGATATTTGGGCCACCACCTATGGCGGAGGTATCAACCGGTTCAATAGACACACAGGGGAATTCACTCGGTATGCATGTTTCAATTCACAGGCAAATTACGAAAACCGAAATGTGTGGAAAATTTATGAAGATAGCCAGGGGCGACTTTGGGCTACCACCCTGCTGGGTGGTGGCTTGTATTTGTTTAATAGAGACCGAAATATTTTCGAATTGTACGATGCGACCATACAAGATGTATTGTCGGTGACGGAAGATGAAGCGGGAGTATTTTGGTTGGGAACTTTTTCAGCACTCATCAAACTTGACACGAGGCTCCGTACGGTTTCACGGATTCCGATAGCCCACTCGGTACGTGCAATCCACTCGGGCCACAACGATAGCCTGTGGGTGGGAACGGAAGGTAGCGGGTTGCTTCTGGTCGATAAAAAGACAGGGCATTATCGGCAGCTCACGGAATCGGATGGATTGCCAAGTAACGCCATCCTGAATCTACTGCAGGATAGCAAGGGGAATTTTTGGTTATCCACATTCAGCGGGCTGTGCAAGTTCGACCCCATAAGCGATGAAATCTGCAACTTTTATGAGTCCGATGGCTTGCAGAGTAACCAGTTCAACTACAATGCTGCCCTGAAGCTGCGTAGCGGGGAATTTGTATTCGGCGGGATCAAAGGATTTAACCTGTTCTTTCCGGATAGCATCAGAAATTTTCATACCGTTCCCAAATTGGTACTTACAGATCTCCGGATAAACAACAAATCCTATGAGCGATATCCCAAAATGAATGGTGTAGGCAATGTTCTCAACGCCAGTGGTTTGGAAGTTCCATACAGTGATGCAGTGCTTTCCTTCAGCTTTTCGGCTTTAGAGTATTCCTCGCCAGACAAAATTAAATACGCTTATATGCTGGAAGGTTGGGACAAAGACTGGAACTATGTAGACGGGCAGCGTACGGCGCACTACTCACGGTTAAATGAAGGGAATTATACGCTGCGCATAAAATCGACCAACGCCGATGGCGTATGGTCGCCGCATGAACGTACATTGTCCGTCCACGTATTGCCGCCGTGGTGGCGAACCCGTTGGGCCTATGGGATTTACCTACTGCTAGGTATGGCGAGTGTATATGGCTATGTTTATTACGACCGTAGGCAAACAAAACTCAGCTATGAGGTTGAGTTGGCCCGCATGGAGGTGAAAAAAGAGAAGGAACTGAATGAGAAAAAGCTGGCTTTTTTTACCCATATCTCACACGAGTTCCGGACACCGCTAACCTTGATCGTTAACCCCATCAAGGAGTTGTTGTACAGTGAAAACAAGGTGGTAGACAGTGAGGAACTAGCTATGGTGTACCGAAATTCCAAGCGCCTCTTGGGACTGGTGGATCAATTGCTGCTTTTCCGAAAAGCTGACAGTGGGGAGGATCGGCTGCGCTTGGTACGCCTCAACATGGTGACCCTGTGCAGGGAAGTTTTTTTCAGCTTCAAGCAACATGCTGAGTCGCGCAGAATCGACTACCGGTTCGAATGTGCCGACGAAGCTATGGTACTTTTTGCCGACCGCGAAAAAATGGAAATTGTGCTGTTCAATCTGATCAGCAATGCCCTGAAATTTACGCCAGAAGGCGGCGAGGTGATCGTTGCACTGCAATGGGGAAACGGGGATATGTGTGTGACGGTGTCTGATACTGGCTGTGGTGTCCCAGCAGATTTGGCCGACCGCGTGTTCGACAGCTTTTACCGTGATTCCGCTAGCAACGGAAGTGGCGTGAGTGGATTCGGTATTGGCCTGTTTTTGGTCAAGAAATTTGTAGAGGCCCATGCAGGAACCATTGGCTATACGAGTACTGACGGAAGGGGGACACGCTTCACCGTTACCTTGCGGCAGGGCCGGCAGCATTTTGAAAACCAATACGTGTTTGAAGATGTGGGCGAACACTCCATGTTTTTGGATGAGTTGATGCCGGAAAGCGAAAACCTGTCAACGGCGACAGATAAAATGGCCAAAGACGAAATGAAGGAAATCTCAGAACTGGTGACCGACTCGCCCGTGATGTTGGTAATAGATGACAACACTCAAATCCGGCACTATATTCAGCGGATATTCAATGGGCGTTGCATGGTCTATCATGCTGCTACTGGAGAAGAAGGGCTTCGCTTGGCGAAGAAGTATCAACCCGATATCGTGCTATGTGACGTGGTGATGGGCGACCTATCCGGCATCGACCTTTGCACCCACATCAAACACGACCCTGTGATGAGTCATATCCCTGTTATCTTGCTCACAGCAAGTTCGTCGGAAGAAGTGAAACTCAAAGGCATTGAGTGTGGTGCCGACGATTACATTACCAAGCCTTTCGACAAGGAGCTGTTGGTGGCACGTGTGTCGGGTGTGCTCAAGAGCCGAAGCCAATTGCAGCAATATTTTTTTAATGAAGTGACGCTGCGTTCCCAAGACTTTAAGATATCTTCGGAATACACCGACTTCCTGAATACTTGCATCGCTACCGTGGAGAAACATTTGGATAACCCCGATTTCAATGTTAAGATACTTGCTGATGAGGTAGGGATGAGCCACTCCAACCTTTACAAAAAAATCAAATCCATTTCGGGTAAATCAGCCAATGAGTTTATCCGATTTATCCGGCTACGGAAAGTGGCACAACTGCTCATCAGCACTGATTGCAACGTCAGCGAAGCGGCGTATGCTGCGGGTTTCAATGACATCAAGTATTTCCGCGAACAGTTTTTTAAGCTGTTCGGCACAAAACCTTCAGATTACAAAAAAAGATTCAGAGACACGTTTAGACGGAGTTATAACGTGAAGCGTACTTGACGCCGCTTGTTGGCCAAGAAGTGGATATACCCCCCTTTTTAGATGAATTTCACCCCTTATCAGGAAGTGCTGGCAACCGATTTTTGTCTGGTCATGCTAAAGCTCTGGCAATCGCTGGAAGGTAATGGTAAACTGAATTATGAACCAAACTCAATTTATGAAGCAATCAAGACAAATCGGCATTTTATTATGTTTGTGGTTTTGCGCCTTGATCGCCATACCTGTGTACGGACAAATGCAGGTTTCAGGAAAGGTGACAAACCGTCATGGGGAACCGCTGCCTGGCGTAAGTGTGCTTGTACAAGGTACTGACGATGGCGTAACCACAGACACTGACGGGGTGTTTCGGCTGAATGACGTGCCGCCCCAGGGTACGTTGGTATTCCGCTATGTAGGGTACCGCAGTCAAGAGCAGTCAGTCGATGGTCGAACCACCGTCAATGTGCAATTGGAAGAAGATGCCGCTACGTTGGAGGAAGTGGTGGTTGTCGGCTACGGCACGCAGAAGAAGGCTACGTTGACCGGAGCCATTTCCACGATGGACGGTGAGCAGCTTGTACAGTCGCCCGTGGCCAACATCAGCAATTCGCTGATCGGCCGACTGCCGGGTCTGGTGGCTCTGCAACCTAGCGGTGAGCCCGGATACGATCAATCGAGGCTGAAAATCAGAGGTATTGGTACATTGAATGAAGGCGCCGAGTCAGACCCATTGGTGCTGGTGGATGGCGTTCCACGTAATTTCAACGAGATTGATCCCAACGAAATCGCAAACATCAGTATCCTAAAGGATGCTTCGGCCACTGCGGTGTTTGGCGTGCGTGGTGCCAACGGCGTGATCCTCATCACCACCAAATCTGGTAGGTCCGGCAAGTCCCAGATCAGTTATACAGCCAACGTGGGATTGCAAGCTCCAAACAGCCTTCCCGAAATGCTTAACAGTTATGAGTATGCAACGCTACACAACGAGGCCGAACGCAACATGGGGCGTCAGCAACTGTTCTTCTCCGAAGCTGATCTAGAGGCATACCGGACCGGATCGGATCCGATATTCAGGCCAAGCACAAACTGGTACGGCATGATCATCAGGGACGTATCGACCCAACAGCAACACAACTTCAACATCAACGGCGGTTCGCAGCATACCCGCTATTTTGTATCAGCTGGCTATTTCGCACAAAACGGTGCCTATAATGTGAATCAAGTTCAGCGCGAGTTTTCCGCCAATCCCAAGTACCAACGATACAATTTCCGGTCGAATTTCGACATGGATTTCAACGATAATTTTTCGGCGTCGCTCAAACTGGCCGGACAGGTGGCCGACATGAACTATCCCGGCCAAAGCGCGGGCGAAATTTTCTTCCGCATGTTGCGGGCGAATCCCCTGATGAATCCCGGCATCGTAGACGGACGCATCATCGACAATGTGGAAGGATTGCCAGCCAACATCAACAATCCGCTGAGCTTCATCACCTCCAGTGGCTTCCAACGGAATTTCAACAGCACGTTCAATGCCAACATCGGGCTGAGCCATAAGCTGGGTTTCATCACCGAGGGCCTTTCGGCCAGGGGGATGCTGGCGTATGACCACTATTACCAGCACTCGGTGCGACGCAACAAATGGACCGTCACCTACAACATCGTGCGGAACCCCGATAACCCCAATGAGCCGGTATTCATCCGCAACGGCGAAGACACGCCCTTCTCATTCAGCGAAGGCTATGGGCGGAACCGAAAGATATATACCGAACTGGCCCTAGATTATGCCCGTACTTTCGGCGACCATAGCGTCACGGGGCTGTTGCTGTATATGCAGGAAAAGGCGCACAATCCGACTTTTGCCTACGCTGTTCCCATGGGCTACGTCGGCACGGTGGCTCGGGCTACATACGGCTATGCCGGGCGTTACCTGGCCGAATTCAACATGGGCTACAACGGCTCCGAAAACTTCCCTGAGGACAAACGCTATGGCTTCTTCCCCTCGTTTTCCCTGGGTTGGGTGGTCACCGAAGAGCCGTTCATGCCCAAGGATGGTTTTATCAGCTTCCTGAAAATCAGGGGTTCCTACGGTGAGGTGGGTAATGACAAGATCGGCGGCGAGCGGTTCCTCTATTTGCCGGATGTGTTCAACTACGGCGGTGGCTATAATTTCGGCGACGTCAATTCCGGCAACCTGCAATGGTATGGGGGCTCTCAGGAAGGGAAAGTGGGCAACCCCAACGTGACCTGGGAACGGGCGCGGAAAAGCAACATCGGCCTGGAATTGAATATGTTCGACGACATGTTCAGCGTCGTCGGCGATGTCTTCCACGAGCGGCGCGACAACATCCTGTCTTACCTGGGCACCGTACCCGACCTCGTACAGGCCCCGTTGCCCCCGGCCAACATCAGTTCCGTCGAAAACCGCGGATTTGAGGTGGAAGTCAATTTCCGTCACCATATCAACAGCTTAAACTACTGGGTGAAAGCTAATTATACCTACGCCAAGAACGAGATTCTCTTCATGGATGAGCCACTGCGGCCTTTCGACTACCTGCAGCGCACCGGCCGGCCGGTCGGCCAGTTCTTCGGCCTCACCAGCGACGGCATCTACAACACCCAGGAGGAAATCGACAACAGCGGCATCACGTCATGGGCGTGGGGCACCCCCCAGCCGGGTGATATCCGTTACGTAGACCTCAATGGCGATGGTGCTATCGATGACTATGACCGTGGGCCTATCGGGTTTTCTACGTTCCCCCAGGGTGTGTACGGCGTCGCCCTCGGGTTTGACTACAAGGGATTTGATTTTTCCGTGCTGTTCCAAGGTACCGAAAAGGCGTCTTTTTACTTGAATGAGATGGCGGCGTGGCCGTTCGACACGGATTGGGGCAGTGCGCAGAAAACCCATTTGGAGCGCTGGACCCCCGAGCGCTATGCGAATGGGGAAACGATTACGTTCCCGCGGGTGGAACTTTCACCCACGCCGGGCAAGCACAACTATACCCAGTCGGATTTCTGGCTCAAGGAAGGGCGTTACCTGCGGGTGAAGAATGCCGAGCTCGCTTACCGGTTTACCGGGTCGTTCCTAGCCCGGATGGGCGTCGGCCATGTGCGGGTGTTTGCCAATGGCAACAACCTGCTGACCTGGAGCAGCGTACGGCATTTCGACCCCGAGTCGCCGACAGGCAGGGGACAGTTTTACCCGCAGATGCGGGTGTACAACTTTGGGGTGAATGTGCAATTCTAACCGCAATACTTAAACAAATGAAGAAAATAGCTACATTTTTGAAGCATATGGGGCCGGTGGCGTTGGGCTGCTGCATGGCGGTGCTCGCTTCGTGCAACACGGATTTCCTGGAAAAACCCGATAGCAGCGACGTGACCATCGATACCATCTTTTCAGAAAGGATAAAGGCCGAAACCTTTCTCTGGGAAACTTACGGAACATCGGTACCGGCCGGATTTCCCAAGGATTGGGGGCGCTGGGAAGGCGTCAGGGATGCGTCGATGGTGATGGCGGCCTGCGACGAGGGCGACGTGTACGACGATTGGCCCGGTTCGAATACGTTCAATACGGGCGTGTGGGGGCCGCAATCCAACCCCGAGGATGGTTTCGGCCACCACTACAAAGGCATCCGTAATGCCAACATCTTCATCGCCAATATCGACCGGGTACCTGACATCTCCGAACAGGAACGCGCGCAGTTGCGGGCAGAGGCCATATTTCTCCGGGCGCTGCAGCATGCCGAACTGTTGAAACGTTATGGGGGAATCCCCATCGTGGACCACGTGCTGCAGGCGGATGGCGAAGTGAAGTTGCCGCGCAACACCTATGCGGAGTGCGTCGACTTCATTGTGCAGAGCTGCGACGAGGCTGTGGCGGCATTGCCCGATGCATACCCTTCCGCGTTCCTCGGCCGGGCGACCAAAGGTGCCGCGCTGGCGCTCAAGGCCCGCGTATTGCTCTTTGCGGCAAGTCCGCTCGCCAATAGCCCGAACCCCTATAATGCCCAGGACCGGGAGTACACGGGTTATATCGACTACAACCCCGAAAGGTGGCGTGCTGCGGCGGATGCCGCCAAGGCCGTGCTGGACTGGGCCGCCGGGGCGGGCAACATCCGGCTCATTGTGGACGCGGCGAATCCGGGCAACGCCTATGAGACCGCAGTGACCCAAGCCGACAATGCGGAAATCATCCTGGCGAATAAATCGGACAGCTGGTGGGGTCCCTGGTGGCCCATGATGTTCCAGTTTGTGATGCCCCGGGGTATCTATGCGGGCTGGTACGGGCATGGCGTCACCTTGCAGCATGCACAGAAGTATTATACGGCAGATGGCGAAGACCAGACATGGCCCGACGAAGGCCCATACAGCGAGTTCTCGGCGAAAATGGGCGAGATGGAACCCCGTTTCCAGCGCTCGGTGTTTTATTCAGGGTCGCGGTGGAACGACGAATACGGGGTGCGGCATTTCTACCGGCGCAACAACGGTTCGTGGACCGAGCATGCGCCGGTGAACGGGGTGGGCTACATGAAAAAGTTCCTGGCCCGCTTCAACTGGGACGGCGGGCAACTCAACTGGATTGTCTTCCGCCTAGCGGAATTTTACCTGAACTATGCCGAAGCGCTTAACGAAATCAGCCCCATGGATGGCGCGAGCTACGCGGCCGTCAATGAAATCCGCCGCCGCGCGGGCATCCCCGAACTGTCAGCTGCCGATGCACGCTACGATACGCAGGAAAAACTCCGTGAAGCCATCCGAAGGGAAAGGGCCATCGAACTAGCATTCGAGGAACACCGGTACTGGGACGTCCGGCGGTGGCGCATCGCCGAAGAAGCGGGCGTGATGCAGGGAAGCATGTGGGGGCTCAATCTGTATGAGCAACCAAACGGCGACATCATCTACCGAAAGGAAGTGTTCGAGAATCGCGTATGGGACAACCGGATGTATCTATACCCCATACCGCAGGCAGAAATAGACAAAGGCTACATCCTCCAGACACCGGGATGGTAATGCTTCCTAACCAAAATCGTAAAATTATGAACAACTACTATATCAGTATTCTTTTGATGGTGGGAATTTGGTGCCCGCTGGCATCGATGGCGCAGGAACCGGCTTCCGGACGGGTGGACGACCAATATGGATATGGGCTTGCGTTTGTGACCATCCATGACCAAGCCGGTGTATCGCATGGGCAGACCGACGAAAATGGGGCATTCACCATCGCGCTTGCCGATACCGCTACGTTGGTATTCCGCTTGGCGGGCTATGAGGCTGTCCGGCAGTTCGTGCGCCCCGGCCAGCAAGGTATCACGCTGGTCATGGGGCCGGATAGCCGTACGGCAATCGTCGACCTTGCGTTCGGCCAGCAGGCGCACCATGCCGTTACCGCGGCCGTGGCTACGGTGAGCAGCACGGTGCTGCGGGAGACCCCCGTGCCTACATTGAGCAATACCTTGTTCGGCAGGTTACCCGGCCTGACGGTCATGCAGGGCAGCGGCGAACCCGGATACGATGCGCCGCAGATGCTCATCCGGGGCAAGGGTACCTACCAGGACAACAGCTTCCTGATATTCGTGGATGGGCTCGAAACCCCGTTCGACCAACTTTCCGTAGATGAGATTGAAACCATATCCGTCCTGAAAGACGCGGCGGCATTGTCGCAGTTCGGTATCCGCGGCGCGAATGGTGCACTGTGGGTGACCACCAAGCGCGGGCAGGCCGGAAAAACGCGCATCACGCTCAACGCACGCAACGGATGGCAGCAACCCATCGCCCTGCCGCGATTCGTGGACGCTTACGACTATGCGCGGCTGTACAACGAAGCCCTCCAGAACGACGGCTTGGCGCCCCGATACAGTTCAGACGAACTGGAGGCATACCGCACCGGCGAAGACCCCTATCTATACCCCAATGTCAACTGGTACGATGAGGTACTGCGCAGCTATGCCCCGCAGCGTGACGCGAGCCTCACTTTTTCCGGCGGCGGGCAGACCGCACGCTACTTTATCCTGCTGGGCTACAACCGCAACGAAGGGCTGTATGCCAACACCGACCGCGACCGCGTGGAAAACTCGAATGCCGACTTCCAGCGGTACAATTTCCGGGCAAATGTGGACATGCAACTGAGCAAATACGTCTCCGCCGCGATGGACCTGGGCGGCCGCATCGAAGACCGCTATTTCCCCAATTTCAACGGACCGCAACTGTGGGATAACATGGCCCGGTTTCCGGCCAATGCCTATCCGGTGCGCAATCCCAACGGCACATGGGGCGGCAATGCCCTGTTTTTCGATAACCCCGTGGCTTCCGTGCTGGACAGGGGGTTCAACTCGAGCACCGACCGCAACTTGATGGCTACCCTGCGGCTCACCGAGCACCTCGACTTCATCACCGAGGGCCTCAGCCTCCGCCAGACGGTCGCGTTCAACAACTGGCACCGGGGCAACTACAACAAAACACGTAATATTGCCGTGTACGAGCTGAGTACCCAAACCGGCGAAGATGGCCAGCAGGAACTGATATATCGGCAGCACGGTACCCGCACGGACCTGTCGATAGACCAGGGTGGCAATGACCAATGGAACCGGACCAACCTCCAGTTCTCACTGAATTACGACCGCAATTTCGGCGTCAACGGCATTTCGGCCCAGTTGATGTATTATCAGGATGTATACGCTGTAAGCGGCAACAATGTACCCTATGCCAACCAAAGCGTGATGGGCCGTTTCCATTACGGCTATGCCGACACCTATTTTGCCGAACTTGGGTTTTCCTATAGCGGGTCCGAGCGCTTCCCTGCCGGTAATCGATTCGGGTTTTTCCCCGCCCTGTCCGGAGCGTGGTTGGTGAGCAATGAGGAATTCCTCAAAGGCAGCACGGCAATTTCATACCTCAAGGCTCGGGCTTCCGTGGGGCTGTTGGGCAACGACCGGTTGGTAGGCCCGCGGTTCGCTTACCAGCAAGATTTCTACTATTCAGGGAATTACTATTTCGGCCCCGGGAATAACAGCTTTGGTACCATCGTGGAGGGCGTACCCGGCAATCCCGACATTTCATGGGAAAAATCGCTACAGTATAACCTTGGCGTGGAAGCCACCATGTACAACCGGTTGGACATAGGGCTCGATGCCTATTACGAAAACCGTTGGGATATCCTGGCCACCGATGACGGTACCGTTCCTTCTTACGTGGGATTGGGGTCGGCATACCGCAATATGGGCGAGGTGAACAACTGGGGGTTTGAGGCGACGGCCAGCTACCGGAAAGCACTCGGCGACCTGACTTACCACGTGGGCGGAAGCGTGTTTTACAGCCGCAACAAGGTTGTGGCGATGAATGAAGTGGTCCGCGCCGAACCCTACCTGTACCGCACTGGTCATCCGGTGGGCCAACCCTTCGGGCTGCAGGCAGACGGTTTTTGGGAGGCGGCCGACTTCGATGGCAGTGGCAGTCTGCTCCCGGGCCGGCCTGTTTCCACCTTTGCGCCCGTACAACCCGGCGACATCCGCTATGTCGACCAGAACAATGACGGGCTGATTGACGAAAACGACTACGTAGCCATCGGAAATGCATTCGAACCGGCGCTCAGCTACACGATGAATGTGGGGGGAGCGTTCAAAGGGTTGGATTTCCAGGTCTTTTTCCAGGGTACGGGCGAGCGGAGCCTGTTCCTCGGCGGCACTTATTTCTGGGCGCTCCAGAACGACAATAACATCCCCGTGATGGCCCTGAACCGCTGGACGCCGCAAACGGCTGGTCAGGCCAATTACCCCCGGCTGAGTACGTTGCCGAATGACAACAACTACCAGAACTCTTCGTTTTGGATGCGCTCAGGCGCCATGTTGCGGTTGCGTAACGTCGAGCTGGGTTACACGTTCCCCCGCGGATGGCAGCAGAAGCTGCGCCTCAACAACCTGCGCCTTTACGTGAGCGGAATCAACCTGGCGACGTGGAGCAGTGTGCAGGGGACCGATCCCGAAAGTATCGGGGGATATCCGCCGCTGAAATCCTATAATGTCGGACTTACCGCGCAGTTTTGAACCAGTTGTTTAACACGATGAACATGAAGAAAATAGTGATATTGCTTGTGGGAGCCTTCGTGCTGACCGCCTGCGAAAAGAATTTCCTCGATAGGAGGCTGGATACCAACTACACGGTAGACCAGGTCTTCAACTCCGCCGGTACGATGCGCGATTTTGGTTTGGGCATTTATGCCTATCTCCCGGCCGGTTTTGGCCGGATCGACGGGGCGCTGCTGGCTTCCGCATCGGACGAAGCGGTGCACGCCTGGCCGGGGTCGGGTGTGCATCGGTTGGTGAACGGGAGTTGGAGCGCATTCAACAACCCCGATGACCAATGGGCCGCCAACTACGCCGGAATCCGTAAGGCGACCTTGTTTCTGGAACGTTCGGCTGACTACCGCCAGATTGTCTACCGCGATACCATCACCGAAAGCGGCAAAAACGCGTATATCAACGACGTGAATGATATTGGCTGGCTGCGTGCCGAGGCGGTGGTACTGCGTGCGTTCTTTTATTTCGAGTTAATCAAGCGTTACGGAGGTGTGCCGATTGTCCAGGAAGTGCTCGATGCCGAGGAGGCACCCATGCTGCCCCGTAATTCGTACGAGCAATGCGTGGAGTTTATCGTCACGCAGATCGATGGCGCCATACCGGCGTTGCGGGATTCCTGGCGGGGATTCCAATCCGACCGCTTCCTGGGGCGGATTACCCAAGGAGCGGCGATGGCACTCAAAGCGAGGGTCTTGCTGTATGCCGCCAGCCCGTTGAACAATCCTACGGACGATGCCAGCAAATGGCTTGCAGCCGCCCAGGCCGCCCATGATGTGATTGCACTCGACCGGTATGCCCTTGCGGGCAACTACCGCGACCTGTTCAGGGCGGTGGACAATGGAGAGTTTATCCTTGTGCGCCGGTACGATGCTTCCAATGACTTGGAGCGGTCCAGCTACCCCGTCGGTTTCGAAGGCGCCAGAGGTGGTACGAATCCCTCCCAAAACTTGGTGGACGCCTATGAAACGACCAATGGCTTGTCCATCGATGAAGACCCTGCGTACGACCCGCAGCAGCCCTATGCCAACAGGGACCCGCGGCTACAGATGAGCATCATCGTCAACAACTCGTCGTACAAAGGGCGTACGGTGGAGCTATGGAGCGGCGGGCTGGACGGCCCCGGGAAACCTCGGGCCTCCGAAACCGGTTATTACCTCAAGAAGTTTGTGGATGAAGGGCTCGACCTGCTGCAGGACCGTACCAGCACGCACAACTGGATTTACTTCCGCTATGCGGAGATTTTGCTGAACTACGCCGAGGCCATGAATGAGGCCCACGGTCCGGATGCCCTGCCGGCAGGGTTTACACTGTCTGCCCGAGAAGCCTTGGACAGGGTGAGGCAACGGCCCGGCGTGGACATGCAGCCGGTGACCGATGCGGATCAAGCGGCATTCCGGGAACGCTTGCGCAATGAACGCCGCGTGGAGCTGGCTTTTGAAGAACACCGCTTCTGGGATGTGCGGCGTTGGCAGATTGCCGAACAGGCGTTGGGCCAGCCGATCCGGGGAGTGGCCATTGCCCGGGCGGGCGATGGTACCATCACCTATACCTATCCGGAGCAGGCTGTGCAAAGCCGGGTGTTCGGAAGCAAGATGTACCGCTATCCGATACCTCGGGTCGAGGTGGAGAAAACCAACGGTGCCCTCACCCAAAACGAAGGATGGTAACATGGATTTACGGACAACGATAACCAATCATTTGATGACAAACACGACAAAATACCTGGTGATTGCCTGCTGCCTGATGGTACAGGGATTGTATGCCGACACGTACTACGTGGACGCACTCATAGGGAATGACGGAGCCTCGGGGCGGGATTCCACCGCCGCATGGCGGAGCCTCGACCGTGTCAACCAAGCGACGTTCCAGCCCGGCGATACGCTGCTGTTCCGCTCGGGTCGCATCTACGAAGGGCAGTTCAAGCCCCAAGGGTCGGGCTCGGAAGCGCAACCCATCGTGGTGGCCAATTTCGGTGAGGGGTATAAACCCCGTTTGCAGGGGAATGGGCTCTTCCTGGCTACGGTGCACCTGTATAACGTGGCCGGTTGGGAAGTGACGGGCCTTGATATTTCCAACGACGGCCCTGAACGGGCAGCCGGACGTGCCGGTGTCATCGTCGAGATTCGCGATTTCGGTGTGGCCCGGTCCATCCGGCTCCGTAATCTGGACATCCACGATGTAAACGGCAGTTTGGTCAAGAAAGAAGGGGGCGGTGCAGGCATCATCGTCAAAAACGGCGGACGCGAAACACCGTCGTGGTACGAAGGGCTGACCATCGAACATTGCACCATACAACGCACCCACCGAAACGGCATCCTCATCAATGGATATTGGAGCCGCGAAGATTGGCATCCCAACCGGTCGGTCGTCATCCGGCACAATGTGCTGGAAGGAGTGCCAGGCGATGGCATCGTACCCATCGGGTGCGACTCCGCGTTGATTGAATGGAACGTGATGCGCGACTGCCCCCGCCTATTGCCGGACGGCGAGGCGGCCGCGGGGATATGGCCGTGGAGCTGCGACAACACCGTCATCCAGTTCAACGAGGTGAGTGACCACAAGGCGCCATGGGATGCGCAAGGGTTTGATTCCGACTGGAATTGCCGCAACACGCTCATCCAATACAACTACAGCCACGACAACGAGGGCGGTTTTTTATTGGTATGCAATGACGGCAGCGCCAGCAAGCGATCGAGCGTGGGCAACACGGGCACGGTGGTGCGGTACAACGTCAGCGTGAACGACGGCGGACGGATAACGGGGAAACACGCCGGTTTTTCGCCCGTCATCCACCTTCCCGGACCTACCTTCGACACCAAGCTATACAACAACGTGCTGATCGTGCCTGCTCACCGGCACCCGGATACCGATAGCACGTTGATTGCCTTTGACAATTGGCACGGCTATCCGGACAGCACACTGTTCGCCAACAACATTTTTTATGCACTGTCGCCCGTTGACTACGAAGCAGCGAAAGCTACCCGCATTTTTTACACGCATAATAGCTATCATGGTGAGCATATCGGCCGACCCGACGACCCTGCCCCTGTATTGGATGACCCGCTGTTCCTCACGTTGGAAAACATGGGTCATCCGGGCATGGACGCGCTCAAAGGGCTTTTGCTGAGGGGGGATTCGCCGGCCAAAGGGAAAGGCAGGCCGCTGGTGGATACGGCTGTCAATGATTTGTTTGGCAGGCCCGTTCTCCCCGGGCAACCCGCGGACATCGGGGTGTCCAACAACCTGAGCAGCAACGCATTCGCGCCTTGCCAGCTTTGGCCCGACGATAGTGGCGAGCACATCAATGCCCATGGTGGCGGCATGCTGTACCATGATGGCGTATACTACTGGTACGGCGAAAAGCGCGGTGGCAGGCAATCGCAGGGGGTGAACGTGTATTCCTCCACCGACCTGTACCATTGGCGGCATGAGGCGTTGGCCTTTTCGCCCGTCGATGACCCCCAGAGCGACATCACCTGGGGCTGCATCATGGAGCGGCCCAAAGTCATCTACAACGAAAAGACCAAGCAGTTCGTCATGTGGTTCCACCTTGAACTGCGTGGCCAGGGCTATGCTGCTGCCCGTGCGGGCGTTGCGGTGAGCGATTCCCCCACGGGGCCGTTCCGTTTCGTGGACAGCTTCCGGCCGAACGGCAACATGTCGCGCGATATGGGGCTGTTTGTCGATGATGACGGCAGCGCGTATCACATCTATGCTTCTGACGATAACTATGACCTGCGGATTGCGCGCCTCACCGACGACTACCTCAAGCCGACCCCGCAGGACAGCCTGCTTTTCCGCGAGCACCGCGAGGCACCCGCGCTGTTCAAATATCGGGGCAAATACTACCTCTTCACCAGCGCCTGTACCGGCTGGCGGCCCAATCAAGCCAGGCTGTACGTGGCAGACGATTTGTTTGGACCATGGACATCGTTAGGCGACCCCATGCGGGGCCCGCAATCGGAAATTACCTTCGATGCCCAATCGACATTTGTGTTGCCCGTCGTCGGGAAAACCGAAGCATTCATCTTTATGGCCGACCGCTGGAAACCGGAGAATCTCACAGATAGTCGGTATATTTGGTTACCCGTCCGTTTTGACGAAGGTACGCCTTACGTCCAATGGATGGATGCCTGGAGTTTGGAAGACTTATGATCAATTCCGAATGCTGATGAAAAGGACGTTATTAATAGGCGCATTGATCGCATTCAACCTGATGCTGGTTTTTTCGCAGCGGCGGGAGCCGGTGCTTCGAACAGACGTGCCGCTGGATTCCATCCGCCTGAGCGACCCTTTTATCCTGGCGGACCGCCAGACCGCCACCTACTACATGACCGGTACGGGCGGAATGCTGTGGAAAAGCAAGGACCTGGAGAAATGGACCGGGCCTTTCCGGGTGATCCAGCATGATCCCGAATCGTGGATGGGACCGCGTCCGATGGTGTGGGCGGCCGAACTGCATGCATACAACGGCAAATACTACAACTTCGCCACCTTCACCAACCGCGATGTCAAGATCGATACGGTGAAGGGGAATGTCATCGAACGTCGAGCCTCACATGTATTGGTCAGCGATAAGCCTGGCGGTCCATACATACCCATGGCGAATTCCATTTACCTACCGGCCCACATGCCGACGTTGGATGGTACGTTTTGGGTGGACGAAGACGGCAAACCCTACATGATCTATTGCCACGAGTGGCTACAGAACTGGAACGGGACGATGGAAAAGATTGAATTGAAGCCGGATCTGAGCGGCCCGGTGGGCGAGGGCAAGATACTTTTCCGGGCAAGTGACTCGCCATGGAGCAAGGAACGCGATGAGGAGGGTAACATTATTCCCAATAAAGTCACCGATGGCCCCTTCTTGTTCCGTACGCAGACCGGAAGGCTGGGCATGCTGTGGACAAGCTGGGTGTTTGACGTGTATACGCAGGGTGTGGCCTACTCCGAGAGCGGTACATTGGACGGGCCATGGATACATGAAAAGGAGCCTATTACGCCACCCAACTATGGGCATGGCATGCTGTTCCGGACGTTTGACGGCAAGCTGCTGATGGCCGTGCACAGCCATAGCGTGGATGAAAACGGGCGTTATATCCGTATTCCCAGGCTGTTTGAAGTGGATGATTCGGGTGATAAGATCATTGTCGGAAACTGATTTTTATAAATAATGGTTATCTTCAAAAGTTATTTAACATCCATGAATAAACCGATCGTTGTCTGTACCTGGAGCGTTGTGCTGTTGCTGGGGGTGCTTTTGATGCCGGCCCGTGCGCAGTCAACTGACCGGCAGCAGTGGTTGGCGCATCTTGATCGGCTTTCCCGACCCGTGATTCAGAACCTGGCCGAGGACCGGCTCAAGGAACGTATGCCGGTGGAGCTTGCACCCGGCATCGACAATCCCGCACACCGTACCGACGTTTCTTACCTGGAAGCGTTCGGCCGGACACTCTGCGGCATTGCGCCATGGCTCCAGCTGGAAGGAGGAAACGAACAGGAGGTCCAGCTGCGGGAGCGGTACCGGAAATGGGTGCTAAGAGCGGTAAGTAACGCCGTAAATCCTCAAGCAAAGGATTACCTGCAGTGGAAAGGGGGGCAGCCTTTGGTGGATGCTTCGTTTTTTGCCCTGAGCCTTATCCGCGCGCCTTGGATCTGGGAAAACCTTACGGAAAGCGATCGGCAGCGTGTGGTCTATGCGCTGTTGCAAACCCGCGATGTCGTGCCGGTATACAGCAACTGGATCTTGTTTTCGGCCATGATAGAGGCGTTTTTCTGCCGCTATGGTCTGCCTTACGACCCGGTGCGGATTGAGTATGCGCTCCGTACATTTGCCCAACATTGGTATACCGGGGATGGTATGTACGCAGATGGAATGGACTTTCGATTGGACTACTACAACAGCTATGTTATCCAGCCTTACATGCATGCTATATTGGCTGTAATGGAAGAGAGTGGGAAGAAATACGGCTACGCGTCGCGCGATTTCGCCCGTATCAGCAGGCGCTATGCGGAGTTGCAGGAGCGAATGATCAATGCCGATGGCACGTTTCCGGTGATTGGCCGTTCCATCGTATACCGGGGTGGGGCATTCCAGCATTTGGCCGATATGGCGCTTCGGGGGAAACTGCCCGACTCGCTCCACCCGGCGCAGGTGCGGGGGGCGCTCACAGCTGTATTGATCAAAACGCTGGAATCGCCCGAAACCTTTAACGCGGCCGGCTGGCTCACCATCGGGCTATACGGCAGGCAGCCGTCCATCAGCGATTTTTACATTACGACTGGTAGCCTATACTTGTGCTCCGCTATCCTATTGCCATTGGGGTTGCCCGAAAGTGATGCGTTTTGGGCCGGGGAAAGTAAACCATGGACAGCCGTAAAGGCATGGAGCGGTGAGGATGTGAAAGCCGATCATGCATTAGATATCCATTGATATGAATCATATTGTTACTTATATCGTCGGCCTTGGATCGGTCGTTGTTCCGACAGGGTCATTATCGGCACAGTCGCTGCTAAAAGAAGAGGTTGTCTTGGAAGTCATCTACCGGGTGAATGATTATTGGCAACACCATTATAAACCGGAAGAGCGCGCCTTCTGGGACGTCGCTGCATACCATACCGGAAATATGGCTGCGCATGCCGTGACCCAAAACGACCGCTACCGGAGGTATTCTGAAGCGTGGGCCGAACACAATGAATGGAAGGGTGCGAAGTCGGACGACCGGTCTAAGTGGAAGTACAACTATGGCGAGACCGATGAGCATGTGCTCTTTGGCGATTGGCAAATTTGCTTTCAAACGTATATCGATCTGTTCCACCTTGACCCTGACAGCACTAAAATCCGTCGCGCAATCGAGGTGATGGAATACCAGATGAGTACGCCAAATGTCGATTATTGGTGGTGGGCCGATGGCTTGTATATGGTAATGCCTGTAATGACTAAGCTGTACCACCTCACGGGCAGTCCCGATTACTTGCAGAAGCTTTATGAGTACTTCATGTATGCAAAAAACTTGATGTACGACAAGGAAGAGCATCTATTCTATAGGGACGCGAAGTACGTGTATCCCAAACACCAAAGCGTGAATGGCAAGAAGGATTTTTGGGCAAGGGGCGATGGCTGGGTGTTTGCCGGCCTTGCCAAGGTGTTAGCTGACCTGCCGGCCGATTATGCCCACCGGGCGGTGTTTGAGGACATTTACCGGGATATGGCGGGAGCTATAATAGCCTGCCAGCAACCGGAGGGGTACTGGACACGTAGCATGCTGGATCCCGCACATGCACCGGGGCCGGAAACGAGTGGTACCGCCTTTTTTACGTATGGGTTGTTGTGGGGGCTTAACAACGGCTACCTCGATACAACATATCTCGCACCGGCTATGAAAGGCTGGGATTACCTAACCGGCTTCGCCCTGCAGCCTGATGGCCGGGTGGGCTATGTGCAGCCCATCGGCGAGCGTGCGATTCCCGGACAGACAGTTGATGCGACATCGACTGCAAACTTCGGCGTCGGGGCATTTCTCCTTGCTGCAAGTGAATTGGTTCGCTATGTCCGCGGGCAACAGGACACGTCGTTTTAGTTTTTTCAAGACAAGGTAGACGGCATGATTAAAATTTTTTGCTACCTTCGAAAAGCGAATCACCAATGCGTAGGAGTGAAGCAATAATGAACACGACGAGAAGAAAATTTTTGAGCACAATGACAACGTTGGCAGCGACAGCTGGAGCGGCGTCAGCGTTTCCGAAAGCGTTTTCCATAGGGAACCGCCAGCAAAAGGTCATAGGCGTGGGCTTGATCGGGGTAAACGGGATGGGCTGGGCAAACCTCAACTCCATACTCAAAGTGTCCGGGGTGCAATGCACCGCGCTCTGTGATGTGGATGCCAATGTACTCGCTAAACGGGCTGACGAGCTTAAGTCACGCGGCATCACGCCGAAGTTATACGCAAAGCATGAGGACTTGCTGGCCGACCCGAACGTGGATGCCGTCATCATTGCCACGCCCGATCATTGGCATTGTCTCCAGCTGGTGGATGCATGTGCTGCTGGGAAAGACGTGTATGTGGAGAAGCCCTTGGGCAACTCCATTGCGGAGTGCAATGCCATGGTGGCCGCCGCTACGAAATATGGCCGCGTAGTGCAGGTCGGCCAATGGCAGCGTAGCCAGCAACATTTCAGGGACGCCATGGACTTTGTGCATTCGGGCAAGCTTGGAAAAATCCGGCTGGTGAAAGCCTGGGCTTACCAAGGCTGGATGAAAAGCATTCCAGTGAAACCTGACGGGCCGGCGCCCGATGGCGTGGATTATACCCGCTGGCTGGGACCCGCAAAGCAGCGCCCGTTCAATCCAAACCGTTTTCACTTTGAATTCCGCTGGTTTTGGGATTATGCCGGTGGACTGATGACGGATTGGGGGGTGCACATGCTCGACTTTGCGTTGATCGGTATGAACGCGACTACGCCCAGGTCAATAATGGCCACAGGAGGTAAATTTGCATTTCCCGATGATGCGGCAGAAACGCCCGACACCTTGACGACCGTCTATGAATTTGATGACTTCACCGTGCAGTGGGAACATGCCAACGGCATTGACGGCGGGCCTTACCGGCGCAACCATGGCGTGGCATTCATCGGCAACTACGGTACGTTGGTGGTTGACCGCGCTGGATGGGAGGTCATCCCTGAGGGACAACGTATGGAGGCAGTGCCACTCCGTAAAAGCCAGGACAACGGACTCGATATGCATACCGCTAATTTTATTGAGGTGGTGCGTTCGGGAAGACTGGAAGCCCTCAATGCGCCCATTACGGCAGGCGCACATATTGCCAATTTCTCACAGATGGGCAATATCGCGTACCGTACCGGAGAAAAGATCTATTGGGATGCTAAGAAGCAGCGCTTTACCAGCAACGCAGCGAATAAGCTGCTGGCGGCTGACTACCGCAACGGATACCGTATCCCTGCTGTCTGATGATTTATGTACTGCCAAAAATGATGAGTATTTATAAGTACGCGGTTACTGGCGTTTGCCTGTTAGTTGTGCATATCGCTGCGGCTCAGCCGGCCGACAGTGTCTTTGCATTTTCTTATTTCAAGGGCAATGGCGAGGATGGCCTTCACTTAGCATATAGCTACGACGGATTTGAATGGACACCGCTGAACGGAGACCGTTCGTTTTTAAAACCGGAACTTAGTAAGGACAGGCTGATGCGTGATCCATGCATCATCCGCGGCGGAGATGGCCGGTTCCATATGGTGTGGACAGTAAGCTGGACGGACCAGGGTATCGGGTATGCGTCTTCGGATGATTTAGTTCGGTGGTCACCGCAACAGTATATCCCCGTCATGGCGCATGAACCGGATGCCCGCAATTGCTGGGCTCCGGAGGTCACCTATGATCCGGTGCATGATTTTTACCTCATCTATTGGGCTACCACCATCCGGGGCCGCTTCCCGGAGACGCAGATCGATGCGGATGACGGCTATAACCACCGGATGTATTGTGTGACAACAAAAGATTTCAAGACGTTTAGCGACACGAGGTTGCTGTATGATCCTAAATTCAATGTGATTGACGCCACCATTGTGCGCCAAGGTGCTAAGTGGGTGATGTTCCTCAAGGATGAAACACGCGAACCCGCACAGAAAAATTTGAAGGTGGCATATGCCGAACGGCTGGAGGGGCCTTACAGCGTCGCCAGCGAGCCCATCACCGGAGACTACTGGGCCGAAGGCCCCACAGCCATGCATATCAATGGAGAGTGGGTGGTATACTTTGATAAGTATATCGAGCATCAGTATGGTGCGGTGGCTTCTAAAGACCTGGAGAACTGGCGCGACCTGTCCGGACGGCTGGAAATGCCCGAAGGCATCCGACATGGCACGATCTTTAAGATCTCACACGGCGAACTCGAAACGCTGATGAACAGTGGCCCGTAACCGGACAACGAGTGGCCATTTAGCGTACTCCATCTTCTACGTCTTTTGCGCTCTCTTCCACTTTCCTGGCCAATTCGGCTTTATATGCCAGCAGGTTTTGCGCGATCTGATCATTTGATACGGCAAGAATCTGGGCGGCAAGTATACCCGCGTTCTTGGCAGCGTTGAGCGCAACGGTGGCTACCGGTATGCCATTCGGCATCTGCAGGATGGAGAGTATGGAATCCCATCCGTCAATGGAATTGGATGATTTAACGGGCACGCCGATAACCGGCAGATGGGTAATGGAAGCCACCATGCCAGGCAGGTGTGCCGCACCGCCCGCACCCGCGATGATAACTTTTAGCCCCCTCGAGGCAGCGCTCTTGGCATAGTCGAACATCCGGTCAGGCGTGCGGTGCGCAGACACAACGGTCACTTCAACCTGCACGCCAAGTAGCTTCAGTATTTCCACGGCATCCTGCATTACGGCCAAGTCCGATTTGCTGCCCATGATTACGCCCACTTCGGGTATATTATTTAGTCCCATTGTCATTGTTTACTTTATGTCACTTAGCTAACCCTCCGATCATGTAATTACCCTGATCGTCTGCTGCACTTTCCGCGCTGTATCGATGGCTTGCTCCCGGTCTTCGTTGATAACACATACGTGGCCCATCTTGCGGAAAGGCTTGGTATATTTTTTCCCATAAAGGTGTAAGTATACGCCTTCCATTGCGAGTACGTCTTCAATGCCTTCATAGTGCGCTAGTCCATCGTGACCGGCTTCGCCGAGCAGGTTTACCATGACGGCGTTGGTACGTGTGTCGGTTTTCCCCGGAGGGAGATTGAAGATGGCCCGTAGGTGCTGTGCAAACTGCGAGGTGAAATTGCCCTCAATGCTTTGGTGTCCACTGTTATGTGGGCGGGGAGCCAGCTCGTTTACCAGCAGCTGCCCATCTTTGGTCAGGAAAAGCTCTACGGCCAACAACCCGATGATCTGCAGGTCTTCTGCGATTTTCTTGGCAAGTAGCTCTGCCCGTTGCTGGATTTCAAAGGGCAGTGTAGAGGGTGATATAAGAAATTCCACCAAATTGGCCTCGGGATTGAATTCCATTTCTACGCATGGGAAAGTCGCTACTTCGCCGTCGTCGTTGCGTGAAACAATAACGGCGAGTTCCTTTTCAAAGTCAATCCATTGTTCGATTAGGCTTGGTGCTTCGAAAGCCGTGGATAAGTCCTCCTCGCTGATGATTTTTTTCACACCCTTACCATCATACCCATCTCTGCGCAATTTTTGGATATAGGGCAATGGCAACGACGCGTTTACCAGACTATCCGTTGAAGAAATAAGCTGGAACGGAGCGGTGGGGATGTCATTTTGCTTGAAAAATTGCTTTTGCAGGCCCTTGTCCTGTATCAACCGGATGATCCGGGATTGCGGATAGACCAGCACACCTTCCTCTTCGAGTTTCTCGAGGGCATCTACGTTGACTTTCTCAATTTCGATGGTCAGCATATCAAGCCCCTTCCCGAAGGCATATACCGTGTCAAAGTCGTTCAATGGACCGTTGACAAAACGGGTGCACAAGTTGCGGCAGGGGGCGTTTTTGTCGGGATCGAGGATATGGATATTTACATTGAAATTGATGGCTTCCTGGATGAGCATGCGGCCCAACTGCCCGCCGCCGAGGATACCCAATTGTAGTTCGCCATAAAAATCTTTTGCCATATAAAGGGAAATATTGTTAATGGTTAAGCACCTGTTGATTGCTGTTTGTCTGCCAAAATATGTTCGCCCTCAATTTTTTTCTGCAGCTCTAAAAACGCTCCGATAAGCGCTTCAGGCCGGGGCGGGCAGCCTTGCACGTAAATATCCACTGGTATGATACGGTCTACGCCCTTGACGACGTGGTAGCCATGTTGCCAATAAGGCCCCCCGCAATTAGCACATGAACCCATAGAAATCACATATTTGGGATCGGGCATTTGTTCATACAGCCGCCGTATGCGGTCAGCCATTTTAAACGTCACTGTACCCGCGATAATCATTACATCCGATTGCCTGGGCGAAGGACGCGGGAATACACCGAAACGGTCCAAGTCATAGGTTGCGGCCATGGCGCCCATCATCTCAATAGCGCAGCAGGCGATGCCGAAGCTCATGGGCCACATGGATGACAGCCTCGCCCAGTTGAGCAGGTCGTCCAGCTTGGCGATGATTACACCGTTGTTTTCTGATTGATTGTTGATGCTCATGATGCCCCTCCCGGTTTTCTGAATCGTGGTTTGAACGCGGGCTTAGCCGTTTGGCTACCGCTGTCCGGTCTTTCGGCGGCTGCTTGCGGCACCGCGTCCGGTTGGAAATTCCGGACCCGATATCGTTCCGCGTTCAGCCGGTCATACGCTGATTTCGGAATGTTCACGTTTACCCGGGGTATTTTGGTCTGTGGTTTCACCCATTCCAAATCGCCTTTTTTCCACACGTATACCAGGCCAACGACCAATATGCCGACAAAGACAGCCATTTCCGCGAGCGTAAACCAGCCCCAGCGAGGATCTGCTGCGATAAGTTCAGGTTGGCCAAAGACCGTTGCCCATGGAAAGATAAAAATCAATTCGACATCAAAAAGCAAAAAGATTAGTGCGATAACGTAGAACCGGGAATTAAATGGCACCCATGAATTGCCCATAGCTTCTTCTCCGCATTCATACGTGGTCAGCTTTTCGGGCGATGGATTTTTTGGCGAGACGATTTTGCCCAACAGCAGGGTAAATAACACCAACAGGACACCCGTCACTCCAATAAGGAGAATTTTGCCAAATTCGGTTATCTGCCCGGGTTCGTCCATAGTTAATTCAAAGATAACGAAATTTATCTATCGTCCCATCGGCATCTTGGGCATGCCACGCATCATGCGTGCCATGGCGGCAGGATTAGACATTTGCTTCATCACCTTCCGCATGTCATTAAACTGTTTCATCAGCTTATTTACTTCCACGAGGTCGGTGCCGGAGCCCTTCGCGATGCGTGCGCGGCGCTTTTGGTCGATGGCATCGGGATTCTCCCGCTCATAAGGGGTCATGGAGTTGATGATAGCCTCAATGGGTTTAAAGGCGTCGTCATCGATATCCACATCCTTCATCGCCTTGCCCACGCCGGGAATCATTCCCATAAGGTCTTTCATGTTGCCCATTTTCTTGACCTGCTGGATCTGATTGCGGAAGTCATTGAAATCAAATTTGTTCTTGCGGATCTTGCGGTGCAGTTCGGCCGCCTCTTTTTCATCGAATTGCTGCTGGGCGCGCTCAACCAGGGATACCACGTCGCCCATCCCGAGGATGCGTGAAGCCATCCGGTCGGGGTGGAATACGTCAAGCGCATCCATTTTCTCGCCTGTACCAATGAATTTGATGGGCTTATTGACGACGGATTTGATGGAGAGCGCCGCACCACCCCGTGTATCGCCGTCCAGCTTGGTAAGCACGGCACCCGTGAAATCGAGCCGGTCATTAAAGGTTTTGGCCGTATTCACTGCGTCCTGCCCGGTCATCGCATCCACTACGAACAGGATTTCATGCGGCTGAGTGGCTTCTTTTACAGCGGATATTTCATTCATCAGCGCCTCATCGATGGCCAACCGACCGGCCGTATCGACAATGACCACATTGTAGCCCTTGTGTTTCGCTTCGGCTACGCCGGCCTGTGCGATGCCTATGGGATCTTTCGACTCCCTGTCGGTATATACCGGCACGTCCACCTGCTGGCCCAGTACCTCCAGCTGGTCAATGGCCGCAGGGCGGTACACGTCGCCCGCAACGAGCAACGGTTTCCTGCCTTTTTTCTCTTTCAGGTATTTGGCCAGTTTACCGGAAAACGTGGTCTTACCTGCCCCATTAAGGCCTGCAATAAGGATGACCGTTGGCGTTTTGGAAAGCTCCAGTTCGGAAGCCGATCCACCCATCAGCGCGGTCAGCTCATCGTTCATGATTTTGGTGAGCAACTGGCCAGGGGAAATGCTGGTCAGCACGTTCTGGCCAAGCGCTTTTTGTTTTACCTCATCGGTAAACGCTTTGGCGGTTTTGTAATTGACGTCGGCATCAAGCAACGCTTTGCGGATTTCCTTCATGGTTTCCGCCACGTTGATTTCGGTGATATTCCCTTGGCCCTTCAGTACTTTAAAGGCCCTGTCTAATTTATCTTGTAAATTCTGAAACATCGTCAGTATACTAAATGTGAACGAGATGCAAAGGTACGAAATCTGTGATTAAAAAGCCCGCCTGCTATTAACACAGACGGGCTCACCTAAACCTAAACTATGAAAAGAATCTTTAGTCCCTTCTGCCCAGTAGCATGCTGGCGTAGTACAGCAAGGTTACCAGTGAAGATAATGCTGCTACCACATAAGTCATCGCAGCCCACCAGAGGGCATCCTTTGCACCTTCATGCTCCACGGTACTATGCGTGATTCCTTTTGTATCCAGCCAAGCCAACGCGCGTTTCGATGCATCGAATTCCACGGGGAGGGTGACAAAGCTGAATAGCGTAGTGATGGCCAGCGCCGCCACTCCGATGGCCAGTACCCAGATATTTCCGGAGAAAGCGAGGAAGACACCGATCATCAGTACCCAAGTAACAAGCTTGGAAGCTACGCTGACCGCAGGCACCATGGCCGAGCGGAACTGCAGCCATGAATAGGCTTTCGCATGCTGCACGGCATGTCCGCATTCGTGGGCAGCTACCGCCGCAGCCGCAACGCTGCGTCCGCTGTATACTTCCGGACTCAGGTTCACCGTTCGATCAGCCGGGTTGTAATGATCGCTCAACTTCCCCTGCGCCGAGATAATCTGTACGTCATAGATACCGTTGTCATGCAGCATCTTTTCGGCGATGTCCCGCCCAGTCATCCCGCTGCTGAGCGGCATTTCCGAATATTTTTTAAATTTATTCCTGAAACGCCACTGCACAATCATGCTAACCAACATGATTCCGATAAAAATAATCCAATAACTTGCCATAATATCTTTCTATTTATTTTTGTTTCGCTTGTTCGCCTTCGTTGCTTTCGCTTGTCAAAGGTCAATTTACAAAAAACATACCGCGCGCCGTCTGCTGACGATATGACCGTATCGGCATGCCACGAATATAGCAAAAAGTGGTATGAACTGCAAATTCGTCGGTTGGTACGTTATTGATGGCAGTTTTCAACAACCAGCAAAACATACTTGCCGTCCCGGGTGTGATTCACTTCGCCTTCATGTTAATATTCAGCGTCCTTGACGGCAAGCGTATTTGGGGCCGACTATTCGAAGAATACAGCCATTGCTTTTACAA
The DNA here is from genome assembly GCF_042646065.1 of Parapedobacter deserti. Classification (NCBI taxonomy): domain Bacteria; kingdom Pseudomonadati; phylum Bacteroidota; class Sphingobacteriia; order Sphingobacteriales; family Sphingobacteriaceae; genus Parapedobacter; species Parapedobacter deserti. Next base: position 208,720 of record NZ_JBHRTA010000038.1, read on the forward strand.
CCTCGGGCAACACTTCGGGCTCGCAATCACGAGGCAGGCCATCGTTCGTTACACCGTCATGATGTCCTTTTCCTTCGCTTCGGCTAGTTTATCAACATCGGCAATATATCGGTCGGTCAGTTTCTGAACTTCAGCTTCGCCGGCTTTAATATCGTCTTCAGACACGCCGTCGTTCTTCAGCTTCTTAATACCGTCGTTTGCTTCCTTACGGATATTCCGGATAGCTACACGGCCTTTCTCTGCTTCTTCTTTGACCTTCCGTACGAGATCCCTGCGCCGCTCTTCGGTGAGCGGTGGAATGTTCAGCCGTATAATGGTACCATCGTTTTGCGGAGTCAGCCCGATGTTTGCATCGAGGATTGCCTTTTCAATATGGGATAGCATTGATTTTTCCCACGGCTGGATCACCAACGTGCGGGCATCGGGCGTGTTGACGTTGCTGACTTGGGAAAGCGGCGTGGAAGTGCCGTAGTAATCCACATGGATACCATCAAGCATGGAAGGCATTGCCTTACCTGCGCGGATTTTGGTGAGTTCAAACTCGGTATGTGCCACCGCTTTTTTCATCTGATCGGCACTATCGTCCAGTTGTAAGGATATCAGTTCGTCCATGGTTATGCGTTCTTCTTATGGTTTGGTCAAAGATAACTATTCTCGTACTAAAGTTCCAATGGGTTCGCCGTTTGCCAGTCGTGCCAGGTTGCCGGGTTTATTCATATCAAACACGATGATGGGCAATTTGTTTTCTTGGCACAGGGTGAAGGCAGTCATGTCCATCACACTAAGCCCGCGGTTGTACACGTCTTGGAACGTGATTTCGTCAAAACGGGAAGCCGTAGGATCTTTCAGTGGATCGGCCGTGTAGATGCCATCCACGCGAGTACCTTTGAGTACCACATCTGCGTTGATTTCGATGGCCCGGAGTGAGGCAGCCGTATCTGTCGTAAAATAAGGATTGCCCGTGCCTGCGCCAAAGATGACCACCCTTCCTTTTTCGAGGTGGCGTACGGCACGTCGACGGATGAAGGGCTCACAGATCTGCTCCATCTTGATGGCCGTGAGCAAACGGGTTTTGATCTCCAATTTTTCAAGTGCATCCTGCAGCGCCATGCTGTTGATGACCGTGGCCAGCATACCCATGTAGTCCGCCTGAACGCGGTCCATGCCCGCCTTTTCGGCGCTAAGGCCGCGGTAGATGTTGCCACCCCCGACGACGAGAGCTACCTCCATCCCCTTGCTGTGGATTTCCTTGATGTCTTTTGCGTATTGGGCTACACGGTTGATGTCAATGCCGTAGTTTTGCTCGCCCATGAGGGCTTCTCCGCTGAGTTTGAGTAGGATGCGTTTATATTTCATACAACTTGCTGTCTTGGAAGAGGCTTCCAAGCGGCAAAGATAAGAGAATTTTTTTAACTGCCCGCGATCACTTCTTGGTAATACTGTTCATATAACGGCATGATGTTGGCGAGCTGAAAATCCTTTGCCCGGTCTAATGCGGCATCTTTGAATTGCTCCAAGCGCACGCTGTCTTCAAGGATATGGATGGCATTGGCTGCCATAGCGTCTACATCACCCACTTCGCTGAGAAAGCCGGTCACGCCATCTACATTCAATTCAGGCAGTCCGCCCGTATTGGATGAAATGACAGGTACTTTACAGGCCATGGCTTCCAGCGCAGCGAGACCAAAGCTTTCCGAACCCGAGGGGATGATGAACAGGTCGGAAACCGATAAAATCTCCTCGATGGCGTCCTGTTTGCCGAGGAAGCGGATGTCGTTGGCTACGCCAAGCTCGCGGGAGAGCTGTTCCGCTGCCGTACGCTCAGGCCCGTCACCCACCATAAGCAGCTTACTTGGAAGCTTCTCCTGCACCTTTTTAAAGATGCGGATTACATCTGTTGTACGCTTCACCTTGCGGAAGTTTGATGTATGCACAAGGATACGCTCGTCGCCGGGCGCAATGGCCTGCTTGAAATGCTGGCGCGGCTTGAGGCTGAAACGGCTCAGGTCAATGAAGTTTGGGATGACACGGATGTCCCGTTTGATGTCGAAATAGCTCAGCGTTTCTTCTTTCAGGTTGTTGGACACTGCCGTCACGCCATCCGACTGGTTAATGGAAAATGTGACCACCGGACTGTAGCTGGCATCTTTTCCCACCAATGTGATGTCTGTCCCATGCAGGGTAGTGACCACCGGAATATGAATGTTGTAGGTTGCCAGAATCTGCTTGGCCATGAAGGCAGCCGAAGCATGGGGAATGGCATAATGCACATGCAGCAGATCCAGCTTTTCGAACCGGACAACATCCACCAGCTTGCTGGCCAAGGCCAATTCGTATGGCGGAAAATCGAACAACGGATATTTGGAGATCGTTACTTCATGATAAAAGAGGTTTTCTGAAAAAAAATCCAGCCTGGCCGGCTGGCTATAGGTGATAAAATGGATCTGGTGTCCATTGGCAGCCAGGGCCTTGCCCAGTTCGGTGGCTACCACTCCGCTTCCACCAAAAGTGGGATAGCATACGATGCCTATCTTCATTTGTTCCCTTCAATTTAGCTTGCCGCAAAGTACGGATAAATTTTTTGACGCCATGTTCATCCGAACGTCAAAAGATTGGCTATTCTGCGACAACCGGATAAAACTAATTTTTTAATTGCAAAACTAAATTATTAGTTGTATGTTTGCTTTACAAAGATATTCCGGATGACTGCGTGCTGACCGTTTGCACTTGTCACCCGCTAGCAAAACATTCATTATTAAACGATAACAAAAACGATCCATGAAAGAGTTGAAAGAGCTGACACGTGCCGAAGAACAAGTTATGCAGGAACTATGGAACCTCGGCAACGCATTTGTCAAAGACATTATCGATCGGTTGCCCGATCCGAAGCCTGCGTATAACACGGTTTCCACAATTGTGCGAATTTTGGAAACCAAAGGGTTCGTGGCGCATGAGGCTTTTGGTAAAAGCCACCGGTACTATCCGCTTGTTTCGAAGGAAGCTTACCGCACATTCGCAACGGGCAAGCTGCTGCACGGTTACTTTAATAATTCGGCGAGGAACATGCTGTCGTTCTTTCTCGAAGAGGAGAAGCTTGACCTCAAAGATGCTGATGAGTTGTTAAGGATGCTTGAAGAGGCAAAAAAGAAAGGGGGGAAACCATGATATACCTACTGCTTGCCAACCTCTACCTCGGCATTTTCTACGGGTTTTACCGGGCGATTCTGTGCAAACGCACATTTTTCCAGTGGAACCGGTTTTATCTGCTGGCAGGGTTACTGCTCGCATTTACATTACCGTTGCTGGAACATCCGTCTTGGAATACGACAGGAGGCTATCCGGACTACTTGGTCGGCATCCAGGTAGGAGAGTCCGTAGTGGTGGAAGCCGGTGCGGTTGAGGTGGATCGGCCTTCGCCGTTCACGCTGCGCAATGTATTGACCTACGGATACATCGGCGGATGCCTGTTGACTTTCTTTATGGTCTTGCGCCGCCTGACGATGACGCTGCGAATGCTGCGGAGGCATTCGAAAGGTGACGCTTTTTCATTTTTTGGCATCGTCCGGGTTGACCGGACGATGATGGAGCATGACCGGATCCGCTTACATGAACAGGTCCATGTTAGGGAATGGCATAGCGTGGATGTCGTACTCATGCAGCTTGTCAAAATATTCAATTGGTTCAATCCGGTAGTATATGCTTACGAGCGTGCACTCCGGCTACAACATGAATACATCGCCGACGGAAAATCGGCTGCCGGCGACACGATGGCGTACGCCGAGCTGCTTGTGGCTCGCGCCATGGGTGCTGATCACCAAGTACTTATGCATACATTCTCGAGCAAACGGTTGCTAAAAAGCCGGGTAGCGATGCTATTGCGAGATAAATCACCCAGGTTGGGCCTGTTGTCGTACATGTTGCTGTTGCCCCTCATCGGTGGCATGGTGGTGCTTTCCTTTGCGTGCAACCAACGCCAAGGACACGAGCAAAGGGGCGACGGCGTGGTCTATCAAGAAGCCGATCTTGGGGTCTCCGGCGCTGAGGAGGATGCAAAGCAATTTAAAATGTACCTTGCCAAAAACATCGACTACGCGGCAGAAGCGATACATGAGGGCAAGCAGGGCATGGTTGCCTTTACATACGAAAAGGCCGAAAATGGGACTATCGAACGGGTAAAGTTCCTCAATGAGTTGTGGGAGGGTCAACAGGTTGACATCCTGAATGTACTGCAACGTGATCAAGCAGGACGCGTGGCGCCTGTGGGGAAGTACCTAGTTTCTGTAGATTTCCGGCTCAGCGGGCGGGGCGAAAGCCAGGTAGCACCACCGCCGCCTCCGGTGCCGGACGGCTATGTTCCATTAGGATCCATCGCAATCATCGGCTACTCGCCCGACTCCCCGCCCCCACCGCCGGTGGAGCGAAAGTCCGCCGAGCAGGAAGACAATGCTGCAAGGCAGTTGGCTACGCCTAAGACCGAAACGCCAGTTGATGAGGTAGATTCGCAGCAGGACATAGCAGGTGCGCGGAAAACTGAGGTTATTGAAAAGTCTACTGATGTGATATTTCAATCGGTCGAGATCGAACCTACGCCGGCTGGCGGTTTGAGAGCGTATATGGAATACATCGGCCAAAATTACGATTATCCTCAAGCGGCTATCGATGCGGGTGTGAATGGAAAATTATTAGTATCTTTTATCGTTGAAAAGGACGGTAGCCTTACAGATATCAAGGTGCTAGAAGATTTGGGATACGGTACCGGTGAAGCAGCCGTCCGCGTGCTGCAAAATGGCGGCAAATGGTCTCCGGGTATACAGAACGGCAGGCCCGTGCGCGTGGCATACACCTTACCTATCCGCCTGAACTTACAATCGTAATCTGCATAACAAGTGTATGAAAGCCCGGATGAGCCGGGCTTTTTTTTTACCTTTGGCGCGTACGAAGAAATTTGCTTACTTACCAATAGCCTGTTATGGATAACACGTCAAGCGTATTGCCATTGATCACGAATGATGCTACCGTATTTGGCCTGATTATGGTTGTTCTCGCCATCATCTTTTATACATCCAACAGTAAACTGTCGGGCTTCCGGAAATTTTACGCCGTTTTACCGCCGCTCCTGCTCTGCTATTTTGTTCCAGGGCTGTTCAACTCATTCGGGGTAATTGATGGAACAGATTCTGACCTTTATCAAATGAGTTCGAATTATTTGCTCCCGGCTTGTTTAGTGCTGTTTACCATCAACATGAATTTTCGCGAAGTATGGAAACTGCGAAAGAAGGCGGGGCTGCTGTTCATTACGGGGCTGCTGGGTATTGTGCTGGGAGGTCCGTTTTCCGTGTGGCTTTTCTCACTGTTTGCCCCTGACGTCGTCGCGGGGGAAACATGGAGGGGGTTGGCAACATTGGCGGGCTCCTGGATCGGCGGGGGCGCAAACCAAGCCGCGCTGTACCGCATTTTTGAACCACCACCTGAAATATTTTCGGCAACGGTGGCTGTAGACGTCTTTGTGGCTTATGGGTGGATGGCTGTTATCCTTTATGGCGCGGGAAAACAAGCTCAACTGGACCGCTATTTCAGCGCGGAGGGCGATGAGGTATCAAGGCTCACACAACGGATGGAGACGCAACGTGGACAGGAAACAAAGGCTGCCGAAGCGAAGGACTACTTCGTAATGCTCGGGGTGGCCTTCGGCGTCACAGGCGTCGCTCATTTTTTGTCTGGGATCATCGCGGGCTATTTTCGTGAGAATGCACCGCACTTGGACAAATTCAGCCTTACATCCGATTTCTTTTGGGTCGTTCTCTTAGCGACAACCCTGGGGGTAGCGCTTTCATTTACTAAAGTGAGGCAATTGGAACAGGCTGGTGCCTCACGCGTGGCGACCGTCTTTCTGTACGTCCTCATCGCTACCATCGGAATGCAGATGGATATTTTCGCTATCATGGATAACCCCGGGTTGTTTCTGGTCGGTCTTACCTGGTTGTTATTCCATGCTACGCTGCTTTTTGCAGTAGCGAAACTGATCAAAGCCCAGTTCTTTTTTCTCGCCATGGGCAGCATGAGCAACATTGGGGGGGTAGCTTCGGCATCGGTCACCGCAGGAGCATTTCATCCGGCCTTGGTGCCGGTGGGTGTTTTCATGGCTGTTTTCAGTTATGCCATCGGTACCTATGCCGGATATTTATGCGGCATCTTAATGCAATGGGTAGCACCTTAAGGGAGCTATACTGTATCCAGCGCGTACTAAAAAACTCTCGGATTCCTGCTTGTTTTCGGACTCTTATGCTTTCTTACATCCCCAACGGTAAAGCGTTCAGGCTTAAACGCTGGTTGCTCGGTTTTCTGCTTTTTTCCTTTGCTGTCCGTTTGTTTCGCTTTTTTTTCTGTTTCTTCACTTCTCTTGTTCATCGCGCTAACTTTTAAGGTTTTCTCGTTTTAAATATAACAGCGGGAACGCAGAAAGGTTTACTGGATCGAATCGTAAGTAAAGAACAAGGGCTTATCGGATGATAAGCCCTCGATGTGCTTGGCACCTTGCCTGTTTGGTAATTTATTTCTTATTTGAGTCGACCACCAGGCGTTTATCACGGTTAGCAACTTCCCATGCGGTGTGGAATGCCAAGCGGGCACGTTTAGCCAGCATTTCAAAGTTGATCTTGTCTACGGTATCTTCCGGTGTGTGATAATGCGGATGCAGCCCGCTGAAATAGAAAATAACCGGAATGCCGTGTTTTGCGAAATTATACTGGTCAGAGCGGTAATAGATACGCAAGGGATCATTGGGGTCATCGTACATATAATCCAGTTCCATATGTGTATATTCCGCATTGGCATTTTCGTTGATAGCCTTCAGCTCAGCGCTGAGCATGCTCGAACCGATTGCATGCACATAATTGTGGTTGCCGCGCAGGTGTTTATCATCTATGCGGCCGATCATATCCATATTTATGCCGACTACGGTGCTTTTCAAAGGAAACACCGGATGTTGCGAATAATAGTTTGAGCCCAGCAGGCCTTTTTCTTCGGCGGTCACAGCTATAAAGAGAATGCTCCTCCGCGGGCCATGGCCCGCCGCTTTCGCTTTGGCAAAGGCTCGAGCTAGAACCAGCACACCCGTCGTTCCTGAGCCATTGTCATCCGCTCCGAAGAATATGGTGCCGTTTTGTTTGCCGTCGTGGTCGTAATGCGCCATAATAACCAGCAGCTCGTCCTTCAAATCAGTTCCCTCCAGGTACCCTAACACGTTGTCCGAGGTAAATGGTTCGGTTACCGTGCCAAAGGCAGCATTGAGCCTCGTCTTATATGCCCTACTCTGGCTTTTTTGCGTTTTGTCTATTTTTTCCCTCAGTTCGTCAATGGAGGTCTTCGCGTTTGCCAGTAGGAGATTAGCCATTTCGGTATTGATATTGGCAACTGGGATACTGTTTGGTGCCGGTGGAGTGCCGCTCTCTTCCAGCGCAATGCGCGGCTGTACCAACCGGTTGCCAAAACGTTCGAGCGATTCATTAATCGCGCTTGACACCGCTACGATTAACTTGGGCTCCTTTGCGATAATGTTCTGTAGGCGCTTGGTGCGGGAGGTTACCCATTCTGATGGGGTGTCCGTACCAGTAATCAGGGAATTGCCTTTAGCATCTTTGGGCTCACCCTCATTGAGCAGCATCACGACCTTGCCCCTGATGTCGATGCCAGTAAGGTCGTCGTACTTGTCTTCGCTGATGCCATACCCAATAAACACGATTTCCTTGGCGTTGACCTTGGTTTCAGGCCCGCCGCCAACGAAGTAAAAATCTTTCCCATTAATAAACGGTCTGCCGGCTATTTCAAATGTTTTAACATCGAAACGAGTGCGCACCAACTTTACAGGCTGGAAATACGAACCATTTACAGGCGCGGCCAACCCCAAATTCTTAAATTCTTCGGCGATGTAGGCCGCTGCTTTTTCACCACCTGGTTCACCGGTACCGCGCCCTTCAAATTCTGCGGACGCAAGGATAGATAAGTGTTCTCTTGCTGCTTCAGGACTGATTTCTGAGGCATACTTCAGCTGTACCGGATCCTGCGCCAGAACACATCCGTAGAAAGCTGGGATGAGGAATAATAAAGATAATAACTGCTTCATTGTGCTTTTGTTAAATATGAGACATGAGACATAAGGCATCAGGCTATTCAATGACAAGCGATTTTTTCTACCCGGTTGGCGTGGCGGCCGCCCTCGAAGTCGGTAGTCAAGAACTTGCCTACGACCGCCTTGGCCAATTCCACGTCGATGAAACGGGCCGGGATGCACACGATGTTTGCATCATTGTGTTGCCTTGATAGCACCGCCAGCGCTTCCTGCCAGCAGATGGCTGCGCGGATGCCCTGATGTTTGTTGGCGGTGATGGCTACCCCATTGGCGCTGCCGCAGACCAGTACACCGCGCTCAAACTCGCCGCGCTCCACTGCCTCCGCTACCGGGTGGGCAAAATCCGGATAATCTGCCGAGTCGTTAGTGTAGGTGCCGAAATCCTTGACTGCGTATCCTTCGTCTTCGAGGAATCGTACCAATGCGGCTTTGTACTCAAATCCCGCATGGTCCCCGCCGATGGCAATCGCTTTTTTAGCTGTCATGGTTTATACGTGTTACTTATTTTCTCCCCTGTAAAAATCAACTTCGGCCTTCATCCGCCTTTTGTGTACCCTTGAAGCCACAATGATGCTCAGCTCGTACAGCAGAAACATCGGGAAGCTCACGGTAAGCATTGTGATGATATCAGGGGTAGGTGTGATAATCGCCGCAACGATCAGGATAATGACTATCGCATACTGCCGTGTTTTGCGCATAAACTGAGGCGTCATGATACCAAGTTTGGAAAGGATGTAGATGACGATGGGCAGTTCGAATACGATGCCGCATCCCAGCGTGAGGGTAGCGACAAAGGATAGATAGTTGTTGATGGTAATGGTGTTGTTGATTTCGTCGCTGATGGAATAGTTGGCCAAGAAATTCATTGCAAGGGGAACGACTACGTAGTAGCCGAACAGGATACCCAGGGCGAACAGCATGCTGGCGTACACCACGAAGCCACTGGCCGATTTCCGTTCGATGTCTGTCAGCGCCGGCTTCACAAACAACCATATTTCGTACAGCAGATAGGGGAAACCCAGTACGACCGCCATAATCAGCGAGGAGTTGATCTGCATGATAAATTGGCCGGCCATCTGTGTATTGATAATGGTGCCCGGCACCTCCGTCACGCAAAAATCCGGTGTGTTGAGCCATTCGCCGATCGTGCACATCACCCGATACGTCCAGAAATCAGGGCTTTTGGGGCCCATAATAATCTTATCAAAAATAAAGTCATAGAACGAAAAAGCCAATAGCATGAAGACCACCACGGCGATTGCCGACCGGATGAGGTGCCAGCGCAATACTTCAAGATGATCGAAAAACGACATTTCGGCCTCGATGCTCTTACCTTTATTTTTGAGGGTATCGATTAATTTCTTTCCGGATAATTTACTCATGACGACGGATAAAAAGCAAAAATACCATTCTGATTGGTAAGAATGGTATTTTGCCGTAGGGTATATTACATTATTCGCTTAAATCAAAAGTTTCCATAAACTTGGTGGTGAAATTGCCTGCCCTGAAGTTGGGATCGCGCATCAACCGCAGATGAAGCGGTATGGTGGTTTTAACCCCCTCGATGACAAATTCACTTAGCGCACGCTCCATGGTGCATAAAGCCTCTTCGCGGGTCTGCGCCACGCAAATAAGCTTGGCAATCATCGAGTCGTAGTTAGACGGGATCACATAGCCTGAGTAGGCGTGGGTGTCTACCCGCACACCATGTCCGCCCGGTGAGTGGAAATTGGTGATCTTGCCCGGCGATGGCCTGAAATTATTGAATGGGTCTTCCGCATTGATGCGACATTCGATGGCATGCATGGTGGGCTCGTAATTGTTGCCCGAGATGGGGATGCCTGCTGCTACCTTGATTTGTTCCTTGATCAAATCAAAATTTATAACTTCCTCGGTGACAGGGTGTTCTACCTGGATACGGGTGTTCATTTCCATGAAATAGAAATTGCGGTGTTTGTCCACCAGGAATTCGATGGTGCCCGCACCCTCATAGTTTACAGCCTTGGCGCCTTTGATTGCTGCCTCGCCCATGGCTTTCCGTAATTCAGGCGTAATAAAAGGAGAGGGAGCCTCCTCGATGAGCTTCTGATGCCGCCGCTGGATGGAGCAGTCGCGCTCAGAAAGATGGCATACGGTGCCATATTGATCGCCCACCACCTGTATTTCAATGTGCCGGGGATCTTCTACATACTTCTCGAGGTAAATGCCATCGTTGCCAAAGGCCGCGCCTGCCTCCTGCCGTGCCGAATCCCATGCAGGCTCGAAGTCGTTATCTTTCCATACGATGCGCATACCGCGGCCGCCACCGCCTGCCGTTGCTTTAAGAATAATGGGGTATCCGATTTCGTTGGCGATCTTGATGCCTTCTTTGACATCCTTGATCAGTCCCTCTGAACCGGGAATCGTTGGCACTCCGGCATTCTTCATGGTTTCCTTTGCCGAAGATTTATCGCCCATCTGCTCTATTTGCTCGGCGGTCGCGCCGATAAACTTGATGCCGTATTGCTTGCAAATAGATGAAAACCGTGCGTTTTCGGAAAGAAACCCATATCCGGGGTGGATGGCATCCGCATTGGTCAGTTCCGCTGCGGATATGATATTTGGTATATTCAGGTATGATTCTTTGCTGGGTGGGGGGCCTATGCATACTGCTTCATCGGCAAAGCGCACATGCAGGCTATCACGGTCGGCCGTAGAGTAAACAGCCACGCTCTTGATGCCCATCTCACGGCAGGTACGGATGATGCGCAACGCTATTTCTCCGCGGTTGGCTATTAATATCTTTTTAAACATGAACGTCAGTTATCTGCTATCGATAGTTGTGTTTTTGCGTAAACGCTGTGTTAATAGGTGTCAACCCGAGGTGCTATTTGGGTTCAACCAGGAAAAGCGGTTGATCGTATTCAACAGGCTGCGCGTCGTCTACCAATACTTTGACGATTTTGCCGGAAACTTCAGATTCGATTTCGTTGAACAGCTTCATGGCTTCCACAATGCATACTACCTTTCCCGAGGTTATTTCATCACCTACATTGACAAATGCCGGCTTGTCCGGAGATGGCGACCGATAAAATGTACCGATCATCGGCGATTTGATGGTAATATAGTTGGATGCCTCTTCTGCTTTCCCCGCCGTCGGCTGCTGTACGCTGTCCGTTGCTACGGGCGCCGCAGCGGCCTGGGGCAGCGGTGCTGCCACCGGAGCGGGTAACGTCGCAGTCACGTATGTAGGCTCGTGGCTGGTTTTTATCGTGATCTTGAAATCACTCTCCTCGATAGATACTTCATTCACCCCCGATTTAGCGACAAACTTAATCAGGTCTTGAATTTGTTTGATATCCATGCTCATTGTACAGTAGGTTTGATAATAAGACTCAAAAATAGTTAGCTAATCTGTTATATAACAAATAAATCCGACATTTATTGCCCATAGGCCCATTTGAGGTAAACTGATCCCCAGGTGAAACCGCCGCCGAAGGCCGCGAGAATGAGGTTGTCGCCTTTCTTTAATTGGTTTTCCCATTCCCACAAACAAAGGGGGATGGTTCCGGCGGTGGTATTGCCGTAACGTTCGATGTTGACCATCACTTTTTCGTCGCTGAGCCCCATTCGGTCGGCCGTAGCGTCGATGATACGCTTATTTGCCTGGTGGGGAACAAGCCACGCCACATCATCCGCTGTGAGGTGATTGCGCTCCATGATTTCGGCGGCAACGTCGGCCATGTTAGTCACCGCAAACTTAAAGACGGCACGTCCTTCTTGGTAAGCATAGTGCATGTCGGCATCGACGGTGGCATGAGACGCTGGGTGCAGCGAGCCACCAGCTTTGATATTCAGATAAGGGCATCCCGAGCCGTCGCTCTTCAGGATGGAATCCATTACGCCAAGCCCCTCTTCGTTCGGTTCGAGCAATACCGCCCCACATCCATCACCGAATATGATACAGGTAGTGCGGTCGTTATAGTTGATTATGGACGACATTTTGTCGCCGCCTACCACCAAGACTTTTTTGTGCGTGCCTGATTCAATAAACTTGGCACCTGTGGTCAGCCCATAGATAAATCCCGAGCAAGCTGCCTGCAGATCGAAACCCCACGCGTTTACGGCGCCAATTTTATCGGCGAGCAAATTGGCCGTTGCCGGAAAGGGCATGTCAGGTGTTACGGTGCAGAAGATGATCAATTCGATTTCTTCGGCTCCGATTCCCCGTTTTTCCAGCAAGCCTTTCACAGCAGGTACAGCCATGTCCGAAGTGGCCTTGCCATCACCCTTGAGTATCCGGCGTTCCTTGATTCCGGTACGTGTAGTTATCCATTCATCATTGGTGTCAACCATCGTTTCGAGTTCTTGATTGGTCAGGATATAATCCGGTACGTACCCGTTTACGGCCGTGATGGCAGCATGTATTTTAGACATATAGTGTTAGTTGAAAGCAGATTTGATTTTTTCGACGATGTTGGATTCGACCATGTTTCTGGATAGCAGCACCATGTTTTTGATGGCTTCAGGGCTGGAGATGCCATGGCCGATGATCACCGGGGCATTTACCCCCAATATAGGACTTCCGCCGTACTGCTCATAATTGAAGCGCTCAAAGAACGGGTCGTCGAGCCCCTTCTGCCGCGTGAGCATATAGAATGATTCGGCCATCTTGAGTACCACGTTGCCAGCAAATCCGTCACATACGATGACATCGGCTTTGTCGTCAAACAACTCACGGCCTTCTATATTCCCTATGAAAGTAATGCGGTCATTTTCTTTTAGGAGCGGATGGGCAGCGAGGGTAAGCATGTTGCCCTTTTCTGCTTCTTCGCCGATATTCAGCAGGCCAACCGTTGGTTTTTGAATGCCATAGACATGTTCAGCTAACAGGCTGCCAAGCAGTCCGAACTGCGGCAGCATTTCAGGCTTACAGTCGGCATTTGCGCCGACGTCAAGGAGGATGCCGAAGCCGCTTTTGACCTTGGGTACGTTGGTGGCGATGGCCGGACGGATTACGCCCGGGATGGTTTTAACGCTGAACACCGCTCCCACGAGCATCGCCCCGGTATTGCCTGCAGAAGCGAATGAATCGATCGCTCCCTCTTTCAGTAGTTGAAAACCCCGGCTAATGCTTGAATCAGGCTTTTGCGCGATTGCCTTTGTCGGGTGCTCGCTCATGCCAATGGTGTCAGGGGCGTGTATGTATTCAAAAAAAGCAGGGTTTTCCCCTGCTTGTTCGATGTGTTGCTTAGCAATGTCTTGGTCACCAATGAGTACGATCTGCTGGTTTTCTGCAAGTAGCTTTGAAGCCAATATGGCTCCTGCTATCGTTGCTTTCGGCGCAAAATCTCCACCCGATATGTCTAACCCAATCTTCATCCGTTATTATTTCTAATCCAATAATACGCAAAAACACCCCAAAGTAACGTATAAAAAATCAGTTACACGTTATGGGATGTTCAATTTCTTGAAAGATCAATTTAGACGGAAGCAGTGTTTTCGATGATTAGTTTACCGTTGTAATATAGGTTGCCATCTACTAAGTATGCGCGGTGGGGCAGGTGCACCGCTCCTGTTTCCTTGCAGGTTGCCAAGGTTGGTCGCTCGGCTTTATAGTGTGTCCTTCTTTTGTCCCTCCGCGATTTGGAGGTTTTACGTTTTGGATGTGCCATCTCGTATTGTTGTTATTAATTTTTGTTGTACTTTATGTTCTTTAATGCATCCCAACGGGGATCTGTCTGTTCTTCTTTTTTTTCTTCTTCTTTTTCTCCATCTCCTTGCTCAGGTGCCAGCTCATTTAGTTTGGCTACGACCGCTGAATCGCAGGAAATGTTTTCGCCCTGCTTGTTGCACCTCGCATAATACGGCACAGAGACATTGATGTATTCATACAGTAGGTTGGCGAGGTCCAATTCATGCTCGTGTTTGGCCAGCACCAAAATTTCCTCGGTGCTTTCGACCATGTCCTCGTCCATAAATTTGACAATCAACCTTTCTTCGATGTCCGTCTTCGACGGAAAGGCGGATAAGCACACGTCACAGGTCAGCGCAATGGTGCCGGTGATGTGGAACTTAAGTACCATCATGTTTTCCTGCTTCTGCAGGCTGACAGCTGCCTTCAGCGTGCCATCTTTCACGATGGAGTATTCATAGCAATCAAAGAACGCTTTGTCAATGGTAAACTCGAAGTCATGTTTACCTATACTCAACCCCGTAAAGGGAACCCGATATTGCTTCAAATAATTCACCATCCCACAATTGAGCCTGCAAAAGTAAATATAAAATATCAGATATGAAAGTTTTTTGTAGCAGGTTGTTTGTCACCTTTGTCTCCGTCGCGCCACTGCAATCTTCGTATTTGGCAATCCCGCGGATTTGCACTAATTTAGCGTAAACACTCAGACATTGGATTATGGACCAGAAAATCATTAACCTTTATGACCAGTATACGCACAGTCAGCTTACCCGCAAGGAGTTTATGAAGCGGCTTGCTATGCTGGCGGGCAGCACGGCAGCGGCTACCGCATTGCTTCCGCTGCTGCAGAACAATTATGCCGCGGCGGCACCATTCCAAAGCGGCGACATCACCTCGGAAGACATCACCTATCCAGGCGTGGACGGCGATGTGAAGGCGGTATTGGCTAAGCCGAAGGGCAAGAGCGGGATCGGTGGCGTGGTGGTCATCCACGAAAATCGGGGACTGAACTCGCACATCATCGATGTGACCAAGCGGGTGGCCGCTGAAGGCTTCGTGGCGCTCGGAGTGGATGCGCTCTCACCCTTCGGTGGTACTCCTGCCGATGAAGACAAAGGGCGTGAGCTGATTGGCAAACTCGACATGGAGAAGACGGTAGGAAACTATATGAACGGGCTCGATTTCCTGCGTGATCTAGGCAGCACTAACGGTAACGTAGGGTGTGTGGGCTTTTGCTGGGGAGGGGCAATGGCCGGGCGCCTTGCTGTGAACGACCCTGAATTGCAGGCATCAGTGGCGTATTACGGCGGCCAGCCTGACGCGGTCGATGTGCCGAAGATCAAAGCCAGCTTGATGCTGCATTACGCTGCGCTCGATGAGCGCATCAACGCGGGCGTCCCTGCGTATGAGAAAGCGCTAAAAGCGAATGGTATCGATTATCAGCTGTTCATGTATGAGGGAGTGAACCACGCGTTCAATAACGACACCTCACCGACCAGGTACGATGAAGCCGCCGCAAAGCTGGCATGGGAGCGGACGATCGGTTTCCTTAAGAACAAGCTGGGGTAGCGCCTTCGTCTCCATAGTAGTTCTTTCCGATTTCGATCCGCTCGCGGCCATTCTGAAGCCGCCAATGGTTCGTATCGCGAAGGGAATATGCACAACCGCAGTATTCCTGCATATAAAACTGCTCGCGCTTGCTGATTTCAAGCATCCGCGATGACCCGCCTTTCTTGCGCCAATTGTACGTCCAGTAGGTAATGCCCGGGTAGTGGCCGGCAGCGCGCTCACCGCAATCGTTGATCTGCTCAAAATTTTTCCAGCGGGAGATACCCAAGGAGCTGGTGATGATGGGAAAGCCGTTTTCATAGGCATACAGCGCCGTGCGTTCAAAGCGCATATCAAAGCACATAGTACAGCGGATGCCGCGCTCGGGCTCATGTTCCATCCCTTTAGCGCGGGCAAACCAGTTGTCCACATCGTAGTCGGCATCCACGAACGGAATGCCATGTTTCTCAGCAAACCGGATATTCTCCTCCTTGCGCAGGTCGTACTCCTTGCGCGGATGGATATTGGGGTTGTAAAAATAGATGGTAAAATCGATATCCGAAGCAATAAGGGCTTCCATTACCTCGCCTGAACACGGTGCGCAGCAGGAGTGCAGCAACAGTTTTTTTTCGCCGTTCGGCAGTTCCAGTTTTTCCCTTTTTAACCCCGTATTTTCCATCTTACAATCAGCTTTATGGACGCAAAATTAACGATAATGGTGGAGTATTGCAAGTGATCTGTCGGTACTGCCTCGCACTTCATCCCTTAACTTGCGGGTTTTACCCGGCGCTATAACAGCGATTTGGTCTTTTCATATCCCCGGCATGCTCATGATTTTTTCATACCTTTGCGCAAAACCCCTTTGGATGAAGAAGTCGTTCGGTTTTTCAATGGCAGTGTTTGCCGTGCTGTTGCTCTTCAGTGCATGCATGCGTAATGACGATGAACCCGAATTTCCCCGGAGGCCGATAGCGCGGTTGTATGTATCGATTGAGGATTACCAGCGCGATGCATCACAGGACCCGATAAATAACGTCGTGCTGATCGATCCGGCGGATACCCTTGATTTGCCGATAGCGTTGAACTACAACGCAGGGGCTCTTGCCGGTGCAGGCATACACTTCAATCCTTTTCTCGGCCGGCTGCTTCAAGCAGGATATTCTCACCCGGGTATGGTAGACACAACCATCCGCTTGATGACAGTAGGGGAGCTGGGTACATTGGCAGCTTCGGGCAGGGTCGGGTATCGGGAGCTGACCGCGATGCGTGGGATCGCCTATCATCACCCTTCCGAGATGATGTACGTGGCAAACAACGCCACGCCGACTGCTATTTACGGCTTTTACAGACCGAGGAATCAGAATGGTTTTACCAGGCCACGAAAGTTGCTTCAGTTAGGGGCTGACATGCGTCCATGGGGAATGGTGCTGTGGAAAGACAGTCTGCTCGTGTCCAATGCGACGCCAAACAACGGCGGCGTATCGTTATATGGGAACTTCGCAGCAACTGACTCCGTTGAAACGAATTTCCCCGCGCTGTCTACCATAAAGATCCAAGGCGCTACGGCGATCCGGGGCATTGCCTTTGTCGACTCACTGGACTTATTGGTGCTTGCTGATTTCGGTACGAATGATAATGAGGGTAACCCGGTTGCGGATGGCCGAATATATATCGTTGAGGGAATCAAGGCTCATCTCGCCACTCCTTCGGCAACAGTAGTGCCGACACGTACCATCAGTGGGGCATTGACCGGATTGGTCGGTCCTGTTGACGTGGCCATCGATCCAAGGGGTAGCGCAGATCGGCGGACGATTTTCGTGGCAGACCGTGACGAGGGGAAGATTTCACGGTTCAAGCTCTCTGCCAACGGGAACGTAGCGCCCGAAGCTACCGTCGTATTGGATGAAACGGGCAACAGACGCAGGCCATTCGGTATTTTTTTGGATGTGCGGGGAGTCGCCCAGCAGTAGCCTGATCATTCAAGCACCTGCAGCAGCCTGTTGATTTCCTCAGTTTTTGCCGTATTCCCGGCCTGTGAGTAAGAGGTCACCAGATTACGGAGCACCCGGGTGATGATATCGAGATTACTGCAGGGCAGCACAAACTGGTCACTCGGGGCGAGGTTGAGCTGCTTGAGGAATGCGATGACGTCGTGCCGTCCGAAAATCTGACCCCGGTTGAATGCGTTGATGTAGAACAGGATGCCATGCTTATTTTGCACCGGCGTATGGTCTTCGGTGTATGCAAGAATGAAATGCTTGGGCAGGTTTACGCCATAAATCGGTATATCCAGCTTTTGGGCTACAATGCTATAAACGCAAGCCAGTAAGATGGGGTTGCCCCGCCGGCTTTCCAGTACCTGGCCAATATACGAGTTCTGCGGATCGTGGTAATTGCTGGTATTGCCGGAGAATCCATGAACGTTGTAGATGATGTTGTTAAGCAAACGGACCTTTTCCACTGCGCTCATGCTGTAAATCATCTCCAGCCAGGCGTCGCGTTTAATGGATTCGATCTGATTGATAATTTTTTGCTCATCCACATCTGGGTATTGGTATTTGTTGACGATAATCAAGCCCTGAAGAAGGTCAAATGAGCCGCTCACCTTCCAAAGCTCCAGCTCCTGCAGCACATCTTCAAATTGGATTTTATGGATAAGGTTCTCTATACGGGTTTGCAGCATCACATCGAAAGACTGCTCCCATACCGATTCCAGCCGGCTGATGACTTCGGGCCCGATGGTTATCAGCTTCTGCTCGACATGCCGGAACACCTCGGCATCTGGATCGTCGAGTAACTTGATTAATGAAACCAGCTCTTTCTCATTCATTAATACAAAGCTACGAAATTTCTAATCATTTCCGAACAATGCCCAGGCGAAGTATGAGGATAACCGGTCGAAAAGGGCGGATGCCGGACGTCCAATTATACCAGCCCGTCCGTTCGCCGGTCGGCATAATGTCGCTATCTTTGCCCGCATGTGCCGTTTGCGTTTTTACTGGGACTGTTGTATTCATTTCGTCTTAGCCAAGTCGCGGCATGGTACGCACTCGCCCTTCGTTTATCGATTGGTGGATGAGGTGATTTACGCCAGGCAACGGATGGGCGAGCCGAAAAATAAGGTAAAGCGGTTGATTGCACGGCTTGCCTACAGATTCAGTGCCCAGCACGTATATGAATTCGGTGCCGGACTGCCATGTGGCCCATTGGATTTCGTTGTCGCTGAGGCGAAAAATCCAGAGCTCTTAAGTCACCAGCTTTGGCAATATTGGCACGCACTGCATCACGGGAGTGTACTGATCGTTCTGGACATTTATCGTGATGAAAGAATGAAACGATTGTGGCAGGCTATCAAGCGCAAGCCCGAGGTAACGGTCACCGTAGATCTTTTTCATGCCGGCCTCGTGTTTTTTCATCCGGGACAAGCCAAGGAAGATTTTAAGATCAGGTATTATTGATGAAGCATTACATAGCATCGCTACGCCTTTTACAGCGCATATCCACTACCTACCCGCACCCCAAGTATTCAATATCCGTTTCGCGCTATGTATGCTTCTATGCCTTATTCATGGCTCTCTCTGTGGCTCAACCCGTACACTAATTTTCTATGGTTGACATATTCGATATCCGTCAAAGTGGTCATATCGCCGGCGCTGGAGATTGAGCTGCCTGTCCTTGGTACCGGTAATTTCAAATGGCCGGAGCGGGGTGCCGAAGCGTTTCTTCTTGTCCGATGTCTTAGCATGGATGCCGAGGCCTTGTCGCTTGACGTGTATGCCCTGGAATCATTGGCCTTACATAACGGCGGTAAAAGTCAGCCAACGAGAAAGGCAACCGTGCAGGTCGGTGATATGGAAGGCCGGGTGGTCGTGGTGGCTATCGGGGTGTCGTTCCTCCGTACAGATAGCGAGGGATTGGATCCACTGATCAGCCACAACCGCCAATATTATGCAGCCCAATTGTTGTAGGCCGCGGCGATTAAGGACGGGAAGGTGGTTGATCTTCGGAAAAAAGAAGAGGAGAACAATACCCCTAAACACTTGATGCAAGACGAAGCCCAACTGATCAAGTGGGAGTAGAGGCCGGGCATGCCAGTATCGTGCCGCTAAGACAAAATTATAATTGTAACGTAAAAGTTGCATATACTGACGGTATAAATTGCGATGTTAGTATGCAACTAACTCAGGTCTTTGGCGTCTTATGAAAAAGGGCGTGCCTTGGGCTCCAAAGGCCACCACATGAATGTATTATTTTATCCAAGCCTTATGAACTATTTACTGACATTAACTGTCGTGGGAAGCCTGTTGTTGGCCGGGCCCACGGCTGGCTATGCAACGATGGGTTGCCTTCAGGACACGTTGCCCAAGAAACAAGCCGACACCACTAAAGTGGCGCCGCCTGACAGCACAAAGAAAGCTGATGCAGATTCCGTAAAGAAAAAGCCGGAAAAGCCTTCGATTGATGAGAAAGTAAAAGCCAGCAAGAAAGTCGAGGGTCTTTTCACCCTGTACCGGGATACGGCTACGGCAAGCTTACAGCTTTACGTGACCAAAGATCAGCTGGACAAGGACTTTATTTATCAGAGCTTTTCCATGGGCGGTCCTACGGCACTATTTCTCAACCAAAACATGATCAGGGATACCTGGCTGTTCAGCATCAGGAAGAAGCACGACAGGATAGAGTTTTTGCGCAAGAACACTGCGTTTTACTATGATCCAGCAAATCCAGTGAGCAAAGCGGGCAATGCGGATGTCGCCGAGGCCATTTTTCATTCGGAAAAGATTGCGGCCCATGACAGTGCTGGATATCTTATTCCCGTTGATGGCTTGTTCATCAGCAATAAGCTAGATGCCGTAAAGCCGATCACGCCGCCGGGTGTTCCGCCTACAGCGGTATTCAATCTGGGGAACCTAAACACCGGAAAGTCGGGATACGACACCGTGCGGTCATTCCCGGGAAATACCGACGTAGTGGTCAGCTTGGCATACGAGAATCCCACTCCCATGAATAGTGGTGGCAAGGATATCACAGATGCACGTTATGTGACCATCAAAATGCAGCACTCGTTTCTGGAGGTACCCCGGAACAGTTACCGTCCGCGCAGGGATGATCCGCGGGTAGGTTACTTCGGTGCGCAGGTTGATGACCTTACATCTGTATCGCCAACACCGTACCGCGACTTTATTAGCCGGTGGCATCTGGAAAAGAAAAACCCGAATGCCAAGGTGAGCGAACCGGTCGAGCCCATCGTATTCTGGATTGAAAACACGACCCCTTATGAATATCGGGAAATCATCAAGGAGGCTGGAGAGAAGTGGAATGAAGCGTTCGAGGCCGCCGGTTTCAAGAATGCTATCGTGATGAAACAGATGCCGGATGATGCCGACTGGGATCCTGCGGATATCGCCTATAATGTGATCCGTTGGAAGTCATCCAGCAGCCCGAGTTATGGTGCCATCGGGCCCAGCTTCTTCAATCCGCTGACCGGCCAGATACTTGGTGCGGACATCACAGTGGAGTGGAAGTCGGGTGCCGGAACACCGGTGATGGATGATCTGTTCAATGGGGGCACCGGAGCGCTGGCATCCCTGCCCTGGGAAAACCCCGAGCAAGCCGTTGCTCCTCTGGAAGCATACATACACCATTCGCAGGTAAACCGGATGGCCCTGTGTAATCTGTCTAATGAACTGAACATGCAGTTCCAAACCGGCCTTGCCGTAGTGGAAACCATGGACGCTGAATTGGGTGAAACGAAAAAAGCGGAGACGGTGAGGGAAATGCATAAGCAATTCCTGTACTACCTCATTATGCATGAAATGGGGCATACCCTGGGGTTGAACCACAACATGCGGGCCAGCCAGATGCTGAGCCCCGAGCAATTGCACGACACGAAATTGACACGTAGAATCGGATTGCAGGGGTCCGTAATGGACTATCCGGCAATCAATGTAAGCCGCGATCGCAAAAAGCAGGGCGATTACTACACCACCAAAGCAGGTCCTTATGACATCTGGGCCATTGAATATGGGTATACGCCGTTTTCGTCTGCGGAGGAAGAAAAGGGATTGAATAAAATTCTGAGCCGGAGTACCGACCCGCAGCTGGCTTTCGGCAACGATGCAGATGATATGCGCAGCCCGGGCAAAGCCATCGATCCACGGGTAAATGTAAACGATAACTCAAGCGATATGATGGCTTACGGCGAAGAACGGTTTCTATTGGTAAATGACATGATGCCGAAGTTGAAGGAGCGGTACAGCAGGCCGAATCAAAGCTATCAGGAACTGCTGCAACGCTATGGGCAACTCAACCGCCAGCGGGCAGACATGGCCAATGCGATCAGCCGCTATATCGGCGGCGTGTATGTAGACCGCAGCTTCGTAGGGCAGGATAGCGATGTGAAGCCCTATACGCCTGTACCACTAGAACTGCAAAAGAAGGCTATGGAGCTGCTCGGCAAATACGTCTATGCACCGGACGCTTTCGCGGAAGATTATTCCCTGTTCCCCTACCTGCAGCCGCAGCGCCGGGGCTTCAATTTCTTCAGCGGAACGGAGGATTACAAACCGCAAAACACGTTTCGCTCCTTGCAGGTGAGCACGCTTTCGCACATCCTGCACCCCACCACGCTTTCGCGTGTCAGCAATAGCAGCCTGTATGGCAACGAATATTCGGTAGCTGAGGTGATGCACGATTTGACCGCGAATATTTTTGATGCTGATCTGGCCGGCTCCGTGAGCCTTATCCGCCAGAATCTGCAGACCGATTATGTGGCGGCGCTGAGCAGTATTCTGGAAGCCAAAACAGGGTATGACCATGCGAGCAAAGCTGCGGCACTGGCCACGTTGACAGCGATTAAGGCAAAGCTAAACGGGGCTTCATCAGGTTCGGATCTCCAAACGTCTGCCCATCGCAAAAATTTGCAGTTTTTGATTGACAAAAGCCTGTCCGTGAATAAGGCTTAGTTAGGGCTGAAAAAGATAATCCTTTTCTGCCCACGCATTTACGCGTGGGCATTTTTTTTAACGGCACGTAAAATCATCACCTTTTCTTATTGCTTGTGTGATTCTACAATTAACTAATTCTGGTAGAAATTATTATTCTAATTGTTATGCTTTTTTATGGGCATGTAAAGATTACTTCACGTTTGGGTCAGGTGCGCACACTCATCACGCATGTTGTGTATATTTGGATATCTTAACTCGCTTTTCCTGAACTGTCTTGGGAATGGTTTGTGGTTGAATGAGTAGGCGGATAGGAAGGCCTTAGTCTGCATAACTTCATTTAACAAATAACCATGATGAAACCCTTAACACACCTAACTGTTTTTGGCATTTTGCCGACATTGTTGCTGTCCGCTTGCAAAAGGGATATTCCCATACCACCGATCAATACGGAACATACCGTTACGTTTCGCGTATCCGGCTTTGATGCGAAGATATCACCTTTGGGCGACGTTCAATCGCGGAGTCGCCTGCACGCTGCTTCAGGCGGCGGCACGCAGGCGGTGAAAGGCATTGAGCCAAGCTTGGAACCACAGCATTTATATTACTGGTCGTTTAATGAAGAAACGCTTGAGCCGGATATTGCAGTGGATGAAGTGGGAGCAGGAATTACGTTTGAGGCGAGCAATACAGCGCTGGATTTCGGCGCCGGTTTCGGTCTATCGCCATTTCCCGCGGGCCGGGCATTAAGATTGGTCGGTGCACGATCAATAACGGTCAGCTTACCTATGGGTGCCATTGAATCGTTGACTAACTTTGAATTTGATGTAAGCAGCTCCAATACAGGTCCGAAGGATTTTATATTGTCTTATTCGGCCGACGGTGGAGCCACTTATGAGATATTGAGCTTAACGAACCAATTTGAAAATATGGGGTCGCAATCTCGCAACCGATATATGTTTGATGTCAGTGGGCTTTTGGAATCTTCGGCGAACAATTCCCTGAAATTGAAATTTGAGTTTCTCTCCGGGGACCGCGCCGGGGCAGGGGACTACAATGAAAATGCGGGCGTCGTTCTCCTTGACAACATCCGCCTGTCCGGCGTCTTCAACACGGAGGTGGAACCTGGTGATCCCTTGGTGCCGAGCAAGCTGCATTACTATATATTCTCATCTGCAGACGGCGGCTTGGTCAGCCAAAAGGAAATGTCTTTGGCTGACCTGGGAGACGACGGTTCTCTGGAGGTTAAGCTAGCCGAAGGGCAATATGATGTCGTGTTTGTGGCCTACCGGTCGGACAAGGGAATTCTCCTGCCTGAGACGATGACGAATGCCAATGCGTTTTATTTTGGACAGCATTTCGACGACTATAAGGCGGTTACGTATGCTGCATTGCTGCATGGCGTCGAAGTAGACGGGACAGACCGGGAGGCCGCTGCAACCTTACACCGGTGTTATAGCTTGGTGGAGTTTGATTTTACCGATTTAGCGGACGATTTGCAGGCCGTCAAAAAAATCGTCGTCACGAAAGATCATGACCACTACCTGTACACACCATTTGGATTTCCGGCCAGTTCACCCATATCAGATGCCCAATCCATCACATTCACCGGCTTTACAAACAGGGACGACTACCGGATCGCACTGCACCAGTTTTTCGGTTTGCTTGAGCATACCTATGGTGTAAACTACGTGTTGACAGCATATGGCAACGATGAAGAAATACTCAACACCTTAACCATATCGCAAGACATCCGCAACAACGTCCGCTTGCGCCTCACAGGCCGGTTGCTTGGGAACACCGGAGCCATTAATGGTTTTGCCATTGAACTTCAAACAGCGTGGGATGAAACCCTGACCGATGAGTTCTAATTTAAAACGCTTCGCTGAGGGATAGGTAAAAGCCGCCTTGCCTGTTTTCGCCCGGTCGGCGCTCACCGAACCCGTAATCAAGGCGGATGCTGCTGTTGTGTTCGAGGTCAAAGAAATAGCGGAGCCCGCCGCCGTAGGAAGGTACGAACCGGGCATCGCTTAAGCGGTTGCGATAGGTGGATCCGGTGCCGAGAAACGCGACAGCGCCGATGCGCGGATGGAATCGGTAGCGAAGCTCGCTTTGGGCGGCGAACAGGCTGCGGTCGCGGTACCTGCCGGTATAGTAGCCGCGCATCATCATATCTCCGCCCAACTCACGGTTTACGTAAAAAGGTATGCGCGAACCGAACGATGTCTTAAAGTGGGCATTGAACCCGAGGGTGAGCTGGCTCGTTGCGGGGAAGAAAGCGCGGAGGTCGAGATCCACCGTGCTTCCCTTGAAATGGCTGCCGCCACCGACCCCGGGAGAATAGGCATACTTTGCTCTTACATAGTAACCTTTGGTCGTATAGGTATTGCGGTTGCGCGTATCGTAAAGTTGTGAGATACCAAGCAGGACATGGCTTCCCCCTGCCTGGCCATAAGGGGCCATGGTCTCAAAGATGCCTCCGCTTTCCTTGTCGGAAAAGACAAAACGCTCATAAGCTACATTAACACCAGCATAGTAGTTTGGCGCAAACCGACGTTCTCCTTCCAGCCGGATCCGGATCAGTTGCATAAGCAGGAGGTCTTCATCTCGCTGGGCTGTTTGGTTGCCGAGTCCGTAGAAGTTGAATGGGAAGTCGCGGAAGCGCAATTCGCTGATAAAATGGTAAAGGTTGCCGGTGGTCCATGTGTCGGATTCCAGCTTGATGTTGGTCTGGCGTTCGGTGGTGAATGTGCCGATGAAAGTAATATTGGATGTACGGATGGAAGTATCTGCTTTGTTTAAGTAGAAGTTGTAAACACCGGCTAAACCGAATTCCAATCCCGTTTCCTGGGCGTAGCCCAATGCAGGGACAACAACAAAGCCCGCGGAACGGCTGCTGTCTTTTTCTGGAGATACAAACCGTTTGATAAGCTTGTGATCCCAGAACGTCCTGTTTTCCTGCGCAAATGAGGCAAGTGCTGATGCCCCTGTGAAGAGACAGACTATATAACGTAAAACAGCTCCCATAGTATGTTTCGCGGCGAAGATACGGATATGCGGCGGAATGCAAAGATGCTAAAAAGGCGGGCGAAACGGCAAATTTTAGATTTTTGCAAATAATTTTTGTATTAAAACAAGTTTGTATATCTTTGCAGTCCCTAACGGAAAAGGGGTGATTTTTAAGGGTTTTTGACCTGGTGTTTTTTGAAATATTTTGCCTCCTTAGCTCAGCTGGTAGAGCAACTGACTTGTAATCAGTAGGTCGCTGGTTCGATCCCGGCAGGGGGCTCAGGTTTGGGGGGATTCCAGAGCGGTCAAATGGGACGGACTGTAAATCCGTTGCTTCGGCTTCGAAGGTTCGAATCCTTCTCCCCCCACAATCTGATTTTAGATTGTATAGTTTAGGTTATAGATTTTGCGCTGGCTGTCGGTAAATCTAAGATCACAATTTTTATATCTAAAATCGGCAAGCGGAAGTAGCTCAATTGGTAGAGCGATAGCCTTCCAAGCTATAGGTTGCGGGTTCGAGACCCGTCTTCCGCTCATCGCGTGTTTACTTTAACCCTGTCACACCAAAGGCTGGTGAATTGACAGGGATTTTGGGTTATAAGCGCAAAAGCCGATGTAGCTCAGCGGTAGAGCACTTCCTTGGTAAGGAAGAGGTCATGGGTTCAAGTCCCATCATTGGCTCGTAAGAGTAACATATATAAATTTATATAATACACTAAAATTTTAAATTACTAATTCGCATAAAACATGGCAAAAGAAAAATTTGACCGCAGTAAGCCGCACTTAAACATTGGTACGATCGGTCACGTTGACCACGGTAAGACAACCACTACCGCTGCAATCACAAAAGTATTGTCAGATAAAGGACTTTCTGAAGCCCGTTCATTCGACTCAATTGACTCCGCTCCTGAGGAAAAAGAGCGTGGTATCACCATTAATACAGCACACGTAGAATACCAAACAGCCAGCCGCCACTATGCGCACGTTGACTGCCCCGGTCACGCCGACTATGTGAAGAACATGGTTACAGGTGCTGCCCAAATGGACGGTGCAATTATCGTGGTAGCCGCCACTGACGGCCCGATGCCTCAAACCCGTGAGCACATCCTTCTGGCACGTCAGGTAGGTGTGCCTGCATTGGTCGTATTCATGAATAAAGTGGATTTGGTCGACGATCCGGAATTATTGGATTTGGTTGAAATGGAAATCCGCGAGTTGTTGTCGTTCTACGAGTACCCTGGCGACGAGATCCCAGTAATCCGCGGTTCTGCTCTTGGTGGTTTGAACGCCGAGCCTCAATGGGTAGACAAAATCATGGAATTGATGGATGCGGTAGACAATTACATTCCGATCCCTCCGCGGCTGACCGAACTTCCGTTCTTGATGCCTGTGGAAGACGTATTCTCTATCACTGGTCGTGGTACGGTAGCTACCGGTCGTATCGAGCGTGGTGTGATCAACTCCGGAGATCAGGTTGATATTTTAGGCATGGGTGCTGAGAATTTGAAATCGGTTGTTACGGGTGTCGAAATGTTCCGTAAGATTTTGGATCGTGGCGAAGCCGGTGATAACGTAGGTCTGTTGTTGCGTGGTATTGAGAAAACCGATATCCGCCGTGGTATGGTAATCTGTAAGCCAGGTTCCGTAACGCCGCACACGGAATTCAAAGCTGAGGTTTATGTACTGTCAAAAGCAGAAGGTGGCCGCCATACACCATTCTTTAACAAATACCGTCCGCAATTCTACTTCCGTACCACGGACGTAACTGGAGAGATTGCACTTCCAGACGGCGTTGAAATGGTAATGCCGGGTGATAACGTCACCATCACGGTTAAGTTGATCAACGCTATCGCTATGGAGAAAGGCTTGCGTTTCGCTATCCGCGAAGGTGGCCGTACCGTAGGTGCCGGTCAGGTGACAGAGATCATAAAATAAATTCAACACCCCTTGGGGATTGTGAATTTCCAACCGATTAGCTAATCGGCTTCGAGCTGATTAGCTAATCGTGTCTAATAAATGGATTTCACACGGGCATAGTTCAACGGTAGAATAGAGGTCTCCAAAACCTTTGATCCGGGTTCGAATCCTGGTGCCCGTGCTAATTACAACAGGACAATGGCAAACGTACTTGAATTTATCAAAGACTCCTATACAGAAATGAGCCAAAAGGTCACTTGGCCCACTTGGTCGCAGCTGCAGAGTTCTGCCGTGGTGGTGTTAGTGGCTTCGATCATCATCGCACTGGTTATCTTTGCGATGGATAAGGCATCGAGTAACGCGCTGGAATTGTTCTATAATATTGGGTCTTAATTGTTGGGAAAGAAGAAATGGCAGATCAAGCGCTGAAATGGTATGTGGTACGGGCCGTAAGTGGTAAAGAGAAAAAGGTAAAGCAGTATATTGAAGCTGAGGTAAACCGTTTAGGCATCAACCACCTTGTACCACAGGTGTTGATACCGATGGAAAAATATTACCAAATGCGCGACGGGAAGAAGGTTGCCAAAGAACGCAATTTCTATCCTGGCTATGTATTGCTCGAGGCTGCGTTGGATGGTGAGCTGGAGCACGTGATCAAGAACATCAACAGTGTGGTCGGGTTTTTAGGTGATAAAGATGGTACGCCCATTCCCTTGCGTCCTGCTGAGATCAACCGCATTCTCGGAAAAGTAGATGAAATGTCGGAGCAGGGTGAGCTGATGAATGTACCGTTCTACGTAGGTGAGCTTGTGAAAGTAAACGACGGGCCCTTCAATGGATTCACCGGAGAGATCGAGGAAGTGAACGAAGAGAAGAAGAAATTGAAGGTAATGGTGAAGGTGTTCGGTCGTAAGACTCCGCTCGAATTGAACTATATTCAGGTAGAGAAAGAATAGAAGCATATGCCCTAATAGGGTTTTATTTTTTAGTTATGCTTGTTTTTAGAAATTTTTTTGTACCTTTGCACTCCATTTTGGGGTGCTTGTGCATAAGTTCATAAGGTCTTCAAAATCTAAATGTTACGTTAAATGCTTCCAACTTACTAACAAACATTTATTAATTAAATTCAACATCAAAGATGGCAAAAGAAGTCAGTGCGTTAGTAAAATTACAGGTGAAGGGCGGCGCTGCAAATCCGTCGCCTCCGGTAGGGCCCGCATTGGGTGCCAAGGGGGTGAACATCATGGAGTTTTGCAAGCAGTTCAATGCACGCACCCAGGACAAGCCCGGTAAGGTATTGCCCGTTGTCATTACGGTGTACAGCGACAAATCGTTCGATTTTATCATTAAGACCCCACCAGTTGCCGTGCAATTGATAGAGGCTTCTGGGGTGAAAGGTGGCTCGGGTGAGCCCAACCGCAAGAAGGTGGGTTCGATTACTTGGGAACAAGTGGAAGCCATTGCCAAGGATAAGATGCCGGATTTGAATGCGTTTACACTGGAATCTGCCATGAAGATGGTAGCCGGAACGGCGCGTAGTATGGGTATTACCGTAAGTGGCAGTGCGCCCTGGAACAATTAATTAACGAAATCAGTTTAAGAAAGTGGCAAGATTAACAAAAAATCAAAAAGCGGCACTATCCAAGATCGAAATTGGCAAGGCGTATTCTTTGCAGGAGGCTTCTGCCTTGGTAAAGGACATTACCTCAACCAAATTCGATGCCTCGGTAGATATCGATGTGCGCCTCGGCGTGGATCCCCGTAAAGCCAACCAAATGGTACGTGGTATCGCCACATTGCCACATGGAACGGGCAAAGCCGTTCGCGTGCTTGTGCTTTGCACTCCTGATAAGGAGGAGGAGGCAAAGGCAGCCGGGGCGGACTATGTGGGATTGGACGACTATATCAGCAAGATCGAAGGCGGATGGACCGACGTTGATATCATTATTACCATGCCCAGTGTGATGGCAAAAGTGGGTAAGCTCGGGCGTATCCTTGGCCCTCGCAACCTGATGCCAAACCCGAAGACAGGAACCGTGACAACCGATGTCGGCAAAGCGGTGGCAGATGTGAAGGCGGGTAAAATTGATTTTAAAGTGGATAAAACCGGGATCATCCACACATCCATCGGCAAGGTCTCTTTCCCTCAGGAAAAGATCTATGAGAATGCGCTGGAAGTGTTGCAGACGATCTCCAAGTTGAAGCCCTCAGCGGCTAAAGGGACGTACTTCAAGAGCATTTACCTCTCTTCAACCATGAGTCCGGGCATCCAAGTAGAAACCAAATCAGTAGCAGGAATTTAATCATGAAAAGAGAAGAAAAACAGGAGCTTGTTAAAGCTTTGGCTGAGCAGATTAAATCTTACGGCATTTTTTACATTACCGATACTGCTGATTTGACTGTGGCTGCTGTCAATGGGATCCGCCGTAAATGCAACGATAAAGGCATTGCCATGCAAGTGGTGAAAAACACGTTGATCAAGAAAGCACTGATTGAGGCCGGAGTGGATTCGGAAGAATTGCTTGGTGTACTTAAAGGGTCTTCGACGATGCTGTTTTCTGAAACGGGCAATGCACCGGCCAAATTGATTAAAGAGCTCCGCAAGGGAGGCGATAAGCCGGTCTTGAAAGGAGCTTACATCGATTCGGCTATTTTTATCGGCGACAGCCAGGTTGATGCATTGAGCAAGCTCAAATCTAAAAACGAGCTCATCGGTGATATCATCGGATTGCTGCAGTCACCCGCCAAGAATGTGGTTTCTGCACTTCAGTCCGGAGGCAATACATTGGCTGGATTGGTTAAAACTTTACAAGAACGAGGAGAATAGGGCGACTCCAAATCAAAATGCCCAAAGGATTGTTAATAATTTTTACAAAGTAAATTCAATAATTTAAAATAAAATGGCAGATTTAAAAGCGTTTGCTGAGCAGTTGGTAAACTTGACAGTAAAAGAAGTTAACGAGTTAGCTCAAATCTTGAAAGATGAGTATGGCATCGAGCCTGCTGCTGCAGCAGTTGCTGTTGCTGGTCCTGCTGCTGGTGGTGAAGCACCGGCTGCCGCTGAAGAGAAGACATCTTTCGATGTCATCCTCAAAGAAGCGGGTGGTCAGAAGTTAGCTGTTGTTAAGCTGGTGAAAGATTTGACAGGCCTCGGTCTGAAAGAAGCGAAAGACTTGGTTGACGGCGCACCAAAGGAACTTAAGTCAGGTGTGGCTAAAGACGAGGCTGAGGCTTTGAAAAAGCAACTTGAAGAAGCGGGAGCTGTTGTTGAGATCAAGTAATTTCGATCATACAACGTACCTGAATGGGTTAGACTCTGACGTGGATTTCGTCAGAGTCTATTCCCGTTTATGACTTTTCCTTATACCAATATCCAAGCTGTATATGGATGCCGCCATGGCGGCGAAAACAGCACTGAAAAGCGCAGTTTAAATAGTTAAACTAAATTCTTATTCCCTTGGCTAACAAAAGTATTCAAAACGAAAGAGTAAACTTTGCAAGCAGTAAAAAGGTAATTGATTACCCCGATTTTCTGGATGTGCAATTGGAATCTTTCAGGGAGTTTTTTCAGCTTGAAACAACTTCGGACAACCGCCACCAGGAAGGGCTGTTTAAGGTATTTTCCGAAAACTTCCCCATTTCTGATTCAAGGAACATTTTTGTACTTGAGTTTTTGGATTATTTCATTGATCCGCCGCGCTATGGTATCCAGGAGTGTATCGAGCGTGGGCTGACGTATAGCGTTCCGCTTAAGGCAAAACTCCGCTTGTCGTGCAACGATGAGGAGCATGAAGACTTCGAGACCATCGTGCAGGATGTTTACCTGGGGACCATCCCCTACATGACCCCGAAGGGGACGTTTGTGATCAATGGCGCTGAACGTGTCATCGTATCTCAATTGCACCGTTCGCCGGGCGTATTTTTCGGCCAAAGCCGCCATACGAATGGCACCAAGCTGTATTCTGCACGCGTGATCCCGTTCAAAGGGTCATGGATCGAATTCGCTACGGACGTCAACAACGTGATGTATGCTTACATAGACCGGAAGAAAAAATTTCCGGTAACTACGCTTTTGCGTGCAATTGGCTATGATTCGGACAAGGATATCCTGGAATTGTTTGAGTTGGCTGATGAAGTGAAGGTGAGCAAATCCGGACTTAAAAAATATGTAGGGCGCAGGTTGGCTGCGCGGGTATTGAAAAAATGGATCGAAGACTTCGTGGATGAAGATACGGGTGAGGTCGTGTCGATTGACCGGAACGAAGTGGTGTTGGAGCGGGAGACCGTGTTGGAGGATGATCATATCGACCTGATTATTGATGCCGGCGTGAAATCGATCATTCTGACGAAAGAAGACACCGCTAATGCAGCCGACTACTCCATCATCTATAATACCCTGCAAAAGGATACTTCCAACTCGGAGAAGGAAGCTGTTGAGCACATATACCGTCAGCTCCGTAATGCGGAACCACCTGATGAGGAGACCGCACGCGGCATCATCGAGCGGTTGTTCTTTTCCGATAAGCGGTATGACCTCGGTGATGTAGGCCGTTACCGGATTAACCGCAAATTGCAGTTGGATACGCCAGACGATACCAAAGTGCTTACCCGTGAAGACATTATCGCCATCGTGAAATACTTGATCAATCTGATCAACTCGAAGGCTGAGGTGGACGATATCGACCACCTGTCCAACCGGCGGGTCCGTACGGTGGGCGAGCAGCTGTATTCTCAGTTTGGCGTTGGGCTTTCCCGTATGGCGCGTACCATACGTGAGCGGATGAATATCCGCGACAATGAGGTGTTTACGCCTACGGATTTGATCAATGCACGCACGTTGTCTTCGGTCATTAATTCATTCTTCGGCACGAACCAACTGTCGCAGTTTATGGACCAGACCAACCCGCTGGCCGAGATTACGCATAAGCGCAGGCTGTCGGCATTAGGGCCAGGCGGTTTATCCCGCGAGCGTGCGGGATTTGAGGTACGCGACGTGCATTATACACACTATGGGCGGCTGTGTACCATCGAAACTCCTGAAGGCCCCAATATCGGTCTGATCTCGTCGCTTTGTGTACACGCCAAAATCAACAACTTAGGGTTCATCGAGACACCATACAGGAAGGTTGAAAACGGACGTGTCGTGGTTGAAGAGCCGGTGGTTTACCTGTCGGCAGAGGATGAGGATGGGAAGACCATCGCTCAGGCCAATGCTGAATATGATGATAAGGGTAATTTCATTACGCCGAGGGTTAAGGCCAGGTTTGAAGGGGACTTTCCGGTTATCGAGCCGGAAAAGCTTGACCTGATGGACGTGGCACCGAACCAAATTACATCCATCGCAGCGTCTTTGATTCCATTTCTTGAGCATGACGATGCCAACCGGGCACTCATGGGATCCAACATGCAGCGCCAAGCGGTGCCGTTGCTGCGTCCGGAAGCGCCTGTTGTGGGTACCGGATTGGAGGGACGCGTGGCCCGCGATTCGCGTACGCTGATCAATGCAGAAGCTGACGGCGTAGTCGAGTACGTGGACGCGAATGAGATCAAAATCCGCTATGAGCGCAATGAAGACGAGCGTCTGGTGTCATTTGATGATGACATTAAAACATACAGGCTCATCAAGTTCAAGAAGACGAACCAAAGCACCTGTATTAACCTGAAACCGATTGTTAAGAAGGGGCAGCAGGTGAAGAAGGGGCAGGTGCTGTGTGAGGGCTATGCTACTCAAAACGGTGAGTTGGCGTTGGGGCGCAACCTGAAGGTGGCGTTCATGCCTTGGCAAGGGTTTAACTTCGAGGATGCCATCGTGATTTCGGAACGGGTGGTGAGTCAGGATATCTTCACGTCGCTTCATATCGAGGAATTTGAGCTGGAGGTGCGTGACACCAAACGCGGTGAGGAAGAATTGACATCTGATATCCCAAATGTATCTGAGGAGGCTACCAAGGATCTTGATGAGAACGGTATCATCCGTGTAGGCGCAGAAGTGCGCGAGGGCGATATCCTCATCGGTAAGATTACGCCCAAAGGCGAGTCTGACCCCTCTCCGGAAGAAAAGCTGCTCCGTGCGATCTTCGGCGATAAAGCTGGAGACGTGAAAGACGCTTCGCTGAAGACCCCACCGTCCATCAATGGCGTGGTGATCGACACGAAACTGTTCTCACGAGCCAAGAAGATGGCAAAGGATGAAGAGAAAAAAGCGCTTGATCAATTGGATACGCAGCATGCTAAAGCATTGAAGTCGTTGAAAGATAAGTTGGTGGACAAGCTGTTTGCCATCGTCAACGGCAAAACATCGCAAGGTGTGTACAATGTATACAAAGAGCTGCTGGTGCCTAAGGGAGCCAAGTTTACGCAGAAAATGTTAGCTGACCTGGAATATACGAATATCAATCCAGCAGGGTGGACTACCGATGATGACAAGAATGAATTAATCAAGCAAGCACTTCACTTCTATAACATTAAGTTGAACGAGGAGCTGGGTGCTTACAAGCGGGATAAATTCGCGATCAGCGTCGGTGACGAACTTCCGTCAGGCATTGTGCAGATGGCCAAAGTGTTTATTGCGAAGAAACGTAAGCTCAAGGTAGGGGATAAGATGGCCGGCCGCCACGGAAACAAGGGAATTGTGGCGCGTATCGTGCGCGACGAGGACATGCCATTCTTGGAAGACGGTACACCAGTCGACATCGTGCTGAATCCTTTGGGTGTACCATCACGGATGAACCTGGGCCAGATCTATGAAACGGTGTTGGGCTGGGCTGGCCAAAAGCTGGGCGTTAAATTTGCGACACCGATTTTTGACGGTGCTTCTACCGAAGAGGTGGAAGGATGGGTAGCCAAGGCAGGGCTGCCGGCTTCAGGCAGGACATACCTATATAATGGATTGACTGGCGAACGCTTCGACCAGCCAACGACTGTGGGTGTGATTTACATGCTGAAACTCGGTCACATGGTGGACGACAAGATGCACGCTCGTTCTATCGGTCCATACTCGCTCATCACGCAACAACCACTTGGTGGTAAAGCGCAATTCGGTGGGCAACGTTTCGGTGAGATGGAAGTGTGGGCATTGGAAGCCTTCGGTGCTTCGAATATCCTGCAGGAAATCCTCACGGTGAAGTCAGACGACGTAGTGGGCCGGGCCAAAACCTATGAATCCATCGTCAAGGGCAATAACCTGCCGACGCCGTCCGTGCCCGAGTCTTTCAACGTACTGGTACACGAGCTGCGTGGCTTGGGATTGGATATCACGCTGGATTAATCCAGCAATAGCGCATTAACTTTTAGAAACGAAAGTATGTCTTACAAAAAGGATAATAAAATAAAAAGCAACTTCACCTCAATAACCATCAGCTTGTCTTCGCCCGAGACGATTCTGGAGCGCTCAAGCGGTGAGGTGGTCAAACCGGAAACCATCAATTACCGGACCTATAAACCCGAGCGCGATGGTTTGTTTTGCGAACGTATTTTCGGCCCGGTGAAGGATTACGAATGCCACTGCGGTAAGTACAAGCGCATCCGCTATAAAGGCATTGTGTGCGATCGCTGCGGGGTGGAAGTGACGGAAAAGAAGGTGCGCCGTGAGCGCATGGGGCATATCAGCTTAGTGGTTCCCGTGGCGCATATCTGGTATTTCCGCTCGTTGCCGAATAAAATCGGCTACCTGTTGGGATTGCCAACCAAGAAGTTGGATATGATCATCTATTACGAGCGCTATGTGGTTATCCAGGCTGGCGTGAAGGAAGACGATGGTATCCATTACATGGACTTCCTGACCGAGGAAGAATACCTTGATATTCTGGATACCCTCCCGAAGGAAAACCAATTTCTCGACGATACCGATCCGCAAAAATTCATAGCAAAGATGGGGGCGGAAGCGCTGGAAGAGTTGTTGAAGCGCCTCGATCTGGATCAGCTTTCGTATGACCTGCGTCATCAGGCGGCCAACGAAACGTCCCAGCAGCGGAAAAATGAGGCGTTGAAACGCTTGCAGGTTGTTGAGGCATTCCGGGGTTCGAGAGATCGAATTGAAAATAGACCGGAATGGATGATCGTAAAAATTGTGCCGATTATACCGCCAGAGTTGCGGCCATTGGTGCCATTGGAAGGCGGCCGTTTTGCTACGTCCGACCTGAATGACCTGTATCGCCGAGTAATCATCCGCAACAACCGGCTGAAGCGACTGATGGAAATCAAAGCGCCGGAAGTAATCCTGCGCAACGAGAAGCGGATGTTGCAGGAGGCTGTAGATTCGCTGTTTGACAATTCACGTAAGGTGAATGCCGTGAAGACGGAAGGAAACCGCGCGCTGAAATCGTTGTCTGACATCCTGAAGGGTAAGCAGGGTCGTTTCCGCCAGAACCTGTTGGGTAAGCGGGTAGACTACTCTGCCCGTTCGGTTATTGTGGTTGGTCCGAACCTGAAATTGCATGAATGCGGCCTGCCGAAAGACATGGCGGCTGAATTGTATAAGCCGTTCATTATCCGCAAGATGATTGAACGGGGCATTGTGAAGACAGTGAAGTCCGCGAAGAAAATCGTAGATCGTAAGGATCCGGTGGTATGGGATATTCTCGAAAATGTGTTGAAAGGGCACCCTGTACTGCTCAACCGGGCACCCACACTGCACCGGCTGGGGATTCAGGCTTTCCAACCTACGTTGGTAGAGGGGAAAGCGATCCAACTGCACCCATTGGTGTGTACGGCATTCAACGCTGACTTTGACGGTGACCAGATGGCTGTGCATCTGCCGCTGGGCAACGCGGCTATATTGGAAGCTCAGATACTGATGCTGGCTTCGCACAATATTCTCAACCCAGCTAACGGGACGCCCATCACCGTACCGTCACAGGACATGGTATTGGGGCTGTATTACATGACGAAAGGTCGGATGACCGATGAGACGCGTGTGATGAAAGGTGAAGGCATGGTATTCTACTCCCCAGAGGAGGTGATTATCGCGCTCAATGAAAAGCGAATCGACCTGCACGCCTTCATTAAGGTAAAGACGAAAGTGAAGGGCAAGGACGGCAATATCGAAGAACGTCTCATCGAAACCTCGGTAGGACGGGTACTGTTCAATCAAGTTGTGCCTGAAGAAATCGGATATGTGAACGAGCTATTGACCAAGAAGTCGTTGCGTGACATTATCGGAGAAGTGGTAAAAACCACCGGTATGGCACGTGCTGCGAAATTCCTTGATGATATTAAGGAGCTTGGATTCCAGATGGCATTCAAAGGTGGCTTGTCGTTCAACCTGCAGGATTTGAATATTCCTGATGCAAAGGCCGACCTGATCCAGCAGGCAACGAGGGAAGTAGAAGAGGTGATGAATAACTACAACATGGGTTTCATCACCAACAACGAACGTTACAATCAGATCATCGACATCTGGACACGGATCAACAACCGGTTGACGGCAAATGTGATGGAGATCCTTTCATCGGACAACCAAGGTTTCAATTCCGTATTCATGATGCTCGATTCCGGTGCGCGTGGTTCCAAGGAGCAAATCCGTCAGCTTTGCGGCATGCGGGGCTTGATGGCTAAGCCGCAGAAATCGGGCTCTTCAGGAGGTGAAATCATCGAGAATCCCATCCTTTCTAACTTTAAAGAAGGGCTGTCGGTACTGGAGTACTTCATCTCTACGCACGGTGCGCGTAAGGGACTTGCGGATACGGCGTTGAAGACGGCGGATGCGGGCTATCTGACCCGCCGTCTGCATGACGTCGCTCAGGATATGATCGTAGTGGATGCAGACTGTGGCGGCTTGAGGGGAGTGTTTACCACGGCGCTGAAGGATAATGAAGATATCATCGAGCCGCTGTATGACCGTATCCTTGGGCGTGTTTCTTTGCATGACGTGTATGACCCCGTCACCGGGGAGCTGCTGGTCGCTGCTGATCAGGATATCGACGAGGAAATCGCGAGGAAAATCGAGAACTCAACGGTTGAAGGGCTTGAAATTCGGTCTGTGCTCACGTGTGAGAGCAGGCGGGGGGTATGTGCCCTTTGCTACGGCCGTAACCTGGCGACAGGCAAGCGGGTGCAAAAAGGGGAGGCTGTCGGTGTAATTGCTGCGCAATCGATCGGTGAGCCCGGTACACAGCTTACGCTCCGTACCTTCCACGTGGGCGGTACAGCATCAAACATTGCTGCTGAATCCCAGATTGTGGCTAAGTTTGATGGTATTATCGAATTGGAGAACATCCGCTCGGTGCCGCATGAAGGAGAAACAGGGCCTGACCAGGTAGTGATCGGCCGTTCAGGCGAGGTTCGTATCATCGATGCCGAGTCTAAGAAGGTATTGATGACCAATAATATTCCTTATGGCTCTTACCTGTATGTCAATGCAGGTGATAAAGTGACCAAAGGTGATCGTATTTGTTCTTGGGACCCCTATAATGCGGTGATCATCTCCGAGTTTGGCGGTAAGGTTGAATTTGAGGCGATCATCGAGGGAGTGACATTCCGTGAGGAATCGGACGAGCAAACCGGACACCGCGAAAAAGTGATTATTGATACGAGGGATAAGACGAAGAACCCGGCCATCAAAATATTGGACAGCAAGGGAGCGATTATCCGTACATACAACATTCCTGTCGGGGCGCACGTGGCGGTGAATGATGGCGCTACGGTGAAAGAGGGTGTGATTATTGCCAAGATACCGCGTTCTACCGGTAAAACCCGGGACATCACGGGTGGTCTGCCGCGTGTTACGGAGCTGTTCGAGGCCCGTAACCCTTCAAACCCCGCTGTGGTGACAGAAATCGACGGTGTGGTAACCTTGGGCGGCGTGAAACGTGGTAACCGTGAAATCTCAATCGAGTCGCGCGATGGGCAAATCAAGAAATACCTGGTTCCCCTGTCTAAGCATATCCTGGTACAGGACAACGACTTTGTGAAAGCTGGTATGCCACTATCTGATGGGTCCAT
Organism: Parapedobacter deserti; assembly: GCF_042646065.1. Lineage (NCBI taxonomy): Bacteria > Pseudomonadati > Bacteroidota > Sphingobacteriia > Sphingobacteriales > Sphingobacteriaceae > Parapedobacter > Parapedobacter deserti. Next base: position 246,884 of record NZ_JBHRTA010000038.1, read on the forward strand.
TTCTCCTGCCGATATCCTGAATATCAAAGGCCCGTCGGCAGTTCAGGAATACCTTGTAAACGGTATCCAAGAGGTTTACCGTCTGCAGGGGGTAAAAATTAATGATAAGCACTTTGAGACAATCGTGCACCAGATGATGCAGAAGGTCGAAATCGAAGATCCGGGTGATACCCGGTTCCTGGAACGCGAAGCTGTGAATCGGTGGGATTTCGTGGAAGAAAACGACGCAATCTACGACAAGAAAGTGGTGGTAGATGCCGGAGATTCCAACGAGCTCAAACCCGGTCAGATTGTTTCTTTACGTAAACTGCGTGATGTCAATTCGAGCCTGAAGCGTCGTGATCTGAAATTGGTGGAAGTGCGTGACGCCATTCCGGCTACTTCCAGTCCATTGCTGCAGGGGATCACCCGGGCATCATTGGGAACCAAATCGTTCATCTCTGCGGCTTCCTTCCAGGAAACGACCAAGGTGTTGAATGAGGCTGCCATTGCTGGCAAGCGCGACAACCTGCTGGGCTTGAAAGAGAACGTAATCGTAGGTCATTTGATTCCTTCTGGAACCGGTCTGCGCGACTACGAACGAATCATCGTTGGCTCCCAGGAAGAATATGATCAGCTATTAGCTTCCAAGGAGGAAGACTAAGCAGCCATCAGCTTCCAGGTATCAGCAGTCAGCCGCCGGCTATGCCGATACAGTTTTATTCATAACCTACCAGTATAACGCTGGTAGGTTTTTTTGTTTCCCGCATCCGCTGTACAGTGCGAACCGGAGCCGATATCTGAAATCTATCTTGTATCTTTGCAGTATGGGTACCTTGTTGGACATCGGGCAAAAGCCTTACAATCATTACGGTGCATACCTGCGCGCCAAGTATGACGGAAAGCGTGTTTTCAAAATCATTGTGGATGGCAACTTCACTTGCCCTAATCGTGATGGAAGTAAAGGCTATGGGGGGTGTTCCTATTGCAATGTAGACTCATTTACGCCAGATTCAGCCCGTAAGCTGCCTACCATCCGTGAACAGGTAGAAGAGGGTATACAGCGGGCGATAAACGGTTATGGAGCAGAGAAATTCATCATCTATTTCCAGCCAAATACCAATACATATGCACCCACTCATTATTTGAAAGCTTTGTATGACGAGGCATTGAGTGTAGCCCCCGAACATGTGGTGGGCCTTTCGGTAGGGACACGGCCAGATTGCATTGACTTTGAAAAGGTAGCGTTATTGGAAAGTTATGCCGATCGGTATGACGTGGATCTGGAGATGGGCATGGAGTCTATTTACAACGATACGCTCGACAAAATCAACCGGGGATGTTCGCATGAGGAATTAGCGACAGCGCTCGGGTTGGTTCAAAACAGCCCGTTGGATATCTGCGTCCATACCATATTCGGATTTCCCTGGGAGACCCGCGACATGATGCTGCGTTATGCCGATGAAATCAACCGGTTTCCCCAGATTAAGTTTGTGAAACTGCACCACCTACATATGGTAGAGGGATCCATTATGGGAGTGCAATACAAGCGGAATCCTTTCCACGTTTTTACTTTAGAAGAGTATACCGATTTCCTGTGCGAATTTATTCCATTGCTTCGACAGGACATCGTTATCCAGCGGCTATTTGGGCTTGCCGATCAGGAACTGCTGATTGCTCCGAATTGGGGTTTGGGGAAATCAGCTATCCAGACGTACATTGATAAGGAACTGGAACGCAGGGGAGCGTTTCAGGGCAGCAAATTCCAGCCTTGGCCGCACAGTTAGTCCGAGAGGATCCGTTCCAGGTCGGCAGGTGAATAATAAATGGACTTAAGTGTCTTGTGGTCTTCCTTGCGATAAACTAAGAAATGCCCATCGGCTTCTTCATAGAAGCACTCAACACCTTTTTGCTGGTAGTGGGCTACGGTGTCTTCTGCTTCCTGCCGGGTTTTACAAGCTTTGCTCATGTTAGAACGTTGCACTTCATCAAACAGCTGTGCAAACTTATTAGCCAGCCCGAATTCCAGCACTGCTCCGGACAAAACATATTGCAGGTCACATAGCGCGTCAGCCACTTCGGTGATATCCTTACCGGCTATGGCCTCTTCAAGCTCTTTAAGTTCTTCGGCAAGAAGCGCTACCCGCAGACGGCACCGCTTCTCATCGGGGATGGCCGGATTGTCCAATATGGGGTGCTTGAATGTCTTATGAAACTCAGCAACGGATGTAAGTGTGTTCGGGTCTGTCATATTTTACCTTAGTCGTTGTTTTATCGTGGGTGATTCCTGGCTAAGTGAAGATGGCCTTACTTATTTGATGAAATGCTTAAGTTGGATGATTTCTTTTTCTTCGAGGTAGCGCCACCGTCCGCGGGTTAGATCCTTTTTGGTCAGGTTGGCGTAGACCACCCGGTCCAATTTTACCACATTATAGCCCAGATGCTCGAAAATACGTCTTACAATACGGTTTTTTCCACTGTGGATCTGGACGCCTATTTCGCGTTTGCTTCCTCCCTGCACATAACTTATCGCATCTGGTTTTACAAACCCGTCTTCGAGCTCTAAGCCGAAAGCAATTTTGTTGAAGTCGCCCTGATTCAGGTTTTTATCCAATTCTACATTATAAAGCTTGACCACGTTGTTACGTGGGTGAGAAAGCTTTTCGGCCAGATTGCCATCATTTGTCAACAACAGCAGCCCGGTGGTGTTCCGGTCGAGCCTACCCACGGGGTATATCCGCTCTTTGGTGGCTTTAGCTACGAGCTGCATCACCGTCCGCCTTTCCTGGGGGTCGTCTGTGGTGGTGATATAGTCTTTTGGTTTGTTCAGTAAGACGTAAACCATTTTTTCCCGTTTGAGCCGTTCCCCATTGTACCGTATCTCGTCTTTGGAAGGATCCACTTTAACGCCCAGCTCATTGACGACGTTTCCATTTACGGTGACTACGCCGGCTTGTATCAGTTCATCGGCCTTGCGGCGTGAACAAATTCCCGAATTAGCGATATATCGGTTGAGGCGTATTAATCCATCTTCTTCGGGCATCCGAGTGGATGGCTTGGGTGCATCCGCTCTCCGGTCACGTGGTTTCCATGACGAAGGGCGGTCTGATCTTTTGTTGTCGAAAGGCCGTTTATCGGTGCCGAAATGAGCTCTTTTTCCGGCTCCATATTTCCTTTCCCGATTATCGCCTGATTGACTATCGGTGCGTCGTCTATTGTCGTCAGCCTGGCCGCTTCCCTCAACATTGCGTCTTTTTGCAGAACCATATGTTGGTTTTGTTCCCGACCCATATTTCCGTTCCCGATCATCCCCTGAGCGCTGATCAGCCGGTCTTCGTTCGTCGGGTTTATTGCGGTTGCCTGACTTATGGCTGCGGGAGGGAGAATGGTCGGTGGTGGGTTTGCTGAAGCGCTTGGATTTGTCGTCACGACTGTTCCGTTTGTTACTAAATGGCATGATTTTTACCGTAAAATATGTGAACTGCAAAGGTAGCCAAAAATATGGCTTAACGAGTCGGCAGGCGTCGTTTTTTACACAAAAATAACCCGACAAGTTAGGTTAAATTATGTTAAAAGTCAATAGGTATTTATATAACTGTTTGTATATTAACCTTATAATGTTTACTTTTGTCGTCGACTTTTTGGATCAAGTAGTGCATGGTAAAGAATATTGCATCCGTGGGCTACAGAAAAGGTAATGAATGATAAAAAAACAACTGCTCTGTTGTAGTGCGGTTTTAGTCTTAGTGTTGCTTTCGAAACTGTATTCATATCAGGTAGCAGCCCGCGTAGAATCAAAGCACCCACTACCTCAGGACTCCCTATCCCAGGGGGCATCGTTGCAAGAAGATATCACCGGTATCCGCAACACTCCATACTTTGCATCATTGAATTTTGCGGATGAGAACCTGCCGTTGGGCGATAGGCAGATCGAACGCAAAATGATGCGCCATCTTCAAGAATATTCGTATGCCAAGCGGCGCTCACACCTGCTGCATCATAAAGCGGTGAGGGCTTTACCTAGGGTTGCTGCGATTTTGCGGCAGCACGGGGTTCCTGAGGATTTTAAATACATACCATTGGTGGAGAGCGGATTTACCAGCGGCACCACGTCGCACCGCGGGGCTTCCGGTTATTGGCAGTTCATGCCGAGCACAGCGAGAGCGTTCGGGCTGCGTGTCGATCTTGAAGTGGATGAACGGCAGGATATTGAAAAATCTACCGTGGCTGCTGCCAAATACTTAAAGGCGTTGTACCGCGAGTTCAATAGCTGGACGTTGGTCGCTGCAGCGTTCAATATAGGTGAAGGAAACCTTCAGCGTGCAATCAACAGGCAGCGTGAAGATAATTATTTCAGACTTAAGCTCAACAAAGAAACGGGCAGTTACGTATACAAGCTCATTTCCGTCAAGGAAATTATCGAAAATCCGACGCAGCATGGCTATAGGAAACCCGGTGCGCTGATAGCAGAAACACGTACAGAGACATCCTCTCCTGAAGGGCAACATTTTTAGGGGCCCAGGGCACGAAGCGTTACTACCTCAGGTCAACGATTTCCATCCCCGGATAATTGCTTTGCTTGAACGAGAACTTATCCGCGGGAATTTGCGGATTGCCTTTTGTATTTCTGATTGCATAGGTATATTGGACCCCTCCTTTGTCAAAGATTGTCGCATCGTGTATCAGGTTGGTGGTCTTGTTGATACGCAATTTGATCTTGAAATACGACGTACGCGTATCTTCCGGAGAAAGTTCCACTACGGCCAATTGGTGATTGCCCACACGTTCATCGGGCGCCGATATGTATTTGTAACCGGTGTTATAGAACGAAAAGATATTGACCGGGGAAAGGGCTGTCGATGAATTGTCTGCTTCAGTCACTTGGACCTCGTTTTCCTCTTTGAGCACCGTCCACTGCGTTTTTCCGTCGCTGATCAGGTCCTGACTGCCCGTTGTGATATGGTATTTGCCGGTCGGCCTGTCCATGTAAAGGGTCCCTGTTTCCGTATAATTGTTCGTTTGCTGAGGCTGTTTAACCGTAAGTGTAAAATCTGCTTGGATGGTCTTATACCCTTCATAGGTTTTACTCACTTTACTGAGCAGGGCTTTTGCTGCGGCGTCTGTTTGCGCGCTGGCCTGAGTTACATCCGCGAGCAATGCAGAAAAAAATACAAAGCTGATATATGCTGACTTGTTCATTTTGTGTCAATCTTTCTTCAATCCATCCAAAAACTGTTCCAATGAATATTCATCGGGAAACAGCACCTCACGCGCCTTGCTTCCTTCAAACGGCCCTACAATTCCGGCAGCTTCCAACTGGTCGATGATACGCCCAGCGCGGTTATAGCCGAGCTTCAGCTTGCGCTGGATCAAAGATGTAGAACCCTGCTGGTGGAGCACTACTAAGCGTGCAGCGTCCTCGAACATGGAATCCCTATCGCGCATATCGAAGTCTTCAGCACCCCCCTCGCCGTCCTCGCCTACATATTCCGGCAGAAGCATTGCCGACGGATAACCGCGTTGGTTGCCAATGAAATCGGATACGTCCTCTACTTCCGGCGTATCTACGAAAGCACATTGTATTCGGATCAGGTCACTTCCGGTAGCTAAGAGCATATCTCCACGGCCGATCAACTGGTCGGCGCCTCCTGAATCAAGAATCGTCCGTGAATCTACTTTGGACAGTACGCGGAATGCCAATCGGGCAGGGAAGTTGGCTTTAATGGTACCGGTGATGATGTTTACCGACGGGCGCTGCGTGGCAATGACCAAGTGGATACCGACGGCACGGGCCAATTGTGCTAAGCGGGCAATGGGTGTTTCGACTTCTTTTCCCGCTGTCATCATCAAATCCGCAAACTCGTCGATGACGAGCACAATGAATGGCAGGTAGCGGTGACCTTCCTCGGGGTTGAGCCTACGGTTGACAAATTTGGCGTTGTATTCCTTCAAGTTACGTACTTGCGCGTTTTTCAGTAGGTCGTAGCGCGCGTCCATCTCGATACATAGCGAGTTGAGCGTATTGATGACTTTTTTGGTGTCGGTGATGATGGCATCTTCTTCACCGGGCAATTTAGCCAGAAAGTGCCGTTCGATCTTTTTGAATAAAGACAATTCGACCTTTTTGGGGTCTACCAACACCAATTTGAGCTCGGCGGGATGTTTCTTGTAAAGCAACGACGTAAGGATCGCGTTGATACCTACCGATTTACCCTGACCAGTGGCACCGGCAACCAGTAGGTGAGGCATTTTGGCGAGGTCGGCTATGTACACTTCGTTGGAGATGGTTCTTCCCAGCGCAATGGGTAGGTCCATATCGGTATGCTGAAATTTCTCTGTTGCCAGCACGGACCGCATGGACACCATTTCCGGGTGGCTGTTCGGTACTTCGATACCGATGGTACCTTTGCCGGGCATCGGGGCAATGATCCGGATGCCGAGGGCAGCCAAACTTAACGCGATGTCGTCTTCCAGGTTTTTGATTTTAGAAATACGCACACCGGGTTTGGGTATGATCTCATAGAGGGTAACCGTAGGCCCGATGGTAGCTTTGATCTTGGCAATCTCGATGTTATAATTGCCCAGGGTTTCCACGATTTTGTCTTTATTGGCTTCCAGTTCGTGGTTATTAACCGTGATTTTGCCGGAGCCGTAATCGCGGAGCAAATCGAGGGTGGGATGCTGATAGCCGGATAGATCTAATTTAGGGTCGTATTGCCCCACCTTTTCCACCAGCTCGTCCGCCGTGCTGACCTTCTCATCTTTTATGGGCGCGACGGTGAGCTGAGGGGATTTCACTTCATTTTTCGTTTCGGTTTTTTCCCGCATCGTCTCGACGGTAAACGCGGGCGACTCCTTGTCTTCGGCAGGCAGCGGCTTCGATACGCTTACATGCTGGGTTAGCTTTTCCTCATTTTTCGGTTCGGCCTCTTTTACCTTGTTGAGACTGAACTCGACAGGATCGACCCGGTATTCGGATTCTTGCAGGTAGCGCTCATCGTCACGGAAGGCATTGGCAGGTGCTTCATCGATCGGGACCGCCGGACCGTGATCCTTGGCGTGCTGGCGCGAGCCCAGTTTAAAATCTAAATTATAAGCGACAATCAGTATGGTGAGTATGGTGAAAATCAATAGACCTGCGATGCCCGGTACACCTATTTGGGCCTCGAGCAACCGGTTTGTCCAATATCCGAATTCGCCTTCCAGGAAATGCGGATAGTCATTGATAAAACCGTGTATAAAGCCCAACGTCACGGAGATGAGCACCAACGCAAACGTGGCGTATCCAAGGACCTTCCACGTAGAAATAATTTTTATCTTAAACAGTAATCGGTATCCGATGACGAACAATACCGTCACAAACAGAAATGAGGCGATGCCAAACCATTTATAAATAAACTGGTGGGCGAGGAGGGCACCGAATTTCCCCATCCAGTTCTGTACAACGGGTGGATCAATACCAGCAAGGGAGAGTTCTTCACGGGTTCGGAATAAGGTCTGCCACCCGCCGTTGGCGGCGGAGACATAACTCTGGTCTTCCTTCCACGTAAAAAGGTAGGAGATGAAGGCAATGAAAAAATACACAGAAAGTATCAGGAGAAAAAGCCCTGCTATTTTCACCAGCTTGCTGCTCCAGGCGCTGCCGGATGGCGAATTCAATTTTGATTTCCGCTCGCTTTTTTTTCTCAACGACGGCCTGCCTTCGGTTTCATGCTGTACATTTTTTTTAAACGAATTCCCTTTTCCAGACATTTAAAGGCCCCCTTTTATTTGAGACAAACTTACGGATTTTTTGCAGATAATCGGTTCTGGCCATAGCCCGATGGTTTTCACAAAAATAGCCACGGCATGTAGCAATCGGTTTGAGAATGTCGTTTACTAACACAAAGCAGCTGCTAAAGGAGATGGAAGTATAAGCTCACACGGGAATCAGAGATAGAATGGAATGAGACGATTCGAAAGCAAGAGAATAGGTCGGTTGTTTCTGGGCCTAGTGCTAAGTGTAGCAACGTTCAGCGCATGCCTTAAAGATGAGGCGGAAGTCGATCAAATTTCGGCGGTGCGGGCGCTAAATGCGGTGCCGGGATCTGGGCAGTTTGACATAGGGTTAGACCAGAACCAACTGAACTTTGATCGGCATGCCATGAAAGCTGAGGATTTTGCATATGGAGATACGTTGCCCTACAAAAATGCTTGGCCCGGCAACAGATGGGTACGGGTATTTGAAACGGGTAGTGGGGCGAGCACACAGCCTGTGGTCCAGGGGACAGTGCAATTCTTGCCGGGCCGGTTTTATTCGCTGTATGTGGTCGGGCATGAGGAACTTGAAGTGATGATAACGGAGGATGATCTGTCTGCACCGGAGGAAGGGAAAGCAAAAATCCGTTTTGTGCACTTGAGCCCGGACGCACCGGCGTTGGATTTTGGAATTGCGGGAGAGGAGGCATTTATTGCATCGAACAAGGCGTTTAAAGGAGTCGAAGATTTTTCCAGCATAGATGCGGGAGAGACATACAGGTTCAATATACTTGAACACCGCAATGGCAATGTTATCCATACCTTTGAGTTCGCCCCGAGCAAAGGCATGATTTATACCATATGGGCGAAAGGACTAATTGACCACGACGGTGATACTGCACTGGATTTCGGGCATGACATAATCGTTCATTAGACTATAAAAGTTTCTCCATAAAGTTTAGGTTGATTGAAGTCCGTCTGCCAGTCTTGGCGGGCGGATGCCGCTCCCTCCCCGGGAGCGGCTTTTTTAATTGAAGCGAATGCGCGTGAACTGTTATTCAACGATAATGAGGTAGTAGTTCTTCTTACCACGCTGAACAATCAAATATCGATCGTTGATCAGATGGTCAGGCTGGAATTGCTGATCAATGTCGCTGATTTTCGACCGGTTTACGGCCACTCCGCCTCCTTGGATCATCTTGCGGGCTTCTCCCTTTGAAGCGAACACGGATGATGAGACGGCTAATAAATCCAACACATTTATTCCGGCAGCCAATTGATCCTTTGGGATGCGGAATTGAGGCACGCCGTCAAATATATCCAGCACCGCAGCGTGGGGCATACCGCTAAGGAATTCTAATGGTCCATTTCCGAAAAGGAATTCGGAGGTTTTTACCGCTGTTTCGTAATCCGATTCGGAATGAGTGCGTATGGTGATATCCTTCGCCAGCGCCTTCTGAACCACACGGAGGTGCGGGGAGGCATCATGTTCGGCAATGATCGCTTCGATTTCTTCCCTGGATTTTAAGGTGAAGATTTTTATCCAGTTTTTGGCATCCTCGTCGCTAGCATTGAGCCAAAACTGATAGTACCGGTATGGTGATGTTTTGGACGCGTCTAGCCAGACAGCGCCACTTTCTGTTTTGCCAAACTTGTTGCCGTCAGCCTTCTTTATGAGCTGTGTCGTGAGTGCATAAGCCGTGCCACCATCTTTGCGGCGAATAAGTTCTGTGCCGGTGACTATATTTCCCCATTGGTCTGACCCGCCCATTTGCAGCAGACAACCATGGTGCTTCCACATGTAGTAAAAGTCGTAGCCCTGGATCAATTGGTACGCGAACTCTGTAAACGATAAACCGTGCTCTCCGTCCAGGCGTTTTTTGACGGAGTCTTTGGCCATCATATAGTTGACGGTGATGTGCTTGCCGACGTCGCGTATAAAATCCAAGAAGCGGAAATCCTTGAACCAATCGTAGTTGTTGACCATCACAGCGCCGCGCTCAGGGTCTGACACATCAAGGAATTTAGCCAATTGTGCTTTCAAGCAGGATACGTTGTGGTTTAATGTGGCCTCGTCCAACAGGTTCCGTTCCACGGACTTTCCGGACGGGTCGCCTACCATGCCGGTGGCGCCCCCGACTAAGGCTACGGGCCTGTGGCCGGCACGCTGAAAATGGATCAGCGTCATCAGCTGGGTAAGATGACCCACATGCAGCGAATCGCCGGTGGGATCAAAGCCAATATATCCGATTGTTTGCGCTTTAAGTAATTGCTCTTCAGTCTCGGGCATGATGTCGTGTAGCATGCCGCGCCACCGTAACTCCTCAACAAAATTCATTGTTATTCCTTTTTAAAATGGCACAATCATTACGGCCGCAAAGATAGGAGAATATGCCGTATTTGTCAGCGCAATTCGCTATCTTGGCACAATAAGTGTTCACCTGTCCGAAAGTGGGTTTCATGAATTTCCTGTCACATTTTTACTTTGAGCGGTATAGCCACAATCCTGAACTGGTGCTGGGAAGCATTCTACCCGACCTCATTAAAAATGCCGATAGAGATATCAACGTGCTGCCCCATAAATATGAAGATCGTTTCATAACTAATCCTAAGCTGCAAAGCATCTACCATGGTTGGATGCGGCATATGGAAACGGACCGTTATTTTCATAACGCTCCCTTTTTTTATAATCATACCCACGATCTGAAAGTGTTGCTGGCACCGGCTGTTGTGGAGACACCCATCCGGCCCTCGTTTTTATCACACATTGCGCTTGAATTGCTTTTAGATCATTTGTTGTTGCGCCACCAATTGGTGCAAGAGCTCGATTTTTACGAGCACCTTGCGGCGGCCGACCGGGATACGGTTGACCGGTTTTTGAAACGCTGTGAAGTCGAGGACACGCAGTTCTTTTTCACCTATTTCGACCGCTTTATGAGCGCACGGTATGTAGGTGGCTACCGGGAATTTGCACAAATTACCGAGGCGATGATCAGTATTTGCCGCAGGCTTTGGGACGTGCGTCTGAGTGGTGAACAAAACGCATGGGTAACGGCGATCATTGGGGATTATGCAGCGAAACTTGACGGCAGCTTTCACGTAATTTTTGACGACATACGGTTGCACCTTCCGTAAAGCAACCCGGCAGTTCTAAAAAAATCGGGTTGGGAATCCGCTTCATTAGTTTTTTTTTATATGTTTGGCCGGTTGATGGCTTACCCTAACCTGACAGTTACGCATATATGGCAAACAGACTTTTCCGCAAAAAATCCGTAGAACAAATTATTGACGCATCGAGGTCAACCGGTAAAGGAGGGCTTGCCAAGGTATTGGGTGTCCGTGATCTTGTGTCTCTGGGGATAGCGGCAATCGTGGGGGCCGGTATTTTCAGCACCATTGGTTTGGCCAGTTTCAACGGCGGCCCTGCGGTTTCCCTGTTGTTTGTTTTTGTCGCGATCGCCTGTGTGTTTACTGCATTATCCTACGCGCAATTTGCCAGCACGGTGCCGGTGTCGGGTAGTGCCTACACCTACGCATATGTGGCGTTCGGCGAACTGTTTGCGTGGATTATCGGCTGGGCACTTATCCTGGAGTATGCGGTATCCAATATGGTTGTCGCGATATCTTGGTCGCAGTATTTTGTGAGTATGCTTGAAGGCTTTGGTATACGTCTGCCCGGCTGGCTTACCATGGCTCCTGCATACGCATCTGAGGCTTATGCCGAGCTGCAGGCACATGGAATGGCATCACTGTCGAGGGTCGATCAGCTGGCTGCAGCTGCTTACCAACAAGCCCCAAGGGTGGGAGATATTCCCATCATCTTCGATCTGCCCGCCGGGTTGATTACATTTTTGGTCACCTGGCTGGTTTATACCGGTATTAAGGAATCGCGGACGGCAAGCAACGTCATGGTAGTTATTAAGATCGGTGTGATTCTGTTTGTGATTTTCGGCGGGGCGTTTTTTGTAAAGCCGGAAAACTGGGCACCTTTTGCGCCCAACGGTATGGAGGGTGTTGCAAGCGGAGTTGCGGCAGTTTTCTTCGCTTTTATTGGCTTCGATTCGATATCCACTACGGCGGAGGAGTGTAAAAACCCGCAACGGGATTTGCCGAGGGCGATGATTTTATGCCTCTTGATCTGTGCGGTATTATATATTTTAATTACGTTGGTTTTGACAGGCATGGTGAACTATACGGAACTCAACGTAAAGGATCCTTTGTCTTACGTATTTCAGTATATAGGAATGGATTACATGGCGGGGATCGTCTCGGTTACCTCTGTGGTGGCCATTACCAGTGCATTGCTTGTTTTTCAGCTTGCCCAACCGCGGATTTGGATGACTATGAGCCGTGACGGCTTGTTATGGAAGCGGTTTGCCACCATACATCCGAAATATAAAACCCCATCGTTTGCTACGATTGTTGCGGGGGTTATGGTAGCTGTGCCCGCCTTGTTCTTTAAAATGGATTTTTTTGTGGATTTAACAAGCGTAGGTACGTTTTTCGCTTTTATATTGGTGTGTGCCGGTGTTTTATATATGGATTATGCGGGCATTTCCAAACAATCCAAGTTTAGGGTGCCATACATCAACGGGAAATACCTGATTATACTCGGGCTGCTGCTGGCGGTATTTGGCATTTACTTTTATGGGCAGGATACTATTGCCGAATGGCGCCAGTTGTCTTTTCTAGAAATCATTGAACATAAGCTGCTGCTCATTATCTTCTGGCTGGTATGGCTTGTGCTTTGCGTAATGGGGTATATCCATCGGTTCTCTTTGTTGCCTGTGGCGGGAATCCTTATCAATCTTTACCTGATGTCCCAGCTTGGCGCTAGCAACTGGTTTATTTTTCTGGTTTGGCTGGCGATTGGCTTGCTGGTTTACTTCGGGTACGGATATAAACACTCCAAGCTTAACAACCAAGCGCGATGATATAGCCAGCAGTGCGCGATTTTTCCGGTGTGGGTGCGTAATTAGGCTAAGATAAAGACGCGCGGCAGATTGCAACAAATATGTGACAAATTTTTAACGACAGAACCTGTTAAAAATTGTTAAATAAATCAGAAAAAGGTAGATTTGCTCATGTGCATTGGGCACTTTATCCTACCTTTGTAAGAAGGAAATTATTGAACCGGATACTATATGAGGAAGTTTTTACACCAAATCGTCGTTGTACTTACAGTAAGCGCCATGATGCTGATAGGAGGGAGCGCTGATGCTGCATGGGTATCTTCGGTTATGGCGGCAGGGGATAGTACCCGTGTAGTAAAAAGCAGCGATACCCGGACGGGACTCCTTCAGGCATCCTCAACAGAACGGCGGGGGCAGCGTACATTTCTCTCATCATTCAAGAATTTTTTGCCATTTCGTAATAGCCCGCAGGACAACGATAAGTTGCTGAGTAGCGTAAAGGTTTTTCCAAATCCAGTGGTAGATCAAATAAGCCTTTCATACCGGCTTGGCAAGCAAAGTCAGGTATCCATTAAGGTAATGGATGCTTTGGGCAATGAAGTGATGACTTTGTTAAACCAGGAGCTGGAGGCGGGCCCGCAAAGCCATGTCTTCGAAACCAACAATAAACTAACCAACGGCTTTTACTTCATCCGGGTTTCTGCAGGTGCCGAGACGGTGGTGAAGCGGATTTCGGTATTATAACGAACGGTTTTATTCGGGTTCTATCCAACGACCATCTTTGCGTATGATTTCGATCAGTTCGTTTAAAGCGTCGGCTGAGTTGACGTTGCGTTTGACCATTTCCTTGCCTCGGTAGAGCGTAATTTTACCGGGACCTGCGCCTACATAGCCATAATCAGCGTCGGCCATTTCGCCTGGCCCATTCACAATACAGCCCATTATCCCTATTTTAAGCCCTTTGAGATGGTTTGTGCGGCTCCGTATTGCTTGGGTGGTTTCCTGCAGGTCGAAAAGCGTACGTCCGCAGCTTGGGCAAGAAATATATTCTGTTTTAGAAATGCGCGAACGGGTAGCCTGCAAGATCCCAAAGGATGCAGATACCAACTTGTCGGTAGGGGTGGCAGGTGAGTCGACCCATATGCCGCTTCCCATGCCATCTACCAGCATTGCGCCAATATCAGTTGCAGCGTACAGCTGAAGCTTCGACAGCGGTTCTTCGGGGTCCATCAGATTGCCGAAAGGACCGGAAAACGCTTCCGCCGGATACTGACGCCGGATGATAACCGGATTGGTCAGGCCCAGTTCTGACAACGCGGAAAAAAACATCCGCTGATCGGCCATGCCATGTGGTTTGTCGGTCTCCAGTACAAATATAATAGTTTTGTCCAATGGCAACGCCTCGAAAAGGGATGTATTTAGATCGTCATATTCAATCCGCACAAAATTGAGGTTGGCGTCCTTTATGCGCGCCTCCACAAATTCGCCTAATGTATATAAGGGGTGAATATTAGCTTTATCCTTGATGTCTAGCCAAGTGCCATAGCTATATAATTGTTTAAGGTTGCCCGGCATTGAAAACGACGGCAGTTTATCCGCGAGGTAAACAAAATCTACCGATTGCTCACCCATGTGGTACTTGTCGAGCAGGTAGTCATATTTATATCCCACTTCGGTAAGAATGAGCGGGTCTTTCAGATTTTTATGTGAGATATCGACAACTATCCGGGGCACCAGTGCTCCACCGATAAAAGCATTGGTTTCGGCAGAGACGTAAGGCCTGATGGCCGGCTGCACGATTGCAGTAGCAGCCCCGCTGGCTGCCGTTTTCCGCTGGCTTGCTTGCTGCCGTTGGGTGTACCGGTTGACTAAAGCGATGGCTACCGGTGCTTCGTATTCAGGTTCTTCCGTAAGCGATACGCGCACCGTGTCACCCAGCCCGTCTTCGAGCAGTGTACCAATGCCCACAGCTGATTTGATGCGCCCGTCTTCGCCGTCGCCAGCCTCCGTTACACCAAGGTGTAAGGGATAATTCATTCCTTCAGCCACCATCTTTTCAACCAGCAATCGGTATGCACGCACCATCACCTGCGGATTGCTTGATTTCATGGAGATGACAAGGTTGTAATAATTGAGGTCTTCGCAAATGCGGATAAACTCCAGGGCCGATTCTACCATGCCTTCCGGCGTATCGCCGTAGTGGCTCATGATGCGGTCTGAAAGAGAGCCGTGATTGGTCCCGATACGCATAGCGGTACCGTATTCCTTACAGATTTTTACCAGTGGGGCAAATTTGGCGTATATGCGCTCAAGCTCCGCCTGATATTCCGCGTCGGTATAGGTGAGTTGGTTGAACTTCTTTTTATCGGCGTAGTTGCCAGGATTGATACGAACTTTTTCAACGATGCGTGCCGCCACTTCTGCGGCATTGGGTGTGAAGTGGATGTCTGCAACCAAAGGCACATCATAGCCCCGTTTGCGCAATTCCTTTTTGATTTCGGCGAGGTTCTGGGCTTCTTTGATACTGGGCGCCGTGATGCGTACATATTCACATCCTGCATTTGCCATTCGTATGGTTTGCTCCACAGAACCCAGGGTATCCATGGTGTCTACGGTGGTCATGCTTTGGATGCGGATGGGATTTTGCCCCCCCATAGGTATATTACCGATGGGCACTTCGCGGGTCTGCCACCTGGAATATTCTGTAAGAGAATTGCAATAGCCGCCTGGCAGCGTATTTCTTGTTGTCACATCCATAGCAGTGCAAAGTTAGGGATAAATGATTAATATAGAGTAACTATCTTTGCAGGATGGCTGGCATTTATTTCCATATTCCCTTTTGCAAGCAGGCTTGCTACTACTGCGATTTTCATTTCAGTACCTCGTCAAGGCACCGGAGCCAGATGCTGCAGGCCATGCACCACGAGCTTGCGTTGCAAGCCAACTACCTCAGCCAGCCCGTTGAAACCATTTACTTCGGTGGCGGCACCCCTTCGTTGCTTGCCGCGGATGATCTACAGCGGCTTGTTGACAGCGCTGCCAGCCATTTTGATATCCTGCCCGGTGCAGAGATAACCATTGAGGCAAATCCGGATGATCTCGACGATGCCAAAGTACGCGCATTGCGGGGTACCGCAGTAAATCGGTTCAGCATCGGTATACAGTCCTTTTTTGAAGAAGACCTGCGCTGGATGAACCGTGCACATGACGCAGCGGAGGCCCATGGCGCCATCCAGCGTGTCTTAGATGCAGGTTATGTAGCTATTACCGCGGACCTCATCTATGGGTATCCATTGCTTTCCGACGATAAATGGCAGTATAATGTAAACAGACTGCTGGATTTTGCAATTCCGCATGTTTCGGCCTATAGCATGACTGTTGAACCACAGACGGCCTTGGCAGCTTTTGTCCGCAAAGGTATTCAGGCCCCGATGGACGAGACGCAGAGTGCGGCTCAGTTTGAATATTTGATGGATACCCTTATCGCTAAGGGCTATGTACATTACGAAATATCCAATTTTGCCAAGCCGGGTTGCTATGCGCGGCACAACAGCGGCTACTGGAAGGGAACACCTTACTTGGGCATTGGTCCTTCGGCACATTCCTTTGACGGTGATACGCGGCAATGGAATGTGAGAAACAACGCCAGATACATTGCTAAGGTAACAGCTGGTGTCTTGCCTTGCGAAAAAGAAGTGTTGAGTGAGCAAGACAGACTCAATGAATACATCATGACAGCACTCCGGACGATTTGGGGGGTGGATTTGGACCATGTAGCCAAGCAATTCGGACACGCGCACTGCCAGATGCTCCGCTCGGCGCTTCAGCCCTTTCTATTAAGCGGAGACCTTTTTTTATCCGGAAAGATAGCAACCCTTACGAGAAGGGGCAAATTGTTTGCCGATCACATCGCCGCAGAACTATTTGTTAGCTAAATGGCGGAGGATTGCGGCTGTAGCGCCTGCACGCGCTTGCACGTAGTGCCGTGCCGCCCTTCCCGCGGTTTCCCGTTCCTGCTCCCCGGTCAGCCGCTCAAACACGTCCAACAGGCTGCCCGTATCGTTTACGCTATAACCTGCTCCTTTTTCAATCAGGTCCTTAGCTTCCTGAAATTTATTATAATTAGGTCCAAAGATCACGGGTATGCCATATGCGGCAGCTTCCAATGTGTTGTGGATGCCCACGCCAAACCCTCCGCCGATGTAAGCAATATCGCCATAGCCATATAGGGAGGACAGCATGCCAATATTGTCGATAATCATGATACGGGGCCGTTGTTGTTCACTGTCTGTAGTTTGGCGTCTTGCACTGGAAAACCGGACACATCTGGAAAACAGTTTTTCAATGGACGTGATGCGGTCCTCATGTATCTCATGGGGAGCGATGATGAATGCCCAATCGGGATGCTGTTCTTGAAGACGCACAAGTAGCTGTTCATCGGCTGGCCAGGTGCTGCCTGCCACTAAAACCGCTCTTCCTTCAACGATGGGCTCGATCTCGGGGATGAATTTCCATACGTCCGGTAACGTCACCACCCGGTCGAAGCGCGTGTCGCCCGCAAGGCTTGCCTGTGTAATGTCGAGGTGGCCCAGGAGCTTGAGACTTTCCTCATTTTGCGTGAAAAAATGGGTTACGCACTCAAGTGTTCGCCTGAAGAATCCCCCGTACCATTTGAAGAATACTTGATCCGGCCTGAATATGGCGGAAATCAAATATAATGGTATTTTCTTGGAAGCCAGTGATCTGAAATAAAATGGCCAGTACTCATACTTGGTAAATATGGCCATTTGGGGGTTTATCGATTGAATGAACCGGTGCGCGTTGCGCGGTGAGTCGTCAGGCAGGTAAAACACGTGGTCGGCAAGTGGAGTCGTTTTCCTTACTTCATATCCTGATGGCGAATAGAAGGTAACCACAAACGTATTATCGGGCCGTTGCGCCCGGAGCGCTTCAAGCACAGGACGTCCTTGCTCAAATTCACCGAGCGACGCGAAGTGGAACCATATACTGCCCCTGCTACTATCTACCTCACGGGCGATCTGCGCAAGCAAGCCTCGCCGGCCGGAAAGCCATTTTCTGGCCTTGTCGTTGAACGGTGACAATAACCAAATTAGTAACCGATAAATTTTGACACCAACGAGATAAATTGTCCGCATCTTGCCTATAATACTTATATTCGCACCAAACTTAGATAAATTTACGCTATAAAGTTAATTTATCGGTTTCTCCTCCACCTCAAACAGGCGTTCTTTACGGAGGAGATGCGTCAAAAGTATTTTCTTATTGGTTACAACACGTAAATATGTCTAGAAAACGCATACTCATCACCGGCGCCGCAGGCTTCCTGGGATCACACCTATGCGACCGCTTCATTCGGGAGGATTACCACGTAATCGGCATGGATAACCTAATCACAGGCGACCTCCGCAACATCGAACATCTGTTTGAGCTTGAAAATTTCGAGTTCTATAATCATGATGTGTCCACGTTTGTGCATGTTCCGGGCAAGCTGGACTACATCCTCCACTTCGCGTCTCCGGCGAGTCCGATAGATTATCTGAAAATTCCTATACAAACGCTGAAGGTTGGGTCGTTAGGTACGCACCATTTGTTGGGTCTGGCCCGAGCGAAGGGTGCACGGATATTGGTGGCCTCTACCTCTGAAGTATACGGCGATCCCACTGTGAGCCCCCAGCACGAGGAATATTGGGGCAATGTAAACCCAGTCGGGCCACGGGGTGTTTACGATGAGGCCAAGCGTTTTCAGGAAGCCATCACCATGGCCTATCATACCTTTCACGGCTTGGAGACGCGCATTGTGCGTATATTCAACACTTATGGCCCACGGATGCGGCTCAACGACGGGCGGGTACTGCCGGCGTTTATTGGCCAGGCCCTGCGAGGTGAAGACCTCACGGTATTCGGCGACGGTTCACAGACGCGTTCATTTTGTTATGTAGATGATCAAGTGGAAGGCATCTACCGACTGCTGCATAGCGACTATCCCTATCCGGTGAACATCGGCAATCCGGATGAAATAACGATCAAGCAATTTGGAGAGGAAATCATCAAACTTACCGGAACAAACCAGCAGCTGATATATAAAGAGCTACCGGTGGATGACCCTAAGCAGCGACGGCCAGATATCAGTAAAGCCAGGGACCTGCTGGGTTGGGAGCCCAAAGTAGGGCGCGCTGAAGGATTGCGGATAACCTATGAATACTTCAGGTCGCTATCCGATCAGGAAATTAAACACAAGGATTTCACCTATTACAATAAACGATAAATGAGTAAAATCTTGGTTACCGGCGGAACCGGTTATATCGGATCACATACCGTCGTCGAGCTTCAGAACGCAGGATACACACCCGTGGTGATAGACAATCTCGTAAACTCCAACGCGGGTGTGTTAAATCAAATTGAAAAAATTACCGGTGTCAAGCCGGAGGCACATCATTTCGACCTTTGTGATGAGCCGAAGGTAACGCAATTCGTTACAGAAAATCCGGATATCGCTGGTGTTATCCACTTTGCGGCATACAAGGCTGTTGGTGAGTCGGTTCAGCAGCCGCTCAGATATTACCACAACAATTTCTTTTCATTAATTAACCTACTGAATGCCTATGCAGGCAGGCCGGTGAATTTTGTGTTTTCTTCGAGCTGTACGGTATATGGTCAGCCGGACCAATTACCTGTTACAGAAGCGGCACCGGTTAGAAAGGCGGAATCACCTTATGGCAATACCAAACAGGTATCGGAAGAAATCCTGTCCGAGACGGCCGCTGCTTTTAGCAACTACAACGTCATTTCGCTCCGGTACTTCAATCCGGTCGGAGCCCATGAACGTGCGCTCATCGGCGAACTTCCCTTGGGCGTGCCACAGAATCTTGTGCCGTTCATCACGCAGAGTGCCATCGGTAAACGTGGGCCGATCACCGTTTTCGGCGATGACTATAACACGCCCGACGGTTCGGCTATCCGCGATTATATCCATGTAGTAGATTTGGCTAAAGCCCATGTCGCAGCCATTCGGTTACTTGAAAACGGTAACCCCAACGGCAACTTCGATGTGTTTAACGTTGGGACCGGACGCGGATATTCAGTGCTCGAGGTTATTGCGGCTTTCGAAGAGGCCACCGGCGTAAAACTCGACTATCAGATCGGGCCGCGCCGTGCCGGCGACGTGGAGCAGGTGTGGGGCGATGTATCCAAGTCAACTAAAGAATTGGGCTGGAAAGCGGAGTTGGGCATTGCTGAAATGATGCAGTCGGCATGGAGATGGGAGCAGTATTTGAAGGATAACCCACTGAATGGTTGAAATCGTATGATGAAAAAAATTATTGTCACCGGAGGTGCAGGGTTTATCGGTTCGCATGTCGTGCGCAGGTTTGTTTCCAACTATCCGGCCTATGAAATCGTGAACTTAGACAAGTTGACTTACGCCGGCAATCTTGCGAATCTCCGCGATATTGAGGACAAGCCGAATTATCGATTTGTAAAGGGAGATATCACAGACGCGCGGTTTATCAACGACCTGTTCGCTAAGGAGCGACCCGACGCGGTTATCCATTTGGCCGCGGAGTCGCACGTAGACCGCTCTATCAGCAACCCCATCGAATTTGTGCTTACCAACGTAGTAGGCACCGTAAATCTGTTGAATGCTGTACGCGGTTGCTGGCAAGGAGCATACGGCAAACACCGGTTTTACCATGTATCGACCGATGAGGTGTACGGTGCGTTGGGAGATACCGGTATGTTTACGGAAGAGACCAAATACGATCCGCATTCACCATATTCCGCTTCAAAAGCGTCATCCGACCATTTTGTAAGGGCTTATCACGACACGTACGGGATTGATACCGTGATCTCTAATTGTTCGAACAACTACGGTTCTCATCATTTTCCCGAAAAACTGATTCCACTGGCTATTAATAATATCAAAAATAACAGACCGGTGCCGGTGTACGGCAAGGGTGAAAACGTGCGCGATTGGCTGTGGGTTGAAGACCATGCACGTGCTATTGACGTCATTTTCCATCAGGCGGCTTCGGGCACGACCTATAACATCGGCGGGCACAACGAATGGAAAAATATAGACCTCATCCGGCTGCTATGCCGCATCATGGACCGCAAACTGGGGCGAACGGAGGGGGAGTCGGCTAAATTGATCACATTTGTGAAAGACCGCGCCGGGCATGACTTGCGCTACGCTATTGATGCGGGGAAACTGAAACACGATCTTGGGTGGGAGCCGAGTTTGCAGTTCGAAGAAGGGTTGGAGAAGACCGTGGATTGGTACCTCGCCAATGAGGAATGGCTACAGGACGTCACATCAGGGCATTACCAGCAATACTACGCGGAGCAGTACACGCAGCGTTAACGAAGCAATCCGCTTTTAAGCAGTTGGGCGGCGTCTATTTTCTTATCGACGCGTATATAGCCGGGATAGTTGATCGCTTTATTGCCCAAGGCCAGTGTGGGTTTAATGCTGAATGTAAGATTTACCTGTTCATCTGTTATTCCTTCCCGCGTACGCTGTAAGAATGTCAGCAGCTTATTGAGCGTCTGCCTGTCTGAAAGAAACTCATATATGTTGGTTTGCAGTTTTAGCGGCACTACAATTGTTTCGCCCGGAGGTACCTCGATAGGATAGTCCGAGGTGCCTTCAACCAACTCGTTCCCCTCCACGGCTATCTTATAGGCGAACTGCCGGATGCCGGCCAGGTTAGTTGTTGGATTTGTTATCCGGACATTCAGCACACCTGACAACGGGATGTCGCGGTTAAAGAAGCCTAAGGCAACACCGGGCATTCGGCTGATATCAACCTTGCCGTCGGCAACGAGTTTCGTCACATCTGTACCAGCCAAGAATATGCTGTCGGCTGAAACCAATTCATATCGGCATTTTTCAAGCGCGCGGAGCGCCTTAGCCTGTTTATCTATGCTACAGGAAGCAGATATTGTTGCTATTACTGCGAGGAGTATTATTCGATTCAGCATAAAACACTACAGCAACATTGACGCCAAAATTACAACTACCCGATACCGGAATGTATTTTTCCGGGACAGGCGGATTGCTTCGCTGAATTTTTAATACGATATAATTTGCTTACACCTAAGAAAAGGCAACGGCTGTGCCAAGCGTTAGGTGGTAACCTTGAAGTTGCCCGCAACCGCCCCGAAAGATCGCATCAGTCGATTCCACGAATTGATTTGAGCCACCGCCAATGACAGGACGGCGATTTCCTGTTTTGAAAAGTGTTGTGCCAACGCTAGGTGGATATCGTGGCTGCGTGTTTCAGGGGCCATGTGGGTGAGATTTTCGGCAAATTCAAGTGCAGCCTGTTCTTTTTCGGTATAGTATGGTGCCTCGCGCCACGCTGACACGGAAAGAAGCCTCAATGCTGTATCGCCATAGTGCAACCCTTTCTTGTAATGCATGTCGATGCAATAGGCGCAGCTGTTAATCTGTGATACACGCATATATACCAGTTCAAGCAGAACATGGTCAAGCCCCGAATGGTCGATGTAATCTTGTGTTTTCCGCATTCCGTCCAGCAATCCTGCCGGGTAATCTTGAATTGCAATTCGTTCTTCCATTTTGTTTATCGTTTTAAATCATAGACAAACAATCTACGGAATACGTGACATTGGCCGCGGTTTTTTTTCTGCCAATCGGTTGAGCTTATCAGGGTTTCTAACGAAGTAGACATTGCTGATGCCCGCTGCGTTGATATCAAAAATCTGGCAGTTCACCAATATATCGTCCTTCCAATACAAGATGGCCGGTTGGCCGTTGATAATGAGCGGTTCGGCCAAAGCATCCCGATAGAATTTACGGTATAGACCGGTAAGCATTTTGGCGATGGATAGGCGCCCGGTAACCGGATGTTTTCCGGCGGGGACCTTGCCGCCACCATCTGATATAACGGTGGCGTCTTCCCGAAGCAAGGCTTCCACCTGCGAGGTATCACCGCTCCAGATGGCTTGAAGGAACCGCTCCAGAAATGCTTGTTGCTGCTCAAGCGAAACTGGTTGACGTTTATCTGTGGCTAACCGTGCTTTGGCCCGGCTAAGTAGCTTTCTGGAATATACTTCGGCGATTTCCAGCACCTGTCCGATCTCATGATGCTCGTAGCCAAACGCTTCCCTTAAGATAAAAACGGCGCGTTCTTTGGCCGACAGCGATTCCAAGAGTACAAGCAGCGAATAAGAAAGGCTGTCTTTTCCTGCAGCTAATTTATCTGAAGAATCACTGACCGGCTCAGGCAGCCACTGGCCGAAGTAAGCCGCGCGCTGCCTTTTCAGTTTTTCCTTTAGATTGATCGCCATGTTGGTGACGATGCGCATAAGATACGCCTGTGGGTTTTTGATGTGCTGGATATCAAGCGTACTCCATTGCAAATATGCGTCATGCACGACGTCTTCCGCATCGTCCATAGAACCCGTGATGTAATAGGCCTGCCGGATCAA
This sequence comes from Parapedobacter deserti, assembly GCF_042646065.1. Lineage (NCBI taxonomy): Bacteria > Pseudomonadati > Bacteroidota > Sphingobacteriia > Sphingobacteriales > Sphingobacteriaceae > Parapedobacter > Parapedobacter deserti. The sequence goes on from NZ_JBHRTA010000038.1 coordinate 269,986, forward strand.
CGTCGATCTTAATGATTCGATGGAGAAACCTGTTTTCATAAAAATATCAAGTCAGCAACCTGCTCCGCCAGCGTTAGCATGTCTTCCTCCTGTGGCTGGTTGCGGTTGGTCAGTAAGATGATGCTGAAGCGGCGCGACGGTATGCGGTAAAAGATATTACGGAAGCTGGTGCTGCTTCCCGTGTGGTACACCACCTGTTCGCCGCTGTTCGTCTTCTTGAGGTGCCACCCATACCCGTATGGTACGTTGTCGCCATTCGCCAGCTTATGGCACGCGAAAGACTCATTTATCCAATGGGCCGGGAGGACGTCCTCGCCGTACAGGGCTTGGTCCCATATAGCCAAATCCATCACATTACTGTAAATGCCGCCATCACCAAGCACTGCGCTCGTTGCGCTCTGATCCCTGCGTTTCCATTGTCCGTTTAACAGGCTATAACCGAAAGCGCGGGCGGGCACGGTCGTTTTTTCGGCTTCATGGGCCACCGTGGAGGTCATACCCAGCGGAATGAAAATGTGTTCCCGCAAGTAGGCAGCAAAAGACTGGCTGCTGTAATGCTCAACCATGAGTGCCAGGAGGGCATAGCCCGAGTTGCTGTACCGATGCTGTGTACCCGGCGCGAAATACCCGCTATCCAGTTGGATGAGGATGTCCAACACCCCACTATCTTTAATTTGCGGATTAAAGGCAGTGTCGGCGACATAGTCTTCGTAGTCGGGTATACCCGATGTATGGGTGAGGAGGTGTTTCACTGTCACGGCGTTACCGTAAGCAGGAAATTCGGGAAACGCTTCGGGTATCGTAGTGCTGAGATCCAGCTTTCCCTGATGAACAAGCTGCAGGATGCAGGCAGCCGTAAACTGCTTGCTCACCGATGCCAGCCGGAAATTTGTCGCCGCCGAAACCGGCTGTTTATTCTCCAGGTCGGCATAGCCGTAGTGGCGTTGCAGCAACACTTGGCCATCCCGGACGATGAGTAGTGAGGCGCCTGGGCTTTCTCCGCCGTAGGCGGCAAGTATGCGGTCAATAGCCCTGACATCTTGGGACGAGGAAGGTTGTAATAAGGTGCATAACATAATGCCAGTCGCAACGAAATTTTTTCGGATATCCATAGCTGATGGTAAAAATAGCTATTTTCTGAAAAACGGATGTGCTTTATTTTCTTTACCTTTGCCTCCGTTTTACGATTGTGGGCATAGGTGATATTTTAGCAAAATACGAGCAGAGCGAAAAGGTAACTGCTTTAGCAAGGGCATTGCAGGGGAAAAACCCGAAAATTCAACTCCGTGGATTGATTGGGTCAGCCGATGCGATGGTGGCTGTGGCATGCTATCAGTTGCAGGAGCGTCCGATGGTATTTGTACTGCCTACACATGAAGATGCATCCTATTTCTTAAGTGATCTGGAGGGCTTATTGGATAAACAGGTGTTGTTTTTTCCAGCATCATACCGCCGGGCATTTGACTTTACGCAAACCGATAGCGTCCACGTTTTGCAGCGGGCGGAAACGCTCAGCACACTTAACCACAGCAGTGAATTGCCCAAGATGGTGGTCACCTATCCCGAAGCATTAGCCGAGAAGGTAATCAACCGCAGCGATCTGGAAAAAAACACCCTCGAAATTACGCAAAACAGTAATATTGATATCGATTTTATCAATGAGTTTCTGCAGGAGTACGAATTCGAACGGGTAGACTTTGTGTATGAACCCGGACAGTACGCTATCAGAGGGGGCATTGTTGATATTTTCTCATTCTCCAATGACCTCCCGTACCGTGTAGAGTTTTTCGGTAACGATATTGAAAGCATCCGCACATTCGATATCGAAAGCCAGCTTTCGGTAAGCAAGATCCATACTGTCACGATTGTGCCCAATGTGCAGGCCAAGTTCCTTACCGAGGGCAATATCTCGTTGTTGGAATACATAACGGCTGATTCGGTCATCTGGTTGGAAGATGTGCAGTTTACCTTGGACGTTGTTGCTAAAGGCTTCAAAAAGGCTGCAGAATTATGGAAAGCTTTGCCTGCGGCGGACAAACAGCAAAACCCTGAGTGGGTAGACCCGAAATATAATTTCACCGACGATAAGAATTTGGCGGCAATGCTGCATGACTTTGCCGTGGTCGAATTTGGAAAGCAGTTTTTTTACCAGCCAACGCAAGCCATTGCTTTTGATCAACGGCCCCAGCCGTCGTTTAACAAGGATTTTAGCCTGCTTATTCACAATTTCAGGGAAAACGAGAAGGCTGGACTGCGAAATTGTATTTTCAGTGACTCGAATAAACAAATTGAGCGATTGACGTCCATCCTTGACGACTTGGACAAGTCTGTCATGTTTACGCCCATTCACACGGCGTTGCGGGAAGGTTTCTCTGATTTAGAACTGGGCTTCGCTGCTTATACCGACCATCAGATATTTGATCGCTACTACAAATACAAGCGTAAAAAAGGATATGAACGTTCGCAGGCGATCACGCTTAAGGAGCTCCGCGAGCTGAAGCCTGGCGACTACATCACCCACATCGACCACGGCATAGGCAAATATGCCGGACTTGAAAAGGTGGAAGTAAATGGAAAGGTACAGGAGATGATCCGGCTGGTATATGCCGACAATGATCTGCTGTATGTCAATATCAACTCGCTCAATCGCATCTCTAAGTATACCGGCAAGGAAGGCTCGATTCCTAAGATGCATAAACTGGGTACAGACACGTGGGATAAGCTCAAGAAAACTACTAAAAAAAAAGTTAAAGACATTGCGCGTGATCTGATCAAACTCTATGCGCAGCGTAAGGCCCAGACCGGCAACGCTTATAGTCCCGATACATACCTGCAGACCGAATTGGAAGCGTCATTTATTTACGAAGATACACCCGATCAGGAAAAGGCCACGCTTGACGTCAAGCGCGACATGGAATCGCCTCATCCGATGGACCGTCTGGTATGCGGCGATGTGGGCTTCGGCAAAACCGAGGTTGCTATCCGAGCCGCATTCAAGGCAGTGGCCGACAACAAGCAAGTGGCAGTATTGGTGCCGACCACTATCCTGGCGATGCAGCATTACCGCACCTTTTCGGAAAGGCTCCAAGGCTTTCCCTGCACCATAGACTACATCAACCGTTTTAAAAGCAACAAAGAAATAAAAGACACCTTGGCACGGCTTGCCGAAGGGAAACTTGACATCATCATCGGTACGCACCGTCTGGTCAGTAAGGACGTGAAGTTTAAAGATCTTGGGCTGATGATTGTCGATGAGGAACAGAAGTTTGGCGTGGGGGTCAAGGAAAAGCTTAAACAGCTTCGTGCTAACGTAGACGCGCTTACGCTTACGGCTACGCCCATTCCGCGGACACTGCACTTTTCGTTGATGGGAGCCCGAGATCTGAGCATCATCCATACACCACCCCCAAACCGCCAGCCCGTGCAGACAGAACTGCACGTCTTTAACGAGACGTTGATACAAGAGGCCGTTGCGTACGAAATAGAGCGCGGTGGACAGGTGTTTTTTATCCATAACCGCGTGGCAGACCTGCCGCAGCTGGGCAATATGATCCGAAAGCTGGTCCCCCATGCACGTGTGGGCGTGGCCCATGGCCAACTCGAAGGGGATGCGCTTGAAAACGTTATGCTCAAATTCATTAACCACGATTACGACGTGCTGGTCGCTACCACAATCATTGAAGCTGGTTTGGATATTCCCAATGCAAACACGATCATCATCAACCACGCACATATGTTCGGGCTGAGCGATCTGCACCAGATGCGGGGCCGTGTGGGGAGGTCCAATAAGAAAGCTTTTTGTTACTTGCTGAGTCCGCCGCTTTCGACGCTCACCTCCGAGGCTTACAAGCGGCTTAGCGCCATTGAAGAATTTTCCGAGTTGGGCAGCGGCTTCAACGTAGCGATGCGCGACCTCGACATCCGTGGCAGCGGCAATCTGCTTGGAGCAGAACAGAGCGGTTTCATCGCCGAAATCGGTTTTGAGATGTACCACAAGATCCTAGACGAAGCTATACAAGAATTGAAGGACGATGAGTTTTCTGGCCTTTTCGAGGATGTGAAGCCACGTGAGTTTGTTTCCTTCACCCAGATTGATACTGACCTGGAGGTGCTCATCCCCGATGAATATGTGACCAATGTCGCCGAGCGGTACAACTTATATAATGAAATTGCCAAGTTGGAAAACGAACAGCAGCTGGATGCGTTCAGGCAATCGCTGCGCGACCGTTTCGGTCCGGTGCCACGGCAGGTAGAAGAACTGCTCAATACCCTGCGCCTTCAATGGCTGGGGAAGGAAATCGGCTTCGAGAAGATATCTTATAAAAAGAATATTTTGCGCGGATACTTCGCAAGCAACCCCAATTATTTCGAGAGCGACAAATTTGGCAGGGTACTGCAATTCGTACAGCAGAATCCCACGTTCTGTAACCTTAAGGAAGTGAGAGGGTCTTTGCGTATTGCTTTTGAACAGGTAGGCGATATCAGGCAGGCCATCCGCGTGCTGAACGACATGGCAGCGCCTTAGCCGTGCTATGTTAGCGGTTTTGACGTGCTGCTTCGGTAAAAGTTGATTTTAGAAAGGAACATAACGGCCATTTTTTCGCCTCGCCATTTTGCCTCCTCCGCTTTTTCACCCTCGAAAAATCGATCTACGGTACTGCACCACAGGCCAAGCCAGGCATCGAAATGCCGCTTTTCCACCGGCAGCTCGGCGTGTGGCGGGAACGGCCGGCCAAGATAGGTGTGCTCACCGAAAAGGGCAGTCTGCCAGAAACGGTACATCTTTTGAAGGTGTTCGGGCCATCGGTTGCCGATTACCCCTTCGAAAATCGGGCCGATCAATTGGTCCCTCCGCACGTTGCCGTAAAATGTGTCCACAAGCAGGCGGATATCGTCTATCGTTGTGATGTCCTTCTTTTTGTCCATTGCTACCAATGTAACGATAATCCTGTTTTTATCCAAATTTTTCGTGCGTATGCCACACCATCTCCTTACCTTTATCCATACAAATTTAAAAAAAAGCATGAGCCATATTGAAACGGATTTGATCCATTCGGGTAAAACATTCAATAACACCCCTGCTGTTGTTCCGCCAATATACCAGACAGCCACATACTATGCAGCTGACAATGCGGTGGACTACGCTAAGGCGGCGACGGAGGCGCGCCACCCCTATTTTTACCACCGCCACGGTAATCCGGTGAGCAGTCAGACGGCGGAGCTTATTGCCAGGCTTGAAGGTACCGAAGCCGCACTGCTGACCGCTACGGGGATGGCGGCAATTAGCACTGCGGTCTTGTCTGTAGTAAAAGCTGGCGACCATGTGGTGGCTCAGCATTCGCATTACTCCGCGGCAAATATATTGCTGAAAGAACTCTTGCCGCAATTTGGCGTGGAAGTGTCTTTTGCCGATCAATCTGATAATGCATCCTTTGACAAAGCAATAAAGGCTAACACGACGCTGATTTATCTGGAAACTCCTTCCAATCCGAATCTCGCGCTTACTGATCTTGCCTATGTTGGGGCGTTGGCACAGAAAGCAGGGATTACCACTGTTTGCGATAATACGTTTGCGTCTCCCATTAACCAGCGGCCGGGCGATTTCGGCATTGACATCGTCGTGCACAGCGCCACCAAATATCTTGGCGGGCACAGCGACCTCACCGCCGGCGTGATTTGTGGCAGCCAGGCGGTGGTGGATAAAGCTTGGAAAAAACTGCTATCGTTGGGTGGTGCGCTCGCACCCTTTGATTCTTGGCTGCTGCTGCGGGGATTGCGAACCCTTTCCCTCCGCGTAAGGCAAATCAATGAAAATGCGTTGGCTTTGGCCCGGTGGTTTGAAAAGCAGCCGCTCGTTAAACGCGTCTTGCATTGCGGCCTGCCCTCACATCCGCAGCACGGGTTAGCCAAGCAGCAGATGCGCGGTTTTACGGGCATGCTGTGCGTAGAGATAGACGGGGAGGATGAACAAGAACAATTCGCTCGTGCACAGACCGTACTGAACCACCTCCGTATTTTTGCAAATGCCGCAAGCTTAGGCGGAGTGGAGTCATTGGCGGTGCACCCTGCTAGCATGTGGGGAATGCACCATTCACCCGAGCAGAAACAGAAGGCAGGCATCAACGATGGCATGTTGCGTATTTCCGTGGGGATAGAACATATCGAAGACCTGATTGCAGACTTCGAGCAAGCCCTTGCCAAATGCAGTGATTAGCAAAAAACAAATTTGCGCAGAAATGAAACCGCAATAGTTGTATTTTAGCAGACCATGACTAAACATAAGATACTTTCATTCGGCGAATTGTTGCTTCGGATGAGTTCATCGGGGGAGTCCTTCCTGGGGGAACACAATCAAGTGACGGTTTTTCCGGGCGGATCTGAAGCCAACGTCGCAGCATCCCTGGGGCAATGGGGCGTTGCATGCAGTTACTTGAGCCGTATACCCGATAACGAATTGGCGGCACAGGCGCTGTCAACACTGCGGAGTCTTGGCGTAGACGTATCGCCGATAATAATGAATGGCGACCGGCTGGGATTATATTTTTTGCTTTCAGCCAACGGGCTGAGCAAGGGTGAGGTAGTATACGACCGGCACTATTCGGCCTTCAGCCAGTTGAAGCGGGGCAGCATTGATTGGGACAAGGTGCTTGAAGGCTATAGTTGGTTTCATTGGAGCGCGCTCACTCCAGCTTTGAATGCTGAGCTGGCAGCGGTTTGCAGCGAGGCACTGGAGGCAGCACACAGGAAAGGGCTTACCGTCTCGGTTGACCTCAACTATCGAAGTAAATTGTGGAACTACGGAAAGCAGCCTATCGAGGTGATGCCCGCTTTGCTTCAGTATTGTGACGTCGTAATGGGTAATATTTGGGCGGCCAACAAAATGCTCGGTACCGCTGTACTGGAAACGTTGTCAAGGGACACAGCACCCGCGGTATACTTCGAGCACGCTAAGGAGTCTGCGCATGCAGTGTTCGAATTGCTGCCCCGATGCAAACACATCGCTTACACGTTCCGGTTCATGGATTCGGCAACCCACAACCTCCTTTACGGTACTTATCATATGAGGGAAGGTGATTTTATGTCTGCGGTCAATGAAACGAATCAAGTGATCGATCGCATCGGTAGCGGTGACGCTTTTATGGCAGGACTGATTTATGCGTTGGTCAATGAACGATCCGCACAGGAAGTTATTGACACCGCCACGGCTGCTGGATTCAAGAAGCTGTTTGTCAGGGGCGACTTTGGAAACGGAGATTTATAAAGGAAGGGTCCGGACACCGAAAATTATTAGCTCAAATCTCACATTTCAAAAATGGAAAAAACACTTGACCACATATCAAGGTACCCAGCGCTACCAGTATATTATAATGACGACATTCAAACATGCACCGAAGTCGTAAACGCCTGCTATCACGGCGGCATCCGCGTTTTTGAGTTCGTGAACCGCGGTGATAAAGCACCGGAAAATTTTTCGAGGCTGTTGGCTTATCAAAAAGAACATTGGCCTGACCTGCTGCTCGGAATTGGCACCATCAAAACCGCTGCAATGGCTAAGGTGTTCATTGAGCTTGGTGCCCGGTTTATTGTGAGCCCCGTGGTCAAGGCGGAAATAGCAGAGGAAACTTTGCGACGAGGAATCTTATGGGTGCCGGGATGTATGACACCTACAGAAATAAGCATGGCCGAGGATTTGGGAGCGCCTTTGGTGAAGCTGTTCCCCGGTGATGCCTTGGGGACGGGATTCCTAAAAGCCATCAAGCCGCTTTTTCCCGGTATGCGGTTTATGCCAACGGGCGGGGTAAACCCTACATCCGAAAGCATCAGGGGATGGCTTGACGCTGGAGTCAGTGCAGTGGGGCTTGGCTCTAAGCTGTTCGCTGCACCGGAAGGCGCTTCGGGTTATAGTTGGCTACAGGAACGATGCCGCGAGCTGATGGAATGGGTGGCCGGCTACAATGAGCAGCGGTAGCACTTGGCTTACCCCCCTCAATCTCCGTTGCCCGATTTTTTTGAAAATCCCACAATCGATTGCGCTGATTGAATATGGAATCCGTTGCCTATGTTTGCAGGATACACACTAATTATGAGCAGACTGACTATATTATTATTCATTATTGCCGCCCTATCGCAGTCTTTCAAAATACAGGCTCAGGAGCGACAGTTTTCCATTATTCCTCAACCGCAACAGCTAGAACCGCAGCACGGTGCGTTTTCATTTCGGAAGACGACCACTATCCGGTTGGATAACAGTAATGGAGAGTTGCGCGCATTGGGCGAGCTGCTCGCGCAAGGTTTATATGAACGTACCGGAATACGTCCGCGCATAATATCCGGTGGTGGGGGTAATAATACAATTACACTGCGACTGGCTCAGGACACGCTTGGCGATGAAGGCTATCGCCTTAAGGTAGATAAGGGCGGAATCATGGCGCAGGCCGCAAAAGCCAATGGCTTGTTCTACGCCATACAGACTATTTACCAGCTTATGCCTACGGGGAATCCGGTGGCTAAGGTGTCCATCCCTGCTGTGGACATTGTGGACAAACCCCGGTTCGGTTGGCGGGGCCTAATGCTTGACGTGGGCCGATACTTCTACTCGGTAGACTACATCAAGAAATACATCGACTATCTGGCCATGCATAAAATGAATGTGTTTCACTGGCATTTGGTGGAAGACCATGGCTGGCGCATAGAGATCAAAAAATATCCGAGGCTGACCGACGTGAGCGCCTGGCGACCGAGCACAAATTTTCAACGAGGGCCCTATATTACCCATAACCCACACGGTGGCTTTTATACCCATGATGACATCAGGGAAGTCGTTGCCTACGCACAATCGAAATATGTCACCGTCGTACCCGAGATCGAACTTCCGGGCCACGTGCTTTCCGCGTTGGTGGCTTATCCCGAGCTATCATGTACGGGCGGACCTTTTGCTATCCCTGAGCAGTGGGCTATTCAGCAAGACATTTATTGCGCCGGCAAAGAGGGAGTATTTACTTTTCTGGAGGGGGTGCTCTCAGAAGTAGTCGAACTGTTCCCAAGCGAAATCATCCACATCGGGGGTGATGAAGCCCCTAAAGACAGGTGGAAAGCCTGTCCGCATTGCCAAAAACGTATTAAGGATGAGGGGCTGAAGGATGAACATGAGCTGCAGAGCTATTTCATTACACGTATCGAGAAGTTTTTGAACAGTAAAGGTAAGCGCATTATCGGGTGGGATGAGATATTGGAGGGCGGTTTGGCACCGAACGCGGCAGTAATGTCGTGGCGGGGCATTAAAGGGGGGATTGAGGCCGCACGGATGCATCATCCGGTGGTGATGAGCCCCACCACACATATGTACCTCGACTATTTCCAAGGCGAGCCCTACCACGAACCCAATGCTATAGGCGGTCACTTGCCGCTCCGCAAGGTGTATTCCTTTGAGCCCATACCGGAAGAATTGGTCGGCAGGGAAAGGGATTTCATTCTGGGTGTGCAGGGCAATGTTTGGTGCGAATATATCCACTCGCCAGATAAGGCCGACTACATGACCTATCCCCGCGGTGCAGCCGTTGCCGAAATCGGGTGGAGCAGTCCCGAAAATAAAAACTGGGAAGATTTTATCCGACGGATGGAAACCCAGTACGTACGCTATGAGCGGGCGGGCATCAACTATGCCAAGAGTGCCTACCAGGTGTATTTCGAGGTGGAAGACAACGTGGCGGGCAACACGTCCAAAGTAATGCTAAAAACGGACAGTTACCAGCCGGAAATCCGTTATACAATGGATGGCAGTGAGCCATCATCCGGTTCGCCGCGTTATAACGGACCGTTTGAAGTGCCTGAACATACCACGGTGCGGGCAGCCACATTTAAAGAAGGTCAGCGGGTCAGTCCGGTCAGTATATATTCGATCGCACATTTTTGAAGAGCCTAACTGATCTGATTATCTGCAAGGACACCGTATTGCGCTTCCAATTCTTGGCACTTCGATAATGCAAATGTTTGCAGGCGAAAGACAGCTACGAAAAGAAAGCAAAGACCTAAGCAAAGAATGCTGAACATGACAGCCCATTCCCAGGTTTGGGAGGTGTGATGCCCGAGCTGGAGCCAGTATTGAAAAGCGATCGTAGGAACAAAAGCATATGCGCTCACACCCCGCATCACCATCATTTTGCGGTACCGCTTTTTCATCCGGAGGTGGTTAGTGCAAACCACGATGGAACCCATTATATTTAACAATGCGCAAGCAGTGAGCAAGGGGGTGGATGGTGCCATCAGAAACAGATAAAACAACAGTATACCAAAGCCAATGGGTAAGATAACAGAAGGGAAGCTGATCCAGCGTCGAAATTCCTGAATAATAACTCCACGATATTTCCGGTTAAGGGATTTGGCCATGGCTTCTTCCAATGTGCTAAAGCCGAAGATGCCGAACTCAGCATGTGTTTGTTTCAATGCCTGTTCAAAAGTCAAACTTGGGTTTTCAGTCAGCTTGTCCTCGATGCGGCAGGCTACATGGTCGATGATTTCCATTTGGAGGTCCATGGCGGTGAAGCCGCGTTTGCTGATGAATGTCTTGATTTGATCGAGATGTGCTGGGGTTAGAGTCATCAGTTGTTAACTTAGTAGATAATGGATCTCCGGTAACTCGCGTTGACGATCTTATCGGATGATGCGATAGAAGCGGCATCTGCAAAAATAAAAGGTAGCAAAGTGGTGGCATTGATATCACAGCTGATACGATTATGTGCCATGTGTTAGCGTAAAACCATTAAGGTGCTCATGAGATTGACGGTTTAAGGTTCAGCACCAGCTGCAGCTTTTCCATAAACGTTGCGGCTTCGCTCATTTTTTCCTTTACCTCTCCTTTACCCTTAGCAGATAATGTATAGTATTTACGGACACGGCCGCCCACCAGTTCGGTGCTGGTATCTAATAAGCCCTCAGCTTCAAGTTTATGCAAAGCAGGGTACAAGGCGCCCTCGGTAAGTTTAAACTCACCATTGCTCAGTTCCTTCACCTTTTGGGTGATTTCGTAACCGTACATCTTGTCGTGGTCTTCCAGCAATTTCAGAATAATGGTCTGCAGTGTGCCCTTCAATAATGTCGCCGAACTCATGAGGCAAATATACATAATTTTTCGATATACATAAGAAAACTATGTATAAGATTGTGGGTAACTGGCTTAGAAAATTGCATTAAGTTTGGTGTGCAACTATTTTTTTGGCTATCTTCATCGCCTGTTTGACGGTCATAAACCGGGCAAACATCGTGTAATAAGCTATCACAGCATATGAAGATAGGCATCGCGGCGGATCATGCCGGTTTTGAACAGAAAAAGCAGTTGCTGGTTGAACTTGCCGGGGCAGGTTTTAATGCGCAAGACTATGGCGCAACTACGTATGATTCGGCAGACGACTATCCCGATATCATTGTCCCATTGGCGCGCGCGCTGGTCAACCGTGAGGTCGACCGCGGCATCGCGGTTTGTGGCAGTGGCGTAGGCGTATCGATTGCGGCCAATAAATTTCCCGGTGTGCGAGCAGCCTTGATTACAGATACCTATTCAGCGCATCAGGGCGTAGAGCATGACGACATGAACCTGCTGTGTATCGGTGGGCGGGTCGTCGGACCGAAGCTGATGTGGGAGCTGGTAATGGCGTTCCTCAAGGCAGAATACGACGGGGGAGAGCGATTCGAACGGCGGCTGCAGAAAGTCATCGCGCTGGAGCGGCAAGCAGCGATGGGCTACCAAACTAAGTAATTGTACATTAAACGAGCAGCTAATATTTCATGAAATCAGGCAAAAAAATCGCGCCCACCGTTATCGTAATCTTCGGTGGTACGGGCGATCTCACCAAGAGAAAACTGATCCCGGCATTTTACAACCTTTATATTGATGGTTGGATGCCTGACAAATTTGCGGTGATCGGTCTCGGACGGACCAAGCTCAGCGATGAAAGCTATAAAGACCACTTGTATGACGGGTTGGTTGAATTTTCAAGGAAAGGAAGGCCGGATGATGCACAGTGGCAGCAGTTTAACACGGCGATCTCCTATTTCGAATCCAACATCAACGATGACGCCGCCTATGCAGGGCTGGCGGCGAAGCTTGAAGCATTTGATGAAGCATGGGGCGTCCGGGCCAACAGGTTATTTTACTTATCCATTGCACCGCAATTTATCGAAGCGGCAACGGTGCACATCAATAAATATAACCTGGCGAATGTGCCCGCGTCAGATCGTATTATCATTGAAAAGCCTTTCGGCTACAATATGGAAACGGCGATAGCGCTCAATAGATTGCTTGCGCAGACTTTTCAGGAAGAGCAGATTTATCGCATAGACCACTACCTGGGCAAAGAGACTGTGCAGAATATTCTTGCATTCCGGTTTGCCAATGCGCTTTTCGAGCCGCTGTGGAACCGTAACTATATAGATTACATCCAGATTACGGTAGCTGAGCAGGTAGGCGTGGAGGACCGCGGGGCCTATTACGAACATTCGGGCGCGCTGCGCGATATGATACAAAACCACCTGTTGCAGGTATTGTGCATGATTGCGATGGAACCGCCCATTTCCTTTCAGGCCGAGGAAATCCGCAACCGCAAGGCCGATGTGATGCGGGCTATTCGGCGATTGCGACCTGAGGAAGTACACAAATTTTCCGTCCGTGGCCAATATGGCCCGGGTTGGATCGGCGGCAAGCAAGTCCCGGGATACCGCGAAGAAACGGGGGTAGACCCCAAGTCGAACACTGAGACCTACGCCGCCGTGCAGTTATACATTGACAATTGGCGGTGGCAGGGTGTACCGATCTACCTGCGTACGGGCAAGCGCATGCAGGAGAAGACCTCGTCGATTACCATCCAGTTCAGGCCGGTGCCACATTCCACTTTTTCGCCCACGCAGGCGGGCAACCTGATGCCAAATCGGCTAACGATCAATATTCAGCCAACCATGGATATACGGCTTCGGTTTACCGCGAAAAAGCAGGGGCTGGAGATGAGCCTCAATCCCGCAGAAATGGTGTTTGATTACGACACATGCTCCACGCAGACCCCCGAAGCGTATGAAACGCTTTTACTGGATGCTATGCGTGGCGATGCCACGCTATATATGCGCTCGGATCAGGTTGAAGAAGCGTGGGATGTAATCACTCCGATTCTGGAATCTTGGGAGAGCAGGGATTCACTGGATTTTCCCAATTACGCTGCGGGGACGTGGGGACCGGAGAGTGCCGAGGCACTGATTGCTCGGCAGGGACATGTCTGGGCATTAAATCTACATACATAGCATGGTTAGGAAGTTCAATGAGTTAAATCAACTTAACGAAGCAGCTGCTGAGTTATTCATACAGACGGCGAGCGACGCCATCGCCCGGCAAGGTCATTTTACCGTAGCATTGACCGGAGGATCTTCCCCCCTTGGGCTATATCAATTACTGGCCACGCCGCCATATCGCGAGCGGGTTCAATGGAAGCAGGTATATGTGTTTTGGGGTGATGAGCGCTGGGTGCCGTTGGATGACGAACGCAGCAATGCGCGCATGGCCTTCGAGACACTGTTGGAGCACGTTCCGGTTCCGGAAGAGCAAATTTTCCCGATGTGGGCCGAGGGGATTTCACCCGACGAGTTTGCCCGCGAATACGAGCAGTCGCTCAGGCTTCATCTCCATCCTGACGGGCGTTTCGACCTCATCCTGCTGGGTATGGGCGGTGATGGCCACACGGCATCGTGGTTTCCGCATACGGCAGTGTTGCATGAACGGAACAAATGGGTCGTTGGCTACTACCTTGAGCCGCAGGAAATGCACCGAATCACGCTCACCGTCCCGGTAATCAACCGCGCAAGGCACATCGCTGTTATCGCTTACGGGCAGAATAAGGCGGATGCGTTGTATGAAGTACTGGAAGGCCAACGCAACGTTGAGCAATATCCTGCCCAGCTCATTAGTCCGACGGATGGACAGGTGGTATGGTTTGTCGACGATGCTGCTGCCGCAAAAATATAAGCAAAGCCCAGCGACGTCCTCAATCGTCTTCGGTCAGCGTGGCCAGAAAGCTTACGACATCCCGTATTTCGCGTTTCGTTAGTATCCCTTTCATATCCAGCATGCTTGACGGCGAGAAGGTCTTTTTTGCAATCTGATTCTGCGGAATCAGCTGATCGCCATCTTGGCCTTTTCTGATTTTGACGCCTCGTTCGTCTTCGCCCTGGAAAATACCCGAAATGCTTTGCCCATCTTTCAACTCAAGCATTACGATGCCATAACCGGGAGCAATGCGTTTACTGGGTTCGATAAGGGCTTCAAGCAATTGCTCTCGCGACAGCTTCTTGCCGATGCCGTTCAAGCGGGGGCCTGCGTTGCTGCCTCGGTCATCATAGGTGTGGCATTTCATGCATTGCGCTTGTTGGTGCTGGAAAAAAATGCGTCGACCGGTTTCAGGATTGCCCCCTTGTAAGCTGCTTGCGAAGGACGCCAGCAGCTCATCAGGTGATAGACCCTGGCTGATGGCCCGGTACCGCGCATTAAGGGTTTCCGATCGAGTGCTGTCTATCGCCTCGCCCAATTCAAGGTAAACATCCGAACTTAGCCGGCCGCTTTCCATCTCATCCAACAGCCTGTCGAATAGCTGGCTGGAGTTTTCGAGTGGTAGTTTGCCAAGCGTAACGATGGCAGCTTGCTTCTCTTCCACCGTCTTTGTGCTGATAACATCGGCAAGCAGATCAACCATGATTGGGTGGGAGATTGTCATATTTTCCAACAAATCAAGCCCCGCCACACGCACGGATTTCTCACGGTCGGCAAGTGCCAGTCTGATGGCTTCTTCCTGATCGGGGTCTTTCAGCATCACGATTGCCTTTAGGCATTCCACACGCATATCGGGCGCTTTGTCCTGCTTCAGTCCTGAAAGCAGAGCAGGCGCCGCCTGTTTTATCTGTAGTTTGCCGATGGCTTTGGCGGCGCTGAGCCGTACAGCAAGTTCACGATCGGTAAGCAGGCCGGTAAAGACATTGGCCGTTTGGTTTTTCAGTTCGGTTTCATTACGTGTGATTCTTCCTCTGTATCGGCCGTCTACACGGTCCAGCACAGACGGCTTAGCCCACGTACTCAGGGCGTCAACGGCTTCCTTGCGCATCGGACCAGGTAGGTTACTGTTTTGCGCATAGCGGATAAGGTTTTCCAGGTTTTCTGGTTCTCCTACGCGTAGGTTGGCATTTATTGCCCGGCGAGTCAACGCTTCATTGGTAAATGGCGTTTTATTGAGCAGGTCGGCTAGCGCAGGCAGCGCATCTTCGATAGACTGGTCGTCGTTTATGGCACGTGCGGCCTCTGTTACGATATATTCATCCTGATCGTGGAGGAATTGCGCCACACCGGGGTGCTCCATCCGTCGCAGTGCGACGACGGCTGCAATGCGCAGTGCCCGTGACGGGTTGCCGGCGAGTGCCGCGATTGGCTCTGCGATGCCAATACGGGATAAGGCAAGTGCACCGGCATGCCTTAAGTAGGCGTCTTCGTCGTCATTAGCTTCCAACATGGCGATGATTGGTGTGATTGCTGGTTCATAACGGATGCGCCCCAGCGCTTCAGCCGCGAAAAAACGCGTTCTGCTGTCTGCGTCGGTTAATAGTGGGAGCAGGTCGGCTCCCGCATCTACATATCGGATGTCGCCCAGCCATTTAGCGGCTTGCGCCCGTATCTCTGGGTCGTTGTCGTTCAGCAAGGGCAGCAATGCCGTGGCAAATCTCCCGTTTTTCCGGGCTAATTGGCTGATGCCCCAGATGGCGTGAACACGTGCCAACTGATGGTCGGTCTGCGCGAGGGCTTGCCGGAAGATTTCCATGCCTTTTTCGCCGCGCTTGGCCAGCGCAAATTGGGCTTTTTGCCGGATACGCATATCTTCATGCCGGAGAAGATTACCCAATGCTGTGATCTCCGTTTTATCAAAATCGGCGGCAAGCAATGTTTTAACTTCTTGGCGGATGGTGCTGTTTGCAGCACGCTCATCGTCCATCTTCCAGATCCGACCATAGTCGTGTGTGCCCCAACCGTCTATCCAGTCCGCTACATACAATGCGCCATCCGGCCCGAAATCGAGGCCAGTGGCCAATATACCGCCCAGTACTTTTTTATGCTCACCCAATTCAAATGTTGCGCCCTTGGGTTTCAGCTTGAAGCTGTGTATTCCGGAATTGGATGGGCTGCCCACAAATTCCGCTACAAAAAATGTATTCTTATACGCCGGACCTAACGCCGTGCCGGGGTTGTAAACCAAGCCGGCAGGGCCGCTTACAAAGTTGCTTATACAAGGCGTGATGTATGCCGCTTGACCATCAAAGCGTGGCAGGTACATTTTTTCGTCCATCCACACCTTATAACTATTGTTGTTGGGGTCGCGGTATTTTCCGTATTGCCAGTTGCTGCGCCATCCGGCGTCTGAGCCATTTACGATATATACCAGTCGCTCCTTTTCACCGGGATGGTCGCCGTCGTTATCTTCGCTGATGATATTGCCGTACTCGTCAAATACAAATTGATGCGTGTTTCTCAGGCCATGGGCAAAGATTTCAAAGTCACTGCCATCAGGGTTGGACCGTGCGATTACCCCGCAATTGGGGTATTCCCATTTTTTTCCATCGGGCCCGGTGCCGTTGAATCCGATATCACCGATTTGCCAATACAGGCGGCCGTCCGGCCCCATTTTAACGCCGGACATGCCGTGGCCGCTAAAGCCGATATGTATGCCATAACCATGGGATATGGATTTTTTCACATCGGGAATGCCATCCCCATTTTTGTCGGTCAGTCGCCAGAGGTCGGGGGCCACGGCCACATACAGGTCGTTCCCATCGGCAAATACGCCTCCAGCCACGTCGGTGACTTCGTCGTGGAAATCATCAACCACCAATTGCGATCGATCCGCCACCCCATCCCCGGAAATGTCTTCAACACGGTATACCTTTTCCCGCTCTACCGTCAGGTCGCGCCAGTCGTGCGAGCCATCGCCGTTCATGTCCGGCAACCATGTGTTGCGCGCACTGTTTTCCGGAGCCAATTCGGTGCGTAAGAATTTCCGGCGGTCCTCCACGGTCTGCAAGCTTATCGAGCGTATTTCCCAATCGCGGTGGCCCCGGATGTCAAATTCCGAGTTTTTTTGCCGGTCTGTCGTCGTATAGAACAACCTGCCATGGTCGTCAATATGAATGGCAATGGGCGAGATCACCAACGAATCGATTCCCCAGAGTTTAAGCGTAAGACTGCTGTCAAGCTCTGCCTTTACGCGTTTCTCGATATCGGCCGCCAGCTGGGCGGTTACTGCCGGGTCCATTTCCTTATTAGGCAAATCGGCTTTTTTAGGTTGGCAGCTCAAAAATAACGTGATGGCAATTAGGATAATAATGGTTTTGTTCATAACAATCGTCAAGCTAACATTTACGGTGGATAGTGCCGTTAAATATAAGGAGGATTATGGAATCTGTAGGAGTAAATGGCCAATTTTGTTTTAAAATAGAATATCTTTGCCACATACAAATCAATCCAATGAAGGAAGATATCCTCATTCAGATCGCCAACAAAATCAGGGAACGCCGAAAAAGTAAGGGCATCACCGTGCAGGAACTGGCTGACCGGGCTTCTGTCAGCAAGGGGTTGATCTCTCAGATTGAAAACAGCCGTGCGGTACCGTCGTTAATCGTTTTGATCGACATCATCAAGGCGCTTGATATCGACTTGAACGGCTTTTTCAAGGAAATTGATACGGACAACGGCACGAAAACCGTGTTGGTCAAACGCCGCGATGAATACTATTACTTCGAAAAGGAGCAAGCCATCGGCTTCCGTTACCACCGGATTTTTACCAAGAACTTAGAGAAGTCGACCGTGGATATTGTGTTGCTGGAATTGGAACCCAATGCTAATCGCCCCATGGTAGAGACCGAAGCATTCGAATATAAATATGTCTTGTCCGGGGAGATCGAGTACCAGTTCGAACACGAGAACATCCGGTTGAGTGCCGGTGACTCGATGCTCTTTGACGGGCGTATCCCTCATACCCCGAAAAACATCGGCTCCTATAATGCCGTGATGCTGGTCATTTATTTTTTTGAGGACTAATGTTCTTTTAGAAAACTGGTCTCTGCCTCCGCTTTTCCGGCCTAAAGTACGCATGTTAACAGCTGCACTCCCCGCAGCTTTAATGATTATTTAATTCTTACTACCCATCAATTTAATAAACATCGTTTAATATTGCTTAACTTTTAAGTCACGAAGTTGATGAGCTCAATCGTGGACCTAAAGGCTCAAAATTGCAAAATAAATTGATGGGTGACTATTAATGGTTGATAACTAGGTAATGTGCAACTGATAATTTGGCGCCACACCGACGATCGTGGGCAGGTAAGCGAATGTTAATTATTTAGTATTGATAAACTAATGCGATTAAGAAATCATATGACTATGAAAGTGCCACGCAGAAGCGTCTGGATATTACTCATCAGCTTATTCTCTGCTTCGCCGCTTGCCGTCAGCGCCCAGGAACTATTGGTGATGGACAGTCTGGTAGTGTCAAACCGAAGCGGGTTGGAAAACACATTACAGGGAAATGTAGCGGGGCTGCGGGTAAAAAGCTGGTCAGGTACGCCTGGAACGCAGGCTATTATAAATATCCGTGGCTTGAGCTTGGACCCGACGGACGACTCCACGCTGCCGCTGATACTCATCAATGGGATACCGATCATTGCCGGCCCCTCGCCCGTCACGGCGATCAACCCGTTGAGCTACTATTCGCCTGAGCAGATAGAGCGGATTGAGGTGATCAAGTCCATTGATCAATTGGCAGCCTATGGGGTGCAGGCACCCAATGGAGCAATCAATATTGTAATGAAGGAAGGGACGGCCGGTCCGTTGCATGTACGGGCATCAGCGTTTGCGGGCGCTAACTTTTTGAGCGACTTCAATTACAGGAAAGATGCCTTTTATGATTTTAATACCATCGCCCGCCGCGAAGTGTATCGCAGCGGTTCCATGGTACAGGAGCAGCGTGTGTTGGTCGATGGTGGCGGGGATTTCGGATCGTATCTTTTCGGATTGGACAACCATCAGGACAAAGGCGGATTCAGATCGGCTACCTTTGGCCGCCAATCCCTATTCCTCAATGCCCGGTACAACATCACGCCAAAACTGGAAGCCCATTTCTACAACAATCTTGCGTTGGCCGACCGGAATGGACGCTATGCGGGGGAGTATGACCGCAGGCTACCCCTGTCGGTTATTGATGAGGAAACGGCTTTCATGGACAAAAAGCGGAACGTGGCGCTCCTCTCCACGATGGGCCTCACCTACCGATTTCATCCCAACCTGAGCATCCGTTCGTTGGCTGGCCTCTCCTACGAAGGCGCCAGCCGGGATACGTACATCCCGTCGGATATCCTCAACGGCAACATTTACGCATCGAGCGAGGCTTATAAGAGGCAATTGATTACCATCAACACATCATTGAACTACCGAACATCCCTTTCCGACCAGTGGAAGATGGACATGACACTGGGGCATGAACTCCGAAATACAGACAACCGGCTTACTTCCGTGGATGGGGGGCGCAGCCTCGAAAGCGGAGGCTCCAACTTCGTGAAGGTGGTAACCGGTTATAACGCCAACCAAACGGAGGCGCTGTCTGACCACAATGTGGAGCGCCTGCTCTCATTTTTCGGCGTTTGGAAATGGGATTACCGGGACGACCTGCAGTTGAACCTGACATTACGCACAGATGGAAGCTCGTTGTATGAACGCAAGTGGGGCCTTTATCCGGCATTGGGTTTTAGCTACCACTTGAAGAATGCATGGAATGTACCGTTAACAGTCAGTGCTTCGGCCGGCAAAACCGGCGTACTGAACCGGCCTGAAGCCTATCGGGGCGAGTTGATCGGTATGGGGGATTATTACAACGCCAACATGTTGGGAGTAGGACAGTTATATCCAGCATTCCGCGATGCCAAGAGTGCAGATGTGTACCAATTCGATGCCGGAGTGTCCTATGCGCTGACACCGTCGCTGACGCTCTCGGTAGACTACTTCAGCAAGACATATCAGGACTTTGCATACCTAAGGTATCTGCCAAATATCCAGGGAGTGGATTATCAATACGAAACCGGAGCAAAGCTCGGCCTGTCCGGCTTTGAATTTACACTGGATGGAAGGTGGGTGCAAACCGAACGGTTTTCCTGGTCGACCAACCTGAACCTGGCGGCCTATCGCAACCGGGTAAAAGAACTGCCTCAAGATCTCGCCAATACCAGTCTTTCGCACTTGGTAGCGTTGGGTACCGGCGACCCGATTACTTCGCTCATTGCCTATGAGGGAGGACAGCAGAAAGTGGTCGGCAACAGCGAGGCAACGCGCTTTGGCGGGTTTAGCAATTTCCTGTCGTTTGGAAATATAACCGCCAGCTTCACGCTTACCTATGCAGCAGGCGCCGATGTCATCGCCGAATCTTTCAGCAGCCGTTATGCCGTGGCGTCCATTGGGGGGGCGTTCCCGTTGAAGCAGGCGGAAACCCCCTATTATTTTATGGAAGGGGATGGGGTGAATGCCGTATACCAAGGCATCCGGACGATTGAAGACGGCAGTTTCATCCGATTGAGCCGGGCTGCGGTGGCCTATCGCTTGGGGTCGGTGCTGAAAAGCAGCCTGCCGTTGAGTGATGCAGAGCTGTTCGTTCGGGGAGATAACTTGCTGACCCTCTCGAAGTACGGCGGCATCAATCCGGAGGAAAATGTAGCGGGCATCCGGGCCTCAGACCTGCGCCATACCGGTACGCCGCTGCCGGCTGCCATTGTTTTGGGGCTCAAACTGGTGTTTTAAAGTCGGTTATGATGAATACAATGAAATACATGAAATTTTGGAGGCTTGTCCCCGCGGTCATGCTGGTATGTTCGTCCTGCGCAGATTACCTGACGTTAGAGCCGGACAACCGGACGGTCGAGGAAGGGTACTACGAATCGGCGAGACGGGTGGAACAAGCAGTAATCGGCTGTTATGTCGACCTTCGGAGAGCGTTGCTGAGTAATCATGCTTGGCTGATGTATGGGGAAGCCCGTGCCGGCGATTTGCTGGTAGAGGCAGCCTATTCGCCTTACGTGGTAAACCAAGCGCTTACTGCACCCGATTATCAGCTGATCCGGCTGACCGACTGGGGATATTTCTACGATGCAATCAAGCGCGCCAACGATGTGCTGGATATTGTGGATGCGGCAGATGCAGCAGTGCTATCTGCTGATCAGCGGAATCTATATAGGGGCGAAGCCTTAGCGGTCAAATCGCTGACCTATTTTTACCTGGCCAGGATATGGGGCGATGTTCCATCGGCAGAAGCGGATGATTTCGGTCAGCGGATAAGTGCTGTGGAAGCGGTTGAGCGGGCGGCAGTCTGGGCGCGTGAAGCTCAGGGGCTGCTGCCTTGGCGGTTGATGAACAACGATGGTATTGAGAGTGCAGCGCTCACGGCGATCCGGTTCAACAAAACCGCCGCCACGTTGCTGCTGGCACAGGAAGAACTGTGGCAGGGCAGGGGGCGGGAAGCCCATAACCTGCTCGAGCAAACCTTTACCGCGGATAACGTCGACAGCCTAGCGGGCTTCGGCCTATCCATGGGCACGGACAGGCGTGTGGACATCCCCAATGCCCCCCTGAGCGGCAGCATGGTGCGAATGTCCCTTGACCGGTTGAATGCCATTTATCCCGAAGGCGACGCGCGCCGAACCAACCTCCTTACGATCTCAGCAACGCAAGGTGCCGCGACGCTGATTGTGCCAGACCAGACGGTGCTGGAGTTGCTGAAGTTAGCCGAGTTGCCGCTATTGCAGGCCGAAGCGGCTTGGCGGGCCGGTTTTTTGGACAAAGCCCGCAATCACTTGGTGACAGCGGCGCAGGGAGCCACCGAAGATTACATCAACCTACCGGCACAGGCTTTTGCTGATGCCCTGCTGCTGGAGCGGCAGCGGTTGCTCGTGGGTACCGGACAGCGCTTTTTTGACCTGATGCGGTTTGGTCAGGTGAGCCGGAACATTCCCGCATTGGACGAACTCGCCGTGCAGAACGGGGCCGCTTATTGGCCGGTCTCTGCCCGCGGCATCAGTGGTAACTCATGGAGTCAGAACAGTTATTGGTCGCGTTAACCTAATAATAGTACAAAATTCAAATCTAATGAAGACAGTAATACAGGGCGTTTATTTTCTTCTTGTGGCCATGATGGTGCCGGCGTCGCTGCTGGCGCAACGATCGGTCACCGGCAAGGTTACCGATCCGCACGGGGTAGCGGTGGCGGGCGCGACCATAGGTGTGAAAGGTGCCACAGTCCGCACCATCACCGACGAGTCGGGCGGTTTCCGTATCCAGGCACAGACCGGCGATGTCCTTGTTTGCTCATTCGTCGGCTACATCACCCGTGAGGTAACCATAGGCAGCGAAACCGCATTGACCATCCGGCTGGAAACCGACAGCAAGCTGCTTGATGACGTCGTAGTGGTCGGTTATGGTTCGCAGTCACGCCAGAAAGTCACCGGCTCGGTTGCCACCGTCAAAATGGAAGAGCTGACCGAGACCCAAGCCGCTGAATCGTTCGAGTCGATGCTGCAGGGCCGGATTGCGGGGGTTAATATCCAACTGAATAACGGAGAACCGGGGGCTGCGCCTACCATCATTATCCGCGGGCTCGCTGCCGTAAGCCGCGACGACGCCTCGGCCGTTTCCGAACCGTTGTACGTAGTGGATGGGGTACCCATTATTGCGCGGACGAGCGACGAGTTTTCGATTACCAGCACCAATGTGCTGGCAGACCTCAACCCAAGTGACATCGAGGATATCACCGTGTTGAAGGATGCCTCCGCTGCGGCAATTTATGGCTCCCGGGCTGCAAATGGGGTCATACTCATCACTACCCGCAAAGGTAAGCGGGGCAAACCACAGATAGGCTTCAATGTCCGTACGGGTGTCAACTTTGTACCGCAGCTGCAGGATGTAGCCGGCGGGCAGAAGGAACGCGAGCAGGTGGCCCGCCTTTATGAATTATATGCCCCTTATGGTGTATTCATGCCTGCCATGTACACAGATATCACGAATCCGTTCTATAACAATTCGTCAGACTGGCAAGGGTACCTGTATAATACGGCCGTGACACAGGACTACAACGGTTCTGTACGCGGTGCGGGCGACTTCGGACAGTACAGCATCAGTACGGGATATATGGATAGCGAGGGCATCCTGTTTAACACAGGTTTCCAGCGCTACAGCCTGATGGCGGGCACCAGCTTCAACGCGCTGGACAACGCATTGGTTATCAATAATACGTTGGCCGTTTCGCGGACGGACCAAAGCCGAAACCCGGATGAACTTTCTGTCAACTATTCTTCCCTGCTGCCGCTCCCGAATAACCCAGTGGTCAAAGGGGCCGACGTGTACCGGCTGGGCCATGAGGCCAACCTCAATGACCGCATCCGCTTCAGCTCGGATGCCACGCTAAACGTCATCAAGAACCTAACCTATAAAGCAAGCCTAAGTTTGGAATACACACGGGCTGTACAGGATTCCGTAGCGACATCGCGGCGCACACTCTGGGCCGGCAACCAAAACGGCACCGGCGAAAACCGCAACCTGCTTTTTCAGAATACGCTGACTTATGCACCGACATTCGGCGATGGCCACGGCATCACGTTTCTCGTGGGGCAGAGCGTCGAGAAGCTGGAATCGAAGGTTACCAAGGTGAGCAGTGTGGCTGACGCCCCGACCTTATCGCAAACCGTCAACTGGCCAAGGGGCAACAGCATCGGGTCGAGCGACTATACCGCCAACACCATGTTGTCTTATTTCAGCCGGCTTGAATATGCCTACAAGCAGAAATACTTGCTGGGCGGCTCGCTGCGGGCAGACGGCTCATCCAAATTCGGAGCGGAAAACCGCTGGGGCATCTTCCCTTCGGTATCGGCAGGGTGGAACTTTTCCCAAGAGAAATGGCTCGCCGGAGCGGATTGGCTTTCCAGTGGAAAAATCCGTGGGAGCTACGGCATATCCGGCACTACTTGGAACAATGACTACCTCGCCCTGGGCATCATGGATGGGGGGGCGCTGGATCGGTATAACTCCCTGCTGGAAATCTCCTACGGCGGCATATCCGGATTTACGCCTACGTGGTACAATGGGTTCCGCAACGAGCACCTGACCTGGGTGAAGAGCCAGATGGGCAATATCGGGCTGGACTTGTCGCTGTTCAATAATAAGGTGGAGTTCATCTTCGACGCCTATGAGAAGCTGACCAAAGGCCTGCTGATGACGACGGCACTACCCACCACCTCGGGTTACAATGAAGTATACCGCAATGCCGCCGATGTCCTCAACCGCGGGTTGGAATTTACGCTCAACACCAACTTTGATACCCGCCGGGCCTTCAGCTGGAATACGGGACTCAATTTTGCTTACAACCAAAACCGCGTGGTGGCGCTGCCCGACGGCAATGCCGATATCATCAAAATCAGCACCTCAGGGCAAGACTTCGGCTCTATCGTCCGCACAGGCGCGCCGCTGAACGGCTTTTTCTTCTATGAGTCGCAGGGAGTTTACCAAACGGAAAGCGAAATTCCGGTTAACCCCAAGACAGGTGCCAAGCTGGCTGGCCTCCAAAACAAACGCCTCGCTGCGGGCGACCGTAATTTCCGCGATCAGAACGGTGACTATATCATTGATGTCAACGACCGCGTCTATGCTGGAAATCCCAATCCGCTGTGGACGGGCGGGTGGACCAACGTCTTCACGTACAAACGGTTTAGCCTGAATGTCATCTCGACGTTCGTGATTGGTCGGGATATCGTCAACACGGCGCTCCTCAACCGGTTGAGACTGGACAAGGACTTTGCCGGTTCTACCTCCCTGCCTAATTTCAATAACTATTCCATTTGGGAAAAAAGTGGCGATAACGCCAAATACCCGACACTCAACCCCTGGGGTGACGCCTCGCAGATCACCGCGCTTGATTCAGAATACGTCGAGGATGGATCGTATTTCAAAGTCAAGACCATTACGCTTTCGTATACCCTCGGACAGCGACTCTTAAGGCGCCTGCCTATGGACCGGGCACGGTTATACTGTACCATGGACAACGTAGCCACGTTCCAGCGGTACAGTGGGCCCGACGCGGAACTGGTAACGGTTGATGGATTTGACAATTCCGGTGGATACCCCATGCGGCGGATGCTGTTATTCGGTATCTCATTGGGATTATAATACAATAGCAAATAGTTATTCATATGAAGCACATCGCAATCATTACAGGTGTAGTCATCCTGCTCCTTGGCGCTCAAGGTTGCAAGAACTGGCTGGATGAACTGCCCATCAACACGGTGACCGAAGACCTGGCTTGGCAGACCGGCAGTGATGCAGAGGGGGCCCTGGCGGCGGCCTTTTCGATATTCCGAAGGGCACTGTCGGGATTGACCAAAGACGACACGCCATCCACCACGCGGAACGGATCATGGGGCGACTACTACTTCTGGGGCGATTCGCGGTCGGGCGACTGGATTACGCCGAACAACGACGGCGACTGGCAGGCTGGCTTTGAAAACCGCTTGATACAGCGCACGCAGCTCGAACCGATGACCAACTGGCGCCTCTATTACCGCACCATCGAGCAGTGCAATCTTATCTTGGAAAATGTACCGGATATCACCACCAACTTCGCCGAAGATCGGAAAGCCGAATTGCTGGCCGAGGCTCGTTTCCTGCGCGCCATGGCCCATTTCTATGCCGCCCGCATCTGGGGCGACATCCCCATCAACCTTACCGCCCGTAATGTGGCACCGTTGGGCCGAGAACCACTTGCTGACGTGATGCGCATGGTGGTCGAAGAGGCGGATGCTGTTATCCCTGTGCTTCCCTGGATGTATCCCTACCCCACACGGAAAGCATCGACCTCACGGGGCACCAAGGGAGCTGCTTTGGCCATGAAGGCCCACGCCTTGATGTGGCTGACCGACTATCAGGGTGCGTCCGACGCGCTGCAACGCATCATCAGTGACGGCCCCTTTGCATTGGCGCCCATTAGCGGATTCAGAGACCTGTTCGACCGTGGCGAAACCGACGAGATGATTTTCCAGATGTACTACAACAAAGGGTTGGGCGAGTTTTCGGATTACTACGGGCACATCCTAACGTATTACCTCACCAACCCATACACCGATCGCGGTAACCTATCACTGGCCGTCCCGCGGTCGCGCATTCTGGAAATTTTCCACCACTACGCCCAAGATGGCTCGGACCGGCGCGTATCCGAATTTTTCGAGAGCATTGATTTCTCGGTCAGCAACAGCGAAATACGGCCTGTTTTCACCGATCCCTTACAAAACGGCGAACGGGAAATCATGTTTGCCAAATTCCGGAAACCCAAAGATCGGTCGTATCAGCAGATGGATGGTCCGGTTCCGATCTTCCGGTATGCGGACGTGTTGTTGCTGAAGGCAGAGGCCGATGCACGTCTCAACCGTATCGACGAAGCATTGACCAACCTCAACTTAGTGCGTGAAAGGGCCGGCATCCCGCGGTATACCCGCAACGAGCAGCTTCCGCTCATCGAGGAAATCCTGGATGAGCGGAACCGTGAACTCATCGGCGAATTTCACCGCGTGTACGACCTGGTGCGGCTGGGCAGGCTGCATGAATTCAATCCTTTCATCAGTGAGCGGGATGAACGCGAGGGAGCCGGGTTTTTTCCGGTCAGCGACGAGGCGTTTGCCAATAACCCCAACATGACTCAGACGTATTACTGGCAGTTTAACCAATAATCGTACAAACAAGCAGTAGATATGAAGAAATTGATGGTTATCACGTGTGTTGCAGCCCTGTTCGCTTGGGGATGCGACGACAACTATTTTACCGACGGGGGCGTGCTGGATGAGCGTCCCGGTGTCTTAGGCGTTTCTACCATGGACTACCTGGAAAGCCGCCGGGAACTATTTGATACCTTGGCTACGCTGATTAGGCTGTGCGGGCTGGAAGAAGCGGTCAATCGACCGGGCAGCACGTTTCTGGCACCACAGGATTATGCCATACACAACTTTTTCGAGTTGGCGTTTCCCAATCCGGACGAACGGCCAGCGACCCTCGCTGAGCTCCCGGAGGAGCTACTGGCGGAGATCGCCGAGATCATCAAAAACTACATTATTCCAAACGAGGCGATTGTCCGCACCGGGCTGTCTACGGCGTATAGCCATACGGAGACCCTCGGCGGCAAAAAAGCCCGTTTCAACCTCGTACGCGGCGACTACCTGGGTAATGTAAATATGGGTGCTTCTGTCATCGTCTTCTCATTGGATGTCAGCGGTGGCATCGGAAGGGAGCGGTACCAGTCGGTACATGTAGTGACCTCAGACCTGCAATCGACCAACGGAATCATTCAGATACTGCGATCAGACACGCACATCTTTGGGTTTAACTAGTAAAACATGAAAGGTTACAACACAATGAAACGATTAGCTACTGCAATGGTGATTGCAGGCTGCGCGGCGCTTTTTGCCGGTTGCGTGGATATCCCGAAGGAAGGAAGTATTGCCCCTGACATCGGCTATCGGAACCGGAAACAATATGCAATGTCCGGCCTGGAGCAATATATCGGGGATTTTTTAGCATCTACTTCTTCTTTGCCGCTGCATTTCGAAATCATGAACATCCGCGAAACCAACGGTCAGGATGTATCTGCCTTAAGCAAGCAGATACCCGTAGTCCGCTATACAAAAGCGATCACGGGAGGCGAAAGCGAAGAAGAACTGCGGCTCAAGACCGATACCATAGCGCTGCCAGCCGTGACCATCAACCAGCATACGGGTGTGATCGAGGTGCTGGAGGGCAACCACATCCCCGCCGGGGAATACCGTTTTGATATCAAGGTGTCCAATTCGTCCGGCAGCAGGGTATTACAGGATGCGCTTATCATCGAATTTATGGAGTATGAAGTCATCAGTTGGTCCGCGGGCATGGCGCGGCGGCCCGAGATCGAGCGGGTGGCCGATGCGCCCAATCAGATCCGGTTTGTTGGCTACCTGAACGGTGAAGCGCTTCCGGGCGATCGGATTGACTTTACCAGGAGCCGTTCGGTCGGATTCAGGGGAACGTTTGTGGATGATACGGACGATGGGGAAATCTGGGACGTCGATTTTCCGGTCATGGAATCCAACACGTATTGCAGCTGGAAGATCCTGGGACAGACCGGAGAGGTTAGTTACATGAGCGAGAACTTCAATTTCGTTTTAGGGCTTCCAGGTAGTTACGTCATACGGCTATATAAATGAAGGATATGAAAAAGAAACACGCTTTTAAGTATTTCAAACGGGCGCTGGCCGTTCTGTTGTTGATCGGCCACAGCGCGATGGCACAGACCAATAAAACCAAAAAAATCTTGGTCATCGGTGTAGATGGCGTCATCCATACCGCATTTGGTTATGCAACGACACCGGGTATCGACCAGTTGGTTAATAACGCCTCATACAGCATGAACGGCTACGGCGGTGTGCCGGCCTACGCCAGCACTGGCTGGGCTACCCTGCTCACCGGCGTATCCGCAGAGAAACACGGGGTGACGCTGAAGAACTCATTTTCCAGCCACGCTTTTGATCGGTATCCCTCAGTGGTGAGCCGCATCAAATCGGCCAGTCCAGGTACGGTCATTACCTCAGTGGTGCGTAATGCCGCGCTAAACGCCATGCTGAACCATGAAGCCGACCACCTATTCCACTATTCATCGGATGAAGCGGTATACACTCAATCGTCCGAACTGTTGAAGCAAGCGGATATAGGAGTGGCATTTATCCAGTTCAGCAGTCCGGCCGAAGTTGGCGAATCGGTGGGTTACCAGTTGCGCGAAGCCCGGTATGTACAGGCCATTCAGCAGGTCGACCAGTATGTGGCCGGTTTGCAGGCAGCCATACAAGCAAGAGAAACCTATGCCAATGAAGATTGGGCCATCTTACTGGTATCTACCCATGGCGGCACCGAGTCTGGCATACACCTGAACAGCAGTGAAGAAGAAATCAACGTGCCCCTGATCTTTTCGGGCAGCGGCATTGATAACCGGGAGCTGATCGCGACCTCGATGGCTGCCCGCGAAAACACCGACAATACCCTGACGTTTCGCAAAGCCGCGTCGGGCGACCGGACTTATGTACGTATTCCAATCAACGGCACGGCGTTGCAAGGCATGGATAGGTTTACCATGGAGCTGTGGGTCAAGGCCGGGGTCAACTCCAGCGATCCATCGATCATGGGCGACAAGAATTGGGATTCGGGCGGCAATCCGGGATTTACCATCTGCCGGGCCGGCTCTTCCTGGAAAATTAACTTTGCGAACCACAAGCGGGAACGGTATGACATCGGCTCTTCCCGGTCGATCGAAGATGGCAACTGGCACCATTTGGCCGTCACCTTCGATAAAACCCGGGAGTGCGTGGTGTATCAGGACGGGGAAATCATGGAGCGGTCAGCACTGACCTACAAGCCGGAAGACGACATGACCTCGCCGTATCCCTACATTTGCCTGGCTCAGGAGGGGACGGAGCGATACGGCGGTGGGGCACCCAATTGGGCCGGGTCGGTCAACGAGGTGCGGATATGGACGGATGTGCTGGATCAGCAGACCCTTAAAAACTACATGCACCTGCGCCATGTCGAAACCAGCAGCCATCCGCACCTCGCATCCCTGAATCTCTACCTCAAGCTGGATGAAGTGAGGGGTAACCAGGTACGAGATTTTAGCGGCAGGGGTAACCATGGCGAACTGGTAGGGCCGGCCAGCGAGCGTAACCCCTACTATCCCATCGGTCTTACCGATGTAGCGGTAAATGTATTGAGCCATTTGGGCCTGCCGGTCAATGGCAGTTGGGGGTTGGAAGGAAATCCTATGCGTTCTAATGTACCTTACCGGCTGTTTAAAGTAAATTAATGCAACAAACATGAGAATGAACTTGAATTTGAAAGCAGGTATCATGGTGCTCCTCGCCGGAGTGATCGGCTGCGGAATGAGCGCCTGTAAGAAGGATGCGATTAGGCAGCATGGATTGGATGCTGAGCAGTTGGTGGCCGGGCGATTGGATGGTACATGGGCAAACCCGTCCAGCATTATAACACCAGATGACGTGCCGGCTGAGGTGTTCGGCGCCATGCGTTTAGTGTTTACGACCGATGATGCGGGATATCCGGCGCAGTTCATTGCGAAGGATTGTCCCATTGTGTTTAGCGCCACCGCAGGAACATGGGGGGTGTCTGGCAATGAAAATGAGGCGAAAGTGACACTAACCGGGGTTGAGCCGGTCAACGAGTTTACCGCGCGTCTATCAACGACTACTCTCACCCTCTCTTTTTTCATGGGATGGGAAAATACAGATACCGGCGATATGGGCAAGGGGAATTTCAGCGTCACGCTGACCCGTCAATAGCGCCTAAAAATGAAACTTACTATACGTTTTGATATGAAAATCTTCACTTATACACCTCTTCTCTGGTTATGTACTGGGCTTATCGTGGCTGTGACCTGCCTGCAATCCTGCAAAGAAGAATATGACCACACCGTTGATGTAGCCAACCCGACGGTGGTTAGCTATAACCCCGTTCCGGGCGTAGAAGGCGTGGCCGTGAGCAGCAGCTTGGTGCTCACGTTTGACGAGCACGTCAAAAAAGGAAGCGGAAACATCATCCTCTCTAGCACTTCGGATACGCAGACCATTGACGTCACGTCCGCAGCGGTCGTCGTCGGGTCGGATGCGCGTGTCGTCAGTATTAGTCCCGCGGAACTACAAGCCGACGAGGAATACACCGTGGTGTTGGAACGGGGAACGTTTACCGACTTAGTGGGCAACGAGTATATGGGGACAATCGGCGACACACCGTGGACATTTGTCACCGCCGGTGACATCGGTCCGTTGGTCATATCTCGTGTGCCCCAAAATGCCGGCACTGATGGGTCTCTTTTCAAACTGGAACTAAATTTCATAGACAACGTAAGCAAAGGCGAGGGCAACATCGCTGTTTACGCTGCCGATAACAATACCAAGATAGCAGAGCTGCCCGTGAGCAGTTCGGCCATTACTGTGACCAACAGCCGGGTGTCGATTACCTTGGGCAGTCCGCTGGCTTTTGCCACCGCGTATTATGTAACCATAGACAACGGCGCCTTTATCGACGGCAACGGAAAGAAGTTTAATGGATTTACCGGAAATACCGACTGGCACTTTACCACGACCAGCGGCAGCGGCGGCGACCTGGTGGTGCACCTGCCGCTTGACGACGATCTGACGGATGCCAGCGGTAACAAATTCGACGCGGAGTTAGGCAGTACCGCTACGGCAATGGTCGCGTTTGTCACAGACCCGATTCGGGGTAGGGTAGCAAATTTCGTGGCGGGTTCATATGCCGTATTACCCAAGCATGATTTGCTGCGACCTTCGTCCACACAAGATTTTAGCTTCAGTCTCTGGGTAAAGCTGCCCGGTATCGGATCCGATCCTGCACTCTTTTCTAATTCCGACTGGGGTAGCGGGGGCAATCCGGGTTTTGTGCTGTGCACGGACGGCGCACTTACGTATGCAGGCCCCGGCACAGACGGCAGGGGATGGATTGTGAAACTCGCCGGTGGTGGCAATCGGATGGACTGGCGTGCCGGACAGATGACTCCCCAAGCCCCTGCTTTGGCCGACAACCAATGGCACCTGGTGACGGTAGTCGTCAATCGAACCACCAAGCGTCTGCACGTATACATAGATGGCAACGAATACACACAGGAGGAAAACCCGGCCAGCTACGACCTGAATATGTTAGCCGGAGCGTTGTGGGATGAAACCAATGACTACCCCTTTACCATATGGGAAGACGGTACCGGGTCTTACAACGCAGGAAGCAACACGCGTAAGGAGCTGGCTGGATGGGTAGATGATGTTCGGATTTACAGCAAAGCGTTGTCTGCGGCGGAAGTATCCGCCTTGTACAACCATTGAGATACCTGCTACTTAATTTTATAACAAACATAATTATCCGTCATGAAAAAATACCTTGTCCCGTTCATTTGCCTGCTTATCATAGGCCAGCAACCGAGCTTCGCGGC
Source organism: Parapedobacter deserti (assembly GCF_042646065.1). Taxonomy (NCBI): domain Bacteria; kingdom Pseudomonadati; phylum Bacteroidota; class Sphingobacteriia; order Sphingobacteriales; family Sphingobacteriaceae; genus Parapedobacter; species Parapedobacter deserti. Next base: position 302,106 of record NZ_JBHRTA010000038.1, read on the forward strand.
CGACCGGCCCAGTTTTGTTGTACTGCCTTACCTTCAATGGGCTACACAAACCAGCATTGAAATCAAATGGGAGACCGAACAACCCACCACAGGCTGGGTGCAATATGGCCCGGCCGAATTCGGTGCGAAAGCCCCCAACCTGTCGCTCACCAGCGCGATCAGCGCTGACACGACGTTCCATACCGTACGCCTCACCGGCCTGGCGATACAGACGGAGCACTTCTACCGTACGGTGAGCGTGAGCCAAAGCGGCGACACGCTGTACAGCAACGTCTATCCATTCAAGACGGCCGTCAAAGACGATAGCCCCATCGGGTTCATCGTGTTTTCTGACTCACAGGGACGGCCCAACCCGAATGTCTGGGGACAGATCGCCACGCTTGCTGAAGCAGAGCGCCCGGATTTTGCCATCCATGCAGGCGACCAGGTGGACAATGGACACCGGCTCAGCGATTGGATTGGCCAGTTCCTGCCGCAAGGGCAACCCTTCATGAGCAAGTACAACGTGTATGCCACCATTGGCAACCACGAGGGCGACGCCCCTTACTTTCATAAGTACCTTGGTCACCCAGAAGGCAGGGACAAAAGGGCCTATACGGTCACCTATGGAAATGCACAAATCATCCTGTTCGACTCCAACCAAGACCTGTCCGAAGGCAGCAAACATTACAAAGAACTGGAGGCCGAATTAGCCAAATCGACCGCCCGTTGGAAGATCGTGGCCCATCACCACTGCATTTATTCTTCAGACAATGATGACCACGGCAATACCCATGTGGCCAAGTCTACCCTGGGCATCCCACGTCTGGCCCATCTGCCAGCACTGTACGAAAAGTATGATGTAGACCTTGTCTTCTACGGGCATGTACATGCGTATGAGCGCACGTGGCCGCTCCGTAACAATGCGGTAGACACACAAAACGGCATCGTCTACGTCCAGACCGGCGGCAATGGCGGCGGACTCGAAACGCCTGCGCTAATGCGTTCGTGGTTTACCAACAAAATCAAGTATGGCCACCATTTCAGCTATGTACGCATTGCCCAAGGGCAATTGCAGTGCCAGGCCATCGACCTGAACGGAGCGGTGTTTGATCAGTTCGAATTGAAGAAGGATTATTAACGGATCGGAATTCAGGTGTTCATCATTTCTTAATATAGAATTGTGCGCTTTTTAACTAAACAATGTTTAGTTTTGCTAAACATTAGCTTAAAACAGCCGTATGGGCCACAGGAATGAACATCTACAGACAGAGGGGGACATCAATATCAGCCAGCAGCGGCAGCAATGGTACGATGCCATACACGATGAAGCAACGCAGAAAGCGTTGGCACGGGATGCAGATCACTTTCTTCACCAGGCGCTGTCCACTCCGTGTCTGGACGTGCTGGCATCCAGCTCCGGAGTTAGGTTGACGAGTTTAGCCGGCAAGTCGTATTACGATTTCCATGGCAACAATGTTCACCAACTGGGATATCACAACGAGTATATCCTCAATCGGGTAAAACGGCAGTTGGATGTACTGGCGTTCTCCCCGCGGCGGTTTACCAACCTGCCGGCCATTGCGCTTGCCGAGCGGATTGCCACGCTGACGGACCAGACCTTGCCCCGTGTGCTTTTTGCGCCCGGGGGTACCTCTGCCATCAGCATGGCGCTGAAGCTGGCCCGGCTGGTCACGGGTAAGTATAAAACGATAGCGATGTATGATTCGTTCCACGGTGCATCGATGGACAGCATTTCGCTGGGAGGTGAGTATGTCTTTCAGCAGGGCCTTGGCCCCTTGATGGCGGGGAGTGTCCATGTGCCGCCAATAAACACCTATCGGGGCATGTGGTTCGACCACGACAATGAGCCAGGCGATCTGGCATATGCCGACTATCTCGAGTATGTCATTGAGAAGGAAGGCGATGTCGGCGTACTGGTAGCTGAAACGGTCCGCAGCACGACCGTGCACGTGCCCTCTGTACCATATTGGCGGCGTGTCCGGGAACTATGCGATCGGCATGGGGTACTGTTGGTTCTGGACGAAATCCCCATCGGTATGGGACGCACGGGCAGCGTGTTTGCCTACCAGCAATATGGCATCATACCGGATATATTGGTTTTAGGCAAAGGATTGGGGGCCGGTATCATACCCATGGCCGCCATCGCCTGCAGAGCCGAGCTCAATGTGGCCGCTCGAGGATCCCTCGGACACTTTACGCACGAAAAAAATCCGCTTGGGTCGGAAGCAGCATTGGCGGCTTTCGATTACATGGAGGAGCAGGATGTATTGGCCCACGTGGCCACGCTAAGCAAGTTGCTCAAAAGCCGGTTGCACGCTATGCAAGCAAGGTTCGATGTCATTGGCGATGTGCGGGGTGTCGGACTGCTTTGGGGAGTGGAGCTCGTGACGGATAGGCAGACCAAGGCAAAAGCAAGCGAGTTGGCCGAAAATGTACTCTACCGTTGTTTGGAACTAGGGTTAAGCCTCAAGGTGTCTGACGGGAATGTACTATCGCTCTATCCACCGCTAGTTATCACCGAAGATGAACTAAACGAAGCGCTGGATATTTTGGAAACAGCGCTGAATAATGAACTTAAAGAAAATTAATAAATAACAACTACAGCTAAATGGATATCGCATTAATTGTTTTTGACATCGCAGGAACCACAGTAAAAGACGACAACAAGGTAGGCGAAGCCTTTCAGGCAACGCTACAGCATTTCGGATACGACATTCCGCTTGAGCAGATCAATCCTTATATGGGCTATGAAAAACATGAGGCCATCAAAGAAATATTGAAAACGAAAAATAGCGATGCGGCAATTGATGATGCACAAATTTCGGCAATCCACCGGTTTTTTGTAGGACGGATGATCCGCTATTACGAAACAACCGATGAAATAGCGGCTTTGCCTGACGTTGAGGACACCTTTGCCATGCTTCATGAAAAGGGCGTAAAAGTAGCGATTAATACGGGCTTCTCGCGCAACATAGCGAATGTCATCGTTGACAAGCTGGGGTGGCATAAACGTGAGCTCATTGACGATGTCATCGCATCCGATGAGGTGCCAAGAGGCAGGCCCTATCCTGACATGATTCATCAATTGATGCAAAGAGCCGGCATCGCAGATCCGCTGAGCGTGGCCAAGGTAGGTGATACCGAGGTAGATATTAATGAGGGCAAAAATGCCGGGTGCAGGTACGTGATCGGTGTTACAACCGGCGCGTATACCCGGGAGGCTCTTGAGCCCTATACCCCTACTCACATCGTCGATAACGTCAGCGAAGTACTGAATATTATTTACTCCTGACATGACTTCCCTCATCGTCATGCTGCGCCGGAAACTGCAACAGCTACCGCTGGTGCAAATAACCCTGATCACCGCATTTGCTGCATTCGGATGTTATACGAGCATGTATGCCTTCCGTAAGGCGTTTACGGCAGGCACCTTCGAAGGTCAGCCTCTATTCCTGGGGGTTGATTATAAAGTGTGGTTGGTCATTGCGCAGGTATTCGGTTACATGCTCAGCAAATTTTACGGCATCAAATTTATCGCGGAACTGGGGCACCGGCGCAGGGGTCAGAAAATACTACTGCTCATCGGCGTGGCCTGGTTCGCGCTACTCGGATTTGCGCTCGTGCCACCGCCATACAACGTAATATTTTTGTTTGTCAACGGATTGCCTCTCGGTATGATTTGGGGGCTGGTGTTTTCATACCTTGAAGGGCGCCGCACTACTGAGTTTCTCGGGGCTGTTATGAGCGTGAGTCTCGTCTTTGCTTCCGGATTGGTCAAGACCACCGGGCGCACGTTGATGGATACGTTCACCGTGAGCGAATACTGGATGCCCTTCTGCACCGGCCTGCTGTTCGTCATCCCGCTGCTCTGCTGCACCGCAATGCTCGAAGCTGTGCCGCTTCCGGATGCCCGCGACGAAGCGGCGCGAACCGTGAGGGAGCCTATGGGCGCACATGAGCGGAAACGATTCTTTTTGACTTACCTACCCGGGCTGGCGCTGGCGATCTTCGCGTATCTACTGTTTACTATCCTGCGCGACATGCGCGATGCGTTTGAGGTTGAAATATGGGCAGATGTCGGGGTTACTGGCAAACATATCTATGTGCAGACCGACTCCGCCATTGCCCTCGCGGTGCTGATGATGATGGGACTGCTTATGTTTGTCCGGAACAACCTGTACGCGTTTACGCTCATTCACCTGATGATGATAGCGGGCTGTGTACTCATCGGCGCTTCGACCTGGTTATTTCAGTTGGGACGTTTAGGTAGCGTTGCCTGGATGAGTCTTGCGGGTCTCGGATTATACATGGTCTACATTCCCTACAACGCCATTTTTTTCGAACGGCTGCTCGCCAGTTTCCGGCACAAGGGTAACGTCGGGTTCATCATGTATGTGGCCGATGCGGTAGGCTACCTCGGCAGCGTAGCGGTGCTGGTTGTACATGAATGGGGATTCGTACATTTAAGTTGGGGCAGTTTCTTCCAACAGGCCGTATTCCTGTCATCTGTCCTGGGCGCAGGTTGCATCGGCATTTCATTGCTGTACTTCCGGCGTAAACATGCCGGTCGCGAGACTGCCCTACAGCGAACGTCATTGGACGGAACCATTAACTACTCGGAATATGAATATCAAAAGCCATAAAACAGCCATTGTCATCGGAGCCGGTATCGTCGGACTGGCCACAGCGAGGGTACTGACCCGGAAGGGCTATTCGGTGACCATGTACGAGCGGCATCCGAAGGCAACAGGCGCCTCCGTTCGAAACTTCGGAATGGTGTGGCCCGTTGGCCAACCGGAAGGTGTCAGCTACGAGTGTGCCGTTCGCTCGCGTGACGTATGGAAAGCGATCGGTACCGCCGCAAAAATGTGGCATGAACAGGTGGGCTCTCTGCATGTAGCCTATCACCCGCTGGAACTGGCGGTACTCGAACAGTATGCGGCACAATATGGGCACACGCGCGACTGCGCGATGCTTACACCCGACCAAGTGCTGTCAAAGTCGCCTGCTGTCAATCCCACAGGTTTGCTTGGCGGGCTTTGGAGTGCGGATGAAGTGATTGTAGATCCGCGTGAAGCCAGTGCTAAGGTGGCTGGCTACCTCGAAGAACAGCATGGCGTCTCGTTCAGATGGAACACTAACATCAGCCGCATCAACGGTACAACCGTATTTACCGGCGATGGTACGGCTCACGAGGCTGACCTTGTGGCCGTATGCAGCGGTGCTGATTTCGAAACGTTATATCCCGAGCTTTATGCGGCTTCCCCCATCACCAAATGCAAGCTGCAGATGATGCGCCTCGTTGCCCAGCCCGACGGCTGGCGTATTGGTCCCGCCCTCTGCGGTGGGCTCTCGCTGCTGCATTACGGCTCCTTCCTGACGACCCCGGCCAGCGCAGCGCTTCGCCAATGGGTTGAACAGGAAATGCCAGAATACCTGCATTGGGGTATTCATGTGATGGCATCCCAGCACGGCAGCGGCGAGCTGACCATTGGCGACTCCCATGAGTACGGGCTGGCACCCGATCCATTTGACAGGCAGTTCATCAATGACATGGTGACGGGCTATCTGAAAACGTTTACCCGTTTTAAGGATTATCGGCTCGCGCAGTCTTGGAACGGCGTGTATGCCAAGATGACCGATGGCAACAATTACCTGTTGGCTCAGCCCGAAGAAGGGGTGTTCGTGCTGAACGCGCTGGGCGGAGCCGGGATGACGCTGTCCTTCGGACTGGCAGAGCATGTTTTTGAGCAATAAGTTGCAAAATTCAGAAAACCGATCCCTTGGGGGGCGGGCAGGTACAGATATAACAATTTGATAATGTCAGTGACTGCACGTGACTAGTTTTTTTGAATAATTTTGATGCCGAAAAAGTACCTAAGGCATAAAAAGGGTGAAAATGAAAAGCACGCTCACCGAATTGGAAGAAGTGGCCGAGATGGCCAATGGCAATATCAGTGCCTTCAACCGACTGTATGAGCGGTATCACCGACGTGTCTACGCCAATATCCTGAAAATGGTTAAGGCCCCTGAGTATGCCGAAGAAATTCTTCAGGATGTTTTTGTTTCACTCTGGCAAAACCGATTCAACATACGTACCGGTGAATCCATAGGAGGATGGCTATTTGTCGTCAGCTTCAATAAGTCGCTTACCTTCTTAAAGCGCCACCTAAAAGATTCCATTAAATTCGTGGCGGCCTATCCTTTTGAAGTTGCTGAGCAGGACGATACGGTGGAAGAAGAAGCCTATCGCTTGCAGCTCGCTATTTTGGAGGAAGCCATCGACGAATTACCGAAGCGAAAACGGGAAGTCTTCAGGCTTTGCCGGTATGAAGGCAAATCCAAGGAAGCCGTAGCCGAGCAACTGGGCATTTCACCCAAATCTGTTAAGGACTACCTCAAGCAATCCAATAAAGCCATTAAGGCTTATGTTTCCATGCGCTACCCCTATGCCGGCGAGACGACCTTGCTGTTGACATGGTTGGGTATGTGGTGATACGGGCGCTGCATAGCCGTCATCCCCCTTCCTCTATATTTATTTGCAATTAATTGATGATTTCTTAATACGGCAAGCATCCCCTTTGGGCGGTCCGCAGTGTATTTATTGGTGTATATGGACAGTATTCGCAAAGCTATCGCAGCCTTTTGGAATGGAACGGCTACAAAAAACGAACAACAGCAGCTGTTGTCTGATTTGACAACCCACCAAAAGGAATGGCGATCAGCATTAGCTGAGGAGTTTGACGATGCGGCAAATCATGCGGATGCTCCATTAGGCGAACAGAAATCTGCGGAATTGCTGCAACATATCCATACCCGGCTTGACGTGCGCCGGGAACCTGTACACATTCAGTGGTGGAAAACCAAGTGGGCAGTGGCAGCGACGGCTATCTTGTCGTGTGCCGTCTCCTGGTACTTGTTGAATGTTACCGGGCAGGTGAAGGAAAGTACGCCTGGCTATGCCGAAGCCGTTATGCGCCAGGTAACAAATCCGGGATCGGACACTTTACATTTTAAGATGCCGGATGGTTCCAACATCTCCCTGTCACCAAGCAGCACCGTATCGTATACTGATGACTACGGCCTGACGGCGCGAGCATTGACATTGGAAGGTGAGGCCAAATTCACGGTCGTGCGCGATACGGCACTGCCCTTTGTCGTATCAGCAAACGGCTACACCACAACAGCGCTGGGCACCGCATTTGTCATCGATGCTCGGCAGGCGGGTAAGACGCTGGTGCGGCTTCTTACTGGTAAAGTGGTAGTGCGTTCCACGGAGGCAAGCTTAGTTGCGATGGAAGATGCATTTCTCTTGCCGGGGGATGAAGTCCAAGTTAATGGTTTCGAAGGCGCAGTAGCGGTAAAACGTAAACCCAAAGCAGCGCAAACGTCGAAGAGTCCCATCAAAACGCTGCGGCCCGCAGTCCCTTTGGATACCACCGGAGCGCTGCGGTTTGAGCAGACACCGCTGGTCGCGGTATTTGATCAAGTGGCTGCCCGAATGAAAACCACAATTGTCGTGACGAAAGCCGACCTGAAGGGGCTGTCCTTTACCGGTAGTTTTGAACCTACCGACTCGTTGGAGGTGATGCTGTCCGTTATCTGCCAAATGAACGATTTGGTTCACGAATATGAGGATGGTCAGGCTGTTATTCGAAAAAAGCAGGCCGGAACCCAATAAAAACTAGTATGACACAGATTTTTAATAAATAGAACATGAAACAAAACAGACTAATTTTTAACGTTCGGTGGTGGGTGACGATATTGGCGCTATTCGCCACCATATCGGCCAGCGCGCAAAACGGAGGACAGGTTCGAGGAACGGTTATGGACAATAGCGGTATGCCGCTAAGCGGAGTCACCGTCGCAGCGCTCGGCGCTGACGGTACACAGGCTGCTACCACAGCCACGAACGCCGATGGTATGTTTGTATTACAGGGGCTGCAGACTGGCACCAACTACACCATCCGCTTCAGCTTGATTGGGTATGAAGTGCATGAGATGGCAGATTTTACGGTGAGACCTGGCGACAACAACTCTATCCTGGTGCGAATGGCCGAACAGACATCGGCGTTGGATGAAGTCGTGGTGATTGGCTACGGCGAACGGCAACGGGAAGACTTGACCACCGCTATCGCGTCGCTGCCTAATGTGGCGACCAACGTAGCACGGCCATTGACCAATGTCTCTGATATCCTACAGGGAAACATTGCCGGTGTAACCGTGGTATCCGGGGGAGGCGATCCGTCGTCTTCACCGAGGGTGTTGATACGGGGCATGGGAACGTTAGGGAGCGAACAACCGCTGTACGTCGTTGATGGAGTGCCTTATTATGGCGGCCCCATCAACCCTAACGATATCGAGCGCGTAGACGTCATGAAAGACGCAGCCTCTGCGGCTATCTATGGTGCACAAGCGGCGTCAGGCGTCATCGTAATCACCACCAAGAGCGGGAAAATCGGTAAGCCTAGGTTTGCGGTAGATCTTTACCAGGGTTGGCATCAGGCTAGTAACCTGCCTGCTTCGCTCAATGCGGCGCAATATGCGCAGGCTTATATCGATGCGTCTGCCCATGCGGGCGTTGTCCCGGCAGACGGTCACAACGCCGAACTGAACCCATGGGGGCAGGTAACCCGCACCAACTGGATGGATGAGATCTTTCAGACAGGGTCAATCACCAACCTGAATTTACAGGTTTCCGGAGGCACCGAGCATGCTCGGTATTCATCGTCGTTTGGCTACCACGACAAAGACGGTTTGCTGATCAACACGAATTACAAGCGCTTTGCCTACCGATTGAAGTCCGAATTTGATCTATCCGACCGCATCACAGTAGGCCAGAACTTCTATGTCAATCAGATGCAATCGCGGGGTATTAATACCTCCAGCAGCTATAGCGGAGCTATTATCAACGCCATATATATGAACCCTGCGGCTCCTGTATATGACGAAAATGGGCGGTTCCACGGTACTGTTCCCTTTGATTTAGCGCAATTTTCGGCGGCATATGGCGATACGTACAATCCAGTGGCATTGCTAAAAAGGCCCAATATCTCTAACCCGGCGTTGAATTTAAATGGTAACGTCTTTGGAAAACTGGAAATTATCGATGGACTGACCTTCAAATCCAATTTTGCCATTGATTTGAACCGTTATTCGTACAAACGGTTCGACCCCATCGCTCCTGAAATTGGAAGACCGAGTTCCGAGAATTACTTGAATCAAACCGAATCCCGGACCAACCGGTGGATATGGGATCAACAGTTGAACTATCACAAGCGGTTTGGCAGCCATGGGCTGGATGTGCTTGCTGTCTATTCGGCGCAGAAAACCGCCTACGAATCTTTTAGCGTAGAAGCCCGGGGATTTGAACGTGAGGATGACTGGTACCAGTATATTGGTAATGCGGGCTCAACACCTAACCTACCAGCAAGTGGTGTATACGAAGATGCCCTGACGTCCGCGATTGGCCGGGTCAGTTATGATTTCAATGACCGTTATTTTGTGAGTGCCAGCATCAGGCAAGACCGTACATCGAGACTGGCAAAGGAAAACCAATCCGATGTCTTCCCAGCAGTATCTGGCGCGTGGAAAATATCGTCGGAACCCTTTTTCAATCTTCCAGCGGTGGATCTGCTGAAAGTGCGTGCGTCTTGGGGACAAATCGGCAATATTCAGTCGGTTGGTTACTACGCTTACAACATACCGTTGTCTACAGGCACTGTTACGCCTATCGGAAATTCAGGGCAATTGGTGCGGCATTTTGCATTGACGCAACAGTCCAACCCCAATCTATTGTGGGAAACATCAGAAACATTTGACATCGGCTTGGATATCACCTTGTTCAATCGGTTAAATATCACCGCAGATTATTATACAAAAAAGACCTTAGGTCTGATTCAGACTAACGATGCTGATCCGCACGTCGGGGTCAACCAAGGTCCCACGATGAATGTTGGCGACGTATCCAATCGCGGATTTGAAGTTACTGCTGGTTACGAAGGCCAATTCGGCAATTGGAAGTTGGCGGCTACTGGTAATGTGCAGGTCAATCGCAATGAGCTCCTTAACCTTAACGGTTATTCCAATGATTTTATCCAGCATGGTGATAATGTGCGCAGCGTATTGCTTCCCTATCGTTCCGAGCCGGGTCAGCCGTTATATTCTTATTATTTGATTCAATCGGCAGGTATTTTTAATTCTGAAGAAGAGATACAGAATCATCGGCAAGGCGATCGGCTGATACAACCTAACGCCCGCCCAGGCGATTTAAGGTTTGTGGATCAAAATGGTGATGGCCAAATCAATGATGAAGATCGCGTGTTTATGGGCAGCGCCATTCCAGACTTTACCTACGGCTTTTCGTTGCAGCTCGAATATAAAAATTTCGATCTCAGTATGTTGACCTATGGCGTTGCGGGGGTTAAGCTGTTCAACGGTTACAAATACACCGCATACAACGCCGGGCTGCAAGGGTATAACCTAGACAGCCGCGTATTGAATGCCTGGCGCCCGGACAATACTGGTTCAACCATTCCGGTGCTTTCCCGTCAAGATCCGAATGCCAACTTCGGCACGGCCTCAGACTGGTATCTGGAAAGCGGTGATTACTTCCGGATAAAAAATATCGCATTGGGCTATACCTTGCCCGGCCGGCTGTTGTCAAGAATAGGTTCCCAGCTAAGGTCGCGGATCTATGTATCTGCCGAAAATCCATGGACCATCACTTCCTATTCCGGAATTGACCCCGAAGTGGGTTCCACGGGTTTGGATGTGGGTAATTACCCCTTGCCAAAAACGTATACGATAGGTTTAAGTGTAAATTTCTAAAAGTGTAAATGAAGATCATGAAAAAGATAATCATCAATAAGGTAATAGGTGCCGCGCTTATCGTACTTGCCGCACAGGCTTGCTCCGAAAGCTTCACGGACTTAACACCTAAGGGGAGCGTGACATCCGGCAACTATTGGAGTACGGAGTCCGATGCGGTTTCTGCAGCCAACGGCTTGTATGAGCACTGGCGCGACGATAGCATGTTCGGCCGGGGTTTATTTTGGTTCGTCAATGCGTCCGACGATATGGTCACGGGGCGTACGGATGCCGGCTCGGCTGCCGTGCGCGACTTCGTCGCTACAGGAAATGAAAGCCGCGTCAACAGCATGTATAAGAAATTTTACCAGATTATCCAGCGCGCCAACAGCATTTTGGTGAATGTGCCGGATATGGCGATCAACGAAGAGGTAAAACGCCGGGTGTTAGGAGAAGCCTACTTCATGCGGGCCTACGCCTATTTTTATTTGACCCAATATTACGGTGATCACCGGGCAGGTCTGCCCATTGTCACCGAAGCGAATATGAATGAAGCACGGTTTGCCCGCCCAACCCATGTCAGCGAAAATTACCAGCAGATGGAGCAGGATCTGCTTGCAGCGGCCGAATTGCTTCCCTTGGTTACCACCTATGGTGCGAATGATCTTGGACGTGCGCATCGGGATGCTGCCTATGCTTATTTAGCCAAGATGTACCTGCACTGGGCACGCTATGATGCCAGCAAGTGGGCCGAAGTGGTACGGTATTGCGATATGGTGACCAATTCGGGCTCGGGGCGCGCCCTCATCAACACCGGTAATCCACAGGAAGATTTCGCCAGCGTATTTTACGTGGAAAATAATTTCTCGTCCGAGTATATCTTCTCCGTCGTATCCAACACTGTACGTGGATGTATCCTGCCCGCCGTATTGTTTGAAAATACCGGGTATGGCCTGTACAATGGATGGGGATATTTCCACCCTACGCTTGAACTGTATAATCACTTTGAAGCAGGCGACCACCGCAAGAAGGCGACCATCTTGGAGTTTGGCGATACCTTTACGTTATTCGGAGAAGAAAGAAAATACTATTCGTCCAATTCGTGGACCGGTTTTCAGTTCAATAAGTACATGCAACCTTTCCGGTTCCCCCAGGAGGTCCATCTTAACCCGAATGGAGATTACCCCACGTCTAACTTGAGCGTGCCCTTGGTGCGGTATGCCGATATCCTGCTGATGAAGGCAGAGGCGTTGATCATGCAGAACCAGAATGCCGATGCGCCGATCAACCAAATCCGAAATCGTGCCGGACTCCCATCAATTACCGGAGCTACCTTGGCCGACCTGAAGCGCGAACGGCGCTCGGAGTTCGCCGCAGAATACACCGACCGTCACGTCGATTTGGTGCGTTGGGGTGATGCACAGGAGGCGTATAGCAAGCCAGCCACCGGCAGACAACATGCAAATAGGGACAACCCCAATTCGCCATACACCGTTACGGAAGTGTGGCCGGCCCGCAATTTCAATCCTGCTATCCATCATGTGTGGCCGATCCCGCCGGCAGATATCACCAACTCCGGAATTAGCCAGAACGAAGGGTGGTAAAATTGCTCAAAGCCATGCTCCCGATCAAGGAGCATGGCTTTTTCATCTCGGTTGTACGTTTTATTTATTGTCCACTAATTTATATCGCTATGAAACGTTTTTCAAATCTTGTCGCCTGTTTTCTCGTTTTTTTGGCCGGATCATCCTGCCAGAAGGGTGGCACCCCAGCTGAACAGTTTGTTGCCGAATCGTTGGCTGATGGCCTTAGTGAGGCGTTGCCACTGTCCTACAGTTCGTCCAATTGGATGAGCGCGTTGCCCGATCACTCGATGCTCCACCACCTCAGTATACCTGGAACACACGATAGTGGAGCACGGCATGAGCCGTTTCCGGGCACTGCCAAAACGCAGAACCTGAGCATCGGCGATCAGCTTAACGCCGGTGTCCGTTTCCTGGATATCCGATGCCGTCATTTTAATGACGCCTTTACTATTCACCATGGAGCCGTCTACCAACACCTTAATTTTGACGATGTGATCAATGCTTGTAAGTCTTTTTTGGCGGCCCATCCGTCTGAGACGATTGTCATGAGTGTAAAGCCTGAGCATACTGCCGAAAATAATACGACCACATTCGAGGAACGGTTTCTTGCCTATGTAGCCCAAGACCCGGCGTTGTGGCACTTGGAAGACGAGATTCCATCATTGGGAGACAGCCGTGGAAAGATTGTACTATTCCGTCGATTCGGATATAACGGAGCACTTGGAATAGCAGCTACCCCAGGCTGGGCAGACAACGCCACTTTTACGATCAATCGGCCAGGTTACCAGTTGGAAATACAGGATGAGTATCAAACAACCCCTCAAAATAAATGGTCGCGGGTCTCTCAGTTTCTTGAGACCACAAAGTCGACCGGTTACCCGGCGAATAAAGTGCTTTATGTCAACTTCAGTAGCGGCTATCGCAGTATTTTAGGAATCCCCAACATTACTTCGGTGTCTAACTACGTCAACCCAAGGTTAAACGATTACTTAAACGGACAGTCAACTGCTAAGTTCGGAATTATCGTGGCGGATTTCATCAACGAAGATCTTTCAAGGGCGATATATGAGACAAATTTTTAGCAGTAAAGAAGCGTGGTATTTATATTGGCAACCCAATGTAGACCGTTGGGGAGAACGCAAAGCCTAACGGTAGATAAGGGAAGATGGTGCTACTGTACCTGAATCCGATGTACCGTTGCGGTGGTGGAAGCATTGCAAAATTAACCGCCACTTAACATTTGCATCGTAGCTTTGCTTTCGAAGCGATGGAAGCGATAGACGCCATATTACTTAACCGCCTGGGCCAGGGAGATGCACATGCCTACACGGTATTGTTTGAGCGTTATTGGAAATTTCTTTATGCCGTAGCCTACCGTCGCCTGCATGATGAGGAGCTCGCGCAGGACATTGTGCAGGAAGTGTTTATGCAGGTATGGGACAAACGGGATAAACTTACGCTGACACCGGAGTACATTGAATACTACCTGCTTAAGGCTGTCAAAAACCGGATTATCAATCACTATACCTCACAACGGGCAAAAGCTGAAGTATTGCAGCGGGTCATGCACCGCATGGAGGCGGTCGTGGAAGAATCGGCTTATCAGTCGAGCCGTTACCTCGAACTGGAACGTTTCCTTGACGAACAGGTGCAACAATTGCCGGACACCATGCGGGCTGTCTTTTTGATGCGGAGCGACAGTCTTTCTATCCAGGAAATAGCCAAAAAGCTACACATTGCTGAGCAGACTGTAAAGAATCACCTCACAGAGGCCTCCCATAGGCTGCGTAGTTCACTGATTAAAAAATTTTCGGACGAAGAGCTTGCGGGATTGATCATAGCTATTGTGGTCTTAACAAACAATTAACCTATTCTTCTTGCAAAATTAAGGTACTTGCGGCTGGTCGACTTGTATTCCTTATAAACACGCGAAATAAGGTCTGTGGACAAGAAACAATTTAAGCGACTGTTGCGGGACTACCTCCACGACAAGTTAGGTAAGGGCCAAAGAAAGCGGGTAGACGAATGGTTTGATTCGTTCGGGTACGGGCAGGATGTCGAACCGCTTCGTGACGAAGAAAAGGCGAACCGTATACACCAGGAACTTGCAAGTCGCCTCCAAACGCACACACGACCACCACGGCGGGCATCTCGGCTTTATGGTTGGTTTCCCAAAGTAGCCGCGGCTGTACTGTTGATGCTCATGGCTGCTTGGTGGATATGGCGCCCGCACGAGCGACTTGGGAACCCTCTGGAGCTAAGTGCTATCCTGCCGCCATCATATGACACCATACGCACTGATGCAGGCAAAATGAAGCGTGTGGTCTTGCCCGATCAGTCGGTGATATGGCTGAATGCCAGTACTCAAATCCATTACGCTAGCCGGTACTTCGGGCAGCACCGGGAACTGGTCGTCGACCATGGCGAAGTCTTTTTTGAGGTGACGAAAAATCCGGATAATCCTTTTATCGTACATTCAGGCGCGGTAAGTACCAAGGTATTAGGTACGTCGTTCAACGTAAAGAGTTACCCGGAGTTGGACTACGTAAGTGTACACGTTAAGACGGGACAAGTATCGGTATCTGCACAAAACGGTAACCTGCTCGATACGGTTGGTGCTGGCCATGGCCTGAAGTACCATAAAGAAGGGAAAGCCTTCCAAGCAGACGATCGCTTTGCGGCAGATGCGGGAAGCTGGATGGAAGGGCGAACCTTGCTGGACAATGCAACGTTTGCAGAGTTGGCCTTAGTAATGTACCACCGCTTTGGCGTAACATTACAGACCCAATTGCCCAATGCTCCCCATTTCCGATATACCATGACTATCCTGCAACAAACTCCGCTCGATGAAACCATGCGGCTTATCTGCGATATTCACCAAACTAATTATAGGAGGCAAGAAAATGAAATAACGATATACTAACTATCCGCAAATAAAAAAGGGGGCAATGCCCCCAAAAGTTGCTGCCAGTCAACAGACCGCTAAATCAAGAGACTGGCCACAAGGAATCCGAATAATTTAACTTAATCGAATGTACAAATATATGAATATAAGTGATAAGCTATTTCAGTTCATGATGAGAACATTTTTAATCATGGCTTCTTTCCTCACTTGCACACAGTTACTTTGGGCCTCCTATACCAGCGCTCAAGGGATGCAAGACAGGGTCAGCATCTACTTTAATACCGAAAGTCTTTCTGATGCCTTACTGAAACTAAGCAAGAGCCTATCTGTGCAGATGGCTTACGATGCGACGGCATTGAAGCTAGCCGACCACACGGTACAAGCAAAACGTTTTAAGGAAACGGAAGCGGAGGAAATACTCCAATACTTATTGGCCAATACGGATATCACCTACATCGAAAGCGAGGCAGGGATTGTGCTCACCACCCAAACGGCTGTCCAACAAATGGGAACCATTAGTGGCCGCGTTGTGGACGACCACCAAGAGCCGCTGGCGGGAGCGACTATCCGGGTGGTCGAATTAGGCCGCAGTACGGTCTCCGATGCCAACGGTTACTTTTCCGTCAACGTCCGTCCGGGTACCTACACCGTGGAAGTCACTTATCTGGCCTACGGGAAAACCAACCGGTCGGGCATCGTCGTCACCGGCAACCAAAAGGTGGCGGTTGACTTTAGGTTGTCGGCTTCGTCAGATGAGTTAAACGAGGTGGTGGTGACGGCGTTGGGCATTAAGCGAGAAGAACGCTCATTAGGTTATGCGGTAGGCCGGGTGAAGGGCGATGACCTGAGCCGGGTGGTCAATGACAACGTGCTTACCGGAATTGCCGGTAAGGTGCCGGGTGTTTCGATCAGTTCCACTGGTGGTACAGGGTCCTCGGTAAGCATGGTTATTCGTGGCGCCACGTCGTTAAACAACGACAACCAGCCCCTTTTCGTCATTGATGGGGTGCCCGTGGCGAATACACTAAACAACATCGGGCAGATTGGTAGCGATAACCGTGTGGATTACGGCAATGCGATTTCCAGCTTGAACCCGGATGATATTGAAGAAATCTCGATCCTGAAAGGGCCGAGCGCCGCGGCGCTGTATGGATCACGTGCTGGCAACGGTGTGGTGCTCATCACCACAAAGTCTGGCAAGAATGCGGACAGGATGACTATTTCGGTGACCAGCAACACCGTATTTGACGTGCCGTATAAATTCCTCGACATGCATTCAAAGTTTGCGACCGGCGTGCTGCCGCTCACGCCGGACAATCCGTTGACCGGGGGCAGGCTCGTCATCGAAGAAGGATCGGCCGCCGGTATGGGTCCAGAACTTGATAAAGGATATCTGGCTGTGCAATGGAACAGTCCTGTAGACGAAAACGGGAATAAAATTCCCACGCCATTGGTTTCTCATCCAAACAATGTCCGAAACTTTGTGCAAACCGGCATTACCTCCACAAATGGGATGTCGATTGCAAACAGCAACGGCCGGATGGATTACCGCATCTCCTATGCAAACATGAGCAACCGCGGTATCATCCCCAATTCAGACCTTTTCCGCAATTCATTAAACATCAACTCTACCGTTAAGCTCCATGAAAAGGTCTCGTTGGGCGCGCAGGTAGATTTCAGCCGGAATAACTCCAATAACCGCCCGGCTAACAACCGAGGCGCCAATCCGATGGAATGGGCATATAAAGTTTCGCCCCACATCGATATACAGGATTTGCGAAATTACTGGGTAGAAGGCAGCGAAGGCGTGCAGCAGCTTTCGCAGGCGCCTGGTAACTACAACAATCCTTATTTCCTCGCGTATGAAGTGAACAATGCATTTGTGCGTGATCGCGTGTTTGGAAACCTGCGTGCTGATTGGCAAATCACGCCTGAGCTGAGCTTCATGGCTCGCTATGCCCTGGATCTTTATAGTGAAGAGCGCGAATCGAAAATCCCGTTCAGCTACACGAACGAACCGCGGGGAGCTTATGGCATCGTCAACCTCAGCCGTCATGAGCAAAATGCCGATTTCCTCGCGTCATACAAAAAGACGTTCAACACGTTTAACGTATTGGCTTCCGTCGGTGGAAATTTGCGTTACCAGCGCAACAGGGATGTCATGACGAAGACGAAGAATGAATCGGGATTGATTACCCCCGGTCTCTATGCGTTGGGCAACATTGCGCCGGCGAGCCTGGACTATAGCAGCTACCTTGCGGAAAAAGCGGTAAATAGCGTGTATGGTTTGGTAAACGTGGGATATCGCGATATGGTGTACCTGGATCTAACGGCTCGGAATGATTGGTCAAGTACGTTGCCCGTAGACAACCGTTCGTACTTTTATCCATCGGCATCGCTGAGCTTATTGTTGGACAGGATGTTGAAGCTGCCCAGCCAGCTTAGCCTGCTAAAACTGCGCGGTGGCGTTGCGCAGGTGGGCAACGATGCGAATCCTTATCAGCTAACCAATGTGCTTGGCAATGCCGGTGCGTGGGGTGGAGAAGTAATTCAGCTCACGAAACCGGGTACGATGTTGACACCTACCTTAAAGCCGGAAAAAGCCACTTCATATGAAGTCGGCTTGGACATAGCCGCCTTGCACAATCGGCTTCGGCTTGAAACAAACTATTACAAGGTGGAAAATGAAAACCAAATCATCCCAACCTTACTGCCCGGATCCAGTGGCTCCACATCGATGAACGTCAATGCAGGGTTGCTCGCCAGCAGGGGCGTGGAAGTGGTCCTCGGCGGTACGCCGGTAAAAACGGCCAATTGGATGTGGGATATCAACCTGAATTGGTCACGCAACCGTACCCGCATCGAACGACTAAGCGATGGCATGGAGTTTTTTACCTTTTGGACAGAGGGGCGGGGTGGTGCCCGTACGTATGTCGGTGAGGAAATCGGGGACCTCTATGACTCCAAGCTGGTGACTGTGGAAGATCAAAACTCTCCGTACTATGGTTTTCCCATTTTGAATGACCGTGGTTCATGGCAGGCGATACGCATCAACAATACCCGCAATAAAATTGGCAATTTCAACCCTGATTTTGTGATGGGCATACAGACGGCATTGACTTATAAACGCTTTACATTCAATGCAGCATTTGACATGCGCTTCGGAGGCGATTTTATGTCCCAAACTTACCGGTATTCCGAATCGGACCTTAAGACCCAGCGGTTCTTGGACAACCTGATTAATCCCAACGGGCTTAGTGGTCAAGACTTGCGCGATTACTTGGTAAACAATGATCTGGTGCGTGTCAAAGGCAATAGGTTCAACATCGTCGGCGGACCGACGGCCGAGTACGGCGCTTTCCCACTAGTCATGGACGGAGTCAATTATGGCAATTTCGCTGTCTTCAATCCGGGTGTCATCGCCGTGTACAATGATGCAGGCGAGGTCGTTGACTATGTAGAAAACCTTGGCGGCCCAGGCACGAGGTATCTGCCATACGCAGACAATTATCCGTGGGACTACATGCTGGCCTCCACGTTTGACGCTTCCTATATCAAACTGCGTGAACTTTCGATCGCCTATGCTTTGCCCACCGCTTTCGCGAAGAAACTCGGTATGCAAAATGCATCGCTATCTGTATATACCCGCAACCTGATTTTGTGGACGAAGGCGAAGATCGGCGTCGACCCCGAAATGGCGTTCCAGCCAGAAAGCGGTGTGCAGGGCGGCGGTATCCAGTTTAAGCAAGGCATAGAACGGTATAACGTAACACCGTGGGCGATGCCTATCGGATTTAGATTGGCGGTTACATTTTAAGGTAAAATGACTTGAATTAAAAACACAGCAATGAAGAAAATAATAGCTATCGCAGCACGATTTGCATGGGTGGTTGCACTGGTAGTCATCAGCGGGTGTAAGGATCTTACTGAATTGAATATCAATCCCAACGGAACCGATGAAGCTACGGTAAACCCCAATTTGATTATGCCTACGGTATTGACCGAAGCAGCAAAGCGGTACCTTGATTTAGGGTTCCAGGACATCGCCGGTGTGGTGCAGCATACGCAAAAGGACGCATGGGCGGGCTCGCACAATAATTATGAATGGCTGGGTAACCAAAGTTGGAATGGAGACTACGGCATTCTGCGCAACAATGCACTGCTGATGAAGCGTGCAGAAGAGGAAGGAATGGACTTCCATCGGGGAGTAGCGTTGGTGATGAAGTCATTTATGTTCGGTTTGATTACCGATTTATGGGGCGACGCACCGTATACACACGCGTTGAAAGCCGAAGAAGGAGGCGTGGTCAATCTATTGCCAGCCTACGATAGTCAGGAAACAATTTACCGGGGTATCCTGGCAGATTTGGAAATCGCAAACACCTTGCTTTCGAGGCCATCGGGCGAATACCAGTCCGTGTTGAGCAGCGCAGATGTCTACTTTGGCGGAGACCCCCACCTTTGGCGGCAGTTTGCCAACGCCCTCCAGCTGCGTTATTATATGCGCATCTCCGAAAAACTCCCGGAAGAGGCCAGGGCCGGTATTGAACGTATTGTGGCAAATCCCACACAGTACCCGCTCATTTCGTCGAGCAACCACGACGTCGCGATGTCGTATCGAGGCACATCCGCACTCGACTCATGGCCGTCCAACACATTTACGGATGTCAGCGGCAGTAATTACCGCCGTGTGAAGATGTGTGCCACACTGGTGGAGCACCTGCAGCAACGGCATGACCCACGCTTGGCCATTTGGGCAAAACGGGTAGAGATTCCTTTGGTGGTAAGCGGTGCCTTCCCGGCTGGTACGGATGAGGTGGTTAACGGGAGACGGCACCTTTCACCCGACGTGGTGGCGGGAATCACGATAGATACAGACCCAGATTATGTCGGGTTGCCGCCGAGCCATTCAGCACTGCCATCGGCATACAACCTCAATCCCACGCCTGGACAGACATCTTTTAATCCACACGTCTCCTACCTCAACGAAATGTATATGGATGCGAGTGGTCCGTTGCTAAAGGCGAGGTTACTCTCTGCTGCCGAAGTTTCGTTTATCCTGGCCGAAGCGGCGTGGAAAGGCTGGAATGTCGGCGATGCGGAAGCGCATTACAACAACGGCATCCGGGCATCGCTGGAAAGCTGGACGGTAGGCAGCGCTTATGCAGACTACATCGCCGGCGCAGACGTATCGTACAACGGTACGCAGCAACAGATCTTGGAGCAGAAATGGATAGCCAGCTGGACAGCAGCCACTGAAGCTTGGTTTGACTACCGCCGTACCGGATACCCGGCGCTCCAGGCAGGCCCGGCAGCCCTGAGATCCGTATTGCCGGTGCGCTATTATTATATGCAAGATGAACTGAATATCAACAGGGCAAACGCCGAACAAGCATTGCAACGCCTCGAACGGACGGGATACTCACAAGCCGACGGGAATAACAGTGCTTGGTCTAAGCCCTGGTTACTTCAGGATACAGGCAAACCGTGGTAATTGCAATAAACACGTTATATTTGTTTGGCCGGTAGGTCAGGATACTAAAAAGAGAATGACACGAACGTATCGCAATAATCAACCTATCCGGATGGTCGCCCTGGCGGCCATCCTTTCATTTTCGATCACGAACATTTTTGCTCAAAGCTTCATAACCCCTGCGACGGCGCTGCAACGTTACGTGGATAAGCCGGATTTGACGTTTCGGTGGGAAGTCAAGGATTCGGTACTCAACCCGTCAGAAACGGTTTATCAACTGCTACTGGTCTCCCAAACCTGGAAAGATACGGTGTGGACGCATCAACTTTCCGTGGTCGTGCCGAAGCACCTGGAGCATAGTGGAGCCCTGCTTTTCATCACAGGTGGCTCGGTACGTGACGGCTTGCCACGTTGGAATGATAACCCCGAAGACCGGCAGCTGGCTGCTATGCGCATGATTGCTACATCCAATCGTGCGGTCGTAGCTATACTGCGGCAAACGCCCAACCAACCGTTGTACGGCGGCCGCACCGAAGACGAGCTTATCTCCATGACCCTGCACCGGTATAAGCAAGACAAAGATTACGAATGGCCGCTGCTCTTCCCGATGGCGAAGAGTGCCGTCAGGGCCATGGACGCTGTGCAGGCGTTCACCGCTGGACGGCTGACTGCGCCGGTGGATAGATTCATTATTTCCGGGTTTTCCAAACGGGGATGGACTACATGGCTCACGGCCGCCGCCGATGGGCGTGTGGTTGCCATAGCGCCTATGGTGATCGATGTACTCAATATGCCGGTGAGCCTGCAGTATCAGATAGAAACCTGGGGCGACTACAGTGTGCAGATTCAAGACTATGTACGCTTGGGTATCCCGCAAAGCGCCACTACTCCCGATGGTCAAGAAATCACCACGATGGTAGACCCTTACGCCTACCGCAAATCGCTCACCATGCCCAAAATGCTGTTCATGGGCACCAACGATCCGTATTGGGTAGTCGATAATGTAAAAAATTACCTGGACAGCATCCCCGGTGAAAACCGGCTCCATTATGTGCCCAATGCGGGGCACGACCTGGGTGATGGCCAGCAGGCGATGAAGGCATTAAGTGCGTTCGTAGGAACGACGTTGGGGAACTTGCCCTATCCGGAAACCGATTGGACGTTGAAGGCCAGACGCCGTAAGGTAAAACTCCGCGTGGCGGCTACCCCAGAGCAGCTGACCGACGTGGTGTTGTGGACCGCCACGTCTGCTGATAAAGATTTCCGCGAAGAGCATTGGACGAGTACGCCATTGGGGATCCAGGGCAAACCGACCATCAAGCTTAACCTCCCCGTGCCGTCCGAAGGATACCAAGCGTATTACGTAGACCTCAAATACCAAAGCCCCGTGGGCGGTGAATACACGCAAAGTACACGGGTGTTTGTGTTCGGGCCCAACGGAGTATTGTAAAAAGGGGGTAATATAGAAGCATGTAAACAAAACGTTCACCATCATGAAAAGATTAGTAAAACCGTTGATCCAATTGGCGCTGACTTTTGCGCTTGGATTCGCTTGGCTTCCAGTCGCATGGGCACAGCAATTTGAGCCGGGTGCATACCCTGACCGGGTGGTACTCACCTGGTCCGCCAACCCGGCAACCACCCAGACGGTCACCTGGCGTACGGATGCGTCGGTCACAAGTGCCAAAGCGCAGGTGCGGCTTGAAGATGGAACACCGGATTTAGAAACCGGCGCGGTGGAGTACCGCGCCGAAACGCGACCGTTCACAGGAAAGGAAGGGCGGGAAGATCGCTACCACCATGTAACGTTCACCGCACTGAAGCCCGCTACGGTATATGTATACCGCGTGGGGGATGGCACGCACTGGAGTGAGTGGTTTCAATTTCAGACAGCTGCTACCGGCCCTGAACCTTTCTCGTTTATTTATCTTGGCGATGCCCAAAATGACATCAAATCAAGATGGTCCAGGACCATCCGCC
The DNA here is from genome assembly GCF_042646065.1 of Parapedobacter deserti. Classification (NCBI taxonomy): domain Bacteria; kingdom Pseudomonadati; phylum Bacteroidota; class Sphingobacteriia; order Sphingobacteriales; family Sphingobacteriaceae; genus Parapedobacter; species Parapedobacter deserti. Next base: position 324,862 of record NZ_JBHRTA010000038.1, read on the forward strand.
AAGCGTTTCGCCAGCAGCCCGATGCGCGGTTTATCATCCATGCCGGCGACCTGATTAACCGGTCGAATACCGATGCCGAGTGGGGCGAGTGGCATTATGGTGCAGGATTCATCCATTCGATGATTCCAGCCCTACCCGTCCCGGGCAACCATGAGTATTTCCGGGACGCCCAGGAAAAACCCACACTTGATCTGCATTGGGCCGCCCAGTTTACATTACCACGCAACGGACCAGCGGGCCATCAAGAATCCGTCTACTATGTCGATTATCAAGGCGTGCGGCTCATTGGTCTTAACACACAGCAAATGGGTGTGGAAGAAGGCTCCTTTGATGCCCAAGTAGCCTGGCTCGAAAGGCTGTTGCAAGACAATCCGCAGCGATGGACGGTGGTTTTCTTCCATCATCCGCTGTATTCAACCTCCAAAAAGCGCAGTGATGATAACAAGGAAGCAAAAGCACGGCTTAAGGCATTGTTTGACCAGTATCGGGTCGATCTGGTATTTCAGGGGCATGACCATACCTACGCGCGTGGCAAGGGGCCAAACGCAACAGCGTCGGGACCCGTTTATGTCCTGTCTGTCGCTGGCCCTAAAATGTACAAATCGGATTCCGAACGGTGGATGGATGTCTCCTTGGTAGATACCCAGCTTTACCAAACCGTACAGGTGGCTGGCGACAAGTTGCAGTACCAAGCCTATACCGTGGCCGGCAAACTTGTAGATTCGTTTGAATTGATCAAACAATAAAGTATATGAACAGATTAAGGCGGTTATTGCATTGCAGCCCTATGCTGACCATAGCTGTGCTTTTATTTGTCGCGTGTAAATCACCGATGCGGAATCGCTCTGTCGCTGAGACGATGGATGGCATTGTAACCCGTTTATATGCGCAATATAATGCGGAACGGTTGGACACTATTGGCGAAGAATTCATTTTGAATTTCATCAATCAGGAAGAGCGCGAGGCACTGGCCACCAATTATTGGCAGTTTCATGTAAACGTTCCAGTAGTGGTTTCGATTATGCGTGATACAGCGCAGAAAACGGTGCCGTTTTGGCTGGAGCCTGCTGGATTCAAAAAAACCAAAATGGAGGTCAGCAACGGCCGTTACCGCTACGAGGTCTGGCAAAAACGTTATTCTGCTGGTGAAGTGAAGCTGGGCATCAATGGCTTTGATAAGCATCGGCCTGTGTACTTCGTGAGTGTGGCACCCCAAGATGCCAACGCGCACCTGACCATCGATCCGATTTATCCTGTTATGCAGCATATTGACAGCTTGGATGTGGGGGCATTTACCTACCACGATTGGGATGGATTGAAATTAACCGAAGTGCCGGAAGCGTTGCGCGGGCAGTTGCTGCTGACGACCATCCGGGGTCGTGCACGGGAGGCACATTTAATCAACGCGTTCCGGAAGACGGCATTTCCGGCTGGCGGCGTTGCAGATCAAATTACCTTGACGCTAAGTGACGATCCAGCAACTCAAATGGCTGTACAATGGCGAACGGATACGACGATTAAAAACGCAAGGATAGCTTACTGGCGTGATGGATTGACCGATACGGCGATGCGACATGCGGGTGTACAGCGACTAGCGGACCGCTTATTGATCAACGACCGCTATAATCAGCGGTTTATGGCTAAGCTAACCGGCTTGTCCCCTAATTGCACTTACCGCTATCAAATCTATAGCGAATCAGGAGCAATATCGGATGTCTTTCAGTTTAAGACGGCGCCTTTAGCAGACACCTTCTCTTTTCATTGGTTTGGTGATATCCACAACGATGTCGAAGCGGGCAAACTCATACAGCTTGCCTATGCTCAAGATTCAGCGGCTGCGTTCAACCTTTGTTCCGGCGACTTGGTTAATACCGGCCTTCACAGAGATGACTGGGATAGACTCTTTCACGTTGTGGGTGAAGTGTTCGCCAAACAGCCTTTAATGGCCGTGCCGGGCAATCACGACAGTCAGGACGGCCTCGGCGCGTCCCTGTTTCGGTCATTACTCGACTATCCTGCAAACGGGCCAAAAGGGATGCTTGCCGGGCTAAGCTATTCCTTTAACTATAAAAACGCCTTATTTATTATGATTGATGCCGCAAGTTTTCCGGTGTCTGAACAAACGCTTTGGTTAGCCGAGACGCTGGCTTCATCTCCTGCTGCTTGGAAATTTGTAGTATTGCACTTTCCTCCTTACAACGAAAAGGAACCGTATGCTGAAATCGTTAGTCAATGGGTTCCAGTGTTTGAAAAAAATCGGGTAGACATGGTGCTGGCTGGCCATTTTCACTATTATATGCGAACAATGCCGCTGAAAGCTGGCAACCCTGATGCGGATGGCGTCACTTATCTCATGTCGGTAGCCACAGCAGCGGGGCGCGAGGCAGATGAACCGCAACCCTTCGTAGCCAAACGCATTGAAAATGGTAACTTTTACCAGCATTTCCGGATCGAAGGGAACCGGCTTACTTATACTTGTTTTGACGCGGCGGGATTGGAAATGGATAAGCTGGTTGTTAATAAGTGAAACGAGTAGCTTCATCATGGCTTAATGTTTGTTTAACGCGGCGGCAATAGCTTTGTAAAAAGCTAAAACCATGCGTTACATTTTTACGTTTTTTCTCGCATTGCTGGTCGTCTCCAGCGTTTGTGGCCAGCAGGGAGAACTTTCCGGCCGGGTTACCGATGAGGCCGGTGCTCCGTTGGCCGGGGCCACGGTAGTGTTGGAAGGCACCTCTTTCCAAACGACGACCCGGGCTGACGGCACTTTTCAGTTGAACAAGTTGCCTGCAGCTGCCTACCGCTTGGCGGTCACCTATCAAGGTTTCATCACGTATCAACGGTCGGTCAATGTGGATGCTGCTTCCGCGGCGCTCGGCGACATCCGGCTTCAACCAGATCACGTTGCACTTGGTGAAGTATTGGTCAGCACGCAGCGGCGTACACAGACCAGTGTTGAAGTGCCGCTTACGGTGAGCACAGTCTCTGGAGCCCTGCTCAGCAGGCTGAACATGCGGCAGATGGATGAGATGGCGGAGTTCGTCCCCGGTATGCAGGTGCAACTGCAGAGCCCCAATAATCCCGGATATGTGATCCGAGGCATCACCTCAGATGACGGGGATTCCCGATCTCAGCCTCGAATATCGCTTTTTCAGGATGGCATCGCCATTTCACGTTCCCGAGCTTCCGTAGTTGAACTGTTTGACATTGAGCGGGTGGAAGTAGCCAAAGGGCCCCAAGGCACCCTCTTCGGTCGCGGAGCACAGATCGGGGCGTTGCACATCATTCAGAACAAAGCGCAGAACAGGTTCGGCGCGGAAGTATACGGCGGATACGGGGCATACAATCACCGGTTTGTAAACGGCTACATCAATACGCCGATCATCGATGGGAAGCTGGCCAATCGGCTGGCACTTAATTTTGAGGGACGCGACGGATTTATTGGCAATAATGCCGGCGGTCGGCTTAATGGCAAGGAGGTTATCGCCTTGCGCAACAGTACCCGCCTGTGGGGCGGATCTGGCACGACGGCGGACCTGATCTTAAATTACCAATACGACAACTACCCCGGCACTAGCTTCAAAAGCAGGCGATTTGCGCCTGTCGGCGGTGACACGGATCCTAACACGTTCGCCGACTTGGAGCAAGGCGAAGGTCTTTACATAAAGCGGCACGTGGGCGGGGCTACGTTATTGGTAGACCATCGCCTAAATGACGCCTGGCGCTTGTCGTCTCTTTCGGGCTTTCGTGCGTTCAACGCTGACGAATCATTTGATGCCGACGGTACGCCTGCCCAGATGCTGTGGGTTTCTGAAATTGCTAAAGGCACGCAGTACAGCCAAGAGTTGCGATTTACGTATGAAAATAACAGCCGGTTCAACGGATTTATAGGTGCCGGTTATTTTTATGAAAACTCCTCTCAGGAGGTGCCGATGCGCATCGATGAACGGGTGCTGTATCCCGGATACGTCGCGCCGCTGTTAGGCGGTCAGCTATCGGCGCAGATCGGGCAACTTGGTCAATCGTTGGGATTGCCGGCCGAGCAGGTGCAGGCACTCAGCGTGCAAGTACAGCAACTCTTCCAGACGTCGCCTGTGGTTGTCAATGGAGCTGCCCAGCCGGTACAAAACCTGCCCAACCTGCAGCCGCTGGCCATGGGCTTAATCAATCAGTTGTTGGGTGGCGGCCTGCCACCCACGATGACCTGGGACCAACTCATCGCATCGGGTATGTTGCCCCCGGGTACCTTGCCGGAAGAATTGATTGCACTGGTTACGTTGCTGAACGGTAGTCCAATCAATGGTATGCACCGTGAATCGGCGACCAACTACGGCCGGAACCAGGCCGTCGAATTGTTCGCTGATGGTACTTTTGACCTCACCGAGCAGCTCAGATTGACGGCTGGTTTACGCGGAACCTATGAAACGCAACGCGGCGGTTACCGGGCCGATGCGGCCTCGCCGCCCAGCGTGTTCGGCCTGATTGCCAACAATGGGTCGCCCAATCTGCTCAACCCCGTATCGGAAGGGACGATATATGCGAGCAAAGACTATTATTCCTACGTGGGGCGCTTGGCATTGAACTACCTATTCGGCCGTAACAACGTGTATGCCAGCGTGTCACGCGGCCGGCGTCCCGGCGTCATTTCCATATTGCCGTCGGCTACCACCTACTTAAACCCCGAGGTGGTATGGAGTTATGAAGCAGGGCTGAAGGGTTTGATCAGCGATGGGAAATTGGGTTATGAGCTGGCGACTTACTACTACGATTGGTCAAACTTCCAGACCTTGTCTTTGCAGACCATCGATGGCAGTATTACGCCCCAGCTGATGGCCGACGACGGCGGCAAGGCACATAGCTTCGGTGTGGAAACAGGCTTGCGTTACTTCGTTTCACCTGCTTTCAATATTTTCGGTAACTATGCCTTTGTGGACGGCAAATTCAACGATACAGATGAAGATGGCAATGCTCAGGAGTACGCAGGCAACCGCTTTCGACTCACGCCCAAGCACAGCTTCGCACTCGGCTTTGATGCCGATATTCCGCTGACAGCGCGGTCATCGGCCTACGTACGGCCGTCGTATTCTTACAAGTCAGGGGTGTATTTCGAAGACAACAACCGGGAAGACTTGTATCAAAAAGGGTATGGGCTGGCAAACTTCACCTTGGGTTACCGGTTTTCGGCCGGCCGGGCCAGCTATGACATCGGGGCTTATGGAAAGAATGTGTTTGATACGAAGTATATTATTGATGCAGGCAACAGCGGCGACAATATCGGATATCCGACTTTTATCGGTGGCAGCAGAAGCGTGGTGGGCGCCCAACTCCGGATCACATTCTAAGTAAGCGATGAAGACGATTGTCTGGATCATCGCCGTCATGCTGGCCATACTGCTGGGGGTATTCGCCGCTTTCTATTTCTGGGCCCGGCAGGGTAGCCTTCCTGTTGATGCGCATGTATCGCTCCGCATCGACAGCATGCGGGTGGAGAGCCGGCTCGCCGTGACGGATTCGGTTTTTTCTGTCATGACCTATAACATCGGCTACCTCAGCGGGATGACCAACAACGAGGCCGTGCAGCGGGATTCGGCCCTATTTCAGAGCAATCTCCGCGACGCCGCCGCGTTGCTTGTGGCCCTAGCGCCTGACGTGGTATGCGTGCAGGAGATCGACTATGGAAGCCGACGCAGCTATTGTGTAGATCAGGAAGTTGCGCTTGCGGATGGGGCCTATCCATTTGTGGCGCGGGCGGTCAACTGGGATAAGCGCTATGTTGCCTTTCCGTATTGGCCGCCCAGCGCTCACTTCGCCAAGGTCGTTTCAGGTCAGTCCGTGCTATCCAGGTTTCCCATCGTCTCCCATGCCGTAGATACCCTTGCTACCGTCGCATCAGCACCCTTTTATTACCGCGCGTTTTACCTGCACCGGTTAGCGCAAATTGCTAAACTGGAAGTGCTGGGCAGGGAGGTTATGATTATCAATGTGCACCTCGAAGCGTTTGACCGTAATACACGCCAACAGCATACAGAGCGAGTGCTGCAGTTGTACAGGCAATACGCTGATCGGTATCCAACTATTATGCTTGGCGATTTCAACAGCAGTCCAGATGAAGCGGATCCGACCATTAATACGATACTTAGGGAAAATCTCAGGACGGTCGATTTGGGCGATGTGTTTGACATACCCTATACCTATAACAGTGAAAGCCCTTCATCACGTTTGGACTATATCTTCTATAGTGACGCTCTTGAACTGGTTGAGGGCCGCGTGGCAGTAGAAGCCGGCCAAATTTCGGACCATTTGCCCGTATGGGCGGCTTTCCGGTTTGCCAACCCTTCAGGTCAATGATTTGCCATAATCAGTAAGATGGAAGCCATTACGCCGTTTACAACAAGTTATCATTAAGATGACCATTCATTTTTCTTCACTTAACGATCTGTTAGTATTCCAAGTTTACTTTCGTGAAGAATCGAAAATGTCAACCATGGTTAAAAATCTTCAGCGTAGCGGTGCTTTGGCGTTCTATGCTACCTATCCAGCCTTCACGCTTTGCTTTCTGCTATTTGTCCTCTCAGCAGTGGTGTTGTTCATCGCTGTTCCGCAGAGTAATCAATTTTTGTTTGTGAACCGGCTACACCATCCTATTGGAGATGCCGCATTCCAATACATTACCTACGGTGGGGACGGTCTGTTTATGTTGCTGCTGGCGGTTATCCTGCTGTTTGTACGTTTCAAATATGTGGTATATTCAATAGCTTGTTTCGTGTTGACAGGCCTTGTCGCCCAAGTCATAAAGCGAGCCACGAAATTGCCGAGACCAGCAAAAGTCTTTGCAGGCACCCATGATATCCATCTGCCACAGGATTGTGTCGTTCATTTCCACAACAGCTTTCCTTCTGGACATACCACTACGGCTTTTGCGATGATGGCCCTTCTTTATTACCTCTTTCCCAACCAGCGAAATTCACCGTTTCTATTTGTCATGGCGTTGCTTGTCGGGTATTCCCGTATTTACCTGGTCCAACACTTCCCGCAGGATGTTTGCGCCGGTGCGGTGATTGGAAGCTTGCTGACGTTTTTATTGATATGGTGGTTTGATAGCAGTTCACTATTTAAGGCTGGGTGGGCCGACAGGCGATTGCATATATCTGTGGCCAGATGCAAGCCCGCCGAATCAGTTTCTACACGTATAAATCCGGTCGATTGACGATGCTGCTTATTGCGCCCCAGCATCATGGTCATCATATAAACAGGTGCTTGCTGTTTGTGTTGGCGATTCACTTTCTTATTCGGTTGGCGATCCTGTTTTCACTGAACTTAGGGGTAGATGAAGCGTACTATGTATCCTATGGTCAATATCCGCAGTGGAGCTATTTCGACCATCCGCCCTTGGTGGGGTGGATGGTTTGGCTGACTACCATGAAGTTGTCCGAAACCTCGGTTTTTTTTGTCCGCCTCGGGCCCTTGGTGATCAATACGATTGTTTTAGTCGTCGTCTATCGGATCGGTATCCTGTTAAAAGACAGGAAGGCCGCCCTGATTGCGGTATGCCTAGTCGCAGCGTCCTTTTATCACTCCGTTATTTCCGGAGTGTTCCTGTTGCCAGACGCTCCGCTGGTCTTATGTTGGATGCTGGGCATCTGGGCCTTTCTTTCCTACGTCAAAACCGAACAGCATGGTTTTTTATGGCTGCATGGCAGCTTTGTCGGTATGGCCATGTTGTGCAAGTATCAAAGTGTTTTTCTTGTGTTTGGAGCAGCGGTATGGCTGTTGAAATATAAGCGCAATGAGCTACTGGTACGTGGGTTTATGCCCGTATTTGTGTTGCCGGCGTTGTTTTTCCTCCCTGTACTGCTATGGAATATACACCATGGCATGGCGAGCTACGATTTGCACAGCAACCGCGTCGGCAACGCTGACTGGGACATCAAGTGGCATTTCCTGCTGGCAGAGGTAGCCGGGCAATTGTTTTATAACAATCCGGTCGTCGTAATCGTGGTGGCCACCGTGCTGTGGCGGATTTTCCGCCATCAGCGCGCGCTCGTTATGGCACCTTATCATTTTTACCTCCTTTCGATGAGCGTTCCGCTGATTGTTCTGACGATAGCGCTTTCGTTTTTTAACAAGACGCTGCCGCATTGGAGCGGGCCAGCCTATTATGCGCTCATTTTGTGTGCGGTATGCACCGGACCAGCGTCCGGCCGCCGCCTATGGAAATGGACACGATACGCACTTGCTTTTTTTCTATTCATAGCGGCCGTTGGTGTGTTGCACATACAGACCGGGTTGCTGAACACAGGCCGTGCCCATATCAGCGCTAATCAGTTAGGATCAACGGATTTTACGCTGGATGTCTACGGATGGCCGCAGTTGCGGGATGCGTTTGATAAACTAACCGAGGCAGACCTGCGGAACGGACGTATTGATGCAGATTATGCGATGATCGCGGGCAACTGGTTTCCCGGCGCTCAAATCGACTATTACCTGGCACTTTCCCGCGGCCGTGATCTCTTTGTCTACGGAGATATCCACCGGCAGCACCAGTATCAATATACCAATAGCCGGCGGGGAGGAATTTCTGCACGGCGCGACGCGTATTATTTGACCACATCGCGCTACTTCTTTCCGCCCGATCCATCACTGGTTCGCCAGTATGCGCAAGTAGATGAAGCGGAGCGAATTCCGGTATACCGACGGGGTGAGGTGGTATATTACCTGTATGTATACCGGATGAGAGCGAGCCATTGACCATGAGGCGGCAGGGCGACCTTCGATCAGCAAGGGCGTTACAGATGACTGCAACCTTACCGTTGACACCTGAAGCTTTAAAAGTAATGAATCTATTCCTGGAAAGGTTTCTTGAATGGCTGGACTGGAAAACAACACAGGTAATGGCCGCGCCTTCATTGGTTCCGTATCGGGAACTGCTCGCCTTCTTACGTATGGCCAGAGTGCGGTATAACGAGCCGGATCTTCGATGCGATGTGCCGTTGGCAGCGTAACTTCACGCAGCTTCCCATGCTAATGGCTTAAGTCAGCCTTACCCAAGATTTAGAAAAAACAGTGGATTAGTATAAATATAAGTTGTCTTTCCTTTGGGGTTTATTCGGTTCGCAACCGAGTAAACTCCGAAGAAACTCCGAAGAAACCTCGAATAAAACCCGAGTGAAATGTAAAATCTGTGTAAGGACAAGGTCGGAGAGAAGTACAGCGGGGAGGCGCTATTTTCATCTTGGCGTAATGTTCACTTAATTCCGCAAGTATAGCTTTGTGGAAAGCTATGCTAAATGGAACCATTGATCACCAAAGGAATGCTTGCCAAGGCGGCCGGAATCCACAAGGTTCCGCTGCCCGGCATAGATCGCGTGTTGATGTCAATCATGCAAGTTGACCGTTTTAACAGCACGTTTGACCAGGTTCGTCACTTACAGGGCTTGGCGTTTGTCGATGGCGTATTGGATTTGCTTGGGATACGCATCAATGTTGACGCGGAGGAATTAAAAAGGATTCCTGCATCCGGGCCGTTCATCGCCGTAGCCAACCACCCATACGGCGGTATCGAAGGCCTGATTTTGCTCAAAGTGCTTTGCACCGTACGGCCTGAAACGAAGGTGATGGCGAATTATCTGCTGCAACAGATTCCCAATCTGAGCGACTTTTTCATTGGGGTCAATCCATTCAATGACGAGCCGAACCAGTCCAACATCGCCGGCATCAGACGGGTTCTTGCTTCGGTAAAACAAGGAAATCCCGTTGTCATATTCCCTGCAGGTGAGGTGTCGGCCTACCAACCGGCACTGCAACGCATTACAGATAGGCGTTGGCACCCCGTAGTGGGCAAGCTGCTGGTCAAAGCCGCTGTACCGATTATTCCCATCTATTTCCACGGGCGGAACAGCTGGCTATTCAATGTGCTGGGCATGGTGCACCCGAGGTTGCGCACGGCGCGGTTGCCGGCCGAACTGTTTAACAAGGGCGGTCAGGAAATACGCCTTCGGATCGGTAAACCTATCCGGCCTCAGCGAATACCGGACGTTATGCAGCAGCCCAAACGGTTGTTGGATTACGTACGCGCGAGGACCTACGCATTGGGAATGGGTACTCATCAGACACGGTGGCGGTGGTTGGAGCGGGGAATATTCAAGCGGCCTCCTAATCCGGAAGAGGTTATAGCGCCGATCGCCGTATCGGATATGGAGCAGGAAATCGCCGTCTTGGCGGAAGCCAGGGTGTTGTCCGTTGCTGATTTCGAGGTCTTCCTGGCTGAAGCGCAGCAGATACCTTCACTGATCCGCGAAATCGGCCGGCTGCGTGAACTGACGTTCAGGGATGTGGGCGAAGGCAGCAACCGGTCGATAGACCTGGATGTGTTCGACCTCTACTACCGGCACCTGTTTATTTGGGATAAGCGGGAGCGTAAAGTGGTGGGTGCTTACCGCATCGGCTTGGGAGAGGAGTTGTTGTTTGGCCATGGGAAGCGGGGATTTTATTTGGCCCAACTGTTCAAAATGGACAAAGCCTTCTGGCCCGTATTAGAGAAAAGCATGGAGCTCGGCCGCAGCTGGATACGCAAGGAATACCAGCAGACCGCCATGCCGCTGTACCTGCTTTGGAAGGGGGTCGCGCATTGCCTGGAGAAAAACCCGCAGTACCGTTACCTTATCGGGCCAGTCAGCATCAGCGGTGAATTTTCCCGGTTTTCCCGTTCGGTCATCGTTGCGTTCATCCGGCGTAATTGTTACGACAGCGACCTTGCCGCCTTAGTGCGGCCGCGGAAGCGTTTTAATCCCAGCCTGATGAAGATGAACCTGGATGCGCTGTTGGACGATCCGACGTCGCTTGCCTCGTTGGAGCGACTGGTCATGGATATTGAAAAACCGAATAGGCGATTTCCGGTGTTGTTACGGCATTACCTTCGTTTGGAGGCCAAGATCATCGCCTTCAACCTGGATCCGAAATTCAACAATTGCCTGGATGGCTTTTTAGTGTTTGACCGCGAGCAATTGGACAAAGTCGCTGAAAAGCGGTTTTTCGAAAGGCCGGACGGTGTGTTTCGGTGAACAACTCATTGACCTATCGTATAAAGACGGCATGCTATACTGCTAGAATGAAGACAGGCTTGCATTAGCTTTTGCGGTATGATAGAGACGATGTAGGCTCAGCCGATTGCATTGATCATCACAGACAACCAACTGATTGCTTATCGGGAGTGAACGAAGATAGATTTAACAATGGCTTAATATAGCAACCCTACCTTTGTCGGGACAATCGTCTCGCATAATGGATCAAAAGTTGGAATTTAGCTGGTGGGAGGCTGTCCGAAAAAACGATGATAGGAAACTGTTTGGCCGACTTTATCGCCGGCATTGGGAAAAACTGTATGCTCTCGCCTGGACCCGGACCAAGGATGAAGCGGTAGCCCAGGATATTGTACAGGATGTTTTTGTGAACTTGTGGGAACGACGGAAGGATATTGTCATCCAGACCAGCATCGTGCAATACCTCACCGGAGCGCTTAAGTATCGATTGATCGATTACTTTCATTCTGAACAGGTCAGGTTACGGGTATTTGATCACGTCATGGCACAAATGGATACGCTGATGGGCCAACCAGACAGCGTTTGGTCACATCAGGAGGTGGAGACTATTTTTGATGATGAGTTGCAACGAATGCCAGAAAATATGCGCAAGTCTTTTCTGTTGCGGTTAGACAACCAAAGCACCCCTGACATCGCGCGGCGGCTAAACTTGGCCGAACAGACCGTGAGCAATCTACTGACCGAAGCGACCAAGCGCCTACGGAAGAACCTGCCCCATAGGTTCCGGGGCAATACCGCACCATGGGTCGTGATGGTGCTACTGAATGTGGTTTACGATTTGTTAACAAACAGGTAACGATTTGTAGAAGTAATTTTCGGCCCTTTTCTGGACGTGTTCATAAAGAACGAATACGTGCGGCCAAAAATATTTAGAGAACTATTGCGGAAATACCGCGAAGGGAAGACCACCTCAAAGGAAACCAAGCTGGTAGACGATTGGTATGAATCTTTCGGCGAGCAATTGCCGCCAATGGGTGCCAAACAGAAAAGAAAGGTCCGGAACGCGCTCTATAATCGGATCGTCAGCACAATTCAGCCTATTGGTGACGGAAAAAAGCGCACAATTAAAGTCAGGGTATGGGTATCGGGTATCGCTGCCAGTGTGCTGCTCGTTACGGCGATCGGATTCGCCGTGCACCACTCCATGGATCGGATGGAATCGAGTGAAAGCGCACAACGCGAATATGTCGAATGGGCCGCTGAACCAGGTAAGCTAAAAAAGCTACTGCTTCCCGATAGTACAGAAATCTGGTTGAATGCGGCAACGAAAGTGGGCTTTTTTATGCCATTTGGCGATGGTGCCATGCGAGAAATCACCCTGATTGACGGCGAAGCGTTTTTCCAGGTAATGCCAGATTCGACTAAACCATTCGTCGTTCACGCAGCCGGTATTCGTACCGAGGTGTTGGGGACATCGTTTACCGTGAAGTCGTATGCAGAACTGGATGAACTAAGCGTCTCGGTGTCTACGGGCAAGGTCCAGGTAATCGATCGCAACAAACAGGTGCTGGGAGTATTGCACCCGGGCCAGGAAGTGATATATAACAAAGTAACCGATAAGCGGATCATCCGGTCTTTTGATGCCGAAAGCCGCAATGCTTGGATGACCGGCACGACGTACCTCAGTGAGGTATCTTTCAATGAACTTGCGTTGGTTTTTCGCCGTATATATGGCGTGCAACTGGTGACTGGTACCCCCCAAGTCGCAGGCCAGCGCTATAGCATTCAATTAGATAGAAATAGTCGGCAAATGGATGTAGTACAAGCCATTTGTGCCATTCATAGAAATAAATACAGAAAGGAGGGAAATGAGATTATAATCTATTAAGCAAACTACTGAAAAAATCGGGTGGCGACCATTCAATCGCCACCCAAATTTGTAAAAACCGGACGGTATACCTTGGAACCGTTACCGCCCACCAATAGCAATGAAGTCAAACCCCAAGCTACTTTCTGTGGGTAAAAATAGGTATTAGGGATCAATTCACCTACTGTTTTTGCCCAATGGAAAATAGCGTTAGTTATAGAATTAATGGAAATTGATAAATGGTTCGTTAAACAGGCAATGAAAATTTCTTCAATTATCGTGCTCAGTGCGCTGTTGGCCGTCCAATTGCTGTCAGCCGAGGAGGCGATAGCACAGTTACTGAAAAAGCAGGTAACCCTTCGTTTAGCAGAAGACAATGCTTGGTCGGCTATTCAACAATTAGAAAAGCAAGCAATACGGTTTGCTTATCACGCCGAAGCCCTTGGCTTAAGCCGCATCAGCGTGGGCGACCAAACATTCGAGGGAACGTCTGTGGAACAGGTGTTGCGCCACATGTTCCATCAAACAGATGTCACCTACACAGAGGCAAATGGGTTCATCATTCTAAACAAAAAGCAACAGCCCGGCCGGATTGTCGGGAAGGTTTTAGACGACGAAGGTAATCCGCTGGGCGATGCAACGGTACGCGTGGTTGAAACAAATCGCAGCGTGATGACGAACGGTGGAGGCAGTTTCACCTTGCCGTTGCAGCCCGGCACGTATACCATCGAGGTAACCCACCTGGCCTTCGAGACCGAACAGCGTAAAGTGACCTTGGAAGCAGGGAGAGACCAGTCGTTAACCATTGCGCTGACGGTAAAGTCCAGTGAGATCAGCGAGGTCGTCGTAACGGCCTTGGGCATTAAACGCGAGGAAAAGGCCCTTGGCTATTCCGCAACGGTGGTAAAAGGTGAAGATCTGACGCAAGCGCTATCCAACAACTGGATGGATGCGTTGTCAGGTAAAGTGGCAGGCGTAAACTTATTGCGCTCGAATGCGGGGCCGGTGGGTGGCACCAAAATTATCCTGCGCGGTGAAAATAACCTGACCGGCGAAAACGAAGCATTGATCGTAGTGGATGGTGTCGTGATCAATAGCGGATCCGGTCGCCGATCGGGGGAAACCGGTGCTGTTTATGGAACGGGTAGTGACAACATGCCGGTCGATTACGGCTCCAACATGGATGACCTCAACCCCGAGGATATTGAAAGTGTAACGGTGCTAAAAGGTCCCGGGGCAGCCGCACTCTATGGACAACGCGCAGCCAATGGTGCCATTATCATTACCACCAAAGCCGGCTCAAGAAAGGGAAAGGGAATCGGCATCACCGTCAATTCCAATGTTGCTTTTGAGAGCGTAAACCGCTGGCCGGATATGCAGTATGAGTATGGGCAGGGGCTCAATGGACAAGCCACGTACTTGTTCGGAAGCGGCTCCGGTACCAGCTCAGCCTACGGGCCAAAGTTTGACGGACAGTATTTCTATCAGTTTGACCCGCTAACGCAAGCCCGTGGCGAAGAACCTACCCTGTGGCGTCCGTATAGGAACATCACCGATTTCTTCGAAACCGGACAAACCTATACCAACACAGTAACCATAGACGGAGGATCGGACAATACGACCGCGCGTTTTTCGGCAACTAATGTCAACAACACCTGGATCACACCGAACACCGGTTTCAAAAGAAATACAGTCGCCATTTCGGTCAACTCAAAAATCACCGACAAATTGACGGTGAGCTCCAAAGTAAACTATGGCAATAGGTGGAGTGACAATTTACCCGGTGCGGGCTATGGCAATCAATCCATCATGTATTGGTTTATCTTCTGGCAACCCAGTGCCGATCTCAACTGGCTGAAAAATTATTGGGTAAACGGAAAGGAAAATCAGGAGATCATGTACCCGTATTCCTCCTACCCGGAAAACCCCTATGCGGTGTCCTATGAGTTTATCAACAGCAACAACCGCCATACCGTTGTCGGAAGTGCGCAAGCGACGTACCAGTTTACCAAAGAATTCAGCGCCCAAGTCCGTGCAACCATCGACCTGGGCACCGAAAGCCGTTTCCAGAACCGTCCATGGGACGCCGGCTCTCGGCTCAGGGAAGGCAGCCACCGTACGCAGGATATCTTTTCAAAAGAAACAAATGCCGACTTTTTGCTGCGGTATGCCAAGCAGATCAATCCGGATTTCGACTTTTCTGCCACCTTGGGAGGAGCCACGATGCAAAACAACTACCGCATCCAACGGCTGGCTTCCGACGGGCTCGAGTTTCCGGCGGTGTTCAACCACAACAACTCCAAATACGGGGTGCAAGCGGTGCAGGGCATCGAGAATATGGAGGTAAACAGCTTTTACTACCTGTTGACGGGCGGCTATAAGGATTTCCTGTTCTTGGATGCAACGGGCCGCATAGACTGGACCAGTACTTTGGCGTCTCCCCAGTTTCCCGATAAGAGGAAGGGATTTTTCTACCCTTCGGTGAATGCTAGCTTCGTGCTATCGGAAGTGGCCGATTTACCTGCATTCATCAGCTTTGCCAAACTAAGGGGCTCTTTTGCCGAAGTAGGGTCGGGCGTGCAGAACCCGTACCGGACCGAATTTTACTATGCGTCTCCCAATAGCTTAATCGGCGGATCGCTGGCCAACCCGACCTCCTTGTCCAACCCCTTGATCGAACCCTTGCGTACCCGCTCCATTGAGTTCGGTACGGATATCCGCATGTTTGCCAACCGCGTGAATGTGGATGTGGCGGTCTACCGGGGCAATTCATACAACCAGCACTTGTACCGCATCGTTGATGCCGCGTCAGGCGCACGGAATCGGTTAACGAACATCGGTGAGGTAAGCAACCAGGGTATCGAAGTGGGCGTAAACACCCAACAGATCGTTAACAAAGGCGGGTTCAACTGGTCATCGATGATCACCTTTACGTCCAATCGGAACCGGATAGAGCAACTGGCCGATTCGTCCATTGTACTGCAACAACGGTCCATTGGCTCCAGCCAGATTGTGGGTAAAGTGGGTGGAAGCATGGGCGACCTGTATGGCATCGGTTATCAGCGTTCGCCCGATGGTCAGGTTATGTATGATGCTGAAACAGGGTTTGCGTTGTTGACTTCGGACGTGGTCTACCTGGGCAATACCATCCCGAAAGGCCGGGCCAGCTTCGGCAATACGTTCACTTATAAGGGGTTGAAGCTCGATGTGCTTTTCGATACCCAATGGGGCGCCGTGGGCCATTCACAGACCAACCATAAAATGTCTGAACAGGGAAAGCTAACACAGACCTTGCCGGGTCGTTACAGCGGTATCATCGGGAATGGTGTGGTGCAAAATCCGGACGGCACCTTCCGTAAAAACGATGTAATTGCCACCGACATCGATAATTACTACCGCTCACATTGGGGCTCTAACCAGGGTGAAGGAAATACCTTTCCCACGGACTTCATCAAATTCAGGGAAGCTCGGCTGGATTATACCTTGAACAGCAGGCTGACTTCTCGCCTGCGCTTGCAACGGGCCACCTTAGGCGTATATGGCAGGAACCTTTTCATCTGGTCAAAGTGGCCGGCCTTCGATCCGGAATTTGGTACACTGGATGGATCGGACATCGTGAAAGGGTTTGAAATTGCACAATTCCCATCGACAAGGAGCTACGGTGTTAACTTGGTTGTTGGATTTTAATGAACAGGGACATGAATATAAAACGAATATTTTTAACTGCCGTGATTGCGCTGTTTGTGCTGCAATCATGTGACAGGGGGTTTGAGGAGCTGAATACCGATCCGACAAAAACCACTGAGGCGTATCCGCACCAGTTTATGGCGAATGCGCTGATGAAAACGATGGAGTATAACATGCTCCGGAACCGCAACTTCACGAATGAATTGATGCAGGTAACCGTTGCCATTAATGACGGCGATGGACGGGTGTTCCGTTATGATTTCCGTCGCAATTGGGCCGACTACCTTTGGAACGGGCATTATACAAACCTGTCGAACTACAAGGACATGTATATCAAAGCGCTGGAACCCGTGAATTTCAGCCAGGCTTACCAAGCGGTTTCACTGATCTGCCAATCGTGGACCTATTCCATACTTACCGACACGTATGGAGATGTTCCCTATTCAGAATCCAACCTCGGGCGCGATTCGCTTATCCTGGAGCCGAAATTCGATCTGCAAAGGGATATCTATGTCGATATGATCGCGAAACTGGATTCGGCGAATACGCTGTTGCGTACCTCGCCTGGTAGCGAGACGATTCTGGCAACTGCCGATCCGGTGTTCGGCGGCGATAAGGCAAAATGGCGGAAATTCGGCAATTCGCTGATGCTGCGCCTGATTTTGCGGATAGCCCATAAGCCTGAAATGGCAGCTTACGTAGATAAGCTGAAGGACATGTTGGGTGCCAATGCTTCGCTGTACCCGATCATGACCAGCAATGACGATTCGGCCATCTTACGTTGGACAGGAGAGGGAGCTTATGTTTCGCCACTCGCCTCGGTGCGTGTGCAGGACTTCAGAGGCGTTTCCCTTGCTTCATTTTTCATTGATTTCCTACGCGATTCCAATGATCCGCGGATTGATATTGCCTTGTACAATTCGCTGTACGGCACCTCAGGGTCATCCAACAATCGCTGGGGCGTTGCTCCCATTGCCGGAAACTATGTAGGCATCCCTTCGGGGTATGCGCCCAATACAGGCGAGTATACCAGGCAGTCGTATTTCTATGCTGCCGACCATGCTGCCGCGGTCAGTCTGCAAAGAGAGCCTCTGACAGGCATGATGATGAATTTTGCCGAAGTTGAATTTATCAAAGCGGAGTTGGCGCTAAAGGGAATCATTTCCGGTGATCCGAAGACCTATTTCTATTCGGGAGCGGAGAACAGTATTACGCTGTGGATGCCCGGTTGGACCAAGCCAGTCCAACAACATTTGGCTGACGCCGATATCGACTGGTATGACGACGAGACATTTGAGCAGAAAATGGAGAAAATACACAGGCAAAAGTACTATGCACTGTTCCTGGTGGATATGCAGCAATGGTTTGAATACCGCCGGACGGGATATCCGCGTTTGCCCAAGCCCGAAGACTATGGGGTGCCCAACGGACTGCGGAACAACGGCGAGATGCCCGCGCGGTTGTACTATCCCGTGTATGTGCAGTCATCCAACCCGACGAACTACCGCATCGCCGTAGAACAGCAAGGCCCGGATGAGATCAACACAAAAGTTTGGTGGCAAAAACCTTAAAAGGAAGGAAAGATGAAATCTACGATTAATAAGCTATTGACACTGTTCGCCGCATCCGTAACGCTGGCGGGTTGTTACAAGACGGAACTGAACTATCCCGGTGGCGTGGTCAGTCCGTACATTGCCATTTACGACGTCAGAAATTTATACAAGGGCGCACCATTAACCTTGGATCAGAACAAGCTTGGGGGCTCTGCCAAAATTGCCTGTGTGGTCGTCTCTGATCACCGTGCAGGCAACCTGCCTCAGGGGTTACTGATCGTGCAAAACAAGCCCCGCTTGGACTTTCTCAGGGGACTCGCCGTTTCCATAGGCGATGCGGCCGGCAACTATTTGCCGGGCGACTCGCTGGTGATTGACTTAGTGGGTAGCCGGATGGAGCGCGTTGATGGTATATTGCAAGTTACCAACATCACGACCGATAAGATCGAAAAAGTGGATTCCGGTAAGCCGGTGCCGGTGTCGCGGGTAAACATTGATCAGATACTCGCAAACCCGGGCGACTATGAAAGCACCCTGCTCGCTATTGTAAAAGGCGGATTCTTGTATGAACCACAGCCCGGCCAGGTATTGGAAGGCGAGCAGCAGGTTACCGATGGTTTTGGTGTTTTGGATGTGGTTACAGCGTCTGAATCTTCTTTAGCCGGCTTGCCACAGTACAAGATGGCCAATTATTACGGAATTATTTTCAGCAAGGAGGAAGAGGGACAGCTGATCCCTTACCACAAATTGCGGTCGGAAGACGATTTGGTAGAATTGACGTCCGTATACAAAACGCCGCGCATCATCATATCCGGCTGGATCAACGATCCGGCAGGGACAGATGCTAACTACGAGTATATCCAGTTTCTGGCTACGGAAGATATCGATTTTTCCGAAACACCGTTCTCAGTAGTTACCACCAACAACGCCAATGCCGCGGCACCAACCGGCTTTCCGGTAAATGGTTGGGCAACGGGGCAGGTGCGTACTTACAAATTCAATATTACGTCTGGCCGTGCTGAAAAAGGTACGTTTTTTTATGTGGGGGGGACAAGGAAGATGATAAACGGCCCCAATTCAACCAGTATTGCAGATGCTAACTGGGTGACAGCGCATCCATACAACACCCAAGACGGGCATGATTTTGGATCGGCGACCACCAACTTGCTGGCCAACTCAGGCAATGCCTACGGAGTAGCTGTGTTTGAAGGCACGACTGTTACCCGTGAATCCATACCGGAAGATGTAATGTTCGCTGCTACCGGCGGTTCGCTAGTGGGTAACGGCTACGGCTACAGGATCTGCAACAACGATTACTACGATATCATCAACCCGCTTTCGGCTACGCTGGTAGAGCAGCCATTTTATCGTTCGGGAACAAACCTGAGTGCCATGGCTCATAATACGCCTGCAAATGTCGGGTTTTTCAACATCTTTGGCGGTGAGTTTGACCTGCGTTTGGGAAGGTGGACCAAAGCCCGTTCTCAGCACGCCCGTCTGCTCACAAAGGAGTCTGCGCTGGAGGAGATTGAAGATCCTGAAATGGTGACCCAATTGGTGGATTGATGATCCTTTAACAGCATTGATAACACTAAATTTACATTTTGGCTTTGTCTCCTGGAATAAACCAACGTTCAGGAGACAAAGTTTTTAACAAAATCATAACATATTGTACCTGATTTGATTGCATTGCTTCGTTAACTTAGCAATGTGGAAAACCTCATTGATCGAGAATTGATTGCCCGTATTCGCGGTTCGGATGAAGAAGCGTTTTACCAATTCTGCAACCGTCACTGGAAATCCGTATACGTACCGATTTTGATGGAAACAGGCAGAAAGGACGAGGCGTTTGAAAGGGTGAAGGGGTTATTTGCCGGGATCTGGGACAGGCGGAGACAGTTGCCCGAACTGACAACAACGGTTGAGCAATATATCATTGCTAATGGACTTGCCAAACAGCCGAAGGACGGTTTGGCTTGGACTATGGTGATGCTCATCGATGAAGTGGCGTCATTCCTGAAAAAAATGTCCGGCTCATTAGGCGTACTTTTGACTGACAAACGTTTAAAATACAAATGACAAATCGGACGGAGCGGAACGGTAAGGGCGTGGTAAACACGACAAGCCCGGATAACAGAGAAGAGCTAAAGATGGGGCACCGGCTGCTTGTCGGCCTTCGGTACCATATCCAGGCGCAAGACCTGCTGACGGCCCGAAAAACCAAGCAACGTGCCGTGACATGGATTGCAGTCGTCGTTTCTGTACTGACCATGATCCTGGCAATAACACGGTGACGAGCGTGTCATGGACGGCGCCCGCCGGAACGATTCAATCCGGTTCATCAGATTTGAAGGCAGCTTATTTATTCGTTAACGCGGGTTTAATATATCCATGTTAATTTTGTGATATGAGGAACACACGACAAACAGGACCGGTTTTTTTGAAAAATATCCTGGATGATTCGTATCTGTTTAAGCCACTGCCCTGCCCAACAGGGATGGCGCCGTACCGGTTGCCTATCAGCAATGTAATCGGGGATGCCGCTTGGTTTCTAAACGAACGGATGCGCTTTCATATGATTGGCGATACGGGCAGCTTGCGCCATTCGGTGTTCCAGCCGCTCGTCGCCTCGGCACTGGCCCAGCAGGCCAAAGCTGGATACCCGGCGGGGGAGCGGCCGGCTTTCCTGTATCACCTGGGTGATGTCGTTTATAATCATGGCGAGGCCAGCGAATACCACAAGCAATTCCTTGGGCCGTATGAGGATTATCCGGCACCCATATTTGCCATCGCCGGTAACCATGACGGGGATATCAATCCGAACAGCGAGCTGGTGTACCAGAGCCTGGATGCATTTATGGATGTGTTTTGCGACACCTACCAACGGCGGATTCCGTTTGGCAATGGTAGTAAGCGGCTGAGTATGGTACAGCCCCATGTATATTGGACACTCGAGACACCGCTTGCGCGATTTATCGGGTTGTATGGCAATGTGACGAAACATGGGGTGATAGACGCCGAGCAGCGTGAATGGTTTATTGAGGAACTACGGTATGCCGATACGTGGCGGCCCGGCCAGGCCGTTATTGTCTGTGTGCACCACGCGCCATACTCCGCTGATACCAACCACGGCTCCAGTCCAGCGATCATTACTTTTCTTGAGCATGCGTTTGAGACTGCGGGTGTGAAACCTGATATTGTCTTCAGCGGACATGTACATAATTACCAACGGTTTTCCAAGGCATACGAAGATGGTACGGTGGTACCTTATGTTGTAGCCGGCGCAGGAGGATATGCTGATTTACATCCGGTAGCCTCGGTCGGTGATTCCGAGGTGGACAACATCAACGCCGCCCATCAGGTGCACTTGGACAACTTTTGTGACGACCGCTACGGTTTCCTCAGCATAGCGATCGAGAAGAAAGCGGAAGGGCTGGAGCTGGTCGGTGAATATTACACGCTTGCTCAGGACGTGCTACGGCGGCCGCAAACGGAACCGGCACTGTTCGACCGATTTGTGGTGCCATTGCGGCGTCCGGCGGAAGCTTTGGAGAATACGGATTGTCTTGGTCAGCAATGGCAACACGGATGATGGGAAGCTCCCAGAATTGCTGGCTGCGGCTGAACTTAATAATAACGTTGCAAATTTTTAACAATTAATTGGATAAATGGCTGTTTATTTGCCTGTCAGAAACAAAACAAAGATCGATTTGAAAAAGCTAATTTTTATTGTCTCAATGCTGGCATTCGGCCAGGCGCTGTATGCCCAGTCGACGGTCAAGGGGTATGTGTATCATGATGCTAACGGCAATGGTAAGCGTGATCGACGGGAACAAGGCGTCGCTGGCGTTTCGGTCAGTAACGGTGTGCAGGTAGTGGCCACGGATCAGAAAGGGCACTATGAATTGCCAGTGGGGGATGATAATATCATTTTCGTTATCAAACCGGCTGGTTATGGAGTACCTATAAACGATAACAATCAACCTCAGTTTTACTACATTCATAAACCCAACGGGTCTCCGGCATTGAAGTATGGAGGCGTGGCACCGACGGGGCCGCTGCCGAAGTCGGTGGATTTTGCGTTGATTCAGCAAGAAGAACCTGTTACATTTTCTGCGCTGATATTTGGCGATCCGCAAGCATACAACGAGCAGGAAATCGATTATTTCTCCAAAGGCGTGGTGGCCGAGGTAGCGGGGATAAAGGACGTTGCTTTCGGACTGAGCTTGGGCGATTTGGTAGGAGATCATTTGGTGTTGCATAGCCCTTATGTAAAGGCCGTGGCCGAGGTCGGAATTCCCTGGTATAACCTGATGGGCAACCACGATATGGATTTCGATGTGCTGGCAGATTCCCTGTCCGATGAAACATATGAGGCTACGTTCGGTCCGGCCAATTATGCGTTTAACTATGGCGATGCACACTTTATTGTGCTGGACGACATTCTCTATCCCGATCCGCGCGACGGCAAGGGATATTGGGGGGGCTTCCGCAAAGATCAGCTGGATTTTGTGGAAAATAATTTGAAGCATGTAGATAAAGATAAATTGATCGTTTTAGCATTCCACATACCTTTGCTGCACGAAAATGAAGGTGCTTTCCGTAATGCCGATAGGCAACGGCTGTTTGACTTGCTGAAGGACTATTCAAATACCTTATCGCTGTCAGCCCACACGCATTTGCAGCGCCAGAACTTCTATGGCGAAGCAGACGGCTGGCGGCAGGCGAAACCCCATCATGAATATAATGCGGGCACTACATCGGGTGACTGGTATTCGGGTGAATTGAACGAAGATGGGGTGCCCATGTCGACGATGCGCGACGGCACACCCAAAGGCTACGCCTTCCTTCGAATAAATGGCAATAAGTATGTGATAGACTACAAGGTGGCTGGTGAGCCCAACGACATGCAGATCAAATTATTCCATCCAAAGGTGATTGCGCGGGGACGTCGCTCACAGGCCGGCATTTTTGCTAATTTCTTCATGGGGCATGAAGGCAATACCGTAGAATACCGGATCGGGGATGGCAAATGGCGGCCGATGACTTATACGGAAGCCCCAGATCCGGAATTTGTACGGCTGCTCTACCGTTGGGACACTGCCGATGAGTTGATGCCCGGTAGGCGCCCCTCCAATGCGGTAAACAGTACGCACCTGTGGCGTGGAAATATTCCCACAGACCTGCCCGTTGGCGAGCACCGTATCGAAGTGCGCGCAACGGATATGTTTGGCCGGACATTTACGCAGCAGAGCACCTACCGGCTTGCCGAGCCCGTTGCAAACCAATGACCACTTAGATAACGATTAACAACTTATTCCACCCGCAAGCCTGATGGCAGCGGGTGTTTTTTATTTACTCCATTTCCTTTAGCAGCAGTAATGGAACGCTAGACGCTTTGATTAGCTGTTTGCTGACACTCCGGTGAAACAACCGCTCGAAAAATCCATACGACTTGGGGATGGTGATGATCAGCCCTGCATGCTGGCCTTCCGCAAAATTTTCTATTTCCTCAGCTACATCATCGCTTTCTGCGTAATGATATGCGGGCCGTAATCCATCCAAAAGACCGTATAATTCGTGCTGTTCGGCGATGATATCGGATTTGAGGTGTTTTCCTTCGGTTGTCACATTCAGCACGAGCAATTCAGCCTGCAGACGTTGGAGCCACAAGTCGATTTGGCCCACTGGAGTATTGTGCGACGCACGCTTAAGATCGCAGGCAAAGACGATCTTTTTGATGGGTTCGAAGCGGGCGTTTCTTGGCACAACCAGCAGTGGCACCATACACTCCGCTGCCAGGTTTACGGTGTTGGTTCCCACTAGCACCCGTTCGAAATTGCTTTTTCCCGTTGTGCCTACGACTACTAGGTCCGCTCGTCGTTGTTCGGCAAGCATATTGACGCCTGTTAGCAGCGGCAGATCATTGGTCACCAACTCAATACCTACATCAGCTTGCTCGCCAAGCACGAGGTGGAGCTCCCGCTCGGCCATTTCAAGTTCGTGCAAGCTCCCTTTGTAAGCCAGGTCCGTATCCTGATTGACGACAGGAATTTCTGTGCTGACGGGGATATTGTAATTGGAATGGTAGAGGATAATATGGCTAATTCCGAGGGGTTTGACTAGCGCTGCCGCATATTTCGCTGCGTTCCGGGACGATTCCGAGAAATCTGTGGTAATGATGATTGTTTGCATAGTTTCGTGTGGATGGTTTCCTTTAAAATAAATAACGCAGTAATAGCGTAATGGTTTGAGTCGGTTCGCTCCCGATGTCAACGGCGGATAATAGGCCACGGCGAAGTCGGAAAAAGTCGTAGCGGTGGCAAGAAGCAATCTGAATTTTTTACTTTCGCGGGCGTAACGTTTTCCGCTGAAGGCTCAAGGAATGGGGGGTAGACACGGTCCGTTTTAGATGAAACGCGAGGAACTGCAGGCGAACGCAAGTTTACGGCGGGTCGTGCATAAAAGACCAGGGTCGGCACATGTCACGGGCCAACTGGATTTTTACCTGCAATAAAGCCTCATCACTTTGACTGCCGTTATTTAGGTGTTTCCCCGCAAAGGCTGCCTTGGCTGTCAGGACAACCAAGGCAAAAGGATTATCGGATGCCAAAAGACTGCCATTGTCCTGTTCAGCAATTTTGTATGTGTTGAACCTGTATTGGATATTTCCGGTTGTGTTCGGTAAACGTTTCCATCAAAAACCGCCGCTGCACGTCTTTGCCAAGGTACTTTAGTTTCAGCGTTTCGGCAGTGATTTCCGCGCCGTCCTTTACGAGTTGCAGGTGGGCATCGGCCATCTTTCGCTCCATCGTGTCGAGGTAGGCGTTCAGGCCACGGATATCCTCTTTGGTACCTTTTGCACGATTGGCCTTGGCATTCCAGCGTACGGGGTCGCATTCGCGGCCAGTGGACATTTCCTTGGGTTCACCGGCCACGGTGATACGCATGTAGATGGGTTTGGCACCACCCGCATAGTTTTTCGGCTTCTTCAAGTAGAAGAGCAAGGAATAATTTGTACTCCTGATAATACATCATTTATGGTTAACAAACCGAGCCGCCATAGCGGCGAGCTCTGCATCGCCACTGAAAAACAGTTTTCAGTGATGCAAATTAGCCTTGCAGCCTTGCGTGGTCAAGATGTTCAATAGTTTAACACGTTGTCTTACAGCTCTTACAACGTTTTCGGTGAGTAAAGGTATGCGAGGAATTGACTCACTGAATTACTCACTGTTTCTATGCGAATAATTGAATGAATCAGGATGTTGTAAAAAACAAAAAGCCCGCAAACGTTTTATTGCAGGCTTTTGTATGTTTTGATTTCAAGATGTGTAGCCCGTAGGGGAATCGAACCCCTGTTTTGAGAATGAAAATCTCACGTCCTAACCCCTAGACGAACGGGCCATTTTGATGTTCCGAAAACATACTCTTTTGTTTTTTCGGTCTGCAAAGATAGAAGTAATTCCATTCACTCCAAAGATTTCGGTGAAAAATTTTTAGCGCACTGCTATATTTCGCTATGTAGCAGTGATAAATATTTCTTCGCGCATCATCTCCTGTTTTGAGGCACCAACGATCTTGTGCTCTCTGACCACGGTACCGGTAAGTACAAAGCCGTTTGCTAACAGGAGTTCCTCTGCTTCTTCGGGGGCATATAGCGTAAAGCCATAAGCGGAAAAAGGAAGCGTTTCCATAAACCGTTTGCTGGCGATCGCAAGACAAAAAATACCGCTTGGCTTTAATACCCGCCGGATCTCCATCAGCTGCAAGGCAGGGTTTTTCCAGAAATACAGCGTGTTGACCGTAAATATCTTGTGAAAGGTGTTGTCGGAAAAGGGGAGATAAAGACCGTCTGTAAGTTTGAAAACAGCCTGTCCATTGCTAACGTATGGCTTATTGATCTTCTGTGCTGCCGCTACCATGGTTTCTGAAATATCTACCCCTGTATAACGGACGTTTGCCCCTTTTAATAACACATATTCCGCGAAACGCCCATTGCCGGGGCCGATTTCCAATATGCTGTCCCCGTCTTCGCAATCCAACAGGTCGATAGCGTGCCGGGTCATGTCGGCATTGCTGGTATTCATGTGCTCAGCGGTTGTAATGCCGTCTTCGCCCTCGGGCTTGGCCAGCTGCGCTGCCGCGGCCCGGAAGTCTATTGGGTTATTCATGGGTTATCGTTTGTCTACACTGTATTTGCCGGGGCCGACGAAGGCCAGTCCAAGAAAGACGACACCGACTTCTATGGCATGGGATGCACCCATCAGCCCATCGCCCTTATCAAGGTGGAAAAGGGCGGCGATAAGCATGGTAAATGCCAGTATCAGCGCCGTGGGCCGGAAAAATAGACCGATGAGAAAAAGAAATCCACCTATGGTTTCGGCTAAGGCAGCCAGCAAGCCCCATATCAAAGGTTGAAAGGTAATGCCTATGGCACTCATAGCTCCCCCTACGCCTGCCCAGCGATCGGGGCCGCCCAAGAGCTTTGGATAGCCATGCATAATGAACATGATCCCCAGCCCGATTCGGATCAGTAATAGTCCGGTGTTTTTGAATTTGCTCAATGATGATAGTGTTGCCATATCACGCAAAATTGAGTTATCTTTGCCCAAACTTGCAAGTATAAGGATTCATTTTTGTGTAAAATTGACGCCGATACCTGCTGACTAAATTAGAATAAATTGAGTAGTAAAGCTTTACCTTTCAAACGATATACGGTTACCTCGGCGTTGCCTTATGCCAATGGGCCGCTGCATATCGGGCACCTCGCGGGCGCCTACATACCGGCTGATATTTACGTGCGCTTTCTGCGCCTTAATGGGAAAGACGTAGTATATGTGTGCGGTTCGGATGAGCATGGTGCGGCCATCACCATCAAGGCGAAGAAGGAGGGAACGACACCGCAGGAAATTATCGATAAATATCATGCGCAAATCAAAGCGAGTTTCGAGCAGTTCGGGATTTCGTTCGATATTTATCATCGTACTTCCGAGCGGATTCACCATGAGCTTTCACAGGAGTTTTTTCTGAACCTGCACGACAAAGGCGAGTTTATTGAGCAAGTGACCGAACAATTTTACGATGAGGAATATCACCAGTTTCTGGCAGACCGCTACATTACCGGGACCTGCCCGAACTGCAAAAGCGAAGGAGCTTACGGCGATCAGTGCGAGAAATGCGGTACGTCGCTGAATCCGACCGACCTGATAAACCCGATTTCTACATTGAGTGGCAAGCCGCCGGTGCTGCGCGAAACCAGGCATTGGTACCTGCCCTTGGATAAATACCAGCCTTGGCTGGAACAATGGCTACTGGACGGGAAGAAGGATGTGCTTAAGCCTAACGTATACGGACAGTGCCGGTCATGGTTGAAATCGGGGTTACAGCCGCGTTCGATGACGCGGGATCTGGACTGGGGCGTGGATGTGCCGTTGGAAGAGGCTGAAGGCAAGAAGCTGTATGTGTGGTTGGATGCGCCTATCGGCTATATCTCTGCCACAAAACAATGGGCGTTAAATACGGGCAACGACTGGGAGAAGTATTGGAAAAAGCAGGCCGACCCGGCGGATGATGCATGCTTGATTCATTTCATCGGCAAAGACAACATCGTATTTCACTGCATTACCTTCCCGAGCATCCTCCATGCACATGGCGAGTATGTGCTGCCGGAGAATGTGCCGGCCAACGAATTTCTTAATCTGGAAGGGGATAAGCTGTCCACTTCACGCAATCATGCTGTATGGTTGCACGAATACCTGAACGAATTTCCGGAAAAGCAGGACGAGCTCCGCTTTGTGCTGACATCCATCTTGCCAGAAACGGCCGACAGTGAATTTACCTGGAAGGATTTTCAGGCGCGCATCAATAACGAGCTGGTGGCAATTTTAGGCAACTTCGTAAATCGGGTGCTGGTACTCTCGCATAAGTATTTCGATGGAAAGGTGGCGGCAGGGTCGGAGTTGACGGATACTGATCGTTTTATTTTCAGTGAACTGGTGCGTTACCCCAAGCATATCGCGGGGTCGATTACGCAATTCCGCTTCCGTGAGGCGCTGGTGCAGTTTATGAATGTGGCACGCTTGGGCAACAAGTATTTAGCCGATGCTGAACCGTGGAAACTCATCAAGACGGACGAAGAACGGGTAAAATCGGTATTGAACGTAAGCTTGCAGCTGACAGTTAACTTAGCGGTGATGGCACAACCCTTCCTCCCGCGTACGGCGCAAAAGATGTTTGAGATGCTCAATTTTGATGGACGCGATTGGAGCCTCGCCGGAGGAGAAAACCTGCTTCCGCCTGGGCACCAGTTGGGCGAGGCGCAATTACTTTTTGAAAAAATCACGGATGCTCAGGTGGATATGCAGTTGGCTAAGCTCTCCCAGTCGAAAGCGACGGCGAGTACCCAGGCAGCTGCCAAACCGATGGCCGAGGCTAAAGGAAATGTGAGCTTCGAAGCGTTTGCCAAGATGGATATTCGCGCTGGAAAGATATTGGCGGCTGAAAAGGTGACTAAAACCAAGAAGTTGCTGAAACTGACCATTGATACAGGCATCGATAAGCGTACGGTGGTGTCTGGCATTGCCGAATTTTTCGCCCCGGAAGAGATTGTGGGCAGACAGGTATCAATACTGGCCAATCTCGAACCACGTGAAATTAAGGGGATAACCTCACAGGGTATGATCTTGATGGCCGAAGATGCCGACGGGCGATTGGATTTTGTGGCACCGCAAACGGCCGTGCAGCCAGGCAGCGTTATCCGTTGAAGCCGCAATCCGTTTATTGGAGCAGGGTAATGGCCTCTTTGGCGGCCCTGACGTCATGGACACGGAGAAGCTTTACGCCCTTAATCAGCAACACGGTGTTGAGCACGGTGGTGCCGTTGAGGGCATCTGTTGGACCGAGTCCCAATTTTTTATAAATCATCGATTTGCGGGATATCCCGCCGAGGATGGGCAATCCGTGCAAATGCAGCTCGTCAAGACGGCGGAGCAGTTCGTAATTCTGTTTCAGGGTTTTTGCGAATCCGAAGCCTGGGTCAAGGATAATATCTTTTACGCCGAGGGCGCGCAAAGCGGCTATCTGTTTCCCGAAGAACAGGTTGATCTCCTGCACGACATCGGTATAATCCGTCAACTGCTGCATAGTATCGGGTGTGCCACGCATGTGCATGAGGATGTATGGCACCTGCAATTCGGCAATGGTTGCAAACATGCCGTAATCCAGCGTTCCGCCTGAAATATCGTTGATGAGGTGTGCCCCTGCAGCGATGCTAGCCCGGGCCACGTCGGCACGGAAGGTGTCTATGGATATGATGGCTTCAGGGAAATTAACTCGGCAGGCTTCGATGACGGGAATAAGGCGGTCCTGCTCTTCGGAGGGGCTGACCTGTGCAGCGCCCGGCCGCGAAGAATAGGCGCCTATATCCAACATGTCGGCGCCCTCCTCAAGTAGCTTTTCAGCCCGCAGCACAGCAGCGTCTACCGTGTTGTACCGGCCACCGTCGAAAAATGAGTCTGGAGTGATGTTTAAAATGCCCATCACTTTCGGGATGGATAGGTCGAGGAGTCTGCCGCCGGCGTTCATCTTCAATTCACCACCACCACACCATCGGCCACGATGTTGATGTCTGTCTTTGGCTCGGTGATTTTAGCGATCTCTGCGGCATTCTTGCCTGCGTCTTCTGCAAAGTGCTGCAGCTGAGCGACAGAAACTTCTTCGATTTTGGCCTGTCCTTCGAGTACCACGGTCTTACCGACAATATCCTGCGGCATAAAAAAACCATAATCCTTGAACCGTACAAGAATAGGGGCGCCGTCCCCTTCCCGCGACACGCGGATAAAGCAGCCTTTCTTCTTGCATACCTCTACGACCTTGCCGGTTACCTTGCCTGTATAAACGGAATCATCCGCCAATCTTGCTTCCAATTCGTGTACAGTGATGGCGCCGTCTTTGCTGACAGTTTTGCCGTAGTGTGCACCTGACCGGGCGGGCGGGATGTTGTCCTGAGCTTGCAATGTGGATGCAGCGCATACAGACACGATGAATATAATGATCAGTCGTTTCATGAGGTTGTTTATTTCCCAGACAAAAATAATGATAAATGTTGATAATAAACTACTTCCGGATGAATGAAAACTTTCCTCCGGATTCGAGCTTCATCACAATGGATGCCTGTCTTTCAGTTAGGTCGTCTTGTCCGTATTGGACCACATAATCCACCCCACCGATGATTTCCGGAGCGATTTCACCGAAGTTGCGCGGAGCTGGCTGTCCGCTTACGTTGGCCGATGTGGATACGATAGGCTTTCGGAAGCGTTGCAACAGACGGGTACAGAAGGTGTGGTTTACGATACGTATGCCGACACTTCCATCTTCAGCCAGCAGGTTTGGGGCCAAATTTTTGGCGTCGGAATAGACAATGGTAAGTGGGCGTTCGGTATATTCAATAAGCTGGTAGGCTACCTCCGGCACGTCGCTTACGTAGCTTTGCAGTTTATTATCGGTGTCGAGCAGTACAATGAGGCTCTTACCTTGTGCACGGCCTTTCAAACGGAATACCGCATCCACCGCTTCCGCGTTTGTCGCATCGCAGCCAATGCCCCATATGGTGTCAGTGGGGTATAAGATAAGGCCTCCGGCACGGAGGGTGTCGAGGGCCTTTTCGATATCCGATGACTGAGGGTTGTGGTGCATTCCTGCCTGGTTAAACCGCTACGTTGTGTTCCCGCAGGGCTTCGTTGAGCGACGTTTTCTTGTCGGTCGATTCTTTGCGCTTGCCGATAATCAGCGCGCAGGGCACTTGGTATTCTCCTGCTGGAAATTTCTTAGTATACGAGCCCGGTATTACTACCGACCGGGAGGGTACTACGCCTTTGTATTCAACAGGTTCGGGGCCGCTCACATCGATGATCTTGGTCGAGCCCGTAAGCACCACATTGGCGCCGAGCACAGCATCTGCTTCTACATGCACGCCTTCCACGACAATAGCACGCGATCCCACAAACACATTGTCTTCGATGACTACAGGAGCCGCCTGGACGGGTTCTAATACTCCACCGATGCCTACGCCTCCGCTGAGGTGCACATGTTTGCCGATCTGTGCGCATGATCCCACGGTGGCCCAGGTGTCGACCATGGTACCCTCATCTACATACGCGCCGATATTGACATATGAAGGCATCATGATGACTCCTTTAGCCAGATAGGCCCCATAGCGCGCGATTCCGTGTGGTACAACGCGTACCCCCAGTTCCTTATAATTGGTTTTTAGTTTCATTTTGTCGTGGAAGACAAACGGGCCGGTTTCGACAACTTCCATCTGTCGGATAGGGAAATACAAGATAACAGCCTTCTTAATCCAATCGTTTACATGCCAACGCGAGGCTATAGGTTCGGCCACTCGCAACCTTCCCTGATCTAGCTGTTGGATAACGGTCTCAATGGCTTCCTGATATTCCTTGTATTCTAAAAATTGCCGGTTTTCCCAGGCATCTTCGATGAGTTTCTGCAATTTCTTAATCATGTTGACTGGCGTAATAAAGTTATAGCCGCAAAGAAAATAAATTCTGCCGACATCCGCCGGGTTAACGGGCGTAAAAATCATAACTTTGCAGCATGGCTGCCGATAACGAAAAATTACGCGTAGACAAATACCTTTGGGCCATCCGGGTTTTTAAAACCCGGAGTCTGGCAACCGAGGCCTGCAAGGCGGGTCGGGTGAAATTGAATGGGCAGAGCCTTAAACCTTCTGCCATGGTGAAGATGGGAGACACCTATCATATCCAGAAAGGGGCCGAAAAGAAGGTCGTAAAAGTGACTGGCCTACTCGATAAACGGGTAGATGCTAAAACGGCAATTAGCTTCTATGAAGATCTGACTCCGCCTGAGGAGACTTATGGGCACAAGACGATACATCACGCTTCGGTACTCAAGCGAGACAGGGGGACCGGAAGGCCTACCAAAAAGGAGCGCCGGGAAATCGACGGCTTGCAAAATGACTGGTGGGAGAAGGACTAAGGTTTAATGAACTTTTGTTCTTCGATGTTGACCAATGCGGCTGCGATTGGATAAGTAATGCTCGTGCTTGCGTCACTTCCCGTGAAACGAGTAGGCAAAACCAAGCCACCGCCGATGTCTTTGAACCCGCTTATCGTAAAATGGTTTGTGTTATTGCTTGCCCGCCATCGCTTTGCTTGGCCCGTTTGCAAGTCAACGTATAACTGGCCCTCCACAGGCGTTTCGAAACTTGTTTTTGGGTTCTTGATATTAATTACGACTAAGCGCTGTGTGCCCACCAATTTTTCCCCGGTGACGGTGTAAGAGGCCTGGCCGCCGCACAATGCTGTGGGGAGAAATAACAAATAAGCATCTTTTTCAAACTCATCGGATACCTCGGCGATAACGTCTGCCGTGGTCCGTGGGTTGTCAAGCTTAACCCCGTTGATGTACACGGTCCCTTCTGCCGTTTTGGTGTTGAATAACACGATAGCGGCTTCATCATCCGTTGTAATCCCTTCGAAACGGCAACTCCCTGTTTTTTTGTCCCACAGATATTTACGTTCCCCCTGGGCAAAGGATTCATCTTCCCGCCCCACACAACTGAACATGAAGTAGCGTGCGTCCTCCCAATTTTTCTTTCCACCGATGGCGTCCCAAAGTTTTGTTTCGATGTCTGAATCAGAAACTTGGCCCTGAACGATGGCTGCGAAGGCGAGTAATGCAGTGAATAGGTTTAGTATAAATTTGACGAAATTGTGCATCATCTCTGTAATTCTACTTTTCAAATAGCTTTAGTAGCCACTATATTGAAAGCGCTAATATATGAATGATCGCAATACGGTGTCTATTATTGAATGATAGTAACAATTATCGCATTCGTTTGGTTTTTGGATAGGTGTTGTAGGCTGGGCAGGATTTTCGTGAGCAGGACTGCAACGACAATGAAACAAGCAAAACAAGTGTGATACTGATGGCGAACGTCCTTCTCATGTTGAACCCCTTATGGAAATGGGTACCGCAAAACTAGTATTGAAATCCGGTTATTCCAAATTAATAATGCAACCTTATCCGATTTCGGCGTTGAGTGCGGCCATCTGTATGGCAGTCACCGCTGCTTCCTCTCCTTTGTTGCCGTGTTTACCGCCGGCCCTATCCAAAGCCTGTTGTAGATCGTCTGTTGTCAACACACCGAAAATAACGGGCTTATTGTGTTTTAGCGCTACGTTGGCAATGCCATGAGCCACGGCGCTACATATATAATCAAAGTGTTTGGTTTCTCCCTGGATAACGCAACCCAGGCATATTACGGCATCCAATGACTTGTCACGAAGCACAATGTCCGCACCGCTTGTCAATTCATAACTGCCAGGCACCTGTACAATACGGATGTTTTCCTCAAAGCCACCGTATCTTTTCAGTGTGTCAAACGCCCCTTCCAGCAAGCGACCTGTAACCTCTGCGTTCCATTGCGACACGATGATACCAAACCGGTATGGAGCGGCTGAAGCAACCTCCATGTGGGCGAAATCCGATAGATTTTTGTTATGGCTTGCCATGAATAAACGGGACTGCCTATAGCTGCGCTTCTGCCCTTGCGATGTAGCTTTCTATAGCGGACGCTTCCTGGCTTTCAGGAAAGTCTGCTTGGATTCGCTTATAGGCATCAAGTGCTTGTTTAAAATCGTTTTGTGCCTCACATACCAACCCTAGTTTTTTAAGCAGCAATGGTGAGGTAAATGTATTTGAGTTTTTTTCGGCCGCTTTCTTGTAGTAAGAAGCGGCCTTCTTATAATCCTTGAGCTCAGAATACGCATCGCCAAGCAAGCCGATGACAAGGGGATCCAAGACGGTGCTGCCAGTATTGCTGTACTTTTCCAGGGCCTCGATCGCCTCTTGATATTTGCCCTGGCGGAGGTATAAGCCGCCGAGGTATGCATTCGCAATATTCGCTGACTTCGTGTTTTCATATTCCTCGGCAATTTCCCGGAATCCGGGATAAGACCCATCGCCATCAATAGCCCGTTGATGCAATGAATCTACCGTTGCGTAGGTTTCCGCTTTGAACAGTTGGTCAGCGGCAGTCGCCGCCCGGGGAGCCAGGTAGAATCGCTGGTAACCGATATAAAGCAATATCAACACAACTATTCCGCCTATAATGAACACCAAGCTCTTTTGGTTCTCCATAATGAAGTTGCTGTTTCCGGGCTTTTTCTCGGGAGCCGGCGCCGCCGTTTTATGTTTTTGATTACTTGACATTTCTGTTTGTAAATTCGGATTGCAAAAATACACTTTTGCTTATTATATCCAAGGCTTTTTTGTAACGTGTCTTCAAACGTCAAGTCCTGTTTTTCGTTTTTCGTCCAGGTCTTCGTAGACTGAATTGTTACTTTTAAACTCGGGTACCAACTTTTTCATTTTAAGAACGATTTCCCTCTCGTTCTGATTTTTGGTCAGGTTGATCAGCTGACTTACCTCGTATTCGATGTGCTCGAAATCATAATTCCTTACTTTAGCAATCATGATCTTTTGATGGTGGGTGGGAAGCGTATTTTCAAGATCGTTGAGCAGTTCTTCATATAATTTCTCCCCCGGTCGCAGTCCGGTGTATTCAATATTGATGTCCTTGTTGGGGACCAAGCCCGATAGCTTAATCATCTTGTTGGCCAGTTCGACGATTTTTACCGACTTGCCCATATCGAATACATATATTTCGCCTCCATTGCCCATAGACCCGGCCTCCAGCACTAACTGGCAGGCCTCGGGAATGGTCATGAAATATCGTGTGATCTCAGGGTGTGTGACGGTGACAGGCCCTCCCTTTTCAATTTGGCTTTTAAACCGGGGTATCACAGAGCCGTTGGAACCGAGCACGTTGCCGAATCTTGTAGTAATAAATCGGGGGTATGTGGCGCCGCTATTGCTATTTAATAAGGAATGCTGCTGAAACAAATGATTGAAGTAAGTCTGTACGTAGATTTCAGCGATTCGCTTAGACGCGCCCATGACATTGGTTGGATTGACAGCCTTGTCGGTAGAGATCATGACAAACTTTTCCACACCGTATCTAACAGCTAGGCGCGACACTAAGCGCGTGCCCAATATATTTGTGCGTACGGCTTCAACGGGGTGGTTCTCCATCATCGGAACATGCTTGTACGCCGCAGCGTGGTACACATAATGTGGTTTGAACGTACGGAATAAGGCGTCCATTCGGTCCTCGTCTCGAATGTCCCCGATGAATGCATGATAAAGCTGATTTCTTTGAGAATCCTCCAGCTCCAGTTGCAACTCATGCAACGGTGTCTCCGCCTGATCGGTTAGGATGATCATTTGCGGCAAATATTTTCCCAATTGCCTCGCGATTTCACTGCCAATGGAGCCCGCGGCACCGGTGACTAATACCCGTTTTCCACGCAATTGCTGACTAATGGTTTGATTATCTATTTTTATAGGCTCCCTTTCCAGCAGATCCTCAATTCGCATCTTTTGGATTTGGTTGGGCGTTACTTCCCCATTGATCAACCGATGTATGGGAGGCATGGTAAGCACTTTGATGTTTCGCTCCAAGCACAAATCTACAATGGCTGCCTTTTTTTCCACCGGGACATTATGAGAAGAGATAATAAGTTCGTCTACCTTGCCTTGTATGATAAGCTGTTCAAAATAATCGGTATGGTAAATGCGTACGCCATCGATTACCTTACCCACTTTCTGTACGTTGTCATCAATGAATCCGACAACCACGTTGTCGGCGGCATGATCATGGTCTAAGGTTCTTTTTGCAGCGATCCCGACGTCGCCAGCACCATAGATAATCGTTTGGCGACGGTTTACTTTCATGTTCTTGATGTACAGAAAGAAAAGTTTTACCGTAGAGCGGTATGTGATCAATAACAGAAAGTTCATTAAACCGTATGCAACCAACAGACTATTGGAAATTAACGGTGAGCGGTTAATAGCGATCAAAATGGTGTTCAGCAGAAAGAGGATGAGTACACATAGTGCTACTGAAGACAATATCCGCACGGAATCCAGGGCACTGGTATACCGTACGATACCCGCATACATTTTTAGCCGGTAGAAGACGGCAGAACTTACCACCGACACGACGAGAAGTTTCCGGCTGAAATCTACAGAATTTATGGTGTCGAAGGCAAAACTATTAAGCAGCAGGTTGGCAAAAAATAAAGCGGTCGCACTGCAGCATAAATCTAGCGTGAAAATAATCCAACGGGGAACGATGTTAAGTCTGTCAAACATCCGGTGCGATTAAAGGCAGCAAAATGGACACGTTATGGGGATAAATACGCCTCAAATATACAGAATTTTAAATTACAACCAAGCGTTCGGCAATTTAGCTTGTACTTGTCGTTCGAATAGGGACGCCGGAACTAACCACTTCTTGTGATCAGCCTAGATTTTGAAAAAAATTAACTATTTTCGCATCTTGAACCCAAGTTTTATGGATAAAGTAAGCGCATCATGAGCGAGTTATCAAAATTGGCGCGGCAGGCATTGTTGCAACCACAGGAGGCAATGCTTGAAACTGGAAAGAAGAAAAACAGCCTATACATCGGGATTCCCAAAGAAATCAGCTTTCAGGAGAACCGAGTGCCATTGACCCCGCTCTCCGTTGCGTTACTTGTTGAAAACGGCCATGATGTCGTGCTGGAAAGCGGGGCAGGTGCAGCAGCGAATTTTCTTGATCATCACTACAGTGAGCAGGGAGCGACTATCGTGCATGATAAGGAAGAGGTATACAAGGCTAATATTGTCATCAAAATCGCTCCTCCGACATTGGAGGAAATCAATATGATGCACAGTGGCCAGGTGCTGTTGTCGTCCCAACAACCTTCATTGATGAGCCTCGATCATCTTCAGGCCCTGATGAAAAAGAAGGTGACCGCACTGTCGTATGAGTACCTTCGCGATGAGGGCAATACCCTTACAGTGGTACGCGCTATGAGCGAGATTGTCGGCGCAACGTCCGTACTTATTGCCGCCGAATACCTGAGTAATGTATTTGACGGCAAAGGGTTGATGCTGGGCGGGGTCACCGGAGTTCCCCCCACGGAGATGGTCATCCTCGGTGCTGGGACGGTGGGTGAATTCGCTGCGAGGACAGCCATCGCACTGGGCGCCCAGGTCAAGGTGTTCGACAGCTCAGTTTATCGGCTCCGCCGTTTGCAGAACAATGTAGGAAGTAGGGTATTCACATCGGTGATCCAACCCATCGTATTGCGCAAGGCGGTGATTGGATGCGACGTTGTGATCGGGGCTATCCGGGCGAGCAATGGACGCAGTCCATGTATCATTAATGAAGAGACCGTGTCAAGGATGAAGCCTAATTCTGTGCTGATCGATGTCAGTATTGATCAGGGCGGATGCTTCGAGACGTCGGAAATTACCAACCACGAACAGCCCGTATTCCGGAAATATGATGTAATCCATTACTGCGTCCCCAATATCGCGTCCAGGGTAGCGCGAACCGCCACGTACGCGCTGACTAACATTTTCACGCCCATCCTGTTAGATATCGGTGAAAGTGGAAGTATTATGAATCTAATCTGGACGAGGCCCGGTATCCGAAATGCCATCTACCTCTATCAAGGGCATCTCACGAACAAGGATATTGCCAATAAATTCAACCTCACCCCTAAGGATCTGGATTTGCTCGTCGTTTCTAACCATTAACCGCTGCATGCTGTATCCAAGTACGATAATATGTATTATGCTCATGGTGACGCCCGTAGCTGCAAATTCCCAGGTCGTTATCAACTTATACGATGATGCGGTGCCAAACAGCAAACCGTCGTCCATGGAGGAGATTTCGACAACGGACGATCATGGAGTAGTCCGTATTTCTGGTGTGACCAAACCCACACTAACCGCATATCTCCCGAACAAAAAGACAGCCCACGCCGGAAAGGCGGTCATCGTCTGTCCTGGAGGAGGGTACAGCATCTTAGCAATCGGCCACGAAGGCCATGATGTTGCACAAGCGTTCGCGGCGCACGGCATAGCAGCCTTTGTGCTGCAATACCGGTTGCCTACCGATGATGCCATGATAGATAAGCGTATCGGCCCGCTTCAGGATGCCCAGCGCGCTATCCAATTGGTACGGGAAAGAGCAGATGAATGGGGAGTAGCACAGGATAAGATCGGTGTAGTGGGCTTCTCCGCGGGAGGACATTTAGCATCAACCCTTTGCACACAACATCAGGAACCACTCATCGATAATCCGGAGGGTACATCCCTGCGGCCAGATTTTGCCCTGTTGGCGTATCCCGTCATCAGTATGAAGGAGGGGATGACACACAACGGGTCAAAGAAAAATTTGCTGGGTAGTAATCCCGGGGCTGGAGACGTCGTCCGCTTTTCAAACGAAATGCAGGTAACGGCAGCTACGCCGCCGACGTTTCTGATGCATGCTGCGGATGATACCGTGGTGCCCATAGCGAATAGCGAAGCGTATCTAACAGCTCTAAAAAAATACGGTACAGCGGCACGGCTTGTCCGGTACCCCAGCGGAGGACATGGCTTTGGCCTCCACAACACGACTACTTCCGATAAATGGGTTGACCAATTTTTGACGTGGCTGGCCGAGCAATAAGTTGATTTTGACCATGGTGGCTGTTCCGGTGTGCTTCCTTTCGATTCTTGTTCGTCCGAACCACTTGGAAGCTGGTTGATCGCGGGGAGCGACACCAGCTAACCAGTGATTCACAAACACACATTATATCTTGGTCGTTCAACGACTAACGTTCTGTTCGAATATTCCGTCTCTATTAGGACGCTGACGTATTTAAAACGTTGCACGCATTTTGAAAAAAAATATATAAACCGCGCGTCAAAATCACAATCATAAGATTATCAACGCATTAAGTTTTTGAATACGTCATGGCGCTGTTTGAAAACGGACAATCTGCGTGTCAAAAGTGAACAGTTGGCGCTTACCCGATCTACATTAATTTACTAACTTAGCCGGGATGCAACAGTTTACGTCGACCCGCATTGCACCGACACCCAGCGGCTTCCTGCACCTGGGCAACGCGTATTCGTTTGCTCTGACAGCAGCGCTCGCCAAGCGATCCGGGGCACAGATCTTGCTGCGTATCGATGACCTGGACAGAAAGCGGGTAAAGTCCGAGTATCTGGCGGACATATTCGATACATTGAGCTATCTGGAGATTCCCTGGGATACGGGGCCGCGAGACTACCATGAATATGAAGCAACCTTCTCACAAGTGCACCGAATGGCGCTGTACGAGGATGCATTGCGCCAATTGCGAGCGAAAGGGGTGGTGTTCGCCTGTGATTGTTCGCGCACGACGCTGCTAAACGGTCATCCGCAGGGCGTCTATACGGGGGCATGTAAAACCAAGAGGTTATCGTTGGATACGCCGGGGTGCAGCTGGCGTATAGATACTGCGGCTGCGGCTCTGCCTGAGTATATGCAATATTTTGTCGTGCGGAAAAAGGACGGATTCCCCGCTTATCAACTCGCTTCTTTGGTGGACGATACCCACTTCGGGATCGATCTCGTTGTCCGGGGCAGCGATTTATGGGAGTCTACTCAGGCGCAGACCTATTTAGCTGAAGTGTTGGGGTACCCAGCCTTCCGCGATGCCACGTTTTGCCACCATCCCCTGTTGACGGCCAATGGCCAAGAGAAGCTTTCCAAATCGGCGGGCGCTACCTCGGTAAGGTATTTCCGCCGGCAGGGGATAGCGAAAGAGGAAATCTATCAGACCATTGGCCGTTTGCTGGGCCTGGCATACCCTGTTTATGGTTGGCAGGATCTGGTACCCAGTATAGGCTAGGTAAATTGTGTCATGCATTGCACATAATGGGAAATTCTATTAGTTTTGTTTTCACTACGAGTTATTGTAACGCATGAATAGACACATAAACTTTATCGTATTGGCTATGAGTATCGCGGCCTGTCAGAACCAAAAGACCATTAACCCTGCAGCGGAAATTTCGTTGTTGCCATATCCCGAATCAAAAAAAGGCGATGTGGTAGACCACTATTTTAGTGCCGAGGTGCCCGATCCATACCGGTGGCTCGAAAATGACACCGCTGATGATACCAAGGCCTGGGTAGCCGAACAGAATAAGGTGACCGAACATTACCTAGAGCAGATACCTTTCAGAGATGCCATTTACCGCAGGTTAGAAAAGCTGTGGAATTATGAAAAATTTTCCGCTCCTTTCAAAGAAGGCGACTATACATACTTTTATAAGAACGACGGGCTGCAGAACCAGAGCGTGCTATACCGGCAACAGGGAGATGACGGTGAGGTGGAAGTTTTCCTTGATCCCAATAAATTTTCTGAGGATGGCACCACTTCGATGGCGGGCATAGCATTCAGCAAAGACGGTAGTTTAGTTGCCTACCAGCTATCCGAAGGTGGTTCAGATTGGCGCAAGGTGGTGGTTATCCGCACAGATGACAAATCCATCGTCGGCGACACACTGGTTGATATCAAGTTCAGCGGACTGGCATGGCGGGGGAATGATGGCTTTTATTATAGCAGTTATGATAAGCCCAAGGAAGGCAGCGCACTATCTGGTATCACTGACCAGCACAAGCTCTATTTTCACCGGCTTGGCACGCCGCAGGAAGCGGATCAACTAATATTTGACGGACCGAATGCGCCGCGTCGCTACATCGGTGGATACCTCACTGAAGACGAACGGTTTCTCGTCATCTCGGCCGCCAATACTACAAGCGGAGCTGAATTGTATATCCAGGATTTGTCCAAACCTGGCAGCCCGATCGTGACGGTAGTGGATAATTTCGAAAAGAATCACAGCGTCGTTGACAATGACGGGAGTAAGCTGTTTATTTACACTAATTTGGGAGCGCCCAATGGGAAAATCGTAACGGTAGATGCAAACGACCCCCGGCCTGCAAATTGGGTAGACCTCATACCGGAAACGGACAATGTGCTCAATCCAAGTACGGGGGGCGGCAAAATATTCGCTCACTACCTCAAAGATGCCACCTCTTTGGTACAGCAATACAGCCGCGATGGCAACTTGGAGCGAACCATTGAATTGCCGGATGTTGGGTCGGCCGGCGGCTTCAGCGCCAAAACAGAAGATAAAACGTTGTATTATTCCTTTACTTCCTATATATATCCGCCCACAATATTTAAGTATGACATTGCCTCAGGCAACTCGGAATTGTACAAAGCGTCCGGTGTGGATTTTGACCCAACCAGGTACGAATCTAAACAAGTGTTTTATACCTCAAAAGATGGCACGAAAGTGCCCATGATCATTACACACAAAAAGGGAATAGCCCTGGATGGAAATAACCCGACGTTGTTGTATGGCTACGGAGGGTTTGATATCAGCCTCACCCCTTCGTTTAGCACGTCTAACATCATACTGTTGGAGCAGGGTGGGGTGTATGCGGTCGCGAACCTCCGGGGAGGCGGCGAATACGGTGAAAAGTGGCACTTGGCTGGCACTAAGCTTAATAAGCAAAATGTGTTTGACGATTTCATCGCCGCCGCAGAATACCTTATTGGAGAAAAGTATACATCTTCTGCAAAGTTGGGCATTGCAGGTGGCTCCAATGGCGGTCTGCTGGTTGGGGCGACCATGACGCAACGGCCTGAATTAATTAAGGTGGCATTTCCGGCCGTCGGTGTCTTGGACATGCTACGGTACCATAAATTCACCGCAGGTGCAGGC
Source organism: Parapedobacter deserti (assembly GCF_042646065.1). Taxonomy (NCBI): domain Bacteria; kingdom Pseudomonadati; phylum Bacteroidota; class Sphingobacteriia; order Sphingobacteriales; family Sphingobacteriaceae; genus Parapedobacter; species Parapedobacter deserti. Next base: position 366,714 of record NZ_JBHRTA010000038.1, read on the forward strand.
TGGGCATATGATTATGGTACGGCCGATGATAGCGAAGAAATGTTTAACTACTTATATCGTTACTCACCTTATCATGCATTAAAGCCAGATACGGCTTACCCGGCTACAATGGTAACTACGGCTGATCATGACGACCGGGTGGTACCAGCCCATTCCTTCAAGTTTGCGGCGCGTCTGCAGGAATACCACACGGGGCCAAACCCCGTATTGATACGGATTGAGACCAAAGCTGGTCATGGAGCGGGTAAGCCTACTGCTATGGTCATTGCTGAACAAGCAGATAAATGGGCGTTTCTGTTCCAACAAACAGGAACGCCCTTCAACGAGCCGTGATCTATGGCTATAAAAGCGATGTGACAATGGAGATTTTCAGAGACGACGATGGAAAGAAAGGCCGGTTCAGGATACTGATCGACGGCAATGAGGCAGGTCTAATGACCTATACCTGGGCCGGCGAGGGTAAGTTTATTATCGACCATACCGAAGTATACCCGGACTTCTCCGGACAAGGGGTGGGCAAGGAATTGGTAATGGCAGGCGTGGCGTTTGCGCAAGAAAATGACTTGAAAATCATTCCGTTATGTACGTATGCCAAACGCGTTTTCGATAGAACTCCGGACATCAAGGATCTGTTATTCTAACTGCCTGTGTTAGGCTACCTTACTTTGCGGCTGCGCGTTACCTTCGCAGCCGGTCGTGTTGGTAGCGGCGTCATGCGTCATGTGTCTGCCCGTTTTACAGGTCCGCTGGTTTTGTTTTTTTCGGAAAAATAAGCGACGCAATGACGCTGATTGCCAATATTGATACAATAACAATCAAGGAATGCGATGTGGTGAATCCCCAACCGGCCAGCCAGTGATGCAATAGCATTTTTGCGCCGATAAAGACAAGTAAAAACGACAATCCGGTTTTGAGGTAGTGGAATTTATGGATAATATTGACCAATAAGAAAAACATCGACCGCAAGCCGAGTATAGCAAAGATATTAGAGAAGAAGACGATATAAGGATCTTTGGTTACGGCAAAGATTGCCGGTATCGAATCCACGGCAAATATCAGGTCGGTAAATTCGATGACAAGCAGCACGAGAAAAAGCGGAGTGACATACTTTTTGCCGTTTTCATTATGGAAGAATTTGCTGCCCACGAAGTTGGGATACACCGAAAAATATTTTGACGCAAATTTCACCACTTTGTGGTTTTTCGGATCAATTTCCTCCTCTTGGTTGCGGTGGACGAACATCATGATCCCTGTATATACTAAGAAAAGTCCGAACAAATAAAGTATCCACTCGAACTCGCTGATCAACGCCGCACCGATGAAGATGAACAGAAAACGCAGTACAATTGCGCCAATGATACCCCATACCAGCACCTTATGGTAATACTCTGCCGGTACACCAAAGGATGAGAAGATCAATACCATCACGAAGATGTTATCGACGGAGAGGGCATATTCGACGACATAACCTGTGATGTATTCGAGGGCCAAATTCCGTTTATATAGTTCGAGGCTCGCCGCAAAATCTCCCGGGATGAGCCGGATATTATGCAGGTGTTTTTCGGTAACTTCAACAAGACGGGCGAAATCCTGGATGTCATGCAGTTCGTCTCCCCACACACGTAAGACAACATAGAAGCCAAGTGCGAAGCTGACCCAAACGGTACTCATGATGGCTGCTTTCGTGAAACTTACTGCTTTATTACCTTTACTGAAAAGCCCTAAGTCAATAGCCAGCATCAGCATGATGAAAAGTAAGAAGCCACCAAAAAATAAAATTTCGTTGCTCATGTTATTTATTCCGTTCTGTTGTATATCGTACAAGTTGTTCAAGCCCATTCCGGTATTCATTGGACGGGAAATGGGTAAGGATCTCAAAAGCTTCCTGCTGATATGCCAGCATCTTTGCTGTCGCGTACTCCATCCCGCGATTGGCCTTTACGAAAGCAATCACCTCGTTCACTTTTTCGCGATCTTCATGGTGGTTTTTTATCAAATTGATGATATACCTTTTTTCGGACTTACGCACCTGTTTTAGTGCATGAATCAAAGGCAGGGTGATTTTCTTTTCTTTGATGTCATTTCCAAGGGGCTTGCCCACATCATCAATACCGAAGTCAAATAAATCGTCCTTGATCTGAAAAGCTATGCCCACTTTTTCACCGAATAGGCGCATCCGGTTAATGGTTGCTTCATCGGCGCCCGCTGACGCCGCCCCGCAGGCGCAGCAAGATGCGATCAACGAGGCGGTTTTCTGTCTGATGACTTCAAAGTACACCGGTTCTTCGATGTCCATCCGCCGGGCTTTTTCCAGCTGCAACAGCTCACCCTCAATTATTTGTTGCACGGCATCGCTGACGATATTGAGCATCCGAAAATCATTGTTTTTCAGTGATAGCTGCATTCCTTTTGCCAATAGAAAATCGCCGACCAATACTGCGATTTTGTTTTTCCACAGTGCGTTAACCGAGAAGAATCCCCGCCGCACGTTAGCATTGTCCACCACATCGTCATGTACCAGGGTAGCGGTATGCAGCAACTCCACCAATGCCGCTCCGCGGTGGGTGGCATCGTTAATCGTGCCGGATAAACCTGCCGAAAAAAAGACAAACATGGGCCGCATTTGTTTGCCCTTGCGCTTTACGATGTAGTGGGTGATACGATCGAGCAGCGGAACAGAACTCTGCATTGAGTCCTTGAACTTGTCTTCAAATACGGCCAGTTCCCCGGTTATGGGTTTTTGTATTTCACTTAGTTTGAGCATGTAGAATGGTGGGCAACAACGAATGTAACCTGTCTGAATAAAACCGGCGCAAGATACTAAGATAATTTAACAATGACCTATAGCAGGGCTACCGATTCTTCCAGCTCTTGATACCATTTCTGGCCATATTTCCGGATGAGCGGTTCTTTCAGAAACGCGTACACCGGCACTTTAAGTTCGCGGCCGAGGGAACAGGCAGTACGGCAGATGTTCCAACGGTCATAGTGCAGCACGTCAAATTCCGGATATGCGGTGGCGCGGATGGGATACAAGTGGCACGAAATGGGCTTCCTCCAGTTAATTTCGCCGCGTTCATACGCTTTCTCGATGGCACATTTTGTAATACCATTTTCCCAGGTTACATAAGCACACGCTTTATCACCGTCGACGCAGGGAGTGGTGAGGTCGCCGTCCGCGTCGATCACATGCGTGCCCTGCTCTTCCACCGTGGCAATTCCCTTCTCCGTCATGTAAGGTCTTACTTTGGGATAAATTGCGTCCAGCATGCTCAGTTCATCACGCTGCAACGGTGCACCCGCATCCCCCTCGATGCAACAAGCGCCACGGCATTTGCCGAGATTACATACAAACTCTTCTTTAACCAGTTCTTCGCTTACCAAGACAGCGCCTATTTCGATCATCATGGTCAATTGTATTTTATTTTGACACGCCTTTTACTTTCTGCCCAAGAGGGTATTTTAATCCCCGGGCATCGGCAATCTCCAGCGTTACCGAGCCGATCAGTATCTCTACTTGCGCTTTTACCGGAATGCGGTTTCCATCGTTGGTGACCCATAGGTAAAGCCGGCTGTCCTTCTTGAATATCCTACCCGGCGTGATTTCTGGGCTGAATTTCAGACATTCCAGCGTTCCAAGTGGCGTCTTCACGTTTTCGATGCCTATGTATTCGATGCCCAATGTTGCAATTTCGTCATTCAGGAAATAAGTCATCTTGAACGACTGCCCGGGTTTTACGTTGGTGAGATCGAGGTTGCGGGAGAAGTAATACGCAGACAACAAATCGAATGTTTGGGCAGATTCACTTTTGAATGTGCCTTTGTTGCCCTGCACCGTTCGGGTCCGATGGTCAAACCGAACAATGTCCGTGCGGCGATAGTTTCCCTCCCGTATATTTTCAGTATAGTAATGAGGCAGAAAAGTTCGCGAATCGATATACGAATTGTAGCGGTTATCGACCGTATAGAAAACACTGAATGCCTTGGAGGTCTGGCCCCGTGCAGACAAGTGGTAGGTATGCGGGCTGCTAAATTTTATTTTCGAATCCTCCACGGTAAGTGTGCCCACTGCAGCTGAAATGACCCCATAACGCAGCCGGTAGTGCAGCTCTTCGCCTGCTTTAAAAGCTGACTCCTCAAGGTAGGGGAGGGGTTGGCTGCTGGCAACCAATACAGCGCCCAAAATGACGGAAATTAAGGCGAGCGTTTTTTTCATGGGATGCGATATACAACTAATATGCGGCTTCGTTGGACAGTGGCGTTACGCCTTCCGTTTAAATACGGGGACGGTGGAACACGGTTCTCCATACATGATGCTTTTTGCGACCTTACTCAGTTGGGCGGTAAATTTGACGAAAGCTGACTCTGGAATTGGGATATCTCCACAGCCTTTGACCACTACGCGCTGGTCTCTGAATTTTTCTATGTCAATTTTTTCGAGCGCTCTTTCGTATAGCATGGTTTCAAGTGTCGCTAGATCGCCGAACACGATGTCTTCTGCACAGCTTGCCAGCCGGTTGGCGAGAAGCATATACGCCCATGTGGGTACAATGGCATCAGCCGTACAGGTGATGGCGACAAACTTGCCGCGATACTGTTCCCAATCATGGTTCTTGACAAACTCCCTAAAGTCCTTTTCCCTCAGAATGAGGCCTTGGAATAAGTTGTCTTTGATATCATATAGTACCCGCTCGCCCTTTGAAGCAAAATCAGCAAGATCAACGGTCAACAGACCACTTTGCGCTACTTTATTGATGACGGTTTCTTGTATATCCATAACAAAAAAAATCCGGACGGTGCTTGCACCATCCGGATACAAAGTTACGAAAATAAAACTAAGTGTCCGTGTCTTAAAAGAACTGGGCCCGGTTATCGACAATCTTGGCCTGGTCTTGCAAAGCCCGGAACACCAGCGACCATGTGCGCTGAGCGAGCGATTGCATCAGTTGCCTTTTCTGCGCATCCAGGTCTGCAGGAGCCTCTGGGTTGACAAACCCGGTCACTTCTACCACATACACACCTTGTGAACCCCGAATCGGTTTTGACGGCTGTTTCGGCTGCAATCCGAAGACGGTACCTACGACCGCATTCTCCTGTGCAACGCCCGGTATTACCGGATTTGAAAATACGATATTTTCTGCTAGGGTCGGGGATTTACCGAGTTTCTGTGCGATTTGAGCGAGGCTATTGGCTCCGTTGGAAGCCTCTTGAGCCTGGGCTATCAATTTCTTTCCTTTTACCCTGCTTCGCACCACGCCTTCGATTTCACTTTTTACTGCTTCCAACGGCAATTGGCCTTTTTTGCGAATACCAGTAAGTTGCGCCACGATAAATTTGTCGTCTGTCTCGTAGATTCTGTCCGTAACCTCATTACGGTCGGCGTCGAACGCCCATCTCACCAGTTCACGTGGCACCTCTGTTCCCATAAGCATGGTTTCCATTGCCGTAACATCTTCCGCTTTCAGTACCGAAAGACCTTGTTGTGCGGCCGTTTCCTGGAAATTATTCTGATTGGCGGCTCCGAAGAATTCGCTTGCTTTAGCGTAGGCAGCGCTTGTTGTCTCCTTTCCGCTTGTTATCTGCTTGTCGACGATGGCCGCTTTTACCACCCGTGATGAACCGATCTGGTCTTCAACTTTGATGATATGGATACCAAATTGAGTAGTTACTACTACTACGTCTCCGCGCTTTGCGTCAAAAGCGGCGTTTTCAAAAGCAGGTATCATCATACCACGACCAAATGTACCCAGGTCACCACCATTGATTTTACTGCCTTCGTCCGTACTGAATTGAATAGCAAGGGCAGCAAAATTCTCTCCGTTTTCGATTAGGCCTTTGATGGAATCCGCTTTGGCTTTTGCCCTATCCATGCCGCCTTCCGCTGCCGGGTTAAGCAGGATATGGCTGGCTTTTACCGAGTCGGGGCCGACTTTGGTTTCCACGACTTTGCCGATCTCAAACCGACCGTTGGCAAGCACTGGTCCCACCGTTGTACCTACCGGCACGTTGAAAAGCAGCGTGTCCAGGGCAGGACTAAATTCGCCCTGTTTACGGAAGATAAAAGGGTATTTAGTGTCTGAGTTGACTGCTGCAAACAACGAATCGGTTGTCGTTTCGCTCAGCTGAGCCTTCAGCTCTTCGATGGCAGTTCGCACCGCTGCGGTGTCCTGGGCCGTTGGGCTTGCATCGAAAACAACAAATGCCAAACTGCGCGTTTCCTCGGGGTTTTTAAATACCCCTTTATTTTCATTGTAGTAATCCTTATAGTCCTGTTCGGTGATGGTTACCGCGCTGTCAGGCACTGAATCGTAGTCCAGCAGTACGTATTCAAAATTAGCCAGTTTGTTCCGGTTGGTGTATTCTGCGGTAGCTTCCAACGACGTGATATAGATGCTGTTGTTGATGAGGTTGGTGTATTTGGTGCTCAACCGTTCATCAATGACACTTTGCAACAGTGCTTCCCACTGCCCATGCGCTTCGTGGCCCTGGGGAAGAGCGCCTACTTGGGAGATGAAGCCCGTAAGTTGGCCACGGTCGAACTGCCCGGTTTGCGGATCGCGGAACGCTTGCTGTATTTGCATGGAGGGATTGTCCCCTTGCACAAGGTCGTTCAATTCTGTTTTCCCCACGGAAAGGCCAATGCGTTCCACCTCGCTTTTCAGCAGCTCTCGATTGAGGTATTGGCCCCACACCTGCTGTACTGCCCATGACCTCATCTGCGGATTTAGTGTGCCGCCGCCCATCTGTTGCCGAAACATTTCCGAGGTTTGCTCAACCTGCGCATTGAATTCGTTGATATCAATAGCTTCACCGTTGATGCTGCCCACCTGGTTTTGATGGCGGGCCCAGAACGGTGTGCCATAGCTGATCACGTCTCCCAACAAAAATGCAAAAATTGCGAAACCGATAAAAACAATGATAACCACTCCTGCCCGGTTACGCAAATAATTCATTAATCCCATAGCCTGTATAAAACTGTTTTCGTTATGCTGTTATTTTTCGTGTCAAATCCTTGTTTTCAGGCGGTTGTCCGACCTTTTTTCGAAATGAGGCGCAAGATACGACTTTTATCAAAAAAAGAATAAAATAAATAGAAATGGGCCATACATGCTATCGGAAAGCAGGCCCTTCCCCATCTTCAAAAATGTAAAGCCCGGTCGAATTCTGTACCTCGATATTTTCAAAGTTGCCGTCTGAGTGAAAAGAAGATCCCATGAAATTACCTCTTCCATCTTTGAAATACGCTTCAATGGGTACATGGTTGTAAAACGTGTTGGCTTTCTGATCGTGAATAAGCTCTTCCGTCTTAATAATTGACCCATCTGCCCGTGTGATGACGACATTCCCTCTGAATTCAGTCAGCTCCTGGAGCTCCTTCTGAATAGCATAATCAGACGTAATGCGTTGGCTTTCCAAGCCGTTTTCGTCATAAAAAATAATGGTTACCCCTTTTTGAAATTCATAATAGGGCTCTTCCACGTTGTAATGTCGCATTTCAGGCGCGCTCATTTTCGCCTTTACCTTTGCTGAGTCGCTATATATGACGGTTACCCCCAAGGAGATGTCTACGGGTTCTTCGGCTTGAATGGCCGCAATGCGGTCTACCTCCTTCAGGTCCGTTTCGCACGCGGCGAACATGAGCACGCTGCACAACGCAGCTACCGCAAAAAGGAAAATTTTTTCATTAGGAGCGCTCATTATCCATTGTTGCGATCGGGTTTAGCCATTAATCGTATTGTCTGCGTCGGAACCAACGCTCGTTGAGCGTAAACCCTAAGTTGAAATTAATGTAGCGTTCGCGTACCAAGTTATTGGACAAGGTACCCATCTGACCGAATTCAGTGGAAAAATTTATTTTGTAAAAAGAGCCGCCGAATAGCGAGGGAAGCGGGAAGCCGAAGCCTGCTGTCAGCGCCATTTGGTCTACATTTTGGTTATCTATATTGATATGGGTCTTATTGTATTTGAATCCTAACCGGTAATCCACCACATTGAAATACCGCACAGAGGTAACATCGGGTGTAAACTGTCCGCCGACCGCAAAGCCGTAGCTGTCAGTGAGGCCCGGATTGTTGTCGCCAATGCGAAAATCGCTCCATTTGGCATAATTTACATCGCCGCCTACCATCCAGCTGTTGCCCTTCGCAATGCTGAACCCGACCCGGTGTTTCATGGGCATGGCTATTCGTTGTTTCTGACCTTCGTACTGGCCACCGATTGAATCGACCGGCAGGTTTTCAAAATCATTTTCCACACTGGTCGGCGTGCGCGTGATCACGCGCGATGCGCTGGTGTTCATCGGAGTTCCCGCGGTGCCTGTGTAGCCAATGGTTAAGCTTACGTTATTCCCAAGCGGTTGGAAGTATTGCAGGCCATAATCAAAACTGAATCCGTTGACGTACTGACTGCTGTCTATTCTGACGTTCAGCGCACCAATGTCGTTGGGGATTTCTACAGACCTGATGTTTTCCAATGTTCCAAAAATATAGGAAGCATTCACACCGACACTGAAGTTTTTGTTAAGCTGAATACCATATCCCAAATAGGCCTTGGTTGTACCACCCGCGCCAGCATATACGGTGCGGATGTTTGTGGTATCGATATTACCGGGTATGGCGTAGCTGAAACCGACATCGGAAAACGGCATGATGCCAAAGCTGATTCCGCCGGGCCGCCCCAATGGGATGCCGAAGTTGATGTGACTGAGCGCAAAATTGTAAGAGTCTTCAGAAAGTTGATTTTTACTGAGTTGGGTAATGTTTCCAAAAACCCCCACATCTATGGTAGTGAGTGCCAGCGCTGAATAGGACGCTGGATTACCCACGTTAATATTACCATACCCGCTTAGGTAACGAACGCCTGTTGAGATTCCTCCCATTGCACGGGTTTGTGGCAGGAGATCTCCCCGTATCTCGCCTAAACCAAACCGTGAATAAGGCGAACTGGTGGTTGAGCGCTGTGCATTTGCCCAGGTGCTTGCCAAAAGAAAAGAAATGAATAGGAAAACTTTCGGAGTGAGATGCATAGTGCTGTAAACGTACTTCAGGATGCGATGCTGCATGTATGAATTTAAGGGAGTTATGCTTGAATTACCAACTATAATACGCAAAAAAATGTATGCAAAGCTATTTAAATTTTAGTTGCAACAGGACATCCTTTTTGTTAAAAAAGGTTAAAACGCTGTTTGTAAAACAATTAGAAGAACTGAAAGTAGAGAATGGTGAGTATCAATATCGCAAATACACTTTCGTAAAACCACCGTTTAACGGCGTAATTGAAGTAGTAAGTCATGTATATCGCGATGGGAGGCACCGTCAACAAAAAATGGTTTACAGACCAGTCCCGGTTTAGGTAAAATGAGACCACTGCGAGCACCAACATACAAAACAGGAGTTGAAAAGATTTGCGGATATGAACGACGCTTTTAAACAGGTTTTGCCGCAAGGTAAAAATAAACAGCACCATAATCAGGACTACCGGTAGCAATACCAGGTAGTCATGGATATCAATGTGAACGGATGTTGGGAACGGGTACGTCAGCGGCAGCCATATTTCATAAAATTCGTCTAAGCGATCGAACCAAAGGTATACTACGCTCAGCAGAAAGTAGACAGCAGCAAAGCCAATAGAAGGCGCCAACCACTCACGCCAGTTGAACGGCCGGAAAATCAGCAAGCCACACCAGGCAAGCAACAGCATGATGATGAAAGGGAAATAGACCAGGCTGCCGAGTGCCACGATCATGCCCAGGTCGAACATCAGTGGTTTTATCTCGTTGCGCCGGTATATACTGAGCAGCTTATCAAGCATCCAAATCGATATGAAGTTGCAGATGAGAACGGGCGATAGGACTAGAAAAGGCAAGATGAGGCTCGCTAACGTCATGTACATCAACGCGGCTAAGAAACTGGGCCTACCAACAAGATTGAAGTGATTGATCACCCGGTTGATCAGGAGTGCCTGAATGATCGTCAATACCAAGGTGATAAGCACGTTAGCTTCAGGCGAGATTTGTTGCGGGATTAATCTGCCGCTAAAATTGCTGATAGCAGGCTCGAAAAACACCGGAATGAGGTCCTCCGGCAGATGAGTAAACACACCGATGCAAAGCACGAAGCCCAAGGCGGACAACAGCAAGATATTTAAAGGAGTGTACTTCCGAAACTGATTAATCATCGTATTGCATACGCCGAATCGGCACTGCAATAATAAAGGTTAATTGCTAATTATTAATGATTAATTGACAATTGGTGGGCCCAAGAACATCAGCTGCTGACCATCGGCTCGGCTTTGAGCAGTTCAAGGAGCCTTTTGATGTCTAGTTTGCCATTGAGATCGTCATTCTCAAACGTATCCAGGTCTTTATCGGCCGTGGCATAATCCGCCGCTTGGTAGCGGTATATCTGCCAGGTGCCTTTGTGGTACTCTAATGCGGTAAGGTTTTCTACCCAATCCCCTGAGTTGAGGTAAGTCACGGCCCCTTTTTCGGTTTGGATCAGCCGGATTTCCGGGTGGTGTATGTGGCCACAAATCACATATTGATAACCTTTTTCTATGGCTAGCGTTGCAGCGGTGACCTCAAAATCGTTAATGAATTTAACGGCATTTTTTATGCTGTTTTTTATTTTCTTGGAAAGGCTCATCTTTTCCCTGCCGAGTTTCGTGAGCATCCAATTGACCACGCCATTCAGCAAAATCAGGCTGTCGTACCCAATAGCACCTAGCCTGGCAAGCCATTTGGAATGCTGCATGGTCACATCGAAGATATCACCATGGAACACCCAGGCCCTTTTTCTGCCAATGCAAAGAGAAAGTTTGTTGGTGAGCGTAAGCGAACCTAGGTTGAAGTCGGCAAATTTCCGGAGCATTTCATCATGATTGCCAGTTAAGTAGGTCACCGGAACACCGTCAGCTACAAATTTAAGAATCTTCCTGACGACTTTCATATGCGATTCCGGCCAGTAACGCTTGCTGAACTGCCATACGTCGATGATATCGCCATTGAGAACTATTTCCTTTGGCTTGATACTTTTAAGGTAGTGCAACAGTTCTTTGGCATGGCAGCCGTATGTGCCGAGATGTACGTCTGATATGACAACAAGGTCCACATTTCGTTTGTTCATAGGTGTTCGGATTAATAATCTTCGCCGTCTTCAAACCGCACATCGATGTACTTGATAAAGAAATATGATAATATTATTAAGCAAAGGATGATGGCGAAAATGGATATTTCAACTAAGTATACCATATTGCACACAAATATGAACAACCAATGTTATGTATTCATTACGGACAGATTAAGCTTTTCGCTGAGGTTGTGGCGATCTTTTTGATTTTTTTCCGCATATGTTTTCATAACCTATCCATTCTTTGTTATTTTGTGGCATTCGCTTTTCTAACTTAAAAACTCAGCAACGATCTTATGTTTTTTTTCCGGAAGACAAAACCGCTTACCTTTTTTATTACTTGCATCACATTAATCATACCTTTTGCCAGTGTCCGGGCCGCTGGCATCGACGAACAGATCGACGCTTGGTTTTCACCCATTGCAGACAGATGGGAACGGATCGTATTTTTTGAAATTCCGTTTACCGAGCAATTTTCTATCCCATTGGTATTGATTCTTTTGATCTCTGGAGGTGTCTTTTTTACGCTCTACTTCAGGTTGGTGAACATCCGGAAAATTCCTATTGCTTTTCGCGCCATCCGTGGCAAATACGATGCATTTGAGAGGCGCTCTCCGACAGATGGTCGCCCGGCAGCTGGGGAGCTCACCCATTTTCAGGCGTTAACTGCTGCGCTTTCGGGAACGGTTGGTTTAGGTAACATTGCTGGGGTAGCCGTTGCAATCGCCATCGGCGGGCCGGGAGCAACTTTTTGGATGATTGTTTCGGGGTTGATTGGCATGTCTACCAAATTCGTCGAATGTACGTTGGGCGTGAAATACCGCGACGTCGATGGAAATGGACAGACTTATGGCGGACCGATGTATTACTTGACAAAGGGGTTTAAGGAATTGGGCGTGGGCCGTTTAGGCAAAGTGCTGGCCGTGATCTTTGCAGTAATGTGCGTGGGGGCTTCTTTCGGAGGTGGTAATGCATTGCAGGCGAATCAGGCCATCGCCCAACTAACCAGCACACTGGGTATGGAAGGGGACTTCATAAGGACATTGTTAGGTGGGGTACTGGCCATTTTGGTTGGGGTTGTTATTATCGGGGGAATCAAGAGGATCGGGCAGATCACCGAAAAATTGGTACCTTTCATGGGGATTGTTTATGTGCTGGGCTGCTTGGCCGTCGTCATATCCCATTATTCGTATATCGGGGAGGCCTTCAGACTGATTGTTACCCAGGCGTTTTCGCCCGCAGCGGGATTTGGCGGTTTTGTAGGGGTATTGATTACCGGTTTCCGCAGGGCTTGCTTTTCGAACGAAGCGGGGATAGGCTCGGCAGCTATTGCGCATTCTGCCGTACGCACAAGCTACCCGGCGAGCGAGGGATTGGTGGCTTTATTGGAGCCGTTTATTGATACCGTTGTTGTCTGTACATTGACCGCCCTGACCATCATTTTTTTTAACAGCGAAGGTGTTTTTACCTATGGTGTGCAGGATCAATGGGGCAACGTGCTGATCGGTGAGCATGAGCGGGCGGTCGGCGGTGTGGAGCTGACCAGCTTGGCATTCGAAAGTGTAATTCCCCATTTTTCGATTGTGTTGACCGTAGGCGTCTTCCTGTTTGCATTTTCCACAATGCTGTCTTGGTCTTACTACGGTATTCAGTCGTGGAAATTCCTTTTCGGTCGGTCGAAATGGGCGGACCTTTCCTACAAAGTATTATTCCTTTTGTTCATCATTATCGGTGCTGCGGCCACCTTAGATTCGGTCATCAAATTTTCCGATGCGATGATTCTTGCCATGGCATTCCCGAACTTAATCGGACTTTTCCTTTTGGCACCCAAGGCAAAAAGGGAATTGACGAGCTATTTAGATGCTATTCGAAAGTTTACAAAAGACCGATAACAAAATCTTCTGACAAGCTTGCAGCTGACAAGCAGTGATTATCGGCAGCCTGTCAGATTTGCAGTGTATGCCTGTATTCGTCCATTGCAGGGAGATAGGGTAGAATCCTTGCGGTGTTATTCTGTTAGTTAAATCCCATGAACTAACAATATGGCAAAAATTGGCATGCCTGCATGAAGCTTGTTCCAAATAGGGTACATAACTTATTTTTCAAACTTTAAAAGAAGAAAAAATGAAAGTACTTGTAATTGGCGGCGGCAACATGGGAATGACATATGCGGAAGCAATGGCCAAGTCCAATTTTCTATCGCAAGATGGGTTGATGATTTTTGACAAAGACGAAGCAAAACGCGCAGTATTGCGTGAAAGCGGGTTGTTTACTGTGCACGACAGCTTGGGCACGTGTCTGCCAAACGCAGACGTAGTACTGATCGCAGTAAAACCGATACATGCGCCGGCGCTTATGGAAGAGATGCAACCGCTATTAAAGGACGGGCAGGTATTCATCTCGATTATGGCAGGTGTGACCATCGAAACCATAAAACAAGGGCTCGGCGCCGAGAAAATAGTGCGGGCTATGCCCAACCTTCCTGCGTTGGTAGGTTTAGGAATGACTTCCTTCACCGCATCGGCGGAAGTTTCGCGGCTTGAACTTGCAGCCGTCGAGGGGCTGCTGGACACTACGGGCCGTTCGATTAACCTGAATACTGAAAAAGAAATCGATGCATCGACCGGTATCTCGGGGAGTGGGCCGGCCTATATTTTTTATTTTATGCAGGCACTCATGGACGCAGCGTCACGGATGGGGTTTTCGAAAGACGAGGCCCGCTTATTAGTTGGGCAGACCTTTGCCGGCGCTGTAGAGCTGTTCAATTCGTCAGACCTGAGCCCGGAAGATTGGATGGACAAAGTTGCTTCTAAAGGAGGGACCACAAGGGCGGCACTGGACTCAATGGATGATAACAACTTAAATGCGCATATTCAGACAGCAGCCTATGCTGCATTCCGTCGGGCAGAGGCCTTAGGGCAGGAAACACTCGAAAAGGAGGGCACCCATGCTTGAGACACCGGTGTTGAATGCTGGCATAAAGCGAGTAGTCATTAAGGTAGGAACCCAGGTCATTACCAATAAAGATAACCGGATCGTCGGCAAGCTATTGGCGAAGCTGGTTGAACAGATCGCTTATCTTTACGAGCGTGGGATTACCTCCGTGCTGGTCTCGTCGGGCTCGGTAATCGCGGGTAAAGAGGTGATGAGCCGGGGGCTCATAACCACCGATAAAATTACGCGAAGACAAGTGTTTTCTGCAATCGGTCAACCGCGGATGATGCGGCACTACTACAACCTTTTTCAGGATCACGGTATGCGCTGCGCACAGGTACTGGCCACAAAGCGTGATTTTGACCCAGGAAAACACCGAGACAATATGGTCAACTGTTACGAAGGTCTGTTAGCCGAAGGAGTTATTCCGATTGCCAATGAAGACGATGCGGTGTCATTGTCGATGTCAACCTTCACGGACAATGACGAACTGGCCGGTTTGGTAGCTGAACTAATCGATGCGGATATGCTCATTCTACTGACGGATACCGACGGATTATATGACGGTCACCCGGATAAGGCTGATAGTCGGGTTATTTCGCATGTACAGGTTGATGAGCCGGTTGAACAATATATCCAAACGTCAATCAAGGGGGAGGCAGAGGGCCGAGGCGGAATGGAATCCAAGCTACGCGTAGCCAAGAAAACAGCCAAGTTGAATATCCCTACGTTCATTGCCAATGGAAAGCGTGACCATGTGATCATAGACCTTATCTGTGGTAAAGCAATTGGGACAAAAATTACGAGTTAACGTTATGCAACTTTTAACGACTGAACTAAAAAATAATGTCTTGTCATCGATGGCTGAGGTTATCGATGCACAACGCAACAATATCCTTACAGCCAATCAAAAGGACCTGGATTCTTTCCAGCGTGATGACCAAGCACTATATGATCGATTAGTAGTCGATGATCGTAAAATCGATGATATGATCCGCGCCATTAGAACGGTGCAGGACCAGGAAGATCCTGTAGGACGCTTGCTGTCATCCAAGGCGCTTGATAGCGGATTGCGGATTGAAAACCGGACCGCCCCATTTGGTACCATTCTCATCATCTACGAGTCTCGACCGGACGTGACGATTGAAGCTGCAGTGCTGGCGTTCAAAGCCAACAACAAAATCCTGCTTAAAGGGGGGAAAGAAGCGGTGAACACCAACCGTGTTTTGGTAGCTTGCTGGCATGAGGCACTCACGCGCCAAGGATTGGGCAACGACTGGATACAACTCTTCACGTTGGATCGGCAGGGCACACAGAACTTTCTGAGAAAACCCTCACAGCCGGTTGACCTCATCGTTCCGCGCGGAGGCGAGCACCTGATTGCTTTTGTGAAAGAACATGCACAGTGTGCCGTGCTGGTTAGCGGACGGGGTAATAATTTTGCATACGTCGCTGCTGATGCGGATTGGGAACAGGCAATCCGGGTCATCATCAATGCGAAAACGGGTAAGATCAGCGCTTGCAATGCGTTGGATAAAGTGCTTTTTGATCAGCGAATCCCTGATCTCAACGAAAAATTCAAATCGTTGGAGGCCATGTTGCACGATCATGGCGTACAGATTTTTGCATCCGATACCCTGTTGCCGTGGTTGGATGCGGCGACGCCCATCCCTGATGAGTCGATTTGGTATACGGAGTTCTTAGCGCTGAAGATCTGCATGGGGCTGGTAAGCGGGATGGAAGAGGCTGTCAGCATGATCAACCGGTACAGCGGCGGGCATTCGAGTGCGATTCTCACTCAGGATGTGCCGCAAGCCCGGCTGTTTATGGAGCAGGTAGACAGTGCTGCCGTTTATCACAATGCTTCAACCCGGTTTACCGACGGTGGCCAAATGGGCGTCGGGGCCGAACTGGCAATCAGCACGGATAAATTGCATCATCGCGGACCGCTGGGTCTGGAACAGCTGGTTACCAATAAATACTATGTATATGGCAACGGACATATACGTACCTGATTTCAGTGCCAGCTAACAACAGGAGAAAATTAGGGGATCACCGGCATTGCGGGTGATCCCCTTGTTCATTATGGTCGCTTCGGAGCGGAAACGCTTTCTTGGTTTTTTTTAATATCTTTGAAATGAGCTAGTACTAACCATTGATTGCTGAAAGCTTAGGCAAACGAACCGTTGCCGGCAGCCTTTTGGAGGAGTTAATGTTTAGTTTATATTGGAAGGTTATCTTTGGAACCCAAACAAGAAGTTTCCTCAAGGCGATAGTGATCATGATACGAGACGAAGCGATAGATACCATCAGTCAGTATTGGAAGCAGGTTATTAATGGGGACGACCGCGCTTTTCGCGCATTATATGACCATTGTATCGATAAGTTGTACCACTGGGGAAGTGTTTGTTGCAATGATCCGGAGGTCGTTAAGGACAGCATCCAAGAGCTGTTTGTCGATCTGTATACATACCGGCGGAAACTACGCCCAGAAACTGATGTGTATGCTTACCTCTACGTTTCGCTGCGCCGAAAATTAAACAAACAACGCAAGAAAGTGCGGGCCCTACGAGCGATGGATGAACACCTGCTGACCATTGATGCGGAGGAAGATATCGAACGGCAGACTGTCAGACGGGAAGAGTATGATCAACGCTTAGCTTTATTAAGAAAAGAGGTCGTCGAATTGCCCAGCCGTCAGCGGGAGGTACTTTTTCTACGCTACACTTCCGGACTCAGCTACGATGCCGTTTCTAAGATTATGAAAATTCCTATACCTACATGCCGTACCCTGCTCAGTCGTGCGCTCCGGCAGCTCCGGCAACGGATCAAACCTGCGTAAGCGGTTGCATGACAAAATTATCGTTTTGATTATCAGTGTTTTTTGATTTATTTTCCATTGGAGGGTATATATCTGCCAACAACTGTTCTTTATGGTTAATAAAGAGCCGATTGGTATGGATGACCCTTTAGATAACAGTCATAATCACCGTAACGAAAAAGCAGAACAGGATAAACTGCGTGATACGCCTTCTGACCGCGGCAACCATATGCTGTCCGATTCGGAGAAAGAACAATTGTGGTCGTCTATCCAAGCCGGCATTACGGCCCGGCACAGCAAAACCCGGCTTGTCCGTTGGACGGCATTGGCAGGGGCGGCATCTGTTTTCCTTGCCCTGAGCATAGGTTGGTGGCTGATCGACCGCCAGCATGTACCGGAAGAGACCGCGCTGTTGTCTCAGCTGGCCAAGCATGTATCAAAGCTGCCTGTAGACACCAGCGGGCAAATCCAGTTGATGATGGGCGACGGGAGGATCATCCACTTGGAGGATGAATCTACCCTTTCTTACCGGGATTCATTACTAGAGATCAACCACCAGGGAACACAGGCGTACCATCAGCTGCAAGCACCCGAGGCTTCCCAGTTCCATATTCTGTATGTGCCATACGGGAGGCGCATGGAGGTCGGTTTGCCGGATGGCAGCACCGTGTGGCTGAACGCAGGATCAACGCTTACCTTCCCTGCCGCCTTTGCTGCCGACCGCCGCGAGGTGTACATTGCCGGAGAGGGATATTTTGATATAAAGCATCAGGCACACCAACCGTTTGTCGTGCACACGAAGGATGTGCAAATCAATGTAACGGGGACAAGCTTTAATGTAAGTGCTTATGAAGATGATGCTTATACGGCAACCCTGCTGGTGGAAGGCAGTATTACTCTGAAAAGCAGCAAGCCGGACATGTTTAAGCAAATACGGATGAAACCCGGCAACAAGGCCACATTCAATCGGGAGAATGCCACGCTCAGCTTGGATGAAGACGGCGGAGAGGACGATGTCTCCTGGCGAAAGAGGCAGTTGGTATTTCAGCGTAAATCCATGCCTGAAATCGTGAAGAAGATAGAGCGTGTATACAATGCAAGCATCGACGTAGCTGGCGGCGATCGAGACAGCCGGACGTTCTCAGGTAGCCTCGATTTAAGCAAACCCATCCGGGAAGTGCTCAGCTATTTATACAATACGGATGAATATTCCATTATCCAGCAGGAAAGGAGGATAGCTATTCGAAGAAAATGACGCCCTATTAAAAGAAAAACGCGGAACAGGTGCGCCAACACCTGCCCGCTGGAATTCAATTAACAGTGTTTATTTATTAATGAATTAACGAAAGTATGAATTTTTTACATGCCCGGCAAGCATTCTGCTTGCGTAAAGGGCGGATTGCTCAATGTTTTCTTATGCTCAGAATTACCATCGTATTGATTGGGATAAGCATTATGGGCGCCCATGCGCATTCCTATTCCCAGGCCATACACGTTTCCATCCAGCAACGCAGTATCGAACTGTTGTTTATGGAGATTCAGCGACAAACAGACTATGCCGTGTTTTATGATGATCAACAGGTCGCTGACCAGCTGATCACCGTCAAGTCGAACGGCGGAGGTATCAAGGATGTTTTGGAAGCAGCGTTTGCACAGACGGATCTGACTTATCGGATTGACGGCAAACAGATTGTTGTGTCGGCAAAGCCAGCTACGGAACCAGGACGGCAGGACACGCTCATTACGGTGCAGGGCACGGTTCGCAGCGCTGGGGCCCCTCCTCAAGCCATTGTGGGAGCTACCATCCGCGAGCTGACTAGCAACCGTGGTGTTTTTACGGACAATAAAGGGCAGTTTTCCATACGGGTAGGAAGAAACAGTCGATTGCAGGTGTCATCCGTAGGTTTTGTACCCATGGAAATCGCTGTGAACGGTCGGACCCAACTGGATGTGGCTCTCGAACCCGATGTCTCAGACCTTGATGAAGTGGTTGTCGTGGGGTATGGAACCCAGCGGAAAATCAACCTGACCGGGGCTGTCAGCGCAGTGTCCGGGGCAGACCTCGAAAGCAGGCCGATCGCCAATGTAGGCAGCGGGCTTCAGGGGCTGATGCCGGGGGTCACCGTACGCAGCACAGGAAACACCGCGCCCGGTAATCGGGCGCCTGAGATTCGCATACGTGGCGTAGGCACTTGGGGCGACGCCAATCCGTTGATCGTGGTAGACGGCATACCCGGAGGCAATCTTAATATCCTGAATCCGGACGACATCGAGAGCATTTCGGTGCTGAAAGATGCTGCTTCTTCGTCCATCTACGGTGTACGCGGTGCAAATGGTGTGATTTTGGTGACAACCAAGCAGGGTAAAGCGGGTAGTAAACCCAATATCAGTTTGAATAGCTATTTCGGCAGGCAAACGCCAACGGCGTTGCCGGACTTTCTCGGTTCGCCGGACTACATGATGCTTCAGAATGAGGCCAATATAAACGCTGGACAGAACCCAACCTACACGGAGGAACAGATTCGCATTGCCCGCGAAGGCAGCGACCCGAATTACTTCGCCAATACCGATTGGATTGATGAAGTTTACAAATCCCATGCGCCACAGCAAAGCCATGCGGTAAACATCAATGGAGGAGCCGAAAATATCAATTACTATGCCTCCTATGGCTACCTCGGCGAGGGTGGCATGGTGATTGGCGACAATTTCAAAGCCAATAGACACAACGTGCGGTTGCGGCTGAATACCACCCTGCTCGATCGTCTTAAGGTAGACGCGAACATCGGTTATATTGATCGCGATTACAGCGGTTCTGCCTCAGGCACCGGAGCGCTATCTGCCGCGACCAGTATACGTCCGCTGGTGCCAGTGCGTTTCACCAACGGCAGCTGGGGATATCACGGTGGGCAGAGCAATCCGGTAGCCGTAGCGGCAGATGGTGGCAGCAACGATTTTGCATCACAGGAAGTGACAGCCAATATCAGTGCCACGCTCAATCTTTTGGAAGGACTGGATATCAAAGGGCAATACGGTTTGGTGAAATACAGTTCCCGCCGCAGTACCTTTCTTAAAACCATTGATTACTACAGTCCTGACGACAATGCATTGATTTACCAAACGAATTATCCCAACGAAATCAGGCTGAATAATTATACGGGTGCCTATCAGACCTTTATCGGTACTGCCAACTATAGCAAAACCTTCGCTGACCGGCATGGCCTCAGCGCATTGCTGGGCTATTCCCTTGAAGAGAATGTCGGCAGGGATTTTTGGGCTTCGCGCCAGAATTTGCCGACACAGGACGTGCCCTCGCTTGCGCTGGGAACGGAAAACCAGCTGAACAATAGCTCGAGCGGCCAAAATGCATTGATGTCGTTCTTCGGGCGCGTCAATTATGATTTTGACAGTAAGTACCTGTTGGAAGGGAATTTCCGCTATGACGGTTCGTCACGTTTCCATCCTGATGTACGCTGGAATTGGTTTGGTGCGGTATCCGCCGGCTGGGTGTTCTCATCTGAGCCGTTTTTTCAACCGCTCAGGTCGTTTTGGGATATGGGTAAATTGCGGGCGTCCTATGGAACGCAGGGCAATGACAAGGTAATAGGCATCAGGCCTGATGACCGTATGCGCGACTTTCCTTACATGGCGATCTTAAGCCCTGTACAAGTGGGCAGCAATAACCCGATCGGCGACAAAGGGCAAGTTGGCTTCCGGCAAACGTTTATTCCCAACGCCGGTTTGGCGTGGGAGTCGGCAAGAAAATTCGATGTTGGATTGGACTTTGCTTTTCTGAACAACCGATTGAACCTTACAGCTGACTATTACGTTAACAGAACCACCGGACTATTACTATATCCGCCGTTGCCGGATGTGATCGGTGTGGGAACGGAATACCCCGCCCAGAACTCAGGAGAAGTGGAAAATAGAGGATGGGAACTTGTCGCAGGATGGCAGGATAAGGCCGGGGAATTTGAATATCGTTTTACCGCAAACCTTTCGGACGTGCGCAACAAGGTGACGCGGCTGGAAAATTTTGCTACTAACTTGGGCGATCGCGTACGGATGGAGGGCTATCCACTGGACGCGTTCTACGGTTTTATCGCGGAACGCATCGCCCAATATGATGATTTCGATCTGGTTGACGGCAATTACATACCGAAATTTCCATTTCAGAGCGGTGATATCGTCGGGCCCGGTGACTTGATTTATCGTCCGGCAAATCCGGATGACGAGGCGATTACCGTTCAGAAAGACCGCCATGTCCTGGGCAGTGATATTCCGCGGTATACCTATGGACTTCGTGGCGACCTGGCCTGGAAAGGGATCGATTTCAGCTTCTTTATCCAAGGGGTTGGCAGGGCGGAGGGATTTCTTGCCGGTTCTGCAAGACACCCGTTTATCAACAACAGCGCTATGCCGCAGGGCATCCACTTAGACCGATGGACACCGGAAAATCCGGGTGCTTCGTATCCGCGCTTTGTATACATGCGGACGCATAACACGCGGTTGTCGTCTTACTGGATCGAGGATGCGTCTTACCTACGTCTGAAGAATATCCAATTGGGCTATTCGTTGCCCCAGCGCTGGTTGCAGGGCTCGCGTTTAGGTAGGGTGCGGGTGTACGCTTCGGCCGACAATTTGTTCACACTGACTAATTTCTTCTATGGGTACGATCCGGAAGTGCCGGCTGGAAATACCGGCGGGTACTATCCCATGGTCAAAACTTTTGTTTTTGGATTGAATGTAAACCTGCAATAATCACGTTGAAGAATGAAACGTATAAATCATAGACACATGCCTATATTTCGCAAGACAGCCGCTTGTCTGCTGGCTGCTTTGTCATTGTCGTCCTGCGGCGACTTTCTCGACCGCACGCCGATGGATGAAATAGTCGATGAAACCTATTGGAAAACGCAACAACAGTTGGAAATGGCTGTTACGGCCATCTATTCCCGCGTAAAAGCCAAAAATTTCGTCGATATGGAAAACCTGGGCGAGAACACGATGTGGCCTACGACCAATCAGTACAAGGACATCGGCTCTGGTGTGTTCCCCGTGACACAGCCGACGGTTGATAGCGAATGGCGCAACATGTACCGCGATATCCGGGAGTGCAATGCATTTCTGGAAAACTACCAGAACGCTACCGAGAACGTGCCCGGAGCCAAAGCGCGCCTGGCCGCCGAAGTACGGGTGATACGGGCACTGGCTTACAGTTTCCTTACGTCCTTTTATGGAGACGTACCGTTAGTAACCAAGACACTGAATCCCGGTGATCCAGAATTGATGGCACCACGCAATCCTCGTGAAGAGGTTGTCGACTTTCTTTTGGCTGAATTGGATGCCGCTGCGTCGGTGCTTCCGGCGGAAATCCCCACGGGTGAGAATCTGGGACGCGTTAGCAAAGGTGCCGCATTAGCCCTGAAAGCACGCATAGCTCTTGCCAATTACCGATATGATGTAGCGGAGGCGGCCGCCAAAGCGGTAATGGATCTCGGCGTCTACGACCTGTATTCCAATGGAAATCCGGCAACCAGCTATTGGGAGCTTTTTACGGATAAGGGCAAGCTGGCAAGTGGAAACAACCGGGAGACGATTTTCGCACGGATGCATAAGCTGGACATCATTATGCATAACCTGAGCCGGGAGATACAGGTGCCGGACCAGTTTGCACGTTTTGTGCCCACCCGCTCCGTCGTTGAATCGTACCTGTGCATCGACGGACTGCCCATTGACAAATCTCCGTTGTACAACGACGATACGTATGCATCCATTTTTGAAAACAGGGACCCGAGGATGGACCAGACAATCCTCGTGCCGGGCGATAGCTGGGGTGGCCGGTATGACGGGCGCCCTGTGGATGAAAACCCGGACCCTTCGATTTACATGACGCCTAAGTTCAGTCAGGACGGCCGCGGATCGGTGACCACCACAGGATATTACTATAAGAAATATGTAGATCCCGGTGCGGTGCCGACTTACAATCGCGATGACAATGATATTCACCATATCCGTTATGCGGAAGTGCTGCTTACGTTCGCGGAAGCTAAATTCGAGCAGGGCACGCTGACACAGGCCGATCTCGACATATCCATCAACCTGCTGCGTGACCGCGTGGGCATGGCACATATGAACCTGGCTTTTCTTGCAGCCAACCAGATGGATGTCCGTGAGGAAATCCGCCGCGAACGCCGGGTGGAGCTGATGCTGGAAGGCCATCGCTATTTTGACGTGCGGCGTTGGCGGGAGGGTG
Source organism: Parapedobacter deserti (assembly GCF_042646065.1). NCBI lineage: Bacteria > Pseudomonadati > Bacteroidota > Sphingobacteriia > Sphingobacteriales > Sphingobacteriaceae > Parapedobacter > Parapedobacter deserti. Next base: position 389,848 of record NZ_JBHRTA010000038.1, read on the forward strand.
AACGTTTAGGAAGGGACATCGAAGGCGTGAAAGCCGAATGGTTCCCGATATTGACCGCTTCCACCAGCACGTTTAGGATCAGTGACGAAGGCTACCTTGTTGTGCAGTGGAACCGCCAGTTTGAGGATCCTAAGAACTACCTGTGGCCAGTACCGGAGCCTCAGCGGCAACGAAACCCCAATTTGGGACAAAATCCTGGCTGGTAACTGAAATATGACTATGTTGCATGGGGGCTGATCTGCCTCCATGCTTTTTTAAATACGATCGACAATGAAATTAGTAAACCAACGAGTGCTGAAACACATGCTTTATCTTCCGATTCTCCTGATCGGATTGTTTGCCTGCGCCAAAGATGGCGATAAACCGGGCGATGAGCGACCGGAACCGCCCCGCGAATGGACAGGGGCTGAGCTTAAAGTAATGGCCTATAACATCCACCATTGCAATCCGCCCAGTAAACCGGACGTAATCGATGTGGAGGCCGTTGCCAAGGTCATCCGGGATGAATCGCCTGACCTGGTGGCCTTGCAGGAAGTAGACGTGTATACCCTTCGTTCAGGCAAGAGCCTACATCAGGCAAAAGCGTTGGCCGAACTCACAGGCATGCATTACTACTTTAAAAGGGCCATTGATTATCAAGAAGGTGAATATGGCATTGCCGTGCTGTCCAAGTTTCCCATCGATGACACGCTAAGCTTTGCACTGCCCATGGCGCCGGGCCTTGCCGGAGAGCCGCGTGCTGTCGCAGCTGTTAAGGTGAAATTGCCCGGTGGCCAAGTGCTCACGTTTGCCAGTACACACCTCGATCTGAGGGAAGAACACCGTGTATTACAGGCGCAGGAAATCGTGGCTGAATTGGCCAAGGATAACAGTTTAGTCGTCATCGCCGGCGATTTCAACGCCTCCGCAGGCAGCGAGTCGATCGGTATCATGGACCAATCGTTCCGCCGCACCTGTATTGGCAACAATTGCCCCGGAACGATTCCCGTAGAGACTCCGACCCGAGTAATCGATTATATCTTTTACAGGCCGCTTTCAGAAATCAAGGTGGTTAAGCACAAGGTGGTTGCCGAAACGTATGCATCAGACCACCGACCCGTTGTCGCCATACTCCAGCTGCGGGAAAATTAGGGCTGGGTGAGTAACACAAACGTTAGTACTGAAAGAGGGAATAAGGGATTCGGTGTGTGTAGGTTAATAAATCAGTGATCCGTATCTTTAGCCCGTGAAAACTAACGTAGATGAATTAGCTGGCAAACTTCAAGGTTTGACGGATTCCTTAAATGGCTCCTTTTATTACGATACCAGTTCCGAACACCAAGCGATACTCCGTGCATACGCTACCGACGCCTCTGTGTATCAGGAACGCCCACTGGCTGTGGCTATACCGAAAGACACAGACGACTTGCACACCCTCATTGCGTTTGCCTCCACCCATGGTCTGACGCTCATCCCACGCACCGCTGGAACGTCGTTAGCGGGGCAGGTGGTAGGCCATGGTATCGTTGTGGACGTATCGAAGCACTTCAATAAAGTGCTGGAGGTAAACGCGGAAGAGCATTGGGTGCGTGTACAGCCCGGTGTTATCAGGGATGATCTAAACGCATACCTCCGACCCTATGGTCTGATGTTCGGTCCGGAAACCTCGACAGCCAACAGGGCCATGGTAGGCGGTATGGTGGGGAACAATTCCAGCGGCCTGCATTCCATTGTTTGGGGCGATACGCGCAGCCACCTGCTATCAGCCAAGGTATTGCTGGATGATGGCTCCGAGGTAACATTCGAGGCACTGGATGAAGCGGCGTTGTTCGGTAAACTGGTGTTAGCAAACCGTGAGGGAGACCTCTACCGTAGGATGAATGAGTTATTGTCGGATCCGGTAAACCGCCAAACCATTCAAGCTGACTATCCTAAGTCCACCCTGACAAGGCGGAATACCGGCTATGCACTGGATATGCTGAGCGATACCACCCAACCCTTCAATTTCTGCAAGTTGCTGGCCGGATCGGAAGGAACATTAGGCATTCTTACGGAAGCTAAGCTCAATTTATTACCGTTGCCACCGAAAGAAATCGGGCTGCTATGTATTCATTGCGGCTCACTCATCGAGTCCCTTCATGCCAACGTGGTGGCCTTGCAGCACCGTCCGGAAGCATCTGAACTGGTTGATAAGTATATCATGGATTTTACTAAGGGGCATCCTACTTATCAATACAATCGTTTTTTCATCGAAGGTGATCCGGCAGCTCTCCTCATGGTAGAGTTCCGGGGAGAGACACTGGCTGATGTTCACGATAAGGCAGCGGCGCTGAAAGCGGATTTAATAGCGCGCGGGTTCGGGTATGCCTACCCACTGATTACCGGGCCACAAACCAATTTAGTATGGGATGTGCGTAAGGCTGGGCTGGGTCTTATCCGTAATCTGCCCGGCGATATCCAGCCCGTCAACCTCATTGAGGACTGCGCAGTATCGCCGGAAGACCTTCCGGCGTACATCGCGGACGTACAGCGGATTTTAGAAAAATACGGCCTGAAAGCTTCGTATTATGCACACGCCGGCGCGGGAGAGCTGCATGTGGAGCCGCTGATCAACTTGAAGACGGCCGAAGGCCGCAGCGCTTTCCGGGCCGTTCTTGCGGAGACAGCCGAATTGGTAAAGAAATACAACGGCTCGCTGAGCGGTGAACACGGCGATGGGCGGCTTCGGGGAGAATTCATCGGCGCCGTGCTTGGCAACAAGGTGTACAACTTGCTGAAGGAGGTGAAGGAGATATTCGATCCAAGAGGCGTCTTCAATGCCAACAAGATCGTAGACACGCCGCCGATGGATAAGTTCCTGCGTTATGAGCAGGATACCTCATCTTTCAAAATCGACACGGTGTTTGACTTTACGAGGCAGGAAAGCATCCTCCGGCTGTCCGAAAAATGTTCCGGCTCAGGCGATTGCCGTAAAACGCACATCACCGGAGGCACGATGTGTCCTTCCTACATGGCTACACGTGAGGAGAGAGACACGACCCGTGCGCGGGCCAATCTGCTCCGGCAATTTCTCACCAGTTCACCAAAAGCCAACCGCTTTGATCATCCAGAAATCAAAGAAGTGATGGAGCTGTGCCTGAGCTGCAAAGGCTGTAAAACCGAATGCCCGTCGGGTGTGGATATCGCTAAAATGAAAGCGGAATTCCTGCAGCACTACTATGATGCAAACGGCACCCCATTCAGGGCATGGGTGATCGCCAATTTCACCAAATCACAACAGGTAGCTTCTTTCTTCCCAGGACTGTATAATGCCGTCATTAACAATAACCGGCTATCGAGCGTCGTTAAACGAGTGCTTGGCTTTGCCGTGGACAGGTCGCTCCCCCAAGTGAGTGCTACAACCTTGCGTCGATGGATTGAGCGGCAACAGGCCAGCAACCCGCGCGGGAGGTTCAAAAAAACAGTATATTTATTTTGTGATGAATTTACCGAGTATAATGACGTGCCTATCGGCCAATCAGCCTACCGGTTGCTCACGGCGCTTGGTTATGAAGTAAGGCTTGCTAAACACCTGGAAAGTGGCCGTACGTATTTGTCAAAGGGGTTGGTGCGGAAGGCAAAAGCGATCGCCAACCGTAATGTTCGCTTCCTGAAAGACGTCATCACGGCAGATACCTTGCTGATTGGTATCGAGCCGTCGGCCATCCTGACGTTCCGGGATGAATATCCAGAGCTAGTGGATAGGGCGTTGGTGTCGGATGCATACACCCTGGCCGGTCGTGCGGTGTTGATTGATGAGTTTTTAGCCATGGAGATGGAAAACGGTTCCATTGAGCCGGCCATGTTTACCGTGCAGCCGCGCAAGGTAAAATTGCACGGGCACTGTTATCAAAAGGCTTTTCATTTGGTGGAGTACACGGCGAAGATTCTTGCGTTTCCAAAAGGGTATCAAGTAGAAATTATTCCATCGGGTTGCTGTGGAATGGCCGGCTCTTTTGGTTACGAAAAGGAGCACTACGATGTGTCACAGAAAGTAGGTGAACTGGTATTGTTTCCGACCGTTAGGGAAACACCAGACGAAACGTTGATTGCCGCGCCCGGCACCAGCTGCCGTCATCAGATCAAAGATGCTGTAGGAAGACGGACATATCATCCAGTTGAAATTCTGTGGGAGGCATTGCGGAAGTAGTGAGGGAGCGTTATTGGTATTAAGTTGAAAAGAACGCGGCGAGCTGCGGCAATGATCGTAGGGCAAACAGGCGTTCTCTCTGCAGCGGCTTGATTAAGTAGTCGATCACTTGCGGATAACGCAGAGCTTGAATTCTATCGGCTTTATCGATCGATGAAGTAACGATTATGACGAATATAGAAGAGCCGCCTGGAAATTTTTGGAGGGCGTCTAACACATCCCATCCACTCAGCAAAGGCATATTGATGTCAAGGAAAAGTAGAAACGCTCTATCGGGTGAAAGTCGTTGCCTTAGCGCCATCAGTGCCTCGCGGCCGTCTGTGCAGATGATGGGGTCTGCTGAAATGCCCGTATTGCGAAGCAGTACTTTAGCCATGATGTTAAACATGTTATCGTCATCGATGATCATGACACTAAGCTCCATCAGTCTTGGGTTTAAAAGTTGATTTTTTCCGCTTTGCCGGTTATCTCTCTCAAAATATCATCCAGCTCGGTCGCTGAATTATGGATGGCCCTTAGCAACTCGTCGTTCGGAACACCTGATTCCGGGAAATTTTGTATAAGATCCACAAGTCCCATGATTCGGGCCAGAGGCGCTCGCACCTTGTGCGACTGCATCCAGGCGATCTCTTGCAGTTTCCTGTTTTGAGCTTCAATAGCGTCTATATAGGCCAGTTTTTCGCTGATGTCCTGCGCTAAGACAATTCTAGCTTTCCGACCATGGAAGGTGATGGTGTTGCTTTGGATCTCTACATGGATAATCTTTCCGTCTTTCTTGCGGTGAAAGTATATTCCTTTGCTAAACAGCTTTTCATTTTGCCTGGAGATGTTCACTGCGGCGACCACTTTGGGTATTTCTTCAGGCGGTCTTATGTCTTTTATGGTCATAGATAGAAACTCTTCTTTTGTGTAGCCATAATGGTTTATAGCGGCGTCGTTCACATCTAAAAATCGATAGCTTTCCAAGTCGTATACCCACATCGGTAACGGACTGAGGTGGAAGAGGTCACTGTATTTTTTTTCAGACTCCTCTAAGACTTGGAGCTGTTGTTCCATGGCTGTATGCAGCCGTTTCAAGGATAATTCCGCGTGTTTGGTTTCGGTGATGTCCAAACACGCACCGATTATTTTGTTAGTTGACCCATCCGGGTTGAGCACGACCCGACCCCATGACTTAATGTGTCGAATTTCTTGTGTCGGGCGGACAATTCGTTCTTCAAATACCGTATCTTGCCGGGTTTCCAATGTGTTTTGAATAATATCAAAGACTCGTTGCCGGTCGTCGTCATGTATCCGTGAGAGGTAGTTTTCTAAGCTGGGGTAGAATGTCTTTTTATCAAGCCCATAAATGTTATAGAGGGTATCCGACCAGATGACATGATTGGTTTCGACATCCCACTGCCATGTGCCAAATTGTGCCAATTCTTGAGTCTGCTGGGTGGTAAGCTCGTTTTCCTTTTCGAGTTCCGAATGGTAGTGATTTGCTAAAATTACGTTCAAGAATGCGCCGGCTCGGTCAATTGACATCATTTCGTCGCTATCGGGGTTTCGAACGGCCTTGTAATACATGCCTAAAACCGCGGTTACCTCGTTATTGGCGTCGATGATGGGGTAGGACCATGAAGACCTCAGCCCGTATTTCAGCGCGATGTGTTTGTAGTCTACCCATCTGCGGTCGGTGGAGATGTCACTCACCATTACCGGTTTTCGGGAAAACGCCGCGCTGCCACATGAGCCAGTATATTCACCGATTGGAAGGTTATGTATGGCTTTAAGATAAGATTTCGGCAATGAAGGTGCAATCCAGCTGAGCAACCGGTTGTGGCGGACGCGATGGATGGAGCAATGCATTCCCGGAAAAATCGCCTCGATTCCTTCGAGATAGGAGGTGAGAATTTGCTCGATCGGTAACGCTTTTCTTGCATTCAATTCCAGAATTGTCCGTTCGAGCTGGTTCAGCTCTGCGAGACGCTTGCTTCTGGTAATATCTATCATAATCCCACGTAGCCAGCGGGGCTTGCCAGATTTCGCTATGACGGACACAATATACTGAATCCATATTGGATATCCGTCTTTTCGGACCATCCGGCAGTCGAATGAGTGGTTTGTCAGGCTTGCGGTTTGTTGGCGGTGATGGGAAACCACCCGTTCTCGGTCGGGCTCGTAAATGCGGGTCATCCAAAAACTGGGTTCTGCCCATTCTTCGGCGCTATAGCCAAGTATCTGCTCGACCTTCTCACTGACAAACGTTAGTTGATCAGTTTCTGCATCGGCTTCCCACACGATGCCATCGATCGTTTGGATAAGGCTGTGGAAGTTGTGTTCAGAGGAAACCAGCGCCTCCTCCGTATATTTTTTTTCCGTAATGTCCATTGAAATACCGTAAACCCGAACACAGGTATTCTTCACCAAGTCGGCCTTGCCAACAGTAAAGAGCCATCGCTGGTTTCTTTTTGCAGTAGTGATGGGGAAGACCGTGCGAAAAACAGTACCGTCGTTAGCTGCTTTCGTGAACGCCCTCATCAGCTCCTCACGGTCCTTTTCGTTGGTGTAGAATGCCAGTGCTGAATCGAAATCTGGATGATAGTCCGGTTCGACTTCATAGATTTCTCGAAGCCCCTGCGACCAAAATACGGTTTGGCGAGCCAAATTCACTTCCCAGCTGCCAATCTTGGCCACCTCTTGGGTCCCCTGAAGGAACTCGTTATAATTTACCGCTTCGGTCACATCGGTCAGCGACCGGATGATTAACTTGATCTCTCCGCGTTCGTCGAGCACTGGGATGTTCTGGTTGTCGAGGTATTTAATATCAACCCGGGCCGGCGATCCAGTTATGGGACTGGCGTATTTTTGCGCCGCCACTCGATGTGGTTTTTTTTCGCGAAGCACGGTTTCAAACGTTTCGCTCCAATTGTTGTCATTTAAATAGGGATTGCGGCGAAAAACATCAAAAAAGCCCTTACCAATGAGCTCTTCCCGAGTTTTCCCGGTCAGCTCAGCATAGGAGTCGCTGGCATCGACCATAGTAAATTTCGGCGCATCAGGAAGAAGCACTAAGCTGGGGGTTGGCAGCGCATGGAAAACCGTCGAGAAATTTATTTCTCCAATCATCCAGATGTTGACTTTAAGATGTTAAATTTAGGTTGTTTTTTATTAAAGTCCTAACATTTCTGTCAATGGATGAAAACTATCATTGCAAGAAGGCATGCTTTCTTGCAATGATACTAAGTGCTTGGAGCTGGGATCTTACGGCCAGATTCCTAAATTTTGGTATGATACCGCTATTTTATTTATCGCACCGACAAAAGCCGCTGTCCGTAGGGTGTCAATATCCCGGTTGGCGATTTTGATTTCGCGGATTTCATGGTAAGCTCGGATCATGGTGTCTTCCAGTCCGGAGTTGACCAGCTCCAGCTCGTCTGCGCCCTTAACGATGGCCAAGCGCTGCGCAGCTGAGAGTGATTTTCCAGTTATCGCCTCAACTGTGTTGACGAGGTTGAGATTTGACATTTCTTCATAGCGTTTGTCCATCCGGCCAAACGCCACATGGGATAGGTTTTTTAACCACTCGAAGTAAGAAACGGTTACCCCGCCTGCGTTGCAGTACATGTCCGGGATGATGATGCCGCCGTTTTTTACAAATAGAGCTTCAGCGCCGGGGGTGGTCGGCCCATTGGCACCCTCGGCGATGATTTTAGCCTTGATGCGGCCGATGTTTTCTTCGGTCAGCTGGTTTTCCAGAGCTGCGGGCACAAGGATATCGCATTCCTGTTCTAAGCCTTCAGCCGGTGTCTGGAACGATTTGGTAGCCTTCTTGTATCCGAGAATCGAGCCTGTGTTTTTGCGGTGCTCAAGAATGGCATCCGGATCAAGGCCGTCGGGATGATACAGTGCACCGTCATATTCACAGACGCCTACAATAATGGCGCCTAGCTCGATGAGCACCTTAGCGGTGTTGTACCCCACGTTTCCGAGTCCTTGCACAATGACCCGTTTGCCGGCAGTGCCCGGTGTAAGGCCGATTTCTTTCATGTCTTCGGCCACATTGACACATTCACGTATCGCAATGGCAACTCCTCGTCCTGTTGCGGCTTTTCGACCGTTGATACCGTGCAAAGAGAGGGGTTTACCCGTCACACAGCCAAAGGCGTCGAGCTGGCCTGGGTTCATCGTTGTATAGGTGTCAGCTATCCAGCTCATCTCCCGTTCTCCAGTGCCATAATCGGGTGCGGGAACGTCTATTGCAGGGCCGATAAAATTCTTTTTGATGAGCTCTACCGTATATCGTCTGGTAATATTTTCTAGTTCATTTACTGAATAATTTTTAGGGTTGATGGCAATTCCACCTTTGGCCCCGCCAAACGGAACATTGACTATGGCACATTTATAAGTCATCAGCGCGGCGAGCGCCATCACTTCATCCTCGTTAACTATGTCGCTGTAACGGATACCGCCCTTCGTGGGCGACATATGCTGCGAATGTTCTACACGCCACGCATTGATGACTTCGATCTCGTCGCCACGCCTGAAAGGAAAGCTAAACCGGTACACGCTGTTGCAAGTCTTGATTTGGTTGAGCAGTCCTTGAGGGTGTTTGGTGAATTGCGCTGCATGGTCAAAAAACTGCGATACGTCATTGAAAAAATGGGGGTCTTGTGGTGTTTTTGCTATTACCTTAGCCATAACAATGTTAATATAGATAATTGGTACTTAATGCTTAAACTTCGGCAACTCCGAACATTCCCGATCTATGTGTGTTTGGTTCCTTGCCGGTTTTCCAACCGGGTCAATTTTCTGTCGATGGTAACTAAATAGATGGCCAATCCTAAAAAAAGCACTACCAAAACAGCTACTACCACATATATCTTGCCCGAGCTGCGCAAACCCGTAGCCATTTCGACCCCGGGATTTGATTGCGCAAAACTACACATTAACCCATTGATAACTAATATAAAAGAAAGAATTGTCTTTTTCATATAATTATACAATAAACGTTGTCAATTTTGATTATTTAATCGTTTTACAGTTGTCATTATACCAATCGTTAGGTGTCGCTGCTATGGTTTTCGTATTCCAGTTTACGGATGCGTAGCCGCAACGTCATTAGCCATATGCCGACAAGTATCCAGCCGACGGAAGCGGGGTATAGAACTGCTTTCATCGAGTTATCAAGGTCAAACTGTCCGAATCCTGAGTTGCCGCCGCTGCCGGGATGGAGTGAGTCGGTCGTCTTGGGAAGAATGTACATCAAAACGATCATAATGGGAAATGCAAAGATGTTATAGATGGCCGATATCTTTGCGCGTTTTTGCTCTTCTTCCAATGCATTCCGCAGTACAAGATAAGCGAGATACATCAAGGTGGCAATAGCCGACCCGTTCAGTTTCGGGTCATTGGGCCAAGGGTCGCCCCAAGTAAAGTTGGCCCATAGCATCCCGCTTAGCAACCCGAATACGCAGAATATGACCCCTACATTGACACTTTCCACAGCTATGAAATCGTGTTGGGGGTTATTCGATGAAAGGTATCGAAGGCTGTATACGATCGAGATAAAGTACAAGGCGAACATCGTGAACCACATGGGCACGTGATAGTATACATTGCGTATGGTTTCGTGCACAATCGGAAGTGCAGGCACAGCGCCTAAAAGACCCATTATCAAGCTATACAGAACGAGCGCTAAACCAAGAATTTTCCACCAATTTTGTTTCATAAATTATCTCGCACAAACGGGTATCTGATATTGTCAAGCTAAAAACTGTCAATTTTTAGTCTCGCCAAAGGTAAGGAAATAACAACAAAGAAATGGCCACGGTAATGACATTGATAGCTGCCAAGACGATTAGCTCGTCGTAGCTGACGCTGCGCTCCAGGCCCGCTATGGCGTTTTTGGATACGCTGATAAGCACAAGTAACAACGGTATAACAATCGGGAAACTGAGTATGGCCATAAGCGTACTGTTATTGCCAGCTTTTGCACTGATACCGGATACCATGGTAAACACCGAGGCAAAACCGATACTGCCCAATATAACGATCGTCAAATAGAGCGCGGGGTCGCCTAGCGGGTTCTGAAAAATAACAGAATACACACCGTACGCTATTGACGAGAGCAACAGCATGACAAGCATGTTATACGCAATTTTTGATAGAATAATAGCTTTCGCGCTGGCTATGGTGTAATAGTATAATTGCCTGCTGCGGCTTTCCTGTACGAAGCTCTTATTGATGGCGTTGACGGAGGCGAATAAAAGGATGATCCAGAACAATGCATTCCACGTGGCCGTATCTACTGATTTGAATGCTTGATAACACACGAATACAGTAGAAATAACGTAGAGCACTATTCCATTGATAGCATACTTGGTACGCCACTCCAGTATAACGTCTTTTTTTATGAGAGATGTGACCTCGCTGAGCAAACTCATTTCCCGCAAAGATACGATTATTCATGGTCGTCGCGGGAAAAGACGCATACTATATTCCGTCTTCAGTCTTTTGTTTGGCAGACTTCACGGCCGCGTTTGCCGCGCTGATGCCTTCTTTAGCTAATTGGTCGGTTTGCTGAATCGCTCTATGGCCTTTGCGTTTTGCTTCAGCCCGCATGTCGTGAATTTCCTCTGAAGCTCGGTCGGCCAGTTTAGAGGCCCTATCCATCTCTTTTTTCGTGCTTTTCCGGATAGCGTTAGTGAGCTCACGTATGCCCTCGCTCGCACGATCCAATTGTTTTCGGCCTCCCTTTGTGCCCATCAGTAACCACACTGCCGTACCAGCGGCCAATCCCACCAATGCATATGTTACAATACTGTTCTTTGAGTTCATTTTTTTTCCCTTTTTTATTTTATGCCCTTTTTTGTTGTCCGATTTCATAACTTGTAAACAACATATGGCTTAAAATGTTTGGCTTTCCGGCGTCAATACTCATATTTGCTTTTCCAGCGTTGCCGCAGCTGCTCGCGCAGCTTCTCTTCAGCCGGGTTTTTGCCAGGGTCATACAGCTTGGTGCCGCTCAGCGCTTCTGGCATAAATTCTTGTTCCACAAAATTTCCCTCGTAGGCATGCGCGTATTGGTAGTCCTTGCCGTAATCCAATTGCTTCATTAGCTTGGTTGGAGCATTTCGGATATGCAGAGGGACGGAGAGGTCGCCGGTTTGCCGTACCAGTGTTTGGGCTTTGTTAATCGCTTCATAGGAAGCATTGCTTTTGAGCGAAGCGGCAAGATAAGTTACGGTTTGTGAAAGGATGATACGCGCTTCAGGCCAACCAATGACATTCACTGCTTGAAAACAGTTGTTGGCAAGCAGCAAGGCGTTAGGATTGGCGTTACCTATATCCTCCGACGCTAAGATGAGCAGCCTACGGGCGATGAAAAGCGGATCCTCTCCGCCTTCGATCATTCGTGCTAGCCAGTAGACCGCCGCATTTGGGTCGCTGCCGCGGATGGATTTGATGAATGCTGATATGATGTCATAATGCTGCTCACCGGCCTTGTCGTAGATGGCCATATTTTGTTGCACCTGCCGGAGCACAAATTCATTGGTTATTTCAAGCGGATCGCCGCCGGCAGCGTTGACAACCAGTTCAAGCACGTTCAACAGCTTACGGGCATCTCCGCCTGACAGCCTGAGCAGTGCCTCATGTTCTTTCACGTTCACCTGCTGTTTGCGAAGGTATTCATCTTCCTTCAGTGCCTTGTCAATGATGCTTAACAGTTCTTTTTCGGATAGGTGTTCCAGTACATACACCTGGCAGCGGGAAAGCAAAGCTGCGATGACCTCGAACGACGGGTTTTCGGTTGTGGCTCCGATTAACGTGATCACCCCGCGTTCAACGGCGCCCAGGAGCGAATCTTGCTGCGACTTCGAAAAGCGATGGATTTCGTCGATAAACAGGATGGGTTGTCCCTGCTGAAAATCCCGGAGCTGCTTGGCCTTATCAATGACCTCGCGCACATCCTTCACTCCTGAGTTGATTGCGCTTAAGCTAAAAAATGGCCGGCTCAGTTGCTTCGAAATGATAAAAGCGAGCGTCGTCTTTCCAACGCCTGGCGGCCCCCATAAAATCATCGATGGGATATTGTTTTGGTCAATGGCGTTGCGGAGCACGGCTCCTTCACCAATGATATGCGGCTGCCCCACGTAGTCTGCTATGGTGTTGGGGCGCATTCGTTCAGCTAGCGGTATCCGAGTTGCCATGATTTTTAGCAAACTTAGGCAAATCAGGTTTTATATACAAGCAAAAACCGAGTAAATCTGCGCCCCCCGTGTAAGCTGAGCAATTTGAAAGTAAGGGACAATTTTCGTATATTAGTGGCGGATTGGATAATTATATGAACGAAAGACGAAGACTGCCCTGTCGTGCAGTGTGGTTTTTCTCCATTTTGTGGGGCATTTCCTTTGGTGCCGTTGGGCAATCGCAAGAAGACTTTTCAGGCCAGATTACCAAATATGACAGTACTTTTTCCGGTATCGGCCCGGAAGTATATTTTCTTCCACCGCCGCCTACTGCAGAGGAAATTCTTGACGACCGGTATGCGGAGAAAGAAGTTGATTCGGCGGCAGTTGATGAGTATGTAGGTAGGATGAAATATTATCACCGGATGGTGATGACCGGCAATGGTGGAACCACAGCGAAATACTTGCCGGTGAGCGAAGCACAAACATCGAGCGTTGAGGGCAAGCTGCTTATGGCGGCTGATCGGAGCCGTGCCGCCAGCAGCACGAATCTGGTGGCTGACATTGAAAACCGGCTTGCCATGGAGTATGTAGCGCTTGGTGCATTTGACCTGGCCATCGAATTTTTTGGAAGTGCGATGCAGGCGAAGCAAGCGCACGGCAATATGGCCGATTGGGAAATTATCGCGCATAATTTGGCCGTCACCTACGAATACCTCGGCCAGTTGGATAAGGCATACGGGCTACGTCTGCAGTTGTACGATCGCGCGGTGAAAACCCGCGATAATAGCCATCAAGCTAAGGCCCTCATGGAACTTGCCTTTATCAAGGCAAAGCAGGGTTTCTCAGCAGAAGCTGAGCGGGACATTATCCGAAAGGTTGTGCCGTTATTTCGCAGGGCAAGAAATGAGGCTGGGCGCGCCTCAGCCTACCGGACATTAGCCGACATTTATACCATGCAGAGTAAGTATCCGGAAGCGCAATGGTTTTTGGTCCAGGCTAAATCCATTGTCGACAAGGAAGGCTTGGCCGACCAACTGCCGGAAATAATTTTCAACCTTGCAGAGACAAAAAAGCGAGCAGGAAATCCACGTGTGGCTATTGAAGAGTATAAAGTTGCCGATGATCTGGCGAGAAAGGACCACATGATGGGAATGCAGTTGGCCATTCAAGATGCGTTGGGCAACCTGTATCATCAGGCAGGCGATTACAACGGGGCGGCCCTTGCCCTCAATCGGTATGATATGCTCAAAAATGTCTTGTTTAAAGGTGAAGCACCCGTAGATAATTGATTGGTATTGTAACAAATAAAAGTCAAACAATTCTCGGGGGCATTGCGTAATAAAGATTGATGATTTTTGTCTAAATTTAGCGCCTTGAACAATTGCAGGTGGGATTGTGGACCGATCACAATCAAGATCAAAGAATATAAAAGAAGTATGGAAAATATGTTGAAGAAAGTGTTTTTTGCGTTGTTTGTGGTAGCCATAGTCGCTTGCGGATCCAAGCCGAGGGTTGATCTGAAAGCGGAGGCAGGGGTGTTACAGCCTACTGCTCAGCACGCAGTAATTGCCAAGGATGTGGTCAGCCTGTTTGAAACGGTCAGCTATAAGAAAGTACCGTTCAACGATTCCATCTCGTCTCTTGTTTTTGATAACCTCCTCAAAGCTGTGGATCAGGGTAAAAATTACCTGATGCAGGCGGATATCGATGATTTCGAACAATACCGGAATACGCTGGGGCAGGACTTCCGCGATGGCGACCTGAGCGCGGCATACCACATGTTCAATGTTTACATGAAGCGTTACCTTGAGCGGCTGGATTATGCGTTGACACAGGTAGAGGCGCCCCACAACTTCTCGGTAGACGAGCGGTACGTTTACAACAGAGAAAAAGAGGATTGGTTTGCTTCTGAAGCCGAAGCTGATGACCAATGGCGTAGGCGCGTAAAATACGACCTGCTCAACCTACGGCTCAGTGGCGATGGAAGCGATTCGGCTGCGGCAAAGCAGAAGGAGATACTGACCAACCGGTACAAGAATTTGATCTCTATGGCAAAAAAGACCGATAACAACGAGGCTTTTCAGGTTATCATGGGAGCGCTGACAGACGCCGTCGATCCGCACACGAGCTATTTCAACCCTTATTTCGCTCAGCGTTTCAATGAAGAGATGGCCAACACCTTTGAAGGGATAGGCGCACGGCTTACTACCGAAAACGAGGTAGTGAAGGTTGCTGACGTTATCGTCGGTGGACCTGTATATAAAGAGAAGGCGTTGCAAATAGACGACCGCATCATCGCGGTGGCTCAGGGCAAAGACGGCGAGTTTGAGGATATTATCGGGTGGAAACTGGACCATGCCGTGGCGAAGATCAAAGGGCCGAAAGGTACGGTGGTTAGGCTGAAGGTGATACCAGCGGGACAAGACCTTACTGCTGAGCCTAAGGTCGTATCACTCACGCGTGACCGCGTCGTGATCGAGGACGAATCAGCCAAGCGCGAAGTCAAGGAGGTGGTGGGGGACGACGGAAAGACCTACCGTATCGGCATCATCAGCCTTCCGAAATTTTACATCGATTTTGACGCTTACCGGAAGAACGACCCCAATTACAAGAGCACAACACGGGATGTGCGGCTGCTACTTGACTCGCTCAAGCAGGAGAATGTAGACGCTGTGGTAATGGACCTCCGGTTCAACGGCGGTGGCTCATTGCAGGAATCCATCGAATTGACAGGCTTGTTCATCGACAAAGGCCCCGTAGTGCAGGTGCGCGACACGCGCAACCGTGTCGATGTGAATGAGGACCGCGAGACGGGAGTGGCCTGGGATGGTCCGCTGGGGGTTATTATCAACCGGTTCAGTGCCTCCGCTTCGGAAATATTTGCCGCAGCGATACAGGATTATGGACGGGGCATCGTGCTTGGTTCCCAGTCTTACGGCAAGGGTACGGTGCAGTCGGCCATCGATATGGGCAAGGTGATCAGCCCTGCAGACCGCCTGCTGCTGAAAGCCAAGGCGGATGACAAGAATGGACTACCCGTTGGTGCCCCTCAGTTCGGGCAAATCAACATCACGTTAGCCAAATTCTACCGCATCACCGGCAGCAGTACCCAGCACAAGGGGGTAGTGCCGGATATCGTATTCCCCTCGCTCTATTCCGAAGAGAAATATGGCGAAAGCTCAGAACCCTCCGCGCTGCCATGGGACCAGATCAAGCCAGCCGACTTCGTAACCATAGCTGACCTCAAGCCGACAATTGCTCAGCTTGAAGCCAAGCATCAGGACCGCATGGAGAAATCTCCAGCATACAAGTTTTTGCTTGAAGATATCGAGACCATGAAACGGCAAGAGTCAGAGACAAGCGTTGCCTTGCAGGAAGAAAAGCTGAAAAAAGAGCGGGAGGAAAACCGTCTGAAGAGCAAGGCCCGCTCCGATGCACTTCAGCAGATGCGGATCAACCTTCCGCTGGGCGGCGGAGCAGCCACCGATGTGGATGAAGGACTGGATTTCATCCAGGAAGAAAGTTTGGCTGTGATGGCAGATTACATGGCGTTGGTGGCGAAATAGTGTATAAACTACGAGTTGTCCGTTTCCAGCAAGCCACGAGCTGGAAACGGACAACTTTTTTTGCATACCGTTAAAAATTTACTATAATTATCCAAAATCAGATTATGGCAACAATCACATTTAAAGGAACCGAGATCCATACCGCCGGTGCGCTGCCCGACGTGGGCAGCCAAGCTCCTGATTTCAAACTGACATCGGGAAACCTTACCGATAAGACATTGGCAGACTACAAAGGAAAAAAGGTAATACTGAATGTCTTCCCAAGCATCGATACCGGCACTTGTGCGGCTTCGGTGCGAACGTTTAATCAAAAGGCGGCCGCGCTTGAAAATACCGCGGTGCTTTGCATTTCCAAAGATCTTCCGTTTGCGCAAGCGCGGTTTTGTGCTGCGGAAGGAATCAGCAATGTCGAAACGCTCTCCGAATATAAGGATACCAATTTTTCCGATGCCTACCGACTCAGCGTCGTAGACGGTCCATTGGAAGGCTTGCTGAGCCGGGCTGTGATCGTGATCGGCGAGGACGGCACAATTAAATATACGGAGCAGGTCGCTGAGATCGCAAACGAGCCGAATTACGATAACGCATTGGCGGCGTTGGCATAGGGTAGCCCTTTAAAGCTAATTTTTGTTGCATGACACCGGTTGAAAGATCTGCCCGTCGGTGAAATCGATGGTTGCACGATCCGTAAACCGGTACACGTTTTCGTGTTCCTCACGATCGCCGGCCCCCCTTATCAAGGCGCCTCCTCTTTGCAAGAACGCCTCCTCCGTGACACTTCGCATCCCTTCTGCCTGGTAGTCATATTGCACAAAAAGCGTGTCGCCGCTGGTGTCGCCGTGCACGGTGCCCCGGCTCCCGTCTATTTCGTAGTTGTCGAAACGAAGTGTGCCAGACACGGAGCCGTCCTGCAAGCTGAGTTGTAGCCATGCTGAATCCCTCCCGTTTACATATAGGTAGCAGGAGCTGTCGGCCGATTGAGAGGGCGGCTCTGAGGTGCTTGATGTACTTCGATTGTTATCACCGGCATCCCCTGGCGAGCTAGGCCGATTGCAGGCGCTACCAATGGTGACGCCCATAGCGATCAGTAAGGACAAAGTGCTGGAAAAAGAATTTTTTGTATCCATACGGGGTTCACGGCAAATTCCATGCAAAAAATCGGCGGGGAACAATAGCCGCTGCGTTTATTGCCGCCATGCTTTGTATTGATTGATCAACCCGTTCGTAGATGCGTCATGGGTGGAAATAGCGTTATCATTACGCAGCTCGGGCAGGATTTTTCCCGCCAGCTGCTTACCGAGCTCGACGCCCCATTGGTCGAAGCTGAAAATGTTCCAAATAATGCCCTGCACGAAAATCTTGTGTTCATAAAGGGCGATAAGTGATCCTAACGTATAAGGTGTTATCTTTTTAATAAGGAATGAGCTGCTGGGCCGATTTCCTTCAAATACCTTGAATGTTTTCAGCCGTGTTATTTCCTCATCTGTTTTGCCAGACGCCGCTAATTCCGCGATCACTTCGGACTCATCCTTCCCGTTCATTAGCGCTTCGGTCTGAGCAAAAAAATTCGAGAGCAACAGGGTATGATGTTCGCCTATGGCATTATGCGTCTGTGCTGGCGCAATGAAGTCGCATGGGATCAGTTTGGTGCCCTGATGAATCAGCTGATAGAATGCATGCTGGCCATTGGTGCCCGGTTCTCCCCAGATGATTGGGCCGGTCTGGTAGTCAACGGGGTCGCCGTTTCGATCTACGTATTTGCCGTTGCTTTCCATGTCCCCCTGTTGAAAATAGGCGGCAAAGCGGTGCAGGTACTGGTCGTATGGCAATATGGCGTGTGTCTCGGCATCGAAGAAATTATTGTACCAGATGCCGAGCAACGCCATAATGACCGGAGTGTTTTCTTCAAAAGGGGTCTGCTGGAAATGCTGGTCAGTGGCATAGGCGCCCTGAAGTAGCTGCTCAAAGTTCTCAAAGCCGATGCTTAGGGCGATAGATAGCCCGATGGCACTCCACAGCGAATAGCGGCCGCCGACCCAATCCCAGAATTCAAACATATTTTGGGTGTCGATGCCGAACTCAGCCACGGCCTTGGCGTTGGTAGACAGGGCTACGAAATGCTTGGCAACAGCGTCTCGTCCCGCACCGCTGTCGAGCAGCCATTGACGTGCCGTGTGGGCGTTGGCCATGGTCTCCTGTGTGGTAAATGTCTTGGATGCGATCAGGAAAAGCGTCGTCTCGGGATCGACCCGCTTGAGCGTCTCGGCGATATGTGTCCCGTCCACATTGGATACAAAATGGATGTTCAGGTGGTTTTTGTACGGCTTCAGCGCTTCAGTGACCATCACTGGCCCTAAGTCCGACCCGCCAATGCCGACGTTGACCACGTCGGTAATGGCCCTTCCAGTATGGCCTTTCCAGTCGCCATTGATCACCCGTTGTGAAAAGTCGCGCATCTTAGCTCGAACAGCTTTTACCTCGGGCATGATGTCCTTGCCATCTACCAGTAAGGGGGCGTTGTCTTGCTTGCGTAAGGCGGTATGTAGTACAGCACGGTTTTCGGTCTCATTGATGGGTTCGCCGGAAAACATGGCACTTATGGCATCTTCCAGTTTGCACTCTCGGGCCAATTGCAGCAGCAATACTTTTGTGGTTTCATTTATCCGGTTTTTCGAATAGTCAAAAAGCAGGTCGCCGAACGTAATCGAAAATTTTTCGAACCGTTGCGGATCTTTCTGGAATAAGTCGCTGAGGTGTTTCGGTGCAATGTCGATAAAGTGGCTGCTGAGGTAATTGTAAGCTTGTGTTTCAGTGAAGTCTATCCGGGGTAGCATAATAGTTCTTTTGAGGGCTAAGTTAAGTTTTTTGAGTGAAGAGCGGATGACGGATTGTAATTTTGATTTTAGATGCACGTTTGCCGCTCAGCGACCTGCGAAATAAAAGAAAGATAATTTGTTTACCTTTGCTTCCATGACCAAAGAACAGATACAAGACTTGAGGGATAGAACAGCTTCCCTGAGGAGGCACCTTTGACATCGATGCTAGGAAAAAAGGAATAGAAAACGAGCAGGCCATTACCTTGCAGCCTGATTTTTGGGACGATTCCAAAGCCGCGGAGAAAGTCCTGCAAGCCATCAAGAGCAAGAAAGTGTGGACCGATCACTTTGATGCGGTGGCGGCGGCAGTGGACGATGCGGTGGTTATGTTTGAATTTTATCAAGCAGGAGATGCCACGGAGGCAGACCTAAAAGAGCAATACGAGGCGGCCTTGGCGAAAGTGGAGGAGCTGGAATTCAAGAACATGCTGAGTGCTGAGGAAGACCAGTTGGACGCCGTATTGCAGATTACGGCTGGTGCAGGTGGAACCGAAAGCTGCGATTGGGCTGGCATGCTGATGCGGATGTACATCATGTGGGGCGAAAGCAACGGCTATAAAGTGACAGAACAAGACTATCAGGAAGGCGATGTTGCGGGCATTAAGACGGTAACCTTGCAGTTCTCTGGCGATTTCGCGTACGGCTATCTAAAAGGCGAGAACGGCGTACATCGGTTGGTACGTATTTCACCATTCGACTCCAATGCCAAGCGGCATACGTCATTTGCTTCGGTATATGTGTATCCGCTGGTAGATGATAATATCGAGATAGAGGTAAAAGACGCCGATGTCGAATTTGATACATTCCGCTCGGGCGGAGCAGGAGGGCAAAATGTAAACAAGGTAGAAACCGCCGTACGGTTGCACCATAAGCCCACCGGAATTATCATCAAAAACCAAGAGTCGCGCTCACAGCTTCAAAACAAGGAGAACGCCTTGCGGCTTCTCAAATCGCAACTGTACGAGATTGAGATGCGCAAGCGGCAGGAGGCTTCCGCCGCGATAGAAGGCAGCAAGAAAAAAATCGAATGGGGGTCGCAGATCCGGAATTATGTCTTGCATCCGTATAAGTTGGTGAAAGACTTGCGTACCAATGTCGAGACATCCAATACCCAAGCCGTGCTTGACGGCAATATTGACGAATTCCTGAAAGCCTACCTAATGGAGTTTGGAAGGAACTAAAATTCATTCTTCCACATCATGCTTTCGACAGGACGGGTGGTCTTATTGTTGTATTTCGCGTTTTGCTTCGTATTGTAAAAGGTCTCAATATCTCCTTCCACAGCGAAGTAAATGAGTTGGCCGATTGGCATGCCAAAATAAATCCTTACGGGTTGCGCCACGGAGATTTCAAGAGTCCAGGTATTACAAAACCCAACATCCCCCTTTCCGGCAGTAGCGTGGATGTCTATGCCGAGGCGGCCTGTACTCGACTTACCCTCAAGAAAGGGCACATGGTTATGAGTTTCGGTATATTCAAGCGTCACACCAAGGTATAACGTGTTGGGCTCTAAGACAAATCCGGTTTTCGGAATTTCGAAATGAGTGATTTCATTGTGCCTTTTAGCATCTAACACACGGTCCTGATAGGTTGCAAGGTACTTCCCTAAGTGCACATCATAGGAATTGGTGCCCAAGCACTCCCTTCGGAACGGCTCAATGATGATGGATCCGCGTTCGATCTCTTCCAGTATACGCTTGTCAGATAAAATCATGTTTAAAAATCGAGGGAGCAAAAATACGTTATTGAATCAGATTATTAAGGACTATTAGCGATAAATAACTATTTTTGGCTATATGGCATTAGCATACTTGCGTGAACTGGATAATAATGTGCGGTTCGCAATATGGCGCATTGAAGAATCGGCAGACGACCTTATAAGCCGGTTACAACTGGATGACCGCGAAAAAGCTGTCTTAAGCCGCTTGAACAAGGGTAAGCGCACACTGCATTGGCTCGCCACACGTGTACTTCTGCGGACAATGTTAGACACGCCGGGTTTTATCGATTGTCCTTCCGATGATAACGGCAAACCCTACTTAGCCAATTTCCCGCAGCGGATCTCACTCACCCACTCGTTCGAATATGCTGCAGTAATGATGAGCGACAACGGCGAAGTCGGAATCGATCTCGAGCTGGTGAAAGCGAAAATACTGCGTATTGCGGATAAGTTCATGAAAGCCCAAGAGCTGGAATCCATTGGGCGTCACCATATCGAAAAGCTTTATGCGTGTTGGTGTGCCAAGGAAGCCGTATATAAATTGCAGGGAAACAAAGGGGTCTCGTTTAAGGATAACATGACCATCCTTCCGTTTGATTTTCAAGATCAGGGCGTACTTTTTCTGGATCTGGACGCTGTGAACCGGCAGGAGCGGTTCAAGGTATATTACGAAAAATTCCAGGAGTATATGCTCGGCTATGTCGTGGAAGGGTAGTTGCAGTCTATTCCAGCAACGCCCTTACCTGTTGGGAAGCATTTTTGCTGTCCACTTTGTCGATAATGTGCGTGATGATACCCCGTTCGTCGATGACGAACGTTGTGCGCAATATTCCCATGTATGTGCGGCCAAAAAGCATTTTCTCACCCCATACCCCGTAACTGTTGACGATTTTTAAATCGGTATCGACCAGTAACGTAAATGGCAAGCTGAACTTTGCTGCGAAGTTGCGGTGCGAGCGCTCGGTATTCGCGCTAACGCCGATGACTTCAAAGCCGTCCGCTTGCAGCGAGCGGTAGTCGTCCCGGAAACTGCAGGCCTCGTCTGTGCAGTTAGGCGTATTGTCCTTTGGGTAGAAATAAAGGATAACTTTTCTGCCTTTGAAATCGCTTAATGACACCGTGTCTCCGTGTTGATTTTTTGCTGTAATTGCGGGCGCGCTATCGCCGACCTTCGGTTTTGCCATAGTATCTTATTGTATTATCTGATGAAGTTGGCCTCATGGACCTGCGTATTGTCCTTCCAATCGGTGACCTCCAGGCGGAAGCGATGTTTACCTTTCGGTAAGCCGACTTCGAATACATGCCATAGGGATCGGAATTTGGGATCGTATTCCATGAGCACCCATTGGTCATCGATATACCCGTTGAATGATTGGATACCGGACAGGTCGTCGAAAATCTTGAAGTCTACGCGGTTGATGGCTCCCATGTCCTTCCCTGCACTGATATTTTGCGGTTGGATGGTAGGTGGCAGGGTGTCTACCGTGATGTAGAAGCTGCCAAACGATCGGGTTTTGGTGCGCACCCATCCGTCATCGAAATTGCCGCCCTGTGACCTTCCCTGATTATCCACCAGGATGGCTTTCGATCGGAGCGCTTCGGTCAGGGTGGTATCCGGCTTGATTTTCAATTCGTAGCTGTCAAAGAGCGGAATGAAGCGGTTGTGCACATGCTGGATCATGGAATACCCGTTTTTAGGCCGCGCCCCTTGGTGGTAACTGAAGTGCAGGTGGTCATACAACGCATTCTTGGGGACGATCACTTCTATGTTTTCGGCTGCATACCGGTTTTCGCGGTCATAGCGGAACATCGCCGTGCCAGCGGTACGCTGCCGGACGGGAGCGTAGGATGGCGAATTCCGCACCTTGAATGAGTGCGATGCGGTATTGCCATGTACATCGCGTACGCGATAGGTAAGCGTATGCTCTTGCTCGTCCGTGAGGGTGATGCTCCCGTCTCCATCGAGAACATGGTAGATGTTGATGGGGTTGTTCGGATCTTTAAAGCTTTTCTGGACCCTTGTATTTTTCATGATGTAATACGGATAGTCCACGTAGGAATGGATGGCTCGGGAAGTTGCAAAAGATAATTCTTCAAAAAGGACTGTGCTGACGGGTTTGTTGCCAAGCAGCAGCTCGATCGAGTACACACCGTTGTTGAATGATGTGCCGTTGTGCCGGTCAATCGTATTGATTCCCACGCCAAAACGGCCGTTGACGGGAATCACCTGGCTGTCTTTCAACGACAGGTGCCGCCTCGGTGTATGTTCGTTGAATGGCTCATCTGCCAAGTCATAGACGGTAATGCCCTGGATGAGCGGTGGAATGTCGTCTGGAAATGTTAACCCGAACAACTGGGGATTTAATGGCGCCTGGGTTTCCGTGTCGCGTATTTCGAAGTGCAGGTGTGGGCCTTGGGAGCTTCCGGAATTGCCCGCCAGACCTATACGATCGCCTTTCTTCAATGGCATGACCGCTTCGTCAAGTGGAATATCCACATCAAACCGCTGCAGTTCGTATTGCTTCGCCCGGACGATCGACGTCAGGGCTTCGTTGAATTCGTGCATATGCAGGTATACGCTGGTATAACCGTTCGGGTGATCGATGTAAACGGAATTTCCTCCTCCGCCGATCTGTACCCGCACGCGTGATACATAACCATCCGCTACGGCAAAGAGCGGGAGACCCACCCGCTGCTGTGTGCGGTAATCATCACCAGCATGGAAATGTGTAGCGCGCAGCTCGCCGAAGGTGCCGGAGGCCTGCGGGGGGATAGCCAACGGACGCCGGAAATAACCCTGCGGGTAATCACGGTTTTTCATCACCGCAGATTGCGCATAAGTTCCCGTGGGAACGAGAAGACAGAGAAAAATGATTGCTTGGATTATCTTCATGAGTACGCTATTATTTCACGTGAAAATTGAACATTCGCCGGTCGCCGATAAACCCTTCCAGGTAATCGCCGATAGCGACCGGGCCTACGCCGGCGGGTGTGCCGGTAAAAACAAGATCGCCCTTTCGCAACGTAATGTACTGCGACACGAAAATCAAAATATCCTCGAATGAAAATAGTAAGTCTTTGGTGTTGCCCGCTTGCACCGTTTCTCCGTTTTTGTCCAACCAAAACGGCAGGTTATACAGGTCGTTGAAAGTTTCTTTCGGCAGCAATTCGCTTACCGGCGCCGAGCCATCAAAGGCCTTTGCTAACTCCCAGGGAAGCGATTTCTCCTTGTGCAACTGCTGGATATCCCTCGCCGTGAAATCGATGCCCAGCCCAATGGCGTCATAATAGGTATGCGCAAATTTTGAACCGATATGTTTTCCTTCCTTGCAGATACGGAGAACCACCTCGACCTCGTGGTGGATGTTGCTGGAAAAGTCGGGATGATAAAAGTCGCGGTTGTCTTTCACAACCGCTGTATCGGGTTTGAGAAAGATGACGGGTTTTTCGGGTACCGGATTATGGAGTTCCTTGGCATGTGCTGCGTAATTGCGTCCGATGGCGATGACTTTCATGTAAATGTTGTTTTAACCGGCGAAGAAGCTTTCGCTTGCCACAGGCGGGCCTAAGCTGCCTATTTTTTATGCTCCATTGTCGTCGACGGCTCGCGCAAGTGACACAGGGGCCGGCCGGCGTGCCGCAAAAATAGTAAGAAAGATCTAAAAACTTTTACAATTCCGGTTTGTGAATAAAAATAGCTTTTTTGTATATTCACGTTACAATAAATACGGAGGTGCTTATGCAGACTTTAAATGCTAACTGGTTTATTGAAATGCCGATAGACTTTGAGCACAAGCAGTATCAGCTGCTCGCTTATCTGCAGCAGATTAATGCTCGTTTCAACAGGACACAGCTTTATCCCAATCTGAACGACCTGGTTTTTCATTACAACAACCTGAAAAAGTTTAAGAGTGATAAAACCACATTGGAGAGCAGCTTCCCCGTGCGCTTGAGCAATATTGACTTGCAGGCGGTAGAAATCACGTATGAAAAAATCGTAAACGATGATGCTATGATGCAGGAGATTGAGCAGATTATCCACTTCGCAACCGAAAAAATCAAACCTGCAATCAAAGAAGGTCGTGAAATCCATGATTTCGTGGAACGCCATTTGGCCATTTCCGAGGTAGGCATGCGCCCGCTCTATCCCTTTCATGGATACCTGTTGCTGCGCAATGGAGACGATCGCGGAGTGCGCGTTTACGAATACCAGGTGACGCTGTTTGAAAGCCAGCACGAGAAATACCGGGGCATTCACACGACGTATATCACCAGATACGAGCGGCATTTCGTTTACAACACACCGGAATCCATCCGGAAAGATCTGATCCACACGCGTAGGCAATTACCTAATCCGGCGGTATATCAAGTGGAAAGCGATATTACGTTTCCCGTTGAAAATACATTACTGCCTCTGGCAAAAAAGACACTCGTCAAAGCGATATCAGCATTGAACTGACATAAAACAGGCAGGGAGTGCAATTCAGATGGTTTTTTGAAAGAAAAAAAACCATCTGAACGACTTTTTGTTGTTCCATAACTATTAGACAAGGCTGGTTCACAACAACGCTTGATTTATGATGGATCCGAGGCGTCCGCCACCCGTTAGCTAAAATGTTTTAGTTAGTTAATGTTCTTTGCGACCCTAAGCGGACACGATAGGGACAGGTCGGTGCGTCTTCATAGCCAGCCTTTAACGGAGACTCCGTATACACTGATGCCGGCCCCGCAATTCAAAAAGTTCAAGCAAAACACACATCATGAAACAACGTAATTATATATCAACGGAATACATACTTCTTCTTCTTCCGGTTACATTATTATTCATTTCCATGGCGGCGTACGGTTCGGCTAAGGTGGATAGACTACCCGCAAGAGGGGCAGCATCAACCATGCTGCACGCACAACAAAGGACTATTACAGGTAAGGTGGTCGGAGCGGTGGATAGTCTTCCCCTCATAGGAGTCACCGTCGCCGTTAAGGCCACTTCACGTGGAACGACCACTGACGAAAACGGCAACTTTGCCATTGAAGCGTCGGCAGGCGAAGTTATTATCTTTACGTACCTGGGTTATGAAGATCAGGAAATTAAGGTTAGTGACCGAAATCAGCTTACGATAGCCCTTGAACCAGACGCTTCCCAAACCTTGGAAGAGGTCGTCGTCGTAGGGTATGGTACCTTGCGCCGCAAAGAGGTAACCTCTGCGGTGGCTACCGTAAGGGCTGAAGATTTCAATGCTGGTGGTGCGCGGTCTCCGATGGATCTTATTCAGGGGAAGGTTGCCGGTCTGAACATCACTCGCACCCAGGGGAATAATCCCAATTCCCGTGCCGCAATCCAACTGCGTGGGGTTACATCCATCACAGGTACACGCGCACCACTGATCGTGATCGATGGCATTCCCGGCGGGAGTCTCGATCTCCTGCAACAGGACGACATCGAGTCGTTCGATGTACTGAAAGACGGCTCGGCTGCGGCAATATATGGAACCCGTGGCAATGCGGGGGTAATCCTCATCACGACAAAAAAAGGCCGTGAAGGAGAACCGAGGTTCGATTACGCGACTTATGTACAGCGGGAAGTCGTAGACCGTAGACCGGATTTCCTGACCGCTTCGGATTTTCGGGGCCTGATTTCACAGGGTTTGATTAATGCGGATCAGGATTTCGGCGCGTCAACCGACTTATACAATGAATTGATAGATCGACAAAACACCAGCCAATACCATAACTTCGCTGCCTCGGGCGGATCGGCCAATACCAATTATCGGGCATCCATTTTTTTTAATGACGCAAAGGGTATCGCCCGGCGGAGCAGCCGCGAACAATGGGGTGGAAGGATCAATATCAACCAGAAAGGGCTACAAGACAGGTTGAGCCTGCAGGTGAACATCGCTGCAAATTTTGACAAATCAGATCTGATGGGCGGCGGCTTCAATAATTCCGACGACCCTAATGCGCGCATCACGAGTACAGGAGCTGATTTCGAGCAGGCGGTACAGCGCAATCCGACAGCGCCTATATATAACCCTGACGGTTCATTTCTTGAGACCCAGGGATACAACAATTTCAACCCGGTTTCACGACTGGCCAATCGCATTGCCGAACGCAATCAGCAGGTGTTTTCCGGTGATGCGCGCCTCACCTTGGATATCGTTGAGGGGCTGTCGGCTACGGTTTTCGGCTCGTATGTGCGTACCAACTTCAACGACCGCTTTTATCGCTCTACGAATGACTGGGAGCAGCGGCAATCGTCCGAATGGCAAGGGATGGCCTATGCTGCCAAGTGGAATGATCTTTCCTGGATACAGACGCTTGAGTCGACATTAGATTATAACACAACATTCGGAGACGATCATTCGTTGACCGCACTGCTCGGATACAGCTATCAGTACGGCACAGCTGAGCGGTTCAATGTGAATAACAACGGGTTTACCACAGATGGATTCCTGGATTGGAATTTGGGTGCAGGAAGCGCAATACAGAATACGACCCTGCCCCGCCCGGGAATGGGCAGCTTCAAGGACGACAATACGCTCATCGCGTTTTTCGGCCGGGCAAACTACGCCTACAGGGGAAAGTATATGGCGCAGGTCATTCTCCGACGGGAAGGCTCGTCGCGCTTCGGGGCCAATCATAAGTGGGGCAATTTTCCGGCTGTCTCTGTCGGATGGACGCTGAGTGAAGAAGCGTTTCTGCGGGACGTAACCCAAATCAACGAATTGAAGCTGCGGGTTGGATATGGCGTCACTGGCAATCAGGGGATACCAAACTACCAGTCGCTGCTCACGTTGAGCACGGGCGGAGTGTATCCTCAGGACGGGGTGTACTACCAGACGTATGGCCCCGCGCGCAATCCCAACCCAAACTTGCGGTGGGAACAAAAAGCCGAGTGGAATTTCGGTTTTGACTTTACGTTATTCAACAATCGGCTCAGCGGCGCACTGGATGTCTACGATCGGGAAACCAAGGACCTCCTGTATAACTACAATGCACAACAACCGGCATTTGTGCGCGACCTCATTTATACCAACGTGGGATCTATCCGCAATTATGGGGTGGAGTTGCAGCTTTCAGCAACAGCCATCCGGCGCGACGATTTCCGATGGAGCATTGATTTCGCCGGCAGCACAAATGCGAATAAACTGACCGTCTTGTCGGGTGAATCTTTCCAGGCAAACTGGCTGGAATTCGGCGGATTGCCCTCTCCAGGAAACTTGGGCAATGCAATCCGAGTAGAAGAAGGCGGAGCGGTGGGTAATTTTTACGGCAAGCGGTTTGCAGGGTTTACCGAAGATGGCCGGTGGCTGTTTCGCAAAGCAGATGGGACAACTGGGTCAGCAGGAGAAATGAACGAAAACGACCTCACCGTCATCGGAAACGGCGTGCCTAGATATCATGCATCGCTGAGTAACACCTTTGCTTATAAAAATTTTGACTTGACAATATTTTTTAGGGGTAAGTTTGGATTCGATATTTTGAATACGCAGGACCTGTATTTCGGGAATAAGCGGTGGCTGCCAAACAATTTGCTGCGCAGCGCGGTCACTACTCACAATCAACTGGATGACGATCCTCAGTACTCAGATTACTATATCGAACGCGGTGATTTCGTGAAACTTGATAACTTAACTTTAGGTTATAGTTTCCAGTTGAATACGCCTTACATCCGGAACATGCGGGTTTATGTTACTGGCCGGAACATCGCTACGTTTACCGGATACAGCGGTATCGACCCAGAGCTGGAAGACACGGGATTCGAAACGGGTATTGATTCAAGAGGCTTTTACCCGCGTACGCAATCGTGGGCCATTGGATTGAATGTTGGATTTTAGATGACAGACGATGAAAAGTTATATCAGAAAAGCAATATACATAGCTACTGCTGCCGTAACGGCAGGAGGTATCAATGCATGCACCAACTTAGACGAGACCTTGTACAGCGAGCTCAATAAGGATAATTTTTACAATTCAAGGCTTGAGGTCATGCAAGCGGCCCTCCGGCCGTTTACACACATGCAGGCTTGGCTGGCGCCCACAGGTGGTAGTGGTTATTATTACCATGCCGAACTATCTGCTGACCAACTGGCGTGGCCGCAAAAAGGCCGGCACGGGTACGATGGCGGAGACCATTTCAGGCAACACTACCACACGTGGACGGATAATGAAAACCGGATGAGGACTGCCTGGGTACTGATGTGGACCGGTGTTGGCTATATCAATTCGGCACTTGCTGACCTCAACGAAGTTGAGTATGCCGCACTGGGTATCGGCGATGAGGAAATGGCGGCTATTTTGGCCGAACTGCATGTGTTACGTGCATTCCATTATATGAAACTCATGGAATTGTGGGGCAATGTGCCTATCGCCACTGAAGTTGCAGGAGAACCCCTTAATTTGCCTACGCAGCCAAGAGAAGCGGTATTTGAGTTCGTACGGACCGAGTTGGAAACCTATGTGCCCCAGTTGCTACCCTACTCTACCGAGCTGGTTGGGCGGGTATCTGCAACCGCTGGATATGCCATGCTGGCGGAGTTGTACCTCAATGCCGAGTATTTCGTCGGAACACCCATGTGGGATGAATGTATCGCGGCTTGCGACAGAATCATCAGCGGCGAGGCCGGAGGACTCGGTGGGATTCCCCGGCTCGCGGAAGACCTGAATGAGACGTTCAGCAACACGAATCAGAACGCTCCCGAGTCACTCTTCCAGTTTGCTTATAGTCGACAAGGGGGGTTCGTGTTCGATTGGGGAGGCTTTTTCATGGGATACGATTACATGCGCGAGGTGCTGGACGTGGGATATACCGGATGGAATGCGTTCGTGGTCATCCCTTCGGCGTTTGATGCCTATGCAGAAAATGACTTGCGGAAGCAAGAGTGGTTTCTATTTGGTCCGCAATACCGATACGGAACCACTGAACCCGTGCTGGGCACGGAAGAATGGATTGATCAGCCACTCGTGTTTGTGAATTCGATACGCCGGGAAAGCGAAGGCGACCTCACCAGTGAAGGGAGCATGGCGGAAGGTGAGGAAAATAGCGGAGCACGGTTCCATAAGTATAAAAGCGGCCGATTAAGTGATGTTAATTACCGGGAAAATCACTATATCTTGTATCGGCTCACCGAAATTTATTTCAATAAAGCAGAAGCAATCATGCGCAGAAACGGGGGCGTGGCGACCCAGGAGGCGGTAGACTTGGTAAACGCTTGCCGCGAACGGGCTTTTACTCCAGAGGACTGGCAGGAAGCACGATATACAACCGCTACTTTGACCATGGATGAGCTACTCGCCGAGCGTGGGCGTGAATTTATCTTCGAGGGCAAACGGCGTACCGATATCATCCGTTTCGGTAGATTTACCAATGGAAGCTGGTGGGACCACGAACCTACAAACGACCCAAACAGGGAAATTTATCCAATACCTCATACACAGATCGCGATCAATCCCAACCTAAAACAAAACCCAGGGTATTAAATTAATCGCAATTGCCAGCAAGTTGTTACGCAACTGCTGGCAATTTTTATTATATTAGCCCCGTACAAACCAAAGGTAGTTTTATACTGACCAGTTTTCTAGTGATAAACACGCATACGCTAAAACAATTTATGTTAAATGAAAAAGAGTAGTAAATCAACAGTAGGCGCAACCCGTAGGGATTTTATAAAAACGGGAGCTGCTGCCGCAGCAGGTTTCATGGTCGTGCCACGGCACGTGCTGGGAGGTGCAGGCTTTGTAGCACCCAGCGACAAGCTCGTTATTGCCGGTATTGGGGTGGGGGGCAAAGGCGAATCGGATTTGAAAAGCTTTCACGACAGCGGTAAGGCAGAGATTGCTTACCTGTGCGATGTCGATGACCGCCGGGCAGCAGGTTCCGTAAAGCGTTTTCCCAAGGCTAAATACTATAGAGATTTTCGCGAGATGCTCGATAAAGAGCACAAACATATCGACGCTGTTTCAGTGTCAGGACCGGACCATAACCACGCCGTTCATGCGCTTCCTGCTATGCAGCTCGGTAAGCATGTGTATGTGCAGAAACCGTTGACCCACGATGTCTACGAAGCACGTGTGCTGACTGAAGCCGCGAAGAAGTACAAAGTAGTGACCCAAATGGGCAACCAGGGAGCTTCAGGCGATGGTGTGCGCATTATGCGCGAGTGGTTTGATGCCGGTCTGATCGGTGATGTGCATACCATTTATACCTGGACAGACCGGCCTGTATGGCCGCAGGGGATTCCGTGGCCGGGGCAGAAGGCGGAAGTACCGAAGGAACTCGATTGGGACCTTTGGCTGGGCACGGCGCCTTACAAAGATTACGTAGAGAAACTGGTGCCCTTCAACTGGCGCGGATGGTGGGATTATGGCACCGGTGCGCTGGGCGATATGGGCTGCCATATCATGGAAGCACCATTCAGTATTTTAGGCCTCCAATATGTAAAAGATGTACAGGCTAGCGTGGGTACTGTGTATGTGGATGAATTTAAACGCGGTTACTTCCCCGAAAGCTGTCCGCCGTCAAGTTATGCGGTCATGACCTTTCCGAAAACCAATAAGACGTCAGGGGATGTAACAATCCACTGGATGGATGGCGGGATCCAACCGCAGCGACCCGATGAATTGGGAGCAAACGAAGTATTCGGGGATGGCGGCAATGGCATTCTCTTTATCGGTACCAAAGGGAAAATGATGGCCGGTTGCTACGCGGAAAACCCACGGTTATTGCCTACTTCCTTGACTGAGCAACATAAATTGCCGGTGAAATATGAACGTGTGCCTGGCGGTGCTAGCGGCCACTACGCACAATGGGTCGAAGCGTGTATAGCCGGCTATGGCAATAAGGAGGTGAGCGCACCGTTTGAAATATCAGGCCCGCTGACCGAAGCCTTATTGATGTCTAATCTGGCTATCCGCGGATCGGATTTGCGGATAGATAATAAATATCCGGGCAGAAACCTCAAGTTGATTTGGGACAACGACAACATGAAGGTCTCCAATTTCGACGAGGTAAATCAGTTCGTGAAGCGCGAGTACCGTAAAGGATGGGAATTGCCCAAGGTCTAAGCGGCGTTTAACAAGCTATTTTTTCTCTACGGCGAAAAATGGGATGGGGGCAGGTTTGCCCCCATTTTTGCTTTATACACTGATGGAAGTATCCAAGATAAAATCTTCGTCGCGCAGGTGCACAATCTCTGTCGCCTTCTCGTAGTTGGTGGACTTTTTGGAGAAAAAATCATGCTGCGTCGTTTCGACGTTGAGGCCGTTCAGCACAATAGGATTTACGCGCTTGACTTCGAAAGCAGGCTCGAATCCAAGGTTCATCAGCGCCTTGTTGGCATTGTAACGGACGTACTCTTTCACCTCGGCAGTGAGCCCTACGTCCGTATAGATCTCTTCAGTATATTTCAGCTCGTTTTCGTACAGGTCGTTCAGCAACGCCAACAGCTTCTCTTTCGATTTTTCCGGTTGCGGCAGTTTCTTGTAAACATCCTGTGCCAGCAGCCCGACAAATACCCCGTGTATGGATTCATCCGCGATGATTTTTTTGATGATATCTGCGCTGGCTACCATATATCCTTGCCCGCACAACCAAAGCGGGATAAAGAAACCGCTGTAAAAAAGGAAGGATTCCAGCAGAACCGAAGCACTTAGCCCCATGAAAAGATCCTCTTTGCTTATATCCGTTTCAGCGAGCTTGCGGTAGTGTTTGTCAATGGTGGAAGCTTTGAATTGTAGGTATTTGTTGTTCTGAACCCAGTTAAAGATGTCTTCGATGTCCTGGGATGTGGCCACGGTGGTGAAAATGGTGGAATATGATTTGGCATGGATGGCCTCCATCATACACATATACGCCAATACGGATTTGTTCTGTAAAGACTCTACATGATCCATGATTTTCGGCATTCCCGTGTGACTTTGCAGGGTATCAAGCAAGGTAAGACCACCCAGGGCTTTTTTATAACATTCCCGCATTTCGGGCGACAGCGCTTTCCAGCTATCAATATCCTTGGAAGGAATG
Organism: Parapedobacter deserti; assembly: GCF_042646065.1. NCBI lineage: Bacteria > Pseudomonadati > Bacteroidota > Sphingobacteriia > Sphingobacteriales > Sphingobacteriaceae > Parapedobacter > Parapedobacter deserti. Next base: position 422,371 of record NZ_JBHRTA010000038.1, read on the forward strand.
TATTCAGTGTCTATCCAGAACTGTTTGATATTTTGCTCCCAAAACATCAGGGCATAGTCGTTTTCCGGGTCATTCCAGTTGACGGCTTTATATTGTTTCATATCAACTAAAGATAAATGGTTAAATTTGATATCAGACAAGAATACGAAGCACTTCTTGATGTCCAAGCATGGCTTCGTATTCTTGCTTTGAGCGCTTATGTCTTGTCTCTTATTCTTACTTTCCGTTACGCAGAGCAGGATACACACTCATCAATCGTTGATTTGCGCGTACGTGTGTAATACAGCGATTTCAGGCCCATTTTATGCGCATAAATATAATATCGGGCCAAGTCGCGGGTATTATCGCGGGAGTTGGTATGTAGTATGGTGGATATTCCCTGATCAACATGCCGCTGGATAACGGAAACAAGCCGCAAAACCTTCATTTGATCCATATCGTATGCCGATTTGTAATAGAAATAATTTTCATTGGTCAAGTATGGCATCGGATAGTAAGTCGTGCTGTCGCCGTATTCACGCACCTCGATGGTATCTACGATCGGCATCACGGAAGCTGTGGCATTCATGATGTATGACGTGGACTGGTTGGGGGCGATGGCGATCCGATAGGCGTGGTAGACGCCATGTTCCTGCACCTGCTGTTTCAAGGTCTTCCAATCCTTCTTGGTCGGGATATCCATGCCTGCAAACAGTTCGCTAGTTTTGATAGTTGTCGGAAAATAGTCCTGGCTGACATATTTGTCAAAATAGGTTCCGTCGGCATACGCGGATTTCTCAAAACCCACGAAAGTGGTTTTCCGCTCGCGGGCGATTTCCATGGAAGCTTGCAGGGAATAGTAGTTGACCATCATAAAGAATACATTGGCAAAATCCAGCGCTTCTTCGCTTTCATACATGATGAAGTTTTTGGCCAGATATCCATGCAGGTTCATCGCTCCCAAGCCCACGCTGTGCAGTTCGCGGTTGGCTTTTTGGATAGACGGTACCATGGCGATGTCCGTTACGTCAGACACCATGGTGAGGGCCCGCATGGCAGTTTTTACAGCCTGTGCTACCCGTTTATTGTCCATTACTGTCGCAATGTTTAGTGAGCCAAGGTTGCAAGAAATCCCATAGCGAATCGTATCGTCCTGTCCGTAGATATTAATATCAGAGACTTCAGAAACCTGCATGATTTCTGTACATAGGTTGGAAAATTTGACTTTTCCGATGCCATTCAGCGCATGCTGGCGGTTCGCGTTTTCCTTGAAGAAGATGTAAGGGTATCCACTTTCCTTTTGTGTCTGAGCGATTTTGACAAGCAAATGCCGGGCGTTGACTTTTTTCTTCTTGATTTTCGGATTAGTGATCAGCTCGTCGTACATCTGGTCCATGTCCACCTCATCTAAATATTGGCCATATTCCTGCTTGACGGTGTGCGGATAGATCAGGTAACAGGGTTCATCCTTGGTCGCGAGTTCCATAAATTTATCTGGAATGATAACCCCGATGGAAAGCGATTTGATGCGTACCTTTTCGTCGACGTTGATCTTTTTGCAGTCAAGGAATTCTTCGATATCTGAATGGAAAATATTGAGGTATACAGCGCCTGCCCCCGGGCGCTGACCAAGCTGGTTAGCATAGGAAAACGTATCTTCAAGGATTTTCATGATAGGCAGTACGCCGCCGGCGCGCCCTTCCACACCCTTGATCGCTTCACCACGACCCCGGATTTTAGAAATATTGAATGAAACACCCCCACCGATAGACGATAGCTTCATCGCGGAATCCACGGCATAGCCGATACCATTTAGATTGTCGCCGATCTCATCAAGGAAACAGGATACCAATTCGCCCGAGCGCTTTTTTCCCGCATTGAGGAAGGTAGGCGTAGCAGGCTGATATTCTTGGCTAATCAGTAGTTCGGCATATTGAAGGGCGCGGTCAACTCCTTCATGGCGGGCGAGGAACAACGATACAGCAGCAACACGGTCCTCATAACGTTCAAGGAACTTTTCTCCTGAATCGTCTCGCAGCGCATAACTCTGGAAAAACTTGAACGCGCTCATGAACGACGGAAAACGGAATTTTTTGGCAGCTATGAAATGGTATACCCTTTCCATTTCCTCAAACGTAAACCACTCATAAAAATTGATGTAGTAATTGTTCTCGATGAGGTAGTCGATCTTTTCTTTCAGTGTATAAAAGAAAACGGTGTTTTTATTAACATACTCCAAAAAGTAAGCGCGTACGGCTTCTTTGTCCTTATGGAGGCTAAACTCGTCATCATGTTTGATCATGATTTCGTTATTGAGCAAAATCCAGCTCTTTGCCACGTCGTTTGTTACCATAGTTCCTTGCTTTAATAATCGCTATAAATTCATTAACGTCTTCGTTGGTTCCCGATAGCTCGAATTTGAGGGCCAGCGGTATACCGTATTCGTTTGCAATCTTTTCTCCCGCCATGGCAAAATTCCTTCCCCAATTCCGGTTCCCACTAGAGGATACTGAGAGGAGGTAGGAGCTAGCATATTGCAGGAAATTTTTGGTGGTTTCTGGTACTTCACCAAACCGGGTAGTGTATGTCACCAAATGCCCTTCATGCTTTACTTCCATATCTGGATGGATTTGTTGAGCCGTCCACCCGGTCAAATCTGTTACCTTCTGCATGAATCGCTCCACGTTGCCTGTTTTGCTGTCGTAATAAATCCGCTCCATGTTGCAAATCCTTTAGATGGTAAACCCCCACGTTTCGAGGGGGCCTATGCTGTATTTGGTATCCTGTTTCAATCGTCCGGCTCTGGGGCTTCCAACTCCGTATACCGGGGTTCGGCTTATTGTATAGCCAACGCTGACAGTTCATCAGGCTTGAACCCGATGATTCGCTGCGTCTCCTGATCTTGGTTAAGCACGATAACCGTAGGTACGGTACGCACCTTATATTGGATTGCTAGCTCCGGTTTGTCAAACGGATTTACTGTTTCATAGGTGATACCCCTGCGATCGAGATATTCAGACACCTGGTTGCAGGGTGCGCAATCGTTTTTTTCGAATTTTATAATCCGTGTCATAGTAGTAAATTTTGATGTTCAGCACACAATCGGACTCCGAATGTTTCCCGGGTAGACTCCGACACTTTATTAAACAGTGGTTGGTAAGTTGTAGCCCTTGAACAAATATCAGCTATTTAATTCCAGTACGGTAGTAATTGTTATCAACAGATGTTGAATTATTCACAGTGTGGATAATCAGTGTGGGTTTATGGTTTTTTAACGATTTGATATTCAGTGGTTTGACAAATGCTTTAGTGTTTGGACACTACCGAGTGTGGAAATGTTAGCACCAATTCGGTATATTTATTGATACCAGTAACCACTACGCGTATTGCTTCTTGCTCATACCAAATACTCAAATAAAGTAGCGTCATTATTTACTTCCTTAAAGTCGAATCGGTGTATACGCATGCGTTCTACCAATGCGCTATAATCTGCAGCGTTTTGCAGTTCGATTCCCACTAAAGCCGGCCCCCGTTCGCGCTGCGTCTTTTTTATAAATTCAAAGCGCGTGATGTCGTCATGGGGGCCCAACACTCCGTTTACAAATAGTTTGAGTGCGCCTGGACGTTGGGGAAAGCGGATGATGAAGTAGTGTTTCAGCCCTTCATAGAGTAGCGAAAGCTCTTTGATTTCGCCCATCCGATCAATGTCATTGTTCCCTCCGCTCAAGATACACACCACCTTCTTACCCTTGATTTCATCACTGTAGAAGTCGAGTGCAGCCACGCTGAGCGCTCCGGCAGGCTCTACTACGATCGCGTCCTTATTATAAAGTTCAAGAATCGTGGTGCATATTTTGCCCTCTGGAACAAGCCGAACATCGTCCAACAAGTCCTTGCAGTATCGGTAAGTCAGCTCGCCGATTCGTTTCACGGCAGCGCCGTCCACAAACCGATTGATCTCGTTCAGGGTTACTGGCCCGCCATTTATCAATGCCGCCTTCATGGACGGCGCCCCCTCGGGTTCCACGCCATAAAGCGTAATATCGGGCTTGGTCTGCTTGAGGCAAGTTCCTGTTCCGGCCGCTAGCCCCCCACCGCCAATAGGGATGATTACGACGTCGGTATCCGGTTGGTCCTGGAGGATCTCGACTCCTACTGTTCCCTGGCCCTCAATGATGTCAGTATCATCAAACGGATGGATGAAGGTCATCCCCTTTTCCCTGGCATAGGCTAAAGCAGCTTGTTGGCAATCGTCAAACGTATCGCCCGTGAGGACAATTTCGATATAGCCATTTCCGAACATTTCCGTTTGGCTAATTTTCTGCTTCGGGGTTGGGCCAGGCATGAAGATCACCCCGCTAATGCCTAGTCTTTTACACGAAAAAGCTACTCCCTGAGCATGGTTCCCGGCACTGGCGCAGACGACGCCGGTACTGCGCTCTGCTTCAGGGAGCTTGCTGATCTTGTTGAAGGCGCCCCGCAATTTATACGAGCGCACCACTTGCATGTCCTCACGTTTGAGGTAAATGTTGGCACTGTACTTTTCTGAAAGCCGATGGCTGTGCTGCAGCAGGGTATGTGTGGTCACACCTGCCAAACGCCCGGCGGCGGCTTCATATGGTGTTTTCATGGTGCTGGGCTCGCAATTATTTCCCATGCACGGACTTGTGCTGCTAGCCAGTCACCGACCTCGCTGGTCTTATAAGCTTTGCTTTTGCCGGCAAGATCTTCCGTTACTATCCCTTCGGCCAACGATTGATTGGTCACGGCCCGGATGAGGCTTGCTTCGTCTTTCAGGTCGAACGCATCTTCAAGCATCATGGCCGCAGAAAGCACGGTCGCTAGCGGATTGGCAATGTCCTTCCCCGCCGCCTGTGGGTAGGAGCCATGTATCGGTTCGAATAATGATGTATGGACACCTATGGATGCTGAAGGCATTAATCCCATCGAACCCGAAATCACTGAAGCTTCATCCGTGAGGATATCACCGAATAGATTTTCGGTGATTAAGACGTCATAGGAAGACGGCCACTGCACCAAACGCATTGCTACAGCATCTACAAATTCATAGCTGACCTCTACCTCCGGGAAATCCGTTTCCATATCCTGCACGGTTTCCCGCCACAGGCGCGAACTTTCCAGTACGTTGGCTTTGTCTACGCAGCAAAGTTTTTTACGTCGGTTCATAGCCATTTCGAAGCCGAGTTTTGCCAGGCGCTTCACCTCTTCCCGCGTATAGGTACATGTGTCAAAAGCTGTATCACCGTTGTCTTTACGACCGCGCTCGCCGAAGTATATGCCTCCGGTCAGTTCGCGGAGGATAATCAGGTCTGTCCCTTCGATGCGCTCTCTTTTCAACGGAGAGTTGTCAATGAGGGAGGGAAAGGTAAACGTAGGGCGTACGTTGGCAAACAGACCAAGCTTCTTGCGCATTTTCAATAATCCCTGTTCGGGCCGAACGGGAGCCTTTGGATCATTGTCGTAGCGTGGGTGGCCAATTGCACCAAATAGTACAGCATCAGCAGCCATGCATATTTTGTGAGTGGATTCGGGATACGGGTCGCCCACGGCATCAATGGCCGCTGCTCCGGTCAGTCCGGACGCCCACTTGATCTGGTGGCCGAATTTTTCAGCGACAGCATCCACCACTTTCACTGCCTGATCCACTACCTCGGGCCCGATTCCATCACCCGGTAAAAGCGCAATATTCAATTCCATGTTATAAAAAAGTCAAAAGATAAAATACAAAAATAAAACGAGTGCAGTAATATTTAAAATCAGGTCTTTAACATCTCCATCCCCGCGTTACGCTCAGCATTCAAGACAATGTTCAGCATTCTCTGGGTAGCCTTGATGGCAGAAACCGTCTGATCCGAATCCAGCCCACGTGTAGAGAACCTTCGGTCGTTCATTTCCCAGGTAATGGTCGTTTCACAAAGCGCATCCGAACTACTTCCGGGAGCAATACGTACGTTGTAATCCACCAAGTTTGGCAGCAGGATGTCGTTTTTAGCGTACGCCATGGTCAGTGCATTCATGAACGCATCGAACTGCCCATCGCCCTGCGCATGCTCCTCAAAGAGTTGTCCGGATATTCGTACAGCAATGGTGGCCGACGGGTGTAATCCCTTGGCATGGGTCAGCACGTAAGATTCCACCAAAATTTTTTCTTCGATGCTCTTTGTATTAAGTACGTCGGAGATAATATACGGCAGGTCTTCGGTGGTGACCACCTCTTTTTTGTCGCCGAGTTCGATGACCCGCTCGGTTACTTTCTTTAGATCGTCTTCGTTCAATTTAAGCCCCAGTTCCTGAAGGTTTTTCTCGATGTTGGCCTTGCCCGAAGTTTTGCCTAAGGCATATTTGCGTTTCCGCCCAAATCGTTCAGGCAGTAGGTCATTGAAGTAGAGATTGTTTTTATTATCACCGTCTGCATGTATGCCGGCCGTTTGTGTAAATACATTGTCGCCAACGATAGGCTTATTGCTAGGAATCCGCACGCCCGAAAAATTTTCAACAAGTTTGCTTACGGTAAATATGGCGGTTTCCTTGATGCCTACTTCCACATCGTCCAGGAAGTCTTTGATCACGGCCACGGCACTGGCCAGAGGAGCATTCCCTGCTCGTTCACCCATACCGTTTACGGTGAGGTGCAGCCCATCTGCTCCAGCCTTTACTGCTTCCAGCGCGTTTGCCGTGCCGAGGTCATAATCGTTGTGGGCATGGAAATCGAAATGGACTTGTGGGTATCGGGCCTTTAAAGCTGAAATATATTTAAACGTTTCGGTAGGGGTAAGCACGCCAAGCGTATCCGGTAATAGAATCCGCTTGATGGCTTGTGAGACGAGGAAATCCAGGTACTGCAGAACATAATCGGGCGAATGACGCATACCATTGCTCCAGTCTTCCAGATATACATTGGTAACTATACCTTGCTCGGCAGCCAGTTGGATGACGGCAGCGACTTCGCTGAAATGCTGTTCCGGTGTTTTGCGGAGCTGGTGAGTCAGGTGATTAAACGAACCTTTCGTCAATAGATTTTGCACCTTTACCCCTGCCTGCTGCATCCATGAAATGGAGACTCCTTTATCCACGAATGAAAGTACTTCAATCGCATTCAGATGCCCATGTTGCGAGGCCCAGTCCGTAATGGCTTTAACCGCTTCAAACTCTCCTTTAGAAACACGGGCAGACGCGACTTCCACCCGATCTACGCGAAGTTCTTCCAGCAGCAACTGCGCTATGGTTAATTTTTCCGAAACCGAAAACGACACACCCGAGGTTTGCTCACCGTCGCGCAGTGTCGTGTCCATGATTTCTATTTTCCTTCTTTCCATTATTACAAAGGAAGGGTCTTTGCAAACTCTTGAATGTCAGATTTGATATTGAGTAGATAATCAATGTCGTCAAACCCATTCAGCATATTGCTTTTTTTATAGCTGTTTATTTCAAACGTCTCGAAATCGCCTGTAGCGAGCAATGTGATGGTCTGTGCTGGCAAATTCACCTCAATCTCGGTGTCTGGGTTGTCGTAAACTGCTGCGAAGATCTTTTCTAAAAACTCGGCGCTTACTTGTACAGGTAACACGCCGATGTTCAAGCAGTTATTTCTAAAAATATCAGCAAAAAAGCTAGATACTACACACCGAAACCCGTAGTCGTAAATGGCCCACGCAGCATGTTCCCTGGATGAACCCGAACCGAAGTTTTTGCCTCCGACAAGAATTTTCCCCTTATAGGTTGGGTCATTCAACACAAAGTCCGTTTTCGGGGTGTTGTCCGGGTTATAGCGCCAGTCGCGGAAAAGGTTGTCCCCAAAACCAACACGTTCTGTTGCTTTTAGAAAGCGTGCCGGAATGATTTGGTCGGTATCCACATTTTCGATGGGAAGCGGAACTGCGGTACTCGTTAATATATTGAAACTATCGTATGCCATGTTAAAATTATTGAATAAATGTTCTCGGATCAGTTACCACACCGGTTACCGCAGCAGCAGCAGCCACCAGTGGGCTGGCCAGCAGCGTTCTGGCACCGGGGCCCTGGCGGCCTTCAAAATTCCGGTTAGATGTGCTGACAGCGTACTTACCAGCAGGCACCTTGTCATCGTTCATAGCCAAACAAGCTGAACAGCCGGGTTGACGCAAGGTAAAGCCCGCTTCAGTCAAGATGTCGAGCAATCCTTCTTCTTTAATTTGTTGCTCAACAACATGCGACCCGGGCACCAGCCATACGGTTACGTTTTCTGCTTTCTTCTTGCCTTTTACCAACGATGCGAATGCCCGAAAGTCTTCAATACGGCCATTCGTACAGCTTCCTACGAAAACGTAGTCTATTTTTTTGCCGATCATCGGGTCACCTTCACGAAACCCCATATAGCCCAGTGATTTTTCGTAGGTGGCTACTCCGCCCGCTACTTGTGTGGCATCCGGAATGGCATGAGTAATACCCATACCCATACCTGGGTTGGTACCATAGGTAATCATAGGCTCGATTTCTGAACCGTCAAAAACAAGCTCTTTGTCAAAAACGGCATCGTCATCTGTTTTCAACGTTTCCCAGTATTCCATGGCTTTGTCCCAATCAGCTCCTTTAGGGCTGAATTCACGGCCTTTTATGTAATCAAAAGTGGTTTGATCAGGGGCTATCATGCCGCCTCGGGCACCCATTTCGATGCTGAGGTTACAGACAGTCATCCGTCCCTCCATACTCATCTGTTCGAATACGCTTCCGGCATATTCAACGAAATAGCCTGTCGCGCCCGATGTGGTTAGCTTAGATATGATAAATAACGCCACATCTTTTGGCAACACGCCTTTGCCCAGGTCGCCATTGATGGTAATACGCATTTTTTTTGGTTTCGGCTGCATGATGCACTGTGTGGAGAGCACCATCTCGACTTCTGAAGTGCCGATGCCGAACGCAATCGCTCCGAAAGCCCCATGTGTGGAAGTGTGTGAGTCACCACAGACAATGGTAGCTCCGGGTTGCGTAATGCCATTTTCCGGACCAATCACGTGCACAATACCGTTTTTATCATGCCCAAGTCCCCAATGTCTGATGCCGTATGCTTTGGTGTTTTCTTCCAGCGCTCTTAATTGGTTGGCAGACAACGGATCTTGTACAGGCAGGTGCTGATTAATAGTCGGTGTATTATGATCAGCAGTAGCAAATGTGCGTTCAGGGTATAGAACTGTGATGCCTCTTTGTCTTAATCCTAAAAAGGCAACCGGACTGGTTACTTCATGGATCAAATGCCGGTCAATAAATAACACATCGGGCCCCCCTTCGATTTTGCGCACCACGTGCGCATCCCATACTTTATCAAATAATGTCTTACTCATCTTTTTTATCGTTGTTATTTCGTTTTTTTCGCTCAATCGTTTTCTGCGTCCTGCTATGGCTTTCTGATGTTCAGCCTGACTAGATAAACTTATTCAATGCATCTAAATAAGCGTTCGCGGATGCCCGTACTATGTCGGTACTGAAGCCATATCCCATATATGATTTATCTTCGTGAATCACCCGCATATCGACTTTGCTCACGTCATCGCTTCCCCCATGGATGGAGTGGATATTGAATTCCTTGATTTCGATGGTTTCCCCAATGATACTTTCAATTGCTTTTATCGCTGCGCTGACTGGCCCGTTCCCCGTTGCTGTTGCTTCATGTTCTACACCATTATAGCTCAGTTTGACAACGGCGTTCGGGACCTGTTGGTCACCTGTTGTTACTTGCAGCGAATTGATCGCTAATCCGTTTTTAAAGCTTTGCTCGGTTTCGTCTCCCATCAATTGCAAAAGGTCATCATCCTTCAGCTCTTTTTTTGCATCGGCCAGCTCCAGGAACCGTTGATAAACTTGATCTAAATCGATACGGTCGATGGTGTATCCCAATCGCTCCAAATGGTGTTTTAAAGCATGTCTTCCACTTCTCGCGGTTAAAATGATTTCAGATTGGTCAATCCCTACATCTTCAGGATTCATGATTTCGTAATTTTCACGGTGCTTGAGCACCCCATCTTGATGGATGCCAGAACTGTGTGCAAACGCATTTTTACCTACAATGGCTTTATTCGGCTGCACCGGCATGCGCATCATCCGGCTTACCATGGTACTCAATGGGTATAGCTGCTTGGTATTGATATGGGTGTGGAGCCCGATGGACGGATGAGTCTTTAAAATCATGACCACCTCTTCCAGCGAAGTGTTCCCGGCACGTTCGCCAATGCCGTTGATCGTACATTCGGCCTGGCGTGCACCATTTTGTAAACCTGCGATGCTGTTGGCGGTTGCCAACCCTAAATCATTATGGCAATGGACGGAGATAATTGCTTTATCAATATTTTTGACGTTTTCTTTTAGGAATCTTATTTTGGCACCGTATTGTTCAGGTAGGCAATAGCCGTTTGTGTCTGGTATGTTGACTACAGTGGCCCCCGCTGCTATCACGGCCTCGATCATTCGAGCTAAGTATTCGTTGTCTGCTCTTCCAGCGTCTTCTGCGTAGAATTCGATGTCTTCGACAAAAGATTTGGCATATTTTACTGCTTCTACCGCACGTTCAATGATTGCTTCGCGCGTGCTGTTGAATTTATATTTGATGTGCGTGTCGGATGCGCCAATACCAGTATGGATACGTGGATGCTTAGCATGTTTTAGTGCTGCAACGGCGCTGTCGATGTCGCCTTTGACAGCGCGTGTGAGCGCGCAGACGGTAGGCGTTTTCACTAGTTTGGAGATTTCAACAACGCTGTTAAAGTCTCCCGGGCTTGAGATCGGAAAACCCGCTTCAATGACATCCACGCCCAACGCTTCCAGCGCTTCTGCAATGATCAGTTTTTCAGGAGTCGTCAATTGCGAACCGGGTACCTGTTCTCCATCCCGGAGGGTAGTATCAAAAACGTATATTCGGTTTGGATCATGCAACATGGTAAGATCTTTTATATTTCTGTTTGATAAACAAGTTCTGTTATTGTTGTTATAGTTTTTACTTCACCATCTTCAAGTACCATTTTCTTTTCCAGGCAACTGGGCAATTGTGTTTCGTAATGGCCGACGTAAATCAATGTCTTTCCATAATTGCAGAGTTCGTCGACCACCGCATTGAAATGTTCAGCTTGTGCGTGGTCCAGCCCTTGGCATGGTTCATCCAAAATGAGCAACGGTGGATTTTTGATCATGGTTCTAGCTAACAGGACCAAGCGTTGCTTTCCGAGCGGCAACGTGGTTATCAGTTGGTCTTTGTGATCGGTAAGCTCAAAAAAATCCAGCAACTGGTTGATTTTTTGCTGTTGGTCATGGCTGGGTTGTCTAAACAAGCCGATACTATCGTAGAAGCCGGATGCAAGCGCTTGCCACACGTTAGCCGTTTTATCAAAATACCAATGCAATTCTGGGGAAATGATGCCGAGTCGTTCCTTAATGTCCCAAATGCTTTCTCCGCTTCCCCGGCGTTGCCCGAAAAGCTGGATATGATTGGCATATGCCTGCGGATGGTCGCCAGTAATGAGGCTTAGCAAGGTTGATTTTCCTGAGCCATTAGGTCCTTGGAGTAACCATTTTTCCCCTGCTCGTATTGTCCAGTTAATGCCCTTTAAAACTTCCTTGTCTCTATATCTGACGTGGATGTCCTCCATATGAACCATGGCCTCGGCAGGTATTTTTGGTTCTTCCCGTAGGAATGAAGGTAGTCCTTTTTGGATGCGGATCGTGTCTTTTGATAAGTCAAGTACGGAGTCTAGCGGTCTTAACCGCCCATTTTCAATCGCTGCAAATCGGTTGATGCAGTCCGGTAACACCGTATTGTTCGTGATCAGTATGAGATGAACGCCTCTCAATGCTAAGTCGTCAAAGTACAGGTTAAGCTTCTTCCGCGATGATTGATCCAGGCCAGTGTAGGGTTCATCAATGATCAGCAACTGTGGTTTCAGCCACAGTGCTTTGATTAACTGCAATTTCTTGTGTTCACCGCTGGAGAGCGCTATCAGCTGCGTATTTTTCAGATCGATGAAGTCAAATAGGTCTATGTATTGCTCCACCTGATCGAACGACAAGTTTTCCGTTTTGGCGTAGTGTGCTAGTTCGGCATATACAGTCAGCGTGTCGTTCCTTTGCTGCTTATTGTAACGTTGTTGATAATAAAAATTACGGTCACCCTCCAAGTTGGTAAACTGATACCAATTCGATACGTACAGAACGCGCATAGGAAGCGAAGATGAATGGTTGAAAAAGAATTGAATGGTGCCGTTTGCTTTTTCAAGTCCAGCCAATGCCTTTGCTAGCGAACTTTTTCCTGAGCCACTTGTTCCGCCGATAAGCCAATGTTCGCCTTGATGGATTTGCCAATTTAATTGGTCCAAAACAACACGTCCGGCATATTGCAAACTCAATTGGGCGATATGGACAATTGGATTAGTCACAGTCAATCAGGCTTTGAAGCCGTTGGTTACGTTTATTTCTTGCAAGAGTAGTTTATATGATGCAAACTTATGTAAATTGGCGTTGATATGCAATTGCATCTGGGTCAGCTGAGGCAGTGGTGCGTTCAAACCAACCCAGATGCTGTTGTTATTTTAAGCAGTTTTAATTGCTTTCATATCCTTCATTGCTTTACGGAGTACGGCGCCCACTTTCTCAACCGGATGCGTACGGATCGCTTCGTTTACTGTGATCAGTGTCTGGTTGTCGACAGCCAGGTCTTTGCCCTCGTTGTAATTCTTGCCGATAATGTCCGTGTCTACCGTTTTCATGAAGTCGGCCAATAGGGGCTTGCATGCATGGTCAAACAAGTAACACCCATATTCTGCAGTATCAGAAATCACCCGGTTCATCTCGAACAGCTTTTTACGGGCAATCGTATTAGCGATAAGCGGCGTTTCATGAAGGGACTCGTAATATGCCGACTCAGGCTTGATGCCTGCTTCCACCATGGTTTCGAACGCAAGTTCAACCCCGGCTTTAATGTAGGCGACCATAAATACGGCATTGTCGAAGTATTCCTGCTCGCCAATCTTAACGTCGCCTGCAGGCGTTTTTTCGAAAGCAGTTTCGCCCGTTGCCGCACGCCATTTTAACAATTGTTTATCACCATTTGCCCAGTCTTCCATCATGGTCCTGCTAAATTCTCCACTCATGATATCGTCTTGGTGCTTCTGGAACAAGGGACGCATAATTGTCTTCAATTCTTCGGAAATCTCGAAAGCCTTTATTTTAGCCACATTGCTTAGCCGATCCATCATGGCGGTAATACCACCCTGCTTTAAGGCTTCGGTAATGACTTCCACACCGTATTGAACCAGTTTGGATGCGTAACCTGGTTCGATACCTTTATCTACCATCTTATCAAAAGAAAGGATTGAGCCTGTCTGCAGCAGTCCACACAAAATGGTTTGTTCGCCCATTAAGTCGGATTTAACTTCTGCAACAAAGGACGAGCGCAACACTCCGGCTTTATGGCCACCGGTGCCCACGCAGTACGCTTTGGCTTCAGCCAATCCTTTTCCCTGGGGGTCATTTTCTGGATGCACTGCGATGAGGGTCGGTACGCCAAAACCACGCAGGTATTCTGCGCGAACTTCTGAACCGGGACATTTCGGTGCTATCATTATGACCGTGATATCTTTGCGGATTTGCTTTCCCTCCTCGACAATATTAAAACCATGTGAATAGGAGAGGGTAGCCCCTTCTTTCATCAGCGGCATCACCGCATCGATGACAGACGAGTGCTGTTTATCGGGAGTTAAATTGCTCACCAGATCAGCAGTGGGAATCAGTTCTTCATAAGTGCCGACATTGAAGTGGTTGTCAGTCGCGTTTTTCCACGAATCCCGCTTTTGCTCGATTGCTTCCTTACGGAGCGCATAGGAAACATCTAATCCGCTATCTCTTAAGTTGAGACCTTGGTTTAAGCCTTGTGCACCGCAGCCTATAATAACGATTTTTTTGCCTTTTAGGGCGCTGACCCCATCCGAAAATTCGCTGATATCCATGAATTCTGCGACACCTAATTGGTTTAATTTCTCTCTAAGTGGTAGGGTGTTGAAATAATTTGCCATTGTTCTATTTAATATTCGTTGTCTTTCTGTTGAGTTGATTATTATTTTTATTGCTCTTCGTTGTGCTTGCGCATAGTTACCCATAGCACCCTACATGGTGAATACATTGTCCTGCTTGTTGAGGTATCGGTTTTCTACGACCTCATCCGCCGGTTCAGCTTCTTCAAACTCTTTCAGTTTTTTATGGAAGCCCTCGCTGTCCTTGATGATTGCAATCCGTGCGCTCCTCACAAACTCAATGAGGTTGTATTCAGCCAGCGCTTCGGTCAGCGCGTCAATCTCCTCCCGGTGCCCTGCGGTTTCGAATACGGTGTAATCATTGCGGATAACTACCGCGCTCGCTCCATATTGGCGTAGTAAGCGCTCTACTGGTGCTTTTTCTGTCACCATGTTCGTCGGGACTTTATACAGCGCCTGCTCTTGCCAAATGACCTCATCATTCGTGTTGTAATAGGCTTTCAGCACCTCTACCTGTTTTTCGATCTGGCGGCAGAGCTTGCGTACCACATCCTCGGTTTCATGGATGACGATAGTGAAGCGGTGAATGCCTTCCGCTTCCGAGGGAGAAGTGTTGAGGCTTTCGATGTTAATCTTACGCCGTGAAAAGATGGTGGAGATGCGGCCAATCATACCGATGCTGTTCTCTGTATAAAGGGTGATGGTATATTCCTGCTTTTCCATTTTTTATGCTGACTTTACTTCAATCTGATTTCCGCTACACTGCTGCCCTGCGGCACCATTGGGAATACGTTGTTTTCCTTGCCTACCATGACTTCCAAAAGGTAGGCGCCATCATGGTTGATCATTTCCGTTAGGGCATCCTTCAACCCTTCGCGGGCAATGACTTTTTTGCCGGGTATATTATATCCTTTGGCCACCGTCACGAAGTCAGGGCTGGTAATATTTACAAAGGAGTACCGCCTGTCGTGGAAAAGTTGTTGCCATTGACGGACCATACCCAAAAACTCGTTGTTGAGGATAAGGATCTTCACTTTGGCGCCGAATTGCATGATCGTGCCGAATTCCTGAATAGTCATCTGGATACCACCGTCCCCGATGATAGCTACCACGGTTCTTTCAGGTGTTCCATACCATGCGCCTATTGCAGCCGGCAATCCAAAACCCATGGTGCCTAATCCTCCCGAAGTGACATTGCTTTTCGACTTGTTGAACTTGGCATAACGACAGGCTACCATCTGGTGCTGGCCCACGTCGGTCACGATGACCGCTTCGCCGCCCGTGAGTTCATTCAATAGGTTGATGACTTCACCCATGGTCATGACATCCGTTGTGGGGTTCAATTCTTCATGAATGACCTCATTGATTTCATCCTGTTCCAATTGGCGGAAACGGGCAAGCCATTCGGGATGCGCCCGCGCTTCCACCAGCTGCGTGAGCAGTGGGAGCGTTTCCTTGCAGTCTCCCCAGACCGGCACGGTAGCTTTTACATTCTTATCAATTTCTGCAGGGTCGATGTCTAAGTGGATAACGTTAGCCTGTTTAGCATACTTATCCAACCGGCCTGTTACCCGGTCATCGAAGCGCATGCCAATAGCAATGAGTACATCGCACTCATTGGTAAGTACGTTAGGTGCGTAATTGCCATGCATGCCCAGCATACCGACATGCAGAGGGTGGTCGGTTTCAAGGGCACTAAGCCCCATCACTGTTGCCGCCGCCGGGATTCCGGTTTTCTCGATGAATGCTTTGAAGTCTGCCTCCGCTTTACCGAGGATGATACCCTGTCCGAAAAGGACAAAAGGCTTTTTCGCCTCGTTGATGAGCGCTGCCGCCTGCTCGATATATTCCCTGCGCACAATTGGTTTTGGCCGGTAGCTGCGTATGTGATTGCATACCTGATACCCGTTATACTCGAACAACTGAAGCTGAGCGTTTTTAGTAATATCGATCAGCACCGGCCCCGGTCTTCCTGTCCGGGCGATGTGGAAAGCCTTTGCCAGCGCCATGGGGATTTCGCAGGCATCGGTGACCTGGTAATTCCACTTGGTCACCGGGGTGGTAATGTTGATGACGTCGGTTTCCTGAAACGCGTCGGTTCCGAGTAAATGGGCAAATACTTGACCGGTGACACAGACAATCGGGTTGCTATCGATCTGTGCGTCGGCTAATCCCGTGACCAGATTGGTAGCACCGGGGCCGCTGGTTGCGAATACGACGCCCACGCGGCCCGAGGTACGCGCATAGCCTTGCGCGGCATGGATACCGCCCTGTTCATGCCGCACCAGGATGTGCCTCAGTCTATCATTGTAATCATACAGTGCATCGTAGATAGGCATAATAGCACCGCCCGGATAACCGAATATCGTATCCACACCTTCCGCCAACAACGCTTCAAGTACAGCCTGGGAGCCGCTTATCTGCTTTGACCCAGCCTTCTCTTCCAATTTGCTGTGCGGTGTGTCTTTTGTGATTTCCAGAGTGTTCATAGTCTGTCGTTTTTTGCAATTGGCATTCAGCAATCACTGTCAGCCCTTAGCTTTTTAATTTTGACCTTTTACTTATTCAGCATTCATCCGTCACGCAGCCTGATGATGCATCGGCCACGGTCCTTGCATATTTAAATAGTACGCCTTTGGTTACCTTCAATGCCGGCTTTTGCCACTTCGCCCGGCGCTCGGCAATGATCTCGTCCGCTACTTGGAGGCTGATGGTGTTGTTTACCGCATCAATGACAATGATGTCGTCGTCTTCCACCAGCCCGATGAGGCCGCCATCGTAAGCTTCCGGTGTAATATGCCCCACGACGAATCCATGGGTTCCGCCGCTGAAGCGTCCGTCGGTGATCAATGCCACGCTCTTTCCCAAACCAGCACCAATGATGGCCGAGGTGGGCTTCAGCATTTCGGGCATCCCCGGCGCGCCTTTGGGCCCTTCGTTTTTGATGACAATCACATCGCCATACTTTACCCTACCGGAAGCAAGGCCAACGATCAGCTCTTTTTCGCCATCGAATACGCGGGCCGGGCCCTCGAACCGCTCGCCTTCTTTGCCTGATATTTTAGCAACACTGCCTTTTTCAGCGAGGTTACCGTACAGGATCTGGAGGTGCCCGGTAGCCTTTATGGGGTTGTCCAGTGTTCGTATAATCGGCTGGTCGATTTCATTGATTGGCGTTACATCGGACAGGTTTTCTGCCAAGGTCTGGCCAGTTACCGTCAGGCAGCCGCCGTGCAGCAGGCCTTCATTGAGCAGGTATTTCATAACCGCTGGTACGCCGCCGTATTGATGAAGGTCCTGCATGAGGTACCGGCCGCTGGGTTTCAAATCGGCCAGCACAGGCGTTGTATCGCTCATGCGCTGAAAATCATCTTGGCTGACGTTGATGCCCACGCTTTTACCTATGGCGATAAAATGCAATACGGCATTGGTGCTGCCTCCCAAGACAATGATGACACGCATCGCGTTTTCAAACGCCTCCCGGGTCATGATATCCGAAGGCTTGATGTCCCGCTCGAGTAAGATGCGGATATACTTGCCTGCATCCCGGCATTCGCGTCTTTTCTCCTCACTGATCGCGGGATTGGAGGAAGAATAGGGGAGGCTCATACCTAGTGCTTCGATAGCGGCGGCCATGGTGTTCGCTGTGTACATCCCGCCACAGGCACCGGCTCCCGGGCAGCTATTCTTGACAATGCCGATGAAATCTTCTTCGGACAGGTTGCCTGCGATCTTTTGTCCCAGCGCTTCGAATGACGAAATGATGTTGAGGTCTTGACCTTTATAATGGCCCGGTGCGATCGTGCCGCCATACACCATGATGGATGGCCTATTGAGTCGGCCCATGGCCATGATAGAGCCCGGCATGTTCTTGTCGCATCCCGGAATAGCAATGAGGCCGTCGTAATACTGTCCACCGCAGATGGCTTCGATGCTATCCGCGATAATGTCGCGGCTAACCAGTGAGTAGCGCATGCCGTCGGTGCCGTTGCTCATCCCGTCGCTCACGCCAATGGTGTTGAATATCAGTCCTACCAGATCGTTGCCCCATACACCTTCTTTTACCACCTTAGCAAGGTCATTCAGGTGCATATTGCAGGTGTTGCCATCATAGCCCATACTGGCGATTCCCACTTGCGCCTTCTGCATGTCGTCATCAGTCAGGCCGATCCCGTAAAGCATCGCTTGTGCCGCCGGTTGGGTCTTATCCTGGGTAAGGACTTGGCTGTATTTATTCAGTTTAGTTGTTTGTTCAGTTAGCATGGTTATATAATCACTTGATAATTCTCTTTTTCTAACGTTAAGTTTTTGTATGCCCGCTGTATGGTGGCGCCGAGCGTATCGGCCCAAGCTTCAGAATAGACCGTGTCGTCTACGGAGGCAACGCCGACAATACCTGTAGCTGTACCTGTCAGGAAGGCGCTATCTGCAGCCTTTAGCTCTTCAGGCAGAAGCGGTTTTTCGACTACGTCGATGTTGAGCACATCGGCTAGTTCGAGTACGGTTTTCCGGGTGATTCCCGGAAAAATATGGCCAATGGGCGGTGTATATAACACACCATCTTTCTCGATGAAAATGTTATTACTTGAGGCCTGCGCTATATATCCGTTGCTGTCCCGCAGTATGGCCTCATCAAACCCCCTACTTGTTGCTTCGGTTGTGGCTACAATAGATGCTACGTACTGACTGGATATTTTGGATTCCGGCGGCAAAGAACTAGGACTGGGGCGCCGATACGGCGACAAGGTAAGTTTGATCAGGCCTGTCCCGAGGAAAGGCCCCCATTCCCAGGCAGTGATGATAATACTGGAACTCTCTGCAGGAGTCAGATACATGTTATAGCCAGTTATGACCAATGGCCTCACATAAGCACTCCTCAGGTTATTTTTTTCAAGCAGCTGGTAGGTCATATCTACTAAGCGGTCGGTTTCCCACGGAAATGGAATGCCAACATGCCCGCACGACTGTCGCAGCCGGTCGTAATGCTGTTCGGCCCGGAATAGGCGGGTTCCATTATGGGTATTGTAAGCGCGGATGCCTTCTATGGCTGAATAACCGTAGTGCACCGACTGGCTGAAGAGATCAATTTGTGCACAGTCGGCCTTCAGGAACTCCCCATCCACATACACCCAAGTATCGTTACCGAAATATTTCATCTTTTTCCCTTAAATCGCCTATTGGCGCCCGCCTTTCTTGGTAGCTTTTGCTAAGTTGCAATCCATGCAAGTTTCGACTTCATTAAGTTAGAACGTTTATTTATTATCGGCAATAGTAAATGGTGAGTTTTTTAAATTAAAATATAATTTCATTTAAATGTATTGGTTGTAATTTAATTTTAACTTTTACCTATTCTATAATATTTAATTTTGCATTGCGCAGACTCAAACCGTTTCCGGTATTCAGTCCATTTTGAAACAAGATGACTGAATCACGTCGAATTCTGCGTAAAATGGGGCGTCACTCTAAAAAAGTTGTTAAAAAAAAGCCCCCCGGGAGACTCATTCACCGGGGGGCTTTCTTGATCGCTGTTCTATTTTATCTTTCGACTATTCCCTCGGCAAGTACGGTAACGTTGTTGTGAATCACTTCCACAACACCGCCGATAATCGAAATAATTTCCTCGCTTTTGCCGGTTCGGATAATCACTTTCCCATCTTCCAAGGTGGAGACAATGGGTGCATGGTTTTCCAACACCTCAAAAGACCCCGCTGATCCAGGTACGGTCACCGATGTGACTTCGCCATCAAAAATCGGTTTATCTGGTGTGATGATTGTTAACTTCATTTTTTTACTGACGTCTCACGTCTAAATTAGACCGCTTCCGCTAATAGTTTCTTGCCTTTCTCGATGGCGTCTTCAATAGTGCCAACCAGGTTGAAAGCAGCTTCAGGGTATTCATCCACTTCGCCGTCGATGATCATGTTGAATCCTCTAATGGTATCCTTAATGTCAACCAATACACCTTTAAGGCCGGTAAACTGCTCGGCTACATGGAAAGGTTGAGACAAGAACCGCTGGACACGGCGTGCGCGCGCAACGACAAGTTTGTCTTCTTCCGAAAGTTCGTCCATACCCAGGATGGCAATGATGTCTTGTAGCTCTTTATAGCGCTGCAATATCTCTTTTACCCGTTGGGCTGTGTTGTAATGTTCGTCGCCCAGGATGGCAGGGCTTAATATCCGCGAGGTGGAGTCGAGCGGGTCTACTGCGGGGTAAATGCCCAGTTCTGCAATTTTACGGGAAAGCACCGTGGTTGCATCCAGGTGAGCAAACGTGGTGGCTGGTGCGGGGTCGGTCAAGTCGTCCGCAGGTACATAAACGGCCTGAACGGAAGTAATGGATCCACGCTTGGTGGAAGTGATCCGTTCCTGCATCAGGCCCATTTCCGTTGCGAGAGTCGGTTGGTAGCCAACCGCTGAAGGCATCCGGCCAAGTAGCGCCGATACTTCAGAACCAGCCTGTGTAAACCGGAAGATATTATCGATGAAGAACAGGATATCGCGTCCGGCTCCTTCGCCATCACCATCCCGGAAGTATTCGGCTATGGTCAATCCGGAAAGTGCCACACGAGCACGCGCGCCTGGAGGCTCATTCATCTGCCCGAATACGAAGGTGGCTTTGGAATCCTTTAATTCCTCTACGTCTACCTTTTCCAAAGGCCATTCACCTTTTTCCATCCCTTCCATGAATTCCTCGCCATATTTGATAATGCCCGATTCCAGCATTTCACGGAGTAGGTCGTTTCCTTCACGGGTACGTTCGCCGACACCGGCGAACACCGAAAGTCCGGAATAGGCCTTTGCAATGTTGTTGATCAACTCCTGAATCAATACCGTTTTCCCCACACCGGCACCGCCGAACAGGCCGATCTTACCACCTTTGGCGTACGGTTCGAGCAGGTCAATCACTTTGATGCCCGTAAACAGCACCTCGTTTTCGGTGGAAAGGTCTTCGAACTTCGGCGGAGTGTTGTGGATACTGCGCCCATTGGATTTGTCAAGTTGCTGAATGCCGTCGATTGCATCGCCAACCACGTTAAACACCCTGCCTTTTATGCCTTCACCGACCGGCATTTTGATAGGGGCACCGGTGTCAATCACCTTCATGCCGCGCATCAGGCCTTCCGTGGCGTCCATGGCAATGGTGCGCACAAGCTCCTCGCCGAGGTGCCGCTGCACTTCTAATACAATACGCTGGCCATTTTCTTTCTCGATTTCCAACGCATCGTAAATCTTCGGGAGCTTGGCGTTTTCGGAGAAACTCACATCGACCACAGGGCCGATGATCTGGGCTATTTTTCCAATATTGGACATATTTTCAGGAACTAAAATTTTATAAACCAATGTAATAAAGGCGAAATACAGGCCTTAATTTCGGACTGCAAAAATACGTTTAAAACAATTAAAAGCAAATTTTAATGAAAAGAAATGTTACAGTGCAGGTATTCCTGTATAGCTTGTCTTTTAAATGCTCCATAACCGGGCAATATACAGCGCCCATGCACCTCATATCCGCGTTTCCCTAAATAGATATGCGGAGGGCTATGGTGGCATATACACACCGCTTGCTGCCCGGGGGACGTGAAAGGGTTGGCGAAGGAAAGCCGAAGGGAACGCGAAAGTAGTAGGGACGCGGTACGGAGTTCAACGGACTTTTAACGGACTTCGACGGAGTTATTCGGTAAATGGAGTTGGCCGGTAAATCTGGATAAGTGATGGATGCATCATCCGGGGGACACAATAATACAAATTCTGTAAACAGGATCAAAAGCCGGACCTTAGCTTTCTTTTCCGGCCCCTTTCCTTTCGCTGCTTGCGCAGGTGCATGCGGCGGCTTACCTTATCGCTGCATTATCCCATACGCCTATTAAGCTCGTCCTGCAGTTGGCGTTTGAGTTTCTGCTCCTTTTCCATTGCTTTTTTACGGTGCTGTTCGAATTCGACCTGAAGGTTTTCGATCGCTTTTTTTGTGTCGTTCGTCACCACATTGCTTTGATTATAGCGGTAGATGAAGAAAATAAGTGCAATGGTGAGCAGCAGCACAATACCCCACATCATCATACTATACGTGCTCTTCTGCAGCTGAATACCCATAAAGGAAAAGCTGTCTTTTTCCTGTTGCGAGGCTTGTAGGTTACGGTTGGCTTGCGATAGGGAGTCCGCCATCACATCAATCGAAGCCTGTTGGTTGACATTCATGGCTTTTAAATCCACTATTTCCTTAGTCAGCGCCTTTATGGTATCGGCTACGTTTTTCCGGATCCGGTCGAGGTTTGCTTGCCGCACGTGCTCAATACCATCCTGCGTCCTTGAAATCGCATAAAGGTAAATGAATTGGCTATCGATCGTGCCGCTGGTAAGCGAACCTTTTGGAGGCTCTCTTTTTACCGCACTTTGGCCAAAAACATATTCCGTTGAAATAAAAGCAATTAAAAGGGCCAGAATAGTAATATTTCTCATGTCCGATAACAATTTGTAATCTAGTTTTTAAAATAAGAACACGATATTACGGGTTTTATTGTTTAAACCGAAACGGAAAACAGAAAATCAACATGCGTTTAGCAAACATGACAGCCCATAACAGTTCGCTTTTTCTTCTTTTCTATCTTGCGCCGTTTTAAATCGCCAGTTAACCGTATTATTATGCAAGCATTAGCAGGAGTTCTGTTTCATTTTATTGGAGGCTTCGCCTCAGGGAGTTTTTATGTGCCTTACAAAAAGGTCAAAGGATGGGCGTGGGAAACGTTTTGGATAATCGGTGGCCTGTTCTCCTGGCTGATCGCACCACCGTTGGCGGCATACCTCACTATTCCGGGTTTTGCCGATATTATACGGCAAGCAGATGGCGATACGCTCGGCTATGCATATCTTTTTGGTTTGCTGTGGGGTATCGGCGGACTCACGTATGGCCTTGGCGTGCGTTACTTGGGCGTGTCGTTGGGAAGCAGCATCATTCTTGGGTTGACCATGGTATTTGGTTCCCTGGTGCCTTCCATATATTATTACTTCAATGGCAGCGAAGGTAAAGAAACAATCGATTTGTTTTTTACCACTAACTCGGGGCGGACCGTACTGGTGGGGCTGGCAGTATGTATCGCGGGGATATGGCTCTGCGGCAGGGCGGGAGTGTTGAAGGAAAGGGAGCTCGCCGGCGGAGCTGTCGATGCCAGCGGCAACAAGGATTATAAATTCGGACTGGGATTGTTGGTAGGTATTATTTCGGGGGTCTTAAGCGCATGCTTTAATTTCGGACTGGAGGCGGGTAAACCTATGGCCCGCGTGGCCAATGATGTTTGGAAAGCCGCAAACCCCGGAGAGGGAGAGTTCTTATTCCAAAACAATGTCACGTACGTTGTTGTGCTTTGGGGTGGTCTCACCACCAATTTTCTCTGGTGCATGTTTCTCAACGCACGCAACAAAACATTCGGCGACTATGTAAACCGCAACGTGCCTATTGCACGCAATATCTTCTTTTGCGCATTAGCCGGGACAACATGGTATTTGCAGTTCTTCTTTTACGGGATGGGAGAAAGCCGGCTTGGCAATGGAGCCAGCTCGTGGATATTGCACATGGCGTTTATCATCTTGATCGCTAATGCTTGGGGAGTGATATTGCGGGAATGGAAAGGCGTGAGCAGGAAAACATATGCAACGATCATCGGCGGAATCGCGACGATCATCCTTTCCATTATTTTGGTAGGGTTTGCACGGACATTGGAATAAATTACTTATTCATAAGTCAGTTAGTAGTTGTCAGTCGCGATACACAGTATTCAATACACGGTAAGATAAGCAAAAAGCAAAACACAGAAAACAATACAGAAAAATGTCAGAGATTATTGGAAAAACATCGTTTAAGCATGTGAGTTATTTGTGGGATGACGCCAAAGCGGCGGAACTGGAAGGTGACGAGGTCGCGTTGCTGTTGTACCGGTCCAATTTGCTGGGTGCTGATCTGAGGCTGACCAATTACGGTGGGGGCAATACGTCGTGCAAGGCCATGGCTAAAGACCCGCTGATGGGGCAAGAGACCGAAGTGATGTGGATCAAAGGGTCAGGTGGGGATATCGGCACCCTCACGCGCAGCGGGCTGGCGGCACTCTATATCGATCGATTGAGGAGTTTGGAAAATGTATACCGCGGCATTGAGCATGAAGATGAAATGGTAGAGCTGTTCAACCATTGCATTTATGACCTGGCCTCCAAGGCTCCTTCCATCGATACGCCGCTTCATGGCTTTTTGCCGTTCAAACACATCGACCACCTGCATCCCGATGCGGCCATCGCCATCGCGGCGGCCAAGGACGGCAAGCGGATCACGCAAGATTTGTTCAACGGCGAGCTGGGCTGGGTAGACTGGCAACGGCCCGGATTCGATCTGGGACTTAAACTGCGGAAGTGTTTGGCGGAAAATCCAGGGATACGGGGCATTATGCTGGGTTCGCACGGTCTGTTTACCTGGGGCGATACCGCATATGAAAGCTACGTCAATACGCTGACGGTTATCGAACGTTGCGCGGAATACCTTGAAGCAAATTACGGCAAGCAGCGTCCGGTTTTCGGCGGCGTAAAAATTACGCCTTCAGCGGCTGAAAGCCGGCATCGGCAGGCAGCCGCCTTGGCACCTGTACTGAGGGGTTTCTGCTCGTCAGTGCACCACATGGTGGGACATTTCACGGATGACGAGCGGGTGCTGGAGTTTATCAACTCCAACGACCTCGGTCGTTTGGCTCCCCTGGGTACCAGTTGCCCCGATCATTTCCTGCGGACAAAAATCAGTCCGCTGGTATTGGACCTCGCGCCGGACGCCGACCTGTCAGACGCGGAAGCGCTGAAGGCAACGCTGGCCCCGGCTTTTGAGGCGTACCGTACCATGTACCGTCAATATTATGACGCGTGCAAGCATCCGGACAGCCCGGCTATGCGTGATCCTAATCCAGTGATCGTCCTGTATCCGGGCGTTGGTTTGTTTTCCTTTTCCAAAGACAAACAAACCGCACGTGTTGCAGCTGAGTTTTACATCAATGCCATCAACGTGATGAAGGGGGCCGAGGCGATATCCGAGTACACATCGTTGCCCCGGCAAGAGGCCTTTGATATCGAATACTGGCTTTTGGAAGAGGCTAAATTGCAGCGTATGCCTAAACCGAAACCCTTGACGGGCAAAGTAGCCTTGGTTACCGGAAGCGCTGGTGGTATCGGTAAGGCTATCGCAAAGAAATTTGTTCACGAGGGGGCGGTTGTCGTGCTCAACGATGTTAACGCAGCCCGGCTGGAGCATGCAGGCGATGAGTTCAAAGCTGCCTTTGGGAAAGATGCGTGCACAACGGCGGTTTTGGATGTAACCGATGCAGCAGGGATTCAGCGGGCGTTTGATGCTGCAGTCCTGGCCTTCGGCGGCGTCGATATCATCGTAAACAATGCCGGACTGTCGATTTCCAAGTCTGTTGAAGACCATACCGAAAAAGACTGGGACCTGCTGTACAATGTGTTGGTCAAAGGCCAGTTTCTGGTTACCCAGGCTGCTGTGGCAATACTAAAGAAGCAGGGGATCGGCGGCGACATCGTGAACATTGTGAGCAAAAACGCGCTGGTGAGCGGACCGAACAACGCGGGATATGGCTCGGCCAAGGCGGCGCAATTGCACCTCAGCCGGCTGAATGCGGCCGAACTGGGAGCGCATAAAATCCGGGTGAACGTCGTCAACCCAGATGCCGTGATCAGTGACAGCAACATATGGGCCGGCGGTTGGGCCGAAGGGCGTGCAAAGGCTTACGGCATCACCGTAGCAGAGCTGCCCGCTTATTACGCCAAGCGCACCCTGCTCAACGAGATTATCCTTCCCGAAGACATTGCCAACGCCTGCTTCGTGCTGGTCGGAGGGTTAATGAACAAATCCACCGGCAATGTGCTGAACGTAGATGGGGGAGTAGCCATGGCATTTGTACGTTAATTATCTTTTATTAGCAGAATTGTCAGTTATATCGCCGTAGTGGATCTTAATTGGCGATTCTGTTTTACCTTTGACAAGTAGACCTATTATGAATATTAACAAAGATCAAATAGCTGAGCATAACAAACGGTTGGAACCCGTCCAAAAACGCAGGTTTGAACAGCTTGCAGCCGAATTATCCGGTGCTGAGCGGATTGTGCAGCACCTTGTTGATTTTCAAGTAGCTATTCCCAGCTGGGCGCTGGGCACGGGGGGCACCCGGTTTGGGCGGTTCTCCGGCGGCGGCGAACCTCGCAATCTGCAGGAGAAGATCGCAGATATTGGCATTTTGCATGCGCTCAACCGTTCGAGCGGAGCAATATCGCTGCACATTCCGTGGGACATTCCGGAAGATTATTCGGCCATACGGACGCTGGCCAATCAGCACGGTCTGGCATTCGATGCCATGAACTCGAACACCTTCCAAGATCAACCCGGACAAGCGTTGAGTTATAAGTTCGGTTCCATGCAGCATGTGGACCCGGCTGTGCGCAGGCAGGCGGTCGACCATAATATCGAAGTGATAAAACATGGCATTGAGCTTGGCTCAAAGTCCCTGACCGTATGGTTGGCCGATGGTTCGAGCTTCCCCGGGCAGCTGAATTTCCGCAGGGCCTTTCAAAACACATTGGAGAGCCTGCAGGAAGTATATGCGGCGCTGCCCGACGATTGGAAAATGTTTGTGGAATACAAGGCGTTCGAGCCGAATTTTTACTCGACCACGGTAGGCGATTGGGGGCAGTCACTGCTCTACGCCAGTAAGCTGGGAGACAACGCATATACGCTGGTCGATCTGGGGCATCACCTTCCCAACGCCAACATCGAACAGATTGTGGCCTTACTGCTGATGGAAGGAAAGCTGGGTGGGTTCCATTTTAATGATTCCAAGTATGGCGATGATGACCTGACCACGGGCAGCATCAAACCTTATCAGCTGTTTTTGATCTTCAATGAGCTGGTGGAGGGCATGGACAACCGGAGCATGGATCATACCAAAGACCTGGGCTGGATGATCGATGCCTCGCACAACCTGAAGGATCCCCTGGAAGACCTGCTCCAGTCGGTCGAAGCAATTTTGATCGCCTATGCGCAAGCCCTGTTGGTAGACCGTCCGGCACTTGCCGAAGCGCAGGCGGAGAATGACGTGGTGCGTGCACAGGAAGTGCTGCAGCATGCCTTCCGCACCGATGTACGGTCATTGGTAGCCGAGGCCAGGCTGCGTGCGGGGGCAGCACTCGATCCCATCCAACTGTTTAGGGAAATCGATGTGCGCGGTAGATTGATCAAAGAACGAGGCGCTAGGACAGTAGCTACAGGATTGTGATGAAAACACCTGTCATAGCCATATTCGACGTAGGTAAAACCAACAAGAAACTGTTTCTCTTCAATGAACAGTACAAGATCGTTTTCGAGCGGTCAGCAAGGTTTACCGAAACAGTTGACGAAGATGGCGACCCATGCGAAAACCTGGAAAGTCTCCGGCTGTCTGTCTTCGACTCGTTGCATGAGGTTTTCCGAAAGAGCGAGTTTGAGATCCGAGCCATTAACTTCGCCGCTTATGGAGCCAGTCTGGTCTATGTCGACGGCGATGGTAAACCGCTCACCCCGTTATACAATTACCTGAAGCCATACCCGGAAGCGTTGCAGCAGAAGTTTTATGAAACATATGGCGGAGCGGATACCATAGCATACACCACCGCATCGCCTGTATTGGGGAGCCTCAACTCCGGTATGCAATTGTATCGGATCAAGTATGAAAAGCCTGCTTTGTTTGAACGCATCCATTATGCATTGCACCTACCGCAATACCTGAGCTTTCTGGTTTCTGGCCGGATGTATTCGGATATGACCAGCATCGGCTGCCATACCCACCTTTGGGACTTCACCAAAAACGATTATCATGAATGGGTACGGCGTGAAGGAGTAGTCGGTAAACTTGCGGCCATCGTTGCCGGTGACGAAGTGTTCCCTGCCTCGTTTCCCGGAAACGGGTATGGCGTGGGGGTCGGCCTGCACGACAGTTCTGCAGCACTGATCCCATATCTCATCAGTTTCCATGAGCCTTTCGTGCTACTTTCCACGGGCACGTGGTGCATCAGCCTCAATCCGTTTAACCACACGCCGCTTACCAAAGCAGAGCTGGACGCAGACTGCCTGTGTTACATGCACTACAAAGGTACGTCAGTGAAAGCGTCGCGGCTTTTTGCAGGCTACGAACATGAACAGCAGGTCAAGCGGATCGCCGAACATTTCGGGGAATCCAGCCACAGGTATTGTACGATCCCGTATGACAGGAACATGGTCGCCAGCTTACGTAGCAAAACCGCTCCATCAAGAGCCATAGGTGGCAAGGTGTCCGCATTTGTACAACGCAGTTTGTCAG
Source organism: Parapedobacter deserti (assembly GCF_042646065.1). NCBI lineage: Bacteria > Pseudomonadati > Bacteroidota > Sphingobacteriia > Sphingobacteriales > Sphingobacteriaceae > Parapedobacter > Parapedobacter deserti. Next base: position 450,736 of record NZ_JBHRTA010000038.1, read on the forward strand.
ACTTTGCTTCGTACGAAGAAGCTTACCATCGTCTCATCATGGATATGGTTGACCTGCAACGCACCTCTACCGAGCTGGTGTTGAAGGGTTCACACGTCAAACGGATATTTGTAGACGGCGGATTCAGTAAAAACACGATTTACATGAACTTGCTGGCGGCCGCCTTCCCGGAGATGGAAGTGTTCGCCGCCTCCATGGCACAGGCCACGGCGGTGGGTGCAGCGCTGGCCATCCACCATGCATGGAATAGGCGCGCTATGCCAAATGATCTGATTGAGCTGCGATTTTACGCACATACCATCGAAAGAGACCAAGTAAAATAAAAATGAACGCCGATCTGCTGAGATACGATTCCCGATATCCGTCGGTACAAGACCTCAAGAGGAAAGCCAAGCAGCGCATTCCCAAATTTGCTTTTGATTACCTGGAGGGCGGTTGCAACGATGAGCTGAACCTTTGGCGCAACGAAGCCGATTTCCGCGATATCCAGCTGATGCCGAGGTACCTAAAGAAGCACCATGGGGTGGATATGCGCACGGAGTTATTCGGCCATGTTTACGACGCACCATTTGGAATATCGCCCATTGGGTTGCAAGGGCTGATGTGGCCCAACGCGCCGGAAATATTAGCAAGGGCAGCCATAAAGCACAATATACCATACACACTGAGTACCGTATCCACCAGCAGCATCGAACGCATTGCGGAACTGACGGCATCGCAGTTTTGGTTTCAGCTGTATCACCCGACGGATGACAAGCTGCGCGACGATCTCCTACGCCGCCTGGAGGCGGTGGGCTGCCCGGTGCTGGTGGTGCTTGTGGACGTCCCTTCCTTCGGGCTGCGGTACCGCGAGATCAAAGCGGGTCTGTCGATGCCGCCCAGGATGAACGTCCGGAATTTTGTGCAGGCTGCCGTACGTCCTGCGTGGGCGCTGGAAACGCTGCGGGTCGGCATTCCTGAATTTGCAACGCTGAAGCCGTACATGGGCAAGGATCTTAACCTAAGTCAGCTGGGTAAATTCATGAATGCCACATTTACCGGGCGGGTCGATTCGGACAAAGTCAAGGCCATACGTGACCGGTGGAAAGGCAAGCTGGTGATCAAAGGCGTGGTGTGTGACGAGGATATGGAAGAAAGCATCAGACTGGGCGCCGATGGTGTTATCGTATCCAACCATGGCGGGCGACAGATTGATGCAGGTGAATCGACGATCAAGCCTTTGAGGGGGCTGACTGATAAATATGCCGATAAAATGACGATTATGATCGACAGTGGCCTGCGATCGGGGCCGGACATTGGCCGGTCGCTGGCATGCGGGGCAAATTTCACCTTTATGGGCAGGCCGTTTATGTACGGCGTTGCCGCTTTGGGGCAACGGGGGGGCGACCATACCATTGCCATGTTCAAGGCCCAGCTGAAACAGGTGATGGAGCAGGTTTGCTGCGAAAACGTTGTCGATTTTCCAAGTGTATTGGTTACCAAGTAGTGTAATCTCGGACGTCTTGTGCGGAGATGCAGAAAATTATGACTAGTTTAGCAACTACGAAACCCAATTGAGCAGATCGTGAATAGGCCGGCTTGCTGCATCGGGTAACCACATGATTTTCGGTGAAATCGGCGCGACATTTGAAGGGCTCACGCAATGTCACGTTGGCATTGCCGGACGGTGTTCGGCGTATATTACCTGCAGGCAGTCATCACATTTCATGGAATACTGGTAAGCGATAAAAATGTAAGCAGGAAAGTGCAGGATGCCGGTTTGGCTTGTTTTTGTTTTTTTCGTTCACTTATAAACAGATACTTCAATTATGACGAATTTTTTCTTCCGGCGATGTGCATTGTCGTTGGCTATTGTGATTATTGGAACAAGCGTTATGCAAGCTACAGCCCAGAATCTTGCCGTATATGACCTCACCTGTGAATATAAAACGAATCCACTTGGCATGGATAAGGTGCAACCGCGATTGAGCTGGAAAATCCGCTCGACGCAAAACGATGTGGTGCAAACCGCTTATGAAATCCGTGTCGGCACCCAGTCAAACCGTTGGACGGCCTCTGCCGCTGTCTGGCAATCGGGCAAGGTGGCGGGGGATCGATCCATTCTCGTGCCGTATGCTGGCGATGCATTGCAGTCGGCCAAGCGATATTACTGGCAGGTGAGGGTGTGGGACAACCACGGAAATGTCTCCCCATGGAGTGAAGTGAATTGGTGGGAGATGGGTTTGCTGAATACGGGCGATTGGAAAGCGCAATGGATTTCTCATCCAGCGGACACCCTGCCTGTGTCGGGACCTGCGCCGATGTTCCGGAAGACGTTTTCGGCCCCAGGACCGGTAAAACAAGCGCGGCTATACATCACTTCACAAGGGCTGTATGAAGCGCAGCTGAATGGGCAACAGATCGGGGAAGCCTATTTCACGCCCGGATGGACCAGTTATCACAGCCAGTTGCAATATCAGGTGTATGATGTCACAAATTTGATCAAACGCGGTGACAACGCGCTTGGTGTAACGCTGGGAGATGGATGGTTCCGGGGGAATCTGATGGTCGCTGGGCGCAACTTATACGGAAAGACACTGGCTTTGCTGGCGCAGCTGGAAGTGACCTATTCCGACGGACGTGTAGAGCGGGTAGTGACGGACGGCAGCTGGAAGGCCTCGCTGGACGGGCCGATACGCGTTTCTGACATCTACAACGGGGAGACGTACGATGCAAGGAAAGTGCTCCATGATTGGGTATCGCCAAGTTTCGACGATCGCATATGGGATGCGGTGTCCGTCAGCCCGTCACCCCGCTACGACCACCTCGTGATTTCTGCAGCCCCGCCAGTCACCATACACGAGCGCATCAAACCGATTGCCCTCATCACCACGCCAAAAGGCGAGAAGGTGCTTGATTTCGGACAGAACCTGGTTGGACGTGTATCTTTCAGCGCCACCGGTGCCCCCGGCGATTCGCTGGTCATTCACCATGCTGAGGTGTTGGACAAGGACGGAAACTTCTATACGGAAAATCTGCGTGCTGCAAAGCAGCAGATTACGTATATTTTCAATGGAGCAGGAGAGGAGGCATATGCGCCCCATTTCACCTTTCAAGGCTTCCGTTACATTAAACTGGGCGGGAACGCTGATCTAATCGATACCACCAATATCGTTGCAGAGGTATTGCATTCCGCTACGAAACCCACGGGAACCTTTGAAACCTCCAATCCATTGCTCAACCAATTGCAGCACAACATTGTCTGGGGGCAAAAAGGTAACTTTCTGGACGTACCAACCGACTGCCCCCAGCGCGATGAGCGGCTGGGTTGGACGGGTGATGCCCAAGCCTTCTTCAGCACGGCGGCGTTCAATATGGATGTGTCGGGTTTTTTCGTCAAGTGGCTGAAAGACCTGAAGGCTGAGCAGTATAACAGCGGTGCTGTACCTCACGTGATTCCGAACGTCTGGAAAAGCGAGGACGGCGGCTCTGCAGGATGGTCCGATGTGGCTACCATTATCCCTTGGGAATTCTATGTAGTCTATGGCGATACCACAATCCTTGCAGACCAATACGAATCCATGGTAAGATGGGTAGGCTTTATGGAAGCAAAAAGTACTGACGACCTCTGGAACACCGGCTTCCACTTCGGGGATTGGCTGTTTTTCCGGCCCGACGATGATACCGACGGGCGTTCGGCCATCACCGACAAATACCTTATCGCGCAAGCGTTCTTTGCCCACTCCACCCAACTGCTGATCAATGCGGCTTCGGTATTGGGCAGAACCGACGACGTTGCCAAGTACGAGTCGTTGCTGAAGCGGATTAAGGCCGCTTTCCTGCGCGAATACGTCACGCCTTCGGGAAGGCTGGTGTCCGGTACGCAGACCGCCTATGTACTGGCACTTCACTTTGACATGCTACCCGAGGACCTTCGTGAACAAGCGGCCCGGCGTTTGGCAGACAACATTGCAAGCTATGGCAACCACCTGACTACGGGCTTTCTCGGTACTCCCTATCTATGCCACGTGCTGAGCCGCTTCGGGTATGACGATATCGCGTTCACCTTGCTCATGCGGGAGCGTTACCCCTCATGGCTATATCCCGTAACGCAGGGCGCGACGACCATTTGGGAGCGTTGGGACGGCCAAAAGCCCAACGGGACATTCCAAAATGCAGGCATGAATTCTTTCAATCACTATGCATATGGAGCCATCGGCGACTGGATGTATAAGCATATTGGGGGTATTCAGCCCATCGCCGATAAACCTGGCTATCGGGAGTTTGTGCTTTCACCAAAAATCGGAGGAGGACTTACTTCTGCCAAAACATCGTTGGAATCGCCATACGGTGCCATACGCTCTGAGTGGATGCTGGAAGGAGACCGGGTGAAATTGGCGGTTGAGGTGCCGGTCAATACGAAGGCGACGATTGTCTTCAATGCCGCACGGGGCGGAAGTATACGAGACGCGCGCGGTGAAACAGTCGCCTCAGGACTGCAAATAGGTTCGGGTAGGTATGAATTCGAGTATCTGGTGGACAGTACTAAATGAAGGTTTGTGAGATTTCGGTGACAGCCGGCTAATTGTTTGTCGGCCGATCCGTTATTTTATTGTTATCTTTGGCTATGCACACGGCGGCTTCACCGAAGATTTCACGGTTGCTCTACAAGACCGGCATTGTCGTTATCGGCGCAGGCCAGGCAGGGTTATCGGCTGCTTACCATCTCAAAAATCGGGGGCTGGGCATTGGCCATGGCTTTGTCATTTTGGATCAGTCGCAGCACCCGGGAGGCGCTTGGCAATACCGGTGGCCGTCACTGACGCTAAGTACGGTAAACGGCGTGCACGACCTTCCGGGTCTGCCATTTGCCGATACCATAGCGGGCACCGCTTCGACGGTAAAAGCCAGTACGGCTGTGCCGCACTATTTTGAGGTTTACGAGCATACGTTCGGCCTCGCCGTTTACCGCCCGGTGAAGGTAAAGGTGGTGTGTGAGCGCGAAGGGCGCTTCCGGGTGGAGACCGATCGCGGATTCTTCTCTGCGCAGGGCATCATTAACGCTACGGGTACGTGGGAGACGCCCTATATTCCTGAGTATCCCGGTGCGGCTCGTTTTCAGGGCGTGCAGCTGCATACGAAGGATTATCGGTCGGCCGACACGTTCCAAGGCAAACATGTGGTCATCGTGGGGGCAGGCATTTCCGCCATCCAGCTGTTGGACGAAATTTCCCGGGTGACTAAAACGACCTGGGTAACCCGCAGACTGCCTGTTTTCCGTGAAGGCCCATTCGGCGAAGCGGAAGGCCGGGCGGCTGTAGCCGTCGTGGAGGACCGCGTGCGCAAGGGACTACCGCCAGGCTCTGTTGTGTCGGTGACGGGCCTTCCGGTAACAGCCGCTATCGAAGCCATGCGTGCCCGCGGCGTGCTTGACCGTAAGCCCATGTTCAGCGAAATCACTGAGACCGGTATCCGCTGGCCGGATGGCCGCGAACAACAGGCCGATGTCATCCTATGGTGTACGGGTTTCCGTAGTTCGCTGGACCATCTGACGCCGTTGATGCTCCGGGAAGAAAGTGGAGGTATTGCGATGGCGGGAAGGTTGGCAACCCAAGCGGCTAAGAATCCTCGCGTACACCTGGTCGGCTATGGGCCTTCGGCATCCACGATCGGTGCGAACCGTGCGGGCAGGGCGGCAGCACTGGAACTGATCGCTCACTTGGGGCTATAGCTCTTCTTCCCGCTCCAGCATCAGGATTGCACTTTGCGGTACGATAAAGTACTTTTCACCTTGGTACTGAATTTCCGTTGAAGCGGCGGAGTGGAAAATAGCTAAATCGCCTTCCCTGGCTTGCAACGGAATGTATTTTACGCGTTCCTCCTGGGGCTTCCAGTCGTCATCTTCCGCGGGAACCGGCAATACGTAGCCCGGGCCGGTCTTCATTACATAACCCCACTGTACTTTTTCTTTCTCCTGTACGCCGGGCGGCAGGTACAAACCGCTTTCCGTACGTTCGTTCGGTTTGGTAGGCTTGATCAATATCCGGTCACCGACGACAATGAGCTTTTTTAATTTGTTGTCTTCTGTCAACTGAATGGTCATGATAATCGCACTTTCGCAGCCAATAACAAAAGCCATGCTGAAAGCGGTATGAATGCCAATGTGGCATGCGACCGGTAGGATCGATGAAAAAAACGGCTTTCGCCAATTGTAGATGCTGACGAAGTTTCACCGATTTCATAATACCATATCCTTTCAAAAATTGTATATTTGAAATTTGTACACGGATGTATTGTACACGGATGTACGGCTACGCATATGAACGAATCAACAGCAACTCATAAAGCGAATGAAAAGGATTTGGGTGATGCCATCGGAAGCGCGCTAAAAGCGAATCTTCCTGAGGCGGAGTGGCAGTGGCTGTCTGAGCAGGTGGCGAGGATCGCTGCTGACCCCCAACAGCGTGTCGTTGCTCAGGTATTTACATCGCTGCCCAGGCAGCTGAAAGGAGCCCGAAAGGACGGGTGGATCTCACTTACTGAGCCGTATACGGGGCCGAACGGGCTGCCACTGATTGTCGAACGCTGGCCAACCGTTAAGCTGGCCCGTGTTTGGGTGCTCATGGCCATACCAAAACAGGAACAGACCACTTACGTGCAATTGATCGAGCGGCTGTTTACCTATGGCGAAATGGAGGAGCTAGCAGCGTTGTATGCTGCGCTCCCGGTCTACCATTATCCCGAAGCCTGGGCTTCGCGTTGCAAGGAAGGTATCCGAAGCAATATAGGGCCCGTGAGGCAGGCTGTCACCTTGCAAAATGCCTACCCCGGCCGTTTCTTGGACGAGGGAGGCTGGAACCAGTTAGTGTTGAAGGCTTTTTTCACCGAAGAACCCATAGGGGCTATCGTTGGGCTGCGTGAGCGGAATAACACACGGCTTGCCGGTGCACTGGTCGATTATGCCTATGAGCGCCATGCTGCCGGTCGGCGCATCGATCCTATGCTGTGGCTGTTGATAGCGCCTTTCCTGGATGAACGGGCATATCACCTGATGACGCAGATGCTGAAGGAGAGCGGAACACTGTCGGAGCGGCAGGCGATTAGTTATGCCTTTAAAAACAGCGGTTTCGGGCCTGCAAAGCAATACGTAGAAAACGATGCAGCATTGAGGAAACTATCGGATGCAATGGAGACCCAATGGGAGTATGGAAGGAAAGACGAACAAGGTACAACAAGTTACAATAATAGATAACCACTACGTTTAATAATCAATGTGCACTTATCACGAACAGGATCGCGCGTCGATGGGACAGCGCGTAGCATTGGAGCTGGATTTGGTAAAGGGATACCGCTTTTTCGATCCCCATGTACACATGGTGTCGCGTACCACCGACGACTACCAAGCGATGGCGGATGCCGGGGTGATAGGGCTGATCGAACCTGCGTTCTGGGTTGGCCAGCCGCGTACCGGCATCGATACCTACCGCGACTACTACGCCAGCCTTGTCGGATGGGAACGTTTCCGGGCCTCCCAATTCGGTATCAGGCATTTCTGCACCATTGGGTTGAACTCCCGTGAGGCAAACAACGAAGCATTGGCTGAGCAGGTAATGGAGCTGCTACCGTTCTTTATACACAAAGAAGGGGTGGTTGGTGTGGGCGAAATAGGCTTCGATGACCAGACCGCAGCGGAGGAAAAGTATTACCGGCTCCAGTTGGAGCTGGCCAAAGAGGCGGGGCTCCCTGTGCAAGTGCATACCCCGCACCGCGATAAGACCAAGGGCACTTCACGGAGCATGGACATCGCCTTGGAGCACAAACTCGACCCTGCGATGGTTATTATTGACCACAACACAGAGGAAACCGTCAAGGAAGTGCTTGACAAGGGATTCTGGGCAGCGTTTACCATCTACCCGTTTACCAAGATGGGCAACGAGCGGATGGTACAGATCGTCAAGCAATACGGTTCAGAACGGATTATGGTTAATTCTGCGGCCGATTGGGGAATCAGCGATCCGCTGGCCGTACCCAAAACTGCGGCTTTGATGGTCAAAAGCGGGATTACGAAGAACGATATCGAAAAGGTATGCTATGAAAATGCAATTGCGGCCTTTACCCAAAGCGGCCAATTGGATGAAGCCTTATTCGATGAAAAAATCCGAATCGACCAAGCCGAGAAATTCGAAGGCAACTCGGTATTGCGGGGTGGGCAACAGCCCCGAAGAGACGCCGATTCGATCATCATTTCCTGAAGGATCATGGCGATACTAAGACCCTATCTTCAGCTTATGCGGCCAGCCAACATCATGACCGCCATTTCGGACGTGCTGGCAGGGGCGGCTATCGCCATCCTTTATACCGGCGAGCCGGGCACATACCCCATGTTGAGCGGCCTACTGCTGCTGGCAATATCAACCATCGGCCTGTACGGCGGGGGTGTTGTATTCAATGATGTATTCGACGCGGCGCTGGATGCCAGAGAGCGCCCCGAACGCCCCATACCCAGCGGAAACGTACCTTTGCGCAGCGCTGCTTTGCTGGGAATAGCCTTGTTTGTTGTCGGCCTACTGGCTGCTACGTTGGCTAGCCCGGTTTCGGGCATCATAGCGGTGGCCATTGTGCTTATGTGCCTGGGTTATGATAGATGGGCAAAACACCATGCCGTGGCGGGTCCCTTGGTCATGGGGCTGTGCCGTGGCTTGAACCTGTTGCTGGGCATCAGCTATCTAGCCAGTGCGCTGCCGCTAACGTGGTTTCTTTCGGCCATCCCGGTCATCTACATCGCTGCCGTAACCACCATCAGCCGCGGAGAGGTACATGGTGGGCGGAGAATGCCTTTGTTTTTTTCCGCTGGATTATACGCATTGGTCATTGGGCTGATTGCTCATTTCGGCGTTTTTCAGCATGGGGACACTTTCGCCGTGCTCATGCTGGCCCCGTTTGCCCTATTTATCTATCCTCCATTGATCAGAGCCATAAAAACGACGGCCCCACAGGATATCCGCACGTCTGTCAAACATGGTGTGCTCGGTCTTATCTTCATGAACGCGGCATGGACTGCTGCCGCGGGCATGTGGGGTCTTACCATCATGGTTTTGTCACTTTTCCCGATATCCATTTGGCTATCAAAATTGTTTTCAGTTACTTAGGAGTTTGAATACAGGAGATATAATGAATAAACGGTCGATCAAGCAATCGTTTACCGTTACCTTCGAATACGATGTACACTTCACAGCGGACCTTTTTGCTGCGGAAAACCCGTTGCTGGCACAGTTTTTTGCAAACAAAACAGCTGCCGCGACCCCGAAGTTGCTGGTTGTGATGGATGGGGGCGTCGTGGAATACCACCGCAGCCTACCGGAAAAGATAAGGGCCTATGTCAGTGAAACAGGATGTGTCGAGTTAGTTGATGAGGTGATGGTGATTCCGGGTGGTGAAACCGCAAAGAACAACGTCCATGTGACAGACAGTATTATTGATGCGGTAGACCGGCATGGCATCGATCGTCATTCCTACATCATGGCTATCGGAGGCGGAGCAGTGCTGGATGCTGTGGGCTACGCCGCTGCGGTGGCGCACCGCGGTATTCGCCATATCCGGATACCGACAACCGTGCTGTCACAGAACGATTCAGGAATGGGTGTAAAAAACGGGATCAACTTCCGAGGCAAGAAGAACTTCATCGGCACATTCAGCCCGCCGGTTGCGGTATTCAATGACAGCAGCTTCTTGCGTACGCTGCCGCATCGCCAATGGCTGGCAGGAATATCCGAGGCCATCAAGGTAGCGTTGATCAAAGACGCCGATTTTTTCGAATGGATTTCGCGGCACGCTGAGCTACTGCATAACCGCGATGCGAAAGCGATGGAGCACCTGATTTACCGGTGTGCCGAGCTGCATTTGCAGCATATCGCGGGGTCAGACCCTTTTGAGTTTGGATCGTCCAGGCCCTTGGATTTCGGCCATTGGAGTGCGCATAAACTGGAGCAGCTTTCAGGCTTTGAAGTTCTGCATGGCGAAGCCGTGGCTATCGGCATCGCCTTGGATAGCACGTATTCGTCACTGGCAGGTTACCTGCCTTATTCGGACAGCCAGCGCATTGTCGACGTATTGCAGGCACTTGGTCTGCCTATTTTCCATTCACTTTTGGAAATCGGCGATATCGGGCATCCGTTGCTAACCGGTTTGGAAGAATTCCGGGAGCACCTGGGCGGCCGCCTCACGATCATGCTGCTCCAAGCTATCGGCAATGGAATGGAGGTACACGAGTTGGACAGTGCCCTCGTGTTGCAGGCTGCCACAGCCCTGCAGCAACGGGTAGCAGCGATACACGGTTGATATGGTTACGGCATACGGACACCTCACCTATTGCACCAACATCCATGGCGGTGAAACGTGGGAAGACCACTTTGCGCTGCTGAAAACCCATTTCCCGAGGGTGAAAGAAGCGGTGTCACCGCACCGACCAATGGGAATCGGGCTACGCCTATCGGATTTAGCAAGCCAAGCCCTGACAGCCGATGCCAAGCTGGCTGAATTCAACGGATGGCTGGCCGATACGGGAAGCTATGTGTTTACGATGAACGGATTTCCCTTCGGGGCTTTTCATGACCATGTCGTCAAGGCACACGTGCATGCACCCGATTGGACAACCATTGAACGGCTTCAATACACGAAGCGGATGTTTGATATCCTTGCGCGGCTGATTCCCGGCGGCATGGATGGCGGCATATCGACGTCGCCGCTGGCCTACAGGCATTGGTACAGCGATACGCCACAGCAGTGGAAGGAGATGCGCAGGCATGCCACGATGCAGGTGGTGGATGTGACCGGGCAGCTTGTCCGGATTCATCGCGAGCAGGGGAAAACCCTGCACCTGGATATAGAACCCGAACCCGATGGGGTGCTGGAAACAGGAGACGAGTTTATTGCCTGGTATGAGAAGGAGTTGGTGCCAGCGGGAATAGCAGTATTATCGAAGCAGTTTGGGATGACAGCTACCGAAGCGGAGCAAGCGCTCAAAACGCATGTCCGGCTTTGCTATGACGTGTGCCATTTTGCCCTGGGCTATGAAGACCATGCCGCCGTAATGAATACATTATCCCGGCATGGTATACAAATCGGGAAATTCCAGATCAGTGCCGCCATTAAGGCGGCCATGCCGGCTGATGCGGAAGCTCGAAAAGCCATCGGCAGGGCGTTCATGGCGTTTGATGAACCCACTTATTTGCACCAGGTTATTGCAAGACAGCGGGATGGGGGAATTGTCCGTTTTAAAGATTTGCCCCATGCGGAACCTGCCCTTTTTGATGAGCGGACGGCGGAATGGCGCTCGCATTTCCACGTGCCCATCTTTTTGGAAGATTTGGGGGAGCTAAAATCGACCCAGTCGGATATCATGCAGGTGCTAACCATGCACAAGGCCGGGCGGTTGACCAATCATCTTGAAGTGGAAACCTACACTTGGGCGGTGCTTCCGGAACAGCTGCAGCTCCCCATCGCTGATTCCATTTCGCGGGAATTGAAATGGGTGATAGCGCAATGTGCAGACAAACGTGATTGCAGAAAAAAGTTGATATGAGGAAAACGGTAGTGATTGATGTGGTAGGATTGTCGTCCGCTTTGATCGGCGAGGACACCCCATTTTTGACGAAATATCTGGAAAATAGCCGCCTAAGTAGGATAAAGCCCCACCTGCCCGCAGTAACGACCTCCATGCAGTCTACATACCTAACCGGCACATGGCCGTCGCAACATGGCATTGTCGGAAACGGCTGGTATGATCGTACGGATTGCGAAGTGAAGTTCTGGAAACAATCGAATAAGCTGGTGCAAGGGGAGTCCGTGTGGGAAACAGCCAAGCGCATCAATCCGGCGTTTACCTGTGCCCAGTTATTTTGGTGGTACAATATGTACTGCGGGGCCGACTATTCCGTTACCCCGCGGCCCAATTATTTGGCGGACGGCAGGAAAATGCCCGACTGCTATTCACACCCCGCAGGGCTGCGCGATGAGTTGCAGCAACGATTTGGCCAATTTCCGTTGTTCAGTTTCTGGGGTCCGGGCGCCAACATTAAGTCGTCTGAATGGATTGCGAACGCCGCTATGTATGTAGAGGAAAAGCACAGCCCTGCCCTCAACCTGGTTTACCTGCCTCATTTGGACTACTGCCAGCAAAAATTCGGGCCCCAAGGCCCTATTGAAAAGGAGTTGCGCGAGATCGATGCGCTGCTCAAGAAGCTGGTCGGCTTTTTTGAAGAGCGAGGTGCCAATGTCATTCTGCTTTCAGAGTACGGTATTGTACCTGTATCCCGACCCGTTCACATCAACCGTATATTACGCAATGCCGGGTTACTCGGCATCCGCACCGAGCGCGGACTGGAATTGCTGGATGCCGGCGCTTCGCAGGCATTTGCCGTATCTGACCATCAGGTTGCTCATATCTACACAAAAAGCGACTCCATAAAAGCGCAGGTGATAAAATTGCTCACGGCGGAGGAAGGAATTGATCTGCTGTTGGATGAGGAGGGGAAGGAGCGGCACCACCTCGACCACGAGCGGGCTGGGGACATTGTGGCTGTAGCCAAGCCGGATAGCTGGTTTACCTATTACTTCTGGTTGGATGACCGTGTAGCGCCCGATTACGCCCGGATGGTTGATATCCATAAAAAGCCGGGGTATGATCCTGTGGAAATGTTCATGACGTCTAAACTACGGGCAGGCTATAAGCTGTTGCGGAAGAAGCTGGGGTTCCGGTATGTACTGGATGTGATCCCGCTGGATGCTACCTTGGTCAAGGGTTCGCACGGTGCTATTCAAATACCGGAAAAGTATTACCCGGTTCTTGTTGCCCGAGATATGGCGATACCGGAGGAGTTGGAGGCGATCGCCGTCAGGGACATCATCCTGCAAAGTCTCCTGTCCTGAAGGTAGCCGCGGAACCTAACGGTGCAGGATGGGTATCCGTGGAAATGAGCTAATTTTGTTCTTAACCAATGAACGAATCGCTATGAAAAAATCCTATGTACTGTCATCGTTGCTTCTTGGTGTCCTTACGGTTGGCATAGTAAGTGAAGCACTCGCTAAACGGTCGTCCGTACGCCCTGCTCAGTTGCGCGTAGAATACCTGGAGAACCCGCAAGGGCTGGACGTATTAACGCCGCGATTCGGATGGGTGCTGGAAGCAACCGACCAAGCGGCATTCGGGCAGCGGCAGACGGGCTACCGGATTTTGGTGGCGTCCACAAAAAAGCAGCTATCCAAGGAGCAGGGAGATGTGTGGGATAGCGGGTGGGTCGATTCGGACGAAAGCCAGCATATTCGCTATGAGGGACGTCAGCTCCTGTCCGACCGAACGTATTATTGGAAGATACAGGCGAAAGATGAGCACGGTATGGTGTCGGTATGGAGCAAAACCGCATGGTGGTCCACCGGCCTGTTCAACCAACGTGAATGGCAAGCCAAATGGATCGGTGGCGATGAGCTATACGACCGAGCGGCACCGGACAACAACATCAATGACCCTTGGTTGCGGAAAACCGTACAACTGTCTAAAAAACCGGGCAAAGCCATGCTGTTTATCGCCTCTATAGGCTACCATGAGCTATACGTAAACGGTGAGCGCATCGGGAATGACGTACTGGCGCCAGCGGTCACCGACCACACGAAGCGGGCACGGTATGCAGCATATGACATTGCAGGCAAACTTCGGAAAGGAGATAATGTGATTGGTATCTGGCTGGGTACCTCCTGGTCGATCTTCCCGCCGTATATCCTCCATGAAGACCGCCCACTGACACCGATCGTGGCGGCGCAGGCAGCCATCTACGGCGAGCGGTTTCCCGCTGACGGGGACGAACCCATGACGATGGTGGTCACCGATGCCTCATGGAAGACCCGTCCGAGCCCCAACCGGTTACTGGGAAAATGGGATTTCCGCAACATGGGAGGAGAACTGTGGGATGCCCGCAAGGAAGACCCGGAATGGAGCACCCCGGCCTGTGACGAGTCGGATTGGAAAGCGGCTACCGAGTACCCCGTTAAGCTGAAGATGTCTGCACAGGCGGTAGCTGGCAATCGCCTGTTTGAAGCGATCCGCCCCGTGAGCATCGAAGCACGGCCCGATGGATCTTACCGTGTGGATATGGGAGTCAATTTTGCGGGTTGGACTGAAATCGACGTAAAAGGACGAAAAGGAGATACCATCCGTTTCTTTTATTCCGAGCGGGAGCAAGACGACATGACCTTCAACCTGCACAGTGCCTATGTCATCGGCAGCAGCGGGGAAGGAACTTTCCGCAACCGGTTCAACTATAGTTCGGGTAGGTGGGTGACCATCCGGGGGCTGAAGGAGGCACCAACGGCCGGTGATATCCGAGGTTGGATGGTGCGGACAAATTATGCCGGGGCCGCCCGGTTCGAATGCTCCGATACGTTGCAGAACTGGATCTATGACCGGGTGCGGTGGACATTTGAAAATCTTTCCCTTGGAGGGTATATCGTGGATTGTCCGCAACGGGAACGCATGGGCTACGGAGGCGATGCGCATGCGACGAGTGAAACGGGGATGTTCAACTACCACTTGGGTGCATTTTATACCAAATGGATGCAAGATTGGCGGGATGTGCAGGGCACCGAACCCATGGTGGGCGATATGCTGGACGCCAACCATGCACGGAAGGCAATGACCAGCGGCAGGATATTCAATAACGGCGTACTGCCCCACACCGCGCCTACCTATTGGGGCGGGGGCGGACCGGCTTGGGGCGGTATCGTGGTGACACTGCCCTGGTTCATGTACCAGCACTATGGCGACAAGCTTGTACTGGAAGAGAATTTCGAGCTCATCAAGGGATGGCTTTCCTTCCTGCAATCACATACAAAGAGCGATCTTTTGCAGCGATTTGGCGGTCAGTGGGATTTTTTGGGTGACTGGCTCTGGCCCAATGCGGCAGCAGAGGGCATGAATAACGACAAAGTCGAAACGCTTTGCTTGAACAATGCCTATTATGTATTCAACCTGCGCACCGCGGCGAATATTGCCCGCGTATTGGGAAAAGGTGATGAAGCGGATACATGGGAAAAGCAAGCGAATGCATCGGCAAACGCCATTCATTCAACATTTTTCAATGCGTCGGATTACAGCTATGCCGACGGTTCAATGTCCATTCTAGCCGCTGCGCTATTGGCAGAGATTCCGCCAGTGGCATTGCGTGAACGTGTGATGCGTAGGCTGGAGCAGGAAATCCTTGACGTACGGCAGGGCCACATCCATGCCGGAATCACGGGCGGGGCGTTGCTGTTCAAGCTGCTTCGTGAAGAGGGCCGGAACGATTTGATATATAGCATGGTATCGAAGACCACTTATCCGAGCTGGGGATATATGAAAGCAAACGGGGCAACCACCATCTGGGAGATGTGGGAGAAAGACCTTCCGGGGCATTCCTTGCTGCATAGCTCGTACCTCTATCCGGGTGCATGGTATATTGATGGGGTAGCGGGAATCAGGCGGGATCCCAGACACCCCGGATTCCGGCGGTTTATCATCCGTCCGCCAGCGGCAGGCGCAACGGATATCCAGTGGGCGAGCGGAACGTATGATTCGCCCGTGGGCATGATTATATGTAACTGGTCAAGGGAAAAAGATCAAATGCAATTGGAAATTACCGTTCCGCCGAACAGCGTAGCAACCCTGCAGTTGCGACCGGACGACGCCGTAGACGTATCCGGTTATACCACGATTGCAGAACAGGGGGAAGACAACGGTTTTCTGCAGTATGAGCTAAAGCCGGGGAAATACAGGTTGCTTAAGCCTTAATTGCGATTTGATTTTCAGGACAGCACAGGTTGCTTTTATCAAAAAAACACATTAATATTGCAATACACCAATTATTGAATTAGTTTGCCTAATTCCAGCTCATGGCATTGCACAGGATACATAATGAAGCGGAAATTCTGGGTGGCGTAGCGAAAGGTGACGAAAAAGCCTTTGCTGAACTATTTTACGCTTATTATAATCAATTGGGTGAGTTTATTTTTTCCCTTACCCATGATACCGATGCTGCTGCGGAAATTGTGCAAGAGGTCTTTGCAAAAGTATGGATCAATCGCGAATCCTTTCCGTTAATAAAGAGCTTTGATGCATACCTGTTTATCCTGTGCCGCAACCATACGCTGAATTACCTCCGACGGCTTGCAGCCGAGCGAAAAAAATATGCTGCATATCTCCGGGAAGCAGACACCGTAGAAGAGGCGACGGAGATTACCGTCCGGCAGGACGCTCACGAATTGGTGGAACGGGCCGTGCAATTGTTGCCCCCCCAGCAAAAGGAGGTCTTTATTTTGCGTCAAAAGGGACTAAAAAACCCGGAAATATCCCGACAGATGAACCTTTCCGTGGAGTCCGTGAAAAAGTACCAGCACCTAGCCATGAAATTTGTGAGCGAATTTGTGCGGGCAAAAGTGGCGGTCTCCATCGCCCTGAGTTTGCTGTTGCTTAAATAAAATCGTTATTCAGTATCCACTTTTTGTCAATCCGGTGTCTTTATAGCAAAGACAGATCAGTTAGATGCGACAAAACCGGATGGCACCAAAACGGCTTGCAACATTAATCGAACGTGCGATGGCTGGCATACTCACTCCGCAAGAGCAGGATGAGTTGCTGGCTCAACTTGTAGATACACGTAATAAACACGAAGCTGAAAAGCTCCTTGCAGAAGCTTGGGGCCGTTTTACACCTGGCCGGCCTGTTTTCAGCCGTGAGGAGGGCCAGAAGATGATGCAACGGATTTTGGAGAAACACCAGGCCGTTGACGATGAACCTGTTGAAAAGGTCATTGCTTTCTCGGTTTGGCGTCGGCTTTTGCTGGCTGCCAGCATCGTGTTGATTGCCACACTTGCCGTTTATATGGTTGTTTATAAAGCCGACGATAAATCAAACGCGCAGACGCTTTCCCTCGCCGTTGAAAGGGCCGGAATAGAACCGGGCAAAGAGCGGGCGGTTATCACGCTGGGCGATGGGCGGACCATCATACTGGACGATATCGGCCATGGTCTGCTCGCTGAAGAGCCTGGGGTACATATCAGAAAGATTGTTGGCGGGCAAGTCCAGTATGAATTATCTCCGCAGGCGGAAACGGCTCCCATTGCCGACAACACGATCACCGTTCCGAGAGGTGGACAGTACAGGTTGGTGTTGCCGGATGGCACAAAGGTCCACCTCAATGCTGAATCGATGCTCGTTTATCCAACACGTTTCGACAACACCGCACGAGAGGTGAGGCTCACCGGTGAGGCATATTTCGAGGTGACCCAGCAATACAATGGTGAACGAGGCAGACAGGTCCCCTTTGTTGTGCACACGGCTGCCCAGAAGGTTGATGTGCTGGGCACTTCATTCAATATCCAAGCTTACAGCGGCGCAACCAGAACCGCTTTGGTGGAAGGAAGCGTGCGGGTTACCTCTGCCGGTGGCGATACTGTAGTGCTGCAACCAGGCGAGGCGGCCGTGCAGCCGGATGGCCAACCGATGATTAAAGTGGAGAAAATCAATATGGATGAAGAATTGGCCTGGCACAATGGGTATTTCATTTTTAATGACGAAGGCATTCAGGGTATTATGCAACGAATAGCCCGATGGTATGATGTAGAAGTGAGCTATCAAGGCAATATGTCCGACAAGCGGTTTGGCGGAATCTTTCAACGATCTAAGAGCGTTGCGCAGCTACTGGAGAATTTTAGGACTACCGGTTTGGTGGATTTCAAAATCGAGGAAAGGAGGATTATCGTTATGGAAAAATAGCACATTGCTACCGCTCAGATTCCAAACGAACAAAAGAAACCGGATGCGGGCCAACGCATCCGGTTGATTCCGAGACCGGAATTTTGGGCAAATCTCGAATTGATAAGTGAACCAATTATTTAATTAAACCCAAATTCAAATGTATAAAATTTTTACCGCTCTATGCGGGAGGAAACCAATTATTCATCGATATCCCTATTTGGTGATCATGAAAGTTACCGTATTCTTAACATTTGCCTGCATGCAACTGGCCATTGCCGGTCATGGGCAGCATGTAAGCATCAATGTAGAAAATGCCGCTGTCACCGAAGTACTTTATCAACTGTCGAAGCAAAGCGGTTATGATTTCATCTATGATGCCAAGCTGCTGGAAGACGTAGGTGCAGTGACGTTGCAAGCCAGCAACAGGCCATTTAAGGAGGTGTTGAGCAGGTGCTTCGAAGGCCATTCGTTGGAATTCGTATTTAACCAGGACAATACGATAGTGATTCGAAAGGGGCCGGCGCATAACCGCGATAAAGTGCCGCTGCAGATGCGCATTTCGGGGGCGGTGCGTGATTCCCTTGGGAGTCCACTTGAAGGCGTGTCGGTTTTGTTGCAAGGCACGTCTCGCGGTACGGTCACCGATGTGAATGGGACCTTTCAGATTCAGGCAAAACCGGGCCAGGTGCTGACATTGCGGGCATTGGGATACTTGACGCAGGAGGTTATCGTGGGAAGCCAGCAGCACATTCAGGTGGTCATGCAGCCCGAGCTGTCGGATTTGGACGAGGTCGTTGTGGTTGGATACGGTGTGCAGGAAAAGGTAAACCTGACCGGAGCTGTCGGTGTGGCTTCCGGCGAACGCTTGGAAAAAAGGCCCATCGCTTCCGTGGGAGAGGGGCTGCAGGGCGTTATACCCAATTTGAATATTGCTCCGCGAAATGGCGATCCGGCTGAGCCTATTGCTTTCAATATAAGGGGATTTACATCGATAAACGGAGGTGAGCCGCTCATTTTGGTCGATGGTGTCCCTATGGATATCAACCGGATCAACCCTAGTGACATCGAAAGCGTAAGTGTGCTGAAAGATGCTGCCGCTGCCGCCGTTTACGGCGCCCGGGCCGCTTTCGGCGTTATTTTGGTAACGACCAAAGGAGCGAAAGCCGGGAAAGTAAATGTCGACTTTAACACCCAGCTGTCGTTGGCGAAGCCCATTTTCAACATGGATCCAATCACCGATCCTTATGAGTTTGTCATGGCCAAGAACGCGGCTACCCAGCGGAGTGGGGGTAACAACTGGTATAGCGAGGTTTATGTAAACGCGGCAAAAGCATATTCCGAAGGTACCGGGCCCGAATGGATTGTCGACAATGGATCGTTGATATATGTGGGTTTCAATGATTACCACAATAAAATCATGACCAAGTTTGCGCCGACACAGCAACACGACCTATCGGTGTCTGGGGGCAGCGAAAGCTCGCGCTTTTTTGTCTCACTGGGGCATATGAACAAGGATGGGTACCTGCGTTCCAAGCGAAATGAAAATTTCAAGCGGTACAACGTGTTGATGAAAGCCGATTTTAAGATCACTAACTGGCTGAGTATCGATCAAAAAATTACATTCAACTCGCAACAAAGCGACAAGCCGCATTTTTACAACTGGGATGTCAACATCAATTCATTGGCACGGGTTGACCCCATCATGCCAATACAATTTCCGGATTTGCCTTACTACCTCGAGCCCGGAGACCGTGAAAAATACGAACCGTATATCGGCATGTATTTTGGCGGGACAAACTTCTTCCCGTATCTCCAACATGGTGGCCGTGCCACGTTTACGAACAACGATACCTGGCTGACACAGGGAGTCAGCCTCGAACCGCTGAAAAACCTGAAGGTACGGGCAGACTTTTCCTATAATTTTTTCAATAGGAACTTTCAGGATGTAGCCAGTAAGGTCAGTGTCGTATCAACCGACCTCACGGCTGCTAATATGCTGAGTGCAGGATACAGTGGAGATGATTGGATCAACGAAGTAAACAACTTCAACCGGTATTACGTATTCAATGCATATGCTGAGTACAATTTACAGACGGTAAGCGGGCACCGGGTAACGGCGATGGCCGGCTTCAATCAGGAAGCGGGGAGAAACAAAATGATCAGAGCAAGGGCCAGGTCGCTGATTACGCCAACGGTACCAGATATCAATACCACAACCGGAGCGCAAGAAACCTATGGAAACAGTTCGCATGTGGCGCTACGAGGCGCCTTTTACCGCATAAACTACAACTATCGCGATCGATACCTGTTGGAAACCAACGGTCGGTACGACGGGACGTCGAGGTTCCCCAGGGAGTCGCGCTACGGCTTTTTCCCATCCATATCATTGGGCTGGCGAATAGACAACGAAGGATTTATGGCATCGGCGCGTTCATGGTTGAACAATTTGAAAATCCGGGCCTCCTATGGGTCGTTGGGCAACCAACTACTGGGAACGAATTATTACCCCTATATCGCTGCAATGGGTATCGGACAGTCACCTTACATGTTTGCGGACGACCGGATACCCTATGTGTCTGCAGCGGGGTTGGTCAGCCCGGCGTTGACCTGGGAAACCGTTGTTTCCAAAAACTTGGGCTTGGATTTTTCGGTCTTCAGAAACCGTCTTGACGTATCTTTCGATGCGTATGTCCGGGAGACAAAGGACATGTTGATGAGTGTCACCTATCCTTCAATCCTGGGCGCTGCTGCGCCACAAGAAAATGCGGCTGATTTACGGACAAAAGGATGGGAGTTGGCGTTGACCTGGCGGGACGATGTAGGCAAGGACTGGCGTTACGATTTTACCTTGGCGGTCTCCGATTGGTCATCGACGATTACCAAGTTTAATAACCCATCAGGTGCGCTGAGCGGGCACTATGTCGGAAAAAAAATAGGCGAAATCTGGGGATATCGGACGGTCGGAATTTTTCAGACCGAAGAAGAGGTCGCAGCGGCAGCGGATCAATCGCGCCTCGGCTCAAACTGGCGGCCGGGCGATATTCAATATGCCGACTTGGATAACAATGGTTTTATCAGTCCGGGAAACAATACGCTTGCCAATCCCGGCGATCGGGAAATTATCGGGAACGAGACGCCCCGGTATTCTTTTGGAATCAATGCGGGCGTATCCTTCAGGGATTTTAGTCTTACCGCGTTTTTCCAGGGGATATGGAGCAGGGATCACTATCCCTCATATGGGCGATGGACCTGGTTTTTTCCCTTCAACGCGGGGCACGTCGAACGGTATTTTATCACTGACTCATGGAGCGAAACCAACCGCGATGCCTACTTCCCGGCTGCTACGTACAATCCAGCCAAAAACATTCAGCCACAGACCAGATTCCTGCAGCAGGCCGGCTATATTCGGTTAAAGAACATAAACCTCACCTACGACTTACCGAAAAACCTGGTGAGCAGTATCGGTTTGGGTAATGTTCAGGTGTTCTTTACCGGAATGAACCTTTGGGAATTTTCCAAGATACGGAAGCCGCTCGACCCGGAAACGATATACGGGGGATCAATCGAATACCCCATGCAACGGATATTCAGTGTTGGGGCAAGTGTATCATTCTAAAAAATTAAAACAACGTATTATGAATACAACGATAAAGTACCGTATTTTTTCCCTGCTTTCCTTGCTATGGGTCGGTTGTAACGACGAATTTTTGGAGCGGTATCCGCTCGACAGGATAAGTGGCGACACATATTGGAACACCGAGAATGATTTAGCTGTTTATAACAACAGCTTGTACCACATGACGTTAAACAACAACGATGTGCCTATATTACACGGTCATACTGCCGATGATTGGTCCAGTATCTGGAACCAGGACGAAATGAGTGATAATATGGCCATTCTAGGGATAAGACATGTTTTTTATCAGGAAATACGTTCCGGAAAGCACAACGTTCCGGCTACGCCGGGCTGGTTTGGGTATAAAGGCTGGAATTTCGTCAGGGCCGTAAATGTCGGACTGGCAAACTATAACAGGGCCGATATTCCGCAGGAAATCATTGACAGATACGCGGGCGAAGCGCGGCTTTTCCGCGGATGGTTCTACGCGGAAAAAGTATCGAAATATGGCGATGTGCCATGGATCGATAGGGAACTGAATATCGATTCTGAAGAATTGTATGCGCCACGCACGCCGCGGGAGGAAGCAATGGCACATGTGCTGGAGGACCTGAATTTCGCCGCAGAGAAGCTTCCAAACAATTGGAATGACGGCAATACACCAGGAAGGCTCAACCGATGGGCTGCCTTGCTGGTAAAATCGAGGGTCTGTTTATTCGAGGGGACATGGCGCAAATACCATGGCGGTTCGAATGCCGATCTTTGGTTAGCGGAAGCCGCAAAAGCCGCAAAGGAACTGATTGAGGACGGTCCTTATCGGTTGTATGTAACCGGCGATATCCATAATGACTATAATGCCTATCACCGGATATTGGACCTCAGTGGCAACCCGGAAGTGCTGTACTGGCGAAAGTACAAAGCCGGCGTGCTGACCAATCACATACAGGTGCCGTTTAACGAGATTGCCAGCGGAACAAAGAGCTTAGTGGAGGACTACCTGGCTTCCGACGGGCTGCCCATAACCCTGTCGCCGTTGTATGAAGGTGATGAGGAAATCGAAGACGTTTTCAAAAACCGTGACCCGCGGTTGAGGCAAACAATCCTGCACCCCGAAGACAAGGAAAAATACCGGTATCATCTTGGCAACGCCTTAAGTTATCCACGTGTTATCGGTATGGAAGCCAACCCTTCGGCTACCGGCTACCACATTGTAAAATTTTACAACGCCGATGATATGATAGGTAAGGCTTATAATACCGGTGAAAGCCCCGCGATTATATTGAGGTTCGGTGAGGCAATGTTAAATTATGCCGAGGCGTTGGCGGAATTGGGAACAATAACCCAGCACGATTTAGACATCAGCATCAATAAATTGCGTGACCGGGTGGGCATGCCACACCTAACCCTGAATGTCCCGATGGATCCCAGGTATGCCGCCGATGGCGTGTCTGCACTGATTGTTGAAATCAGGCGCGAGAGGCGGGTAGAGCTCTTTGCAGAAGGGTTCCGCTACAACGACTTAAGGCGATGGAAACAGGGTAAAAAGTTAGAACAGCCGACATGGGGTATGCGGTGGAACGAAGCGGCCATTGCACGTTATCCGGATGCGGAAGTACGAACAGCCATTGATCCAGTGACCGGAAAAACATACATAGACGTCGATCAGGGTTCGGATTGGGAAAACCCTGTATTTGACGAAAATAAGCATTATCTATGGCCCATCCCGTTGAGTGAACTTGCCCAAAACCCAAATATTGGGCAAAACCCGGGCTGGGATTAGCATAGCATATCGGAATAAGCAAATCGAATGGACAGACCAAAAAGGATATCGACGACGCTGATGCTGTATGGTTTTTGCTTGCTGATGGTAGCCATGCCATGCGAGGCACCAGCCGCAACGGATCCAGCCAAGCGCAAACGTGATTTTAACTCCGATTGGAAGTTTATCCTGGATCCGTTGATTGACGCAAGCGGCTATGTGTTTGATGATAGCGGTTGGGAAACTGTGTCCATCCCACACGATTACAGTATGCCCCTGATGGATTCCCCTCAGCAAACATCAGGCGGCGGTGTTGTCGGACCTTTTTCGATTGATAGCGAGGGCGGGGCATTTACCGGCCACACCACGGGAGGGGTAGGGTGGTATCGGAAAACCTTCCTACTGGACGAATCGGATAGGGGGAAAATAATCAACGTTCACTTTGATGGGATATACGCTGAGTCGGAGGTTTGGATAAACGGGCACAAAGTAGGTTTTAGGCCTAATGGATACGTGCCGTTTTATTATGACCTGACACCGTTTCTTCACATTGGTAGCAAACCGAATGTAATCGCGGTGAGTTGCAGAAACCTCGGGGCGAACAGTCGTTGGTATGCTGGCTCAGGCATCTATCGCTACGTGCATCTAACGGTAACCGATCCTGTCCATGTAGACACATGGGGGCTTCATGTTAGTACCGATCGACTAAATAAGAAACGAGCCAAGCTGTCCGTCAGCACGACGCTTGCCAATCGGTCGGAAATGGGGGCAAGGGTACTTGTGCTGAGCGAGATCGTGGATCACAATGGCGTTGCCGTGGCAAGAAGGACGAAAGAACAGGATGTTGCCGCAGGTGAACAGGCCACATCCCTGGTTAGCTTAGAGGTGAACGACCCGAGGCCGTGGTCACCGAAAGACCCCTACCGATACCTTGTCCGCATCGCACTCTTTATAAACGGCAGGCCCGTTGACTCGGTAGAAGAAAAGATCGGTATTAGAACCATCCGGATCGACGCACGTAACGGCTTGCGCATAAATGGCGAATCGGTGCTGTTGAAGGGCGCTAATATACACCATGATCATGGATTTCTTGGAGCGAGGGCTTACTCGGCTGCGGAGGCGCGCAAGGTCGCGGCGTTGAAAGCTAATGGCTTCAATGCCCTCCGGACCAGCCACAATCCGCCGTCGGAGGCGCTGCTGGAGGCCTGCGATCAATTGGGGGTGATGGTGATCAATGAGTTTTTCGATATGTGGGAGCGGCCAAAGAAACCGGACGATTATCATCAATATTTTTCGCAGTGGCACGAAAATGATCTGGCCCATGTCATCGCCCGCGATAAAAACCGGGCATCGGTAATGGCATGGAGCATCGGCAATGAAATCAACGAACGGGCTGATTCGTCAGGGATAGCCATCGCCAAGCAGCTGGTGGATCTCACCCGAAGGCTTGATCCTACTCGCCCGGTCACGGCAGGTGTCTGTGATTTCTGGGACCATAAAGGCCGCCCTTGGGAAGACACGGATCTGGCGTTTCAATTTTTGGACGTGGCCGGATACAACTACGGGCACGAACATTACGCTTCCGACCACCAACGCCACCCGCAGCGTGTAATGCTGGGAACGGAGTCGTATGCACAAGAGGCGTACGATAATTGGCGGAAAGTACAGGAGTTTCCTTATGTCATCGGAGACTTCATATGGACGGGGATGGACTATATCGGTGAAGCCGGGATCGGACATAGTGTACTTGATCAAAAGGCGGAGGGTAATTTGCTGCCTTGGCCATGGTACAACGCGTGGTGCGGCGATTTGGACATCACCGGCTCCAAAAAACCACAGTCCTACTACCGCGACGTCGTTTGGCAGCGAAGCAGCCTTGAGGTGGCGGTGCGGCCCCCCGATCCCCAGGGCAGTGTCTTATATACCAGTAAGTGGGGATGGCCATCTGAACAGCGGAGCTGGACATGGCCGGGAAAAGAAGGGCAGCCTTTGACGCTGGCCATCTATTCGCCGGGACCCTTCGTCACCGTCACGCATAATGGAGCGCAGGTGGCGCATCGCGGGGTTGATGCCGGTTCAAAGTGGATCACGCTACTGGAAATTCCCTACGCTCCGGGAGACATTTCGGTCGTAGCTTCAGACGGTAAACGAGTGATCGCCAGGCGCACCTTGCACACCACAGGCAAGCCAGCAGCACTCCGGATTGTGGCAGATAGGCCAATGGAAGACCAAGGGGGCGATGGCCTCATCTTTGCCCATATTGAAGTGATAGATGAAAAGGGTAATGTTGTTCCCAATGCCAACGCTGAAATTGCGTTGGAAGTAAATGGCGCCGGAACGTTGATTGGCGCGGGAAATGCAGATCCGACGGACCTGACGAGTTTCAACAATCCCAAGCCCAAGGCGTTTCAGGGCAAAGCTTTCGCGGTAATTAAGATGGAAAAAGGAAACGGAATGCTGGTCTTTCGCGCAAGCGCTGAGGGATTGGAGGGAGCTGTCACATTCCTCTAAAGATCTTCGGAGATACCCCGAATTTCTTCTTGAACAACCGGGAGAAATAATAAGGAGAATCAAAACCGGTGTAATAGCCGATTTCTTTGACCGTGAGCTTGGTGCTTTTGAGGAGCTCTTCGGCTTTATCCAGCCGGAGGTCGAGGTGGTATTGATTGGGCGATTTTCCGGTAAGCCGCTTAAACGATTTCCTGAATTTTGAATAACTGATCGGGAACTCTTCGACCAAATCTTCCATGCGGACGTTGTTTCCCAGCTCGGTCTGGAGTCTGAGTATGGCTTTCGAAACCCACACCGATTCGGGGTCGTCTTGGTTTTTCTTTCCCTGGTTTACCCGGTTGAGCAAGGCGATAATCTGCAAGGTAATGCCCGCGGCAACCTGTTGGTGTCCGATCTGGGCGTTCGACACAGTGCTTAACAGTTGAGTAAATGCCGCGATCAGCTCTTTATTGAGCCCCGAATCGACAAATGGAGTTTCGGGATGGAATAATTGACTCATGACATGCCGGGGGTAGCCGCCGTTAAAACCGACCCAATACTCTTCCCATCCATATGCGGGGTCCGGTTTATAGCGGTGCCAGACGCCCGGAAAGAGCATAAAACAGGTGCCTGACTCAATCACCCGGGGCCGTGTGTTGGCCGATTCGAATACACCGCGGCCATTGGTGATGAACACCACGTAATAACCGTCCAGAATGCGGCCTTTGTTCCAGGAGAACGCATGGTCCGCAGGATGCTGGTTGACGTCGGGATATTGGGCATGTTTGTCAATCTTGGTATAACCGACAGTATTGACGTAAAAATCCAACACTCGGTCAACCTCTCTGATGTGCAAATATTTATGATAATTGCTCATAACCGGTTTGTGCTACTGCTATCAAACATACGGAAAGCATGTGACATTCGGAAATGTCAAAAAGTGTAAAAAAAGGTTCCGATTAGTCATTTTGTGCTGGCCGTTTAAAGCGATCTTTGTATAACACATTCACCAATTATATAGATTATGAATACCGACGTAAGTAACGAGCAGATTGATTTTTATCGCGAGAATGGTTATGTAGTCATTGAAGACTTTTTGAACGCCGAAGAACTCGAACATTGGCGCAACGCAGTAACCCGGGCCATCCAGGTGCGCAACGGCCTCAAAATACCGGGCAAAGATGTACGCCTCGGCGAAGAGGACGGCATCAACGAGGACGCGGCCTATTTCAACAACGTATTCGACCAGCTGCTGAATCTCTGGCAGACCAGCGAAGAAGTGAGGGAATTGATGGTTGATGACCGCATTGGCAAGATGGCGGCCGATTTGGCAGAGGTAGACGGCATCCGCATCTGGCACGACCAGACCTTGATCAAACGGCCGTGGGCCAATCCGACCTCGTGGCATCTGGATACACCGTTCTGGTCATTTTCCGATCGGCGTGCGTTGTCTATCTGGGTGGCACTGGATGATGCAACCCTTGAAAATGGATGCCTTTTCTTTATTCCGGGCTCGCATAAGACCACCACATTTGAGAATGCCGGAATCGGTAAAAATATGGGCGGCATTTTTGAAGTTTATCCTGAATTTAAGCAGGCAAAATCCCATGCTGCGGTCATGAAAGCGGGTAGCTGTTCCTTCCATAACGGGTTGACCATCCATGGTGCCCATGCTAATATGACGCCCGGCTACCGGAGGGCGATGACCTGTGCGTATATGCCAGATGGGAATACCTACAACGGGACACCCAATATCCTCCCTGACGGGTACGTGAAGACCCTCAATGTAGGTGACTTGCTGGATAATGAGGAACAAAATCCGCTCATTTATAAGCGCTCATGAAGGTTGATTTCTATTGCCCCCGGTGGGGCGCGGAGAACATTGCGTGGCACCACTTCGCGCAACGGGCGAAGCAGGAGGGCTTTGCCGGTGTGGAAGTTTTTCCGTTGGGCGATAAACCGAACAACAAAGACATGGTCGATGTACTCAGCGATTCAGGATTGTCGTACATCCTGCTCCATGCGGAGCTTCAGGAGGGGCGGGATTTCGACCGGTATACGGCCGCGCTGGAACGCAACCTCTATGCGCTGCTGGAATACCAAAACGGACATGCCAAGCCCCAGTTCATCGTGTCGCAAACCGGACGGGAGTATTACAGCCGCGCTCAGATGGAAGTATGCTTCGCCATCTGTGATCGCATCAGCCGGGAGTCGGCGATTAGCATCATCCAGGAAACGCACCGCAACAAATGGTCGTTTGCCGCGCACGTGGTAAAGGAATACCTGGAGGTGTTCCCTTCGCTGGAACTGGCGCTTGATTTCTCGCATTGGGTCTGCGTATCGGAAAGTTTCCTTGAAGACCAGCACGATGCGGTTGACCTGGCCATCCGACATGGCAGACACTTGCATGCGCGGGTCGGGTTTCCGGAGGGGCCGCAGGTCACGGATCCACGCGCACTGGAAAACGAAGAGGCGTTGATGCATCACCTCGCGTGGTGGGACCGGTGGATCGAATACTTAAAGGAAACCGGAGCCGAACGGGCCACGATCACCCCCGAGTTCGGCCCGTACCCGTACATGGCCTACCGTCCGTTTACAACGCAGACGGTGGCTGATCAATGGGAGATCAATTGCTGGATGAGGCAGATGCTCAACGCGCGGTATGAGACCTGATGTTCGCAGGATGGTGCAGGACGCGGTTTAGGTATAGAGGTGTTAGTATTGTTGCGCCGACAATTATAAAGCTAAATAACTGGTCTCAGATCGGCTTCATCGACGAAATGATCGAAAGGAGGTATCATATGGACAACTGAAATACATAGCTGTCAGATTAACATTCGTAGAAAACCGACTAGACAGCCGATTATCAATGTAACCAAGTTATAAATTATAACCTAATTAAGATGTATTCAAAAGTTACCGCTAACAATTGCGGAAAATCGGTCATTTGTTCATCGGCATTTTTGAAGACGATGAGCGTATTCGTGTGGCTGACCATTGGATGGCTACAAACAGCCGTGGCGGGGCACGGACGGCCGGACCATCCGTCCGTAGGGCGCGTTGCCTTTCAGGAAGTGGTTACCGGAGTCGTGCGTGGCGCCGAGGGCAATCCCTTGGAGGGCGTATCGGTATTGGTGCGGGGTACATCCCGTGGTACCGCCACGGACGCCAATGGGCAGTTTCAGATACAGGCAACAGCCGGAGAGGTGCTGGTGTTCCGGGCGCTCGGCTTCTTGGCTCATGAGATACCCGTCAGTAACCAGCGCACCATCAATGTTGTGCTGCAATCGGAATCATCGAATCTTGACGAAGTGGTGGTCGTCGGCTACGGTACCACCAAACGACGGGACTTTACCGGCTCCGTGGGGTCGCTTAACCTCGAAGACTCCCCCATTGCACTCATGCCCAATATAAATGCGCTTGAAGCGCTTAAGGGCAGCATTACCGGATTGAATATCGGCGCCACTAATTCCGCAGGGGGAGAACCTGCTATGCAGATCCGAGGCGAGAATTCCATTAGCGGGACCAACACGCCTTTGATCGTGTTGGATGGGGTGATCTTCATGGGCAGCTTGAGCGACATCAACCCAAACGATATTGCGACGATGGACGTGCTTAAGGATGCCACCTCGGCTGCTGCATACGGTTCGCGATCTGCAAACGGTGTGATTGCAATCACGACGAAACGGGGCCGCATCGGCAAGCCGGTGATCACCTTTAACTCCTCGGTAGGATTTCAGAACTGGCAGAATAGGCCGGTGATGCTGCGGGGGGAAGGGTGGCTGGCCATGGTCAACGACCGTAACCAGTATACCGAAGGGTCGACCAACTGGCTGCAGGCCGGGGAGCTGGCCAATTGGGAGGCCGGCCGCGAAACCGTATGGCTGGATGAAGTATCGCGCACGGGCGTAATGCAGAACTATCAAGCCGCGATCTCGGGTGCGACGGAGCATATCAACTATTACTTATCCTCGTCGTTTGACGATAACAAAAGCATCGTGGTGGGCGACCAGTTCAACCGCATTGCGCTGTTGGGAAAAATTAATGCAAACATCACGAAATGGCTGGAGGTAGGGGTAGATGCGGGTTTCTCCAAACGGGACTACTCCGGCGTGGCAGCAAGTATTATTGATGCACAGAGCATGACACCTTATGGGGTGATGCACCGTGACGACCAAGGAAATCTGGAGAAGTATCCTTATACCCAGTCGCGCATAAATCCACTTTGGGGTGTGAGCGATGGGACCCGGGATAATGAAGATTTTCTTTACAATTACCGGTTGAATACCCACGCGGTCGTGAAAGTGCCTTGGGTGGAAGGTTTAAGTTACCGGGTTAATTACCTGCTGAACCAAGACGATACGCATTATGGCAATTTCTTTTATGAAGATTTTTATGTGCTGGAGGGCGCATTGCCTGACCGTTATTCGCCGGCAGTTCTTCAGGGGCTGCTTACCAATGCCAACGGTACGATAGAAAAGCGGAAAGGTGTCAGCTATGTGTGGGATAACATCTTGAATTTTAACCGGACGTTTGACCGGCATTCCCTTGACGTGACGCTGGTGGCTACCCGCGACAACATGCGCTACGACCGCTATGTCATGACGGGGCGTGATTTTGCCGCAAATGGCAATACGGTGCTTGGTTTGCAGGGATTGCACAAGGCTACCGTACAACGGATTGATTACGATGGTTCCGACCTCGACAATATGGCCACACGCAACTACGAGCGTTCGAATATCGGGTACCTCGGCCGGGTCAATTATAGTTTCGATGATAAATATTATTTCACGGGATCGTATCGCCGTGATGGCGCGTCGGTCTTCGGCGTCGATAACAAGTGGGCCAACTTCTTTGGGGCAGGCTTTTCCTGGCGCATAACCAACGAGGCATTTATGCAATCGATCCAGGTACTGAACGACCTGAAGCTGAAGGTTTCCTGGGGGCAAAACGGAAATCAGGGGGTTAACCCGTACGGTACGTTGTCTGCTATAGCCAATGCTGCCAGCGGAGGGGCTAGGTATGAGTTTTCGAATACCCCCGGCCGTATTTACTACGGATTATACCAGAGCACCTTGGGTAACTCGTTCCTCGGCTGGGAAACCACCTCGTCTTTGAATACCGGGTTCGAATCGGCGTGGTTGGGCAACCGCATCTTCGCGGATTTGGATATTTATTTTTCTAAAACAACCGACCAGATCTTCACCCGGAATATTCCCGTGATGACGGGTTTCAAAACTATGAGGACTTCCATGGGCCAGGTGAACAACACGGGGATTGAAGCCACTTTGCGCACCGTGAATGTGCAAAAGCCCGATTTCAATTGGAGTACGACGCTGACCTTCTGGAAAAACTTCAATCGGCTGGTTTCGCTTTATGGTGACGACCTGGACGGAGACGGGCGAGAGGACGATGATATCGCCAATAGCTTGTTTATCGGCAAATCATTGGGCGCAATCTATGGCTATGAGCAGATCGGCATTGTGCAGGAAGATGATACGGAGTATATGGAGTTGACCGGCGCGGTGCCGGGGTCGCCGAAATACCGTGATCTGGATGGAGTACCGGGCATTACGGCAGCCGACCGGAAAATACTGGGTTATGACAAGGAAAATTTCCGCCTGAATTTCAGCAGTAACCTGACGTATAAAAACCTCAACTTGTATGTGATGGTAATCGGGACGTTCGGCGGCAACAACATGTACCTACGGCCCAATGCCGCGGCGTACATGACTAATGGCACGGGGCGGTTTAACGATAACCAGCATCATATCCCCTATTGGACGCCGGAAAACCCGAGCAATGTATATCCGTCAGCCATCTTTGCCGGCGATGGCCGCTTCCTGGGTCTGCAGAGCCGGGGCTTTGTGCGGATACAGGATGTTACCCTGGCTTATACCTTTAATCAACCGTGGTTGTCGGCCGCACATATCGGGTCGCTGAAGGTGTTTGCGACGGCAAAAAACCTTGCGACGTTTACCGATTGGTTCGGCGGTGATCCAGAGGTCGGTAGCCGGATACGGGAAACGGACACATGGGCGCGTAATCCGGTGGCTTCTACCTATTCCTTGGGCGTAAACCTAAGTTTTTAACCTTAGTACAGTATGGAGATGAAAAGGATATCTATATACAGTGTCAGCGCCATGGTTGGCCTGCTGCTGAGTGTGGTGGGATGCAAATCGGACAAAGACTTTCTCACCGAAGTTCCGCCAACGTTTTATACGGTCGACAATGCGTTCAGTACATCGGCGCAGATCGACCAGGCGTTGATAGCAATCTATTCCCAACTGCGAGACCTGTGGGCCAATCCAGCTGAAGAAGGTTGGATTTTTGTGCTCCGCGGCAATGGCACAGACATGTACGACGTGCCCAGTATCCGGCGGGGGAACTCCTTTAATAATTACGGAAATATCAATCCGGATCATACCACGTTTTACAATGCGTACAGTACCTGGTATCAGATCATTGCCAAGGCGAACTTAGCGATTCATTCGGCAGATCTGGAACACATTTCATGGTCGTCTCCCGAGGAAAAATCCTATGCATTAGCACAGGCACGGTTTTTCAGGGCTTTCGCTTACCTGAACCTGGGTGAGCTGTTTGGCGGTGTGCCGATCGTGACGGAAATTACGACGGAGCCGAAGTACGACTTTCAGCGCACCTCGCGGATGGAGACGTATCAGTTTGCCATTGATGATCTGCTGGCTGCGGAGAATGATTTGCCGCCGACAACCGCGGAAGGCGGGCGCTT
Source organism: Parapedobacter deserti (assembly GCF_042646065.1). NCBI lineage: Bacteria > Pseudomonadati > Bacteroidota > Sphingobacteriia > Sphingobacteriales > Sphingobacteriaceae > Parapedobacter > Parapedobacter deserti. The sequence continues at coordinate 483,113 of NZ_JBHRTA010000038.1, forward strand.
GGTACGCGGCGCTGCACAGCACATGCTGGCCAGGGCGTATTTGGCGCAGGGTACACAGTTGGCTGCTGATGGCGATGCTGGAGCGGGACAAGCTGCGTTTAATCAGTCCGTCGCTTATGCGGATAAGGTGATCAACGGCGGAACGTTCACCCTCATGCAATCGCGCTTCGGCTCGCGCCAGGAGGAAGCACAGGGTAACGTATACTGGGATTTATTTCAGGAAGACAATGTCAACTATCAGGACGGCAATACCGAGTGTATATGGGCGATCCAGATTGACTATGCCGCATACCGCGCCGAAGACGGCCGGTCGAAACTGCCCTATTCCCGCACGTACGGTCCGGTTTTCCGGGATGGCGCGCCGGCGCATCTGACCGGCACGGCGGAAGACGTGGGTGGCCGGGGCATCGCGCAGATGATTCCGACGTTTTATACGCGCGATAAGATATACGAAGGCCCATGGGCGGATGACTTGCGCAATTCAGATATTGTTTTTCGCCGGACATTTATCGGTAATGTACCGTCGTCTCCGTACTACGGTGAGCCGGTCCCCTGGGAAGTGATGTACTATGGAAGCAACGATGCCACCACCAATAGAAACAACCAAAGCTTATGTTATCCGGTGTCTTGCAAGATCGCGACCGACCGGTATACGGGACTGGAAGATGGGGAGAACATGAGTAACTTGTTCCGCGACGACTATTTCATCCGGTTGTCCGAAACCATTTTACTGCGGGCCGAAGCCAAGCAGCGATTGGGCAACAAAGCAGGGGCAGCGGATGACATCAACCTGCTGCGCAAACGTGCGCAATGTGGCTATAGCGTTACCGCGGCGGATGTGGACGATCAGTTTAACCTTATTTTAGATGAGCGCGCCCGGGAGCTGGTGTATGAAGAAAGCCGCTGGAATACGTTGCTGCGTATGGGCGGGACCATCGCCGTGGATCGTATCCGTCAATATGCGTTCTGGCCGGAAGCACAGGCTACCCTGACGTTCAACTACAATTTATGGCCGATTCCGAATACCGTTATTGACACCAACAAGGATGTGGCCCTGGCACAGAATGAAGGATGGCAAAACAGGTAAGCATGGGTAAGGTTGTGATGTTCGTTTTTTTGATCGGTTGCTTGTTTGTCGCCTGCGTTGAAGATGGTGATCGGCATGAGGAACTTTCGGAGGAACGGTTCCGCGATCCTGGGATGGAATTCGGTCCCAGCTGTTTTTGGTGGTGGCTGAATGGCAATGTAACGGAAGCTTCCATTACCCGCGATCTTGAAGCGATGAACGATAAGGGCTTTCGAGGGGCGCTGATTTTTGATGCGGGAGGCGCAGAGCAACATGGAAACGGACAAGTCCCGGCAGGGCCGCTGTTCGGATCGCCGGAATGGCGGAGGTTGTTCCGACATGCGGTGAGTGAGGCTGCAAGGCTGGGACTCGAACTTTCGTTAAACATACAAAGCGGTTGGAATCTTGGGGGCCCGGACGTGGCCCCGCAGGAAGCCGCTAAATTGGTAACCTGGGCATCGGTGCGGGCGCAGGGTGGACAAACGGGTGTGCAACTGCCGGTTCCGGAGCACCGGGCGGATTACTATGGGGATATCGCTGTGCTGGCTTTCCCACTTCGCAAGGAGGGGGAAGGGCTGGCGCCGGTGAGCGACCTGAAGGCGAAGGGTGCGTTTGGGGAAGCGGCGTTTTCCGCACACGATATGCGCTACCTGCTGGACGATAAACTGGCCGATGACGGCAGGCACCATGCTGCCCCCGGGGAGGTGCGTAATATCAGTGAACAGGTGACGCCGGATGGCAAGGTAAGCTGGGACATTCCGCCGGGCGAATGGGAGATCATCCGGTTTGGCTACACCAATAATGGCGCACACGTGTCGACGGCCAGTGGCGATTGGCAGGGACTTGTGGTCGACTACCTGAGCCAGGCGCATTTCCAGCGGTATTGGGACACCCATGTGGGGCCGCTGTTGGAAGAGATCGGTCCGGAAGCAGGGAAGACGTTGCGTTACCTCCATACGGATAGTTGGGAATTGGGGGGATCGAACTGGACGCAGGGTTTTGAAACGGAATTTAAGAACAGAAGAGGTTATGAATTAATCCCTTATCTGCCGGTACTGGCGGGTAAGATTGTGGGTAACCGCGAGATCAGCAACCGTTTCTTGGCCGACTTTCGCAAAACCATTGGCGATTGCATCTCGGACAACCATTTTGCGACGTTTGCGGCTAACGCCGCACGGTATGGTATGGGTATTCATCCGGAGTCGGCCGGCCCACATGCCGGTCCGTTCGACGGATTGAAAAACTATGGGCACAGTGCGCTTGTCATGAGCGAATTCTGGTCGCCATCCAAACACCGCCCGACACCGGAACGGCGGTTTTTCGTCAAACAAGCCTCCAGCGCGGCGCATATTTATGACAGGAGGCTTGTGGGTGCCGAAGGGTTTACGACGATTGGCAGGCATTGGAACGATGTCATCTGGGAGCATATGAAGCACAGCTTTGACCATGAGGTGTGCGCCGGGGCTAACCGGGTTTATTTCCATACGTTTACCAGTTCGCCTGCGGAGATGGGCAAACCGGGGCAAGAGTATTTCGCCGGCACGCACATGAATCCGAACATCACCTGGTGGGAGGAAGCAGGCGCTTTCTTCCGGTACTTGAGCCGTGTCCACTACATGATGCAGGATGGCCGGTTTGTGGCGGACGTGCTGTATTACTATGGCGACCACGTCCCCAACATCGCGACGCTGAAGGCGAGTGATCCAGCGGGTGCATTGCCCGACTTCGATTACGATGTGATCAATGAAGACCGGCTACTGGCTCTGGAAGTGCGAGAGAGACAGCTGATGTTGCCTCATGGCATGCGGTACCGGGTATTGGTGCTTCCCGATCATGCGGTGCTTTCTACCCGAGCGCTGCATAAGGTAGCGGAACTGGTCGACGATGGCGCGACGATTATTGGTCCGAAGACCCAGAAAACGGTAAGTTTGACGGGCTATCCGGTTTCGGAGGACGAGGTGGAGGCGGTTGCCGCTAGGTTGTGGGGAGATGCGACAGCCGGCAGGGGTAGCCGCTCGGTCGGGAAGGGGACCGTTGCCTGGGGATATACAGCCCGGAAGTGGTTACTGGAACAGGGCGTTCCTGCAGATTGCCGCATAGCCCCACCGCATGATTCGTTGACTTTTGATTATATTCACCACGTGCGGAACGGGGCGTCGTCGTATTACTTCATCAGCAGCCAGAACAAAGTGGCCTGCGATGCGGAAGCTACCTTCCGGATCGCCGGTAAGTTGCCGGAGCTATGGAACCCGGTAACCGGTGAAGTAAAGCCCGCGAGAACTTATCGGCAGGCAGGCGGCTTGACGACCGTGCCGCTGCATTTTGACCCTATGGGATCTTGGTTTGTCGTGTTCCGGAAAGATATTCCCGAAAGCCAGCAGGGTGAGGCAAGTCGCAATTTGCCTGCGTTTGTGCCCATGGATACCCTGTCCGGCAGCTGGAAGGTTTATTTTGATGAGGAGTGGGGTGCACCCGCAGAAGTCGAATTTTCGGAGCTATCGGATTGGGCGCAACATCCCGATCCGGGTGTGCGGTTTTATTCGGGAAAGGGCCGGTACGTAAAAACCCTTCCCCCGCTGGACACGGCCGATGCGCCGCTGTGGATCGATCTGGGCCAGATCGCGGATGTAGGAATCGCCCGGGTGCGGCTCAACGGCAGGGAGCTCGGTATCGTGTGGGCACCTCCCTACCGGATTGCACTGCACGGATTAGCGGCAGCGGGCAATACACTGGAAGTTGAAGTGGTAAACAGCTGGCGAAACCGCTTGGTGGGCGACCGCGGATTGCCGGCAGACGAACGGTTTACACAAACCAACATTACCATCAGAAACGATTGGGAGTTGCTGACGTCGGGGTTATTGGGGCCAGTGGTGATAGGGCAGATGATTGACGATTAAACATTAAATAGGCGGAAACGGAAAACAAATGCGAGTAACTGAGCGATTATTGCTGTTATGCCTGGCGTTGAGCGTCAGCTGGGGAGCCATGGCTGACCCCATTGAAGCACCTACCGGGCTCATGACCAATTTACTGAGTGCGCCGGAGAAATCCGTAATCACGACGTTGGAACCGAGGTTTACCTGGGTGGTACCGGCACAGGAAAATGGCGACTATCAGACGGCTTATCAAGTGCTGGTGGCATCCGCTCCGGCACTGTTGGAAGCGGGTACGCCTGATCTGTGGGACAGTGGGCAGGTTGAGGATAGCAATGCGCTGTATATTGCCTATGCGGGAGACCCTCTTAAGCCAAACACCGCTTATTATTGGAGGGTACGTGTTTGGAACCGGAGCGGGCAGGCTTCATCGTATAGTGGGATCCAGCGGTTTAATACCGGGGATACGGGGCGCAGCAAAGCGTGGCCGGGCGAAAGCCGGTGGGTACGCCTGGATACGGCGCGAGAAAGCGGAATGTGGACATTCGAAGACCGTCCGCCGATACAGTACCATTCGGCATATCCGATCGGGCTGAAACGCAAAGCAAACGGAACGTGGTTTGTCGCCTATGACCGGGCCGGGTTTGCCAATGTGGCGCTTACGCTGGACTGGAAAGCAAGGCCTGGCGAACGAAAAGATACGACGTTGCTCGTCCGGGTGGGGGAGAAGAGTGCGGGAGATTCTATTGATGCCAAGCCCGGCGGCGGCGTGATCTTCCAGGAATACCCCTTGACGATCCGTGCGGGCACACATACGTATCAGCTGGATATCCCGCGGTTTGAGGCGCGGTATCCGCACAGCCAGGTGATGCCCGGCCACATGATGGAGGTAATTCCCTTCCGTTTTCTTGAAGTGGTGGGCGGAGGATTGGACCTGTCGGTGGTTTCGGCAGAGCAACTGAAGCTGCATGTGCCATTTGATGCGTATGCATCGTATTTTGTCAGCAGCGATACCTTGCTGAATAAGGTCTACGATCTGTGCCGGTATTCCATTATCGCGAATACATTCAACGGGGATTACGCAGCTAGCCAGCGTGAACGCATGATGTACGAGGCCGATGCGTATATTCATCAGCTTGGCCATTATGCGGTGGATCGCGAGTTTGCGACTGCCCGCTATAGCTTGCAAAATATGATCTACCACGCTACTTGGCCCACGGAATGGATATCGCATTCTATCATGATGGTCTGGATGGATTACCTGCACACCGGAGATAGCAGTGTGATTCTGGAAAACTACGAGGATATCAGGCCGAAATTGATGACCGCCCTGACGATGTCTAACGGCTTGATATCGACAACTACCGGGTTGGTTACTGAAGAATTCCGGAAATCAATTTTTTTCAATGGAGAGGCGTTGCGTGATATTGTGGACTGGCCCCAGCGTTCGCCGGCTATACCTGAGGGTGGAGAAACGGACGGCTATGTCTTCAAGGACTACAACACCGTGGTCAACGCGTTTCATTATCACACCTTGAAGTTGATGGAAACCATGGCACGGGTCGCCGGAAGGCATTCGGATGCGACGGCGTTCAGGAAACGACATACCCGGCTCTTTAAGCACTTTCAGCGCCATTTCTTTGACGAGAAGCGAGGTATTTATACCGACGGGGTCGGAACCGACCACGCTTCCCTGCACGCCAATCTGTATCCGTTGGTGTTTGGGCTGGTACCGGAAAAGGAGAAGCAGCGGGTATTGGACTACATCAAGTCAAAAGGGATGGCCTGTGGTGTCTATAGTGCCAATTACCTGCTGGAGGGGTTGTTCGATTCGGGTGAAGGGGAATATGCCATGTCGTTGTTGACCTCAACTAGCGACCGGAGCTGGTACAACATGCTGCGCGTTGGGGCTACGATGACCACGGAGGCGTGGGACAACAAATACAAAGGCAACAATGGCTGGAGCCATGCATGGAGCGCTTCGCCTGCTCATATTCTGCCGCGGAAGGTGATCGGCATCACCCCGTCGGCACCAGGGTTCAAGCGGGTGGCGATCAAACCGCAGCCATCGGGATTGAAGTGGGCTAAAGCGAAGCTGCCGACAATCCGCGGGCCGATCGAGGCTGTGTTTGATGTACAGCAGCGCGCCTTTTCGCTAACGGTATCCTTACCTGCCAATGTAATAGCCGATGTATATTTGCCGGTTCCGGAAGGCATGGATGACTACCATGTATCACGCAACGGGGTTGTTGTGGAAAAGACGACAAAAAGCGGCAGCTACGTATTGCTGAAAGACGTGGGTGCCGGACGCCATGAGTTTATGTTAAGCGCCGAGTAAGTATAAACATAATATCCTAATGATTGCAAACCAGAAAAACCACCCCTTGTTGCGGAAAGTCAGTCTTTGTGTTGTGCTGGCAGTTAGCTGTTCGTTGGCTACCGCCCAGGACCTTCAAGTGCACCGCCTTGCTGTCGATCACCTCCAACATGCGGATATGAAGATGGTCAATGGGTACCCCTCCGCAGGGCACCGAGGCGGCACCGGGCAGCGGCCATGGATTGCGAACAAACAGCCGGTATTCAGTTGGGAGCTGGTTGGTACGGAACAGGGAGGCCTCCAATCGGCCTACCGGATCACCGTATCGGATCACCCCGACAGTGCGGCAAACGGTGTGGGTAATGTATGGGATTCCGGCAAAGTCCATTCCAGCGCGTCCACGAACGTGCGCTACCAGGGACAGGCTTTGAAACCGGGCACTGCCTATGCATGGCGCGTAATGGTGTGGGATGGCAGCGAAGAGCCCTCGTCTTGGTCGACCGTCAGCGAATTTTGGACAGCCGATGAGCTGGCCGATTACCGTACGGCATACTATCCGCTACAAAAAACGGATGAGACCCCCCAGCGTGTGGTTAACGCGGGGAATGTCACTCGGGTAGACTTCGGCCGCGCTTCGTTTGGCCAATTGCGTTTCACGCTGGACACCCGTAAAGCCGGGACGTCGGTCACCGTTCGGCTGGGAGAGGCGGTTAATCATGACGGCACGATTAACCGCAAACCCGGTGGTACCATTCGCTATGCTGAATATCGGGTGCCGCTGAAACGCGGACGCCACACTTACCAACTGCAGCTCAGGCCCGATAAGCGTAATACCGGTCCGCAAGCCATTAAGATGCCTGATTATATCAGTGAAGTGCTACCTTTCCGGTATGTCGAGCTGGAAGGGTACGCGGGAATACTGGACGAGGCGGATATCGTCCGTGCCACTGTCCATTACCCGTTTGATGATTTTGCTGCATATTTTGAGAGCTCGGATACGGTACTCAATGCGGTATGGGAACTGTGCAAGTACAGCATCAAGGCCACCTCGTTCGCCGGAATCTATGTGGATGGCGACCGCGAGCGCATACCTTATGAAGCTGACGCTTACATCAACCAGCTTTGTCATTATGGTGTGGACAAGGACTTTAGCATGGCTCGGCGTTCGCACGAATACCTGCTACATAACGCGACATGGCCCACGGAATGGATTCTCCAATCGGTGCTGATGGCATACAACGACTACATGTATACCGGCGACATCCGTTCGGTTCGGCATTACTACGATGATCTGAAAGCCAAACTACTCCTTCCCCTTCGGGAATCCAACGGACTGATCAGTACCCGGACAGGAAAGCAGACCCCGGAACTGATGAAAGCAATCCATTATGGCGGCGACTCCCTACGCGACATTGTCGATTGGCCGCATACCGGCAGCTTCGGCATGGTCGGTAATGGGGAGACGGATGGGTTCGTATTTACGGATTACAATGCCGTGGTGAATGCCTTCCATTACAAGGCCCTGCGCGATATGGCCGACCTGGCCGAGGCGCTTGATCGGGTTGAGGATGCCGCGCTGTACCGGGAAAAGGCGGCAGAAACGTACAGGGCTTTTCAGTCCCTGCTGTGGGACAAGCGCCAGGGCGCGTACCGCGACGGGGTGGATACCGACCATGCCGCGCTGCACACCAATATGATGGCGATGGCCTTTGGATTGGTGCCGGAGAAGGCAAAGCCGCGGGTGATGGAGTTTATCCGCTCGCGCGGGATGGCATGCAGCGTATATGGAAGCCAGTTTTTGATGGATGCCGTTTATGAAGCCGGTGATGCGGACTATGGACTCTCGTTGCTGACATCCCAGAGCGACCGCAGTTGGTATAACATGATCCGAGCAGGGAGTACCATTACGATGGAGGCGTGGGATAACAAGTATAAACCAAACCAGGATTGGAATCATGCTTGGGGGGCAGTACCTGCCAATACGATCCCGCGGAAGCTGATGGGCGTGGAGCCATTGACGCCGGGCTGGAGTACGTTCCGTATCCGGCCGCAGATCGGATCGCTGGAATGGGCCACGGTGAAAGTACCCACGATAAAAGGGGACATAACTGTTTTCTGCCGACAGGATGCACCGCGATATGCCCTGAAATTTACTGTTCCGGTAAACACGTCGGCTTATGTGGAACTGCCAATAGGGCGGAAAGGAAAACCACGTGTGACGGTGAATGACCAAGAAGTGCACACCGATCTAAAAGAGGGATCAATCAACTTGCCGCTACTGGGGGCGGGGGCGTACGAGGTGATTGTTTTTTATTAGCATTGGTTGCGTTGCGGGCTGCGGGCCGGTCTACACCTATTCCCTTCCGACCGTTTTCTGAATGAAGGATGCCCTTCAGGATACAGCAGGACAGTTAATATAAAATTTGTCTTGATATTAGTTCCTGCTAATAAATGTCTAAACGACATAGGACCAATTTTATAAACTTAACACTTTTCGACATGAAAAAAAGAATTACTATTAGCCAGCGGGTGGCGTTTCTAATTTTTGTGTTACTTTCCACTTCAGCAGTTTTCGGGCAGGATGTGCAAACGTTTACAGTGAGTGGTCGGGTAACTCATTCGGAGACCGGTGAACCCATAATGGGAGTCTCCGTACAGGTGAAAGGGGAAAGTTCGAGTACACAGACCAATGAGCGCGGGGAGTATCGAATCGATGCAGCCAGAAACGCTATCTTAGTTTTCCGTTTTATCGGTTTTCAGGAAAAAGAAGTCGAAGTGACGTCATCGTCTATGAACGTAACGCTTGATGAAGAGGTCAGCCACCTGGATGAAGTGGTTGTGGTTGGCTACAACACCGTGAAAAAATCCGACCTCACCGGTGCGGTATCGAGTATTAGCGCAGAGCAGGTTCGGCGGATGCCGGTGACCAATGCCCTTCAAGCTATGCAGGGCATGGTTGCAGGGGTTGACATCACATCCAATGAACGGCCGGGCGAGATGGGGAGTGTGCTTGTACGGGGAGTCCGTTCACTTAGCGCCAGCAATTCGCCATTGTATGTGGTCGACGGGATACCGTTGAATGCCGGAGGAATCGAGGCTTTGAATCCATCGGATATCGAGTCTATCGATGTGCTGAAAGATGCTTCTGCTACAGCGATTTTCGGGTCCCGGGGCGCCAATGGTGTAATTATGGTGACCACTAAGCGAGGGAAAGAAGGCCGGTTATCGCTAAACTATCTGGCGGTCACTACCATCGAAAACATGCAGGACAGGGTGGAAATGATGAATGCTGCGGAATACATTGAGTTCAGGCGTGATGCTTATCGCCGCCTTCCTGCCGACAATCCCAATAGGTACCCTGACGTTCCGACATTACAGGATGACCAGCGTATTTTCGGCAGTGACAGCTATGCGTGGGCTAACGTGGAGCAAGGCTGGCAGGGCGGCACATGGAATCCGAGCCTAGTGCCTACCACCAATTGGACGGATATGGTATTGCAGACCGGGGTAACCCATGATCATTCCATCAATGCGAGTGGAGGTACGGATAAGATGCAGGCGTACGGTTCCTTTGGTTACCTCAATCAAGGGGGGACCATTTTAGGACAGGATTACCAGCGCTATACCGGAAAGTTCACGGTCGATATCAATCCGGTGAAATGGTTTAAAATGGGTGGAAGCCTTACGGCAACATTCGGAGACCAGAATTATGGGTATCAGGGTAGCGGTTCAACGGGAGCGGGCAATCTTTACTTTGCGGCCCAGGGAATGTTACCTTATGCGGTTCCTTTTGATGAACAGGGCAATCGGATCAACCTCCCGGGCGGAGATGTCAACATCCGCAACCCGATTGGCGACGACCAATACACGATTAATGAAAGAAAGGTGTTGCGGACATTGGGTAACATCTACGCGGAGGTGAATCTGTTGGAAGGGCTGAGATACCGGATGAATTTTGGTCCCGATTTTTATAATTTCCGGAATGGCCGATGGATGGACGAACGGGCGGCAGAGCGAGGTGCGGGCGAACCGGGATCGACCAACTATGCGCAGCTGAACCAAACGATGCGGTTTTCATGGACGCTCGACAACCTGCTTTACTACGACAAGACTTTTGCCGACAAGCATGACCTGGGCATAACATTGCTGCAGAGTGCTACCGCAAACCGGACGGAAACTTCGTCGATGACAGCCACAGCGCTACCATGGAACAGCCAGAAATGGTATCAGTTGAATTCGGTCAGTGAACTGGATGGATACGGCACCGGACTATCCGAGTCACAGCTACTTTCCTATATGGCGAGGGTGAACTACGGATTTGATAGCCGGTATTTGCTGACCGCTTCAATACGCTGGGATGGAGCTTCGCAATTGGCCGATGGCAATAAATGGGATTTCTTTCCTTCAGCAGCCGTGGCATGGCGTATGGATCAGGAATCCTTCATGCAAGACGTCGACTGGATAGACCAACTCAAATGGCGGGTCGGTTTCGGCAGCACCGGCAATGCGGCGATCGATCCTTACTTTACAAAAGGAGGGGTGCAGACACTGTACTATACATGGGGCAGTGTAGTTGAGCCCGGATACGTATCATCGGACGCATCGCTGGCTAACCCCCAACCGATGGCGAATATAGCACTCGGTTGGGAACGTACGACCCAGTGGAATTTTGGTTTGGACTTCGACTTTTTCCGAGGCAGAATCAACGGTTCCTTGGATTTCTATAATTCGCACACTTCAGATCTTTTACTGCAAATGCGCATCCCTTCATTGACGGGTTATACGAGTACCTGGGCGAATATCGGAGCAACGGCCAATAAGGGAATAGACTTGAGCTTGAATACGGTCAATATCGATAAACAAAACTTCCGGTGGACCTCCAATCTGAATTTCACGGCGAGTAAAGACCGCATTGTGGAACTATCAAACGGAAAACTAGATGACATCAACAACCAGTGGTTTATCGGCGAACGGCTAAGTGTGTATTATGATTTTGTAAAAGAAGGGATTTGGCAAAATACGGCAGAGGATTTGGCCGAAATGGAAAAATTCAATGCCAATGGGCATGCATTTCGGCCCGGCGATGTACGGGTGGCCGATCTTGACGGCGATTACCGCATTGATGCAAATCACGACCGGCGGATTGTGGGGCATTCCGCTCCCACATGGACTGCAGGATTTAATAATTCGCTCAGCTACAGGAATTGGGATTTGACCTTTTTTGTATTTGGCCGTTTTGGCTTCACCACATTAGGCGGAGGGGAATATTTACAGGGGAGGTTCGCGCAGCGGAAATTGGATTATTGGCGGCCCGATAATCCGACAAATGCATATCCAGCTCCTAACTACGGGAACGCCGGTGGAGATCCCTATCGTACGTCGATGAACTACCAGGATGGATCATTCATCAAACTGCGGAACGTATCGTTGGGTTATACGTTGCCTACACGCATTGTAAACAGGCTGACGCTTAATACCCTTCGGATATTTGCACAAGCTATGAATCCAGGGTTACTGTATTCCAACGTCGACTGGATCGATCCGGATTTGGGCGGTTCGACATTTAACAGGGGATTTGTCATTGGGCTTAACGTAGGACTCTAAGCACCATTTTAGGTAACTTACAATGAACAACGTCATGAAAAAGATAAAGCAAACACTTAGCTATGTAACCTTGATCAGCTGTGCCACACTGGTATTCTCTTGCAAGAATTTTTTGCACGAAGACCTGATTACGGCCCGCAGTACACAGGATTTTGAAACGAAGGATGGACTGGACGGACTGGTAACAGGCATGTATCAAAGTCTAAAATTCCATTTCAATTATGAATGGGCGTACACCACCACCAATTATGGGGTCGATGAATTCACGGTCGGCGGCGACCGTGGCCAGCAGGTTTGGAATTCGTACGATGCAGGTTTGAATTCGCTGACCGGGGACGTACGTACCATATGGGATAATATGTACGGCAATATCAACTCAGCCAATATTGTTATCAAAAATGTTCCCCTTTTCTACGGTGACAGCCCCGAACGGGATACGCGCTTGGGCGAGGGGTATTTTATGCGGGCGTTTGATTACTTCAAATTGGTGAAACAATACGGTGGTGTTCCGTTGAAACTGGAACCGTCAATGACGGTCGAACGGGAGTTTACCCGCAATGCTGCGCCGGAAGTGTACGATCAGATTATCGCTGATTTCAACATGGCGTTTGATCTACTGCCACCGACTCCGGCACAGACGGGCCGGATTACGAAATGGGCTGCTGCACATTTCCTCGCGAAGGTTCATCTGTTCCGGGCCAGCGAGTTGTACAGTGATTGGAATGGTGCCACGCGCGACGCCGATCTGGAACAAGCCGTAAACTACGCAGACCAGGTAATCAATAGCGGATATCACACATTGGCAAATGATTTCCGGGACTTATGGCACTTCACAGAAGTTGATGGGCCCAATGAGAGGCTACCTGAGGTCATCTTGGCAGCTCAATTTTCGGGCAACGTCGCCACTCAGGGAAGATACGGCAACCAAATCCACTTATATTATCCATCGGTGTATCAAAACCTGCCCGGGATGCAGCGCGATATCCCGGGGGGCAGGGAGTTTCAGCGGTTGCGGTCTACTGACTATGCATTGGACGTTTATGACCGGGTAAACGACTCCCGTTTTTGGAAGAGTTTCAAAACGGTCTACCTATCCAATAACCCAAACAGTGCGCCGGTTTGGAGCGAACAACACGCCCCGACACCGGATTTGGCGGGTCGCCCCAAATTTTCAGGAGGTGAAGAAGCTATTCGCTATATTGTGAATAATCCGGGGGATGAACGTTATACTGCGGATAATATCCTTCAGAGGGCCCCGCATATGTTTGTGCGGTATTTTGCGGGCGAGAGTGAAAATATGCATGGCGGACACGGGAATTATGAGGCAAGCCGTTTTGTGGCGCTTTCGAAGTTTGCCGATGGATCGCGCGTGAGCGTGGCTTCCCAGGCCGGGCAACGGGACGGCATACTTGCGCGCGTAGCGGAAACTTATCTTATCGCTGCTGAGGCACTCGGTCGGTTAGGACGGTATGACCAAGCGTTGCCCTACATCAACAGGCTCCGTGAGCGTGCCGCTTATAAGGGGGGCGAAGATCGCTCGTTTCACTCGGACGGTGGCATTGCGTATTTAAACAATCCTGCTGCCAATACAGCTGCCTTCGTTTCTTACTCCAACCGGAATACCTATTTTGAATCGAATAGTATTCCGGAATCCACAGCGTCCACCCTGGAGCAATTACGCTTGAATAGCGTTGCGGATATTTTTAACTCAACCAACGAGTTTTACGATCTATTGGGTGTAGGTTCCGATGCGGAAAAATTCCTCCATTTCATCCTGAATGAACGCTCGCGCGAATTGATGGGTGAACTCATGCGTTGGGAAGACCTCGCAAGAACCAGGACACTGGTAAAACGGGCGACCCTTTTCAACGACGAGGCGCGTCCGCTAGAGAACAAACATTACCTGCGGCCAGTACCGCAAAGCTTCCTGGACGATATTTATACAGCTGGAAGGCCGTTGACTCCTGATGAAAAGTCGGCGATGCAAAATCCGGGATGGTAAGCAATGCCGGGGATTACGGGTCAGAAGCAGATTATTCGAGTTGATAAACCTTGAAATTGTCAATCGACTGGCGGGAATGGGTAGATCGAAAGCCAAAATAGCCGCGGGTTAACGGAACAGGCGCTGTATGTTGGAAAAGAACTTCACCATCTACCGAGAACGTGGTCACATTGTCCCTGACTTCGGTACGGACGAAGTAGGTTCGGTTTGCTTTCAGCAGAAAGTCATTCCGTTCATAAAGCAAGGGTTTCGATCCCCATCCTTCGTATTGACGAAAACGGGTGGTCGTATTGGTATTGCCGCCCACACCAACATAATAAAGTGATAATGAATCGTAGCTTTCAAATACTCCGGACCGTGAAAAGAGGCCCCTGCCAGAGGGGTCGGACGCCATCCAGAACTGATTCAGGTCAGATAGTCGGTCGTTGGCCCCGCTATCGATCACCACGGTCCGTTCGTATTCAATGGCGATGTTGCCCTGCAGCTCGTTATTCAGCCATACGGTTACCCCACCATAGGTATCCAGCCAAAGTTTGCCGTCGGCAGCATATACACGAGACCCCAGTTCCGGTGCAATTTCAGCTATCCACATGGTGGTGTCGAGTTCGTTTTCGAAATCGTCTTTATAAATTAAATGCCCAGCAGCTTCTATTGAACCTGACCGGGGCTGACAGCTCCATAGGTCCATCAGTGACAGGAGTGGGAAGATGACGAGACGTATGACTTTCATTGTGCTAATGTAAAAAATACAAGATAAGAAATGACATATGGATAGAAGGAAAAAGGAGTTTAAGCAATCAAGGAGGAACTTTCTGAAACATACCGCCTTTGCGGCTTCAGCATTGCCGCTTTCTCGATCCTTTCAGTGGCCGGATATCGGTAAACAGCCTGATGGTGGACGGGGCGTTCCGCTTCGTTGGCTGGGCCAGCCCGTATCCGTCATACCACGAGGTATCACTTGGGGGGTGCCCTGGGAAAAGGGCGAGTTGGGTGGCGCCGACGGACTCCTGCTAAAAGCAGACGGAGCGAATGTCATCCGCGCTCAGCATTGGGTAACCGCCCGTTGGCCGGACGGTTCGGTAAAATGGACTGCACATGTCGCAACACTTGGGCGCGAAAAAGTATCAAAGCTTATCCTGCAGCGTTCAACCGACGCAGGCGAAACGATGGAGCATTCGGGGATGCATGTTCAACAAGACAGCCGTGAGATCACTGTAGACACAGGTAAAGCACGCTACGTGTTTTCGAAGACCGGGCAGGTATTGGTCAAATCCATCAGTGTTGAAACACGGACCTTGGCCACAGACGGACATTTAGTCCTCCAGTGGCAAAACTTACCCGAAGCGGCTGAGGGTGAGCCCCTGCTCACCGACTCGCTCCGGAGCGAAGTCAGCGAGGTGGTTGTTGAACATGCTGGACCGGTCCGCACCGTTGTGAAAGCGGAGGGCATACATCGCTCCATCAAGACAGGACGCGCATTGCTACCTTTCACCATACGGTTTTATTGTTACCTCAATACCGCTGGCGTCCGAATGGTCCATACCCTGGTATATGATGCGGACGAGTACACTGACTTTATCCGTGGAATGGGCATCCGGTTTGCCGTGCCAATGGCGGATGAGCTGCATAACCGGCATGTACGGTTTTGTTCGGCTGATGGTGGCGTTTTCGCCGAAGCGGTCAGGGGATTGACCGGCTTGCGGCGCGATCCGGGCCGGGCGGTGCGGGAAGCGCAGGTTGCCGGAAAGCCCACGCCACCGGTTGCGGAATTCAATCCGGCGGTAGCCAAGGGATTGCGCTATATCCCTGCGTTCGGCGACTATACGCTGTGCCAAACAACGCCTGATGGCTTTGACATCCGTAAACGGACCGCAGCCGGAAACGGATGGATTGACTCAGCCTATGGACACCGCTCAGGCGGATCGGGTTACATCGGTGGCGCTTCGGGTGGGATAGTATTTGGCATCCGTAATTTCTGGCAGAGCTTTCCCGCACAGATAGATATCCGCCATGCGCACACGGGTGTCGCTGAGCTAACGCTTTGGTTATGGTCGCCGTCGGCTCCCGCTATGGATCTTCGGTTTTACCATGATGGGATGGGGCAGGATACATATGACAGACAACTCGATGCGCTTGATGTCACCTATGAAGATTATGAACCGGGATTCGGCACGCCTCATGGCGTTGCTCGTACGAGTGAACTTGAAATATGGCCGATGACTGAAACGCCGGCCTATGCTGACCTCGTCGAAATCGTCAGACAGATTCAGGACCCACCGTTTTTAGTCTGTGAACCGACCCATTATGAGCGGTCAGGTGTGTTTGGCAAAGCGTTTTCAGCGGCGAGTGCAGGCAACGATGCCGAAAGGGCCATTGAAACGCAGCTGGCGTTTTATGTCGACTATTACAAGAAACAGATCGAACAGCATCGTTGGTATGGTTTCTGGAATTACGGAGACGTGATGCACACCTATGACACAGACCGCCATGTATGGCGATATGATGTCGGAGGATATGCATGGGATAACTCGGAGCTGTCTACCGATCTCTGGCTTTGGTTTTACTTTCTACGATCCGGCAGGCACGATGTATACCGGATGGCCGAGGCGATGACGCGACATACCGGCGAGGTGGATGTGCACCACATCGGCCGGTTTGCGCCACTGGGTTCGCGCCATAATGTGCAGCATTGGGGCTGCAGCGCCAAGCAGCTCCGCATCAGCACGGTAGTCAACAGGCGTTTCTTCTATTACCTTACTGCTGATGAACGGGTCGGGGATCTCATGCGCGAACAGATCGAAGGGGCCCGATCCCTGAAGGCCATCGTCCCCGGCCGTAAAGTTGGACAAGTGGCATCTATCGATGAGGACACCGTGAGCATGTCTTTCGGCACCGATTGGGGAGCGCTGGCGGCCGCATGGTTTACCGAATGGGAACGCACGGGCAACGAACAGATCAAGCAGCGGCTTATCAACGGTATGAGCACAATTGGCGGCCAGCCGCGCGGGTTCTTCACCGGCACGGCCAACATGCGTTTGGACAATGGGATGTTCGAAACCGAAGAACGGAACACAATCATGGTATCCCACTTGAGCGCTGCATTCGGGCTGCCCGAAATATGTGCCGAGCTGATCGAAGCGTTCGACGTCCCGGAATTCAACGACGCATGGATCCGATATTGTATAGCATATAATGCCGGCAGCGAATGGCAGGAGCAAAACCTTGGTGAGCCGCTCCAGCGGTTAAACTTAGCGCAGGGACACAGCCGCCTGACGGCGTATGCCGGTTGGTACCTGAAGAACCGCGCACTGCAAAAGCGGGCATGGACTGAGTTCTATGCGGGAGGCAGCGGCCTGAAAGCAGAGATACCGAACGTCGTCACAGTCGGTCCACCGGAGGTGCTTAGCGCGCGTGAAGAGGCCCTATCTGTTTCCACAAACGCCGTAGCGCAGTGGGGCTTAGCGGCCATGCAGTGCCTGGCGTAGGCAAGGGCGGCTCTTTAACGTTTGTGATACCGACAACTGAGTTTTAGTTTGAAACCATACAAATCATGAATAAATTCTATTTTTTAAAAGTTTATGTGATTGTCTTTCTGACGGCAGGTTCATCGTTTTCTTGCACTGATCGGAAAGCGGGAAAAGATGAGGTGGCCAACGATGTGAATACCCCCCTGCATTTATTGAAACCGGATTATCCGGTAATATACGGGGAAACGACGCCCGAAGACATAAAGGTTGTTATAGACCGGATACATGGCTACCTTGATAGGGCGACGCCTGTCAGGCTGGTCAATAAAGGTAACCAGCAACCTGTGGATGATCTCTCGTCGGTTGACACCAGCACCATTTTCCAGCAGGGTGATTTCCGGTTGATCAGTTATGAGTGGGGCGTCACGTATGGTGCTATGCTCTCCGCAGCCGAAGCGACGGGCGATGAACGCTATCGGCGATACACGCAGGAGCGCATCGACTTCATCGCCGATGTGGTCGCTGCTTTCGAGGCATTGCCTATGGGTGAAGGCAACGTTTATCGGTCGCCTGTGCACTCCGTGACTCATCCGGGCGCGTTGGATGATGCCGGTTCGATGTGCGCGGCCATCATCAAGACGCAGCAGGCAGAGGTGACGGCGAAAGACGTCCGACCGATCATCGATCGCTATATCGATTATATCCTGAATAAAGAGTTCCGCCTGGAAGACGGTACGCTGGCACGCAACCGGCCATTGCCCAACACCCTATGGCTTGATGATTTATACATGAGCCTGCCTGCATTGGCACAGATGGGCAAACTGACGGGAGATGCGCGTTACTTCGATGAGGCAATCCGGCAATTTTGGTTGTTTGCAGACCGTATGTTTGTCGGGGAGAAGGGGCTTTACATGCATGGTTGGGTGCAGGATATGGACCCACATCCTCATTTTCATTGGGCGAGGGCCAACGGCTGGGCACTGCTTACCAAGGTCGAGCTGCTCGACGTCTTGCCAGAAAGCCATCCAGGCAGGGAAAAACTGTTGGGGCAATTCCGGGCGCATGTGCATGGGCTGGCCCCTTTGCAAGATGGCACCGGCTTCTGGCACCAGCTGCTGGACCGCAATGATACGTATCTCGAGACCTCGGCAACAGCAATTTATGCCTATTGCATAGCCCATGGGATTGATCAAGGTTGGCTTGATGGCAAAGCCTATGGACCGATGGTACTACAGGCGTGGAATGCGGTAAGCACGAAGATTAACGAACAAGGCCAGGTCGAAGGGACCTGTGTGGGTACGGGCATGGGTTTCGACCCCGCTTTCTACTACTATAGGCCGGTGAATAAATATGCCGCGCATGGTTACGGTCCGGTCATCCTTGCCGGTGCAGCGGTGTACCGTTTGCTTCAACATAAGCCGTTTGAGATCAATGACAGTGCCGTAATGTTTGGATATTAGTTTATATGATGTTTATGAAATATGAGCTCTTTAAATCGAAAGCCATACGGTTGGCAGGTATTGTTCTGCTGGTCTCAGTCGTGCAGCAGGTTTTCCCGCAACGTGCAAAGGAGCGCCTGAACAGGGGTGTGGTGGCGCTTGCCACAGAAGCAGGCGAAGTGTTCGTCTCTTGGCGGTTGTTGGCGGATGATCCTATGGGACTCGCGTTCAACATTTACCGCACTGACGAGCAAGGAACTTCAGAAAAGCTGAATGAAACACCGCTGACCGGACCAACGTGTTATGTAGACACGCAGCTTCACCCGCGATCAAACGTAATTGGCTATTTCGTGAAGCCGGTGATCGACGGGGCGGAAGGTGAGGCATCATCGATTTCCCAAGTCGATCTCAATAAGCCGGCCAACTACTTAACCATTAATCTTCAGCCCTTGCCGGGGTATACCGCGGGCGATGCATCGGTGGGCGACCTGGACGGGAATGGGGATTATGAAATCGTTCTACACCGTACGGGCAGGGGGCGCGATAATTCGCATGACGGATTTACGGATCCTCCGGTATTGGAGGCATATAAGCTGGACGGAACCTTTCTGTGGCGTATTCAGCTCGGAAAGAACATTCGGGAGGGGGCGCATTATACCCAGTTCATGGTGTACGATTTAGATGGCGACGGAAAGGCCGAGGTAGCCTGTAAGACGGCTGATGGAACCATTGACGGCGGGGGCACCGTCATCGGCGACAGTACGAAAGATTGGCGCAACGAGCAGGGGCGAATATTAGACGGACCGGAATTCCTTACGGTATTCGAAGGAGCTTCCGGCAAAGCGCTGACGACCGTTGACTACATACCGGGAAGGGATCCGATCGACGGGTGGGGAACGCCGAAGCACAATGACACCCGTGGAAACCGGTCGGACCGCTTCTTGGCGGCTGTAGCTTACCTGGATGGTCGCTTGCCCAGCCTCGTGATGTGCCGCGGGTATTATGCACGTTCCGTCATAGCAGCTTGGGATTTCCGTGGCGGCATGCTGACCTCGCGCTGGGTGTTCGACTCCCAGGACGGAAGGAATCCCTATTCGGGGCAAGGGTTTCATAACCTGAGCGTGGCGGATGTGGATGGGGACGGCAATGATGAGATTGTTTATGGCGCGATGGTCGTTGACCATGACGGCCAGCCGCTTTACACCACCGGATGGGGGCACGGGGATGCCCAGCATCTTGGCGAGCTGATACCTTCGCGCCCAGGACTGGAGATCTTCACCGTGCACGAAAAGCCACCGGCACACCGTCCCGGCGCCGCACTGCGGGATGCACGCACCGGAGAGGCGCTGTGGCTGGGTGCTTTCGGGCAGGATGTCGGTCGCGGTGTCGCGGCCAACATCGATGCGGCCAACCCAGGTGCTGAGCTTTGGTTTTCGGGGTCTGACGGGTTATTAAACGCTGAAGGCGAGCGGATTGGTCCCCAACCAAGCTCAGCCAACTTTCTGATCTGGTGGGATGGCGACCTCACCCGCGAACTGCTGGACGGTATCACGATTGACAAATACCGGCACGGGCCGATCTTCAAGGCTGAGGGTTGTGTTTCTATCAATGGGACCAAGTCGACTCCGGTGCTAAGTGCTGATCTCTTCGGCGATTGGCGGGAAGAGGTCATTTTCCCGACAGCCGATCATCTGTCGCTACGCATCTATTCGACAACCCTGCCGACGCCGCACCGGCTCGTGACGCTGATGCACGACCCGCAGTACAGGCTAAGTGTTGCCTGGCAGAATGTGGCTTATAACCAGCCGCCGCATACCGGGTTTTATATCGGCGAAGACATGAGCCTGCCGCCAAAGCCCACAGTCGGGTTGTCCGGGGGAGCAAGGCCCTCAGATCCGGCTACCGACTTGCCAAAAAGGAAAAGATAGTGTTTAGTACCAAGTATGTAATAGTTAAGTGATAATCCACAACAATTTTAGCATGAAACTCAAAAAAAACGTTAGTCTACTGATCGCATGGTGTGCGATGCTGGGAGTGTATGCACAAACCACGGCTCCCGATGAACTCATTATTAAAAAGGTGGCCGACTATATCCTGGATAAAGCAGAATTTGCATTTGAAGACAAACAGCGCAACACAACCTATGCCAAAACCAGCAAAATTCCAGAAGGCGTGGAGGTGGGGTTCAAAACGCCATATGGCGAATGGCACTACACCAATGGGGTGATTAACATGGCCATGCTGCAACTGGCCGATTTCACCGGCGACAAACGATATGCGCAGTATGCACTCGACCATGTCGCGTTCGGATTCGACAATTATCCATTTTTTCAGCGTAGCTTTAAAGCCGATCGCCCGCACCACCGGTTTCCTTTCGGTCAACTGTGGACCATGCAGGAACTAGATGACTTCGGTGCCATGAGCGCCAGCATATTGGAGGTCTATAAACACACTCCCCGGGAGGAATACAAGACCTACTTGGAAGATGGTATCAAACGGCTCACCTACGGGCAGGACCGGCTCGCGGATGGTACGCTGGTGCGGACGTTTCCCGTAGATAAGACCTTGTGGGCGGATGACCTTTATATGAGCGTACCGTTTTTAGCAAGAATGGCCGTGTTTACGGGAAACGACAGTTATTTCGATGACGCCGTCAATCAGGTGCTGAGTTTTGATAAGTATTTATGGCACGAAAGCAAAGGCCTTTACTATCATTGCTATTATTCCGCCAATCGGGAGAACGGCGTGGCCCACTGGGGCCGGAGCAACGGGTGGCTGGTCCTTGCCCAGCTCCACCTGCTTGATCACCTTCCGGTAGACCACCCCAACCGCGATGACATCATCCGGAATCTGCAGAAACAATTGATCGGGCTTTCCCGCTATCAGGACGCCGATGGATTGTGGCATCAATTGCTGGACAAACCAGATTCATATGCGGAGGCCTCTGCTTCGGCCATGTTTATCCAAGGATTTGCCAAGGCCGTTAACGAAGGGTGGTTGAGCGAAAACTATGCGTCCGTTGCTTTGGTAGGTTGGGAAGGGTTTAAAAACCATTTTATCACCGAAGACGGACAGGTGAAGGATATCTGCGTCGGTACGGGGATTGCTGACAATTTGCGCTTTTATTACACCCGCCCGGCCCGGCCCAACGAAAAGCACGGTGTGGGGTCTGTTATCGATGCAGGGATAGAGGTTGTCAAATTAAAACGGAAGTTGAAAAAAGATCAGTAACCTTGAATGATGAAAATAGCTTTTAAAATGAAATTAATGCCGGGTTGCAAAGAAGAATACAGGAAGCGGCACGAAGCCATCTGGCCGGAGATGGTGGCATTGCTGAAGGAAAACGGGATAAGTGACTATACCATCTTCGTGGATGATGAAACCAATACGCTGTTTGCCGTCCAACTGCAGGCCGATGGGGCGCAATCTTCCCAAGAACTGGGAAATAGCCCTGTCATGCAGCGCTGGTGGGCTTACATGGCGGATATTATGGAAACACATGCCGATAATTCACCGGTCAGTAAGCCGTTGGTGCCTGTATTTCACCTCGATTGATAAACTTAAATGTTACCTATATGAAGCAGTGGTTGATGGTTGTTTGTACGTGGGTCGCGGTGGGTGTTCAGGTCGCTTGGAGCCAACACGACCCCTGGCCCGCTGTGGACCGCGAAACCAAGCCTTGGGCGCGTTGGTGGTGGATGGGCAATGCCGTTAGCGAGCCGACGATTTCCCGGCTGATGGCAGACTATGCAGGTGCTGGCTTTGGCGGACTGGAAATTGCGCCGATCTACGGTGCAAAAGGCTATGAAGCGCAATACCTTCCCTACCTTTCTCCCGAATGGATGGCCATGCTGCGCTATACGGCAAGGCAGGGCGACAGCCTTGGGCTGTCCATCGATCTCACCACTGGCACAGGTTGGCCCTTCGGTGGGCCGCAGGTGGGTCTGTCCGAGGCGGCGACCCGTGCATTGTTCCGTAAATTTGAACTGGTGGGCGGCACCCCCTTTGGCAGTAAGATTGTGCCTGATGATCCTAAACAGCGATCGGCGTCACTGCTATCGCTTACTGCCTATGACGAACAAGGTAACCCAGTAATGATCACCGATCACGTGACAGCCGACGGGACATTAATGTGGCAGCCGGCCAAGGGGAAATGGGAACTTTATGCCGTATTCGAGGGCAAGACATTTCAGCGGGTGAAACGTGCTGCCCCGGGAGGTGAGGGATATACACTCAACCATTTTTCGCGCGATGCGTTGGACGGTTACTTATCGCGTTTTGATAGCGCATTCCACCGGGAACCGCAGGGTATCCGGGCGTTTTACAACGACAGCTATGAGGTGTATGGCGCCGACTGGTCAGCGGATTTCTTCGCGGAGTTTGAAAAGCGCCGTGGCTATGACCTGCAACTGCATGTGCGGAAGTTATTCTCGGACGATACAGCGGCCAATGCCGGTCGCGTAAAGTCCGATTACCGGGAGACTATGGCCGAGCTGCTGCTCGAGAACTTCACCCGGCCTTGGACACAGTGGGCGCACCGTTATGGAAGTGTAACCAGAAACCAGGCGCATGGATCGCCAGGTAACCTACTGGATCTTTATGCTGCCGTAGACATTCCCGAAGCAGAAACATTTGGATCCAGCTTTTTCCAGATTCCGGGGCTTCGCCGCGACAGCGCGGATATACGTAATGTAGACCCCGATCCGGTGATGATGAAATTTGCCTCATCGGCGGCGAATGTGACCGGGAAGCGGCTTGCTTCATCCGAAACGTTTACATGGCTGACCGAACATTTCAAGACGTCTCTGGCGCAGTGCAAACCCGAAGTGGAGCAATGTTTCCTTGCAGGGATAAATCACGTCTTTTTCCATGGCGTCACCTATTCGCCGGAGGAAGCGGGATGGCCGGGATGGCTATTCTACGCCTCAGTCAATTTCGTGCCGAATAACAGCTGGTGGCCACACCTGGATGGGCTTAATGGTTACATCACGCGTGTACAATCGGTGCTTCAGGCCGGCAGATCAGACAACGAGTTGTTGATGTATTGGCCGGTTTATGACAATTGGGATGACTCCAGAGGCCGAATGATGACCTTGACCGTGCACCACATTGACGAGTGGCTCCATCCTACACCGTTCTACAAAAACCTGCAGCAACTGCATCGCCACGGATACTCAGTTGACTTCGTATCGGACAACCTGTTGGCACGCGCTACGGTAAGTGAAGGGCTCATCCATACATCGTTTGAGGGTATGCCGTATAAGGCATTGGTGGTGCCGCTCACGCGGCGGATGCCGCTGGAGACATTGCGCAAACTCATCAGTCTTGCCCAGCAAGGGGCAACCGTTGTGCTGCAAGCGGTGCCGGAGGACGTACCGGGTTTCGCAGACTTTGCCCATCGCCAGGCAATTTTCAGGGAGTTAGTGGAGACATTACCCAGCAGCGGCGCCACTATTTCGCCGGATGTGACAGCTGCTTTGCAACGGCTGGGCATCATGGGTGAGCCACTGGCCCGACAAGGCCTTGGGTTCGTTCGCCGTGCTGCGGCCGACGGCGGCACATACTATTACGTCGTAAATCACCAAGCCACTGCGGTAGACAGGCGTATTCCGCTTCTCGCGGCCACGGGTGGCGGGTCGGCGGTGCTACTGGATCCGCAGAGCGGTGGCTCCGGCAAGACGCCATGCGTAGCCATCGACGGGCATTATGGTGTCCGCGTACAGCTCCGGCCCGGTGAAGCCATCGTGGTAAAAGTCGGAAGCGAAGCCGGAAAGGAGGTGCCGGATTGGGTTTATGCCGGAAAGGAACTGGATCGTATTTCGCTGGAACAAGGGTGGCAGCTTACATTTGAAAGCGGCGGCCCGCAACTGCCCAAGCCGATACGGGCAGACACGTTACAGTTGTGGACCAACGATCCGGGTGAAGCCTACCAGGCGTTCAGCGGGTTAGGCTCGTACAGCACAACCGTAGACATGGATATGGTTACGGAAGATGCGCTATATGTGCTTGAACTTGAAAAACTGAATGAAAGTGCGCGTGTCTATATCAATGGACGAGAAGCGGGCTTGATTTGGAGCATACCTTACCGCCTGCGGATCGGCCACTTGCTGAAACCGGGACAGAACACCATCCGCATAGAAGTGGCCAATTTGATGGCTAACCGTATACGGGATATGGACCGGAAAGGGAAAGAGTGGCGGAGCTATCATGAAATCAATTTTGTGAACATCGACTATCAGCCATTTGATGCGTCCAACTGGCCGGTGCAGCCCTCCGGTTTGGCAGGTCAGGCCATGATTATTCGGTACAAAAAGAATTAACTTTACCGATATTTCGGGCAAATCCCTTATCTTAATGCCGTAAAGCGCTAAAGAAGGGATTGACATGAAGTCAGCATCCATGTTTGAATATATTCACATCAACGAATATTCGGCTACTCCGAAATATGTACAACTGGCCAATGCCGTTATCGGGGCAATCGAAGCGGAAAAAATCCAGAAGGGCGATATGCTGCCATCAATCAACGAGCTGAGCTATGTGCTGGAGATATCGCGTGATACCGCAGAAAAAGGATACAAACATTTGAAGCAACTGGGGGTGCTGGGGTCCGTGCCGGGCAAAGGGTATTACATTACCAATGCCGACTTCAGGCAGGAGTTGCAGATCGTACTGTTTTTCAATAAGCTGAGTGCACATAAGAAAATCGTGTATGATTCGTTTGTAAAAGCCATCGGAACGGATGCCGCCGTCGATTTTTATATATATAACAATGACCTTTCACTGTTCAAAAAGCTGCTTCAGAATCTTAAACAGGAGTATACGCACTACGTCATTATCCCTCATTTTATTGAAGGGCACGATAAGGCCGCCGAATTGATCAATACGATTCCAAAAGAGAAGCTGGTACTACTCGATAAGCTGGTGCCGAATATTGACGGCGAGTACGCCGCGGTTTACGAAGATTTTGAACGCGATATCTATGAAGCGCTGGAGCAAGCCAGGGAACAATTAAGCAAATACCACACACTGAAGCTTATTTTTCCCGATAAGAGCTATTTTCCCAAGGGCATTATCAAAGGGTTTTACCGCTTTTGCCAGCAATATGCTTTCAACCATTTATTGGTCAGCAATATTTTGGAAGAACCCATATCGGCGGGCGAAGTATATATTAACCTTATGGAAGACGACTTGGTGAAATTGCTTGATCAGGTAATCTCCCTCCAACTGAAGATCGGCCAAGACGTAGGTATCATTTCGTATAACGAGACCCCGTTAAAGAAATTCATCCTGAATGGCATCACGACCATCTCCACGGATTTCAAGCGCATGGGGGAAGCCGCAGCTGCGGTGATCCTGGAAAATGCCAAACGCCATGAAAAAGTGCCTTTTTATTTGACGTTGAGGCCATCGGTTTAGGTTGATCTTGTCGTCTCAGCCTTATCGTCGTTAGCGACTGCGCCTGGCCTCTACCGGAAACTGCTCCATGACGCCGGTAACCACTTCCGATAATTTGTTAATGGCTTGTTCGGGAGTACGTACCTCGCCCGAGCCACGCGCCTGCCAGACGACCTTGTTGGAACGGCGGTCTCTGGCCTCAATGATGATATGGCCTGCACGGTAGCGTTCCTCGCCAACGGGCCGGTTCCAGCCCCAGCCGTAACCAAACCCCCAGCCCCAGCCGGGTCCCCACATCCAGGGATTGTAGCCCCACATGCCCCACGGACCGCCACCGCCATATACTGGGCGTTTTTTGTTGTTGACAATGGCAACGTACCGGAACAGCAGATCCGGATTCTCTTTTGAATACGTCAGTCCCCGGGCCTCAAGTTCGCGATTGGCCGTCTCCAGAATATTCGCTTCCGCGATGTCATTGTCAAAATAGGACTTAGACAGCGAATCCACGGGCGGAAGCCAGCTGTAAGTGCGGTACTGGGAAAAATCCGTTCCCTCCATTTTAGTGGTATGGTATCGGTAGGATGAACAGGACGCCAATACCATCAACGGAACGATGTATAATAATAACCTTTTCATGGTCAACTCTCCTCATTTATTCGTTTACAAACGATTAGACAAGGAAATGGTGCGATGGTTTAATCGATATCAACGATACTTAGGTGCTATGGGTATTTGCCGACCAATGGCAAGGCTCTGCCCTCGCCGAAGGCTTTACTGCTTACGCGGAGTATCGGCGGAGCTTGGAAGCGTTTGAATTCTGTGCGGTTAACCATGTTCACCACCTTGCGCACCAGCGCTTCGTCAAACCCCAGTGCGATGATCTGCGCTGTACTCTTTTCATTCTCGATGTATTGAAAGAGCACGGCATCCAGCAATTCGTATTCCGGCAGGGAGTCGCTGTCTTTTTGCCCTGGCCGCAATTCAGCCGACGGGGGTTTTACGATGGTGTTCTCCGGTATGATTTCCCGGTCTCGGTTGATGTAGCCAGCTAGTTTGTAAACCTGTGTCTTGTATACATCGCCGATGACTCCCAAAGCGCCGGCCATGTCGCCGTATAACGTGCCGTAACCCACAGCGGCCTCGCTTTTGTTGGAGGTATTGAGGAGTATGTAACCCAGTTTATTGGAAAACGCCATCACCAGTGTGCCGCGTATGCGCGCCTGAATGTTTTCTTCTGTGACATCAGGGCCGAGTCCCTTGAATGCGTCACTAAGGCCTTCGTTAAAAACTTCAGCCATGCGCTGTATAGGGATAATTTCATGACGGCAGCCCGTGTTGCGGACCAGATCCAGGGCATCTGTGATGGAATGGTCGCTGGAATAGGCCGACGGCATCAGCACAGCCATTACATTGTCGGCGCCCAGCGCTTCACATGCAAGCGCCGCCACCACGGCCGAATCGATGCCGCCCGACAGCCCGACCACCGCCTTATGGAAGCCTGATTTACCGAAATAATCACGGATGCCCAATAACAGGGCCTGATGGATGAGTGGGGTATCCAGCGGAGGGGTCACCGCAGTTGCGTCTTGCAGTGGCGCAATGGTTTTACCTTTCAGCTCATAGCATCTCAGATCCTCCTGAAAGGACGCCATCATGTCAATACATTCACCGGTAGCATTGAGGGCGATGGACCGTCCGTCGAAAATGATATCGGTATGTGCACCTACTTGATTGAGATAAAACAGCGGCACGCCGGTTTCGCGGGCATGCGCCTGTAATACGTCCATCCGTTCGTTGAGGTGGTTGTAAGAAAAGGGTGACGCCGCGATGTTGATAATGATATCCGGGTTGTCTGCTCGCAGGACGTCCATGGGGTTCCTATGATAGAGTCTCGGCGTTGCAATATTCCACAGATCTTCGCAGATGGTCAGGGCTATTTTCTTGTCTTTATACGTTACACAGCGGAAGTCATCGGACGGCTGGAAATAGCGGTATTCATTGAAGACATCATAATCCGGAAGCAGCCCTTTGTGCACCGTCTGCTGCACCTGCCCATCCACGATGAACAGCGCGGCATTGTGCAGCGGCTTGCCTTGTCCAGAGGTGTTGCGTACGGGCGCACCGATAATGCACGCTATCCCATCGCAATGACGTGCAATTTTGGCAACGGCGGCGTCGCATGCGTCCAGAAAAGCCGGAGAGCGCAGTAGGTCCTTGGCCGGATAGCCGCCGATAGCCAGCTCTGCAAAGACTACAAGGTCCGCGCCGCGGCTTTTCGCTTTCCCGATGGCCTGAAGCATAGCCGAAGTGTTGCGTTCGAAATTGCCGATGTGGTAGTTTTGCTGGGCTAACGCGATTATCATTGAGTTATGCTGTTGAGGATGAGCGGTCAGAAAAATATCCCGAAATTGAAAGCCACATACGAATTGCGGGGCTCGCCGTTTTTAACGGCCTGGGTAAAACCGTTGTTGAAGCTGAGCCCGGTCATCATCACCAGGTTATGGTCGAGCTGCCATTCTATCCCGCCGCCGATCTGTAGGGCTAAACGCAGGAAGTCAGCGCTGCTACCCATGGAAGTACGGGCGGAGGCATGTTCTTCCTTTTCCTTGGCGTTGAGCTTGACCCCTCCTGTAAAGCCAAACTGTCCGTAATAGCTGCGGAAATACCGCATGGTACTTTTCAATTTCAGGCTTATCGGTATTTCGGCGTATTGCAACCGGTAGTTGTTGGTCGTATAGACGTTTGGTGCGCTGGATACCGGATCCGGGTATTTTGCGGTACTGTTGATCGTGTTGATCAGCAATCCGGTGGAAAAATAATAGTTTTCGGTAAACGCGAAGTCGGCGAGCAGGCCATACGCATAGCCAAACTTCGGACTGCTTGAATATCCTTCCGTATCACCATACCGCAACCACCCCATATTGGGAGAAAATGTGATTCCCAGGGAAACCGGTCGGTATTGGTAAGTTGAACTGTAGTAATCTTGGGCACTGCTTGGAATGAAAAGGGTGAGTAATAACGCTGAAAGGAGGTATGGGCTCATTCGCTTAACCCTGTTCGACTTTGCGTCTTTGCATGATACGTGCTGATCGTGTTCCATCAAATCCTTAACTTTGCTGCTTGATAAACAAAAATGATGCTCAAAAGCCTTGTGTCGCAAATTTATTGCTTTTTTTTGATTATCGCGCTTTGTTCTTGTGACAGGCCCAAGCGTGTAGACGTGAGTCACATTGACGTGGATGTCACCATCGAACGCTTCGATCAAGCGTTGGACAGCCTGCGGCCCGATAACATCCTTCAGAAAAACGGGGAGTGGCTCCGCCATTATGGGTTTTTCTATGCTGATTACATGCAGTACATGCTGGAGGCCGGCAACCCACTCGACAGCGCAAAGCTGGCATCCGTTTTGGCGGAGGTGATCGCGACGGATGATTTCCAGGCATTAAAGGCCAGCGTATACGAAGCCTTTCCGGACATGGCCATGCAGGAAGCGGGCCTCACAGACGCCTTTAGGCACCTGAAGTATTATTTCCCGGCCATCGATATTCCGCGGTTCATCGCTTTTTTCTCTGGATTTTCCGTGCAGACACCGATCGGTGAAGATTATATCGGGATCGGACTGGACATGTTCCTTGGCGCGGATTCCAAGTTCTATCCGGCACTGCGCGAAAGCATTCCCTATTACCTTTCGCGGCGTTTCACGCCGGAAAATATCGTGCCGCGGGTAACGGAGAGCTATATCCGGGAAGAACTGTATCTGCAGGACGATTTGGATATGACCCTGCTGCAGCACATGATTTATCAGGGAAAAGTGCTGTACGTGATGGACCGCGTGTTACCGGAGATAGCTGATACACTTAAAATCGGCTATACGGGACAACAGTGGGAGTGGGCTAACCGTTTCGAGCGCGATATTTGGGCGTGGTTCCTCCAGGAGAACCTGTTGTACGAGGCGGACTACCACCGCATCCAAAAGTACCTGAGTGAAGCCCCATTTACGCCCGAATTAGGGACGCAGAATGAATCGGCTCCAAAACTCGGCGTGTTTGTTGGATGGAAGATTGTAAGGAAATATATGGATAGGCATCCGGATACTTCCTTACAAGCGTTGTTGGAGATTAAAGACGCACAGGTGCTACTGGATGGATCGCGGTATAGAGGGGATTGAAAGCGCATAAAAAAGCCAGCGATTCGCTGGCTTTTTTATGGTTTTTTCAGTCTTTATTCGTCTTTGACTTCAACTTCATAGTCCAATGACGAATAAGGGGGGATGACATAGTTTCCTGTTGCATCAGTTGATCCGGTTCTGCCGTAGGCTACAGTGCTTGGCATAAAAAATCTGATTTTCCCGCCCTTTCGTAATAAAATCATCATATTTTGCCAACCCGTAATGTTGTCGCTAACTTTGGCTTTGTAGTCGTCAAGTTGCTGGATAGTGCTACCGTCGGGTCTTTTGAGTACAAACTTTGTCGTGACCGTTGAGTCTGCCGCAATCGGATCCCCTGAGCCCTCACTGATTATTTTGTAATAAATTCCGTCTTCTGTTTTAGTTAGGTCATCCAATGATAAACCCGCTCGTTTCACCATGTTGGGAATCACCCAATCATTTTCAAAATCCTCAAAATTATCATGCACAGTCACCACGTAATCCAATGAAGCATTTGGCGGAATACCAACTCTGGAATCACCATTCCGACCGTACATCAACCTTGATGGTACAATGATGCGGATTTTCCCGTTGGTTTTTTTAAGCACTTCGCGGATCACCTCCTTGAAGTCACCCGTACGCTCGACGGTCGGCGAGCCTGCAGCACCGGAACCAAAAGGGAAATAACCGAAATAATCCGTATAGCGGTTATTGAAACTCATGGTGTCTCCGGAACTATATTTTCCGTCTAAGCTCTTTACCGTGTAAACCACAGGATAGCTATTTTTATAGTCAATGGGGTTTCCGGTCCCTTCCTCCAGCACTTGGTAAAACAAATCGGTCTCTTTGTATTGGCTGACATTGAGGTTGTTTTT
The DNA here is from genome assembly GCF_042646065.1 of Parapedobacter deserti. Lineage (NCBI taxonomy): Bacteria > Pseudomonadati > Bacteroidota > Sphingobacteriia > Sphingobacteriales > Sphingobacteriaceae > Parapedobacter > Parapedobacter deserti. The sequence continues at coordinate 514,298 of NZ_JBHRTA010000038.1, forward strand.
CTCAATATATTCGAGGATGTTTTTGTTGTCCAGCTCTTCGAATGAGTAATATTCTTTTTTGTCGCAACCCGATAGAAATAGCGCTGTCGCGATGCCTGCCATTAGAATACAAGGAGTCGGTTTTGTCATTTGCTCAATCAATGAAGGTTTGTTCGTCCTAATCACCTCAGTTGCTGTCTGGCGCTTCAATATTTACAACCTCAATTTCATAGTACATTGGAGAGTTGGCCGGTATCTGGCTGGTGCTGGTGTTGCCAAAAAGGAGGAGAGATGGGCTTACAAATCGAATTTTCGATCCTGTTTTCAAACCATCAGCTGTCAGGCCACCTACGCCGCCGAACTTAATGGGCTCATTCAATGGATTGCCATCTTTGTCCAGACGGATTTCGCGCGGTAAGAATGCATATACCCACGCTGGAGGAATGTTGCGGTTAGCTAATGACGTCTCGTCGCCTTCATCCTTCTGATTCTTATGGACTGGGTCGTCACCGGTAAGCAACCGGCCGGAAAATATCACTTGAATGTCAGGTGCTTCGATGTCCAATTGACCGTTTGCGTTTGTAGTGGTTTTATATTGATACGACGTGGGATCACCTTCTGTGACCAATTCGTAGTATACGCGCATCCCGCCAATGTCGTGATGCTGTAAGAGGCCGTTCGCAATGGCATAGGCTTCTATTTGAGGTTTCTCTAGCTCATATTGCGCCGCAGGATCAAATGTCTCGCCGTCTTTTATACATGCCGAGAACCCGAAAGTTACCAAAAATCCCAACGCGAGTAAATTTATCTTTTTCATTTTTTTGTCTCTTCAACTATGCAAGTTGCAAAGTTATTTAAATAATCTAATTAATTGATCCTTTAACACTATTTAACAAGCCATGGAATCAAAGGTTTTGTTTAAGGGGTTGAAAACCAGTGCGCCATAAAGTCTATGCTTGCTTAAACGGAAATAGAAGGGTAAACGCTACAGAGACCTACAAAATCATTGTTTTCTTATTTGCTGTCTCGGCGGGTGCCGAAGACCTGCACCCAGTACTTGCCATCATGGGCTATGGCCATTTCCCGGTAGGAGTTGCGCATAATATTGGCACAGTGGCTCGGGCTTCCCAACCATTTTTGAACGGCACCCTTCAGGTCGAAATTGCCGAATGCGATGTTTTCACCATAGGCGAGCACGCTGGACGTGCCGGATATGTACCCCGACTGGACGAGGCGGTGATACACGTTTTCTCCCGAAAGGCTGGTGTGGCTGAAGTAACTTTTGGTGTTCATGTCTTTCGCATGAGCCAACGCAGCAGCATAAAGCTTGGCGTTCCAGGTCACTTTTTCTGCTGCAGGTTTGGCCTCATCGCCGCAATCACAGCCGGCCTGACGCCAGGTGTTGATTTCCGATAGGGCGATGATAATGGTCGAGTCGCTTTCCGCGGGCTCACCGCCCCCGGATTGATCTTCCTTCTTACCGCCTTCTTGGTGTACCGCCCCCGGAGGATCACGCGGTACGGGCTCCATAGATTCATTTGCATTGGGTTCGCACGCAGAGAGCAATGCAAACGAGCAGAAAACCGCTAGTACCGAATGCTTTAACATAGGTAGATGTTAAATTTCGTGCAAGCTAATAAATTGCCACGAAAATCTGCAAAAATATTTTGCAATTTTTCGTGGCAATCAGTATCGGTTAAAACCTGTAGCCCAGTGCTAAGCCAATATTCCTGCCCGGATTGGGGATGGAAAATGCGCGGAGGATAGACAGGTGATCTACATAAGTGACATCAAATGCGTTGTTTATGCTTATTGCTGCGGTTAACTTTCCGGCGGTGAGCGGAAATTCGTGTTGGATGCCAGCATTCACCAGCGTATAGTCGGGTGTACGCTGCTCGTTGTAACCCAGCCGATTTTGAACGGCAGTATGTTGGACAGCTGCAAAAAGCCGTGCGCCTGTGGCGAAACCAGGCTCGTGCGCAACCTGAATGGTATAGTGGTCTGCCGGGATGAATGTCAGGTGTTCGTCACTTTTTCGTAATGTGCCCCTGACCATCGCTCCCCTGCTCGTTACCTCCAGCCGCTTGTCACGCAATGGCCGGAATGCGACCTCCCATTCGGTGCCGTACAGTAAGGCATCTCCTTGTTGAAAAGCCCATATTTCCAGCCCATCTTCAGGCCGGATATTGCCGGTAGCCACAAAATAAATGTAGTTTGAGATGACATTGTTATATACCGAGGCGCCGATGTCAAACATGGCGGAGTTGAATGCGTAGCTAAGGTCCGTCTGAATGCTTTGTTCCCGTTTGAAATCGATATTTCCGGTTTCAAACCGGTTGGTGCCGGGGTGCGGCCCATTGGAGAAGAGTTCCGCAAGGTCGGGCGCCCTGAATCCGGTAGATACATTTACCTTGAACTGGTGTTGGCTGGCCAGCGTGTAGCTGGCACCAAGTGAACCCGAGAATCCGGAGAAGGTTACGCTAAGCTTCCGGTCTTGAGGATCCCCCGGCAGGGTAAAGCCGTATTCGACCAGGTGGGGTGCGCTAGCATCAGCAATGACCTTGCGGTAGTCAAACCGCGCTCCACCTTGGACATAGAAGTTTTTCCAGTCGAGACTACTTAGGTAATAGACGCCGAAGTCAGTCGTATTAGCGTCTGGAATGAGGATCTCCTTGGCCACCGATTTGTTTGCTGTAGCGATGACGCTGCCTTGCACGCCAAATGTATGCGACAAATCACGGGCAGGGTTCAGCGTTATTCTGCCCGAATAGAACGTATTCCGCTGCTTAAGCCCGAGATCGACTTCATCGAACGACTCTTCCACCTCGCTGCGGTCGTTGTAGTGGTGCGATAAGTGCAGGTATGTCGTGAAATGATCATGGGTTGTTTCCTGGTTGTAGGAAGCTACGTAGTCCCGGATCTGCTGGTAGGGCAGCTGCACGCTGCGATCGTTGCGGGAGGTTACCAAGGATTCGCCGTCTACCATCTCGTTGTCGTCGATGATGCCGAGATCTTGACTATGGTATGTGAGAGAAAGTTTGTTTTTGAACCGGTCGAGGTCCAGTCCGGCATGGGCACGGAGGGTGTGGTTATTGAACCTGCTATTGCCGATTAGCAATCCGTCACCAGCCTTGTAGTCGGCGTGATTTTCATAGGCGGCATCCACGTTGGCGAAGAAGCCATTATCGAAGCGGTTGCCAACCGATCCGAACGTGCGGATTCCGTTGGAATTGCTGTTGAAGACCGAGCCTACCGATCCGCTTACTTTTCCGGACGTCAGGTAGCTTTCGTCGTCTTTTACCATCAACACTCCGCCGAGTGCCCCGGAGCCGTAGAGAATGGAAGCCGGTCCTTTGATGACATCAACGTTGCTTACCCCCAGGTTGTTTAACCCCAGGCCATGGTCCTGGCCCCATTGGTGATTTTCCAATTTATTCCCTTGGTATATGGTGACCACGCGCGAAAAACCCAGCCCGCGGATGAAAGGTTTGACGATACCCGGCCCCATGCCTGCGCCGCTTACGCCCGGAATCTCCCGTAGGGCGCCGGCGATGCCACCGGGATTGCTGCTTTTTGAGAGGCTTTGCATCTCCACACCCGATATGGCATAAGGTGTGCGCCGCGTCAGGCCGGTTTGGCGGTCGAGCACCACTTCATCCAAGGTAACCGAAATGGGATCGAGCTCGATGGCTAGCTGAATGGAATCAAGCACGGATACGTTCAGGTCCCGGTTATAAGGCGCATAACCCAGGGCATTGACAGCCACTGTGATGTTTCCTGCCGGTACATCGAGTCGGAAGTGTCCAGATAGGTCCGATTGAGTAGCCGCGGTTGTTTTCGCGACCGAAATGGTGGCAGCCGGAATGGCTTCGCCGCCGGAAGTCACCGTTCCATAGAGGGTGGCCCGCGGCTCCTGAGCGAAAACGGAATGGGATAGAATAAGGCTAAGAATGGTGAACACGTATGGTTTCATCAATTGCGGTTTCATGATGCTGATTGCTATAAGTAAAATGCTTGCTTTAATGATCTGTTGCCGTAATCAGGACGTGCCGTATGCCGGCTTGTATTGCTCCGCTGACAACAGCGGTCATCAATAAGGTACGACGGAATCGAGGCGACAAGCCCTAACACAGGATGCCTCACCATGCGGACTGGCATGGGATGACCAGTGGGATAACGCTGGTCAAGGCATGAAGTTTAAAGCGAGGTGGGCGGGCCCCGGAGGTAAGCGTACGGTTGGTCGTCTTTGGTGTAAAAAGGAACCGGTACGGGTGTGAAAGCGGTTTCAAACCGCAACGCGAGCGAGAAGTCGAGTAGGAGGCAGGACGGTTGAGTATAGGAGCCTTGGAAAATTACATCCAATAAATGGATTTCAGTCTCCGATTGGTGATGCTTAGCTGCATCGGGGTCGTTACTTAAGTTGTAGGGATGGATATGGATGACAATCCGTCCGCCTGCGGTTTTATGCTTGTGCATAAAGACCGTTCCGCTGGCTACAATCAAGCAAAACAGCGTAGCTTGAAATAAGGCAAGTGTCGAACGGATGTTGCTATTCCACATCTCGGTTGATTAAAAGCTTACAAAGTAACTACTTTCTTATATCGATTGCATAACCTAAACAACCGATCACTGCAAAAGTAGTGAAAGTTTGGTTAGCCTAACAAAAATTTAATTATTCTTTTGACGGTGTCATGCGTAAGCGGTAGCAACCTTCTTGATTGCCGCTGGCGAACCAACTGGAGAGCGTTTTATGCGGTGTCCGCACACGGGCAGGTTGAGGTGATTAGAGTAGCCGGTTATCTCCGTCTGGGAATACCAATATCGGTTCGTACTTTTTCGCCTTTTCTATATCCATTAAGGCATAGGAAATAATGATGATGATGTCGCCCACCTGCACCAAGCGAGCAGCGGCGCCATTGAGGCAAATGGTGCCCGATCCGCGTTCGCCTTTGATGACGTAGGTTTCAAAACGCGCCCCGTTGTTGTTGTTGACGATCTGGACTTTTTCGTTGGCAATGATGTTTGCCGCATCCATCAAGTCTTCGTCGATCGTGATGCTGCCCACGTAGTTCAATTCTGCTTGAGTAACCCGTACGCGATGGATCTTCGATTTTAATACCTCAATAACCATGATGCAAAGATACGGAAAATTAAATGCTAGGTTTATCATCTGTTTGTAACATCCTCAGTCTAAGCATGGCCGATGTGAAAGGCCGGCTCTGATACCGTTATAACAGCATATTATCAATCAACCGTACACCATCTACCCAAGCCGCGACCAGAGCGACCAACGTTGAGCTGTGTTCCGCGGTGTCTGCTTCGGTGAAGGTGTCGGCATTGTATACCGTAAAATACTCCAACCGGACACCAGGGCTACTTTTCAGCAGGTCGATGGCATTTTGGCGCACCGTGTGGAGATCTGTATGGGCGGAATCTGCCTTCGTCTGCAGCAAGGACCGGTAAAGTGCCAGGGCTTGCTGCCGTCCTTGTGCCGACAGCCTGACATTGCGCGAACTCATGGCAAGGCCATCCGGCTCCCTGACTGTGGGGCAAAGTTTCAGTGATACCGGTAGCTTTAACTGCCTGACCATGTATTCAATGACCTTGTATTGCTGGAAATCCTTTTGGCCGAAGCACGCCACGTCCGGCTGCACGGCGTCGAAGAGCTTCTTCACAACCTGTGTAACGCCCTGGAAATGTCCCGGACGGTGCAAGCCTTCCAGCACGCTGTCCAACTGACCGAGGTTTATGTGCCATTGTTCACCAGGCACATACATTTCATCCACTCCAGGGTGAAACAACACATCACAATGGGCTTTCTTTAGCATCGCCATGTCATTCTCAATGGGGCGGGGATATTTTTCGAGGTCGCTGGGGTCGTTGAACTGTGTGGGGTTTACAAAAATACTGCACACCACAACGTCGGCCAGCGACTTTGCTTCGGTGACGAGGGCGATATGGCCCCGATGCAGTGCCCCCATTGTAGGGACAAACGCAATGCGCAGCCCCTGATCGCGGTACGGTTGCAATTGGCGGTGCAACGAAATTCTAGTGGTAACTACTTTCAACAGACTAACCCGTTTTTTTGTTTGGCAAAAATGGTAAATTTTTAGCTTATCTCGTCGATGAATAGGGTAACTAATTGGTATATTGACAAAAATTGATTATCTTTGCAAACCGATTTTACTTTTCTAATAAAAATTAAAAACAAAAAATTGGAGATGGCAAAAACGAAGATTCTGTTTGTTACCCACGAGATGTCGCCTTTCCTCGAACTAAGTAAAATTTCTGAAGTTACCCGCCAACTGCCTCAGGCCATGCAGGAAAAGGGCTACGAAATCCGGATTCTGATGCCGCGTTTCGGGAACATCAATGAGCGCCGAAACCGGTTACACGAAGTAATCAGGTTATCCGGGATGAATATCGTCGTGGATAACAACGATAATCCCCTGATCATCAAGGTAGCCTCCATTCCGGCGGCACGTATGCAGGTGTATTTCTTGGATAACGAGGAATATTTCCAGCGTAAGCATGTGTTCTGCGATGATTGCGGTAACTACTTTGAAGACAATAACGAACGCACCGTGTTTTTCTGCAAAGGGGCCTTGGAGACCGTGAAAAAACTGGGATGGTCACCGGATGTGATACACTGCCATGGATGGATGAGTGCGTTGGTACCCGCTTATGTGAAGACGGCCTATAAAGACGATCCCACATTTAAGGACACGAAAGTGATTTATTCGCTATATAAGGAAGACGTTAATTTCTCGTTGGGCGAGAATTTTACGGATATTGCGCTCACGGGCAACATGACGGCCGATGATGTGGTGTCTTACGGCTCGGGTGACTATGCAGGTCTTTACCGAGGGGCACTGAGCTATTCCGATGCGGTGGTTCTCACTGGCAACGATATGGACGAACAACTGTTAAATATTGTTAAAGCGAGCGATTTACCGGCTTTTGAGGTGGAAAACAACGAAGAATTCGAAAATTATTGCAACCTTTACGAACAATTTTCGAGCATAGAGCTCGAAACAGCAGTGGAAGCGTAATTTTGAATTTAATTTCTTTGCGAATGAATTATCATACCAAAGACTTATTGACGCTGTTAATAAGTCTTTTTGTTTTGGGAGGTTGTACCAATCCATCGGGCATTGGATTGGACGTGGACCCTGAAGACCAAATTAGGGGCGTCTTAACAGACACGCTGACGTTGCAGGCGGCGACGTTTCTGGATGACAGTGCGCGATCCTCTTCCTTTTCTTCCAGTCAAACAATGTTTGGCCGTTTCGTCGACCCCATGATCGGAACAACCGTTGCAGACCTTGCAATTGCGATCGGTCGGCCGACGACGGTGCCACGGATCAGGCCAGACGCAGAGATAGATTCTGTTATCCTTGTTTTGCCGTACGGTACCGAATATTTCGGCGACACACTCAGTTCAACGTTCTCCCTTCGGGTGCGGCAATTGGATGAGAATTATACCGATGGTGCGTCCTCGTCCAAGCGTTGGTCAGTGACGAACGAGCTTCTCGGTTCAACAACCATAAGCCGTTTCAGACTCAGTGACACCATAAGCGTCACCAAACATATTGATGGTAAAGACTCGGTGGTAAAAGATATTCCGCAATTGCGTGTGGCACTCTCGCCGGAGTTTTTCAAGGAGCTGTTCAGCGAATCGGTCGATTCAGCTTTGCTCTCTACCGTTTCGGGCTTTAATAGTCATGTAAAGGGCTTGTTTCTCGATGTGGATGCGGATGCATCAAGCGGTATCGGTGGGCTGGTTGCTTTTCGTGGTCTTGCCAATACCACCGGTATACACCTTACTTATCGCCAGCCCAACGGGAAAGAGGGTGACGATGCGGACACCGATACCATCCGTACATTTTTGCCTACGACGATACAGTCTAGTAACGTTAGTCCAGGTGTTTATGGCCTTGCAACCCAAGTCAATCGTACATATAACGAAGCTGTACAAGTGCAGCTGGACAATCCCGAGGGTAATTATGAAACAGTATATCTTCAGGCGCCGGCAGGGCTCCGTACCCGATTGCGTATTCCCTACATCGATTCGCTGAAGGGACGGAATATAGCGGTAAACAAAGCAGAGCTGGTGTTGTATGTGGACGAGGTTTCCGATGAACAGTTCAATGCCTACGCGCCGAGGCTGACGTTATACCGGGAGGATATCGCCGGACGGCGACAGCCGGTGCCGGACGGGGATTCGCGGACATCACAGAATAATTTTGGGCAAAGCGGCTTCGGTGGCGATGGCCGCAGCCTTTGGTATCGGTATGGCACCTGGAGGGCGTTTGGTGGGGAACTGGACAATGCGAGAAAACGCTACGTGTTCCAGCTTACGTCATATGTTCAAGACCTATTGCTTGGCAAGATTAACAGCAATGAATTTTTTATTGCTCCGGCTGCTTTCCTTGACGGTCAGGTGCCTTACTATCCGGTGATGAACACAGGTAGCCGGGCAATCATCCAAAATGTACGCAATTCTGACTTGAGGATGAAATTGAATATTTACTATACTCAGATCGGGGATTAACGTAACAATGTTAGCCTCCCCTTGAAAGGGAAAATCCTCAAAAATCACGCCGGATTATAAGCTGATTTTTGAGGATTTTGTTTTGGTGAGAACTTTCAAAATCAGAAAATCCCCAGTACTTTTTTCTTGTCCTGCCCGCGCGACCGGTTTGCTGGGAATGTGGGTGCCGTCTTGGTGTTAACTATCGGCGAACCCACCAACGTCATGGCACACCGGAATCCGGTCATGGCATTTGATGCGTCCTGCTGCATAAAACGGCGGGTAGCAGGGTTCAGCCAATAGGCACGGTCATTCCATGAACCGCCTTTATACACCCGAGATTTATCATTGATTAGCGTAGTGGCACCATACAGCTCATTATTTGTCTCATCAGCGTGGCCGCGCACGTCATGGTCAAAGGCGGCAGGTGCAGACTCAGAAGCCGCAGCCATTGCCTGTAATTCCTCCCATGTCTGCTTCCGCGGTGCTTTAGCAGGCACCCGGATAGGACGGCCGTATTTATCCTTAGCTAAGATGCCTTTTTCGGCGTCTTCAAATTGTTTATCCATATACACATTACCGCGGAAAGGGTTGAAGTCTTCGAAATCTTCAAACGACAGTTGCCGGTATACGTCACTTACCCACTCGTTGACGTTGCCCGCCATGTTGTAAAGCCCATAGTCGTTGGGAAGGTAGCTGGTTACCGATACCGTGATGTCGCCGCCGTCATTAAGGTATCCAGCCACGCCCATATTATCGCCGCCAGAGGGCTTGAAGTTGGCCATCATCAGTCCTTGTGTGCGCCGCTTGCCGGAACGCACCCCCATCCCGTCCCATGGATATATTCTGCCGCTTTCGATATTCCCATATTCGGTATTACCGATCAATCCCAGCGCGGCATATTCCCACTCGGCCTCGGTTGGCAGCCGATAGGGTTGCTTAAGCACGCCGTCTTCCATGCGGACAGGCCGCCTTGCGCCGTCTTCCGCACCCGGGCGGTTGTCTCTCGGCATCCGTTCACCGTCTACCCCTTCGCCCCTGTATTGCCCATTAAGATAGATGTCGGTGTTAAAAGGTTCATTTGGCCGTGCTTGCGATTCCGCTAATGTACGGTAGTCTACCAATGCTCCTTTCTGTCTCAGGATGTGTTCATTCACCCGGTCGGTCCGCCACACACAGTATGCATTTGCCTGCTCCCACGTAACACCCACCACCGGATAATCCTGATACGCTGGATGGCGGAGATAAAGGTCAACGTAGGGTTCATTGTAGGACAAGGGCTGGCGCCACACCAAGGTGTCGGGCAACGCATTGTAGTAGAGCTCTTTGTCGTCTGGGAAATTCTGGTTGAGCCAATGCAGGTACTCCAGCCAATCGGCATTGGAAACCTCGGTTTCGTCCATGTAAAACGAAGCGACCGTGACGCGGCGTTTGAGGTTGTCGTGAGCGTAGGTTAAATCTTCGTTGAGGCTGCCACCCATCACGAACGTACCCCCTTCAATAACCACCAATCCGGGGCCGGGCCCTTCTTTCACCTTCCTATTGATTTGAAGGCCACCATTGTACGGGTCGTTATAGGCGACACCGGTTTTTGGGGAAACGCCACTTCTATTTTTACAGGAAGTAATCAAAACCCCACAGAAAAACAACAAGAGGAGATGGACGAAATAAGTAGTTTTTGTTTTCATTCGGTATTTTCAGCAATGACACCATTCTTTTGCAGAATCAAAATTAAATAAATTATTGAAGTAAAGTGCAATTAAAATAACATTCATTATGTTTGGTGGATGGTGATGGCAGGGGTGAAGTAAATAATTAATCAGATATATGAAAATAAAAGTTGGATTCGGATTTGATGTTCATCAGCTGAAGGAGGGACATCCCTTTATACTGGGAGGGGTGCAGGTGCAGCATCATTCGGGTGCTTTTGGGCATTCCGATGCGGATGTGCTGGTCCATGCCATATGCGATGCTATCTTAGGCGCAGCCAACCTGGAAGACATCGGACATCATTTTCCCAACACAGATGCGCGTTGGAAAGGGGTCAATAGCTTGATTCTGTTGCAGGAATGCGTGAAGATATTGCAGGATAGGGGATGGATATTGGGTAATGTTGATGCGATGTTGTGCCTTGAGACCCCCAAGATAAAACCGTATATCCCGCAAATGAAACAGCGGATCGCGGCAGCAGCGGGCATCACAGAAGAAGACATTTCGATTAAAGCCACCACCAATGAAACCATGGGGTTCATCGGTCGGCAAGAAGGAGTGGTGGCATATGCCGTATGCTTGATTGAGCGTCGGTAATTGTTGCGTAACTTCATGGTTACCGGATGTGTTTTTATGGCAAAAACGTTCATCTTTGATCTGATTATAAGTTTCATTGAAATCTAAGTGCCATGAAAAGAGAATCTATCCTTCATGGTAGCGCACTTGCGTTACTTTTATTCTTGTTTTTTTCCACGGTTGCCCAAGACAACCTGACCTATCAGACGCCGCCCGAAAGTATCCGTGAATTGGTTGATGCGCCAACCACGCCATCCGTCCAATTTACCAAGAGCAGGGACAAGATGCTCCTGCTGGAGCGTCCCGACTTTCCGACGATCGCTGATATTTCCCAGCCCGTGCTGGGATTGGCCGGACTGAGGCTCAATCCGGCCAACAGCGCCAGTGAAGGCAGCGGCTTTACTGCGATCATCATCAAGGATGTTAAGACCGGGAAGGAAAATCCGATTACCGGGTTGCCCGCTGAGGCCCGCCTCGGCAACGTGACGTTGAGTCCGGATGAAAAATGGTTGGCTTTCAGCAACAGTACGCCAAACGCGGTGGAACTTTGGTTAGCGGATATAAAGCTATTCACTGCAAGGAAGCTTACCGATAAGCCGCTGAACGATGCTTTTGGTTTTACGCTTTCCTGGACTCCTGACGGGCAGCATATTCTTGCCAAATTCATTCCCGATGGCCGCGGAGAAATGCCGGAGGCTGGTGAGGTGCCCGTGGGCCCCGTAGTACAGGAGAGCCTTGGAAAAACCGCTCCGTCCCGGACGTATCAAAACTTGCTTGAAAACCCATATGACGAATTGCTGTTCGATTATTTCTTGACAGCGCAGGCGGCATTGGTGGATTTGCAGGGCAACATTACCAAGCTCAACGAGCCGGGCATATATCGAACGTTAAGCTATTCGCCGGATGGCAACTATTTGCTCGTTCAGCGGGTTGTACGTCCATATTCCTACCTTGTTCCGGTATATTCGTTCCCATACCATGTCGTTTTGTGGGACGCCACGGGCACGGAGGTGAAAACGCTGCATAAGGCTCCGCTGGCGGATGATGTGCCTATCGGGTTTGACAATACCGTGACCGGTCCCCGTAGTTACAGCTGGCGGCCGGATAAACCGGCAACCTTGTATTGGGTGGAGGCACTGGATGGCGGCATTGCGCGCAACGAAGCAGACTTCCGGGATGCTGTATACCAGCTCGAGGCACCCTTCACGGCAGATCCGGCCACACTCATCCGTACGACACTGCGCTACGGCAGCATCACTTGGGCAGACAAGGATTATGCTATTCTGAACGAGCGCTGGCGGCAGACGCGGACAGAAAAGATGACGCTGTTTGATTCGGACAGCGGAGATACGATTAAAACGATTGCTGACCGCTCGTCGGAAGATGCCTACACCGACCCCGGCCGCTTTGTATATATGCCCAATTCCTACAATCGCTCCGTGCTGTTGCTGGATAAGGGGAGACAGCCCGCGGTATTTACGATATCCACCGGAGCGTCTCCGGAAGGCGACCGGCCTTTCCTGATGCGGTGGAATTTGCTGTCTGGAAAAACGGATACCCTGTTCCGATCACAAGCGCCATACTACGAGTTGCCTGTGTTTTTCGACAATACCGGTACACTCATTATCTCGCGGGAGTCGGTCGACGAAGCACCGAACTATTACAGCGTTAATCTCAAAAAGCGGTCGATGGTTCCCATTACTGCGTTCCCTGATCCATATCCTTCGATGAAAGACGTACAGAAACAGCAGTTGTCATATCCGAGAAATGACGGCCTGACGCTCACCGGCACGTTGTACTTACCCAAAGATTACAAGAAAGAAGACGGGCCGCTTCCCATGCTGATGTGGGCGTACCCCAGGGAGTTCAAAACTGCGGCAGCTGCCAGCCAGGTGAAAGGTTCGCCCCATCGTTTTACCCGGATATCCTGGGGTTCACCGGTTTATTGGGTTACGCGCGGATATGCCGTGCTTGACAATGCAGATATGCCCATCGTGGGTGAAGGAGAAGACCAGCCTAATGATACGTTTGTACCGCAATTAAAAGCTAATGCCGAGGCAGCGATCAATTACGTGACAGGCCTTGGCTTGGCCGATCCTAAACGCATCGGGGTAGGAGGGCACTCTTATGGTGCGTTCATGACAGCCAACCTGCTGGCACATACCGATCTTTTCGCTGCGGGACTTGCCAGAAGCGGAGCTTACAACCGGACATTGACTCCGTTTGGCTTTCAGGCCGAGCCACGGACGTATTGGGAGGCTCCGGAGGTGTACTATCAAATGTCGCCGTTCAGTTTTGCCGATAAGATAAAGACCCCGCTTTTGCTTATTCACGGTGTGGATGATGAAAATTCGGGGACGTTTCCCATCAACAGCGAGCGCCTATATGCAGCAATCAAGGGACATGGCGGTACTGTTCGGTTAGTGTTCCTTCCTAAAGAGTTGCACGGATACCGCGCAAAGGAATCCATTTACCATACGCTTTGGGAAATGGACCGGTGGTTGGAGCGGTATGTGAAGCATAGACAGGAGTAGCAGCGTCTTGATGGCCTTTCTTTACTATCGCTTTGCCCGCGTGGTCAGGTCAATATCCGCCGATATTGCCACGCCTGTGGAGTATAGTTTGATATTGCCTTGACCGATCTGGCTCAATGGTACTTTTACAAAGGGTTGTACAGTAATGCCGAATGCGGGCGATAGCCTGCGCTGATACCCGACACCGATATTGGCTACGCCAAGAAAATGCCGGTTTTCATTGCGAACCTTGTATTTCTGCGGATAGTGATGCTCATCTCCGGGATACGTGAATTTGTACGCCTCACTGAGCATAATATAGCTTGATAAGCCTCCAGAGACGAACCACGCTGCATTGGAACTCCGCTTCAAGATGTAGTCTACGTTGATCGGAATGTCCAATACACGGCAATCCGCGTCTACCAGTTCGGGTCTGTTCCCATAAGAAGGCCACCCGTTACTGGGGCGGTATGCCCCGAAATCTGCTTGGTAGATTTTTTTTGCGTACCAAACCCCAGTGCTGATGCGAAACCGATCGTTGAGTTGATACGCGGCAAGTATGCCAATATTCGAACTTAATTTACCTGTTAACAGGCTGGTCCCCGACAGGTCCGGAGCGGCGGCTACGGTAAGCGTCAATCCGGCCTGTTTCTTCTGATGCCACGATAAGGAAAGCGGTGGTTCGGTTGCCGATGTGTCTATGGTCAAACTTTCCGGTAGGATGAGGCGTGATGGTATTGGTATGGCGTGCTGCGATCTGCCCATCACCTGCGGCATTGGTAGGTTGGCAATGGCCGGCCGATTGACAATCGTATCTGCCTTTTGCGGTGCCTGAACCTTTTTTGCTGCCGGCAGGGCAACCGGCGATGCATGAGAAAGCGATGCGTCGTTGGCTTGTTGCTCCCCACGCGTTTGCACTTCCGGCTTATCAGGACGCCATTGACCCACATCCTGCCGGCGATTTACCATGGAGCTGTCCTGAAGGTGCGCGCCGCTATCGAACAGCCATATCGCCGCAATGACCAGCGAGGCGGCTACTGCGCTTCCGGCCCAGAGAAGCGCAGCCGTGCGCATTTTTTTCGCCGGGACCAGCTTTTTTTCCAGCATTTCCCAGTCCCGTTGGTCAAACGGGATGTCAGGATCGCTGAGCCCCTGCTTAAACAGCTGATCTATCGGGTGTTTTTTTTGCATGTGTTTATTCCTTTACCTCTTTTGCTGCCCCGCCCATGTATTCGTGCAACCGTTCCTGCAGTTTCTTCCTCGCTTTGTGAAGGTTGGCTTTGGATGTGCCTACGGTAATACCCAATAGGTCGGCTATCTCCTGATGACTGTACCCGTCTATGGCATACAGGTTAAATACGGTCCGGTAGGCTGGGCTTAGCTCCGTTATCAAGACGAGTAGGTCATCATAAGCCAGCTTGTCGTATACGTTGGTTGCGTTAGCCACTTCCTCATGCTCCTCCACATTTTCATGCACGGAAAACCGGATGCTGGTCCGGTAAAAATCAATTGCCGTGTTCGTGACGATTCTTGCTATCCACGATCTGAACGGTCTTGTCCTATCATAGTTTTCGATATGGTTGAATATTTTAAGGAAGCTTTCATTCAGGATATCCGACGCTTCATCCGATTGGCGGGCGTACCGCCTGCATATTCCCATAGCATAGCTATAGAAATGCCTGAATAAAGCATATTGGCTTTCCCTTTCATGCTTTAAGCAACCGGCAATATACTTCTGTACCGTTTCTTCATTAATAATGGTCGGCAAGCTACTTCTTCGTTTACACAATATTACGGGGAATAAAGGCAAAAGGTTGCCTGACGAAAATAAATTTTTTGGACCCGTTTGAGGCAACCTGTCGCACAATCACTCCGTATTGCTAGTATGGAAACCAAGAAGTGATTGATAATCTACGAAGTTATGGAGTCTTACCGCATTAGTACAGTTTGGTTAGCGGCCACGGTGGCTTGCTTGCCAGTCTTTTCCTGCAAAGACGATGACCAGCTTGAACCCGAGCCGGAGAAAATGGGCATTCTCATCCAGACGGATGCTGCCTTCGGACAGGTATTGACAGACAGCGCAGGCAAGGTGCTTTACCTTTTCTCCCGCGATGCCAACGGAAATTCCTCGTGTGCCGGAAACTGTTTATCCCTGTGGCCGAAGTACTACAGCAGCCATGCATCCGGAAGCGAAGGCATCGATGGCGAAGACATCGGCACGATCACGGCGGCAGACGGCTCGATGCAGACCACCTATAAAGGATGGCCACTGTATTACTATGCCAATGATGGCACCCCGGGCGAAATAAATGGCAATGGCGTGGGAGGCAACTGGTTTGTGGCGAAGCCCGATTATTCGGTCATGCTGGTGCAGCATCAACTGGTAGGCGGCAATGGGACGCTGTACACCCAGGACCTGACGCCCGGAGAAGGGATGACGCGGTACCTGGTCGATGCCTATGGGCGTACACTATATGGATTCCGTAACGATCGATACCATACCAACAACTTCACCAAGCCCGATTTCAGCAATAACAGCGTGTGGCCGATTTATGAATCTGAGGTATTGGCCGTACCGTCAGCCATTGACCGCGGTGATTTCGCGGAAATAACCGTGCATGGGCGAACACAGCTGACCTATAAGGGGTGGCCGCTCTACCGGTTCGAACAGGATGCGTTGCGTGGCGAAACCAAGGGGGTCGATTTTCCGGCGGTGGGGGTCTGGCCGGTCCTGCGTCCCGATTCACCCGTGGCTGAGGGCGCGGATGACTGACTGCGATTTTACAACTAAAAACAATGAATAGATTATGAAACCAAAACAATGGAAGGTGTCGTTATTAGCGCTGATCGTTATTTGTTTTACCGGGTGCGGAAAGGATAAGGACAGCCCTGCTCCTGAGCCGCCTCCGGGTAATGGGGGTGGGGAAGTGACGGAAGAGAATGTATCCTACACAAACTTCGTCGGATCACTGTTGCAGTCCAAGTGCAGCAGTTGCCACACCGGCTCAGGACCGGGCACGTCCCAATGGATGTTCTCCGGATACAATTCGGTGAAAGATAATCTGGCACGTATTAATGACGTGGTTATTGTCCGCAAAGTGATGCCACAAAACGGTAGTTTATCCAATCGGGAGCTGAATTTATTGAGGGCATGGGTTGATAAAGGCGGGCCGCAATGATCAACGTTTTGGTATGGCTGTTCGTGACGATCCTAAGCTTGCCCGCGGAGGCTCAGGGCATATTGATCGATAAAGAAAGCCGGATATCATTCTTTTCGGAAGCACCATTGGAAAACATCTCGGCAGAAACAAAAAAGGCGGCCTCAGCGCTTGATATGGATAAGTATGAGATCGCGTTCAAGGTACCCATAAAATCGTTCGTGTTTAAGAAGCGATTGATGCAGGAACACTTCAACGAAAACTATATGGAGAGCGATAAATTTCCGTACGCCACATTCAGCGGCAAAATCAATGAACCGCTGGATTGGCAAAGGAATGGCGCCTATCAGGTAACGGTGTCCGGAAACTTGGAAATCCATGGGGTGAAAAAGTTGTACACGACAACGGCGACCATTGAAGTGTCGGAGACAATGGTGGGGACCACTGCCAAATTCCGGGTCCGGGTGGTGGACCATAATATCAAGATTCCCCGGGTTGTCATCAAAAATATCGCCGAAGTGGTGGAGGTAGACGTTTCGGCAACTTATCGAAAGCAATAATAAACTATTTTATTCTATGAATCTATCGCGACTTATCAATCGCATCTTTCTTTTGTCTGTGACCCTGGCGACTTTTTATGTGCAGCTGGCCGCTCAGACCGATTTGGAAGCGACGCTTGCCGGCGACAGCGTAAACTGGACGCGGGAAGAAGTGGAAGCCACCTTCAAGACCACCCGTATCATCAATAGCCAATCTGTCGAGACCATCCGCAAGCGCGAGCTTGATTTCAAGGTAGACCATCGTTTCGGAGATATCGCAGGTGCCAATGGTGGTGCCAAGAATTTCTTCGGATTGGACAATGCTACCGACATCAAGATTGGCTTTGAGTACGGAGTTACGGACCACCTTAATGTAGGGATTGCGCGGGCAAAAGGGGCTACGCGCGTGTCGCAGCTGTATGAAGCGAACCTGAAATACCGATTGCTGCGGCAAACGGTCAATGGAAAGATGCCGCTGTCTGTGACGTTATACACCAGTGTCGTCATACCAGGGGTGCGCGCAGACCGACAAAATGATGATGAGGCGATTTCATACCGGCAATTTTCCGATCGGCTTAACCTAGTCGGCCAGGTGATTATCGCCCGCAAATTCGGGTCAAATCTGTCATTGGCACTGCATCCCACATATATCCGTCGGAATACAACGGCCAATTACGACGGTGAAGAGAACCTGTTTGCCCTGGGGATAGGGGGAAGGCTGAAGGTAAGCAGGCGTATGGCGCTGGTGATGGATTATTTCCTGCCTTTCCGGTCAACGGCAAGCAAGGAAGGGTATGCGGATGCCATCACCGCGTTATACAATCCTTTAGGGGTAGGGTTGGAAATCGAAACGGGCGGGCATGTGTTCAACCTTAACTTTACCAATGCCACGGCTATCCAGGAAATGCAATATATCCCCGAAACCACGTCGACATGGACGAAGGGCCAATTCAGGTGGGGTTTTACGATTTCGAGGCGGTTTTCGTTATGAACCCCTTAAATCGTACCTTTGAAGTATGGTTTGGCTGAAATTCCTTGACATTTTCTTTACCCTTCTCCACCTGCTGATTATTGGCTTCAACTTGTTGGGATGGATATGGAAACGTACGCAGCGGCTTCACCTGTACAGTGTAATACTCACCGCAGGTTCCTGGCTGCTGCTCGGAATATGGTTTGGAATCGGTTATTGCCCCATTACGGATTGGCAATGGCAGGTAAAAAGCAAATTGGGGGAGCATGACCTCCCCAATTCGTTTGTCAAATACCTGTTGGACAACGTTTCCGGTTCAGCTATCGATGCCGGCTTGGTGGACCGCATTACCGCCATCAGTTTTGCCGTGGTTGCCCTGTTATCTGTCTACCTGAACGTTAGAAAAAAACGGAAAGGGACAACCGGGTAGCTATTTCCCCCGTCGTGTCACCGCCCGTATCACGGTATAGATACTGATGCACACGCCGGCTAACGCAAACAACGCCGTCCAAAGCAGCACCTCGCTGTTCCGCGACTCATCGATCCGGAATCCGATATAAGTAAATACGCCGATAATGGCAATCATTTGAAAGCCCACTCCGGTAAAATAGGCATATTTGCCTAAGCTTCTATTCGGTGACGGCTTGTGATTTTTCATAGGAAATGAGCTTCACTTCGGGCAGACGGCCAGGCAGATTTAAGCTTTTACTGGTTGTACACCTGCCATTGATAGAAGCCCCGTCTTCCACAACAAAACGCATTGCTTCGATGTCGCCCTGAATCGATGCGGACTGGTTGAGCTGAAGTACCTCCTTTGCGATCACTTGTCCGCGCACGGTGCCCGAGATTTCGCCAGACTGGCAGTTGATGTGGCCGTCGACCTCCCCGCTTTCGCCGACGACCAGCTTGGCCGTACACGTGACATTGCCTGTGATGTGGCCATCGATACGCAAATCTCCCGGGGTGTTGATGTCGCCAGTGATTTCTGTTCCCTGTGCGATTAGGTTGAAGCTGCTCCCCCGTTGTTCTGGTACTCTTTCGTTTTTCTTGTTTGCAAACATGCTGGTGTTGCTTAGGTAAATTACGGTATTTGTTAAAAAGCTATGTAATCAGTGGGATTTACCGGATTGCCATTATGCCACAATTCAAAATGAAGGTGTGGACCTGTGCTCAACTCTCCCGTATCACCAGCAAAAGCGATAACTTCGCCACCGCGTACAAAACTACCAACTTTTTTGATAATCGAGGCACAATGTTTATACAGAGACAGTATGTTATTGCCATGTTGGACGATCACCACATAGCCGGTTTCAGGGGTATAGGAGGCGAATACCACATGCCCGCTCAGCGTAGCCCGCACCGGTTCATGCTGTTTCACCGCAATGTCAACCGCGTAATGTTGCTCCTGAGGGTTGAAGCTGGAGCTGATGATGCCCTTGATGGGATTGTAAAAGGTGTAAGACGAAATCCCGGTCCGGGTACTCCCCGTGTTTTCCGGTAAGTCGTAGGGTGCCCCGGACTCTACCAACTCACGCAATGCCAGTTCATCGGCCGAAACGCCGACACCGAATTCGCTGTCTGCGATCACTGCGTTATCTTGATCGCCAATAGGTTGTCTGCTTACTTGCTCCATTGTCTCACCGGCTTCTCCGCTGATTACCGCCCGGATGTTGTTTAGATAGATTTCGTTCGCCTGTGCCATGTGGTCCAGGGAGTCGATGCGGGCATAGGCTTCAATCAATCGTCCGCGTTCGTAGCCGCTCAATGACGTCCCGCCTACATATTCACGGAGCGGGGTTGACCGGATCAGCATGATGGTAAATATAACGAGTATCACTGCTGCTGATACCGCACCGGTAATCCAATACCACAACCTGCCGGTAAAGGCGGCTTTTTCTTCAAAAGTTTCCTCACGGAGGACCACTACCTTGTAGCGCGCATCGAGGGCTTTGCTGAGCTTGTTTTTCCGTTTGGCCAATGCTTATCCTTTCCCATGCGGTGTATCAAAATAAATTGATTATTTTTGCACATGCATTCCCAGCAAAGATATTCATTTTGTATGGTAGATCGGCTAAGAAACAGCGGCATTGAAAAATAACCCTTATTCCTTTTCTCTTATCCGCGTCAGTGCGTTAGTTATATTGCACTGTGTGGTTATTGCTTGTTCCGTAAACAAGGAACAAGGTCGGTCTGAGTATGATATGATGGAAAATCTAACAGCGAGGTACAATATTGTGTACCACGGCCGAAAAATCATCGGAGACGTCGAACGGGAAAATTTCGCCCTGCATCAAAATAATTACCAGCAATTGCTGCCTGTCTTTATCGAGCCAACTGAAGCGACAGCTTCGGCCAACACCGCGTTGATGGATTCGGTCATCGGCAAAGCATTGAACATTATCAATACAAAGTCCAAAAGCAAGTATATTAATGAAGCATATCTGCTTACGGGGAAAGCCAATTATCTGAAAGGGAATTATTATAACGCCACAGAGTTCTTCACCTATGTAGCGAACGCATTCGCCGACATGCCAGAATACCGGCAGGCCGCTCTGGCTTGGAAAGCACGGTCGCTGATGCAATTGGGTAACCTTACGGAAGCGGGGATGGTGCTGGATACCGTGTTTATGGGACTGGAGTCAGAAGACAAATCCGTGGGATTGATTTTTGCTGCCCAGGCCAAGCACTACCTGCTTACACACGATGAAGAATCTGCGATTACCATGCTCCAGCAGGCCCTTGAACATACCTCGCATAAGCCAACAAAATTGCGTTGGCATTATTTGCTGGGCCAGTTGCTGCAAATGCATGGGCGGGATGAAGAGGCGTATCGGCACTTTTCCCGTGTGGTGAAGAGTAATGTCGCCTACGAGATGTCGTTTTATGCTGATTTGAACAGGGTATATTTGGCGACGGCAGAAAATCCTTCCGGCGCAGACCGTGTAAGATTACTGAAACGCATGCTGCGGGACGGCAAAAACACAGCGTTCAGGGATCAGATTCACTACCGGATAGCTGAAATATATTACGCAGATGGCAACGTACCCCAAGCCCTCGCCCATTACGAGCTGGCGCTGCGGCAGCAAAGCAACAACCGGTATCAGACCGCAATGAGTTACCTGAAGCTGGCTGATCATTATTTCGGGCAGGGCGACTACCAGACCAGCAAGCATTATTACGACAGCGTAGGTATGTCTCTTCCGGCTGATTTTCCGGATGCAGGGGCTGTGCAGCGCAAAATCGCTAACCTGGACGATCTGATAGCCGAATTGCAGACCGTCGCCCGCGAGGACAGCCTGCAATACCTGTCGGGGCTCAACGAAGTTCAGCGACAGACGGAAATCGACAGCATCATCGCCCGCGACTGCGCTAAGCTCCAACACGACAGCAGGGCGAAAGTGGACAGGAAGAAATCGGGGCAAACATCGCCGCGTTCGCCGTTTGATGACATGGTGGGGGGGACGGTGACATATACCGACAATCGCTTCTACTTCAATAACGCCGATGCCATGGCCATGGGACAGGCCGAATTCAGGCGACGGTGGGGCAGCCGTCCGCTGCGCGACAATTGGCGGTTCAGCGATATGATAGATGGAACGGCGGCTGTTGAACCGCCGAGCGCTATCGGTACGGAGACGGCAGCTGCTGCAGACACCGCTGCGCTGGATAGTGCTGCATGGGCTTTCAAGCTACGGGAATCGTACCTGGATGCCCTGCCCAATACCGCGGAGAAATTAGCCGCTTCACATCAACGCATACACGATGCCCTGCTGCGTATCGGAAATACATACCGCGATGAATTGCGTGACGACGAAGAAGCGGCAAATACCTACGAGGAACTGCTGAGACGCTACCCCGATACGGACGATCGCGCATTGCTGTACTATAACCTATATAGGCTTTATGCCCAAACCGATGAGGTGCGGGCCGCCTATTACCGCGAGAAGCTATTGGCAGAATTTCCGGAGACACTTTACAGCCGGATCATCCGAGATCCTCAATATTTGGCCAAACTTGAACAGCAAAAGCAGGCGCTGGACGAGGCGTACGAAAAGGTATATACGCAATATACGCAGCAACAGTATAGCCAAGTGGTCGACGAGGTGACACGCTTGCTGAGCCAACAGGACGGGAGGCAGCAGACAATGAGCCAATTGGCCTACCTAAGGGCACTGGCGTGGGGCCGGACCTCCGGACTGGATACATTTGAGCACGCACTGAAACAACTGGTGGCCGACTTTCCGGACGACAGCCTCATCACGCCGCTGGCCGGTCAGCACCTGGCATTCATCGAAGCCAATAGGGATACCTTGGCTAACCGGATGGTTGCACTGTACGGAGTCGATGGCAACCGGGCGCGATTTGTAGATGAGCCGACCATGACGTTGTGGCCGCAATTGGTCATCCATAGCGGACCGGATCGGCCGGTGCCACGCCGTCAACTGGCAGTATCTGCAGCAGGACAGACCGCTGTGCGGGGAAACGCTGGCCTCGGCACGGTACAGGGCTTGGCGAGGCAACAGTTGGCAAAGACGGCCGAGGTGGGTGAAGTCGGGCCCAACGTCTACCGAAACCTGGAATTGCTGCCCGACTCGGCAACTTACTATTTCGTGATAAATGTGATGAACGAACGCGTCAACCTCGCTCCCTCAAGGTTCGGCATCGGTCAATTCAACCGTACCCGGTATACGGGGGGCGGAATCAGCCACCAACTGAAGGCGGTAAACGATGAAAACCAGCTGATCTACATAGGGCCCTTCGATTCGTATGACAACGCAAAGCTGTACGAAACGCAGATTCTCCCCTTACTGCCCGATATCATGAAAATCCCGGGCGACATCTACAATACGTTTGTAATTACTGATCGCTATTTTGGCACGCTATCTGATTTTGACAAGATCGACGATTACTATACGATTTATTGGGAGGAAACGAGTAAGTGAATAAGTGAGTACGCAGTACTAGACGATAATGAAGAAACAGACAACGAAAAAAAACGCGTTAACCAAAGAAGACGTCAGCCGGTATACTCGTAATTTCTGGACCATACTGATCGGCGCCATTTTATTAGGGTTCTTGTTTATTTTTAGCGTAGGAATCGGTTTTTTCGGCAAGTTGCCGACTTTCCGCGACCTGGAAAACCCGAAAAGCAATCTTGCTTCTGAGGTAATCTCGGCCGACAGCGTTGTGTTAGGTACATACTTCGTACAGAACCGCTCCAATGTGCGGTATGACGAACTGTCACCCCACCTTGTCCAGGCGCTCATTGCCACAGAAGACAAGCGTTTCTACAGGCATTCGGGTATCGACTACCGCCGTACCTTCACCATTATTTTTTATAACCTCATCGGGAAGCGGCAGGGTGCCAGTACCATCACCCAGCAGCTCGCGCTCAATCTATTTTCCGAGGGGCGCGCACGGAGCACCGGCAAGCGTATCATTCAGAAATTCCAGGAGTGGGTCACCGCCGTGCGTCTGGAGCGCAACTACACCAAGGAGGAGATCATTACCATGTACTTCAATACCGTGGATTTCGGCGCCTATAACACCTATGGCATCAAATCGGCGGCACGTACCTATTTCAACACCACACCAGACAAGCTGAATATCCAGCAAGCCGCCATTTTGGTCGGAATGTTGAAGGGTCCGGGCATTTATTCGCCGGTTCGGTATCCGCAAAATGCGATCAGGCGCCGTAATGTCGTGATCGACAACATGCGCAGTATGGGTTTTATCACCAGGGAAGAGTCGCGGCGCTTGCAGAAGGAGCCGCTGGTGCTGGATATGCGTATATCGAATTACGGTGAAGGGCTTGCACCCTACTTCCGCGCCGTGATGAAAAGGGATATCCAACGCGAGTTCAACGAACTATCCATTACCCAGGCTGATGGAACACCGTGGGACCTGGACCGGGATGGCCTGAAAATTTATACAACTATCAACTCAAAAATGCAGCTTTATGCCGAAGAGGCGCAGCGGGAATGGATGAAAACTGTACAAGCCAGTTTCGACAGGCAATGGAGGAAGCGCGATCCGTTTGCCGGGGATAAAGCAAAGTTGCTCGAAACTGGCATGAGGCGGTCTGACCGCTACCGGGTACTGAAGCAGGCAGGCAAAACGGATGAAGAGATCAAAAAAGATTTCGATACCCCCACACCGATGACCATTTTTACATGGGAGGGCAACAAGGATACGACGATGACGCCAATGGATTCCATCCGCTACAATAAACTGATCCTCCGGAATGCGTTGATGTCGATGGAGCCGCATACCGGCTACGTGCGCGCTTGGGTAGGCGGCATCAATTTCGAGCATTATAAGTATGACCAGGTGAAAATGGGTACGCGGCAGGTGGGATCAACGGCCAAGCCGTTTACCTATGCCGTGGCTATCGATAATGGCTTTTCTCCGTGTTTTCAGGTGCCCAACGTGCCGCTGACCGTGGGTAGCGGTCCGTATGCCTGGACGCCGCGTGGCGAATCTGTCGGAAGCCCGATCACCCTGCGCAGGGCGCTGGCCCATTCGCAAAACTACGCTACGGCGTACATGATCAACGAAGTGGGGGCCAGGTCGGTGGCTACGCTCACCAAGCGGATGGGGGTAACCTCCGAAGTGCCGGAGTACCCCTCCATCGCATTGGGTGCCTACGAAGCCTCGCTGTACGACATGGTAGGGGCCTATTCGGCCTTCGTCAACCATGGGGTATTGATGGAGCCTATTTACATCCTGCGTGTCGAAGACAAGAACGGGATGACCATCTATGAGCGGACACCGCGCGTGACGAAAGTATTGAACAGTGAGAGCGCATACATCATGGTGGATATGCTTAAGAGTGTCGTGGATGAAGGGTCCGGACGAAGGTTAAGGTTCAGGTACAGCTTTACCAACCCGATGGGCGGTAAAACCGGAACGACCAATGACAACGCGGATGCTTGGTTCATCGGTATTACGCCAGAGCTGGTTAGCGGTGTATGGACGGGTGCCGAAGACCGGGGTATCAGCTTTTCTTCCATGGCCGAAGGGCAGGGTGCTCAGGCAGCGTTGCCCGTGTTTGCGCTTTATATGCAGAAGGTGTACGCTGATGCTTCACTCGGGTACTCCAAGGGCGACTTTCCTTTGCCTGAAGGCGGGCTCACCCGCGAACTGGACTGCAATAAATACCGGGAGCTTATGCCGGATGAGGAACCGCGTCTGGACGACCGGCTTGGGTTTTAGTAAACATGGCTAATTTCGACTACCGCAAAGCGATTGAAGAGATACCGCACCGGCCGGGTGTATACCAGTATTGGGATGCCAATGGCGAGCTGATGTATATCGGCAAGGCCAAAGATCTCAGAAATCGGGTTAGCTCGTATTTTGTAAAAACCAATCTGCTCAACGGCAAGACGCGCGTACTGGTGCGTAAAATCAATCGCATCACCTTCACCATCGTCGATACGGAAATCGATGCGTGGCTGCTGGAAAACAGCCTCATCAAAAAGCATCAGCCACGTTACAACGTGATGCTCAAGGATGATAAAACCTACCCCTGGATTGTCATCAAAAATGAACGTTTCCCACGGGTTTTCCCCACAAGGCGGTATATTAAAGACGGGTCCAAATATTTCGGCCCGTATGCTTCCGTAGGTATGATGCACGCCATTATGGATACGATCCGAGAGCTGTTTCCCCTGCGTACCTGCAACCTCGCGCTCACACCGGAAAATATCAGCAAAGGCAAATTCAAGGTATGCCTCGAATACCAGATCGGCAATTGTAAAGGGCCATGTGAGGGCTATCAGAATGAGGAAGACTACGAGCAGAACCTGAACGACATCCGCGATATCCTGAACGGCAAGATCGGTGTGGTCATCCGTCGGCTAACGGACCAACTGGACAAGGCGGCGGCGGAACTAAATTTCGAGTACGCGCACATGCTGAAAAGCAAACTTGATCTCCTGGCCCGGTATCAGAGCAAATCGACGGTAGTTAGCTCATCCATTACGAACGTAGACGTGTTCAGCGTTGCTTCTGACCAGGGCCACGCATTTGTCAACTATTTGAAGGTGATGAATGGCGTGATTATCCAGACGCAAACTGTGGAACTCAAAAAACGGCTCGATGAAACTGATGCCGAATTGTTAACTTTAGCTATCCCCGAGATCCGCAATCGCTTTCAAAGCACATCCCGCGAAATCATCGTCCCCTTCGCCATCGGTATCGAAACGGAAAACCTGAAGTTCACCGTGCCGAAGCAAGGCGAAAAGAAAAACCTTCTCGACCTTTCGCTGAAAAATGCGCTATACTTTAAAAAGGAACGACTTAACCAGTATGAAAAGCTGAATCCGGAACTCAAGACCGAGCGCATTCTGTCGCAGATGCAAAAGGATCTCCGGTTGAACGTCCTGCCGAGACATATCGAGTGCTTTGACAATTCCAACTTCCAGGGTAAGTACCCAGTGTCTGCGGTAGTGGTATTCCGGGATGCGAAGCCATCGAAAAAGGACTACCGCCATTTCAATGTGAAAACCGTCGAGGGCCCAAACGACTTTGCGACCATGGAAGAGGCCGTGCACCGGCGATACCGGCGGCTGCTGGATGAGGGGCAAACATTACCGCAACTGATTGTTATCGATGGGGGCAAAGGCCAGCTTTCCGCTTCATTGAAGAGCCTCAAATTGCTTGGCATTGATAAGCAGGTCACCATTATCGGCATTGCCAAACGACTGGAGGAAATCTATTATCCCGGAGACCAATACCCGATGTACCTGGATAAGAAGTCCGAAACGCTGAAAGTGATCCAGCAGTTGCGCGACGAAGCACACCGTTTCGGCATTACGTTTCACCGCAAGCAGCGGAGCCTGAAAACATTCCGGACTGAACTGGAAAATATTCCAGGTATCGGTAAGACGACTGCCGAGAAGCTGCTGAAACAGTTTAAGTCGGTAAAAAAGATCCAGGAAGCTACGCCCGAACAGCTTCGCACGATACTATCAGATAAACAGGCACGGGCCGTGGAAGCCTATTTCCATGTATAATAAAGTGGACGGCTGACTTTTTCTAATTGGCTGTAAATTAATAGATTTAGTTTTTGGGCAGGTTTTTGAAGGCGATAGCCTAAGATGAGGAGGAATGTATGAGATACTTAGTGACATTATTATTTGCCGCTACGGTATTGTGGATGAGTTCATGCACAGTGCACCGCACGGCAGGAAAAAGCGGTAAGGTGCCGCCCGGTCAGGCCAAAAAAATCACGGGAAAGAAGTCGGCGCGTGACCATGCGCCGGGCCAACGGAAGAAAAACTTCCAACGAAAGAAAGACCTATTGTATAACGACATAATTAATGAGCGATGAAAAGCATGCGATTTGTTTTGCCCTTGCTGGCAATAGGGTGTGCTGTGCTGTTTTCCGCAGCATGTAGTAAGCGTGATTCACACTCGGCCGGTACCGCGAAACTCGATCTGCGGTTGACCGACGCTCCCGGAGCTTTCGATGCGGTGTACCTGGATGTGCAAGGCATACAGTTTCATGTCGATGGGTCGGGCTGGATATCAGTGGACCCTGTAGTTCCAGGAACCTATGATTTACTGAAGTTTCGCAACGGTGCAGATACACTTTTGGCCCGGGCGGAACTTCCAGCTGGAAGACTTTCGCAGGTGCGCTTGATACTGGGTGGTGCCAATGGCATCGTGGTAGACGGTACGGAATACCCGTTGGATGTGCCCTCCGGTCAGCAGAGCGGGTTGAAGTTAAACGTACATGAAGAATTAGCACCTAATGGCTCGTATGAGATGTGGACGGATTTTGATGCCGCCCGCTCGATAGTGCAGACAGGCAATGGGTCTTATAAATTAAAGCCGTTGATCCGGGTATTCACCAGGCTGACCGACGGCCAGATAAAAGGTTTTGTGGCGCCGATGGAGGCGAACCCGATCATCTACGCAATCAATGGAGCGGATACGGCAAGCGCCTTTCCCAATCCGGATGGATTTTTCCTGATCCGCGGATTGCCGGAAGGGTCGTATACACTGCGGATAGAAGCTGATAAAACAGCTGGGCTGGCCGTTTATGAGCAGAGCGTTTCTGTTTCATTCGGCGAGATCTCTAACGTTCAAACCATCACGCTAACGGCCGGATCTGCGGACTAACGGTCAGTGTCTTGGCCTCGCGATCTTACCAAAATGGGTGTCCAGAAAACCTGGGATTATCCGCATAGGCTATTGTTACATATTGTCCCGCGGAGTGAATGGGCAGTTTATCACTGTATTCCTGTCAACAGAGCATGGGCTGCAACTGCGTGTAGATGGTCAATAACGATCGGCATCTATTTTTCAGGACGGATGATAAAAATCCCCGCCATTTCGACGGGGATCTGAGCACTTCGATTGATATGTTCCGTGCCTAATTATAGCCCGGATTTTGATGAAGGTTGTTATTGCCGGATATCGCCTGCGTCGGAATCGGGAATCGTTTGAGATGGTCTGATGTTGGTTCATGGTCCCACCACCTTTCCGTGGTAAACTTATTCCACCTTATGAGATCGGTTCTTCTGCGTCCCTCGCCTAAAAACTCGATACCCCATTCATCTAGCATACGGTATTCATCTAAGTTGGCTGCCGTCGCTGGGTTAGGATCTGTCCCTTCGAAATTGCGCACCCTCACCTGGTTGATCAAGTGGGCCGCCTCTTCAGGATCTCCCGCCCTGAGTCTGCACTCCGCCAGCATATAGTATATTTCCGCCAGCCGGATAACCGGATTGTCCGCACCCCAACGTAAGCTTTGATCTGCGTTATTGGGGATCGGTACTTTCACCAATCTCACTCCGGTATTTTCTTCCCCCTCAGACATTTTGGATGGTAAGTCGTTTATTGAGCTGTAGCGCTTTCCCGGGCCTACCTCGCTGAACCGCGCTACTTGGTCGACGAAAACCAATGGCTGACCATTGTATTCCTCGCCACCGACTATCTGTTCGCCCGCCGGTGTTGTGTGGTTTCCCACTAGGAACATCCCTTCGTACCTGCCGTTTCCATGATATACGTACGGTTTTTTTCGTAGGTCACCGTCGTCGAATTTTTCAAAAGGCGAACCGAGCTTAAAATCTGTGCTGTAAGGTGATCCGTCCGGCTTCAAAGACGGAGTGAGGTGAGCGCCGTTCCAGGGACCACCGTCGATGTCGAAATATTTTACCGTATTATAGTGGTAAAAAAAGTTGAAAAACCAATCGTATTGCAGGTAGTTGAATTCGGACGGTATGGACCAAATGATTTCTGGTGACGAATCGTTTGTAAACGAATGCGGACCGTACCATGTCGCATCGAGACTATATACACCATACTTTTGATCTATGATGTCACGGCATAGTTCCTCGGCTTCTGCAAATCGGTTTTGGCCCGTATAGGCTTCCGCATTGAAGTACAGGCGAGCCAATAGTGCAGCGGCAGCAGCCTTTTTCATGGCCCCTTCTTCCTTTTCACCTGCAACTTTCGACGGAAGTTTTTCGATGGCCTCTATCAATAGACGCTCAATATGATCAAACGTTTCTTGATCGGTGTTCCGTGGCAAGGCCTCTTGGTCAAGGGATTCGAAAATCGGCATCCCGCCAAAGTAGTCGAGGCCACGCATGTAAAAGAAAGCGATCAGTGCATTGAGCTGGCTCAGGTGGTCATCTTTGTCAGCCTGCGTCAGAGCAAGCGATTCATAGTCTACCCTTTCGAGGTCCTGCTTGGTATCCAGAGCCAGTGCAACTCCCATGAGTGTGCCGCGCCACGTACCCCATATCCAACCGTCGTCCTGTGTCCATCGATGATAATGAAACCGCTCATTTTCACCCCCATTGTACCAATGGCGTCCTTTTGTTGAGATGGCGAACTGGTCTGCGGGATACTCTTGCAGATTCCAACGGTCTTCGCCCATGTACCAACGCGCGTGCGTAAACGGCCGGTATAGCGCAGCTTTTACGTCTTTTTCGCTTTTGAAAAATGTCTCGGGCACCACCTGGTCGAACCATTCCTGCTCTAATTTCAAGCAGCTCGAGAAGCTTAGAACCGCGATGAGACATAGCAGGTTATTTAGTGTACTTTTCATGATATTATCCTTTATGTATTATTTCACGCCTATTGTTAGAAATTGACCTGTAGTCCCAGCATAAACGTTCTCGTTTTCGGATAAGCATCGCGCTCTTCGAAGCCAGGCTCAAGGCCATTGATGTTGACTTCCGGATCAAGACCGGAGTATTTTGTAAAGACAAATAAATCACGGCCCGCAGCATAGATCCTGAGGTTCTGCAATGGACGAATAAGACGCTGTGGTAAAGTATAGCCAATGCTGAGTGCATCCACTTTGACGAAATTACCCCGTTCCAACCAGTAGTCGCTAAGTTCTTTTTCTCCAATGATGTTCTTGTGATCCTCATAGGCTTTGCGCAGTACATTCTGCCCGGCCACGTTTGGTACACTGTAATACATATTGATCATGTTGAACACATCATAACCCAGCCAACTCCGCAAGTAAAGGCCTGCATCGAATTGCTTATAACGGAGGGAATGGTTCCATGATAGGATGAGTCTTGGTATCGCGTTGCCCACAAACGATTTGTCGGCAATAGCTTTTGTCCGTTCGGTTACATCAAAAGCATTTCCATCCGCGTCGTATAACATCCAATTGCCTTCATCTGTAAATCCGGCGTGTCGCCAGAGAAAAAAGCGGCCGATTTCCTCGCCGGGGTATAGCCTTACCGCGTTTCCTGGCGATCCGGGAGCTGGAAAGCCTTTTCTGTCCTGGAATGTGGTGCTGCCCCATAAGGAGGTCAAAACGCTTTTGTTATGTGAGTAAGCGAGCGTGGAGGTGTATTCCCAGTTTTCATTGGTTACAATAATGCCTGTAAAATCGCCTTCAAATCCCCGGTTTTCCATATTGCCGACATTCATGGTGGTCTGGTCATGGATGGCCGGAGGTTGCGACACGCTAATGCTGTAAATCATGTCGTCTACCTTCCGATTGTAATAATCAAAACGTCCGGTCAGCCGGTTGTTGAACAATCCAAAATCGAAGCCCACGTTAAGTTCTTTTTTGACTTCCCACTTGATGTTTGCATTTTGGTTATGTCGTACTCCAAACGTCCGTATCCAGTCTCCGCCGGTGAGCCACCAGGTATCTGGGCTGTACATCCGGAAGGCGACGTGGGAGTCAAACCCTTCATTTCCTGTCTCTCCGTACCCTCCGCGAAGTTTCAGGTCACTGAGGATGGTGCTGCCTTTAAGGAATGTTTCTTCAGACACCCGCCACCCAACTGATATGCCAGGAAAAGTGCCCCAACGGTTTTCTTTCGCAAATTTTGACGAACCTTCCTGCCTCACCGATGCTGTCAATAGGTAGCGATCCATGAACGAATAGTTAACTCGGCCGAAAAATGCTGCAAGTTTAACCGACGGACTTCTCCAGGAGCCCATACCCGCGCGTCCCTCGGGAAGGAATGTGCCAGTACCTAAACTGTGCTCTTGCAGTCCGTCCACCGGGAAGTGGGAATTGCTGGCATTGAAGCCGCGTCCGTTGAAATCTTGATAACTATAGCCTATTACCGCATTGATACTGTGGTTAGCAATGAGTTTGCTATAATTGGCCGTCCACTCAAATGTGCGGTCGTTCCATCGGCGATATTCTTGGCGGGCGTAGCCATCGATGCCATTCAATCTTGAAATCCGATGCTGGCTTGATCGGTGAAATACCGGATGGTCAGAACGGTTATTTATACCCACCATTACCGAGGTGTTCAAATCGTCGGTGATATTTACTTTCAGGGTTGAATTTGCCAGGAGATCCCGATATTCATTTTGGTTTTTAATCAGCATTGTCTCAGCCACCGGATTCCAGTACTCATAGCCTCCCGTCCAAACGTTGTAACCCGTAGGATTTGTTGCATCGTATGGTGTTTCGGTAGGGTTCAATACTAGCGCCATATTGAATATTGCGTTGTCGTTTCGATCCGTATTTAACTGAAAGAAATTGGCATTACTGTGGTTGTAGCTGATGTTGCTGTTGATTTCGGCCAACCCATTCAATAACTTGAAGGAACTGTTTATCCGTCCGCCATACTCCTTGCGGCTTGAGCCGATAGCGATACCGGTAGCATCGCGGTAGTTGACGGTCGCATATATCTGTGCGTTTTCCGTGCCGCCATTCAAATTAACCACATGCCTATGGCTGAACGGGTTGTCATTGGTCACCTCATCATACCAATCGGTACGATGGCCAAGATCTTCCCCGCGTCCATTAGCCACGAATTCCTCCGCTGAAAGCACTTCCGGTCGTCGGCGCACCGTCTCCATAAAGCCTTCTGTAGTGTAGGTGACGTTTGCCGATCCGGCACGTGCACGTTTGGTGGTGATTAATATTACACCACCCGATGCCCGAGTTCCGTAAATGGCGGCCGCAGAGGCGTCGCGTAGCACGTTAATAGATTCGATGTCTTCCCGTACCACGGTGCTCAAGCTCCCGCCCGGTACGCCATCGATGACGATCAATGGTCCTTGCGAAGCGTTGATGGAGTTAATGCCCCGCAGTTGCACGCTGATGCCTGCATTCGGATCGGTGCCGTTGGTGGAAGCAATGGTAAGCCCCGGCACCTTGCCTTGTATAGCCATTAAAGGTGAAACAGTACCCTGGATAAGGTCCTTGGGGCGCATGGTCGTAACTGCAGTCGTCAAATCCTTTTTTTCGATTGTGCCGTAGCCTACCACTACAACCTCGTCCAAATTCGCCATGTCCTCTTGCATCGTCACCATTACGGGGCTATTGGCATGCGCCGTCACTTCTTGGCTTACATATCCGATGTAAGTCAGGACAAGTACGGCCGGCGAACGGCTTACCGTTAACGAAAACTGACCATTATCGTTCGTAAACGTGGCATTGCTTGTTCCCTTCTCGACGATGCTCACGCCGCCTAAGCGCTCGTTGTCTACTGTTTCAACATAGCCTGTTACGGTCTGCTGCTGAATAAGCGGCCTCTCGTGCACTACAGTTCGTTTTGGCGCCCTATTTTCCTTATCGAGTATGACGATGGTTTTGTTATCTATTAGATAGTCGATGGGCTGGTTTGCGAAGATCATCTCCAGTACTTCTTTCAATGGCCTGTCTTTTACGTTGATGGTCACCGGGTGAGCCTTCTTAAGCTGGTTGGTTTTAAAAATGAAATCAATTTCGCTCTGTTTGCGGATTTCCAGGAGTACCCGCTGCAGAGGTGCGCGCTGTACAGCGAGCGTAACCGGTTGAGCAAGCGCCGCTGCGGAAACTTGCATACAAGCGGAGATGACAACGAAGATGACAAGCTTCATGCGGAGAATAAACATTAAGGTGTGTGATGGAGATGTGATGCGGACGCATCCATTTCCGCAAAGATTAAAATGCATATCTTTGTGAGCTTTGGGTGAATAATTAATTTAATATCAGCAAGAATTGGATTGAGAATTTCCCAATGATTACCGGGGATGCTGGCGGGCATTCCCGGTCTTCTTATCTTCCGTTTGTTAATCAGGTGTAGCCGTGGTTTTCCATAATTGTGTGTTTTTATTTAATAATTGGTTAACTGTCCCGCTTTTTCGTGTTTCGAAGAAAGAAACACGGTGTCGTTTCCTATTTTGGAGGCCAGTCCCCCGGACAACTCCAATATACGTAATACTTCTGAAAGGTTTTTGTGACGGGAAATCTGGCCATTATAACGTTCATCCGGTAGCTTGCTCTCGTAAACAATCGCTACATCATACCACCGGGATACTTTGCGCATGATGCTTTTCAGGTTTTCATCGGCGAAGATAAAGTCACCGTTTTTCCAATCGACAACGGTTTCAACATCGACCTCGGTAACAGTGAGGCCATTGGCCCCGGCTTTACATTGCTGTCCGGGTTTCAGCGATGCCGAGGACTGCGGGGTGATGACGCGGACGGCACCCTCCAACAATGTAGTGGTGGTGGTGCTTTCGTCTTCGTAGGCGTTGATGTTCAGTTGGGTGCCAAGAACTTCTGCAACAAGCGCTTTCGTTTTCACGCGAAAGGGGACGCGCCGGTCGCCCTCCAGCCAGGTGCTGACCTCGAAATAGGCTTCACCTTCCAGTTCCACCACGCGCTCGTTAGTAGCAAATTGCTTGGGGTAAGTCAGCGTGCTGAGTGCATTGAGCCAGACTTTTGTCCCGTCATGCAGGGTGATTTGATACTGGCCGCCTTTCGGTGTGACCAGTTTATGCGCGACGCACCGGGATGTGAGCAGTTTGGTACCGTCGCTATAGGAAATATCCTTGTCTGTAATTACGATGCCTGGCTGATCGCTGCTTAATGCAATACTTTCGCCCCCTTCGAGCATCAGTGTAGCACGATTGCCACCTGGAGCGGCGTCATTGGTGATGTTTGCACTTTCCGGCATAACATCCGTTTTCAAAGAATTTAGGTAGACGTATAGACCGGTTGTTGCGGCTATGAGAATGGCGGCGGCTGCAATCACTGCCGCGTAACCGAACGCCGTTTTGCCTTTTTTCTTCTCTCCTTCACCAAGGTCTAGCTTAGCAAAAATGCGCGACAGGACAACCTCATCGGCAGCTGAGTCTACACCGTTTTCGAGGTGTTTTTCAATGACACGTTCAATATCGGTTCTGCGTTTGCCGGACCGTATGATACGGACTAAACGAGCCGCTTCCTCCGGTGAACAGGAGTTGTTGAGGTACTTTTCGAACAGCTGGTATATGTCCTGCAGATTACCCATTTTCTGTCTTTATTAATTAATACAGAAAACAGGCGGCGTTCCTCTGCTCATCCGACAAATTTTTTTGAATGAACGGATGATTAAGCTGTATTATTCTTCTGTGTATTAAAGGAAATGCAGGGCAAAGATCAATCCAAGCGCCTGCTCGGAAAGGTAATGAGCCTTCAGCGATTTGTTTGCTTTTACGATGTGGTCACTGATTGTGGCAACAGAAATACCAAGGATACGGCTCACATCTTCATAACTTTTCCCCTCGATCTTGCATAGTAGATACACCAAGCGCCGTTGCGGTGGAAGCTGATGAATACCATTGGTGATAATCGCTTGCGTTTCTTTAAAAGCCATTTCCTCATCGACGTGCTGGTAATTAGCTGTCGAACTCTCGATCAAATAATGTTCTAAATGGCGTTGTTTGCTTTGCACATGAAAAAAATCGTAAACCAAATGCTTGGCAATGGTAAACAAGTACGATTTGAAAGATTTCGTAACGTCAATGGATTCACGTTTCTCCCATACACGCTGAAAAAGTTCCTGTAAGATTTCCTCGGTAGTATCGGTAGACTTTACCATCTTCAGTATGTTGCCCCAAAGTCTTCTGCTGTAAAAAAAATACAAGCGTTCAAAGGCATTGACATCCCCTTTTTGTAATGAAACGAGTAAACTGGGTTCATCGAATGGCGTCTTGACTGGCATAATGCTTCCTCAAATCTTCAACTAGGTTTTTATTACACGATTAAAGATTACCTCCACCCCTCAGCGTGAAAACTAATCATCCGTTGTTTAGTAATTGGTTTGCCTTACTTGAGCTAGCTAGTCGCTGTACACTAAACGTTCAATATTACACATTTCAAAAGTAACTTCATAATGAAATCGTCATAACATCCCATTGATCGCCGGCAGGTGTTCAATCACCTGTGTCGCTGGCACCACGGCCATACCTACGTCGGCGACCAGCCGGTCTCCTGCGGCACCATGCAGGTAGCAGGCCAGCATGGCCGCCTCTTCCGGGGTGTAGCCCTGCGCGAGGAACGCAACCAACATGCCGGTAAGTACGTCGCCCATGCCGCCAGTCGCCATTGCCGGATTGCCCGTCAGGTTGATCAGTACCCTGCCGTCGGGTATGGCAATGAAGGTATATCGGTTCTTTAAGACGATGACCAGCCCGCGTGCGTTGGCCTGCTCCCTCGCCGTCCGCACACGGTCCCACCATGTGCCATGGTCGCCAAACAGGCGATCAAATTCCTTCATGTGCGGTGTGAGTATGCTTCGTGCTGGCAGCTTGTCCAATAACGATTGCTCATGGGCGAGGGCGGTAAGCGCGTCGGCGTCAATTACCATGGGCTTCGGTTCATATGCCAAACATTTTTCGAATAAGGCAACGCGTCTGCCAAGACCCGGCCCGATGCCTATCGCGTCGAACCTGTCCCACAAGTCTGGAAGGTCAGCCATGGCGCAGTACATCACCTCAGGATGGCGCGTATTCAGTGCCAACAGCCCTTCCTGGGGGATGCAGGCAGTAGTAAGGCCTGCACCGCTAAACAGACTTGCTCCGCAACATAATATTGCGGCACCCATTGTTGATGTGTCGCCAGCGATGATCAAAGCATGGCCATAGGTGCCTTTATGGCTGAATGGTTTGCGTTTCCGGTATGCCAGCCGGATGTCCTCCGGCTCTACTAATTTGAAGTCAGCGGGGGCACCTTCGATGAAGGCTTCGTCGAGGCCGATGTCGACGACCTGGAAGCGATCCATTGTTTGTGCTGATTCGGGAAAGAAAAAACTCAGTTTCGGTCGCTGGAAGGTAATCACTTCATGCGCGAAGATCGTGGGTTCCGTTGCAGGAATGATGCCATTGGCGCGAAGGCCGGTGGGAATGTCGACTGCAACCACCTGTTTGGAAGCCTGGTTGATGTGCTCCACCAGCCGAAGCCAGTCTCCTGTTAAAGGCTTGTTCAATCCTGAACCAAGCAGGGCATCGATAACCACGGATTGACGGATCTCCGGCAGTTCGTCGGCCGGTAAGAATTCGGCCACGGTGACCGGTGTGTTGTGCAGGCGTGTGAGATTAGTGGCGAAATCATCGGTTTCGCGCTCCGTAAAACGGGCAATCCACACGGTGACGGCGTCATAGCCGTGCCCTTGTAATAAGCGGGCGATGGCTAGCCCGTCTCCGCCGTTGTTTCCCGTGCCGCAGCAGACCAGGACGCTCACGTGCCTGTCGGGATACAGTTGCATGAACGCGCCGACAAAGGCCAATGATGCCCGCTCCATGAGATCCACTGAAGCAATGGGCGCTGTGTCGATGGTGTGCCGATCGGCATCGCGCATCTGTGCTGACGAGATGACGTTTTTCATTAACGCTAAAGATACGGGTTTGCCGTCGCAATGTCAAGATGCACGCGGTCACCCGCTTTCTTGAAGACCAACGAGCCGTTTTCCTTGAATACCGAAACAAACCCTGAAGCCGCCAGGAATTCAGAAGCGTCGGCTTCCCCCACCTGTTCGAGGACCACCCACCGGGCGGTGGCCGTCTGATCTTTCCAATCCGGTAGGGCATCCCCTGAAATTACGATCACGTCGTATCCTACAGTTTGGGGCCTATCGGTGACAAAACCAATCGGATAGCGGTGGGCTGTATACGTATGTTGCGCGGCACGAATTTTTTCCTCGTTGGCATCCCAAGCGGTGACATCACGTTCTGCGCTGTCGTAGACCAGTAGGAAGCTCAGTACGCCGTATCCACACCCCAAGTGGAGGAAGCGCCCCTTATTGGGGAGCAGCCGCAATAAGCGGTGGTACGTGTCCTTGTTGGCCTTGAACGTCCCCTTTACCTCGCGTTGGATGTGCCTCGGTTTGTAGCTGTAGTTGAGATACAATTTTCGCCTAAAATAGTCCGCAGGCTCCTCCTCCTCACGCAGTTTCCTAAATTCCGCCCGAAAGTAAGCGGCGATCTGCTTGGAGCGCAAAGCATAACCGATGCCAAACGCAGGATCGTCGTGTTTGATCCGCGGCAGAAACTTCATGGTTATCGGACCCGGTTTAAGCATGTTGTCGTTTTTGGGCAGGGCGTGCGCATTGCCATGGATCAGCACCGGAAGGATATCCATTTTGAGTTGCTCGGCGAGGTAGAAGGCTCCCTTATGGAAGCGCTGGATATTGGAGGTCATTGATCGTGTGCCCTCGGGGAATATGATGAGCGAATAACCTTGGTCGACTTTCTTGCGCAGCCGATCAAGGCTTTCCGGATGGTTTTCGCTGGCCGGGTAGGCCC
The DNA here is from genome assembly GCF_042646065.1 of Parapedobacter deserti. Lineage (NCBI taxonomy): Bacteria > Pseudomonadati > Bacteroidota > Sphingobacteriia > Sphingobacteriales > Sphingobacteriaceae > Parapedobacter > Parapedobacter deserti. The sequence continues at coordinate 552,274 of NZ_JBHRTA010000038.1, forward strand.
CCACCATCCGCATGGCACGGCCAAAGAACGGGGATCGCAACTGCCGGTCGTTCATCATAAAAATCTGCATGGGGTGCAATAGGCCCATCGTAGGGGTGTCCAGGATGGACGTGTGGTTGGCGATGACGATCGCGGGCGGGTCGTAGTTGTCGGGTTTTTGCCCGGTAATATTCATGCGGACACCGGGGGTACGGTACATCAGGTTATGGAAAAAAAACTGCAATAACCGGTGGAAGGCGGCGAATTTTTTCTTTTTGCTTAGCGGCAGGATGGGAATGAACAGTTGGCCTAATAGGCTAATTGCCAACCCGCCGAGAAAAAAATAGCCGAATGTAAAACCGGTGAAAATGAGGTTGGTGACGCGCCATGGTGTATTGCCCCGCTCCTGTGGGCGGCTGATAAACGTGCGGAAAAGCCACGGCTGTACGGAAAAGGACATCAATACCACGACCAGCAGGCCGATCAGCGGAATAATGGATATCGACCGGATGGCCGGGTGCTTGGCAAAGGCAAGGATACCGAAACAGATAACCGTGGCCAGTGCGGACATGATCACGCCGGCTTTATAGGCAGACATATCCCGGCTGCCGTAGGTGTACTGTTCGATCAATCCCTTGGTCACGAAGATGGAATAATCAACCCCCAAACCAAAAATCAGTGTGGTAATAATAATGTTGAACGCATTGAACTGGATGCCGAATGCCCCCATCATGCCCAGCGTGACCAGCCACCCGAGGAAAATGGGGATATTGGTGATTAGCGTAAGCTCCAGGCTGCCAAAAAACAAGAACAACACTACAAAAACAGCAATGGAGGCAATAAAGAAAAGGGTATTGAAGTCGGCTTCTAGGTTGCTGAGCAGCCGCTCCTGCAAGTGCTTTCTGTCTATCGCTAATATGCCCTGTTCGTCGGCAAGCGATTCAATCAGCTGCGCCGCATGGTCGCTTTTTGTTTTTACCACGGTGGTCATGGTGGTAAGGCTGTCGCGCGATGCCAGGAATTCCTCTAGAAACGATTCACGGAGTATGTGTTGGTCCGCCGTGTCCAGTTCGGAAAATGGTGTTGACAAGGTTTCAAAAAACGGTTGGAATGCGCTCTCCTTAAAGCCGGTCCGCCGGCCTTCTGCAAGCAGAAGGTGCCTCAGCTGCCCTTTTTTGTCTTCCGACCAAAATTGGTTCCACCGCCTGATTTTGTCCTGCTGCCGAGCAGTGGATAGCGCAATGGCTCCTGCGGACTGGAAGCTGTAGATATCCCCCCGCGCTTGCCGTTCCTCCAGTTGCCGGTATAACGCTGCGTTACGGTCTGCTGCTTCGTCGTAGGAGTGGCCATACGAAACCAGGTAGATGGATTTAGCGGCATAGTTGATCAGGGTGTCCAGCCGCTGCTCGGCTTGCCGGAGTTGCTCCGGCTGATAATTCAGGGCGGCAAGGTCGTCATTGAAGGTGACCCGCCGAAACGTAAAGAGGCTGATGACGATCAGTACCGCACCTGCAGCCAGCAGCCAGTTGTTTCGGCTGAAATCATACCGGGCTATTGCGTCGACAAATGTGTTCTGGCGTATGGATACCTTCCGACGAGGTGTATAGACCTGCGGAATAAATATCAGGGCAAATACCGCGGCACCCAAAACGCTGGTCGCTGCGAAAATACCCAGATCCTTGAGCACATCCGATCGCAGAAACAACAGGCATAGGAAGTCAACCGCAGTAAAAACCGCGCACATCAGCAAGGGCTTTGTGGTGCTTTCAAACAGCCGTTTTACGTCACCAGTGCCTCGGTAGTGGCTCAGAATGTGCAGTGAGTAGTCCAAAGTAAGACCCAGCAACACCGAACCGATACCAATGGATATTGCCGAGATCGTTCCTTTGAGCCAATACAATACGGCCATGCCCAGCAGACTTCCAAAGGCTGCTGGGAGCAAGATGATCAACGGTATGGCAGCACGGCGGTAAAAATAGATGAACAAGGCAATCAAGGCCACGAGCGCAATAGACAGGGTAATTTGGATATCGCGTTTGATCTGCCTGGCGTTGGCTACAGCCATGGCCGCGGCACCGAAATACTCGGCCGTGGCCCTGCCGCTGAAACGGGTGTTCAGTTCTTGGATAGCCTGGTCGAGCGACGCGATGAGCCGCGCGTTGTCAGCGGTTTCGCCGATATCGGCCGACGGTGTAATGAACGCAATGAGGTTCTTGTTTCCACGGGCGATGAGGTATCCATCTGTTAAGGTAAATTGATCGCCGGATTGCAGCCGCATGAATTTCCGCAGGCCCAGGTACGTCAGGCCCAACGGATCTTGCCGAAGCAACTGGGCCGAGACGAGATTCTGGGGCGAGGTGATGGCACGGTAAGTATCCCGCACCTTTACCGCTATCGAGTCGGGATGCAGGAGAGAGTCGATGTGCCGGTAATCATCACGGTCCAGAAAAAGTGGCAAATTGCGGTTTACCAAATCCACAAGTTCCAGCAACTGGTCGTCCTCCACCCGTACCTGGAGGCGCCGGATATCCGTTCCGGCCGCAGTTTCCATGGCGGTTGCCAAGGCGTCGGCATAGGCTTGCAATGATGCTATGTCGCCCTCGCGCGACGCTGTGATGTTGATGACGATCTTATCGGCAAACGTAACGGTCTGCAGGACGCGGTTTACCTGTTCGGCACCCTCGCTCGCCGGAATCAGTTTGGTAATGTCCTCTTCAAAGCGGATACGGCTTGCCCAATAGACCAACAGGGCGAATACCAAGGGTATGGCAAAAAAGAATGCCTTTCGGTGTTCTTTCAGCAAGCGGAATATAGCGTAAAAAAAGGATGCCAAAGCAAAATTTCTAAGGGTGTAAAGTTAGCGAGATATTTGGAATTTGCTCCAACGAAGTCTTTTTGATAACCCGGGCCTACGTCAATTTCTCGGCATCCCGGTTTGTCCGGATATTCAGCACGAGATACGATAAGATTCCCGCCAGGGCCGCCGCAAAAAAGCCCAAGACAACGCTTCCCGTTATATACTCGGTGAGGTGTTGCTGGATATACGGGCGATACGTTTCTATTTCCTGCCAGTTGAACGCAACGGTCGCCTTTGGTTGCCCCAATACGAACGAGCCGATTTCCAGACACGCGTAAATTATAAATGGAATGAGTGGCGGGATGCTCACATTGGTAAAGGCAAAAGCGATGACTTTGTTCAGGCTGAGCGCCCAGGCAAGCGACAATACGATCAGGGTCTGGAATCCCCAGAACGGGGAGAGCCCGACCAATACGCCGAGCGCTACGGACAGCGATTTTTTTGCGGGGGAGTCTTTGCTGTGCAGTAGGTCTTCCAGGAAAAAACGTCTGAGCCCTTTTTCCCTGAATGTTCGCAAGTAGTTGCGTGGGCGTATGTACAACAGCGCAACCAGCACCAGCCAGGTGTTGAGGATACTGATGCGTGTGAAGTCGCGAAATGGCCGGAAGTGTGATACTCGTTCTTCCGGATCATACAGCACTCCTATGGGCACATTGCGCACCGGGATGCCGCGCCAGGCAGCCTTGACGATCACTTCCACTTCGAATTCGAACTTCCGGGTATAAAACCGGATGCCCTGAATTTCTTTAAGTGGATAAAGCCGGAAACCGGACTGGGTGTCTGAAAGGCTGATTCCTGTCTCGAACCGGAACCAAAAGTTGGAAAACCGGTTGCCGAAGCTGCTTTTTCCGGGGATCCCTTCCTGATCCATATTGCGGTCGCCAATAAGCAACGCCGATCCCTTTTCTTCGATTTCACGGGCGAACGCGGGAATGTCATCGGGGAAGTGCTGGCCGTCCGAGTCAATGGTGACCGCATAGTCGAACCCCTGTGCCGTTGCTTTCCGGAAGCCGATGCGCAGGGCATTGCCCTTGCCGCGGTTGCGGGGCAGGTGAACGGTGGTCAGATCAGGATACCGCGCCAGTATATCAGGTGTGGCATCCGTCGAACCGTCATTGACCACAATGATGTGTGATGTATACCGGTAAAGGCCATCCAACACGCGTCGGAGGGTTTTTGCGTTGTTGAAGGTGGGAACGATTACACAAGCGTTGATAGACGTTAATACCTTATTGGTGGTCATTTAAGTTGATGCGTCATTTTTCTGAAAACTCGTCGAAATAACCTTTGATCATTGCTTTGAGCCCCTCATCTTCCAATGATGGTAGTGCCTGCTGTATAAATTGCCGGTCCGCTTCGATGTCTTGGTTGTATTTCAGAAATTTGGGGAGGTGCTCCTGCACGCTGAGGCGTATCAGCCTGATTTCGGGATTGTGCGGCTCATCAGCCACGGCCTGTTCAATCCACGGTATTGCTTCCTTGACTTTCGGCCCGCGTTCCGTGAGTTTTTCATACCGTGCCAACAGCATAAGTCCCGCCCCTTTATACGCAACTAATACCGGCTTGTCGGATTTTGATACATTTTGCAGCGGCTCATAAAACGCCTGAGCCTGCGCTTGTGATTTCGTTGCGTCCCGGTATGACAGCCGGATGTCATTCAGGTCCTGCGCGCTTAAAGAGAACCAGTTGCTTAGGATAACGAGAAGAGCAAGATACCTGTACATTTTTTGTCAATAAATTTATACTTTTTGGAAGACGCCGCTAAATTTCAGTGCTACTGTTTCGTCAAACGAGGTGGTGCTTCTGACGGAAAGTAGCCCCGCTTCCTCTTCAACATCCAGTTCGACCTGAATGTTTGGATGGTTTTCCGGGTTGATGATCGCCATAAATTTCACATTCTTAGCCTTTTTTAGCATCAACGTGCAGTGTGCCCATTTTTCCGCCAATTCCTTGATGATTTGCATCATGCACACCCCCGGCGTGACCGGATGGTTCGGAAAGTGGCCTTGGAATACCGGGTGCGCTTTATTAATGGAGATGGACGCCGATATTTTTGGGCCGTTGGCATGGTATGATGCAATTGAATAGAAATTTTGCAGAAGCGACATAACAGACAAAAGTAAAAAATCTGCGGGACATAAGCCGTGCTATTTACGATTGAACTTATCAGCAGGCAGCGGTATATTCTTCCGCTGGTTTGCAAATGTGATCAGGGTATGGTCCCTGGCAGGATCAACGATCTTGATGCTTTTTATCAACCATGTGTCTCCGTCGACGGTCAGCTCCACTTCCTTGATGTGCCTGGAAAGGCCGCGGTTCTTAGGTGTCTGGACAGCTACGTAATCCGGTCCCTCACGATAATAAGCGGTGGCAAAGCGCTCTTCATTAAAAATGTTGCCATCGGCAATAGCAGCAGACAATAGTCCTGCGGCGCTTTTGGGGCGTTTGGCGGTTGTCAGATCGAAAACTTGCGCCGATGGGGTGGGGGTAAGGTATTCCCAGCGGATTTGATCGGGAGCCCTGACAAACAGCTTACCGGACGACCTAACCGCGCTTTCCAAGTAGCTGAGCACCTTGGTTTGGGTAAAATCACTCTCCAGGGTGCGGATATCCCGGATACTGGCGGTGACCCTTTCTTTAAACCGGGCGGCTTCTGCCGGCGTGAGTGCTTTGCGCTGGGCATTTGCCGTTATGCAGCAAACAAACAGAACAATGACCAAGATGCTACGGTTTCGCATATGCTTGTTGTTGGATGAGCTTTTCCACAGTAACCAAGGAAAAATCCAATTTCTTGAGTTCAGGCAACAATTGTTCCAAAACGGGGATTATTCGGTCATGGGTGTCATGCAGGAGGATGATGTCACCCGACCTGGTCTTTTTCAGAATTTTTTTGGTGATGCGCTGGGACGGTCGGGCCACGGTGTCATAGGGGCGTACCCGCCATCCGATAACGTGGTGGCCGCTTTCTCTGACTGCTTTTGCCAGGTGCGGGGTAGTGACGCCATATGGCGGGCGGAAAAACTGCGGCCGTTTGCCGATGGCATGTTCGATGGCTTCGTCTGTCTGCCGGATTTCGGCTAGCCATTTTGCTTTGCCATGAAAGTCAATGGTGGAAGCGTGGGTGAATGAATGGTTGCCAACAAGGTGCCCTTCGTCGTGTATCCGCTGCATTAGTTCGGGATGCTGCTCCACGTGTTGGCCGATACAGAAAAATGTAGCGCGGATACCATATTCCCGCAGCTGGGCCAATACCCGGGGGGTATGATCGGGATGGGGGCCGTCGTCGAAAGTCAGGGCAATTTGCCGGCGGGTTGTGTCTCCACAGTGAATGGCTTTCAGGAAAAAATTCCATCGGATACTGAAAGCACCGAAAACGAGGATCGTCAATCCGGCAATCGGTAGGATCAGCATCACCAGCCAAGGCAGGGCCGACGACACAACCAGTACAGCCGTGAGTGCGAACAGTATGGACAGCAAGAGAAGGATTTGCTTGATGTTCATTCGCAACAGGCTATCGTTCGACCAAGATCACGCTGTGGTTCTTCCCGCGGCGCTGCGTGTAGATGAGGATCCGTTGCAGAGAACGGGGTGGGATGTCATTCAACCGGAGGAGCCTCGGTATACGCTGGTGCCTGAAGATGCCAAGCGCCAGGAAAAGAGCTGAAGCTACCACCGTGTCATATTCCCCCAAGATGTGCTTGAAAGCCAGCTGCGCTGTGTCGGCAAATAAGGCTTCGCTGACACCTTGGTACAGGGGGTCATGGCGCGTGTCCCCGTTACAGCCCATAATCACGGCATCGATGGCGCGCGTGTCCAAACCTTCCTGTTCAAGAACCCCCCCGACGAATGCTTTGGCGTCAGTCGTTTCCAGACACGTTGCTGTCGCCGTAACTTTGCCATACGGCTGCGGTCCCGGCTGCCGCGAAACCACAAAAAATGCAGCGCCTTCGGCGGCGATTTCCCCTACTGTAGCAGCTGATGCTTTCAGTGGTATCGGTATGCTGGGTGTCTCGCGTTTGAGGTAGTTTGCAAGATCCCAAAACTGCGATGACCGTACACCCAGTTCGTCAACACCGCCCAACAGCGTAGTCTGCTGCGGGTGTTCGGCCAGGTATACCATGGTGTCCAGCAATGCGGATTCAAACGAATTGGCGTTGTTGACATAGGTCATATTATAGCCCTTGCAACCCAGTGCAAGTGCAATGGATGCTGCAGCCATGTTGTGGGTCGACTGGATGAACGGCGTCGGATTCAGCAATTGGCCCTCTTCTTCCATTAGCGCTTCGACAAAACGCTCCGAATCGCGCAGGCAACCCAAGCCCGTACCGGTGATTACTGCGTCAATAGCCGTCGTTCCGGCATCCTTCAGGGCGAGTTTACTGGCGAAGATCGCCATCCGCATACTTTTGTTCATGCGTCTGAGCTGCGATGCGGGAATAAGGGTTTTGTAATCGGGGTCGACTACGGGAACGACGTTCTGCGTATATGCTTGCACGTCCTCAAAAAAGTAATCCGCGTCTACCGTTCGCTGGATGGAAACGCAGCCGCTGCCGTGAATGTAAATGGGCTTAATCATGTGCTTTCGAAAATAACAGGGTACTGCAATTTCCACCGAAGCCGAATGAATTGGACAGCACATGATCTATTTTTTTTGTTTGGAACCGGGTCTGCGGGACAATGCCCAGCCCGGCGATGGGTTGTGCGAAATTCAGGTTGGCAAAAACCACCTGGTGCTGCAGCGCCAGTACGGAGAATACAGCTTCAATGGCGCCTGCTGCGGCAAGGGTGTGTCCGGTGAACGCTTTCGTAGAGCTGAAAGGGGGCAGCGCTCCGACCGAGCCGTAGATGCGCAGCAGGGCATTGCCTTCGGCAAGGTCATTATTTGGAGTAGCTGTGCCGTGGGCGTTGATGTAGCTCACATCAGATGCCACCAGTCCGGCCGCGTCCAGCGCCTGTTTCATCGCGAGGTAAGCGCCCTCGCCATTGTCGGACGATGCGGTCTGGTGGTACGCATCATTGGCATTTCCGTAGCCCGTGAGGTAAGCCATGGCGCGTTTTGACCGTTGCGGGAGCAATTCCGGTTTTTCCAGCACAAGGTAGGCAGCAGCTTCCCCCAGGTTCAGCCCGTTGCGGGAATCATCGAAAGGCCGGCAATGGCCATCCGAATAGATCATTAAGGAGTTGAACCCGTTGATGGTAAACCGTGAAAGGCAGTCCGTGCCGCCCACGATGGCGCGGTCCAGCAGGCCGGCCCGGATCATCCGTGCGCCCAGCATGATTGCATTAGCGGCGGAAGAGCAGGCGGTACTGATGGTGGTGACGAAATCCTTTATACCCAGATAGCTGGCCATTTGCTCTGCAGCATACCCGCAGGGATGCGCGGGAATGAAGTGCCTGTGTGTCGAAGAAACGAGGTAATCGTCGTAATACCGCTCCGTGGCGTCCATGCCGCCAACGGTAGTGGCGGAAATCATCCCCGTCCGGCTATGGTCTGTCGGATCAAACCCGGCAGCTTCCATCGCTTCTTTTGCGGCGACGAGCGCCAGCAGGGTACTACGCGTATATGCCTCGTCACGCGGAATGGAGAGCCGGTCATGCAGTTTATCATTAGCTATCCCGATTTCCCCGGCCAGCAGTTTGCCCGCGTGGTGGGTATCCAATCGGTTAATGGGCCGAATACCATGCCGGGATTCCTCGAGGGAACGGTAATGGGCGGCCACGTCATCTCCGATGGCGGAAATGGCCCCCATGCCAGTGATGGCTATCGGGATAGCGTGGGTCATTTACGGTTTTCCTCAATGAAATCAGCCATGGTCTGGATGGTTTCAAACACTTTCCTGCCCTCTTTCGGGTCTGCAAGCTTGATTCCGTAGCTTTTGTCGAGCATCACGATTAGCTCCAGCGCGTCGATAGAGTCCAATCCCAGCCCCTCGCCAAACAAGGGGGTGTCGTCGTCCAAATCATCCACGGTTAGGTCTTCCAAGTTAAGTTGGGTAATAATTTTTGCTTTCAGCTCCTGTGTCAGTTCACTCATGTTGTTCGTTATAAATTTTTTTGACTTCCTCCACCGTATGCGGTGTTTTGCCCTGCGTGCTGACATAATACAGCAATAAGTCGCACGTTTGCTCCGTCACTTCTGTCCAGCCGCTGATGGCATTCCTCGTCGGTTGGCCATCCAAAAGAGAATGGATATACGGAACGAGGAATTCCGGAAGATAGCTGTCAAAAATAAAGAAAACATTTTCGCTACGCAATTGGTGGCGTATGCTGATTTCGCCCATAGCGATGTTGGGCAGGGTATATACAAATGTCGCTGGGCTTGCTGCTGCGTTTTCGGCGGCAAAAATTGCGTCAGCATGCCGGCTGTCTGCAAGGATGCTGGACGAAAAGTTTGAAAAAACAAGCGCCGTTTCAGGGTGGAACGGGCCGGATTCGCGGGCAAGCAGCTCCGTTGCGACGAAATTGGCTTTGCAAAGACCATCCATTTTGTGGAACTTGGGATAGTCGGTGTTCAGCTGCCGGTAAGCGGTTTTAAGAAAGTCGTTCAATGTGGCCGACGCGTCCATCTGCAGCAATAAGCGCCCGTTTACATAGATGGATCGGCCGCGGATGATACAATGAGACCGGATATGAAGCGAGTGTCGGTCCATGCTCATATTTTCTGAAAAACCGTTGCAATATTGCAGCCGCCGAATCCCGAGGCTGTTTTCAGGAACGTCGCCAATGGTTGTGTGGAGCGTTCAGTGCTGATGTTCAACGGGTGACTGGTGCCTTGGTGCTTGAAACCAAGGGATGGGATCAATCGGTTGCTTCGGAGCGAATGCATGGCCAAGATGGTTTCGAGCAATCCGCTTGCCCCGAGCGTATGCCCATAGTATCCTTTGAGGCTATGCAGGGGAACGGCGGTCAGGCCTGACCGGTGCAGCGCCATGGCCTCCATTTCGTCATTGTATGCCGTCGCGGTGCCATGGGCCGAAATGAAATCAAGCGTCGGTTCCCCGGCTTCATGCATGGCCCGCCGGACGCTCCGGTAGAGCCCTTCTCCCGTGCGCGATGGCCCGGAGATATGGTTTGCGTCGTTGAACGAGCCTACGCCAACGAGCCGGACAGCCCCTTCGGCGGGTATCTTGGAAAGATAAACAGCAGCGACGGCCTCACCCAGGTTTAGGCCCTTCCGGTCACGGTCAAACGGACGGCAGGGCTCATCCGCCAATGCTTGGAAGGCTTCGAAGCCGGAGACGATGAACTTGGATAGCTCGTCACCTCCTACCGCGATGGCCTGTTCATACGTGCTGTTGTGTTGTAGTAGTTGCCGCGCCACCGACAGGGCCAGTGATCCTGATATACACGCATTGGATACGGTGATCAGCTGGTTTTCAAAACCGAAATAGCGCTGTATTTCATAGGCCATCTTCGAAATGTATATCCGCTGCGTTGGGAAAGCCGCACCTGGATCGCCCAATAAGGACACATTCCCTTTGGTGGTGGATAGCACAACCAATGTGCGTTTATCTGTCGGGATATCAAAGGCTTCGATGAGCCCTTGTATTGTAGCAATAAAAAGACGTTCTAAACGGGTATAACGCTTTTCATTTTCCTGTTTTCCGGGGAGCGAATCTCCACTGATCCGCGCCGCATGTATGCGGTGGCTGGATAGCGCTGGGTCATCAATCGGCGCTATAGCTGTCTGGCCATCTAGTACCTGTTTGAAGTTGATGTCGCTTCCCATTCCGAGTGGGGAAATGATATAATCGCCGATGGCAAAAACGTCCGATTTCATAGCAATCCCTGCTGTGTTTTCCAGTCCGAAAAAAACGGCGGATTGGTCAGTATCAGGTCACCGCCGAGATCGGTAAACACCTGAATGGTTTCCCCGGTTGCTACTACCTGGTTTTTGCTGTTGACTATGCTGTACAGGAAGATCATCTTGGCAGCCGGATGATTGATGAATATAGTTTCCACCGTTGCCCAGTCGCCATGCCGCAGGGGCGACTTGTATTCGCAGGTGCACTTGACTACAGGGGCGAGAAATCCATTTTCCCTGATATGGCGGTAAGAGATACCGAATGTTTCTCCGAATGCTTCCCTGCCGTCTTCGAAATAGGTGATGTAGTGCCCATGCCAGACGATGCCTAACGGATCTGTTTCATTGAACCGTACGCGGAAGCGAGTCGTATGGCGAAGTCCTGAATCCATCAATATGTCTGGTGTCTTTTGTCATACAGGATAGCTGCCAGCAAGGTGGCTGCGAAGAAAACCAACAGGTAGCCTAAGGGCTGTGCAATATCCGTTGCTGTGCCGTTGCGCAGAATGACATCATAAAATGCCGATATTCCCCAGTTCATGGGCGAGAAGGCCGATACCTTTTGCATCACCTCGGGCATGATGAAGGTAGGTACCCATACACCGCCGAGTGCTGCAAGAATGATCACGAAGATGGCGCCGAACGGAGCCGATTGTTCCTGCGTTTCGGCGATGGTACCGATCAGGATACCCAGCCCGATAGCTGCTAGTCCGGCGACAAACGCAATCAGGATCATCAGCGGAAGCTGCGTTCCGGGATCAAACTCGATAAGCCCGATAAGGGGGAAAATGTATTTGGCAATGAGCAGCATCAGCATGAACTGGATGAGGCAGATGACGGTGTACGTCACCATTTTTCCTCCCAGAATAATCGCATAGGCCACCGGGCTGGTGCGCAACCTGATGTAAGTGCCCAGGTTTTTTTCTTTTACCAGGTTGATGCCTAGCGGCACGATGATGAAAAAGATGCCGAACAAAATCCATGCGGGCACGTTGTGCTGGACCGCATTGGGGATGATGCCATCGTCCCCTTTCTGGGCGATGATTTCCTGAAATGTGATGATTTCATCAGCCAGGAGGCCCGGATCTTCGTCAAGCTCCATCTCCGAGATAAAAACATCGTAGATTTTCTGCACTTCCACCTTGGAGAGCATCCGCTCGATGTTGCTTTTCACACCGTTTCGAAACGTCTGTCCTGCCGCCGGATCAAAATAAATATTGATTTCCTTAGTGTTCCACTTTTTAGCCGGGGTTTCCCTGGCCGTACCGTCAGCTTCGGTGAGCACAAATTGCCCAAGGATTTTATCGACATTGTGATTTACCTTCTCGGTCAGTTCTTCGCTGATGCCCTCGGGAATGACCAGGGCAATCTGGTATTTGCCGTCGCTGACCAGCGAACGGGCCTGTTCTTCATCGATCGGTTGGTCGTCCACCTCCGTAATCAATTGTACATTGGGAGCTTCTGTGAGGTTTTCGGCGACCAATTGGCCTATTTCGCCTTTATCCTCATCAACCAGAACGATGGGCAGCGTCGATTCCCCCACGGCTTTGAACGTGCTTTCCTGAATGAGGGTGATGGTGATGATCAACACGGACGGCATGAAAAACAAGATGGCCAAGCCACCCCAGTCTCGCAAAAGGAGCAATATCTCTTTATATGCAGACACCATCAGTTTATGCATAGTCCCTGAGTTGGCTTCCGGTAAGGTGGATAAAGACATTTTCCAGTGTAGTGGCCCCTGATACCGCTCTAATGAGGTGTCGGGGTTCGCCCTCGACCACGATTTTCCCATCGTCGATGATGGCGATTTTTGTACAGAAGTGCTGTGCTTCGTTGAGGTGGTGTGAACTATAGATGATGGTAGTGCCTTGCTCATTGAGTTCGTGGAGCAACGCCATGATGACTTCCTTGGAATGCACATCCACGCCTACGGTGGGTTCGTCGAGAAACAACACGTCGGGCCGGTGCAGGATGCCGGCCAGCAGGTTAACCCGTCTTTTCATGCCTCCGGAGAACGTGTTGATGTTTTTTCCGGCAAACTCGGTAAGGCCCACACGGTCCAGCCCGTCTGCAATACGGCGTTTCAGGTCTGCGGATGAAAGCCCGTACAGGCTGCCGAAGTAATACAGGTTCTCCGCAGCGGTAAGCGTGGGGTATAGCGCGTATTCCTGCGGCACTACCCCGATTTGCCGTTGAATTTTCCTGCGGTGCAGCCGGTAGTTCAACCCATTGAAGAACAACTCGCCGGATGTCGGTTTAATCATCCCGCAAAGCGTGGAAATCAAGGTGGTTTTGCCGGCGCCGTTGGGGCCTAACAAGCCGAAAATCTCACCTTTCCAAACAGAAAGCGATAGGTTGTTCAATGCATACCGGTCGCTGCCCGGATATCGTTTGGACAGCTGGTGTATGCGGATGATCTCCTCCATGTGGCGAAAATAAGGAAAGTTGTTGACATGCAGTTTTTCTTTTTTGTTTTGGTAAAAATACCAAAACCCGTGCACTTATAGTTAAAACTTGTGCTCGATACGCTATGAAGGATTATACGAACTACACCGTTGAAGATTTGTTGACAGATGATCGGTTTGTCAGCTACTGCTTGCGTAACAATGAATCAAATATCCGTTATTGGGAACGTATCCTAAATAGCAACCCTCAATTGGCCGAACGCGTGCGAGAGGCTAAATCACTGGTTCTGCTGATGTCTGTAAAGGTGGATGACGAACAAAAGCGGGTTGAACTTGGCAGGCTGAAAGAAGCCATGGAGGTTCGTTGGCTTCCCCGTCCTGTGCTGCGTTGGCTGGCTATTGCAGCATCGCTCGTACTTGTGGGGAGTGCCTGCTTGTTTCTCATGCGTAATAGAACTGTTGACCGTGCCATAGCGTTTGCCCTGGAGCAAGCCAAACCGGCTCCGATGATGCAGACTGCCTTAGGCGAACGCCGACATATTACCCTGCCGGATGGCAGTACGGTACTGCTCAATGGTGCCAGCCGATTGTCCGCTGTGAATGGCTTCAACGACACCCACCGTGTCGTATGGCTGGAAGGCGATGCTTACTTCGACGTCAGCAAAGATGCAGATAAACCGTTTATTGTGCGTACGGCGACTACCGTTACTACGGCACTGGGAACGACGTTCCGTGTTAGAAACTATCCTAACGAGCAAGAACCGCGGATTATGTTGACCTCTGGAAAAGTACAGGTAGACCATGTCGTGAGGGGGAAGTCGTTTGCGACGACCGTGCTTTTACCCGGTCAAACGGCAATCATTGATGGGCAGCACTTGCTTAGGTCTTCTTTTGCTCCGGACGAGATGGAAACATGGCTTAACAGCAGGCTCATATTCCGGGGAGCTGATTTCTCCGAAATCAAAGATAAGCTGTATGATATGTATGGTGTTTTGGTCGTGGCGGATAAGGATTTGGCAAATACGGTGGCCTTTACCGGACAGTTTGCCAACAGGCAGTTGCACGAGGTGTTAGACGCCATTGCCTTTTCCAACCATGTGCGGTTTGCGGTTGATGGAAATACCATTCAAATGATACCATTAGCGAAATAACTGATCAGATTAACATGCTAAACCATTAAAATTATGAAAGGAGTATTACATTTCTTTTGCCGATACAGGCTTCCTTCCAAAATGCTGTTCGCTTTGCCGATGACGCTTTTCTTCACGGGGTATGCACAATCGACCGAGTCGCTTTTTTCTTTCGCATGGAAACAGGAAAGCATCGGGCACGTGTTTGAGCAAATAGAACAGCGGGCAAGTGTGCGGTTTTCATACAACCCGCTTGAAATGGATGTCAATCGGCGTATTACGCTAGAAGTGCGTAATGCTAAGTTGGAAGAGCTGCTGGACAAATTGGCGCAGCAGTTGGCCTTCCGTTACCAATTGCGCGGGGAGATTGTCATGATTCAATTTAATGGGCAGCCGCATCGCGTGCAGCAGCAAACGGTAAGCGGCCGAGTGCGGAGCAATGAGGGAAGCCCGTTGGAGGGGGTAACCGTCATCAATACACGGACAAATGAGTCACGGATCAGTGCTGGCGACGGCGGTTTTTCGATTCCTGCCCGAGCGGGTGATGTGCTTCAATTCCGTATGATGGGGTATACAACCAAGGCGTTGACTGTGACTGATGTTTCGCAAGCCGCCGATGTGGCGATGGTCGAGGAGTCGGTCGAACTGGAAGAAACCGTTGTCACGGCATTGGGCATTACGCGTGAGGAACGATCATTGGGATATGCTGTATCCGAAGTGGATGGCAATGATTTGAAGAAAGTGCGCGAACCCAATGTCATCAATTCGCTCGCAGGAAGGGTTGCAGGGCTCGTCATCAATTCCACCGCGGGTGGTCCAGCAGGCTCCTCGCGCGTTATCATCCGCGGAGCAACTACCATCACCGGCAATAACCAGCCACTTTATGTCGTGGATGGCATTCCGATGGACAATTCCAATTACGGTCAGGTGGATGGCGGCAAATTTGCAGCCGGATATGATCTCGGCGACGCCATCTCGGCGCTGAATCCGGATGACATTGCCAAAGTAAGTGTATTGAAGGGCCCCTCAGCAGCGGCGCTTTACGGCAGCAGGGCAGCCAATGGGGTGATTCTCATCACGACAAAAAAGGGCAGTGCCAATAAAGAATTGGGAGTGGAGCTGAATAGTACGATGACCTTTGAAAACCAATTGACCACGTTCGACGGTTACCAGACACTGTATGGGCAGGGACGCAACCAGAACTTGGTATTGGATGCTGACCAAGCACGAACTTCCTTGTTTTCAAACTTCGGTCCCCGTCTTGATCCTGACCTGATGATTCCGTATTTTGACGGGCAGCTACGGCCCTATGCCTTAATGAAGGACAACATCAGCGGATTTTTCCGTACAGGAGCTACCTATACCAACAGCTTGGCACTGACCAATGCTACCGAACGCTCGTCCTTCCGTTTGGCGGTATCCGATATGCGCAATCAGGATATCGTGCCTAATAGTGGGCTACGACGCAACTCATTTACGTTCAATGGTAATGCTAAGTTTGGTGATCAGGTGTCTGTGGAAGCTCGTGTATACTACCTGAATGAAAATGTGGCCAACCGGCCGGCGCTGGCGGATGATCCGGGAAATATCGGCAACAATTTCGTAGGATTGGCTAACAACGTTGATCAGGCTTATTTTAAGAACTACTATAAAGATGCCCAGGGAACGTATGTCGATTGGGGGGGCGGGCAGTACCGTCTCAATCCGTACTGGATCATCAACGAGATGCGCAACGAAACGGATAAGGATCGCTTAATGGGTGCAATACAACTCAACTATACCATTACCAGCTGGATGAACTTACAGGGGCGGTTGGCGACAGACCTGACTTTTCTCGATTTTGAGAAATATACACCCCGTACCACACCGGGTTCGTTGGCCGGAAGGTTGAACGCTAATCACCAGCGGTACTCAACCACTGAATCGGACGTATTGCTCAGCATACAAAAGCAGGTGTCGCCCGCTTGGCATGTTGCCGCTCGGCTTGGTGCCAGCCTATCTCGTATACGCAATACAGGAAGTACCATGGAATTTCTGAATATGACCATGACCGATGTGATAAGTCCTAATAGTTTTGCCGACAAATCGGTTATCGAAAATGATTACCGCAAGCACAATAATTCGGCATATATGTTACTAAGTGCCGGATACAAGGGGTTCCTTTATGCCGACGCGACCATCCGCCATGATGCGTCCTCCACATTGCCCGTGCACAGCAACAGCTATATTTATCCATCAATAGCGGGGAGTTTTATTTTTTCAGATGCATTCAATATTGATAAGCGTATACTGACATTCGGTAAACTACGCGTATCGGCGGCCGAGGTGGGTAACGATACGGACCCTTACCAATTGGATTTGTATTACGCCCTTAATCCCCTTCCTTTTATGGGAAGATCAGTAGGCAATATTTCCAGTACGCTGCTCCCCAATCCGGCTTTGAAGCCCACACGGACCCGTTCGTTTGAAACCGGATTGGAGCTAAAATTTCTGCAAGATCGTATCGGATTGGATGTGACTTATTATTCTCAGCATTCGCGCGATCAGATCAACCGCGTACCGATACCGATTTCCGCTGGCTTCACCTCACAAATCATCAATGCCGGCGTGATAGTGAATAAGGGTGTGGAAATCGCCTTGAACACCCAACCCATATCCAATGACCATTTTCACTGGGACTTGAACTTCAACGTGGCGCGCAACATCAACAAAGTGGAATCGTTGGCTGAGGGCGTGCCTTTCCTCACGCTATCTGATGCCCGTTGGATGGGGGTGGCCGTTGTCGCTATGCCGGATGCGCCTTACGGCTCAATACTGGGCTACGGGTATCAGTATGATCCGCAGGGAAACATCATCCTCAATCCCAACAACCTGACGCCGCTGGTAAGCGAGGAACGGCAGTTGCTGGGGCAGGGTACGTTTAAATGGACAGGAGGGCTGTATACCAGCATGGCTTATAAAAACTTCGGATTGACGGCCATCATCGACATGAAGCTTGGCGCCGACTTGTTTTCGATGTCCAACCTGTTTGCCGCTACACGCGGAAGCTTGAAATCGACCCTTGAAGGCCGGGAGGCATGGATACAGTCTGAAGAAGAGCGCTTGGCTGCCGGCAAAACAGAGGAAGAATGGCAGACCATGGGCATGGTACGTGGGTATGTTCCTCAAGGTGTGGTGCAAACCGGTATGGATGGTAATGGCAATCCGATCTACGAACAAAACACCCAAGCTGTTGACCCCTCGCTCTACTGGTCAAATATTTATACCGATGGCAACGGTATCTCTATTCCTTATATATATGACGCCGGATACTTTAAACTGCGTGAAGTCACATTCAGCTACCGTGTGCCTGCCTCGTTGATCTCAAAATGGGGAATTAAAGACCTGGGTGTCGCTTTGGTGAGCCGCAATCCTTTCATCATCCATAAATCGGTGCCAAATATTGACCCCGACTCGAATTATAACAACAGCAACGGACAAGGGCTGGAGTACGGGTCGCTGCCCTCACGGCGCAGCTGGGGAGTTAATATCAATTTCAGGTTCTAACAACGACATGGTTTCATTTATTCCATAAAGCTTATGAAACAATTTAGTTATAAAATGGTGAATCTACTAGCCGTGGGGCTGCTGCTCTCGGGGTGTACCAAGTTTGGCGATACCAATATCGACCCGACCAGGTCCAGCAACCTGGATCCTAATCTCCAGCTATCGCTGGTACAGGCGCGCTTTTCCGGCGACCTTGAAATCAACGAAAAGCTAAGTGTGGTGATGACAATGCCGCTGGTACAGCACATCGGTGGTATCTGGGCTAATCGCTACGGGCAGATGTATATCAAAAGTCTGCCTTACCTTTCTTCATTCTGGGAATATACCTACCACAATGACATCCTGAATATCGTTGATGCGGTAGAACGCACCAACGGCCGGGAGGAAGTAAACAACCTGAATGCCGTATGTCGCATCATGAAGGTTTACCTGTTTGCCAGGCTTACCGATGTCTATGGTGACATCCCGTATAGCGAAGCAGCAAAGGCAGCGTATACGGGAATCACCAGGCCGGCATATGATCGGCAGGAAGATATCTACGCTGATTTTTTCGATGAATTAAAGGCAGCAGCATTTCAACTGGATGCAACGAAAGACCCGATAACGGGCGATTTCTTTTACGCAGGAAACGTGGCGGCCTGGAGAAAATTTGCCAACTCACTGCGCCTCCGTTTGGCCATGCGGCTTGTCAAGCGAGACTTGGCAAAGGCGCAGGCCGAAGCGGCTTCTGCGTATCAGGATGGTGTGTTCAGCAGCAACGCAGATATGTGTATCATGCGCCATGAAAATATTCAGAATGACTATGTGGATATCCGGGGAAACGGCGTATCGGTGGGAATCAATCAGCACGAGGTGGTGCCACGGTTAAGCAATACCCTTATCAGTCAGCTACGCAATACTAACGATCCTCGCCTCATGCATATCGCCCGGTATTATATTGATATTCCTTACCGGCCGTTCGACCGCGTGGATATCACCGAGCAGGTGCGGGCGGTGGTGGGTATCACCGGCGTAAACCCTCCTGACTATATTTGGGATGATTGGAAAAACCCTTTTACCATCGAAGTGCCTGGCCTGGGTATGCATACGGTAACTAACAACGAACAAAAAGCGCAGCTGGCGAACTTCCTTATCCGGAATGATGCCCCGTTTTTCCATCAGACTTATGCTGAAGTGGAATTTCTGTTGGCCGAGGCAGCGCTACGATTTGGCGCCGGATTTGGTGATGACGTCCAAACGCATTATCAAAACGGTATACGTGCCGCCTTGGAACAGCTGAGCCTGTTTCCCGGTGGGCCTACGTTCAGCGAAACGGAAATCAGCAGTTTCATCCAAAGTGTGCCATTACTGCCCGGGCGCGAACTCGAGGTCATCAATACGCAATTGTGGGTTGCATTATTCCTTAATGGACCGGAGGCTTACGCTAATTGGCGGCGTAGCGGTTACCCCGTATTGCCTTCATCGGTAAACGGCGAGTCAAACTCGACGACTACACCGCGGCGGTTTGAATACCCGCTTTCAGAGCAGGAACAGAATGGGGTGAATTACCAAGCTGCTGTAGAGCGCCTGGGAGGCAGCAACTCATGGAACGGGAGGGTGTGGTGGGACGCAGAGTAGTGGCGATCATGATCTCGTTCGCTTGGTCGTTGGTCTGCGGCCAGGCATGCGAAAAAGGCCTCCGCGGAACCGAACGCGGCGATTCACCGAATTTGCGGGTGCTGGGATATGTATTTACGTCCGACTGGCGCGCGGTCACTTCCCGGATCGAATGGACGAAAATTACCGACCTGAATGTGGCGTTCATCAATCCTGACGTCTCCGGCAACTTCTTCGTTCCGGAGGGCGTTGCCCAATTGGTTAATGTCGCCCATCAAGAAGGCATACGCGTATTCTTTTCCATTGGCGGCGGAAGCCCGCCCGCCCATCTGGAACAGTTGCTGGCCAGCTCGGAGGGTTGCACGAAGCTCGTGGATGGCATCGCCGGTGTTTTGGAAAGGTACGGCTTTGATGGGGTGGACATCGATTTGGAAAACGCATTGATCAATGAACATTATGCGCCGTTTGTCGCCAGCGTGGCCAAGTCTGTGAGGCCGATGGGTAAGCTCGTGACGGCGGCATTGGCCCGTTGGAATGCCGACCAGATAGCCGATGAAACCTTGGCCCATTACGACTTCATCAATATCATGTCATACGATGCCACCGGTCCGTGGAACCTCGACAATCCGGGACCTCATTCACCCTATCAAATGGCTGTCGATGACTTCATGTATTTCAACCAAACACGTGGCGTCGCTGCCTCGCGCCTTTTTATCGGACTACCGTTCTATGGGTATGGTTTCGGTCCGGGGGCACCTGAAAGTATCTATTACCGTGATATCGTGGCGCGATGGCCGGAAGGGGCGTCGAAAGACGAAATCAGCCTTCCCGCGGGCGGAAAAATCTACTACAACGGCATGCCTACTATCCGGCAAAAGACACAATTTGCGTTGGAAAACGGTGCAGGTGGCGTCATGATCTGGCACCTACTGCATGATGCCGAAAACGAGTGGTCATTGCTGCATACCATCCAAGAAACAATTTATCAACCCTTAAAATGACTAACGGATGAAGATACGATTAACTGATATGACCCTGTTCGGCTGCTTGTTGCTGGCCGTAGGGTGTACGAAAGACGGTGATGCCACCGCTGATGCGGATTTCCACCCGAGGATATTCGACCGAACCGGCGTCTTTTCAAGTCCTTCAATGATTATCTCCGAAGGGGAAACAGCCGCATTTTCCGGGTTGCTGTTTTCACCTGCAAACCACGTGGATATTAGTTGGAAGGTGGATGGCGTGGAAGTATCTACCGATACGGTGTTTGCATTTACACCGGATGGTGGCGGGGAATTTACCATCACGGTAGAAGCTACCAATGCGGGGAAAACCGCCATGCGCACGTCGACGGTGCTGGTGAACCCCCTATCATACACCCTGAAGCCGTATAACCGTGTGGCGATGTCTTACCTATCGGACGGTGGGACGGCTGCGCATGTTGACTGGAATACTGTTACCCATGTGACGTTTCAATGTGCGCGCGTGCTGCCCGACGGCGGACTTGACGTGACAGCCGGACAGACGGATCAAGCGGCGGATGAAGTGGTGGCGCGTGCACATAACAACGGCATTCCGGTATTGCTGGGTATTGCCGGCCGGCTCACCGGGCTGGATGGTTGGGCCCTGTATGAAAGTAATGATTTCGGCAGCGCCATTGCCAATGCCGCTACACGTCCGTTAGTCGTCCAGAACGTGGTCGATTACGTTGCGGCGCGCCGGATGGACGGCGTGGATATCATGATGACAGATATCAACTCGGGGGCTTACGCCTCAAACCTGGCCGCCATTGGACCTTTCCTGGCTGATTTGCGGGCGGCATTACCAGCAGGCGCGCTCGTCACCGTCACGGTAGCGGTCGGCTGGCAGCATTGGGAATACCCGGACGTATCTGCCGCAGATTGGCTTAATGTCAGGGGATTTGAAAACGGCCTTACGGTAGGGGTGGGTGCACCCCGTGGCCAACCCTCGCCATTCCAGTACCTGGTTGACGGTGCGAATATATGGCTGAACAAAGGTGTACCGAAGGACAAGATCGTGCTGGGCATTCCCGCATTCGGACTACGTTACGATGCAATCGACGACGACGGAAACAACCGGGATTGGGGATCCTACAGTTACGTGCGGTACAGTGATATCCTGGCACAGGATTCCGGCGCAGATCAACAGGAATACATCGACGTAGCCCACGGATTGTATTACAACGGCATTCCATTGGTGAGACAGAAAGCCGGATTTATCAAAGATGAAGGATTCAAGGGCGCGTACCTCTGGGCGGGTGATTATGACGTACAGGGAGAAAAGTCGCTGATGGGTGCAATTAGCAACGCATTGAAGTAAATGAGTGGGCAGACGGCACATCGGCTCGAATCCATCGATGCTTATCGCGCACTGGTGATGCTGTTGATGATTTTCGTGAACGACACGTGGACACTCATCGCCATCCCCGGTTGGATCGGGCACATGCCGGCTGAGGCAGACGGGTTGGGCCTGGCAGACGTGGTATTCCCGGCTTTCCTGTTCATTGTGGGGCTGTCGATACCGCTAGCTATCCGCAGCCGGTTGAGGAAAGGGGATTCGCGGAGGCAAATCGCAGGGCATATTGCGCTGCGGTCTTTGGCACTGCTTATCATGGGTGTCTTCCATGTCAACCTCGATTATTATGCCCATACCGCCCTGATGCCGAAAGGTGTGTGGCAGCTTGCGATCACTGTTGGTTTCTTCCTGGTTTGGTTGGACTATCCGAACCCGCAATCCGGGAAGGCAAAACTAATGAAAGCGGCTGGAATTGTGATGCTGCTGGTACTGACAGCGCTGTTCGAGCGCGAAGGGCATTCACGCCGGTGGCTGGCGATGGAACCGCATTGGTGGGGCATTTTGGGGCTTATCGGCTGGAGTTATTTCTTGGTCAGCGTAGTATTTCTCTACACTCACGGAAAGCGATGGGCACAGGGCGCGCTGTTTGCCGGCCTGGTTCTATTCAATATGGGCGCGCAATCCGATGTATTTGACGCGTTGGACCCCGTCCGTGAGTACATCTGGATCGTAGGTGACGGGGCGCTGCCCGCACTTACAGCCTGCGGTGTGGTCGTTTCGCAATTATACCTGCTGCACAAAGACCGGCTCTATGTGTTTTTGCGGAAAGCGCTATGGATCACATTGGCGTTGGTAGGATCGGGACTGCTTGCCCGGATGGAATGGAATGTCTCCAAGATTTGGGCAACCCCTTCCTTTTCATTGTTGTGCGCCGGCATCAGCACTGCCGGGTTCGCCGCTGTGGTTTACGTAGCGGACATCAAACGCTGGATAGCATGGTATCGGATCATCCGGCCGGCCGGAACCAGCACACTTACCTGTTACCTCTTGCCGTATATCCACTATGCGCTGTTGGGCTTCGTTGGTTGGCAGCTGCCTGAAATATTGCGGACGGGGGCGGTGGGAATAATGAAGTCCCTTGCCTATGCGTTGCTTATTATTATCTTTACCGGCGTGCTAGAACGGAGCCGAATCCGACTGAAGTTATGATCATGATCTATTGCAAACATATTCCTAAAATTTTCTGGCTGCTGGGACTTGCAGCCTGCACAACCCATGGAACCGTCACCGAAGATCAACCGCTATCGCTGCATTGGGAAATCGTCGCGTCGCCGTACGGGGACACCCAGCGGACGCTTTCCCGGTTGACAATCACTAATCGTTCCCCGGACACGTTGAGCGCAACCGGTTGGTCAGTCTTTTTCAATGCAGGTGAGGTGGAAGTTTTCGGTAATGACACGCTGGTAGCGGCTATTGAAATAGTCAACGGCGATTTCTTCGCCCTTTATCCCAAAGAAAAGTGGAAGCCGGTGCCACCCGATTCGAGTGTCCGCATTCAGGTATTATCGCGAAAGCTCAACAATGTGACCGACATTCCCAAAGGATTCTATTGGGTGTCGGATAGCTATCCCGGGGGCGTGCCCGTTCCATTGGAAGTGGCTCCGTTTGCGTCGGCAGATGGCCATGAAATAGCCTTGGCCGCACGTGTGCATACCCAAAATGAGTTGATCTACGCAGCACCGGGAAAACCGCTGCCTCCGATCATACCCACACCAAATGCTTTTGTGACGGGAGAAAGCATATTCCGGTTAGGTCCGGAGGTGGCAATCGCCGCCGATCGTGTTTTTAGGCGGGAAGCTGGCTATCTGCGGGACGAGCTTGCGGGGGTATTGATACAGCAGCCGGTGTTCGTTGAAGACCATTCGGCTGCATCCATCACGCTGCGCCATAAGGAAGGACTGCCCCCCGAAGGCTACGTGCTGGTCGTGGATAGCCATGGCATTGTGATCGAAGCCAGTAAACCTGCCGGTGCCTTTTACGGCGTCCAGTCGCTGAAAGGGCTGTTGCCGCCGGTTGCCTGGCAAACCAAGCAAACCGGCATGGCCCTTACCGCTATCACGATAAATGATGCGCCCCGTTTCGGGCATCGGGCAGTCATGCTTGACGTGGCACGCAATTTCCAGACAAAGGAACAGGTGATGAAGATAATTGACCTGCTTGCGTTGTATAAAATCAATGTACTGCATTTCCATCTGAATGAGGACGAGGCATGGCGGCTGGAGATACCCGGCTTACCGGAACTTACCGAGGTAGGCGCTAAACGGGGGCACACCCTGGACGATGCAACGCACCTGATGCCTTCATATGGTTCCGGTCCGTACGTTGACAACGCGACTGGCACAGGGCACTACAGCCGTTCGGAGTACATCGAGTTGCTGGAGTATGCTACTGAGCGCCACATCCGGGTGATCCCGGAGATCGAAACTCCAGGCCATGCGCGGGCGGCCATCAAATCGATGGATGCGCGCTACGCACGCCTGCTTGCAGAAGGCGATACCGCAGCCGCTACCCGATACCTGTTGCGCGACGTGGATGACCAATCGGTATACCGATCTGTGCAGAATTGGAATGATAACGTAATGAATATCGCCTTGCCCTCCACCTACGCATTTTTGGAAATGGTCGTTGACGAGCTTATTGCAATGTACCACGAGGCGGGGGCTCCCCTGCAAACCATCCATTTTGGCGGCGACGAAGTGCCAAACGGTGTATGGGAACGGTCGCCCGCCGTGCATCGGCTGCTGACATCCGAGGGCATTCCCCATGTGGACGAGCTATGGCACTATTATTTTAGCCGAATTGACGGCATGTTGAAGTCGCGGGGCCTTTACCTTTCCGGTTGGGAAGAGATCGGGATGAAACAGGCTGAGGTGAATGGTGCGCGCCGTATGGTGGTGGAACCGCGGTTCGCTCAATCGAATTTCCATGTGGATGTGTGGAATAATCTCGGTGACAACGTTGATTTGGCCTACCGGCTTGCGAATGCGGGATATCAGGTGGTACTGACCAACGTGACGAACTTCTATTTCGATTTGGCATACAATGAGAGCTTTTATGAAATCGGCCAGTATTGGGGCGGTTATGTCGACGTCGATAAAGCCTTCCGGTTTATTCCGTTCGATTACTACCGCAGCTTGGAGAAACCTGCTGTCGGAGAACGGCTGACGGCTGTAGGACGGGCGAATATCGTGGGGTTGCAAGCCCCGTTGTGGAGTGAGATCATTACCTCGCCGGAGCGGATGGAGTACTTATTGTTGCCAAAGCTATTTGGGTTGGCTGAACGCGCGTGGGCGGCGGATCCGATATGGGCTGCAGCCGCTGACGATGCCACCGCGCAGCAATCGTATGCGGCAGATTGGTCGGCTTTCATCCATGTCTTGGCGAAACAGGAATTGCCCCGGCTGGATTACTACAGGGGCGGGTATCACTACCGCATACCGACCACAGGTGTGGTTGAGAAGGAAGGTAGGTTGCATGCAAACGTACAATACCCCGGATTTACCATCCGGTATACCACCGATGGCAGCGAGCCTGACGCACAGAGTCCGATTTACACCACGCCGCTGCCCGCAGCGGGTAGCACAGCATTCCGGGTTTTCAATGCTGCAGGTAGGGGAGGTCGTACCATTTATTGGCAATGAAGCAAAAGATATATCAAGGATAACAGGTATGACCGTAAAGTCCTGATCGCACTATGCAAGGTATTGTATACCGTGCGTTCTGTGAGCGACAGTAGGATTGCAATCTCGGAAATAGGCTGGTTTTTATAGAAGCGAAGCTCGATGATTTGTTTTTGTCGTTTCGTCAATCTTTCGAGTGCAGCGCGAAGCTTGTCCCGCGTGTGTTCTTCGCTTTGCGAAATGACCAATAGCTCTTCATAAGACTGTTCCCAAGGTTCAACGGCATCTCCCTGAAGGATGGGTGCCGCCGATTTCGAATCGTAATCCTGAAACGTTTTATGGCATACCCGTTTGTATACGGCAATAACATATTGTTTCTTATTGTTCACATGCTCCCGGCGTTCCCAGTCCTTCCAGAGTTCGAGGAAAAGGTTGTGGATGCACTCTTTCACGAAATCCGGCGTTTTGTACCAATGAAGCCCCAGCCGATAGAAATCGTCGTAAAACAACATAAAGCAATGATACAGTCCTTCCCGGCCATCCGTGAAGAACAGGTTCCATTCTTTTGCAATGTGGGGGGTACACACTTTAGGCCTCATGAGAGCGCATAATAGTCACTAAGATAAGCATTTATTGTTACCTTGCAACTGCCCTGTGATCTAATACTGCGCCCCGAAGGATTATATATTCTTTTTCAGCCTTAGGAAAAATTGTTTTTCGCGGTCAGCAAGTGCAGCAAGCTGGTCGCTTAATTTTTCATAGATGTCGAGTCCGGACTTGCGGTTTTTATAGATGCGTGAGATATCCAGTGCGAAATCGCGCCAAGCATCACCGATTGTTGTCATCTCTTCTGATCGCTGGATGAGCTCCGGGCGATTAAGAAGCGTGCCGGCTTCCTGTAGGAACGCCGCGTAAATAAAGCGAAACCCGCCGCCACCGGTGCCGATTTCCTCCTGCATCCGCACGAGCTGCGCAAGGTAGTGGTTGGTTTTTTTGGTGCCGATGGATAGCGGCCACTTCCGGATGTTGCGAGCCACCCATTTCATGGCCTGTACGCCAACGATGGGAACCGGCGCGAGCATGTCGTTGCAGGTTTGGCGGATTCCTTGAGTAATAGCCTTTTCAAGTTCATAGTTGTCAGGCAACCGTTCAAGGTAGTACAAGTGCCCCTTGGGGGGCAGCGCTCCCTTCGCAAAGCGTACACGAATCAGGTCCTGCACGGTAAGCCGGGTGGTGCCATCCATGACCGGATCACTGATAAGGTATTCGTTTCCCTGCTTGCCATACACTACAAGGTTGTGTGCGTTGAAATGGAAGCGGTACTCATCTGGAAAGTAAGTGAGGTGATAGACGCCGACCTGCAATCCGACGGGAATACCCTGTTGAAGTTTTTTATCCAGGACGGCCATCGCCCGTTGGGGTGATGAAAACCGCTGGTGCTTCACCGCAATACCCAGCCGCTTTGCCAATCTTCGAAAAATCTTGCCAGGCATGGGGCGATAGCTGAAGCCGGGCGCAAAATTGACCTTGAGGAAAGGTAGGTATACAAAGAACAGACCGCTTCCGATGCCGAATGCCATGGGCTCCGAAAGTCTGATGCCGTGGTGATTAAGTAGGTTGGAAATGACACCGTTTTCGCAGTGCGCGGACTGCCTGTGCTCAAAATCTATATTCATTTATCGTATTGGGAGAAGGGAGCGGTTAGCCGGTCCACAGTGATATCAAAAGTGTCCGCATATTTTTGAAGCGTTTTTTTCTTCAACTTACCGAAGCGCTTGGGATGGAAATGCCGCTTGACAAACCAACGATGAATGCCGACATAGTCGGCCAGCAACGCGACGTCCATGCGATGGAGCTCCATATAGTAGGCGATCGGACTAAGCCGTCCGGCCAATACCGCTTCCTTGGTCGCCGCTATCCGCTCACTGACGAGGTCAAGCGATTCGTTCAGCGCGAGTGTCTTAGCTTCCCAGCCTGTGCTGCGGACGGTCGTATAACGGCCATTTTCATCCACAGCATAGCAGAGTTCGCTGATATCGGTTTTTGCCAGGCTTCGCTTGTCTTGCGGCACTTCGTTTTTCTTCATATGCGCGTCACTGGTCTTTGGTTTGCAACAACATTTTCATCGTTGCGGCCAGAGCGGTTTCCCCATTTACGGAGACGCGGCCCCGGATGTTGCAAATTTTCAAAAAATCCGAAGTAAAAACAAGCTCGGTATGCGTACAGGTGATCAACTGGTCGCCAATCTGCGGCAGTGCATGCACCGCCAGGTCCAAAATGGTGCTGATGACGCCTAAGTTGTCTTTTTCCTTGTCCCACAGAACTTCACCGGGTTTGGTGAAGAAATAATTGAGAAAGATAAAGCTGGTCTGTGCGAGGTTTTCAAGCATACCCATTTCTGATAGCGCGTTGTGGTCGACGAATAGGCAATCCGGTGTGACGAGAAAGCTGGTTTCCGTTTTTAAGCCATCAACCGCCACTACGTGGTCTACCATAATCATCGGCGCACGGTGGGGAATCAATTCATTTATTTCGGGAAATGGCATACCGCTAATCTTTGGCAATGACTGTCCGCATTTCGCCTGTGGCAATGAGCTGCCCGCCATGCTTGACCGCACCCTGCACCATCGTAACGCCAAACAGTTGCTGCAGGATATGTATGGACGTGGTCAGATCGTCCCCTACACGCGGCAACTGGCATATCTCGAAGTTTTTTATAGAGCCGATATAACCCACCGGAGGGCGCATGTCGCGCAAAAAATAGTCGTATCCCTGATGCAGCGCAATGGTCTGTGCGAAATGTTCGATTACGCCCGCTTCGGTAAGGCGTCCTCCGCCGTCGACCAGGATATGCTCAACAGGAACGCGGAAACCGGCAACAATGTGATTCGGTTTGTATTCGATAAGCCGGTCAACCAAAACAAAAGGCTGCTGCTGCGGCATCAATTTACCAATGGCTTCCTGTGACGAAATGAGGCTCATAACATTTAGGTTACTTCCAACAGTGCATAAACATAAGAAAATCTTCCGCTTTCAGGAACCGATAACAGTATTTTTTGACCACGTTTGAGTGCATGCGTGTTGAAAAGCTCCTCCAATTGGAGGTAGCTGGATGCCGAACCTACGTTGCCGATCTTGTGCAGGTTGATGAACCACTTTTCTTCTGGGATGGTTATGCCCGCTTTTTCGAAGGCTTCCGCCAATCGGTCGCGAAAAAAGTAAGAGGAGATGTGCGGGAGGAAATGGTCGATTTCGCTTGCCGTCACTTGGTGCTTACGGAGGATTTGCCGAATGCTTTCGACCCCTTTTGGAATGATGTGGCTCTCCAGCAATTTGATGTCCTGCTTGATTGCAAAAATCGATTGTTCAAGCCAGTCTTGGGGCGGGGTGTCGCTCCAGGAACGCAGTTTTCCATCGACCTTGGTGGCTCCCGCAAACATGCAGGCTTCCAGCTCATGTGCATAAGAAATGCCGTCTACCCAATGGACGGCAAGCGACAGGCGGTCCGGATTGGGGGTGTCGGTAATTAGCATTGCTCCGGCGCCATCGGACAACATCCATCGGAGAAAATCTTTTTCAAAGGCAATGATGGGATTCTGTTCAAGCGCGGCAAGGCACTCGGATTCATCATTGAACTTATCCGCGCGGAGCCAAGATGAAACGCGTTCAGAGCCCGTGCACACGGCTTTTTTTGCGCTACCGGTGGCAATGGACATGTAAGCATACTTAAGCGCATTCATGCCGGAAGTACAGATCCCGGAAGCGGAGTTAAGCTCCATGGCTTTATTGCGCCATAGCCCATGTACCATACTGGCATGTGAAGGCAACAATTGGTCGGGGGTGGAGGTGCCACATGAGAGCACCTCGATGTCAAGGGCATCGGTCGCGGATTGCGCCATCAGCGTTTGAATTGCTTCGATGGTCAATTCGGCATTGTTGTGTGTCGGCTGCCCGTCTGTGCCGATGGCATAGTGACGCGATGTGATCCGGTTGTTGCGCAGTACAATGGAACGCGCACGGGAAGGGGCACCGTTGACGATGCCCAATACCTGCTCCATGCGGTCGTTAGGAACGGGCTCATTAGGCAAAAACTTCGCAATTGCATTGATGTATACCTGTGGCATCATCGAATTCTTTTGAGATTAACAGATTGATAGTATCGCTTTTCTTTTCGAATAAGGGAAAGAAAAGGCAAATGTAGGATTAAAAATAGTAAACTGACGATGGGAGCAAGTACCCAAATGGCAAAAAGGAGGTAATAATTGAATGCTTTGAGCCACGGCCTTCGCGCAGGCTCGCCCGGCAAACCTTTGCGGCGAATGAGGCCGGCCCATTTGGCAAACATCGAATTGGCCCGTTTGTCAGTGAATACGAGAACCGGCTTTACGCGTACCGCCCCCATTTCGACCAGCTCCTGTTGCAAGGTCGTATATGCATTGCTTTTCAAATGGGATAATACGGAGATACCGAACCTGCTCGACTCCTGAATGTCTTTGTCGGATACTCCCGGTTTGGGAAATAGGCCGAGGTACGAATCTTTTTTGCCTTTCATCATCCAGTGGACGATGGTGATGACGCTGATGTGGTTGATATGGCGGTCTGCCAAGACGATGTTGCCGACCAGGTTCGCACCGATGCTGTAAAGCGCTCTTTTTACTTTTTCCTGGGCCATCACCCACATATTGCGGCAATTGATGACGGTAATGACCGGTTTGCCTTTCAACAGCTTCTCCGCCTCCTTCTGTTTCAGAAATGAGTTGAACGGGATGGAAGGAGAGAGGTACCACACTTGGTAGCCAAGAATGACTAGATCGTAGTCTTGCGGCAGCACCTGCTCGTCAGCCGGGGCCAACTCACAGGGAATCTGCAGAAACGCTTCGGGAAATGCATCAAAAAAACTGTGGCTGTCCCATGGGAAAGGATAATCCGGTATAGGTCTTAGGCGATAAAATGTTAATTCCACACCAGGGTCCGATACCAAGGGCTTCAGTATGTTGTCCAGAATGTCTTTCTGCTGCCCAGTTTGGGTGTAGTATACGACTAAAACTTTTTTTTTCATATCCGGCTTCCGACTTTAGGTTTCCTAATATCGTTAGGCTTTCCAAAAATCGTAATAATTAAACCATTGCAAAGGATATTTGACCAGAATTTGTTCGATGCTTTGTGTGAAGGCGTGAAGCAGCGATTGCGCATCACGTTTGTTGAATGTAGCCGTCCGCGCGTATAGGTGGTAATGTTTATTCCGCTCACGCATGACATACACAAAGATTACAGGTGTATTCAGCCTTGAGCTGATAAGGAACGGCCCTGCCGGAAAGCGTGCCGGTTGTCCGAAAAAATCCGCCGTCAGGGTTTTGCTACCATCCACAAATCGGTCGCCTGTGAAGCAAATGATTCCCTTTTTATCGATTACCTGATTGATTTCGAAAATGTGAGACAGGTCGTTTTTGACCACGATGAAGCCGGTCTTGGGTTTGGCCATGATGTTTGCAAGGTATGATTTGATGGCCCGCTGTTCTTCGTCTGTGGTCACCAGGTGGATTTGTTTATCAAATTCACCCATAAAGTACTGTGATACCTCGAAATTCCCCACATGGGCGCTTATGAGTACACCTGCACTGTTATCCTTGGCCAACTGCCGGATGTGCTCAATGCCGTCAAATTCATAGGTGTACTTATCTGCCAGGCCAGCAGTGATCGCCACTTTGTCGATGATCGTCTGGCCGAACACAAAGTAGTTCCGATAGGTATTGATCAGGCTGCGGAATACGCTGTTTTTGCGATGGTCGTGGAAATAGCGGTATATGGCTTTTGTTTGGCGGGGGGAACAGAAGAAATAATAGGCGGCGACAAAAGCCAGCAGGAGATAAGCAACGTTTATCCCTACATGCTTGATCAGGAAAATAAATATTCTATAGCCGGAAACGGTTCCTTTTGATTTTCCTTTCCATTCAGCCATGGGATGCGATTAGGCGATGGCATGCAGCTTACCGCCAATTAGATCGTACAGGTCGTTGAACGTGCGGATGTCGGTGAAGTCTTTACTTTCCAGCTTGATGCCGAAATTCGATTCAATGAGGACCACGAGATCTACATAGTCTAAGCTATCCAAATCGAGCGATGTTTTCAAATCAGCATCTGGCTGAATGACCTCATACTCCACTTCAAACTCTTCGATTAAAAACGTATTGGTAATATCGATGATCTCGTCCCTACTCATGGCTAATGCTGCGCTGTTACAGTTTCCTTACAATTAATGCGGAGTTTGTTCCGCCGAATCCAAAAGAATTGGACAAAAATACATTAAAATTTTGGTTTATGGTATTTTTTACCAAACTCAGCCCCTTAGCGGATTCGTCGATTTCTTCGAGGTTTATATTGGGCGCGACGAAGCCATGCTGGGCCATGATGAGCGAATAAACGACCTCACTAGTTCCCGCCATCCAGCATTCATGTCCTGTCATCGATTTCGTAGAACTGACATATGGGCCTGATCCGAACAGCCGGGATAATGCACGGGCTTCGTTGGCATCACCCATGGGGGTTGATGTCGCATGGGCGTTGATGTATTCAATGTCATCGGGTGAAAGACCGGCCTGCTGCAACGCCATCTCCATGGCCCGTACCGGGCCTTCTACGTTTGGCGTGGAGATGTGGTCGCCATTGGAAGAGAAGCCATAGCTCAACACTTCAGCAAGGATGGGGGCACACCTCCGTACAGCGGATTCGTATTCTTCGAGGATGATCGTGGCCGCGCCCCCTCCGGGCACGAGACCATTCCGGCTTTTATCAAATGGACGGGAGGCTTTTGTGGGCTCACCCTCACGGTCGGAAAATACACCCAACCCATCGAAGCTGGCCATGGCATATTTATTGGTTTCCTGTGAGCCACCGCAAATGACACAGTCTTGCAACCCCTGCTTGATAAACAGGTAAGCCAAACCGATGGCGTGCGAGCCGCTCGCGCAGGCGGCGCTGATGGTCATGTTGATGCCGCGGATGCGGTGGATGGTAGACAGGTTCATCGTCACGGATGAATTCATCGACTTGAAGATAGCGCCAGATCCCACCAGCATCGTATCTTTTTTCTGCCTGACAATATCAATGGATTCCATCACCGCCTGTGATACGCTGTCATTGCCATAGATGAGCCCGACGATATGCTCGTCGAAGAACGCATCGTCGATGTTGGCGTTCCGGAGAGCTTCGCTTGTGGCGATGTAAGCATACTCGCTTTCCTCCCCCATACTGATGCGCTGCCTGCGTGAGAGCAGTTTCGTGAGGTCGGGCTTGGCTACGAATCCTGTCAGCGCCGAGCGATAGCCGAATGCCTTGCGCTCTTCTGAATACACGATGCCCGAACGGCCCTGATACAGGGAATCCCGTACTTCATCGAGATTTTGTCCCAACGACGAATAAATTCCCATTCCGGTAACGACTACCCTGCGTTGCATTACGAATAAATCCCTCCGTTGATGTTGATAACCTCCCCTGTAATATAAGCTGCTTTTTTTGATGCCAGAAAACACACCAGGTCAGCTACTTCTTCGGCTTTCCCAAAACGGTTTACAGGTATGATTTTGCTCAGTTCTTTTTCGTCCAATGCGCTGGTCATATCGGTCTCGATGAAACCGGGAGCTACGGCGTTGACCGTCACCTTTCGCTTGGCCACTTCCTGGGCGAGCGCTTTCGTAGCACCGATCAGGCCCGCTTTAGCTGCCGAGTAGTTGGTCTGTCCGGCTGTTCCCTTCATGCCAGACACCGATGCTACGTTGATGATTCGCCCGTAGCGTTGGCGGATCAGGTCCTCGATCAAAAACTTGGTGACGTGGTAAAAGCCGTTAAGGCTGGTATGGAGTACGTTGCCCCAGTCGTCGGCTTCCATCCACATAAACAGGCCGTCGCGTGTGACCCCGGCGTTATTGACGATCACCTCTATGACCGCGCCGGGATGCTGTTCCTTCCACAGTGTCAGTTGGGCGTAGGTTTCGGTCCGGTTGCTTACATCAAACGGTATCAATTCGGCTTCCCCTCCCTGGGCTACGATTAAAGCTTTGGTCTCCTCGGCAGCATCGGCGTTTGACTGGTAGTTGATGAGGACCGGATAGTTGAGTTCGGCAGCTAACTTAATGCATATCGCGCGTCCAATGCCACGAGATCCTCCGGTCACCAATGCATACTTCTTTGCCTCCATCAGTTCGTTCGTTCAAATGGTTCCACATTTTTTACATGGTCCTTGATCGCTATTAGATAAGGCGATAACACGATATCCTGTTCAAAGATAGGAACAATTGACCGTATCTCTCGATAGACCATTTTACTTCTTGAAGAAAGATCAGCTGCGCAATCCAACGCGTCTATCGCCTGTACGAGGGTGAGCAGTTGGATGGCCAGGACTTCATACGCATTGTCGATGACTTTCTTGGTAAGCCAGGCCGCGTTGGCACCCATGCTTACAATGTCTTGGTTGTCTTTGTTATTGGGAATACTGTGGGTATAGATCGGTGTGGCCAGCGTCTGGTTTTCCGCCGTGGTGGAGGTAGCGGTAAACTGTGCACCCTGCATGCCGAAATTAAGTCCAAGTTTGCCCAGGTTGACGAAAGAAGGCAGTATTTCGTTCAGCGATGAGTTGAGCAAATAATTCAGCTGCCGTTCAATCAGCATGGTCAGCTTGGCGATGGCAATACGCAGCTTATCCATTTCGAACGCAATGTAGTCGCCGTGGAAATTGCCCCCATGGTATACGTTTTCCGAAGCTACGTCTATAATCGGATTGTCATTTGCGGAATTGACTTCCTCAATCAGTGTGGCAGCGCAGTGTTGAAGCGCATCCCATATCGGCCCCAGTATCTGGGGGACACAACGGATGGAGTAGTATTCTTGCAGCTTGTCTTTGAATATGCTTTCTTCTACCTTCCGGCTGTACAGGTGTTCGTGCCGTTTGCGGATCAGCTTGCTGTCGGCAATAATCTCCCGCATATGCGCCGCCACCTGCCGTTGCCCGGCGTGTTGTTTGGCGCCGTTGAGGATTTCGGAAAGGTGATCGTCATAAGCCCTCACCAGCTCATTCATTAATGCTGAGCATCCGATCGACCAATTCAGCAGGCGTTGGCCATAGATGGCATTGACAATGCCGATACCCGTCATGACCGATGTGCCGTTGATGAGTGCCAGGCCCTCGCGTATGTGTACCTGCAGCGGCTGCAGCCCCTCTTTGGCAAGCGCTTCGGCGGCGGGCATTTGCTTGCCCCGATAGATGACGTTGCCCTCACCGATCATGTTCAATGCCAGATGGGCCAGCTGTACCAGATCGCCGCTGGCACCTACCCCTCCATGTTGATGGATGATCGGCAAAATATCGCGGTTCAACATAGCCACCATCAACTCCACGGCATTAGGGTGTATCCCCGAATAGCCCAGTGACAACGTATGCAAGCGGGCCAGCAATGCCGATTTTGCGTAGACCGGATCCAGGACATCGCCCATACCCGTGGCATGGCTGCGGATGAGATTGTATTGCAGCTGGACCTGATCGGCTTCATCGATTCGGTATTGGGCCATCGGGCCAAAACCGGTATTTACGCCGTAGATCACTTTATCTTTGGCGAAATGTTTGAGAAAGTTGTGGCTTTGGCTTATCCTTTCCGATACGCTATCGGGCAGATCGATCTTTCGGCCCTCGAAGAGCACAGTATAAAAGTCAGCGAGCGTGATCGGATTAGTCAGTTTTGTCATTTAGTCACACGAGATCAAAGCGGTTGCAAACTTAGGTAAATTGGTGCTGATATACAACTGAAAAGGAAGTTCGTAGCAATGCGTGCCTTTCGGATATCTGTGCAGATGCAAGGAAAATTAATTTCATTGTAAGACAATAAGATTCCTGGAAAATTTGTCTTGAAAACTCGCCATAGTATATTTCCGAAGTCACCGAAGCCTTTTTAGAATGACCGCGGTCGTTTTTGGCCTTTTTTTAACAAAAGAAGCCGCCCCGGCATATGCCGGGGCGGCTCGATAACTGTCGATCATCCTGTGGTTACCGGATTTTCTCTAAAGTTAAATTGTTCGTGGCGGCCCACACGTGCCTGCCGGGATGGAAGAGCAGCCGGGCCCGCAGGAAGTTCGCGGTCGATACTTCTTCTTCGGTGTCGCTGCCAGTGCTGTTACTGCCCAGCCTGAACGAACCCAGGTTGCCGAGGCGGACGAAGTAGCCGCGCGATATGTTGCGGGGGGCTTCGCGCACCAGGATCTGCAGCACTGCATACACGTCTGACGCAGTGAGCGACGAGGTGTGTGCGATGTCGTCGGCCAGATCCTCCAGGGTGATCTCTCCGGTATGCACCGGACGGGGATAAAATTTCCTCGGCGCTGTCGGATCCCCCGGCTTGCCGATTTCCACAACATTATACCTAACCATTGTTAAAAAAATTAAAAGTTAAAAAACGAAAATTACTCCGCGCCGACGGGCGGTACCTTACCCGTTGACAAGAACAAAGTTCGGTGGGATGGCAAGAAGTGCTGTCGGACTTGGCGGCTTTGTCGGAATCGACGGTTTTCTCGCTTTTTCCGGGCTGAAAAGGCACCAGAAAAGGATCTTGAACGGCACATGAAGCGGGAAATCTGGGTGGCAAGGGATTTTTTGGTCGCTTCAAGCGGTGGGCAGAATAGGCTTGTTTTTATAGGCAAGTTTATCTAAGTTTGGCCCGTCCATATCCCATTAAATAATAATGATTTTAGAGCATGTCGATGTCTTAGTGATCGGAGCGGGACCGTCAGGGGCTGTAGCCGCTTCCATCCTGCACCAAAACGGGGTTAAACTCAAGGTGGTGGAACAAGCGCATTTTCCGCGTTTCGTCATCGGAGAAAGCCTGATTCCGCGTTGCATGGACCATTTTGACGAGGCGGGCTTTGTCGAAGAGGTAGCGGCCAAAGGGTTTGAAAAGAAATTCGGAGCACGTTTTCTTCGTGGGGATGACGTGTGCTGGTTTGATTTCAGCCAGAAATTCTCCGAGGGTTGGGACTGGACCTGGCAGCTACCCAGGGCTGAGTTTGATAAAACACTGACCGATATTTTGCAGCGTAGAGGCGTCGATATCGCGTTTGGCACCACGGTTGAGCAGGTGGTATTCAATGGTACGGATTCATTGACTACCGTGCATGACGATCGGGGCAACCGCCGGGAAATACATGCCCGCTTTGTGATCGATTGCAGCGGTTACGGCCGTGTACTGCCGAGGTTGCTGAACCTCGATGCGCCTTCTTCATTTCCACCGATGGCGGCCACGTTCGTTCACGTAACCGATAAGCGGCGTCCCCAGGGTGGCGAGGGAACGCTGATTACTTTTGACGTGCTTGACCAAAAGGTATGGTTTTGGGTCATCCCGTTTTCCGATGGCCGGTCCTCCCTGGGTTTGGTTTGCCCCAAGGAACACCTTGAGATGATTGATCAGGGTAGTCCTGCGGCGACTTTTCAGCATATCATCCAGCAGTCAGACTACTACCGCCAGCGATTTGATGGCTTGGAATTTCTGTTTGAACCCAAGCAGGTTGTCTCTTACGCCAAGGCGGTCAAAAAACTGTATGGCGACGGCTTTGCACTTACCGGCAACAGCGCCGAGTTCTTGGATCCTGTATTTTCGTCTGGGGTTTGTTTTGCCACCGAGTCCGGTGCTTTGGCTGCTAAATTGGCCGTTAAGCAGCTGAACGGCTTGAAGGTGGATTGGGAACACGAGTACGAAGAACATATGCTGTGGGGCGTGGATGTATTCCGGTCTTATATACGAGACTGGTATTCGGGGGATCTTCAGAAATTTTTCTTTCATAAAAAGGTCAACGAAGACGTAAAACGCAAGGTTTGTTCGGTATTGGCCGGGTATGTATGGGATAAGGAAAATCCCTTCGTAAAAAAGCATGACCGTGCTGTGAGGGCAGTGACGCATTTATTGCCTGAAGACAGTTGTTAAGCCAAGCATGGCCACATCATTTCCATACCGATTTTGCTTGCGCTTTATCGGCTGGTCCGTAGCGCTATCGGTGACTTCGTGCGCGGGGGTAAAGCACCATCCTTCCGTAGCACCGTATAACGACCAGGTAGGCGAACGGGACGAGCCATCTGCTGATTACTATGTGATGCCATATGGTAAACTTCGCAAAAATGACCTAGGGTTATGGGAGCTCTATGTGGAGGGTGATGCGTTGCAGCGGGGGCTGACCAATGGCTTGCTGACCAAAGAGCTGCTTTTTAAGCAGGAAAGCGCGTTTGTCTCCCAAATCAGGGAATTTGTGCCTTCACCTTTCCGCCAGTGGCTGTTGCGCGGGTTTCTGAATTTTTTCAACCGGCGGTTGGCGGACCATGTGCCCACTGAGTATCAAGCCGAAATATATGGCCTGTCGCAGGCAGCGTCAGCTACATTCAACTTCGTTGCGCCCCCTTATCCCCGGTTGCTTTATTACCATGGAGCCCATGACATCGGGCATGCGTTGCAGGATTTGGCACTGGTGGGCTGCACATCGTTTGCGGCATGGGGTAGTCATACGGCCGATGGCAAGCTGTTGATCGGCCGCAACTTTGATTTTTATGCCGGCGATGCGTTTGCCCGGGAAAAGATTGTCGCGTTCATCAATCCGGACGAAGGGTATAAGCATGCTATGGTCACCTGGGCGGGTATGGTAGGGGCGGTCTCTGGAATGAATGAGAAAGGGCTTACCGTCACGATCAATGCGGGGAAATCGAACATGCCTTATCAAGCCAAGACACCGGTAGCCCTGCTCACGCGGGAAATCCTCCAGTATGCTGCTACAATTGATGAGGCGATTCGCTTGGCTGAGCGGCGGGAGGTTTTCGTATCGGAGGCGATCATGGTTGGGAGCGCTATTGACAGTAAGGCAGTGCTGATTGAGGTGTCGCCAAAGAAATTTGGAGTTTACGAAGTGAAAAACAGCAGCAACGCGTTGGTCTGCGCCAACCATTTCCAAAGCGAGCCCTATCGATCGGACAAAAAGAACCTGCGGCAGGTTGCCGAAAGCCACTCGCAATACCGATTTGACCGTATGCAGGAATTGCTGGACTCCACACCGAGGCTCAACCCTTCGTCTGCGGCGCAGATACTCCGTAACCGGGAGGGAATCGGCGGAAAACAGCTGGGCTATGGCAATGAAAAAGCCATAAATCAGCTGCTGGCCCATCACGCAGTGATCTTTCAGCCGGAAGACCGGTTGCTTTGGGTGTCTACTGCTCCGTATCAGCTGGGCGCTTTTGTCGCATACGATCTGAATACTGTTTTTTCGCGGATGGATACGCTTTCTGCGGATGGGGTGGTGGACGAAACCCGGCTCCGCATTCCAGCGGATACCTTCCGCTACTCAGCGGCGTTCAGTGACTACGAGGCTTACCGGCGTCAGAAGCGCGTGCTGGAAAAAGCCGTCGCCGCAGGCACGCCGCTGGATACCGAAGTGTTGCGGTCTTTCGAGCAGCTAAATCCGGCATTCTGGAAAACCGGCTATCTGCTTGGTGAATATTACCTGCGGCAAGGGCAATACTCCGAAGCGCTTCGTTATTACCGGATGGCGGCAGATAACGAGGTGACCACCCTGCCGGATCGGCAAATGATTCAAAAACGCATTAAAAAAGTTGAACGGAAGCTTTAGGCAGTGCGCAGTCGCAGCGCAGGATACATGGTACCGACTTAAGTCTAAAATGACAAGATAAGCAATGAAAGCAACACCGACCATCGAGCAGGCAGATCAGGCCACTATCAAGCGGTTCCAGGAGGAAAAACTGCAGCAGCTTTTGCATTATCTTCAGGCACGATCAAGCTATTACCGAAGCCTGTTCAAGAGACATGCGATTAATCCGGGGTCTATCCGGTTTCTGGAGGATCTGGAACAAATTCCGGTGACAACTAAAGCCGATTTACATCAAAGCAATCTGGAATTCCGCTGTATAGGCGGCGATAAGGTAGCCGATTATGTGACCACTTCCGGCACCTCCGGTGATCCGGTACTGCTGACGCTGAGCGACAACGACCTGGATAGGCTGGCTTACAATGAAGCATTGTCTTACCAATACATCGGCTTGACGCCGGGGAACACCGTTCAGCTTACCACTACCATCGATAGGCGTTTTATGGCCGGGTTGGCCTATTTCCTTGGTGCGCGCAAGGCCGGTATCGGGATGGTCAGGGTGGGGTCGGGTGTGCCCGAACTGCAATGGGACACCATCGCTCGCGTGCAACCGGATGCGATTGTGTGCGTGCCCTCTTTTCTGCTTAAAATGGTGGAATTTGCCGAGGCTAATGGAATCGATTATCAGCATTGCAGTGTGAGGAAGGCGCTATGCATCGGAGAG
Organism: Parapedobacter deserti; assembly: GCF_042646065.1. Lineage (NCBI taxonomy): Bacteria > Pseudomonadati > Bacteroidota > Sphingobacteriia > Sphingobacteriales > Sphingobacteriaceae > Parapedobacter > Parapedobacter deserti. The sequence goes on from NZ_JBHRTA010000038.1 coordinate 591,928, forward strand.
CCTTTGCGTAATCCTGATTTTTCGCTCAATACGTTGGCCTCCCGGATCCAACGCAAGTGGGACATCCAGCTGTTTTCAACCTATGCCTCCACCGAAATGGCAACCGCTTTTACCGAATGCGAGCATGGAATGGGAGGGCATCATCATCCGGAGCTCATCATCACCGAGTTTTTGGATGAGGACAATAACCCGGTTCGGGAGCGGCATCCCGGTGAACTGGTCGTCACGACCCTTGGTGTTGAGGGAATGCCCCTGCTGCGTTTCAAGACCGGAGATATCGTGCAGCCGCATTATGAACGGTGTGCGTGCGGCCGCACCACCATGCGGCTTGGGCCGGTTATCGGCCGTAAAAACCAAATGGTGAAATATAAAGGCACCACGCTATATCCACCGGCGATGTTCGACTTGTTGGACGATTTCGAGGAGGTGGTCAATTACGTGATTGAAATTTCTGCCGATGGGTTTGGGGAGGACGAAATCACAGTGAAGGTAGGCGCTGAACAGGAATCGGAAGAACTGGTGCTAAAAGTTAAAGATCGGTTCAGGGCCAAGCTGCGGGTCAGTCCGCGCATTGTGTTTGCACCGATACCGGAAATCAACCGGATTAAGTTTCCTGAAAATTCGCGGAAGAGTGTCACGATCATTGACCGGCGGCAGTGAGGTCCGTCAGATCCGCAATAAACTGTGTACATGCAGCTACAGGCGTTGCCCACGAGGTCACCAGACGGACTGCGGCATGCTGTCCGTCTACCTGCTGCCACGTGTGGAACAGGTATTTCGCCGCCAGCCTTGCAATTACCCGGTTGGGCAATACCGGAAATAGTTGGTTGGAACAGGGTGGCACAACGAATGGATAACCCAGTTTTTCGATGGCCCGCGCTATCCCCATGGCCCGCTCATTGGCGTCTGCGGCAAGTTTAACGATAAGGCCATCCTGGAATAGTTCCCGGAATTGCAATCCCAACACTCGGCCTTTGGCAAGCAATGCGCCATTTTGCTTGAGGTGATAGATAAATCCGTCTTTTAACCGGGGATGGGTAATCACAACCGCCTCGCCGAGCAGTCCGCCATTCTTCGTGCCACCAATAGTAAACACATCGGTCAGCTCAGCAATATCCGCAAGTGTGAGGTCGTTGCCGTCGACAGCGAGTGCCGAGGGAAGCCGCGCGCCGTCGAGAAAAAGATACCAGCCGTGGGTGCGGCAGAAATCGGACAACGCGGCTAGTTCGTGTTTATTATAGACGGTACCCAGTTCCGTAGTATTGGAGATATAAAGCATTTTCGGCTGTGTACTGCTCGGGTTGCCCACCTGACGCAGCAAGGGCGAAATCAGGGAAACGTCCAGCTTGCCGTCCGAGACAGGCACCACCTCCACGCGGTGGCCGGAAGCCTCAACGGCTCCGGCCTCGTGGCCGTTGATATGTCCGGTCTGTGCGGATACGACCGACTCAAATGACCGCAACGCCGCTGAGATGACAATCAAGTTGGCCTGTGTGCCGCCGGAGACGAAGTGAATATCAGCATTGCTGCCTGGCATCATTGCGGCGATGAGGTTTTTTGCCGCTATGGAATAGGCATCGTTGCCGTAACCGATCTGCTGGACCAAGGTCGTTTCCTGAAGTGCCCTCAGGATCGCCGGATGGCAGCCTTCACTGTAGTCGTCCCTGAATGAAAATTGATACTGGGTCATGTCTACCATCCGGCTCTAATCATGTTTGGCGATTCTCCAAAAACGTTGTATTTGATCCCGAGCAGTCCACCTACATTGTCATAAAACCCGCCAGCATCGACGGCTATCCCTGCAGATAACTGCAGGCCGGGTATGCGCTTCACATCCACTGCCACCTCATGCAATGTGTATGCCTGATTTCTGGGTGAACGGGTGATCACGTTATTATGCGTGCCGAAATTACGTGTGTAGGTGAGCATCGTTCTTCCGACGATGCCCGGTGCGTACCGGTGCAGCATGCCGATATGGCCGCCGACGATGCGGTTGTTAATAAAATTCCGGTTGCCCATGTTTCCTGTATTGTCATGCCGCCAATTTACTGCATTGAATGGAAGGAAGTTGGAGCCGCGATACAGGTTGAGAAACAGCGGGGTTCCCACACTTCGGTAGTGATATTCCCAGCCTGTCGAATAGACGCCGTTGTTGTAATAGCTTTGTAATTCCCGATCTTGAAAACTTTCCATCTGTTTGGTGTAAATAAACTCAAACATGAGCCGGTCCAACCAACGGTGATTTTTCAGCATGACGTTGAGTCCGCCTACCCGGTCGATATTGCGTAGATCAATGCCCATGCCACTTTCAAATGGAACCTGGAAGTACATATGCCACAATACATCGTCGAATTCAAGGTCGCCGCCAAATTCCACAAGGCCGCGTTGGGCGCCTGCCCGGTTAGGCCGCCGACCGTCGGGTACGCTGCCATCGTTCGCTTCTTTCACAAATAATACGTCGAAAAACCCCTTCCAAGATCGGTCCAATACGAAGCGTCCCCGTTCGCCGCCCCATATGGCAAAATGCTGTACGCCGCCGTAAACCTTAAACGGTCCGTTGCCAAGTTTGGCATAAAAGGTCTTTTCATGCAACCATGCCCGTTTCATCGACTGTTCTTCTCCCATCCAGCCATGGCTCATCAGCCCCTTGATCTGTAACCATCCGTTGGTGAAGGGAACAGGCGTGTATGTCGGCAGCGCGACGCCGACCTTGGGAATAGGCAACGCGTTGCCGCTTACGCCCAAGGAGCCGGTTGACAACAGCGGATCTATATCGCCTAATCGTTCTTGGTAACGGCCACCGCGTAGTTCAAACGCACCATATCGGACTTTGAGGTATCCCTGCTGAATCACCACCCGGTTGAAGTGCTGATTATTGACAATGTTGGCACCGTATTCTACGCGGATATCGCGCTTGCCGGTAGGAAACGCGTGCGAGTTGCGTGCTCCGATAAACGTTGCCAGATCCGCTCCTTCTTCGCTAAGCAATCCAAAGCGGTTGGATTCGATCCATAACGGCTGGAATGCTTTGGAAGCAAAAGAAGCCATGGTGCCGACTTGTATCTTCAGGGAATCGATCTGCTGCGCATGAGCGAATGCCGTGAGGAGCAGGAAGATGAGACTAAGTTTGTTTCTCATAGGTGATCAACGTTATCAGGTTCCGTTCAAATTCCTTCAACAATTGTTCTTTGCTCAAAAAGCGTTCCGCATATTGCCTTGCACGCACCCTGAATGGCGTGAGATCCATATGAAGCGCCTGCTGCAGGCCGGTTGTCAGCGCATTTACCGATTCCGGTTCAATCAATATACCCAATTCATGTTCGCTTATGACTTCGTGCAAAGATGTACCTTGGATGGCGGAAACTACCGGGCATCCGCCCGCAGCCAGGATGCCCGTAAGCTTGCTTGGCATCACCAGGTCGGAAGCTGATTTTTTTTGCAGGACCAAATGCACATCGGCGGTGGCCAACAAGGCAGACAGCTTTTCATAAGGTTGCAGCGGATAGAACCGTACCTGCCGTAAGCCGGCTTGGGCTGCCAAAGCTTTCAGGCGATCACTGGCACCACCCGATCCACAAATAACGAAATGCACGTCTGTCCGGTCACTGAATTGCTTTGCGGCATCAATGATGATTTCCAGTCCTTGTTTTTCGCCCAGATTGCCAGCGTATAGCACAACTTTGTCATCCAGCGGTATGCCCCACTCGCTTCTCAACGAGCGCGATTTAGGCAGTAGGTTTATTGTTTTTTCGTCTACCCAGTTAGGAAACATGATGTACTTCGTCTCGGGCACCCCTTTTGCAAGGATTTTCTTTTTCATTCCCAAGCTGATGGATGAAATTCGGTGGCTTTGGTGAAGGAGGTACCTTTCCGCCTTGAAAAGCACGTCGAGCAACCTCTTGTTGCCGATCATACCGAGTTCCTTAGCGGCGTCCACCTGCAGATCCTGAACGTGGGTTACCAGTTTTGCCCCTTTGAGTTTAGCGTAGAACGAAGCAAAAAAGCCAAGGTGGAACGGCGGGGTGATATTGATGACGACGTCGTATTTTTTCTTCAGCAGCAGACCAAGCCACTTCGGGAACATACCGCCAAGAAACGAGAATTCATGCAGGATACGTTTTTTGGCACTCACTTCCCTGGGGACATACAGCGGTACGCGGTGCACGGTAACGCCGTCCACTTGTTCTGTAATCCATCCGGTCCCCTTGTAAGCATCATGAACCTTCCACTCCGGGTAATAGGGTTTGGCTGTGACGACCGCTACAGTATGCCCTTGGGCGGCAAGCCACTGGCTCATTTCGCCAGTATATTTGCCGATGCCCGTAAGCTCTGGGGAGTAATTTATGCCGAAGATGAGGATACGCATGTAGATATCAGTCTGATTGTTCTTTTATTTTACAATAGATTTCGGTAAAATATGCCATTTTGAGAATTGCGAAGGCGAAGCCGCGTGCGCCGTCCAGAAAGCCACCCATCAAAACAAAGCTACCAAGAAAAAATGCCGGTCCGATAAGTGGCGTACGCATCAACCGGTATTTAATGCGTTGTTTTGCTGTTAAACGGTAGTTGCTTGTCGACTTCATCATCCGGAGGTAGCGAGCGGCTTCCCAACTCGAATACGCATTGTGCTTGTTTATATAATGGGCAATGCCGCGGAAATCGCGGTGGTCGATCTTTTCTTTGATCGTACCGATATCGCCGGTCAATATGGGATGCTCATGGATTTCCATATCAAGGTGGCTCCACTGTTGTTCGTCTATATACTCATATTCGCCAGCGCCGGTCCGGAACAAGGCCAGCTTTTTTAGCGGATACCCCCCTTTTAGTTTTTTCCCCATGAAATATATGGTGTAGTTTAACCAAAAGCCCACTTTGGTGGTATCCTTAAGTTTCCTCGCTGTTTCTTGTTTAAATTCAGGGGTGAGATATTCATCCGCATCGAGAAACAATACCCATGCCGTGGTGGGTGTGTGATAACGCAGATACCAATTGCGTTTTTTGGGAAACCGTCCATTCCATTGAAAATCGATGAATGAAGCACCGAACCGTTCAGCGACGGCTTTGGTTCGATCGGTACTGCCCGAATCGACAATAACTACCTGTTGCGCAAAATCCTCACCGATTGCCTCAAGGCATCCAGGAAGGTTTTTTTGCTCATTCTTAACGGGAATAACAATGGTCAGATCTAATTTCATAGACGCTTTTTAGTCAAATTTTTTATTCCAATGTCCGTGGAGCCAACGGTCGGCACGGAAAACCCGAACACACGGTCCAAGGCAACGTATTTTTGGTAACTACCGACCGTGCTCCGACTACTGATCCTTCTGCGACGGTCACACCCGGATGAACAAACGCTTCAGCGGCAACCCACGCATAGTCTTCGATCACTATCGGTTTGGCGATCAAAGGAAACCCTTTCTTGGTGTAATCGTGTGTTCCCGTGCATAGATATGCCCCTTGTGAAATGACTGCTCGCCTGCCGATAATAATCCTGCCTTGACTGTAAAGATTGGCACCGTTGGCTACGCCGCTTTCGTCGCCGATTTCAATATTCCACGGGGCCCAGACTTTGACAGCAGGGTAAACGTGCACATCTTTCCCTATTTTGGCGCCAAACAGCCGGAGCAGGAGCGAACGCCATCCGTGCAGCGGGCGCGGGGAGTAGCGAAAGAAAAGAATATAGACCGCCCCCCAAACGGCCCTTGTTAAGCGGTTTTGCAAGGAGAAGGAAGGTCCAGTATGCGTATCGGTATTATATGCCATAATCAATTGATTTCAATGTATTGAACAGTTTGCCTGCAGCTTTTCCGATATCGAATTTGGCTTCGAAAGTGTTCTTGGCGGCTAAGGCTGCATTTTCCTTATCGCGGCCTGTTGAGCTGAGCCACTGTCTCAACATTTCATACACGGCCTGTTGTGTGTCATCCGAAACGAGGCCGCCTCCGCCTTGAATGATTTCACGCCAGATGTTCACTTTATTGGTTATGATTACAGGCTTTGCGCAGGCCATGGCTTCCACGATAGCGATGCCGAAATTCTCTTGATGGCTGGGCAAAATGAACGCCTCGCATCCATACAGCGCTCCCCATTTAGCACCTCCGGTCAACATTCCCGCGAATACGATCTGGGAAGTTGATTGCGCAAGCGCTATCATTTGTTTTCCGAAAGCCGTATCCAGTCCCGGGCCCGCGATGACCAGAACAGGAAGTGTACCCGCCTCATGAAGTAACTTCTGATAGGCTTTTATCAACATATCCACCCCTTTTTTTTCATGAATCCTGCTCAGGAATAGCCAATAGGGCTGGTCAAATTTAACAGGACACACCGCGTGGAAGTCATGGGTCAGTGTGATGGAATAGGGGGGAGGGTTTTGTATCCCATAACCGATGTTTAGCTCTCGTTTGGGGCTGTAAAAAGCGAACGTCTCGCGGGCGAGCAGCAACTCTTGTTCGCAAGTAAACAACACACCATCGGCATTATTTACGGCGTGCTGTTCGAAAAGGCGCCAAAAAAGCCAATTCCGGATGGCTTTCAGCCGCCGGCCTGGAGATTTTTGAAAATAGGGATCAAGCATGCCGTGAGGCATAATGAACAGTTTTGGCGCGGTGCCGTTGCGTGTTTTGTAAGCTTTTATCGCCTGATAGGTACCATAACTGTTGTACAGCCACAGACCGTGGATAATGACGGCATCAAAGCGGTGTAAATGAGCAAGCAGCCACCGCTTCAGCTCACTGCAATAAGCGTAGGGTCCTTTTGCCGGACCAATCGCATGGACGATGAACGGGTCACTACCCAAGTATGGCGCATCAGGCGAATCAAAGCTGAGCACCTCATTGTGCACTCCTAATTGCTCCAGGACCGGAACGCTGTTGCGTATACCCTGACTTGGACCACCGTGGACGGGATTCATGCTACTGATGACGCGCAGTATTTTCATGGCTATTTCCATTTTCTAAGATTCGTTTGTAAATGTTCTCGATGCTGTCCAATGCCTGATCGGCATCAAAGCGTCTGACATTTTGAAGGCCGCGGTCAACCACAGCCATCCGATTTGGCATATGGAGAAGATCTGCCAGGGCATGTGCAGCGGCGTCCGCCCATTGTTGCCTCTTTGTGTTACCCTCCATGGGCTTTTTGTCGATGTACACGGCGGCAGCTCCGCCTACCTCGTTCATCGGGGCCTCGTTGGTGGTCATTACCGGACAACCGGACGCCATGGCTTCGATGATTGGCCAACCGAATCCCTCAGCCAGCGAAGGAAACAAAAAAGCGCTAGCCGCCGCATAGAAATCTTGGACATGCGAATCGTTCACCCCTGTGAGAAAAAAGATGTCTTGCTGGTATGCGGATTGACGATGCATGGTGTTAAGTTGCCGATCCGGTTGAGCCCCGATAAAAATCAATGGAAGCGGTATGTGATATAATCTTCGCCAAGCTGAGTAGATTTCAATGACGCCGGACCGGTTTTTATACCATTGGTTGCCACCCACGTGCAACAAGAACCCTGATGAAAGATCAAGGTTAAATTTATTTGCTAGCGCGTCGCGGACAGGGGTACGGTCTGTTGCTGGACGAAATTTCCGGGTCAATCCATTATAGACCACTTCGGACACATCCGGCTCGGAAGCAAGGAACCGATGGAGATCCATTCTGGTCTTCTTTGAAATAGAAATAAAGTTTTTGCCTTTCCGGTAGCCTTGCCTGATATACGCTTGATAGATTTTTCCCGTCAAACCCGTTGGATTTTCCGGAATTTCTCCTGAAGCGCTACGCTGCGCCAAAAAATCGTGGCAATGAATAACGTGGGGGCAGTGCGCGGCATGCCGCACCCAAGGACCCAGCGCGTGATCGGTGAAGACGAACAACGTGTTCGGCTGGTCTTTCTTTAGTTGCTTTTTTACCCATAGGGGAAAGCGTACGTATTGATCGATATACCCCATCCATTTCTTGAGTGGCTTGGGAACGGGCAGGCGGTGACATACCGGCTTGGGTTGCCAAACTTGAACTTCATGACCACGTGCTTTCATACCAGCGACCAGCCAATTTGCATACCGGGGCATGCTTTGGGAAGGAATAAAAGGCGGATGTGTAAAAAATACGATGTTCATGGAGCTAGCGTAATCTTGTTTTCAGTGATGCCATAACTAATCCTCCTGACAGTACGGCGAAACCCAGTGAGGTGGGTTGTGCCCATTGTCCTTGTAGCACGTTTAAGGCCGAAAAACTAAGCAACAGCCAAGGTAGTCCATTGCCGGTTGCCAGGCTGTTGAAAGACAGCATACCCAATTTGGACACGGTGAATATGCGCAAAACAATTATCATCATGCCAAGGAAAAAGCCCATTTCGCCGATCACCCGCCCCCATTCGCCCTCGGATATCAGGAACGTAAGTTTGCCGGACAATAGCATTGCTCCAACGTTTGTTCCCATACCTAAGCCATGGCCCCAAAACGGAATATCCTGTTCGCCGAATACCGCCGTATACATACCGCCTAAAAACCGGTCTACTAAGACGCCTTCCATACCTCCTTCTGATTCATTGGCTGCTTCAAAACGAGCCATAAACGCTGCTGTTGCTGTTTGAAAAAATGCAAAACTTTGAAGTATAGCTACTAGAATGGCGAACGACACCAATGCGATAACCAGCGATTTCAATAGACGGGGACGTTTAGCTATGACAAATAGGGTGAAAATGAACGATACGCCTACCTGAAAAAGCAACGCCCGGCTGATGGACAACGGAATGGCGGCCAACAATCCAATGCTTGCCAATAATAAGACCCAGCGGCTGACGGCTTTATCCTTATACAGCCAGAACTGTATAATGAAGGGGGCAAGCATCCCGTAAAATAAGGTGGTCCCGTTTGTAAAGGAAAATGTACCGGGCGGTCTTGCAAAACCTAACGCTCCACTGAATCCCGCCCCTTCCACATCGCCGCCGACCCCCCTATTTACCCAGGCGGACTGAGGACTGTAGAACTGGAAAGCAATAAGAATGGTCATCGGTATGGCGATCCATACCATCGCTTTCCCAATTTCAGCCACGTCCTGCCGGCGGAACACCTTTCCGATGAGGAACATGAATGGCACATGTATGACAAGAATCCTCAGCCCGTAAACGGCTACTACTATGTTTCCATGCGCAAAAATAAGGGTGACAAAGAAGGAGATCAATGCGGTCAGCATAAAACCGATCATTAGCCCATTCTTAGGAAATACGCCTTTATGATAGGCGATGATCAGTAATGCCAATGCTATCGGGTCGCGTACGATTAGTAAAGGGTTTGCCAATGACGGTAAAAACCACTTCCTAAGTGCACCTTCAAAAATCAGTAACAGAAAATACAGCCAGATACCCCGTTTAAGCAGCAAAACCAACCGCTCGTGTCTCTTTTTTGCGTGCATGCTTATCGCAGGGGCTTCAAAAGCTGTAGAGAATACCGATGCCATAGTATTATCCAGTTACAGTGACTTCCTTTATTTTTTCAGCTAGCTCCCTGCCATATACCGGCCACGGCCGTTTCCTCGCTGATTCCAAGGCAGCCAGCCCGTTAGCTTTAATCATCATGGGATTTGACAACAACCGCTCGATTTGTGCTATCAAAGCCGGGGTACTTCCCGCGTCAACTAACCAACCGTTGTCATCATGCGTTATCAGGTCCGGTCCCGCAGTTCTATGGGTGGTAATGACCGGCGTGCCTTGTGACATCGCTTCGGTAATCACCAGTCCAAACCCTTCAAATAGGGATGGAAAGACCAAGACATCGTGTTCGCGCATTAAGGCGATTACATCACGATGGGGCAATGACGGGATCCATCGATGCTGCTGTAATCCGGCTTCCAAGGGAACGCATTTTTCGGCGGTTTTCCTTCCTACGATCGTCAATTCCACGTATGGCTTTAAATAGTCCACCGCTTCCAGCACATTGGCTATTCCTTTTCGTTGGGACAGCCCACCAACAAACAGCAGTTTCAGTTTCTGGCCTGAAAGTATGCTGTAAGGTTTGCCGTTTGCAATCTCAGGGAAACCATAAGGAATTACGTCGATTGGCGGCAACTTCCCCGGATACAAGGCCAAGCTACTTTTTGTAAAAGTGCTGGCGACAAAAATATGGTCCGCTAGTGCCAATTCTGCGTCTTTCCGTCTGAGTTTTCGATCTGAATCCTTTAGTCCGGTCAACGTCGCGGACCACTCGGGCCGGTTTATCCGCTCGGCAGCCAACAGTTGATGCATGGCACGCCAGTAACCTATTGGTAAATCATATAAACATCTGATATTCGGTTTCGCCGCTTGAAAACTTGCTAGTGCTCCGTCTTCATAAGCATATATGGCGTCAAACGCTTTTGTATTTCTGGCTACCTTTTTATCCAGCGCATGATAAATTCGGTCGATGCAGAACCTTCCGTTTTCATGTTTAACAAAAGAGGTCAGCTTCGCTTTTTCGGAAAGCAACCTGCAGAGTTCGTTTGCCGGGTACGCCTGGGTATACGGTTTTAGCGCCGCTGCGTATGTTCGCTTGCGAAACTCCTTAAGTGGGCCGACACCCGAAATACCGTAAGCAAGTGTCCCAGGGAATAGCGCAATAGTTGTGTAGAACGAACCCAATAGTCCCGCTTGCAATAAGCCTTCCACCGCATTTCTGACGTTGGCGTTGCCTGTAGGATGGGCAATTGACACTCTCATGGATATATAATTACTGTGTTAGGGCATGTTTGATAACTGCCAGATACCGCTTCGCGACCACTTCCGGGCAATGATTAGCTAAATGTTTGCTACTGCTTTCCTGAAGTTGATTGCGTTTCTGTTCATCTTCGATCAGTGCTTTTGTTATTAGAAAGAAATCATGCTGGTCGTTTCGCTTAAATGTGATTCCGGCAGATCCCACTGCATCCGGTAGGCCGCCCCCATCGGATACGATGGGTATACAACCACAAGCCATCCCTTCCAGAGCAACGTTGCCAAAGGGTTCTTCCCATTTAGAGGGCACGAGTATAAAGTGATGCTCATTTAAGGTGCGCACTAGTTCATCCCCTTTTAACGGGCCGGTGAAGTTGATTAAATCCGTCAAATTTAATCGTTGGACCAGCTGTTCCAATGGTGATTTTTCAGGACCGTCACCAATGATCGTCAGTTTTAAACCAGTGGTGCCCGGTAAGCCGGAAGCTTGCCATAAAGCCTCGTCTTGTTTTAACTGACGAACCAATTGTATGGCCATGTCTGCCCCCTTATCAGAAACCAGCCTTCCGACGAAAGCAAATGCTTTATTTCTATGGATCGCGGACATTTTCCTGAATAGATCTTTCCGATATGGGTTGCCTATTACTACACACTTCGGGTGTGTCGATTTCTTAATGGCTTCGCTTACGGCGATTATGCCGTTGGCTTTAGCCACTGATAGCCGCTTTAGCTTGTCCTGAGGGGCTATCCGGCCATCGGTGCGTCGGATAAAAGTCCTGACGGCCACCACCCGTTTCTTTTTTGGAAAAATGAGGGCAGGCCAGGAGAGCCGAAGGGAGGGGTTGTTCTCGAATACCACATCCGCCCATGTGATTTGACGGATAAGGTCCAACATTGATGGATTCCGGATCACCGGAAAATTCATCCGCTCCTCACCCTGGAACGTGGTGTGCGTGACGAGCCGCACCTGCATTCCCAACCTATGGAATTCCGTAGCGAGCACCTCAGAGTTGACTTCGATGCCCCCGATGTCCGGATAGAATTTATGCGAAAGGATCAGAATCTTCATGGTCAGCTATTGTCGTTTAGATTATTGGCCAACTGTGTAGCAACGACCGGCAACAAACTTTGGTAGGGTGTCTCCGATTTTTTCTGCTGGAAAGCCGCTGATAACTCGTTAATTATCAATTGTTTTCTGAACCCATAGTCGATATGGTCTTCGCCCGGCCGCCAGTTAAACACCCATACAGGCAGTCCATGCTCCAGCATTGCAATAGCTGTTCCGCTTTTTCCGATATATCGCGGGCTTACGCGGCTGATGCCGATATCCATCTGCTGCATAATGACGCTGATTCTGGCCGTGTTTTCAATGAAGCCAAGGTCGATTACTGAAAACTTCGGGCCGAATGCCATTTCCAGTTCGCTTAGCGCCCTGAGGTATTCTTCTTTGCGTTGCGACGGTGCCGCGATAATATATAGCGAGATAGCTGCAGTTGCCAGTGCCCTTTTAAGGGCGTCTACGATATCGGGAAAATTTTCAGGTTTTGGTGCGGCTCCGAAATGCAACAGGTTGAAACGCCTACCGTCGGTTTCATTTATCTGGTGACCGATTGCCCCGTCGTTATAGGGAATGTTTCCGAACAACCCGAGAATGGCCGCATTGGCTCCTATTCGGCGCAGTCTGGTGACGTATTCCGAGATGGACGTATGAATGACTCGTGGTCTTATTGACCGGACAAGGCGTCTGATGATTAACGATTGCAATGTGCTCAACAAGCCATAGAATCGGTCTCCGTGCTTTTCCACCCACAACTCGTGAAACATGATGTGCCATTTTTTGTCTCTGCCGAGGTTTTTTAGTTTGTCCGGCAAAATATAGGGCAATCCTTTATCGTGAAATGAGTAAGGAACAAATTGCAGGCTAAGCCAATCAGGCCCATGATCGTCAATGAAATCGCCAGCCTTTCTGATCCGATGCCGCCATTTCATGTTGTTGGATAGCCGCAGGGTGTGTATTGTTTTTTCATCGGGCAGCTGGCTTTCGATGAAGTGATGTCCGTGTAAATGTTTATCATGGAGCGCGATAATGGAGACACTGTGACCCTCTGCCGCGAGTGCCGCGGAAAGAAGGCTGGTGTAATCGCCGACACCATCCTTGCCGGGTTCTAGGCTGCCGCATATGAAACATACTCTCATGACTGTCGGTTTAATTTGTCTTCAATTCCGCTGCGTGGGTTGGTACGTTCTTTTTATGTCGGATAATATATCCAAGAGCTGGTCCGTTTTGGCGTTAAAAATTTCATCTTTACTCATGGTGGGTTCTTCCTGTACCAGGGCACTGAGTGCGGCGATGCTTTTTTTCCTGACGAACAGCTGCTGATACCGGTCCATTAGTCTTTTGCTTAGCCCAATTACCTGTTGAGGCAGCATATTCCGGGTTTTTTTTCGAAGCTTATGCTCAAATGCTTCGTCGTACCGTTGGAGCGAGGGTAACTTACGGGCGTGGTAGTCCATCTGAAGCGATTGTGTCCAATCGCTCCACTTGAAATCATCAATGAATTGATAGGTTTTGACAGGGATCCAGGGTATACGCAGCGCATCGGCCACAATGGCGAAATGCATGGCTTCTGCTATAACCATTTCTGACTGCAGAATCTGGTCAATGACCGCGTTGATGGGCGTTCGTGGACTCACGTAGTGTATACCGCATTCAGCACAGATATCCGCCCACGAATAAATATATTCACTGGTCCAATGCGGCATGTAGGACACCTTATACCGTTTTGCCTGCGTTGGGAAGTGAAACTCCCGGAGCAGTGCCGCGCCGTCGGTGACCGCAAGGTTAGCATCCAGTTTCAATGCCTTGGCGGTAAGCGGACCTCTCACACAATAAAACTTATAGGAATCATCAATCGCTACGGGGCCGTATTTCCTGGCGTATGCCGGCGAGTAGCCACTGCTAAAAATTATCTTGTTTTTGGCATGCTTCATCATATCAAATCCAATAATCGAGCCTATTCCGAAAAAGTCGGTCTCATCGTCTTCATCAAAGAAAGAAGGTAAGACGTTATTAAAAATCATCGGATTCAAAGCATCTCCGAAATTATCGCCGTCGAAGTATCGTAGTCTCATGGTATGGATTATATGCTATTTGTACTTTATGATCAGTCCCCGCAAAAGCATCAACAGGCTCTTTACCGTGCCTGGCGAAAACAGGTGACTTCTGTAGGGCTCCCCCAATAAAATGCGCATTGCTTCCCTCGGTTTATTGAACAAAATGGCTTGTCTCAATGCCCTCGGGGAAATATTTGATAATCGTATTTTGCGGTAATCGACCGGCTTGTCTGCAGGATAGGGCAACGCCTCCAGTATTCGGAAAGACCGGTAACCCCAATCGTCTTTTGTGCTTCTGTTTATCGAATCGTGGCTGAGCCGGTATGTCGAAACATATTCATTGAGGAAATAGAACTTGGCACCTGCATTGGCAAGATTGATGCCGAAAGCAAAGTCGCACGCGTTTCCAACGCCGATTTTTTTCGGATAACCGATGTTTTTTACATAGTCCATGTTTACCAGGAAACCATTCATTGGAATCTGCTGCATGATAGCGGAGTCCAGGGATGTCAATACGCTCCCCTCATAGTCGGCTGTTTTGAAGTAAGATGCCATGTCCCGCTCCGTTCGTTCCGTAAGTACTTCGCCATCATGTGTCGTTATATACTGCTTGCCAATCACCAGATGAATGTCGGAATGTGTTTCAAAAGGCTTGGCCATTAGCTCAAGGGCATTAGGCAACAGCGTATCATCGTCATGAAGCAACAGAAATTTATCTCCGCTAGCTTTTTTGATAAGCATATCTACGTTGTCGTTTTGCCCTAAGCCAGGCTTATTGTGGTGATAGTTTATTTTTATAGCTGCAGTGTTTCCGGCAAATATACGTGCGACCAGTTTTTCGGATAATTCATTGTTTGAATCATCTCCGATCAGAATTTCATATGGTTTACGTGTCTGCGCAAGACAACTTTCTATGGCCGCTAAAAGCAATTCGGGTCGATTGAATGTGGGGATGGCAATCGATACGTTCATCGTCATGAATTCATAGCATTAAAAAAGTTCGCTGCTTCTTGCTCTTGGACCGCCTTTAGTGCGATAAGCCGCCCACTTATCCGAGGCCAGTCGAACGTTTCTCGTTGGCGGAAGGAGGACAAGATATGGTCCGCAGTGATTTTCGCAGGCAGGCTGCCTTTTTCTTCCAGGCCGATACTGCCAAGCAGGTCATCATGCTTGTCTTTGTAGTTGATCGCAATAAACGGTACATGGCACAAGGCCGCTATGGCGATGAAGTGCAGCCTTAACCCGGCGGCAAACAGGTAGTCGGAGAAAATTTGTTTGGCCTCTGTAAATGTTCGGGGGATAGGCAGCAACCTCAGTTCGGGAATTGCAGCTTTAATTCCGGTAGCCTCGTTGCAGTCGATTTCGTGTAGCGGGAGAAAATGAACTTCGTATCCTTCCGTGACGAGCTGTCTGGAAAACTTGATTAACTCATTTTTGGAATGCTCTCTTCCATCGAAAAGATGATGAGCGCCGAAATTTATTAACACTTTTTTCGGCTTTTCTTTCGGCGCGACCGGATCATACATACAAAAACATGCATCTCCGATGATGTTTCTCTGCTTTTTTACGGCAGCGAGTATTCGTTCGTAAGACAATTTACCCCTTATCCCCCCAAAGCTGTTGGTCACTAACATGTGGTTCCATAGCTCCTCAAAGTTGATCGTTGAGGTAACACCGGTGCCATGGAAAAAAATCGGGGTATTGGATGCGTTCAGACTGCGTATAAAGCGCTTTTCTGCAAAGTAAGGGCCAATCAAGGTGCCTCCACCAACGACAATACCTGCGATACGCCGCTTAAACAATGTTCGGTAAAGCTTTACATATAACGGGCTGTGATGCAACACGGGCAACAGGACCGTCCCACTGAACAGCGTTTTTGCGCTTTCAAATACCAGTTCATCTCCGAAGTTTCTATCTCCGAGAAACCCATAGTATGCGAGTACTCGTTTTTTTGAAAAATACAGCTGCCAAAAGGAGGGGAAGTGTCCGTAAAAGTAGGCTCTTAGAACGTATTTTTTGATTTTTTTAAGCATGCTTCGTTTTCTTGATGACATGGTAAAAGTAAAGCAACCGCAGGCCATAGATCGTGGCAGTTGTCGTTATCGCATAGAGGATAACCCCTTTGATTTCCGAGATCGGAAAAATAAATGCGGCACCCACCTGAACGAACACCGTGGTGGAGATAAACAGTGCCGGTGGAACTATCAATCCTTTGGAAGCCATTAGGCTGTTAGTAGCTTGCCCGATTATGGTAATGCAACCGCTGATCGAAATTAACAACAGTTCGGCGTTTAATCCTTGATATTCCGGTCCCAAAACAAAGAGGATCGGATCGGACAGCAAATAAACCAACGAAATGATGAACAAGCTCGTCAAAAAAAGAATCAGCTGGCTTCCGGCAAAATAGGTTAACAAAACTTTCTTTGTATCGGGAAGTTTAGCGAAGCGCGGGACGGCAAGCGTACCGAAGACCGTGGTTACTATGGCAAACGAAGCCGAAATCCTCCCGAGGGCACCAAAGCTGGCCAACGCGTCCGTATTGCCAAAGATAGAAATGAGCCAAATGGTGACCTGACCTGATATGCAATAGTAGACGGAAGCGGGCAGCACACGGCGCACAACGTTGAGAATGGAGCTCCGTACAGCGTTGTCTGAATACTGGTTCTGGTCGGCCAAGTTTGAAGACAGTTTGCGCAGTCGTATGTTGCCCAGTATTCTTGGGATGCCATTGGCCAGAAGTGCCACGAAGGTCCAAGGCCAGGCAAGCAGTGCCAAGGCAGCGAAGACCAGCCGTTGCAGGGCAACCATAAAGTGGTTCTGTTGTAAAGGTTTGATGTCTTGATGGAGTTTTAGCGCGGTCTGATAGATGGTGTCCGAAAGCGTCGCAAAAAATGCCGGCACAAGGGCTGCTACAATCAATATGCACTGCAGCGCACTGGCACCGTGCTGGGACAGTAGAAAGATAAGTATTGGTATCGCAATGATTAAGCTTCCAAATGCAAATCGCTTCCGAAGGTCCAATCCTGTTGCTAATACGATCCCCAATTTGGTTTTGTCCTTCCAAACCTTGCCGCCCTCAGCCATCGTACCGCTGCTAATCCCCCCATCCGCTAACACAGTCATCATGCCGAGCATCGTATTCGCCAATGTATAGTAAGCATATTCTTCTTTTGGGAGCAATCGGACGATCATGATACCACAAGCCATGGTAAAAACCTGAACGAGTACCTGAGCACCGCCAGTAAGTGATATCAACTTGCCCCATCGTGATGCCTTCGCAAACCCGGGGTGTTTAATCATATGATTGATCGAGCCTTTCATTACACCAAGTGTTCCCGTTGGGTCTTGCTGTCTTTGCGTAAAATCGCTAAATCGGACGATACCATTTCTTTACATAACGCCGGCAGATCATAAGTCGGCTTCCAGCCCAGTTTTGTTTTCGCCTTTGTGGGATCGCCGATCAACAGTTCGACTTCGGTGGGACGGAAGTAAGACGGGTCGACGCACACCACTTCCTGGCCAACGGACAAAGGTGCCTCTGAGTTGGATACCGATTTGACGTAACCCTTTTCGTCGACCCCTTCGCCGTTGAACTCGATGGTTACCCCAACCTCGTTAAAAGCCATCGTTACAAATTCCCGCACAGGTGTAGTGATGCCTGTAGCAATGACGAAGTCCGCTGGTTTGTCTTGCTGTAAGATTAACCACATTGCCCGCACGTAATCCTTTGCGTGGCCCCAGTCCCGACGGGCATCAAGGTTTCCGAGAAACAGTTTTTTCTGCAAGCCAAGGGCGATTGCTGCAACCGCGCGTGTAATCTTGCGCGTTACAAACGTTTCACCGCGCAATGGGCTTTCGTGGTTAAAAAGAATACCGTTGCAGGCGTACATGTTATAGGCTTCCCTATAGTTTACGGTAATCCAATATGCATACAGTTTGGCGACCGCATAAGGACTGCGGGGATAAAACGGTGTGGTTTCACTTTGCGGTACTTCTTGTACAAGGCCGTAAAGCTCTGAAGTAGACGCTTGGTAGATGCGGGTCTTCTTTTCCAATCCCAAGATCCTGATTGCTTCCAACAGGCGCAAGGTGCCGATTCCGTCTGCATTTGCCGTGTATTCAGGCGTGTCGAAGCTTACCTTAACGTGGCTCATCGCCGCGAGATTGTATACCTCATCGGGCCGGGTCTCTTGGATAATGCGAATGAGGTTGGTGCTATCCGTCATATCGCCATAGTGTAGCTTGAATCGTACGTCTTCATCATGGGGATCTTGATAGAGGTGATCAATCCGGTCGGTATTAATCAGGGAAGAACGGCGTTTGACGCCATGCACCATGTATCCTTTTTCGAGGAGTAATTCTGCAAGGTATGCGCCATCCTGGCCATTTATTCCAGTAATGAGTGCTGTTTTCATGGTAAAATTATATGTTATCTATGTTAATCTTTATCGCGCGGCGTCGGCGTTCCGCAGGAAGTCTTGATATGCCTTTTCGATTCCGGTATTAAGAGCTGTCCGGTGTTTCCAGCCTAAACTGCGAAGCCTGCTGACGTCCATCAATTTGCGGGGTGTACCATCTGGCATGCTCGTATCGAACAGCAGTTCTCCACGATATCCGACAATATCTTTGATCAACTCCGCTAACTCTTTGATGGTTAAATCTTCTCCTGTTCCTACATTGATCAGCCCGCGCTCGCTATAGCTATTCATGAGAAATACGCAGGCCTCAGCAAGGTCTTCAGCATACAGAAACTCACGTCTCGGGGAACCGCTTCCCCAGATCGTTACGCTTGGTTGGCGTGCTAGTTTAGCCTCGTGAAAACGTCGGATAAGCGCAGGCAAAACATGTGAATTTTGCGGGTGATAATTATCTCCGATTCCGTAGAGGTTGGTAGGCATCACACTGATAAAATCTTCGCCATATTGATCTCGGTAAGCCTCACACAACTTAATGCCGGCAATCTTGGCGATGGCATAGGGCTCATTAGTCGGCTCCAGCGGTCCTGTGAGCAGGTACTCTTCCTTCAATGGCTGTGGTGCCATTTTAGGGTAGATGCAACTACTTCCCAAAAAGAGTAATTTTACTGCATCATGGCTATGGGCAGCATGGATGATATTGGCTTCCATGATCAGGTTGTCATAAATAAAATCAGCCCGGTACGTGTTGTTGGCAACAATACCGCCTACTTTGGCTGCCGCGAGGAAAATATATTCAGGGCGTTCGTTTGCAAAAAAATTGTCGACGGCTTGTTGGTTGCGTAGATCGAGCTCTGACGAAGTTCGCAAAACCAGGTTGTTGTAGCCGTTGCTTACTAAGTAGCGCATGATAGCGCCCCCCACCATTCCCCGGTGGCCCGCAATATATATCTTACTGTTTTTGTCCATGGCTTCTGTTACGATTTTTTATTTTTGATTTTTTCTCCGAATTTCCACCATGATTTATTGGCCCTATCGTTATCGTAATAGCCGTAGCCGTATCCACTGCCATAGCCGTACCGTCCGCCCTGAGGTTTAGCGTCGTTGATCAGGATGGCTATCTGCTTCATTTTTCCACTGCGATATAGTTCTTCAGGGATTTGCAATTGGTTTTTATGCGTGTATCCTTGGCGTATCACATATATCGCAAGATCGGCGTATTGGCTGAGAAGCTGAGCATCGGTCACTAACCCGATAGGCGGGGCATCGATGATGATGTAGTCAAAAGCTGCGTTCAGATAGGTCATTAATTCACTAAGGCGGCCGCTAAGCAGTGTTTCCGCCGGATTAGGCGGAATGGGGCCTGAACTGATCAAAAACAGATTTTCATGTGCTTCAGACGGTACGACAACATCCGCCGGACTAAGGGAAGTGTCAATGACGAAGTTCGTAAAGCCGGTTCCGCTAGCTAAATTGAGCCTGACGGAGAGATTGGGTTTACGCAAATCCATTTCCATGACCACAACGCGCTTTCCGGATAGCGCAAATACCATTGCCATATTGAGTGCGACGAAGGATTTACCTTCTCCACTCATGCTTGACGTGAGCAGTATTGTTTTGGCGTCGGGCGCATTCAGGTAAAAAATCAGATTTGTACGGAGTGAGCGGAATTGCTCGGCGATGGCGGTGCGTGCGCCGGGAGTGACGACTAGCGTTTCCTTCCCCTTGCTGTGCATAATTTCACCAATGATAGAAACCCGGGTCCGTTTGCTGACATCTTCCCTATTCTCCACACGGGTATTGGTCAGATCGCGTAAATAGATTACGGCAAAAGGAAGCGCTAGTCCGACTAACAGGCCGGTGAGCAGCACAGTGGTGCGTTTGGGGCTGAACGGAAACGCAGCGGCCTTTGGCGGGTCGATGACCCGGCTGTTGGAAATGGTAGCTGTTTTGCTGATAGCCGTTTCTTCGCGCTTCTGCATGAGGTATAAATACAGCTCTTGTTTGATTTGCTGTTGCCGGGCCAAGTCGAGGTATGTTCGTTCGATTGCCGGCACTTCCCGCACTTGCCGACTTAATTGCCCAGCCTCCCGGCGGAGACTGTTACGGGTAATATTCAGCCGATTGCGTGTACTGCTGAGGTTGGAAAGCATGTCCCGCCGCAGGCCGCTGAGTTGCTGATTAAGGTTTATGATAGCGGGGTTGTCCGGCGTTGCGCTCATCAGTCGCTTATCCCGTTCCAGAAGCAACGCATTGTATTGCGTTACTTGGCTGCTAAATACGACATCCTCTGGTATGACGGCGTTTGGTAACACACGTTCGTTGGCATCACCGGTCAAAATCGTTTCCACGTTGTCGAGGATGTCCAGTTGTATTTCCACTTCGGCCAGCTGTTTCACAAACTCACTTGAATTCTGCAGCAACAGTTGTGACTGGGTAGGCATATCAGCAAGCTGGCGGTCCTGACGGAAATTTTGGATATCTCCTTCTACATCACCAAGCTCTTGGCCCACATAGAGTAACCTGTTTTCGATGAATGCGATGGTGCTGTCTGCGATGGTGTTTCGGTCTTTCAGGTTGCTCTCCATGTATTCTTTGATTATGGTATGCAGAATCTCTTCGCCTTTGCCTTGCAGTGGATAGTTAAACCCCAAGTTGATGATGGAAACCTGCTTGTTATTGATGGCAACGGACAAGCGCCCCATATACTCATTTACCTTGTTATCAAATGAAGCAACACTGAATTTGTATACCCCTTTCACTTCTTCGGCAGGTAGTTTGCGTGAAATCAGTATGTCGCCGACACCGG
Source organism: Parapedobacter deserti (assembly GCF_042646065.1). Classification (NCBI taxonomy): domain Bacteria; kingdom Pseudomonadati; phylum Bacteroidota; class Sphingobacteriia; order Sphingobacteriales; family Sphingobacteriaceae; genus Parapedobacter; species Parapedobacter deserti. Next base: position 612,944 of record NZ_JBHRTA010000038.1, read on the forward strand.
GTAGCTTTACGGTCTTTCCATAATCGACGTCTACCGAAAAATCATTCTCCTGGTAGATGCGCACACCACGGGAATCAATCGGCTCAAGCATAAAGGTTCCGCCTTTAACCGAGTCTGGGGATGCTAATGTCACTTGGAACGGCGAGCGATGAACCTCAATGTCGCGTACCCGTCCGGGGAAAAAGAAACTGACCTGCGCATTAAGTGACCGGACCACTTGCTCCATCAAATAACGTGTTTTGAAAATCTCCGCTTCGTTCTCAACGGAGCTAACTCCTCCAAAGAAGCTATTGATATCTCCCGTGAATGAACCCTGGCTTCCTGCGCCGCCACTGCGTTGTGAATGGTCGGTGACAAGCACCCTGGCGCCGATCCGGTAGATCGGGTGACTATACCGGAGGTGTATATAAGCAACGGACAGGCCTATGGCACCGCATAATGCAAACCAATACCAGTTAGCAAGCAGTTTTCTTAACAAATCAAAAATTCCTTGCCGGTCTTCTGAATTGGTGGGTTCAAAAGCATCTTCTTGCCATTCGTTCATGGGGTCTCGTTGTCTTAAATTAAAGCCTTGTGATTACCAACGTGATAACGGAAAGTGCTGATAGCGCAATCGATATAAATTGCACGGTGCCAGCATTGTTCGCGGCTACCCTGCCTCTACCGGGTTCTACATATATCACATCGTTTTGTTTAAGGTAGAAGTACGGCGACGTAAACGTCTCATATTCATTAAGGTTGAACCGGATGAATTGTTTCTCGCCACTGTTGTCACGGATAAGCAACACGTTCTTTCGGTCCCCTAATATTGTCATATCCCCGGCCATGCCCAACGCGTCCAATAAATTGATGCGTTCACTTGGCACCGTGTAGGTAGACGGGCGAGCAACTTCGCCCAAGACCGTAATTTTGAAGTTGGCAAATCGAACTTGGACCGTAGGTTCCTTGAAATACTTGGACGCGGCCTTAGTAACCATCTCACGTACCTCCAGCGTCGTAAGACCGGCGACTTCAAATGTGCCCAGCATCGGCATGGTAATTTTACCCGCTTTATCCACTAAATAACCTGCCGGTACCGAATTGTGGTTAGTGGTAGCGGCAGTCGCATGATCAACAACTCCTCCTGACAATTGATCGGACACCATCGCTAGCCCGCCATCAATGGTTTGAATCGTAATGTGCAAAATGTCGTCAAGCTGCACAACCGGTTCCGTATAGTCTCCGAGCTTAATTGTCGGGTCGTTTGCGGGAATATTGTCAAAATAAACAAGGTCTTTCCTGGCTACGCAAGCGTTTAATCCCAGAAGTATGTATGATAGTAAAATGATTATTTTTGTTCTGTGTTTCATACACCAATTAAAGCTAAGTTTTTTATCGGGTTTTTTCTGAATATGCTGTGAGCGTCACCGCTGAGGACGAACTGTTCGATGGCAGCAAGATGTTTTTGATGATGCAGGTCGGTGCCCACAAAATCAATCATACCGCGCTTCAGCAGGTGCTGCGCGGTTTTTTTGACCTGTTGACTATAATACCCTGTAGGTGAAAGCAAATTCATCTGCATTAGGCAACCGAGGTGTTTAAGCTGTTGATAGCGGTTTAAACGGTCATAATAAAATACATATCGTTCGGGGTGCGCCAATATGGGCGTGTATCCGTGTGCCTGCAACTCGAAAATCACACGGTCAATATGCAGACTTTCTGACATATAGGACATTTCGATGAGCACATGGTTATGCGGGAGTGTCAAAAGCTTTTTTCCTTTGCCGAAGCGTGCGTCAAACGCCTCGTCAACCATATATTCGGCGGCAAACCTTAACGTAATGCGGTCTGGTAATACCTCACGCAGCCCTTCGAAGGCGCGTTGGATGGTTTCTGCAGTGTTGGGATATAATTCTGTGTGGACATGAGGGGTAGCATAAAAATAGCGCAGCCCCAACGATTCCAAGCGATTGATGTAACCGAGCGAAGTCTCAATGGAAGGGCTGCCGTCATCAATACCAGGTAGTAGGTGGGAATGGACGTCCAAACCTAGCCAATCCAAACTTGTGTGATTCTTTGCTTTATTCAAAAACGTAAACATCCCGAAAATTGGGTGAACTGAATTTTTACATGTAAATCAATGCTTGCCGTGCGAGGAAAAAGAAGTTTTAATAGGCATTTTCCTCGCCAGTAAGCATGTTAATTATGGTCAGGAAGACAATACGCACGTCGAGCATTGTCGTCCAGTTTTCAAGGTACCAGATGTCGTGAGCGATGCGCCGCCCCATCAATCGCGGATCGGTAGTTTCCCCTCGGTAGCCGTTCACTTGGGCCCATCCCGTAATACCGGGCTTGAGAAACTGTCTAGCCATATAGTGATCAATCATTGCACTGTACTGCTCGGTATGCTTGAGCATATGCGGGCGAGGCCCGACAACGCTCATATGGCCCGACCATACATTGAAAAATTGAGGTAATTCGTCTAGGCTGGTTTTCCGTAGAAAGCGACCGATTCGCGTGATGCGGTTGTCATCCCGCGTGGCTTGCCGTTTGTCGCTGTCTGAATTGACCCGCATGCTTCGAAATTTGTAACAAAGAAAAGGCTTGTTGTCGCGACCGCTGCGGTATTGTTTGAATAGCACCGGTCCCCGGCTTTCCAACTTGATAAGTAAAGCAATAATGGGATATAACCAGCTAAGTATCATTACGATCACCGCGGTGCTAAAAAGGAGGTCGAATAGGCGCTTTTTGAACCGGCCGCCCATATCATATGCCGGCTCATGACGGATGCTCACTACTGGCACGGGCCCCAATACACTCACCTCGTATGGTAGACTGTCTCTTCGGGTAAGGTCGGGCACAAGTTTCACTCGAAGGCAGTACTGTTCCCCAGCCTCCAGAAGCGCCGAGGCTTGAGCGATTTGATGGGAAGGAAGGGAAACATACACCTCCTCTATGCCACGGTCAACCGCACGTTGAAACTGCTGTAGCGCCGTATTGGTTACCTCGCCATTATCTTTGATCAAGGAGTGATCGTTTTCAGACAAATAGCCTTCAAAAGCGTAATCTTCTTCATGGGCACGGAAATAACGGGCCAATCGCCTGCTGCCCTCATGTTTACCGATGATGGCAACCGTCTTCCGGACCTTGAAGTTGCGGATGAGCACCCGTTGAAAATAGGTGCCCAAAAAGCGGCTTAAAACCAGCATCGCAGCCAATGCGAAATGAAAGACGGTCAGGAACAGCACGGTATGAGTTGCACCAACGTCGGCTAAGTATACGTAAAGCGAAAATAGCACCGCATGGAGCGTTGCGGTTCGATAAGTAGCACGGTAAATTCCGTCTAAGTCGCTCACAGATGCTTGGGCATATAAGCGGAATACACCAGCAGACAATAGCCACATTAAGTTAGCTATCGGAAGATAGTACCGATAGATTAAGCGTTCATCTAAAAATTCAAAATAGTCAGTTGTGACGCTGGCTACAACGAATACCCCATTTAGTATCAGTAGATCGGAAAAGGCTAATACAAACTTGAGTAAATAACTATAACGTGTTTGCATTTCTTTTAAGATAGACGGGTGTCTGAATAACCTTTTTTCACTAATCAACAAAAAAAGTTGATTGAAATCTCTAAAATTTTTCCTTTTCTACGTAGAAATGTAAAAAATAGAAATAATTATATTCCTGATGTTTCAAAAAACATACCAAAACGGCAACTAGCTATTAATTTGCAGTGAACTTTGTGTTAAACTATTTGGTATAAACAAATTTCAGGTTAAAAAAATAAGCTGCCAACTCAATTTTAGCGGTGTTTTTGATACGATTGGTATGAGTGGTCGATTTTTTACTATGCATATCGTCAGTTCTCTTTCGGCTGGGTCGGTGTTGCTGAGCTCGGCCGTTGTGTACTAAACCTGACAAAGGGATTTCGGAAACAGGTCGAAAAGCGGCGTAGGCGCGCTCCTCGTCGGTGTCCACATTAATGATCAGTGCGCCAAGCTGTCTGTCATTTAGCACACGGTTGTTTACATAGGCGAACTGCTTGCGGGTGGAAAGTCTTGCGCAAGTGGTCTGCACGGATGCTGCAGAAGCATCGACCAGCCGAGGCATGCTCACTGCAACCCGACCCAATCCCGGCTGACCGGCGACCATGATCGGGGAAGCGTATGACAAGTGTTGTGCTGCAACTTGTGGTAATCCCGCCAATTCAGCGGCAATCTGTACAGGTGTGTTCTTCATAGCGAACAGAAGATAGATGTTGTTTTTCAATCCTGTAAACAGTTTCTGCTGCTGTTTTGTTTTGTGGTTTGCTTTTTTGTTTTTGAAATAGTTGGTCTTTGTTATTAATGCTCGAACCGAAGTGTACCTAATTTGTATTAGTAATTAACGTTTTGAGTTAAAAAAGCCCGATCTGCCCTTTGTCATCAATTTGAATATCATCCGGATTGGTAATCTCGAAATCGACGTCGCGCTCTGCCGTATCGTTGGTTTCCATATTTTGAGCATGATGATCACCTGCAGGTGCTTCATCTGCTTGCTTTTCGGATGGCGGGACGATATCAGTAGGCGTTTCGGGAACGTCAGGCTGTTCGCCGGTTGCGCCGGTTTCGCCGGTTGAAGCGCTGACCAGCGCCACATGTGTCACCTTGTGTGGATTCAGTCGGTTGCCTTGCGCCTTCATGCCTTTTATATCGACGATATCCGTAAGGCTCTGTTCCAGCGTCTCCGGTTGCTCACTTTTACCCTTCAGCACGTCTACACGTACCCGTGGCGTTGGCGCATTGCTGATTAGCAAAAGTTTGGACCCCGGCTCGTCATTGATGATGGACGTGCGCTTACCGATTGGCGTGTCGTCAAACAGGAAGCGTTTGACATAATGGATGCCGGACTTGCCATCGCGGTGCACTACGCTGTATACGCGTTGCGGATCGTACTTTTCGATATGAACGAGCTTCTCGTCGAAGTGGTTGCTTAGGTCAAAACTGCATAACTCATATGTGCCATCGGCCATGACCGTGAGGATTTTGTCTTCGCCGTCGAACTCGCCGAGATATAGGCCGCGGCCATCGGCATTGAGCCGCCGAAGCACGTCATCAAACCAGATTTTGCGGCCGGCTAACGTAGACACGCCCTTACTCCGGAGGATGATCTTTTTGATCGGATATTTGGTGACGATGTTCCCTTGAGAGCTGCGCCCTTTGATGGCTATTTCAGCGAAATCAAGATCAAACTGAAGTTTTCGGAGTTTGGAGTGCGGTTTCAGCTGAACGTTTATCACCTCAGCTTCGCCGTTGGGATTGGCAGTGAAATACAATATTTTAGAGCCTTTTTCGCCCTTGGTGAGGTCATACTCCTTGTCTCGCGTGACCCCTAATACCGAAAAGCGCTTGACATAGGAGACGCCGGATTTCCCGTCGCGATAAATTATGTTGTACACCGTGCGGTCGTCGCCTTTCTTAAATACCGCAACATGAATGATGTCTTTGCCCACAAATACTTTTTCTTGTACTTTTGTGACCAGGCATTTGCCGTCTGCCCGAAACACGATGATATCATCAAGATCGGAGCAGTCGCCGATGTACTCGTCTTTGCGCATGCCGGTACCCACGAAGCCGTCTACGCGGTTTACGTAAAGTTTGACATTGGCCAAGGCTACCTGGGCGGCTTCCACGCGGTCGAATACGCGGATTTCCGTGCGGCGCTCACGGCCTTTGCCATATTTTTCTTTAAGCCGCTCGAACCAGGCAATAGCGTAGTCGGTGAGGTGACGCAGGTGATGGCGTACCTTTTTGATTTCCTCTTCCAATGCAGCCATCTGTTCATCGGCTTTCTTCACATCGAAACGGGTGATACTGCTCATCGGCTTTTCGATCAGCTTCTTATAGTCTTCCGGCAATATCTCACGGTAGAAGTGGTCAAAGAACGGGGTGAACAGGCGGTTAAGTACTTCCACCACGGCATCAAAATTGCCGGAATTTTCGTAGTCGGGATGCTTATACATTCCCTCCTGTATAAAAATCTTGAGCAGGCTGCTGAAAAAGATTTTTTCCTGAAGTTCGTTGAGCCGAATCTCAAGTTCCTGTTTGAGGAGACTCCTGGTCTGTTTGGTGTTTTCAATGAGCACGTCATTTACGCTCATGAAATAAGGTTTGTCATCTTTAATGACGCAGGTGTTGGGTGAGATGGAGACCTCGCAGGCGGTGAATGCATATAGCGCGTCAATGGTCACATCGGGTGAGATGCCCGGAGCGAGGTGGATAATGATTTCGACATGCTGTGCGGTGTTGTCTTCAATCTTCTTTATCTTGATTTTCCCTTTGTCATTGGCGGCTACCACACTGTCGATTAGGCTGCCGGTGGTCGTTCCGTAAGGAATTTCGGTGATAGCGAGCGTCTTTTTGTCGCGTTCCTCAATTTTGGCGCGTATCCGTATTTTTCCTCCCCGTTGACCTTCGTTATAGGCAGAACAGTCAGCAAGGCCGCCGGTGGGAAAGTCGGGCATGAGGTTTGGGCGTCCGCCCCGGAGCACGTCGATCGAGGCGTCGATCAGTTCTATGAAGTTGTGCGGCATAATTTTGGTGGCCAGGCCGACCGCAATGCCCTCGGCACCTTGTGCTAGCAATAGTGGAAACTTGACCGGCAAAGTCACGGGTTCTTTATTACGGCCATCATAGCTCAGCTGCCATTCGGTCGTGTCTGAATTGAAGACCACCTCGCTGGCGAACTTGGAAAGACGACCTTCGATATACCGGGGTGCAGCGGCTGAATCGCCGGTTACGGGGTCTCCCCAGTTGCCCTGGCAATCGATAAGCAGGTCTTTCTGACCAAGCTGAACCATGGCATCCCCGATAGACGCATCGCCGTGGGGGTGATATTTCATGGTGTTGCCGATAACATTCGCCGCCTTGTTGAACCGGCCGTCGTCCATTTCTTTGAGCGAATGCAGGATGCGGCGTTGAACAGGCTTTAGTCCATCGTTGATATGTGGCACAGCACGATCGAGAATGACGTAAGAGGCATAGTCCAGAAACCAATTTTCATACAAGCCAGACAATGGGATGGTTTGGGTGCTGCCACGTAAATTATCCTCTGAAGTGCTGTCCTGATTTCCCTGTGGTGTCAGATTCGTTTCGTCGCTCATTTAGCCTGCTGTTTTTTTCGCCGGTGTAAAAATAAAAAAATCCCTGAAGACCTATGCTTCTCAGTCAGGAAGCATCTGATGCTCCTTGAACCATCGTATAGATTTAGCGATGCCGCTTTCGATCGGCCCGAAGGAGATGTCCAAACGCTGCCGTGCTTTTTGGTTGGAATAGTAGTTTTTGACACAAAGGATTTTCATATTGGTAGACGATAGGGGTGTTTTCACACCCAGCGCACGGACCAGGTCGCCGATATAGCCTGCCGTTAGGAGTATGAAGCGGGGGATGCTCATAAGCAAGCTCTTTTGTCCCGCTTGTTGGTTCAATTTCTGAAAAAACTGCCGATAGGTAAGGTTTTCCCCCGCCAGAAGATATGCTTCCCCGTTTTCGCCGCGCTCGAGGGCGTTGACCACCCCGGTGGCCACATCCTCCACGTTTACGAAATTTTTGCCGCCAGGCGGATGAAAGACCAGCCGCTTCCGATATCCCATCTGGATGATGGCGCCTGAACTGGGCTTGCCGTCATAAGCACCAATCATAAAGGTAGGATTTACAACGGTTACCTTTATCCGATCTTGGATGGCCTGAATCAGTTTTTCGCCTTCCCATTTACTTTTGGCATACCAGGCGTCTCGGAACGGAGGCTTCATGGGCGTGGTTTCATCACCAGGCTGCTGCAACGTGCCGTAGCCAAACGTGTTTGCCGTACTGACATAAATGATTTTTTGGACGTCATGCTTTAATGCGGCTTGTATGATGTTTTCCGTTCCCGCAACATTGATACGGTAATAGTCGTCGTAGTGCAGCAGATTCTGGTCGGTGGTAGCGGCGCAATGGATAACATAATCGCAATTGTTTACAGCTCGCTCCAACGATTCCATGTCGGTGATGTCGCCCAATACCAAGGCTAAATTTTCGTGGGGTGGAAGGAGAAATTTTCTTTCGTCCCGAATAAGACCCTTTACTTGGTATCCCCGAGACAAAAGTGCAATAATCGTATTGGTGGCTAACAAGCCATTCGCTCCGGTAACCAGGACATTCATGCGCGCTTAATCTCTTGCTTAATTTCTTTTTTAAAGGCGTTGGTCAACAACGGCAGCCTGATATAAACCGGAAGGAACTTCATGACCAGCCAGGTAAGCTTGTTTACCCAGTTGAGCATGATGAGCGGATCTCGCTTGAGGAGTCGCCGTATTGATATTGCAGCGACTTGTTCAGGGGTGAGTAGCCCCATGCTTGCCAGAAAGCCCTGCTGTTGGAGACTGGCCGAGGAAACTGCGTTGGTCATCATCGGCCCGGGATTGACCACGCTGAAAAATACGTTGCTGTCGGCAAACTCTTGATAAAGCCCGCGGGTGAAGCTATAGACAAATGCTTTTGAAGCAGGATAGACGGTTTTATAACCAATGGGACTGTAGGCGGCCACGCTTCCGACATTGAGCACGTAAGCTTGATCGCGCTGTGTCAGGTTGGGCAGCAATTGGTGGGTAAGCAGTGAGGTGGCTTTTACGTTGAGTTGGATGATTCGGTCGAGGTAGTCCAAGCTTGCGCTTTTGAAGCTTTGCGTGCCGCCACATCCGGCATTATTGATTAACACACTTAGTGGAAAATGCTGGTTAACCCAGGCAGCCAATGCCACAATATTTTCTTTGTTGGTTAGATCGGTCTCATAGAAATGTGCTTCCTGCCCCAGTGCTTCCACTTGCGAAGCGATTGACCTTAAGTCTTCACCGGGCAAACTTACCAGAATCGTGCTAAATTTCCGCTTGGCCAGTTCCAACGCGAAGGCTCTGCCTAAACCTTGGCTAGCTCCGGTAATTAATGCATAGGTTTTGCTCATCGCTGTAAAAATACAAAAAAATGTAGCTATTATGTGCATGGTAAATGGCAGTTCCCTGCACAAACAAATGGTTGGGTTACTTCCTTCTTTTAGCCAATTCGGCACAGAAGAGGGCGGCCGACACAGCTACATTGAGTGATTCGGCTTGCCCCACGCGGGGAATAGTAACCGGATATTTGATGAGTGGTAATATGTTTCTACTGATACCATTGCCTTCATTCCCTAATACCAGTAAGCCTTCCGATCCAAAGTCAGTTCCGTAGATGGACTCCCCATTAAGCACGGCTCCAAAAACAGGAACGGGCGGATTGGCGAGCAGTGCTTCGATATTCGCATAGTGCACCTGCACCCTGGCCAATGACCCCATACTCGCCTGAACGGTCTTCGGGTTGTAAGCGTCTACCGAGCCCGTGGAACAGATAAGACGCGTGAACCCGAACCATTCTGCTGTGCGGATGATGGTGCCGAGGTTACCTGGATCCTGTATATCGTCTAATACGAGGTGGAATGCATTGCATAGTTGTTGGTTCGCTAAAGTCGGATGCGAAGGGATTTGAACCAATGCTAACACGCCCTGCGGGTTTTTCAGCGAACTGATCCGTTGCAAATCATGTTCGCTAATCTCTTGAGATTTTATATTTTGCGGGATTTTGATCAATTTTGCAGCCGCAGAGGGGGTGTAAAAGATGTGTTGAACCGGATAGTCCGAGCGGAGAAACTCCATGATGGATTTCGCACCTTCCACGACAAACAACCCATGTTCTCTACGGAATTTTTTATGTTGAAGCGAAGTGATGGTACGGATTTGCAGTTTTGAAAGCATTGTTAATGGATAAACAAAATTATCTTTTTGCGTATGCAAGTATAATGCTTTTGTTGGTATTATTCGCTTCATGCCGCTCTCCCCGCTTGCTCGCGGAGGGACAGGCGCTGGTTACCAAAGCGGAAATCAGGGGAATTGACCCGCAGCATGAAGAGCAAGCACAGGCTTATATTTCCCAGGATATTCGGCCCAACTCGCGCATCAACCTATTTGTCTACAACTTAGCCAATGTGAGGAAAGGCCGCTATCGTACTGAAAATATTCGAAATGTTGGCGAACCACCACATCTCTTGGATAGTGGTTTAGTTGCCTTCTCTGCTCAACAGATCAGCCGTTACCTGGTCTCGAAAGGCTATTTCAATGCCAGGGTAAGCAGTGAAATCGTTCGGAAAGGCAAACGTGCACACATTTACTTCCACGCCTTGCCGGGGATGCCGTTTACGTTGCGTGAGGTGGACGTGCAAATTGCTGACCCGCGTTTGGCGCAGCTCTATGACGAAGGAAAAGCCAGTTTTTCAAAAATCAAATCAGGTATGCGCTATGATGCCGATTCTTTGGTAGCAGAGCGCGAATCTATTTATCAGCTGATGCGGCAGCATGGATATTATGATTATTTCAGGCAGTATATGCGGGTAGATGTGGATTCAAGTCTGAACAGCAACCAAGCGGATCTCGCAATAATTGTGGACAATCCAGAAGGGCAGGCTGCACATACCAAATACATCATAGACAGCAGCTTTGTAGTGGTAAAACATGACCGGGCTGAGCTCAATCACCCTTTGCCGCATAAATTAAAACTTCCAGGATCATTATATTTTGAAGATCATACCGGCCGTTTCAAGCCAGCTCCCATAGTACGCTATCTTTTTCATCGGCAGGGCAGTACCTTTAATGTTGATATGGAGAACCTTGCCTACGACCGGCTTTATGAGCTTAACGGTTTCCGTAGTGTAAAAATTACTTATAGTAAGCCAGATTCGAGCCGTTTGAATGTGTATTACGAACTTGTGCCACGGCCGTACATGGCCAATCAGGTGGAGGGCGAATACACGTTCAATGCGGGGATGAGCGGCTTTAACGTCGGGAACACCTTTACCCATCGAAATCTTTTTGGCGGACTTGAACAGTTGGATGTGAAACTCCGGTATGGGGTGCTTTTCGACTCCCGTCTTCCAGGTAATCTGCTTGACCGCGTCTTTAATAACGATTTCCAGGTTGGGGTCAACATCACCGTACCTCGGCTAATTACCCCCTTTGCCGTTCCTCCTGTCGGGAGGAATGGGTTGCCCCGCACCATTTTCTCTGCAAATCTGCAGGCATTTGACCAGTTTCGAACCTATTCAAACCGTTATTTTAGCGGAACATTGTCCTACAATTGGTTTGATAATCGGTATAGACAGCATAACCTGACACCCTTGGTGCTAGAATACCGCTATGGGCAATTGAATAGTGAATTCGCTCAACGATTGGTCGAACAGGGTTTTCTGCTTTACGTTCGAAGTAATAACAGGGCGTATTTCGGGTTGGGTTCGCAATATACGTATACGGTTAATGCTGCCAAATTATCCCGGTTAGCGGATTTTCTGTATTTCAGAGGTGCGTTGGATCTGAGCGGCAATCTTTTGGGGCTCGCCGGCCAAATCGTCAATTTCAGCGAAAACGAAGACGGTGAAAAGGAAGTGTTAGGAGTGCCTTACCTGCAATACGCAAAGGTAGAGACTGACCTGCGGTATTATCGGCACCTGGGTGGTGACCGGCAATTGGTCGTCCGGCTCAATCCGGGAATAGCGGTGCCCTATGGAAATAATTCCAGTTTATTGATTTTCGAAAAGAGCTTTTTCGGGGGAGGGATGAATGGCATCAGGGCATGGCAGGCCCGCACATTGGGGCCGGGCAACTATAATCGTGAAGTGCTCGATCCCGACCTGCGCCTAAACTTCCGTAACCTCGACCAACTTGGCGAGATCAAATTGGAAGGCAACGTGGAGTACCGGTTCAGGGTTGTGAATGATGTCTTTGGCGCAAAGCTGAAAGCAGCCACATTCGCTGATTTTGGTAATATATGGCGGATCAGAGCCAATGAATTGAATCCGGATGGCGAATTCAAATTCGATCGGTTCTTAGGACAGATTGCAATCGGTGCGGGAGCGGGGCTGCGCTTTGACCTAGATTATTTCGTTGTCCGGTTAGACGCAGGAATCAAAGTGCGCGACCCCCAATTCCATGGCGGAAAACAATGGGTGATCTCCGAGTTTTTTGCCAGCAGGCAATTTAAAGAACAATACCGTATCACCAATGCGCCTGATCGCTATAATTTTGTGCAGTACAATTTCGGTATCGGTATGCCCTTTTAGACGTGGGGCCCTGTGACTAAAGCGTGTGGACGATCTCCAGACAGTCGGTTAACGATCGATGACTAACGACTTAATCCCGTGGACAATGGTTTCAATAATATTTTCCAGATTCAAGCCTTTGCTGTAATTGAAAATGAATAATCCGATCAGCACCACGATGGCGACCGCCATAAGTCGTTTGAAAAGATAAGCAACCAATAGGATGACTGCTGGGACAAGGATCAAGTAATACCAATTGACAGCAATGGGGTTGAGTCCCTTTTCACTTTTCACAACATAATATAACCGACCGTGTGATCCCTGCTGGTTGCGGTGTTTGATGAATACAAAAGCCGAGGATTCTATCGCATTCGCGGTAATGGCTACGCCTTCATTGAACTTCAACTCATGTTTAAAGCCATTGATTACAAACTGATAGGTACCGGAGATCGATTCGTTGGGACGCTCTTCAGCGTCTGTAGCGATGATGGCCAATTTTCCATTATCGATGAGGTTTTCCCGTACGATAAAATGGTTAATACCACTTTGCTGTTGTGCCTGCAACATTAGCGGGAATAATACCATGGTCAATAAATAAAGGAAATTCCGCATGTCTTACCGTTGATATTGGATTGATGCAATGTTAAGGAAAAAACAGAAAAGTAAGGTATTTTTATATATTTGCGAACGTATTGCCTCATGTTTCCGATTATTGCTTTTTCGCTTCAATGGATTATATCATAGGTGTAGATATCGGTACTTCTGGCACGAAAGCGGTTGCCTTCGATGTTTTTGGAAGTATTATTTCCGAATCCTACGTTGGTTATCCCTTGCTGAATCCGCAAAAGGATTTCTTTGAACAGGATCCTGACGTGTTGTTTTCTGCGGTGCTTAAAGCTATCCCGCAGGTCGTCCGGCGCGTCAATGACATTTGGGGCAGTGCCAGGCTATCCGGAATTGGCTTTAGCAGTGCGATGCACGGCTTAATTGTTATGGGCGAACAGGATCGACGGCTAACCAATTGCATCATCTGGGCGGATACGCGGGCTGAGGCTTTTGCTACCAAATTAAGAAACACGGCGGAGGGGTTGAATATTTACCTGAAGACGGGTACGCCTATCCATCCGATGTCGCCGCTCTGCAAGCTGGCCTGGCTGCGGGAGCACCTTCCGTCTGTTTTCTCAGCCGCTAAAAAGTTCATATCCATCAAGGAGTACGTGTTTTTTAAGTTGTTCGGCCACTACGTGGTGGATGAGTCCATTGCTTCCGCCACTGGGCTTTTTGATATCTATGAACGCGCATGGTATCCCCCGGCGTTGAATTTAGTCGGAATTTTGCCTGAGCAGCTGGCTAAGCCGGTGCCAATTACGTATAGGTGCTCAGGCCTGGATAGGCAGGTGGCCCTGGATATGCAGATCCCTGACGATACGCCTTTTATTGTGGGGGGAAGCGACGGGTGCCTGGCCAATTTGGGGGCGGGTGCCGTTGCCCCTGGCGATGCGGTGGTGACCATCGGGACAAGCGGTGCCATACGGATGTTATCCGGATCGCCCAAAACCGATCATAAGGCGCGCACGTTCAGTTATGTACTCACGGAAGAGTTATTTGTGCTTGGGGGAGCGGTGAATAGCGGAGGAATGGTGCTTAGGTGGTATAAAGACCATTTCGGTGTCGGTGGAATAGATGGAGATCAGACTTACTCCTCGCTTGCCGAGGAGGCCGCCGCGGTTCCGGCAGGGGCGGATGGATTGGTTTTTTTGCCGTACCTCGCCGGTGAACGTGCGCCGCACTGGAACGCCGACGCCAAGGGGCTCTTTTTTGGCATTCAGATGCACCATCGCAAGGCCCATTTTACACGCGCGGTATTCGAGGGTATCACCTATGGTTTGTACAGTGTTGGGAAGGTGCTGGAAGAAATCGCTGGCCCTGTCGGTGTCCTCCACGCTAACGGTGGCTTTGCCCGCTCTCCGCTGTGGACCCAGCTATTAGCTGATGTATTCAATAAACAGGTGCTGGTGAGGGAAAGTGTAGAAGCGGCGGCAAAGGGTGCTTTCCTCGTTACGCTCAAAGCGTTAGGCCGGATTGCCAGTTTCGACAAAGCGATAGGCAATCTGACTTCAGGAGAGATTTTCATGCCGAACGCCCGACAGCATCGAGCGTATATGGAAAACTTTCGCCTGTTTGAGCGGCTGTATGACCGGGTCAAAGATGAATTTTAAAAGAATGTATTGTATCGGTAGTCGGGTATTCGGTATACTGGTGGGTGCGCTATTTATATGCGCAGATTCAGTAAAAAATGTGATACAGCTCTGAAATAGTTGCTGATTCCAGTAGCTTTGGCAGACGAAAAGATGTACATTTATATCTTTCAGCAGTGGAGGAATAACCAAGCCTGCGTTCAGATACTAAACATGAAGAGAAAGTATGTTTATATTGCGATAGCTGCGGTTGTTGTGGCTTTTGTAAGCTATCGCTTAACACGTAGCGACAGGGCGAAAATAGCGCCGCCGCAAGCAGCGGGACGAGGATCAATGGAGGTCAACGCAATAGTCGTAGCGCCCCGTGAGTTTGCCAATGTCATAACGCTTTCGGGGTCTATTGAACCCGATGAACAGGTGCAGATCCGTAGCGAGGTGTCCGGTATCGTGAGAAGCTTGGGTTTTCGTGAAGGAACAATGGTAAAAAAAGGGCAGCTGCTGCTGCGTATCGACAACGCCGAGCTGCAGGCACAGCTTACCCAAGCACAAAGCCGGGAGAAACTAGCCGAAGATAATGAAAACCGAGCCCGTTTACTGTTGGAGAAGGAAGCCATCAGCCAGCAGGAATACGACGTTGCACATGCTGACTTTGAGTATGCCAAAGCCCAGACTGCGCTGATCCGTGCACAGTTGGCAAAAACCGCTGTCCTTGCTCCTTTTTCTGGAAAGATTGGTCTTCGGTCGATTTCGGAAGGTGAGTACCTCACCCCAGCTACAGTGGTCGCTAACTTAATGAGCATTACTTCCGTTAAGCTCCTGTTTTCGGTTCCCGAAAAGTATAGCGGCCAGATTCAGGTGGGGCAAGAATTAAGTTTTCACGTAAGTGGCTCCGACACGAAGTATCACGCCGAAATCTATGCCATCGAGCCCGGGGTGGATGCCTCTACCCGCACCATCAGCATCCGTGCGGTGGCTGAAAACCCCGGAGGTCAGCTGTTTCCCGGCTCTTTTGCTCGCATCGAGCTGCCTTTGGACCGCATGGAAAATGCTGTACTGGTGCCAACGGAGGCGGTAATTCCGGTACAGAATGGAAAGCAGGTTTACCTGTTGAAAAATGGGGAGGCTCAAGCCACGGATGTGGAAGCCGAAAACCGCACACGAACGGATGTTTTAATAACAAGCGGGGTGAGTGCCGGCGATACGGTGCTGATTTCAGGGATTATGTCGCTCAAGGACGGGATGCCTGTGCGCGCACAGGTCGTTGAACATTAATAGACATTACAGCCATGAGTCTGTCAACCATTAGCATTAAAAGGCCGGTTCTCACGATCGTGATGAACCTGATGCTCATTTTGTTTGGTGTCATCGGATATACGTTTCTCGGGGTACGCGAATTCCCTTCCATCGATCCCCCGATTGTATCTGTGCGGACCAATTATGCAGGAGCCAATCCGGAAATCATCGAATCTCAGATCACTGAGCCGCTCGAGCGCTCAATCAATCAGATTGATGGCATTCGAAATATATCCTCATCAAGCAGCCAAGGATCCAGCCGTATCAATATCGAGTTTGTGTTGAGTAAAGACCTGGAAGAGGCCGCTAATGATGTCAGGGACAAGGTATCACAGGCGATGCGTAGCCTGCCGCAGGATATTGACGCTCCGCCGGTGGTATCTAAAGCTGACGCGGATTCTGAGCCTATCATCGTCATAACGGTTCAAAGTGATTCACGATCGCCGCTTGATCTTGGGGATATTGCCGACAACGTTATTGCGCAGCGCCTGCAGACGTTGCCCGGGATAAGTGCGGTGCAGATTTGGGGCGAGAAGCGGTACGCCATGCGGTTATGGATAGACCCTATGCGGCTTTCCGCGTACGGGCTCACCCCGCTGGATGTTCGTAATGCGTTGAATCGCCAGAACGTCGAATTGCCTTCTGGAAAAATTATCGGGGATAATACAGAGCTTACCATCAAAACCATAGGCAACCTCACTACCGAGGAAGAGTTCAACAACTTGATTATCCGCTCGGAAGGTGATCGGATTATCCGGTTCGGTGATATCGGCAATGCCGTGCTTGGCCCCGAAAACCTGGAAAGCGAATTCCGCGAATCAGGTTCGGTGATGGCAGCGATGGCCATCATCCCGCAGCCGGGGACCAACTACATCGATATTGCCAATGCATTTTATGAGCGGTTTGAACAATTGAAGAATGAGGTGCCGAGTGATATTAAGATGGAAATCGCTATCGACAACACGCTGTTTATAAAGCGGTCTGTTACTGAAGTAGCCGAAACCATCATTATCGCATTGATTCTGGTTATCTTGGTCATCTTTGTTTTCTTTCGCGATTGGGGTATCGCGTTCCGTCCGCTGATCGACATCCCGGTGTCGCTCATTGCGACCTTCTTTGTGATGTACCTATTTGGGTTTTCCATCAACGTGCTGACCTTGCTGGCCATTGTGCTGGCCACCGGATTAGTGGTAGATGATGGCATCGTAGTGACCGAAAACATTTACAAAAAGGTAGAAGAAGGCATGTCTCCGATCATGGCAGCCATCAAAGGGTCCAACGAGATTTTATTTGCCGTCATCTCCATTTCCGTCACACTGGCAGCTGTGTTCTTACCGGTTATGTTTATGGAAGGCTTTGTGGGCAGGCTGTTCCGGGAGTTTGGGGTTGTCATCGCCGCGGCGGTGTTGATTTCGGCTTTCGTAGCATTAACGCTTACGCCAATGCTCAACGCATACCTGATGCGTAGTGGCGTCCACCATTCCCGGTTTTATAAGGCAACGGAGCCGCATTTTGTCAGGATGACTACCGGATACGCCAATTCTTTGCGCCGGTTTATGCGGGCGAAATGGGTAAGTTTCCCAATATTGGCGGTCTGCTTCGGTCTTATCGCGTGGTTTTGGGTACATCTGCGAAAAGAAACGGCGCCTTATGAAGACCGTAGTCTCGTACGTGCCAGTGTGACGGCGCCCGAGGGCAGTACTTTTGAATATATGGATCGTTTCATGCTCAGGTTGATTCAGCTCGTCAACGATTCGGTTCCGGAAAAGACCGTCAACATGGTTAATACTTCTCCCGGTTTCGCAGGTACGGGGAGTGCAAACACGGGAATGATGCGCATCGGCCTTGTACCTCCGCAAGAAAGGGAACGCTCGCAGGACGAGATCGCGGAAGCATTGGGCAGGCAGGTAAGCCGGTTCAGCGAGGCCCGTACGTTTATTTCCCAGCAACCGACGATTTCGGTCAGCAGACGGGGCGGAATGCCAATCCAATATATTATACAGGCACCCAACTTTGCGAGGCTTGAAGAGAAGATTCCGGAATTTATGAACATAGCGACGGCTGACCCGACGTTTGCAAACGTTGATGTCAATCTGAAATTTAACCGTCCGGAGCTCAATATCAGCATTGACCGGGACAAGGCACAGAGCCTTGGCGTATCGGTATTGGATGTGGCGCAAACGCTGCAGCTCTCCTTAAGTGGACAACGGTTTGCGTATTTTTTGATGAATGGTAAGCAGTATCAGGTGATTGGGCAGTTCACAAACGACGACCGCAGTTCGCCCTTGGATTTGGCCACCATATTTGTCCGCAGCAGCACGGGTGAGCTGGTGCAGCTTGACAATGTCGTGGATATGGTTGAGCAAAGCAGTCCGCCCCAACTCTACCACAACAACAGGTTTATGTCGGCCACCGTATCGGCATCGTTAGCCCGTGGGAAGACGATTGAAGAGGGTATTGCTGCAATGGACCGGATAGCCGACCAGGTTTTGGACGACAGTTTTTCCGTAGATCTTGGAGGTGAGTCCCGCGACTTTACGGAAAGCAGCTCCAACACACTTTTTGCTTTCGGTTTGGCGTTGTTGCTGGTGTACCTGATCCTTGCCGCACAATTCGAGAGCTTCCTTGATCCCCTAATCATCATTTTAACGGTACCGATGGCTGTGGCCGGGGCGATGCTCTCCCTTTGGATTACCGGTGAATCATGGAATGTTTTTAGCCAGATCGGTACGGTAATGCTGATTGGATTGGTGACGAAAAACGGTATCCTTATTGTTGAGTTTGCCAATCAGCTGAAGGCAAGAGGAATGCCGGTCAAACAGGCAATTATTGAAGCGGCCGAGGCGAGGCTTCGTCCGATATTGATGACCAGTTTGACTATCGCATTGGGAGCATTGCCAATCGCCATGGCTTTCGGGGCAGCAGCGACAAGCCGTGTCGGTATGGGGGTCGTAATCGTGGGCGGCACCATGTTCTCACTGATACTTACCTTGTATATCATTCCGGCAGTATACGCGATGTGGTCAAGGGAATATAAAGCCAATCCGGACTTGGAAGAAGCCGATCGGATAGAAAAGGAGGTGATGGCAGGAGCCCATTGATTATGAAGAAACTTGTTTGCATCGTTTGTTTTCTTTTCCCCATTTTTGGCATTGCACAACCTAAGCTAGCTCTGGAGGAAGCTATAGTCATCGCATTGGAAAGCAACTATGACATCCGACTGGTCGCCAACGATGCCGCTATCGCGACTAACAATGTACATATAGGGAATGCCGGCATGCTACCAGCGGTCAGCGCTGACGTATCTTCGGCCGCAGCTATCCAAAATACCACGCAGACTTTGCTGAGCGGCGAAACTCGGGCGTTGCGCGGTGCCGAAAGCAGATCAGTGGCTTATGGCGCTAGCTTGGATTGGACGATCTTCGATGGGTTCCAGATGTTTACACGCTACGAGCAGTTGAAGGAATGGAAGGCTTTAGGGGACGCTAACCTTAAAGCGACCATACTGGCCACCGTCTCTGAAGTGGTAAGCAATTATTTCGACCTGGTGCAGCAGCGACAGCTTATCAGCGCCACACAAACCGCACTGGAGCTGTCCGCTTTTCGATATCAAACCGCAGAGAACAGGTACCAGATCGGTCAGGCCTCCAAATTGGAGGTCCTGGCCGCTAGCGTAGATCTCAATACCGACACCACCAACCTTCTACGACAACGCGACCAATACCGAAGTACGCAGATTCGGCTAAACGAATTGCTGGCACGTGATGTACATACTGATTTCACCGTTTCGGATACGATAATCATAGCAAGCGATCTCAATTACGAAATCCTCTCCGAATCGGCCAAGCAAATGAATCCGGCATTGCAGGCTGCGATCATTAACCAGCGCATCAGTGAGTTGGAGCTTAAGCGGGTCAAAGGCGAACGTTATCCGGTAGTCAGCGTTTCATCAGCTTATACGCGCGCGCGGTCACGCACAGAACTCGGCTTCTCGACTCGGTCAAGAAACAACGGTTTTAATTATGGTATATCAGCCTCTATGAACCTATTTAATGGTCTTATGCAGCGGAGAAACGAACAGAATGCGGAATTTGCTTTGGAAGCCGCAGAAATGGAGGTTGGAAAAGTCCGCCAAAACGTCGAAGCGCAGCTGCTGGCGGTTTATCAAACTTATTTGATGAACCTGGAGTTGGTGCGGCTGGAAGAACGTAATAAAAACATTGCCGAGGAAAACATGGGGATTACGCTGGAGAAATTTAAGCTCGGGAGTATAGCCCCGCTGGAGTTCCGGGAGGCACAGCGTAATTTCGTGGATGCGAGTGCACGGTTCAGCACTGCCCAATATCAGGCGAAATTGGCCGAAATCACGTTAAACCAAATAGCTGGAACATTAAGGATGGAATAATTTGCATATAAAAGCAACTTTGATTAAGTTTGATATTCAAAAGGAAGTTGACGTTGTGTATGATATTAGTAGCAGATAGCGGTTCTTCCCAATCAGACTGGATGCTGGCCTTGCCCGGCGGCGATCGGTTGGCGTTTACTACAAAGGGCCTCAATCCTT
Source organism: Parapedobacter deserti (assembly GCF_042646065.1). Lineage (NCBI taxonomy): Bacteria > Pseudomonadati > Bacteroidota > Sphingobacteriia > Sphingobacteriales > Sphingobacteriaceae > Parapedobacter > Parapedobacter deserti. The sequence continues at coordinate 633,116 of NZ_JBHRTA010000038.1, forward strand.
TCTTCGTAAATGAGAAGGATATCGCAAAGATTATACAGAATGTGCCAGAAATCTTACCTCATGCCGACCGGGTAAGCGAGGTCTATTTTTTTGGCTCCGGCTGTTCAAGCCCGGATAGGCGCGAGATGGTTTCTAACGCTTTATCACAGCTTTTTACCAACGCTTTTATCGCTGTGGAGACAGACTTGCTGGGGGCTGCCTACGCGACCTGCGGGAATAGAAAAGGGTATATCGCGACGTTGGGTACCGGATCTGATGTAAGTTTTTTTGATGGCGAGGGAGTGCTCCCGTCTCGGCTGGGTATCGGTTATGTACTTGGTGACGAAGGTTCAGGTGTTTGGTTCGGTAAACAATTAATAACCAGTTTTTTGTATGGCGTCATGCCTGTTGACCTTTCTGCGGCATTTCAATCTAAATACCGCCTCAATAAAGAAATTGTTATAAAAAACGTTTATCAACGGGCATCACCAAGTGCTTATCTGGCGTCGTTTGTTCCGTTCATGGGAGAGCATATGACCCATCCGTTCATAGATGAACTGCTAACGTCTGGATTTAAAGAGTTTGTCACGACAAACATCAAATCTTTTCCAGATCACCGCGACTATGTATGTCATTTTGTTGGGTCTGTAGCTTTTTATTTCATGGAGCCGCTGCGTGCGGTCTGCGAGCAGCACGGTGTTAAGATCGGTAAAATACTTAAGCGGCCGATTGAGGAGTTATTTGACTTTGTCATTCAGCGGGAAAGAAATTACGAGATACAGCTATAGCTAAGGTAGATATGAAATCACTTGTTCTGTTATTGGTTGCCGCCATGCTGGTGAAAGAAGCGGGCAATGTACACGGCTTCACCATTACATCCATTGATGGTAAGGAAATAAAGCTTTCGCAATTCAAAGGCAAAAAGCTGTTAATTGTAAATACGGCTTCTGAATGCGGATATACCAAACAATATTCAGGGTTGCAGGAACTGTCGGAAAAGTATGCCGACAAGGTGGTGGTTATCGGCTTTCCGGCAAATAACTTTGGTGGACAGGAACCGGGCAGTAACGAAGATATTCAGGGATTCTGTGAGAAGAACTTCGGTGTCACTTTTCTGTTGGCTGAGAAAAGCAGCGTAACGGGGGACGACATCTTACCCCTGTTTGCATACCTTACTAAGGCAGATAATAACGATTTCAAGGGAGAAATCAAGTGGAATTTCGAAAAATTCCTGATAGACGAGCAGGGTAATCTTATTCATCGTTTCCGATCCAAGGTGGAACCGATGAGCCCCGAACTTACGAGCAAATTATAACGATTTCGGCGTTGCATCTGGTTATTTAAAAAAGCAAGCCCTGCATCTTGGCTCATAGCTTTCCTTTTCACCTAACACTAATTGCTGTTCACTTTTCGCAATACGATAAGAATAGTTCGCCATAGCACCGCAACGCACACAAACCGCATGTAATTTAGTTACCTGTTCGGCTATCGCCATCAGCGCAGGAATCGGGCCGAAAGGCCTGCCCTTGAAGTCCATATCCAGGCCAGCGACGATGACACGGACACCTCGGTTTGCTAACTGATTGCAGACATCTGGCAGTCCGTCGTCAAAGAACTGTGCCTCATCTATCCCTACTACTTTGGTGGTGTAGCCCAGTGACAAGATCAACGACGAATGGCTCACCGGTTTCGATGGCACCACGCTGCTGTCATGCGATACGACGTCGCTATGATGGTACCGCGTATCGAGTTCAGGCTTGAAGATCTCGACTGTGAGTTTCGCAAATCGGGCACGGCGCACTCTTCGGATAAGTTCTTCGGTTTTGCCCGAAAACATGCAGCCGCAGATCAGCTCGATACTTCCATATGGTGCGTTGGTCAGCGCAAACTGATTTTCTGAAGACGGCATGAACTTTTTCATTAGCTGGACAGTTGAATTTATATACTGCCAAGGCCCACTAATATCAGAATTTAATATTAATTTTGGTTTTTATAAAGGAAGAAATACATTCTATTTTTTATGGCTACAAAACAGCAAGTATTAACAAAAATCGGCACGTTATTAAAGGATATCAATGAACAATACGAAGCGTTAGAACGTATAGAAACAACGGAGGACCAGCACCTCAGCGGAGACCTCTTCGAAGCCACTGTTAATTATTTTGCTGCCCATGTTGTTTTGTATAACAAACTGCTAAAACGGGAGGATGTGAAGGCTGCTGACACCTTGCAGGCTGAACGTGTCGAACCGACTGCAGACGATCAAAAGGGGTCTTCGGGACAAACCGATGATAGATCGATATTTACTCCTTCTATAGAAGCCGAACGCGAAAAAGAGCTGCATGTCAGACAAGTCGAAGAGGTAACGGCTGTATCGGGAGATACCGGCACCAATGAAGTGGCAAACGAGGAGATAGGGGAAGAGGCGGAAACCGAAGAGGCGAATGATAAGAAAAGTGTTGATCAGGTTGAAGCAAGGTCGACCACAGCGCCTAAAGACAGCCAAGAAACCGGAGACAGCCAAGAAACTGAAGACACCGGTGATGCCGATGAACCTGAAGTAGATGATAGCGTTAACGATATCGGCGAAGGGAGGCGGCAAACGCCGGAGCGCGGTGAAGTGGTAAATCAGGTGACCATCGAAAAGAAAGAGATCCACGTCAGCGCGTCTGATCTGCCGACAGGCCAACCTAGTGAACATGAACGGCCAGCTCGTCCGCTGACCGTCAATGAGATGATTTCAGCCCAACGGAAAGCAGGGGCTGGGAGTAGCAATGCGCTATTTGCGGCACGCCGGGGAGATGGCGAGCGGATTACCGATCTTAAGTCTGCCATCAGCCTTAATGACAAGTTGTTGTTTATCAAAGACCTGTTCAACGGCTATAGCCTGGCTTATAGCGAGGCGATCGAATTGCTCAATCGATACGACGACTTCGCTTCGGCAGATGCATTTCTTCAAGCTAATTATGCAGAGAAGAACAATTGGGCGGATAAGCAGGCAACGGTAGACAAGCTGTATGGCATCTTGCGGAAGCGGTTTGCCTAGTAGCCTAAGGCGGTGCCGCGGTTTACCTCAAGCTCACCTCGCCATACCTGGAGCTTACGCTGACGGTGTTGTTTATGGCTTTATTCCAAAAACCGGTATAACTTTTCGAACTATTCGTTTCAGCTTTGCTGCCGATGTTGGCGCGACTCCGGTCATAGTTGAATGAGCCGTAACTTACGGCTATGTCAAATTGAAATGCCGCACCTGCCGATGGTCTAATCGTCACGCCGGAATAAGATGCCGCAACGGTGGCTCTCCGTATAGCTGGACCAAGCCCCATTTCAAACCCTCCGCTGTAACGAAGGCTGATGTCGGCCTCCCTGTGTACGACCCCGATTTCGCTCCCGCTGGTATAGCTTAAAGCCAGTTTCAGGTTATCAGCTTCCGAAAGAGCAAATCCACCATACCGTACTGATACATCGCCTCCGTTGAGATACGCTACTGTTGCCTCCGAGTAGGTAATGGCCAGTGAATTCTCGCGGGCATTCAGCCTGCCAGCCTGTAAACTTCCATAGGCCACGGAAATGACCACTCCACCGTCCCTATCGTCCAGTTCAATGGAACCATACCTGTTGGTCAGGGCGAGTGCGTTTGCTTTTGGCACGAACACCTCGTAGTCGATCTGCAGCGCGCGGTTATCGCCACCGCTCATAAGCGAAGACCACCAGCGTGAATCACTTGCGCTGATTTCTGTTTTGAACGAAATGCTGTTAGGTGATTTGGATTCAACAATATGTACGCGGTCTAGCGCTTCCTGTGCTTTCCTTTCAGAATTTTCAGCCGTGCGTATGCTTATTGATACCTTCACTTCGTTTCGGGTCCAGTTGCGTACCCGTATTTTGCCGTATCGGTTGTCGATGCTTATCTTGTTTTTGTTATTGATCGAATAGACCTTTTCGATTATCTTTTCTTTTTGAAAACCGAAAAACGGTATCGGTAGCGGTTGATGATGGGTGTGCGCCTGGTCCTGTTGGAAGACCATGGGAGCCGTCAAAACCGCAAGCCGTTCGGCATCCTGCTCAAACGGATGAAAATCAATTGCAGGTTGCGCAAGGGTTTTTGTGCTGATCGCTAGTGCGACACCCAAGACCAGTAAACCAAGGCCGTTAAATCTGTTCATGTTTGGTTTGCTTTTTCGTTCCGTCAATGTACTTTAATACCTCCATTTGTTGGCTAAGTACTTGGATTTGCGCCTGCAGGTTGCGAATCATGGCTCCCAATGTCAACTCCTTGTTGGGACTCCTTGAAAACTCCCGTTTAAGCACTTCGTAATTGGCCTCCATTTTGAGCAATACATCAGAAAACTCGTTATAGAGCAGCGGGTCTGATGATGCGATATACGCAATCGAATCTTTTTTCTGTGTTACGAGTTGTGCATACACCTGCTGCACAGCGGCCAATTCAGGATTGATTTGGCTGTAGTCCTCATATGCTTGTTTTTTTCCAAGGAAGTATATTACGATGCCTGTTGTGCCAACAAGAAACGTCAGGGCAGCTATTTTGAGCACCTGCATAATCCGCATTTTCCGCACCGCAGATTTGCGGGGCTGCATCTGTTGGCGGTCCAGCTCATCCGCTATTCGTTGCCACAATGCCCCTGGCGGCGTTGCATGGTCAAATGCCGCCCTGTTTTCCGTGATGAATGTTTTCAAATCCTCGTTCATTTCGCCTTTTTTATGTCCATTCAATTCGTTAAATAGTCCAACAGTTTCCGCTTACCGCGAAGGAATTGACTGCGTGAGGTCGCTTCGCTGATCTGTAGGATATGTGCTATTTCTTCGTGATCGTAGCCCTCAAGCAAATACAAGGTCAGCACCAGCCGATATCCGTCTGGTAGTTTAGCAATGGCCTTCTTGATCGCTTCTACGCGTAATTCCATATTGCTTTCTTCCTGCTCTTCTGCCGGTACATGCTCTCCCTCCTCCAATGGCTGCAATTCCAATTTCCGCCTGCGTAGTATCGATATCGATTTGTTGACGACGATCTGTTTCATCCAAAGCCCAAATGTGCAATCCTGACGGAAGCTGTCTAATCGGGCAAATGCATCTATAAATGCTTCTTGCAATACGTCAGCAGCTTCAGCCTCGTCCGCCACAATACGGAGCGCTGTATTGTACATTGCTTTGGCATATAAGCTGTATAGTTTGAATTGCGATTGGCGATCCCCGTTTTTGCAGGCCAATATCAACTCATAGTGCTTGTCGCTGAATGACGCTTCCAATTACTCTTGTTTTTCTGATTTCATGAAATAGTACTATTCCCTCGTCTACGCATGCCCAGATTTCCTTGACTAATAGACGCACGCATTAGGCCCTGTGTTGCACCGCTCTTTAGAAAAAGGTGAAGGAAATAAGAAGTATCTCACTAAAAAAGTACTTTTGTAGCCAATGCATACCATTAGACTCAAAAAGGACAAAGACAAGGCGGCTCGACAGCAGCACCCGTGGGTGTTTTCCGGAGCTGTGGGCCACATCGATGGAAACGTGATGGACGGTGATGCCGTCAAGGTAACCGATCATTCTGGAAACTTTATAGCGTATGGACTGTTCAACGGACAATCACGTGTGGCGATCCGGCTGATGTCGTGGGACATGGGCGTTCCCCCCGGTGAAGGGTGGTGGCGAATGAGGCTGCAGCGCGCCTTGGCAGCCCGGAGGCACCTGCTTATGTCTTCGCATACGAATGCGTTACGGCTCGTTTTTGCTGAGGCTGATTTTCTGCCAGGTTTAATCGTAGATAAATACGCAGATTTTATTTCAGTGCAGGTACACTCATCTGGCGTCGAACGTGTCAAGTCCGTTCTTATTGACGAACTGAACAGCCAACTAAGTCCAAAAGGCATCTATGAGCGCAGCGATGCCAATTCCCGGGCGCATGAAGGGTTGCTTGTTACGAATGGGCTATTATCCGGTATCCACCCGCCGGAATGGGTGGACATCGTAGAAAATGGCATTCACTACCAAGTGAATATTGTAGAGGGGCAGAAATCAGGTTTTTATTGCGATCAGCGGGTCAACCGTTTGCTTGTTGCACAGCATGCAGTGGGTGGGAAGGTGCTTGACTGTTTTTGTTATTCAGGCGGATTTTCGCTGAATGCACTGGCCAGTGGTGCAGCTGAGGTGGTTAGTGTGGATAGCTCGGCATTGGCGCTTGAGACACTACAGCGGAATATCATGTTGAATGGTTTCGACACAGGAAAATGCTCAGTTATCCAGGCAGATGTTAACAAGCAGCTCCGCGCATTTGTCGACGGTGGTGACCGATTTGACGTGATCGTCTTAGATCCGCCCAAATATGCACCATCGCGTTCGAGTCTTGATAAAGCCGCACGGGCATATAAGGAATTGAACAGGCGGGGAATGTTATTACTTGAAAAGGGTGGGCTGTTGGCCACTTTCTCATGCTCAGCGGCGATGGACATGACCACATTCAAACAGGTGCTGGCATGGGCCGCCTTGGATGCAGGCAAAGAGATCCAGTTTGTTGGTCAGTTTTGTCAGCCTGAAGACCACCCAATCCGTGCATCATTTCCCGAAGGTGAATACCTGAAAGGCTTGCTGTGCAGAGTCATGTGATGGTCTCTTCGATCACACTTATAATCGTGTTGCAAGCCGTAATGATCTCTTCTTCATTGATGATGAGCGGCGGCGCAATACGAAGCGCGGTTTCACAGTGCAGGAACCAGTCGATAATAATGCCGCGTTGTGCACATTTTCTGCTGATAGACTCCACCTGCTCAAACGACTCCATCTGTAGGCATAGCATGAGTCCCATGCCCCTGATTTCACGAACAGCGGGGTGCTGAAGGTTCTGGCGGAACAGTTGAGCCTTTCGTTCTACTTCTGCGGTGAGGCGTTCATCTACAATGACGTTGAGCGAAGCAAGCGCAGCTGCACAGCTTACCGGGTGCCCGCCGAATGTGGTGATATGTCCCAGCATGGGATTGTCTTTGATGACATCCATTACCGCCTTATTAGCGATAAACGCACCGATAGGCATACCTCCGCCCATACCTTTGGCCAACAGGAGGATATCAGGTTCGATGCCGTAGTGTTCAAACGCAAAGAGTTTGCCTGTGCGGCCGAAGCCGGTCTGTATTTCGTCAAAGATGAGCAAAGCGCCAGTTTCGTCACAGCGTTTCCTGACGGCCCGCATGTATTCGATGCTAGGTACGCGGATACCTGCCTCACCCTGTACCGCTTCGAGGACCACGGCGGCGGTTTCAGTCGTTATTTTAGTGAGGTGGCTTTGATCGTTATAGCGGATAAATGTGATGTTGGGTAGGAGCGGGGCATATGCTTTATGGTATTCGGGATTCCCGATAAGGCTTAATGCTCCCTGCGTACTGCCATGATAGGCCTTTTCTGCAGCAACAATCTCACGCCTTCCCGTGGCCTTTTTTGCGGTTTTCATCGCACCTTCGGTAGCTTCGGTGCCAGAATTGGTGAAATAAACCGAGTCAAACCGTTTAGGAAGTAAAGAAAGCAATTTGGTAGCCAGCTCAACCTGGGGAGCCTGTACAAACTCGCCATACACTGTTACGTGAAGATACCTGTCGAGCTGCTGTGTTATGGCCTTCAGTACCTCGGGATGGCGGTGGCCGATGTTGCTCACAGCAAACCCGGAAACCAGGTCCATATACCTTTCGCCATTGGGCCCATATAGGTATACCCCCTCGGCACGAGCCACTTCAATGAGCCGGGGAGAAGGGGAAGTTTGAGCGGTATTTAACAGAAAGAGCTGCCGTAAACTGAGCATGCAGTAGTTCCGAATTAAGGGTTGTCTTTGTCTCGCCTACGATGTTGCAGTTCACGTAGCAAGTAATTGCGGAACTCTTCCTCGACCTCGAAGAACCGTGATGCCCGGGCTTGTCCGACGATTTCTGCAAAGCGCTTTCGGTAGGTTTTCTTGACCTCCAGTTCTTTGGCGTCAAAAGCCAGCACGTCTGTATTGGTCGGGTTAAGGCTATTCCCCTGAAGTTTTTGGCTTTTCAGGTTTTGCGGGGGACCTTGCATTCTCTTATTATACCGCTCGTGCTTTAGCTTCGATATATCCTTATAATACTGGTTATAAACCGGGAAAAATCGCTGCGCTTCTGAAGGTGTGAGATTGAGCTCTTTGGTGATAAAAGCAATCTTTTCCGCTTCAATTCGCTCAAATCGCTGCGCCCTGCTTTCCTGCCCTATTGAATAGGAAATTGGAAACAGTACAATTGCAAAAAAACAAAACTTTTTTATTGCGGTCATTTTTACAGCGTATGATTAAGGTATGCTTCAATATCCGCCTCACTCAGGCCCTCACCGAAACTACGCTCATCGAGCTCGTCAAGCTGTTCCGAAATATAAATCATGTCGTTTGCCGCCCCATAAAACTCCAGGTAATTAAGTATTTCCTGATCAGAGACAGCGGCTAGCACGCTACTGGGGGCGGTGTCCCCACTATCAACCAACCTGAAGACACCGGCAATGCCTACTAGCAATGCCAGGCAAGCTGCAGCGGCATATGCCACCCAACTGCGGTGGTTCAAATGCCGAACGGGTGTGGCTGATCGTTCGGATGTCTGGCTCGTGATGTTGCGCTGCAATTCGGCAAAGTAGGATGCAGGAACGAAAAACCCTGCTTCGCCCACCTTTTCCTTGAGTTTCCGTTCGGTTAGCAGTTGTTCTTTCAGACTGTCAAAATAGCTAGCCGGAACCGAAAATCCAGTTTGGCTGGTGATTTCCAACAGTTTTTGCTCCGCAATACCCGCCATTATGCTGTCTTCCAACTGATCGAAATATCCCAAGGGTATTGCAAATGTTGTTTGCGGCTCGCCATCGCTCATGCACTTTTGCAGCGTGCAGTGGTGTAACCCTTCAAAATAACCATCTGGCACCGTATATGGATTAACACGGCATGCCTCAGGCAAATTTTGCGGCGCATCGGCATCACGGTATGTGTGTCTTTCCTTCATGGTACTCCTTAGATGTTTTTGTTACGTTAAGGTTTAATCGTTGGCTTCAAAAAATTGTGCTATTTTCTTTACTGCCAAATGATAGGACGCTTTCAACGCACCAACACTGGTGCCTACGATAGCGGATATTTCTTCGTACTTGAGGTCGTCGAAATACTTCATGTTGAAAACCATGCGTTGCTTCTCCGGAAGTGTCAGAAGTGCCTGTTGCAGTTTTAGTTGCGCTTGGTTGCCGTTGAAGTACGGGGTATCTGCCAATGAGTCTGCCAGATAAGCTGAACTTTCATCATCCAGCGAAATATTGTGCCGTTGCTTTTTCTTGTTCAGGAACGTGATGCATTCGTTGGTGGCGATGCGGTAAAGCCAGGTATATAACTGTGCATCTTCCCTGAAATTTTCCAGGTTTTTCCAGACTTTGACAAAAATATCCTGTACCAGATCGTCCGCATCATCATGATCGATTACCAAACGCCGCACATGCCAATAGATTTTTTGTTGGTATTTTTTAAGTAGTAGCGAAAATGCCTCTTCACGTGTCCCTTTATCCGCAAATTTCTCCAATATCTGGCCGTCTTCCATCATGTGCTAAGGTATGCTCATTGCTCTTGCCTGCGTTTCATCACCCGTTGGACGGCGGATACGATGTTGGCGGCGTTCAGGCCGTACTTTTCCATCAATTGTGCGGGCGTGCCGCTTTCCCCAAAGCTATCATTCACCGCCACGTATTCCTGCGGTGTAGGGTTGTTTTTAGCGAGCACCTGTGCTACACTGTCGCCCAGTCCGCCTAGTCTGTTGTGCTCTTCGGCAGTAACGACGCAGCGTGTTTTGGTGGCTGACCTCAGGATGGCCTCTTCATCCAACGGTTTGATGGTATGAATATTGATGATCTCCGCATCGATGCCCATTTCTGCCAGTTGCTCCCCTGCTTGAATCGCTTCCCAGACCAAATGGCCGGTAGCGAAAATGCTCACATCACTTCCCTCATTTACCATCCATGCTTTCCCAATCTTAAACTGCTGATCGGGGTCTGTAAAAATAGGAACCACTGGACGTCCGAAACGCAAGTACACGGGGCCATCATGATCGGCTATGGCTATGGTCGCTGCCTTTGTTTGGTTATAATCACAAGGGTTAATAACCGTCATGCCCGGCAACATTTTCATCATTCCGATGTCTTCAAGAATCTGGTGCGTTGCCCCGTCTTCACCCAACGTAAGGCCGGCATGCGACGCGCATATTTTTACATTTTTTCCCGAGTAAGCGATGGATTGCCGGATTTGGTCATAAACACGCCCGGTTGAGAAATTAGCGAACGTACCTGTATAGGGGATTTTTCCCCCTATGGTGAGACCGGCCGCAATGCCCATCATATTGGCTTCGGCGATACCGACTTGAAAGAACCGTTGAGGAAATTCCTTGATGAAGTCATTCATTTTAAGGGAACCGACCAAATCGGCACATAGAGCCACTACATGTTCATTTTTCCGGCCCACTTCCAGCAGGCCAGCCCCGAAACCGGAGCGGGTGTCTTTTTTATCAGTGTATGTGTATTTTTTCATTTTTTACGTGTTGTGTGGTAAATATTGCGTATTACGATGATTTTTCTCGATGAGCTGTGCCCTTGTCGCGGTACTTATACTCCCAAGATTAATAATCTCCAAGGGTTTCTTCCAATTGCGATAAAGCAACAGCCAACTGTTCATCGTTGGGCGCAACGCCGTGCCACTTGTGGGAGCCCATCATAAAATCCACGCCGTTCCCCATCTCAGTCTTCATTAATATCAGTACCGGTTTCCCTTTTCCGGTACGGGACTTGGCCGCAGCCAACACGTCGAGTACTTCAGCCATGTCATTTCCATTCATTTCAAGCACATCCCAGCCAAAGGCTTCCCACTTTGCCCTAAGGTTACCAAGGGATAAGACGTCTTCCGTTGCTCCGTCTATTTGCTGGCCATTGTAGTCAATGGTTGCAATCAGGTTGTCTATTTTGTTGTGAGGAGCATACATGGCGGCTTCCCAGATCTGACCCTCCTGTTGTTCACCGTCGCCCATCAGCGTATATACCAGATGGGGATCGTTGTTAAGTTTTTTTGCGCGTGCCGCACCGATGGACACGGAAAGTCCCTGGCCCAGAGATCCGGAAGCTATACGCACGCCTGGCAGACCCTCGTGGGTTGTTGGATGGCCCTGAAGGCGAGAGTTGATTTTGCGGAACGTGTTCAGTTCGCTTGCGTCAAAATAACCTGCACGGGCTAGTGTACTGTAAAATACCGGTGAAATATGTCCGTTGGAGAGGAAGAATATGTCTTCTCCTATTCCATCCATGTCAAATCCCGGTTTGCGCTCCATTACACTGAAATACAACGCTACGAAAAATTCCGTACAACCGAGTGATCCGCCGGGGTGGCCTGACTGGCAGGCATGGACCATCCGTACGATATCGCGCCGTACCTGTGATGCAATGTCCTCTAGTTTCTTGATGTCTTCGCTCATTATAATGGTTATTATTGATTTGGTGCTAAAGTTAAGGATTTACCGACAGAATTTTGCATCTGTCTTGAAAGTCACAGCAACGGGTACAGTGCTTCCCACACGGTGTTAGCCATGATTTGGTGTCCACGTTCATTGGGATGTATACCGTCTTGTAAATTCAGGTCAATTTCCCCGGCCACCCGTTCTAACAGGAAAGGAACAAATACCATGTTATTTTCTTCTGCAAGTTTTGGGAACATCGCCGAGAACGCATGCCCATAAGCACCACCCATGCTTGGCGGCACCATCATGCCAGCTAACACCATCTGGCAGTCGGGGTATTGCTGCTTGACTTTATCGATGATGCGCTGCAGATTTTTATAGGTTTCCTGCGTGTCAATACCCCTAAGGCCGTCATTTGCTCCCAGCTCTAACACGAAGATGTCTATCTTTTCGTTTAGCAGCCAGTCTATCCGTTCGTTGCCTGCAGCGGATGTTTCGCCACTGAGCCCGCCGTTTATGACGCGGTAAGGAAGCCCCAAGGAGTCGATCCGCTGCTGGATAAGCCCAGGGAAGGCCAACGATTTATCGTCCAGGCCATGTCCAGCGGTGAGGCTGGTGCCGAAAAAAAGAATGTTTTTTGTTTCCACAATCGGTGTTTCGGCATTTGGTGCTGTGTCTGGGGTATCACGGTTTCCCTGCCGGTTTTGCGGTGAGCCGCAGGCTGACAGCAATAGAAATCCGAGCAATATCGGTAACGCGTGGTTCAGCATAGCTATTACAATGCTTCTGCTACTACTTCCTGAACCTCAGGTACCATCCGTTTGAGAAGGCCTTCAATACCTGCTTTGAGCGTAACGGTAGAGGAAGGGCAACCACTGCACGATCCCCGTAATTCAACGAAAACCGTGCCCTCTTCAAACGATTTGTAGCTAATGGCTCCGCCATCCTGCTCTACTGCCGGACGTACATAGTCGTGCAAAATCTGTTGGATTTTGATTTCAGTTTCCGTGCCTTCAAAGGCTACCTCTTCATCCCGCAGCGTTTCCTGTATTTTTAGTTCGGACTCCACTGCGCCTTTCACAAAATCCTTTAATATGCCCTCAATGTCTTCCCACTCCGCATCTTCGGTTTTGGTAACGGTCACAAAATTGCTTGCGAAAAACACGCCATTTACAAAATTAAATTTGAACAGCTCTCTCGCAAAAGGGGATTCCTGGGCCTTTTCCCGATCGGGGAAGTCTAAACTCCCATTGATCAATAATTTATTGACCAAGAATTTCATCGTGGCCGGATTCGGGGTATATTCAGTATAAACGTTTATTGTAGCCATTGCTCCTCTTTTTTTTACAAAGTTATTAAATTCCAAATACCTTAGGGTCAGCGTTTCGTCAAAGCTCAGACGCCCGTGTAAGTCCAGGGCGTTACTGCCTTTAGCTCTTCCTTTACCGCATCGCTTACGTTTAGGGTTTCCACGAACGAGGCGATGGTCGCCTGAGATACGGACTTGTTGGTACGTGTCAGTTCTTTTAACGCTTCATAAGGCTTAGGATATCCCTCGCGCCGCAAAATGGTTTGTATGGCTTCCGCTACCACAGCCCAGTTTTGTTCCAAATCGGCTTGCAGTGCAGATTCGTTGAGAATGAGTTTTTTCAACCCTTTTGCTATGGACTTGAACGCGATAAGTGAATGGGCGATCGGCATACCGATGTTACGCAACACGGTTGAGTCTGTAAGGTCGCGTTGCAAGCGAGAGATAGGCAGCTTCGCCGCCAGATGTTCAAATAGCGCATTGGCAATGCCCAGATTGCCCTCCGCGTTTTCGAAGTCTATTGGATTGACTTTATGTGGCATAGCCGATGAGCCTACTTGGCCCTCGGTGATTTGCTGCTTGAAGTAATCCATGGAGATGTAAGTCCAAATATCCCTGCAGAGGTCGATCAAAATATTATTGATGCGCTTCAGCGCGTCGCACTGTGCTGCAAAGTGGTCGTAATGCTCGATCTGGGTCGTCGTTTGCGAGCGATATAAACCCAAGGTGTCGTTGACAAAGCTATTGCCAAAAGCGACCCAGTCTACATCAGGATAGGCAACTTTATGCGCATTGAAATTACCCGTGGCACCACCAAATTTGGCGGCATGGGGGATGCGGGCGAGCAGTTCCAATTGGTTATCGAGCCTTTCGACAAATACACGGATTTCTTTACCCAGTCTGGTAGGCGAAGCGGGTTGGCCATGGGTGCGGGCGAGCATAGGTACGGCCTTCCACTCGGCTGCCAACCGCTTTAGTTCCTCAATGAGGCTGCTGAGTAAGGGGGAATAAGCATTCGTGAGCGCTTCTTTCCAAGAGTAAGGAATAGCCGTATTGTTAATGTCCTGTGAGGTAAGTCCAAAATGAATGAATTCCATTGAATCAATCAGGCCCAAGGCTTCGAACCTGTCTTTAAGAAAGTACTCTACCGCCTTTACGTCGTGGTTGGTTTCTTTCTCTTTATCCTTAATCCATTGGGCATCATCCTGCGAGAAGTGCCGGTAGATATCCCGTAGCTTGTCGTTAAGGCTGCCATCAAAATGCCGGAGTTGCGGGATACCGCTGTTGCATAAACTGATAAAGTACTCCACTTCAACGAATACACGGTATTTGATAAGCGCGTACTCGGAAAAAAAGTCGGCCAGTTCGCGGGTCGCATGATGATAGCGGCCGTCTACAGGAGACACAGCCGTGAGCGGTGATAGCGTCATACGGTGATTTTTGTTTTTCGCAAAGGTAGGTAATGAGGTGCGAAATCCGAAGCGGCGGAGTAGGAAATCACCTGTTGGTCTTGGATAGTAGCCCTCATGCCCGCTAAGGAAATGAAGGACTAGCCAATGAGTCCGTTGTTTTGGTGGTATCACCCCACGTAGCGGAGTCACTTGCAACCGAGTCGATGAAGAATGAATCAACGCCATCGGTATCGTTTTGATTTTCTGTCGGATTGCCGCACGAAGCGGCAGCGATTGCCAGTGTTCCGCAAACGCCTATTAAACTGAGCATCTTCATTGAATTAACTTTATTTTCAGGGTTGTCAATACTATTTATTATTATGTTATATTGTAATACGTCCACCCGTAACCGGAATAGTGGCTCCGGAAATGTAGCTCGCTTCATCAGAGGCTAAAAAGACATAAGCGGGAGCAACCTCAGCAGGCTGGCCTGGACGTTCAAGCGGTGTGTCTTCTCCAAATCGATCGTGGTCTGGAATGGTCGACGGGATCAAGGGCGTCCATATCGGCCCGGGGGCCACGGCGTTTACACGGATACCCTTTCCATTTTCGAGCAGTATTCGGCTCAAGTTTGCCGTGAAATTCTGGATAGCCGCTTTGGTCGCAGCGTAAGGTAGCAACATAGGGGTCGGCTCGTATGCGTTCACGGATGTCGTATTAATGATGCTCGATCCGGGCAGCATGTGCGGTTCAGCAGCCTTGCAGAGGTAAAACATACTGTGTATGTTCACTGCGAATGTTTTTTCCCATTCCCATGCTGGAATGTCCTGCAACGTTTCTCTCGACATCTGGTATGCGGCATTATTTACCAGAATGTCAATCTTTCCGAACGATGCCACCGCCGTTTCAATGATTTTCCGGCAATGGCTTTCTGAGCTGATATCGCCTTTTACCAATACCGCCTTTCTTCCGGCATCCTCGATAAAGTTGATCGTATCCTGCGCATCGCGGTCCTCTACGTCATCCAGGTAGCTGATCAATACGTCCGCCCCCTCGCGTGCGAATGCAATCGCCACTGCCTTGCCTATCCCTGAATCACCTCCCGTTATGACAGCCGATTTCCCCGCTAGCCTATTCCTTCCTTTATAGGTCTTTTCGCCGTGGTCAGCCTGTGGGTCCATTGCCGCTTCCGTACCCGGCACATCTTGGGGCTTGCTCGGGAACGGTGGCTTCGGATGCTTATCGGCCGGATTCTCTGAAGGATTTGTTAAATCAGTGCTTCTTATATTGTTCGATGCCATAAGTCTATTTTGTTACGGTCAATCTGTTTTCACGAGGTTAACAATTCGGTGCATGCTTAGTTTGGTTTTAATAAACATTCGGATAATTAAATTGTAATACAGGAAAGGATATATTTAAACAAATTAGCTATGGCAATTAAGAAGGAGAGCGCTCAGGTTTCCGCAGAGAGCGATAAACTACGCGATAAAAAGGGGGAAGATCTCATTCGCCCACGGAATGACCTTAAGGATAAAGAAACGCAAAAGAACTACGAAGCAGGGGTCGACCCGCAGGACGAACAAATTAACCCGGTTCCCGAAGGGGATGGGACGGATCGTGGCGATTCTAAGCCGGGAGGAGGAAATCGACTTCATGAAGACACAAGCAGTGAAAAAGCGGAGCAGCGCAAGTAAAAATAAATAAAAACAAAAAAACAATTTAGGATGTTCGTTGTAAATCATGGTGTATTGGCTTAACGATATTTTTTCAGCCTACTGATTCGTTATTGTATTCTTTACTATTTACATTTATTGAAATCTTTCAATGAAAACCGGAGATTTTGTAACACGTAGCTTGGAACAATTATAACACCTGATGAGAAAGAAAATTCTGTACATTGAAGATGATCCCGATATGGCGGACATCGTTTCGGAAATCATGCAGTTTGAGGAATATGATGTTATTACAGATAACGGCAAGGCGATGTATAGGCTTTTGAAAGACAACGAAATTGGTCTCATATTAATGGATGAGGGATTGAGCTGGTGTTGGGGCAGTAGCCTTTGCAAGGAGCTCCGATCAAACGAGGCAACAGCGGAGATTCCTATTATCATGATTTCGGCCGTTCGTGAGATTGACGACATTGCGCAGCATTGCGGTGCCAATGCATACATCCGTAAACCGTTCGAAATTTACGATGTCATCGACGCGGTGAATGATTTTTATCCAAAAGATGATTTCGCTGTTTGATGCGAATTAGAGAAAACATAGCGATTATGAAAAGGAGTAAAATAGACCGGATTGCAGCAACAGCGCCCACCCCGTACCCAAAACTCCTTCTTGAACAGGAGAGTGCGGATAAAGCGGATTATTCCAATGAAGTGTCAAACAGCAGAATGCTTGAAAACTTGAAAATGGCCTTGTTTTTTAGCAGAATGCAAAGCCAGATGAATAAAGAAAGGCAAAATGGATGATCTCTCAACAGGCATTGGACCTTTTGCGCCTTTTAAGAAGGTGGTCAACCGGTTCGATTCGTAAATTTGCCGAGGAGCTCCATGTAGAGGCATCTGATTTGGTTGAGGCAGTTTTCGAATTAAGAACGCAAGGCCTGTTAGTTGCCTACGAAATGCATGACGGAGAGCCATTTTCAAACGCTATGTTGGAGATAACACAATGGGGGCTTGATTTTATTGAAACCGTCGACGGCCAAATCAGCACAGAAGAATAGCGGGGCGAAACTTCGCTACCTGCCCGACATGGTGGCGGGTTATAAGCGGGTACGGCGCGGAAAAGGATATTGCTATTTAGACAGTGCGGGCGGCCGGATAACCGAGGCAAAGAAATTAGAACGTTTCCGGGCATTGGCCATCCCGCCGGCATGGAAGAACGTGTGGATCAGCCCGAGCAAGAAAGGCCATCTTCAGGCAACGGGAGTGGATGAAGAGGGCCGTAAGCAATACCTATATCATCCCGAATGGACGAAGGAAAGGCAACGGAAAAAAATAGAGCGGATGCTCGCTTTTGGCAGTGCGTTGCAGGACATCAGACGGCAAATCGTAAAGGATCTGCGGCACGGCAGTCTCATCAAGGAAAAGTCAATCGCTATTGCGCTGAAAGTGACAGAAGTTACCTTGATCCGGATTGGCAACGAACATTACTTGAAAAAATACGGCAGCTACGGCCTGACCACACTAAAGAAGAGGCACGTGACCATTGCGGACAGCAACGTCACCTTTCGTTTTAGTGGTAAGAAAGGGGTTAAGCACGAGATACTGGTCCGAAATGCTGCATTAGCGTCGAATATGCGGGAGCTCAAACAGTTGACCGGACCTTATCTTTTCCAGTACCTCAACGACAGCGGTAAACGCCAAAGGCTTCGTGCTGTAGACATTAATGCATACCTGCAACGGCACACAGATCCCGACTTTTCGTCAAAGGACTACCGCACGTGGTTTGCAGGACTTTGGGCGTTTCACTTACTCGCCCGTTGTGTAGATTACGGCAACGAAAAGGAATGCCGTGCAAACATCATGTCGGTATTAGATGCGGTTTCCGAACGCTTGGGGAATACCAGGACCGTCTGCAAGCAGTATTACGTGCCGGACCGTCTAATCAGTGCTTATGAAGACGGCTCACTACTGCCGTTCCTGAAGAAGTGTTTAAATGGCAGGGGGGTACCCACCATCAAAGAGACCGAACGACAGCTTTTGGCGTTCCTGCAGTTGGTGGCCTCAGAGACAAACACGTAACTACGTTTTAGGCTGTTTTTTTTTCAGTAGCTTCATCAGTGTGGCTTTATCTTTCTTGATGTTCGCAGGACCGATGAGTTGTCCGTACGCATGAAGTTCTGGAATATTATCGCAGATTATTTTAACAATACCAAGCACGGGAATGGCCAGGGCCATTCCGGCGATGCCCCATAGCAGTTCACCAGCCACCAAGCCGATGATAATAAACAGCGGATTGATGTTTACCTTTTGACCCACCACAAGGGTCTCCAGAAAATACGTTTGCAGAAACTGGATAACGAGATACACAGCAACGATCGCGAGGACCATGCCGGCGTCGCCGCCTTGTGCCAATACAGCCAGGATGGCGATCACGTTGCCTACAAAATTTCCAAAAAAAGGAACGATTTCAAGCACACCACAGATGATCGCAAAAATGATCGCGCCTTCCAGACCGACTATCGTAAATCCGATGCCGTACATTACCCATAAGATTGCAACCATATTGAACAGGCCGGCTAAATAACGGCTCGACACAGTCGCTGATTTGTGAACAACCTCATTGGCATGCTGCCTTTTGGTTTCGGGGACAATGCGGAGCACGAATTTTTTCAGGTGCGAGCGGTAATAAACAAAAAGATAGGTGTAAACCATTACCAAAACTGTATTGAATGCGATACTGGCCAAGGTATCAACCACAGCCATCAATACGTTTCCGGTTTTGGAGGAAGCTTTCTCTTGCTGTTGCTTAAGCAATTGTTCCTGCTCCTCATAGGCTATACCAAAGGTGTCGCTTACCCATTTCCGTAGGGTGTCCACTTTGTTGCTCACCTCTTGCCTCATGTCGCCGAAGTTGTCCGTAAACCGGTTAATCTGCCAATAAAGGATAAATCCGATTAATACAACTGTGCCAATGAATAATAAAAGAGGGATGAGCGAAGACAATGCGCGATTGATGCCGAAACGTTCCAGCCATCCGCTACCTCGGGTGAGTAACATTGCTAATAGCGCGGCAAGGATGATCGGTATGAGAAAAGCGGCGGCAAAGTATAAACCGGCAACGGAAAGGACAATAATTAAGATCAGGTTGGCGACGCGTGTGGTCTTAAGGGGCATTGCTGTCATGCATTACTCTTTTTGCCCGTCCACATCATATTCCACCGTTGTTTGGGCATATTAGTTTCCCTTAGCGTATGGTTTTAACTTCTTTTTCAACTGCTGCCGCGCGACGTGGATCCGCGTCTTCACCGTTCCGATCGGAATCTTAAAATGATCAGCAATTTCGTGGTATTTATACCCTTCATAATACATAGAGAACGGATAGTAATACTCTTCGGAGAGCTTGGAAAGGGCTTGGTCAATGTCTTCCATCACGAACTTTCCTTCAGCTGCATTGTGCAATGAGCTCTTAAATAAATCAGCGGAGGAAATGGTATCAGATTTAAGAATGATCGCGTTGGTCTTCACTTTCCTTCGATAATAATTAATGAAGGTGTTTTTTAATATGGTATAAAGCCAAGCCTGTAGGTTGGTACCGTCTTTAAATTTATTGTAGTAGGAAAACGCTTTCAACAGGGTATCCTGAACCAAATCATTAGCATTTTCTTCATCACGTGTAAAATAGAAGGCATAGCTGCTTAGCGATCCGGCTTCTTGTACGACCTTGGTGTTAAATTCGATCTTATTCATAATCTATAGAATTTGCCGCTTAACGTATTTTAAACGTTAAGCGGAGCTGCAGACGTTTGTCCACAAGCCAACCGTTAAGCTAATAACCCCCATAACCCGATCAGACAACAGTAAAAATATATGACGTACAGTTGTTTGTTTAGTAGATTATCACCGACTTCTTCGATTGATAATTTACAGTTTGCAGGTAATCAACAACGTTGATAATCCTTTTGTTTTCTTTCACGACAAAAAAGAAACAAACTTTATAAAGTTTTTTATAAAAATAGCGTATTAACGCATATAGAGCACTTTACTTTGTTGATTGTATTAAATTTGTTACACAAGTATGCTATTCATCACTTGTTTGTCCATCCCGGTTTTTAGGTGGAATATGGTTAACTTCCCGTTCCATTTCTCGTTCTTCCACATGTACTGCAAATTCGGCTGGCGCGATACGGGCGCCCCGGTATTCGGCGTACGCGCGCGTAAATGAGGCACCGATATAAAGAATCATTGCCGTGAAATAGACCCAAAGCAACAAAACGATGATGGAGCCGGCTGCACCATAAGTAGATCCCGTTCCTGTGGTCTGTATGTAGAAGCCGATCAAAAAACGGCCAATCATAAACAACACAGCAGTGAAAATCGCTCCCGATCTAACGTCTTTCCAACGGATGCGCACGTCTGGTAGAAACTTGAAGATTACCCCGAACAACAAGCTGATTACTAAAAAATTGATGATCAACTCAAACGCCATGGATAGGTATATTGCAAGGTCTGAAAAAAGCGCTTTGATATAGTCAGTAAATACCATTAATACACCGTTTACGATGAGCGATACGATCAATAGGAAACCCAACGACAACACGAGTGATGAGGAAAGTAACCGGTCTTTAATCAACTTTACCCAACCGCGCTTAGGCTTAGGCTTAATTTCCCAGATTCTGTTAATCGAGTGCTGCATGTCAGCAAATACCGTTGTCGCGCCGATAAACAGTGTGCCGATCCCGATAATCAGTGCCATTGTGTTGTCTTCGTTGAGCTGCACGTTGCGAATCATCTGCTGTATTTGGGCGGCGGCTTCACGGCCGATCAGCCCGTTTATTTCTTCAAACACTTTTCCTTCAGCGGCCTCCTGGCCAAAAAATATTGCGGCGAGTGAGATGGTAAGAACAAGAAGTGGCGCCAATGAAAAAACAGTATAGTAAGCCAATGATGCTGCAAACTTGAACCCCCTGACGCCCATAAATATGGAGAATGTGTCTTTCAGGGTCGTAAACCAGCGGGCAACAAAAGTCTTTTTCTTCATACACGCTTTGTATCTATGATAAACCGCTAACGCTTGACCGCTGGTTTTGGTTTACATTATCCACAAAAAATCCAAACAATAATCGCTCGTGCTCTTCAATTTTCAAATTAAACAAACCAATCTGATGGTTTGATTGTCTTTTCTCAAGAAAAGCGCTTCGGCCGATCAGCGGCATGATACCAAGCGAAGCCAGAGTCCAACACAGATTGATTCGCGGAGCATTCAGAAACGCTATTAGCACACCTTAAGTAAAAGTTATGACTAAAAAGACAGCGACAAACCAGGAAAACAGCAAAAAGCAGCAGTTAGCAGCGCATACGGAAGATGGGCGTGGGCAATATCTAACCACCAACCAAGGTGTCCGGATCAACGATAACCAAAATTCGCTGAAGGCCGGCGCGCGGGGTCCATCGCTGCTTGAAGACTTTATTCTGAGAGAGAAGCTGACGCATTTTGATCACGAACGTATTCCTGAACGCGTAGTCCACGCTCGCGGAAGTGCCGCCCACGGCGTTTTCCAAGTCTATCAGTCCATGGCTAATTATACGAAGGCCGGGTTTTTACAAGATGCGAGCAAACAAACCCCTGTTTTTGTCCGATTTTCCACCGTGGTTGGTTTCCGCGGTTCCACTGATTTGGCTCGTGATGTTCGCGGCTTCGCTGTGAAGTTTTATACAGAAGAGGGTATATTCGATCTGGTAGGCAATAATATTCCGGTCTTTTTCATACAAGATGCTATGAAATTTCCGGACCTTGTTCATTCGATCAAGCCAGAGCCACACAACGAGATTCCACAGGCTACCGCAGCCCATGATACGTTTTGGGATTTCGTTTCCCTTATGCCGGAAGCTACCCATATGGTAATGTGGGCCATG
The DNA here is from genome assembly GCF_042646065.1 of Parapedobacter deserti. Classification (NCBI taxonomy): domain Bacteria; kingdom Pseudomonadati; phylum Bacteroidota; class Sphingobacteriia; order Sphingobacteriales; family Sphingobacteriaceae; genus Parapedobacter; species Parapedobacter deserti. The sequence continues at coordinate 654,852 of NZ_JBHRTA010000038.1, forward strand.
TCTGACAGGGCCATACCCCGTAGTTACCGTATGATGGAAGGGTTCGGCGTACATACATTCCGTTTTATAAATGAAGCGGGTAAATCCACCTTTGTAAAGTTTCATTGGAAACCTATGTTGGGCATGCATGCCGTTGCATGGGATGAAGCACAGAAGATATCAGGTGCCGATCCTGATTTCCATCGCCGCGACCTTTGGGAAGCAATAGAAAAAGGCATGTATCCTGAGTGGGAACTGGGCGTCCAGTTAGTGGCCGAGGAAGATGAGCACGCTTTTCCATTCGATCTGCTTGATCCAACCAAAATTATTCCGGAGGAAATGGTACCGGTAACCCCGATTGGAAAACTGACGCTGAATCGGAATCCGGACAACTTTTTTGCCGAGACCGAGCAAGTCGCGTTTCATCCCGGGCATATTGTGCCCGGCCTCGACTTTACCAATGACCCCCTGCTGCAAGGTCGACTCTTTTCTTATACGGATACCCAGCTAATTAGGCTTGGCAGTCCCAACTTCCATGAAATACCCATCAACAGGTCCGTAGCTCCGGTGCATAACAATCAGCGCGACGGGCATATGCGGCAAACCATCAACAAGGGCATTGCCAGTTACGAGCCGAATACAGTCGGCGGCGGATGCCCGTTTCAAGCCAAGATAGCAGAGGGAGGTTTTTCGTCTTATCCAGAGCGGGTCGAAGCACACAAGGTGAGAGAGCGGAGCGCTAGTTTTTCCGACCATTTCAGTCAGGCCACACTCTTTTACCGGAGTCAGTCAAAAGCCGAGCAGCGGCACATCATCGGTGCCTACAGCTTCGAATTGGGCAAAGTGAATCGGGTAGAGATACGCCAACGGATGTTGGGGATACTGGCACAGGTCGATAAAGACCTCGCTCAAGCGGTAGGCGAAAACTTGGGATTGGAAGTGCCTGAAACGCCAGAACAGCCGATCAACCGTGGTGTCCCGGCAAATGCGGATCAAACAACCTATGAACCACAGTCGTCCAAACCGTCGATTGAGCGCTCCCCTGCATTAAGCATGCTATTTACCCGCCCCAAGAAAATGGGCATTGCTACGCGTAAAATCGCTTTTTTAGCTGCCAATGGGGTGAATGATGCCGACTTTACCCAGGTCAGGGCGGTCTTGGAGGAAAACGGTGCCACCGTACAGGTCATTAGTCCTAAGCTCGGGACAATCAAGACCGAAAGGAATGAAGCGATCAAAGTTGATCATAGCTTTCTTACAGCGTCTTCGGTATTGTTCGATGCCATCTATGTCCCCGGTGGGGCGGCCAGCATAGCTGGGTTGGGCGTTGAATCCAAAGCCATCCATTTCATTAACGAAGCATACCTACACTGCAAACCTATTGCCGCTTCGAAAGGTGTGGGGAGCTTTCTCGCCAAAACAGCGTTGCCCACTGGGATATTGGTCGGTGAAGATCCGGGACTTATCCTCGACGAGGAATTAAGTGCGCTAAAAACCGCATTTGTGGATGCGATCGCCCATCACCGGTTTTGGGATCGGGAAGAAGCCAGAAACGTGCCAGCGTAAAAGTTTCTCAAAACTCAATACTCGCTGAAATAGATGGCAAATACCGTAAGCGCCACTACCACGCAAGCTGCGCTAAGTATGATGAGCACTACTCCCGCTGTTTCTTGGATATATATCCACGCGAAGCGGCCCAGCATTCCGGCTAGAATGATAAATGCGAACGAAATCCAAAGCTTTTTTCTGTTTTTCATACTTGGCCAACAGGTAATGTCTGCATTCTCCGAGCCGTTACCGTCTCCTGTTCATTCGATAAATGACATAAGCTAACACTCCAATAAAAAAAATTGCACCGAACAAGATAGCGAAAAACATAACGACCCTTTTTTCTTTGTATTATTTACAATTCAGCGGCTTATTGGTTTGCTTCGATGTCATTTAGCGCATGATCCAGCCGCGGTGGGGGGATTCAACCAACAGAAAACCATTGTATTCCGCGATCACACTGGTCCGTTCGCCCGCCGTCAACTCTGTGACGCGCGCGGCCGACGTATCAGGTTGTGCATACAATGTACGCTCGCGGGCCAGTTGCATGCGGCGTATAGCGGCTAGCGGCACAAGTTGTTTGTGGGTCAAGAAGCGCTTGCTATGGTCCGGAAAGACCACGCGGTATCCATTCATATACGCAGCCTCAACACTTACGGGGCTATGGCGCGGGATGCCCGCGGTCAGCTGGGCGGTGGTGCGCATGGTATCGCCTATCCGACTCGTATCGGCAGTGATTTTCGGAGGGTTCGATTTACCTGGACGGACAAAGGGCAGCGGATCCACGGCGCCGCCAGACCGGTAGATGCCGAAATGGAGATGCGGGGGCGTCGTCCGCGCGTTTCCGGTATTGCCCATCAAACCCAGTGTATCACCGGTGCGTACCGGCTGCCCGGAAAAAACGAGTTGGCTGTCCAGATGTGCATAATATAAATTGATCTGGCGGCCTTTTGGTCGCAGCCAAACCACTTTTCCCCCTAACCGGTTGTCTCCCACTCGAGCTACTACGCCATCGGCCGCTGCCACTACCGGTGTGTGACGTGCCGCAAAGATATCTATTCCCTCATGCTTGCGGGAGCCGCCGTCCCTCGCATCACCAAAAACACTTCCAATATGTTGCTTTGCGCTCGGCGCCACCGGGTTCGCCAGAGAGGGCTCCGCAGTGAGCGTGAGGTCAAGTGATACTTCCGCAAGTAATTCGGGCTGTATGCGGAGGATGTATTGTCCATCGCGCGGTACGTCCCATGTGAGGTATGTTGCGCCGGTGTCTGCTGAAACGAGGTGCCTGTGCGCGTTGGCGGTGTCTTGTGGTGCCTCAAATAGGTCGATGAATAATTGAACGCTATCCGTGCCCTGCGCGGTTACATCGACATGCAGCAGCTCACCTTCCCGGGCGCCGAATGCATAGCCGATAGCAGTTGGTTTATCCCCGGCAAGATATGCCAGCTCCCGATGCGGTATCGTTATCGCTACAGGGTCATTGAGGCTCCGTGTTGCCGCTTGTACCCACTGCCGATATAATGCGCTGTGTTCAAGTCCTGCGTCATCAAGCTGCTTCTGGTACCGCTGGTGCGGATACTGCCGCTTGAAAAGTGTTCCGGTAAACTGGTCGCTGCACGAGGCGAGGGCGCCGGTTGAGATCATGACATATCCTATATTGCGGAAGAATCGTTTCATATGTTTAGTTACAAGCACAGCAATTCATTTGTTTGTCCGCACAACAATTCAATACGTTGTTTGTCTCTTTCTGCAAAACCAGGAAAAAATGGAAACAACCAAAGTAAGCGTAATCGGTTGTGGCGATGCCTTTGCAAGCGGAGGGCGGTTACACACGTGTTTTTATATACAGACACCGTACTCGCGCCTGCTGCTCGATTGTGGTGCGACAGCCTATTACGGATTAAAGAAGCGGGGAATCAGTGTCCGTGATATCGACACTATTGCGATTTCCCATTTTCATGGCGACCACTACGGCGGTGTTCCCTTTTTGCTGCTGGAGGAATCGATCAGGGGGCGGGAGGAGCCCTTGACCATCGTCAGTCCGCCAACGGGAAAGGAACGGATAGCACGCCTTCTTGACCAACTCTATCCGGGCAGTGAGGCCTTAGGTAAGCTTAATCTGATGTTTAAGACTTACATCCCAGGTGCGGTCGTGCAGACCGATCACTTGGAAATCACCGCATATCCCGTTGTTCATGCAGACGAAGCGTTAGCCTTTGGACTGCGCGTTGATGTCGGGGGCAAAATCGTCAGTTATTCCGGAGACACCGCTTGGACGGCTGCATTGATTGAACTGGCGCGTGATGCCGATCTGTTTATCTGCGAATGCAGTTGCTTCGAATCGCAGCTGAGCGGGCACCTGGATTATCGGACCTTACTGAAGTACGACGAACAACTTGGTTACAAGCGAATGATATTAACCCATTTGGGTCCGGAAATGTTGATTCATCGCTCTGATGTCCAGCATCCCTGTGCTGAAGACGGTTTGGAAATTGAATTGTGACCCCACAGCTTGTAATCCCACAGCGGTTAGTGAACCCGCAACGACCGGATGATACCGTTAATTGCGAAATTTTTGGGTAACCATCAAACCATAAATGCCGCCATCCAGGATGCCTATTCCGACGCTGCTGAAGGCGGGTCGAAGGATGTTGGCGCGATGGCCCGGTGAATTCATTAGCCCCTCATGAGCCAAGTGCAATGTTTGGGCGATGGCGAGGTTTTCGCCGGCCGTGAGAAATCTGATGTTGGCTTGCCGGATTCGGTCGAAGGGCGTTTCCCCTTCTGGAGAGATGTGTGAGAAATAGCTCCTTGAGAACATATCTGCCGAGTGTTGTCGCGCTACGGGGGTCAGCTCTTCGTCGGGCTTCAATGGCGGCAGGTTCGCTTTTGCCCGTTCCTTGTTGACAAGCCGGAGCATTTCGCTTTCTAGATCCGGCCTCGGTTTCGGATTTGCAACGGAAAACGGAAGGCTGATGCGTTCCGATGATTCCGGCGGGATGGTCATTTTGTTGATCGAACGATTAACCGTTTCGAGAGCGGGTGCGAACGGTCGTTCCACGCGTTCCAATACCATACTTAAATGATGTGCAAGTTTGCTTTCTCGGGTATTCGCGGTAAGCGATTCTGATATCGGCAGCAAAAGCAGCAGCGCGGCGGCGATTGCAGCATACAGTATCCCGGCGATAGCGCCCGGTACAGCGCCGAAAAGTTTGTTTAACGGGTATTGATGCGCTTTCGGTGGAATGATGGAAAGTGCTTTGGCCATCAGCAACGACAACAACGAGCCGGCAATCAGCAGGGTGATTAAAAAGGACAATGGAACGGTCCATACACTGTCGATGACATGGGCCTCGAAAAAGCGGGCGATTGGACGGTACAACAAGAAAGTGAGCAAAAGGCTCCCCAGCCAAGCAATCAGCCTTGCCATCCCTGCCAGAAAGCCACGGGATATACCACTCCATATCGCCAATACAACGATGAAGATAAGTACGATATCAATTACGTTCATTTCGTTCAATAATACAATCCATATCGTCGAATGTTTTGACGTAAAAATGCCAACAATTGGCAAAGACGGCTGTTAGCGTTCATAGAAGACCGGTTCAATATCGGTGTAATCAGATAAAAGACTACGTATGGCAACATTAACAGCAAAGCAATTGGATACTTTAATGGGCTATCAAGAGCCCCCTGTTTTTTCGGTGTATATGCCAACTCACCGCTCGCATCCGGATAATGCTCAAGACCCGGATGTTTTCAAAAAGCTCATCCAGCAATTTGATCCTGTCAAAGAAGAATATGCCCGGGATAAGGATGTTCAGACCATATTTTCTAAGTTTGAAAGGCTGGCAGAGGACTACCAGTTCTGGCAGCACACAAAGGAAGGGCTGGCGGTTTTTGCAACCAAGGAGTCGTTTGACGTCTACCGGCTTCCGAGGCGGGTTCGGCCGTTGGCAATCGTAGCGGATAGCGCGCATACCAAGCCGTTGCTGAAATACCTGCAGACCAGTGACAGGTATCACGTATTGGTGCTGACAACCAACACTGCGCAACTTTATGAGGGCAACCGATACCGTTTGGATGAAGTCGACCTTTCAGGACCCGACGTTCCCGAATCGATGATCGATGCGCTGGATCACGAGCTGCGCGATCTGCACGCCACGTTGGCTGCGTACCGTACTGCAACTGGTGAAAAGTGGGACATGGGGCAGAATCACGGGTTGAAGAAAACTGATATTGACAATGATATCGATCAGTTTTTTAGAGCTGTTGATCGGGCCGTTATTTTAAAATATTCAGTTCCTACGCAGCTGCCGCTTATCCTCGCCGCACTGCCCGAGCACCACCATCTTTTCCGGCGGGTCAGCCGTAATCAGCTATTGATGGAAGAAGGCGTAATGATCAATGCATCGGTTTTGTCTGAAGAAGAGCTTAGGAAGGCGGCAAACGAAGTGTTCGAGCCACATTACAACGCACGCTTAGACCAACTGATCGCTGAGTACCGGCACGCTACAACCAAGCGTTTGGGAGCGGATGACATCGGTGAAATCGTCAAAGATGCGTACGATGGCAAAGTGGGCGCCCTGCTGATCGAGGAAGACCGCGTTATCCCAGGCCGCATTCTTGACCGCGACAATGTCGTTTTCCACACCGATGACACACAGGATCGGGTCGATGATGTATTGGATGATCTCGCCGAGCTGGTGCTCCGGCAGGGAGGTGAAGTATGGGTTGTCCCTGAAGGCAAAATGCCATCCAACACCGGAGCAGCGACAATCAACAGGTTTTAGATCATCATCAACCGGTTTAATGGTTCCTGATCCTGTCGATAAGGTCCTTTTTTCTCATTTTTGAATACCCCTTGATGCCAATCTTTTTTGCATCTTGGATGAGCTCCTCTTTTGTTCGCCCGTCTAACTTGCCGGCCTTGCCGCCTTTTTTACCAGCATCGGATGTGTTGGCAATTCGGGCGGCTTTTTCCTTACTCATTCCTTTTTCCTTCAAGGCTTCGTATTTCTCGTCATCCCTGATTTGTTTTCCATGATCCTTTGCCATACCTCAACTATGTTTTCTTATCTGTCGCGCAAAATCTGAGCCATAACGGCACATTCAAGAAACAACTAGTCGCTATCTGCTGTTAAGAAGTGCAGTTAGGTCAAGCCTACTTATTGATGATGCGTTATAGAAACACCCCACATACCCATGAATATCTTGCAGATCACAAGGTCAAACTGTTATTGGGCGGCAAGTCCTATTTTGAGCTCTTGGTCCGCCTGATCGCCGGCGCTCAGGAAAGCATCCATCTGCAGGTATATATCTATGAGCCAGACGAAACAGGCCAGCTGATCACGGATGCGCTGATCGCGGCGGCGAACCGCGGCGTAGCGGTGTACGTGTTGGTAGACGGCTATGGATCACCGCGGCTGAAACGGTCGTTTACCGATCAGTTCAAGGCAAACGGCATTCATTTTCGCGTGTTCGAACCGCTGCTTAAAAGCAAGCGTTTTTACATTGGTCGGCGCATGCACCAAAAGGTGTTGGTCGTTGACTCGCGTTATGCCTTGGTCACCGGCGCGAATATTGGTGACAAATACAATGACCGGCCGGGGCAACCGGCATGGTTGGATTTTGCAATCTGTGTAGAAGGTGCAGTGGCTGTCAAGCTGTGTGAATTATGTTGGATTACATGGAAGAACTTTCAGCGCATCCCAAAGTCATTTGCTCGTTGCAAACCGTCGTCCACCGTAATCGATTTTTCCCCCGATGCAACAGGCGCGGTACGCATGCGCCGCAATGATTGGGTGCGGCATAAACACGACATCACCCGCACCTACAAAGAGATTTTTCGGAAGGCTACCGACCGAGTGATCCTCTTGTCCAGTTACTTTCTGCCAGGGACGTCAGTCCGCCGTGATATAAGTGCCGCTGTAAAGCGCGGGGTAAAGGTACAGTTGATTATATGCAGCCGCATGGATGTTCCATTTGTAAAAGATGCTGAGCGTTTTATGTATGGCTGGCTGTTGCAGCATGGTGTGGAAATTTATGAGTATTTTGGAAATATGCTCCATGGCAAGCTGGCTACATGTGATGAGGAATGGATGACCATCGGCTCATTTAATGTCAATGACCTCAGCGCCCGCGTCAGCGTCGAGCTAAACCTAGACGTGCAGGGAGGGCCGTTCGTGCGGCGAACAATCAGTGAGCTGCAGCATATCATGGACACCAAGTGCGTGCGTATTAATAGCGATCAGTTTACGGCTCAAAATAACCTGATAAGACGATTTTCGCGTTGGTTTGCTTTTAAAATTTTGCGTGTCACGTTCTTCCTTGGGACGTTTTACATGCGGCAGGAGAAACGTGGAGACGTTTGAGCGGGTGAGGTGCAAAACGAGTGGGATAAAGGTGGCGGCGGACGCCATGTGCTTCTACTTATAATCGGTATCACGGTTGTCGTGAATGGGTCGATTTATCCAAAAAATTCAAACAAATAAACACGGCCGATTGTCAACACCGTAGAAGTCCCCTTCGGGAAATCAATAGTTTGTAGGATATAAAAATGGAGAAAATCATGGAAGATATCAGAAAAACAGCGGAAGTATTGAATGACCTCATTAAGATAAACAATGACCGCATAGCAGGCTATGAAAAAGCCATCGCGGAGCTGCCAGTAGCAGACGTTGATCTCAAAGCATTATTCAGTAGCCTGATCGAGCAAAGTGAACGATTGAAAACTGAATTGCAGCAACATATCAGTGCATGGGACAATAAGGTAGACGAACAGACCACGGCATCAGGCAAAGTGTATAGGGTTTGGATGGATATCAAGCAGACATTCGCGGTCAATGACCGGAGAGCGGTGCTGGAAAGTTGCGAGTACGGAGAAGATGCCGCGCAAAAAGCCTACCGGGAGGCAGAGCAGGAAGAAGGAATTTCTACAGCGGCCAAAGCGCTTATTTCTGGCCAGAAAGCACAGTTAAAGGCTTCCCACGATCACGTCAAGCAATTGAGAGATCGGGAAAAAGTTAACTGATCTCCGCTCAATGGTAGTCAACGGAACATAATTAGATAATCATGGAAAACCTAAAAATAACTGAGGAATGCCTCCGCGATTTGGTGGCATTCCATGCCGAGCGCATCAAAGGATATGAAACCATGTTAGCTAGCCTTACCCCCGACGAAGGGCACTTGGTCGCATTGTTTGAAGCGTTCATAAAACAGAGTGCGCAAATGAAGGGGGAATTGCTGCAGTCTGGCGTGCAGTGGGGGTTGATGGAAGATGAAGTGCCGCTTGATGGCCAGTTTGGTTTGGCTTGGTCAGTGGTAAAAACGGTGTTTTCCAGCAGGATGCCCAGCTATTCGCTCGCTAAATGCAAATCAGGCGAAAATGCGCTGCTTATTGCCTACCACTGCGTTGAGGGTACGGATGGGCTGTATCCACCCATGCGATCGCTGGTCAACAAACAGAAACGGGAGGTCATCGCGGCCCGTGAGTGGATTACCCATTTCGAAGGGCTTGGTAGTCCATCCGTGCAGCAGGAATTGGCCGCAGTTTCTTAGACAGATCATTAAATCCTGGTAATATGGATCGTTTAAACGTTACGTTGGAAGTCCTCAACGACCTGATCGAGGTAAACGGGCAACGAATTTGGAGCTACGAAGCCGTGCGAGGACGGTCTGCTGGTCAGGCCGACGATGAGCTGAGCAGGATGTTAGAGCAGATCATCATTCAGGGACAGCGACTGCAAGAGGAGCTTGAGGTAGAATACGTAGCGCTAAACAACGATCTTCCGACACGGGGCAATCCCAAGGGAGTCATCCTCCGGGCTTGGGATATTGTCCGGTCCACTTTTGACAAGAAGGGCAAAGGACCCATGTCGATCAGCGAATATTTTGATACCGGCGAGCGCGCAATGCTCAAGGCTTACCGGTATGCAGAGAAGCGGTCTCGTATTCGGTAATCCACTGCCTTAATTGCTCGGCAACGACGCGAGCTGACCGCATTTTACCAGCAGTGTGAACGAGTTTTCCATCAGCCTGCAGCTATATAACCGGTTGTTACCATTGTTCCGCCCACGCTCAGCTAGCCCTAACAGGTAAGATAGCTGGCTTTAAAATGCAATATTTCAATTGTTGGATTTTTGTAAAACAATTGTAATTTTGTTTATCAAGGCAGCAACGCTGGAGGATTGGGTGTCGTGGTTATCGGCAATAACAAACTGCCTGTCTAAATGATGAATGGATTACACGCCGAGGTTGACAACCGTGTTTTGAGGGAATTGTTTCTAGCTTCTCCCGTGGCGAGCTACGTCTGTAACAGAGAAGGGTATCTCATCGCCTTCAACGATGCAGCGGTGACCCTGTGGGGGCGGCGGCCCGAACTGGAAAAGGACAGGTGGTCCGGAGCGCACGCCGTCTATTACGCAGATGAGCGGCCGATGCTGCTGGAGCAGTCGCCCATGGCCATGGTCTTGAACGGGGAGGAGAAAAGCCGGGAGGAGCTGATCATAGAGCGACCGGATAGGACCCGGCGCCACGTCTTGGTTTTCCCAAAAGTCATACGCACCGCCGATGGACAGGTGGCAGGAGCGCATAATACGCTGGTAGATGTGACCGATTATAAACAGTACGAGGAGAAACAGGCTATCCTTTCCGAAATCGTGCAATCATCGGACGATGCCATCGTCAGCAAGACGCTCGACGGCATTATTACCAGTTGGAACGCCGGAGCGGAGCGTATTTTCGGTTACAGCGAGAGCGAAATCATTGGCAAGCCCATCACCACGCTGATTCCACTCTACCTGAGGAGTGAAGAGGAGATTATCATTCAGGAAATCAAGGAAGGCAGGAAAGTAGATCACTACCAGACCATCCGCGTTGCCAAGTCGGGCAAGGAAATTCCGGTATCCCTTACGATATCACCTGTTCGCAACAAGCAGGGCCAGATTATCGGTGCGTCGAAGGTGGGTCGCGACATTTCAGATCGGATCCAGCGCGAGCAAGCTATTCAATTCCATGCACAGAAGTTAGAAACCTTGCATGCTATCGGTAAAGTGATTTCTGAGAAGATGGACATCCCGTCCATTATCCAGACCGTTATCGATTCGACCACCCACCTCGTAGCGGCTGATGTCGGTTTTTGTTTCTACCGCATGTCTGATGATCAGGGGCAGTCAGGACTGTCCGTGGCCGTGGCTGCGGAAAATAAAGACGCGTATCCCAACGTCCACCTGGAAGAGGGCGTGATCCATGCGATTTTTCTGCGTGAAAATATCTTGCGGTTCAGGGATGTTTGCAGAATTTCCTATCTGCTTTCTCTATTCAAAGCTAAGGAAGGTTATGCTGCGCCCCAGATTAAACATTGCTTGGCAATACCTATCCGTTCCGGCGACGGCCTGTTGATCGGGGCCATGTTTCTCGGCTACGATCAGTCTGACGTATTTGACACGGCAGATGAGGATGTCATGCGGGATATAGCCTCTTTAGTAGCCGTGACGCTCGACAACGCCCGGTTATTTGAGGAGGTCAACGCGCTGAACCTCAAAAAGAACGAATTCATCGCTTTGGCTAGCCACGAGCTTAAGACACCGCTGACCACGGTCAAAGGGTATCTTCAAATACTGGAACGGTCGGAAATCGACCAGGTAGGGCGCCGGTTTCTGACCAAAGCCCTTAAGCAGTTAGAGCGGATCAATGCGCTGATCGCAGAGCTGCTCGACATTTCAAAAATTGAGGCCGGCAAATTAAGTTTTCATTTTGAAACGTTTGACATGAGCGAGATGGTGCTCGATGTCGTCGAGACGTTCCATTTCAGCAGTCAAACACATACTATTTTCGTCAATAATACCCGCGGCGACTATCGCGTGGAGGCGGACAGGCAACGAATCGAACAGGTGGTGATCAATTTGCTCACCAACGCAATAAAGTATTCTCCCAACGCCAACAGTGTGTATGTAACCCTTGAATGTTCAGCCAATGAGGTAAGCGTACAGGTGAAGGACGAGGGAATGGGTATGAGCCGCGACCAGCAGGAGAAAGTGTTTACCCGGTTTTACCAAGTGGAGGGGACGTCGAAAATGACCGGCTTGGGACTGGGACTGTATCTTAGTAAAGAAATTATCGAGCGGCATGGGGGGCATATTGGCGTAAACAGCCAAATTAGCAAAGGGTCTACCTTCTATTTTTCAATTCCAAGGAAACAGGAGAAGCAATCCAGCTTGTAATTGCTAGCTGATTTTTTTAAACTTGCAAGGCATGAAAAAAGCGATCCATGTCTTAGAGGATGATGTTGACATCAGCGAGCTCATCACGTTTCTGTTGGTAGAGCAAGGATATGACGTGTCCGTGTTTAGCAATATCGCTTCGCTTGCTCGCCAAAGGGCCGAGCAGTTGCCGGCACTGTTGGTAATCGATGTCATGCTACCGGATGGCAATGGCTTAGATATCTGTGAAACTTGGAAGTCGGATCCGGCCACACGCCACGTACCTATCCTGCTGATGTCCGCCTATGAGGACTACAAACACGACGCACGCGCCAAATGCGCCGAGGGGTTCATCAGCAAACCGTTTGATATTAAAGCGTTTTTAAACGAAGTAAAGCAGCAGATAGATTAAAAGAAAGCCCCGCTTTGCGTGCAGTGTCTATGTGTGGTTGTAAGAGAGAGACGCAAAGGGGGCTAGAAACAAGGTAGTTACAAAGCGGTTCACTGCGCCACGTTGGCTTCCTCCATGGCGATTTCTGTCAATTTCGCGTCCGTATCTTTTTCTTCTTCCAGTGTTTGGTTCAGCAGTTCCGCTGCCTCTTTGTGTTCCATCAAATTGGCATACGTGACTAGGCAACCATAGCTGGCAATTTCATAGTGTTCTACCTTTTGTGCTGCGGAAATAAGCGCAGCATCAAGCACCTCGGCGTCTTCGAAATTTTCCATGATATCTTCAGCCTCCGCCAAAAGAGCTTCCATTGCTTTACATTTTTTTGCCCTTGCTGATAGATCGACTGATGCGAATACCTGTTTCAAGCGTTCGATGTGCTGCTCGGTTTGAACGTAATGTTCTTCAAACGCGGTCCGCAAGCCTTCGCGACTCGCCTTTGAAGCCATTTTCTTAAGTCCTTTCAGCAACAGCTTTTCGGCGCTCAATACGTCTCGTAGTTCGTCGACAAACAACTCGTGTAAATGCGCATTCGGCATGTTCTGTTTGTTTTTGCTTGTATTTGCCATGATTGTTATTTTTTGGTTCCTGTTAGTTCATGCACTTTTTATGCCGGGCTTCCATTAGGACGAAAAATGCCATTATCTGCTTCAGGTGGAAAGATTGAACAGCGACAAGTGTCCTGTTTATTGGCATCATTGTCTGCTTAAGCCAACTGCGCTTCTGTTTTCTGATCAATTCGTCCTTTCTTAACTATCCTCATTATACCAAAACGCTGGTTTCATAGCATTGGCAGTATATTTTGACAAAAACAATTGTTTAACACGCATAATGGAAAAAGAGATTGCTACCCTCGAAGATTACATTCGCTATCTACAAGCCCTGAAGCAGGAACACATGCCCAAAGGTAGGGTAGGTGACTTTTTGTATCGCGGTCAGGCAGGAGATATCCCGCTACTCCCCAAAATCCTGAGGCTGACGCCACGAGACGGTGACCTGTTGCTTGCCGAACGCGAATTGTTGAATGAATTTAAACGTGCCAATCCACTGCTTATCGATCCTTACCAGGTAAAAAATGATTGGGATTTCCTCACCTTAGGACAGCACTACGGGCTTCCAACCCGGTTTCTCGATTGGACCCACAATGCGCTGGCCGCTTTATGGTTTGCTGCGAGCTCTGCCACTGACAGTGTGGTGGCTGACGCGGGCGGTCCGGTCATCGTGTGGGTGTTTATGGCAGACTCCAGTGATTTTCTTGCGGATGAGTGCACCGGCCATCCGTTCGATTTGGAAGAAAGTAAGTTATTTCGACCGCGTATTATTAAACAGCGGATAAATAATCAATCCGGCGTTTTTTCAGTACATTCAACTGCCGCACTCATAAATCGGCAGCAATTCGACGACTTGGGTGACTATCGGTCAAAACTCGTAAAAATAAAAATTCCCAAAGCAGACGCGTGCGGTATTTTGGATGACCTCCATAGCTTAGGCGTAGATGCCTTCAGCATATTTCCCGAGCTGGAAGGGCTGTGCGCTTACCTACAATGGAAGTTCTTTCGGTAGTCAGGGTATCAGTGCCGACAGCCGCTTCGCGTTGTCCGCGGCATAAGCATGCTGGTCGTTGTCGAAGTAAATGAACACATCCAACCCGGCATTGCGCCACGACTGGCAATGTGACGCCCATGTTGTTAGGGTTTCATCTGGATAGGAACCCTGATACTTGTCGCCTGGTCCATGCAAGCGAACGTACGTGAAGCTCGCAGTGGCTTCAACGGGGGAGAGATGGCCGGCCAACTCATAGATGCAGAAGGCGCAATCATGCCGGCGCAGTATGTCATAAACGGTATCGTTGTACCAGCTTGGATCCCGAAATTCAAATACGTAGCGATGACCCGCCGGAAGGGAGCCGGCGAAATCGCTCAGTACCGCTGGATTTGACTTCCACTTGGGTGGCAGCTGAAATAAGATTGGTCCCAATTTCTGTTGTAGAAGGCTCGCTCGCTGGACAAATTCCGCAGTATAATCGGTCACCGAGCTGAGCTTCCTGAAATGGGTAATTCGCCTATGAGCTTTTACCGAAAAAAGGAAAGTATCAGGCGTTGCTTCCCTCCATTGTCGGAACGTGTTTTCGGCGGGCAGTCGATAAAACGAATTATTAAGTTCTACCGTATCGAACTGCTTTGCGTAGAAAGTCAGCTGATCGGCATTCTTCATACCTTCGGGATAGAATACTCCCTTCCAGTGCTGATAATGCCAACCGGATGTACCGATATGTACTCTGCCAGCCACCGTCCGTCGACGAATTACCCTGCATTAGCCGCTATGACTTCGCCGATGCGCTGTACCGTATGCTCGGGCAAATCGCCCCACACTTGTGTCCATTCACCTGAGGTCTCCAGCCGCAGCTGGCTGATCGATGTGCCGTCCAGGTAACAATGGTATATAGGCACGCCGTCGGTGGTTTGTTCAGGCTTGACAGTCAATGACCTGCCCATAAACTGGCCATCGAGATTTACTTCGAAGATTTCGTCCGATTTTTCCATCATGTCGATATCGATTAGTTTAATACACCTTGCTGGAGTGCGATGCGGATTACCGTGCCGATATCTGATGCACCCGTTTTTTGTAGCAAACTTTCCCGGTATTTCAAAATGGTACGCTTATTGGTAAACAATTGGTAGGCGATTTCCTGATTAGAATAGCCTTCCAAAATAAGCTTCAGGATCTGTTCTTCCCTTGGCGAAAATTCTACTGTCTGCCCTTTCTTGCCAAAATCGGTTTCCGCAATGGATTCCAGTACTTTCAAATACAATGCTGTGCAGATGTACGTGTTGCCCGCAAGGATATGCTTGATCGCAAAGACCAGTTCGTCCTTGTTGGCTTCATTTACAATGTATCCGTCTGCTCCCGATTTCATTAGGCTCAAAATGTCTTCATCGTATTCTATTCCCGACAAGACCAGCACCTTAATCTGCGGCACCATTTTTTTTAACGTAGAAAGGTACGTTTGGTCGTCCGTTAGAAAAACATGATCTACAACTAATAGGTTGGTCGCCGGCCTCGCTGAAAGCGCCGGTATAATATCCTCCCGTCTGGAAACAATTTCCGCAAAAGCAAAATCAGGCTCTTGGTCCAAAAGCGCAATGATGCCGTCGCGGGCAAGTGTTTGAGGCGAAGCCCAAATAATTTTTGCTGAGTTTTCCATATGCTTACCCTCTATCTGTTTAATTTATAATCTCGTTTTAGAATCGTAGAAGTATACGTTTCAATGGTTGTAAAAGTTTTTGTTTTTTTAACATACTTTCCCTAAACCGACAAAAAGTATGGTTTTTAGTACATTGGAGAATGCCACACTGGACTTTTTCGACATAAACGAAAATGCGGATTGGACGTACTGCCATTTTCTTAATGGTTATGGTATTGATCTAACTTGCAATATATAAGTGTCTTAGCTGATCCTTCCACACTGCCGGTGCATATTAGCATGGCATTCCGACGCTGTGGTATAGCGCTTGAACCTCGATACTATACGGTTTACTGAACGCTACAACGCTCGCAATGCCATTGTGGCATAGCAAGGTAGCTCGTATAAGTGCTTCTCGCAAATAATTTGATAGATGATGCATACTAACAAAAGGTTACGGATTTTTACATGGCACATCCACGGCAGCTACCTGTTTTACCTATCCCAGGGAAACTACGAGCTGTATATCCCGGTCAATGACGAGCGTACGGAAGGGTACTACGGAAGAGGAGCCACTTTCCCGTTTGGGGATAACGTCCATGAAGTCAGTCTGGCCGACATTCGTAACCTTGAATTTGACGTTATTTTGTTCCAGACGTCCGGTAACTATGAGCGCGATCAATATGAAGTATTGTCAGAATACCAGCGGGCACTCCCCAAGATCTTTCTTCAGCATGATCCACCCTGGGGGCATCCTACAGACACCCGCCACGTGGCTTGCGGAGGTGATGTCACGCTGGTCCACGTCACACATTTCAATAACTTGATGTGGGACAACGGCGATCTTCAGACACACGTTATCGAGCATGGTGTCGTCGATCGGGGCCCTACTTATACCGGCGAGATGGAACGTGGGCTGGTGGTGATTAACAATTTGCCCAAACGCGGGCGCATGCTGGGGTTTGACCTCTTTCTTGAGCTACGTAAACGTATTCCGCTTGACCTCGTGGGAATGGGTGCAGAACCATATGGGTTGCCCGAGGTGTTGCATCCGCAATTGCCCGGGTTCGCTGGTAAGTACCGGTTTTTCTTTAATCCTATCCGGTATACCAGCATGGGGCTGGCTGTTTGTGAGGCCATGACCTATGGGATGCCTATCGTTGGTTTGGCTACCACTGAAATGGTGATGCACGTCAAGAATGGGTACAACGGATTTCTTGGGCTAGAGTTGAACAGGTTGGAAGAGCATATGACTTTTCTGCTGGAAAACAAAGACGACGCCGCGGTCATGGGTGCCAACGCACGCCGGTATGCAACGGACCGATTCAATATACAACGGTTTGTTGGCGAGTGGGAAGCTCTCTTCCGCCAAGTGGCCCAAGGTCAAACGTCGGCAGTGCCGTACGGTAATTAAGCAAACATATCATGAGCAGAACGATCGCATTGATTAGTGAACACGCCTCTCCACTGGCCGTGCTTGGCGGTGTGGACAGCGGAGGGCAAAACATCTACGTTGGAGAGCTTGCGCGGCAGTTAGCGTCGTTAGGCTACTCAGTTGATATATTTACACGCCGAGACGAAGTGAAGCTGCCTGCCGAAGTGCATTGGCTTTCCGGTGTCCGGGTCGTCCACGTAGATGCAGGGCCTGCTGAGCCACTGCCCAAAGAGGAGTTGTTTCAATACATGGACGAATTTGCGGCATCGATGGAGGCATTCGTGCAAAGCCAACCGTATCGGTACATGCTATTTCACGCCAATTTCTGGATGTCTGGCTATGTGGCCATGTTGCTCAAGGAGCGATTGGCCATCCCTTTTGTCGTTACGTTTCATGCCTTGGGCAAAGTCAGGCTGATGCACCAGCGCGAGACCGACAGATTTCCAAGCGAACGCTGTGAAGTGGAAACCCAGATTATGCAGTCGGCAGACGCCATCATTGCCGAATGTCCTCAGGACGAGGCTGACCTGACCGAGCTGTACCGCGCCGATGCCCGAAAAATTACGATGATTCCCTGCGGTTTCAGCCCGCATGAGTTTCATCCAATCGATCAGGCCTATGCCCGGATGCTCCTGGATTTGCCTGCGACGGGCAAAATCATTCTTCAACTGGGAAGAATGGTTCCGCGCAAAGGAATAGATACGGTCATCGAGTCTCTGGCTCTGTTGCAAAAAAACCTGCCGGACGCCCGATTGGTGATCGTCGGCGGCGAGTACGAAAAGGCACACCTCCATGCCGACCAGGAATATAGGCGGTTAAGGAAACTTTCCGAGACACTGGGGATAGCTGATGCAGTATCTTTTGAGGGCCGTAAAAATAGAGAGCAATTGAAGTACTATTACGCAGCAGCCGATGTGTTCGTTTCAACTCCTTGGTATGAACCCTTCGGTATCACGCCGCTGGAGGCAATGGCCTGTGGCACGCCTGTAGTCGGAGCCAACGTGGGCGGGATACAATACAGCGTAGCCAATGGCAAGACCGGTTTTCTGGTGCCCCCGAAAGACCCGGAGGCTCTTGCCCGGAAAACAGGATTGATCCTCAAAAACAACGATTTGCGCAGATCCATGCGGCAAAAATCAATAGCGCGTGTCAACGAGTGTTTCACCTGGAAACGAGTGGCTGAGCAGATGGACGTCGTGTACCGTCGCTTCGGTAGCCAGCAACCCGAAGCTGTCGGCGACAACCGGCAGTTCGTCCGCGACGCATTTTATGAGGCTGCAGATACGTTCCGGTTATCGGCCGAGAGCCTCACCGATGCCATCCTGCACGCAGGTGATACCCTGTCCGCCACCTTCAAAAAGGGAGGCAAGGTCTTGGTCTGTGGCAATGGCGGTAGCGCTGCTGAAAGCCTCCACTTTTCGGCCGAACTGCTGGGACGCTTCGAAATGCCGAAAAGAGAAGGCTTGCCTGTCATTTCGCTGGTTGCGGATACCGCTATGCTGACGGCGTGGTCAAACGATGAGTGTTTCGCCGATGTCTTTGCGCGCCAGGTGGCTGCCTATGGCCGGCCCGGCGATGTGCTCGTGTGCCTGAGCACCAGTGGCAATTCAGCCAATATCCTTAAAGCTATGGATAAGGCAAAACAACTGGGGATGGAGTGCATCACCTTGCTGGGTAAAGACGGCGGCCAAGCGAAAGCCAAAGGATCGATCAATATTGTCATTCCGTCCAGCAATACGCAGCGCATTCAGGAAATGCACCTTCATATCATCCACTTACTTTGCAGCATGGTGGAGCGGGGGCTGACAGACCGACCAGCCGGCCAACGCGCATCGCCATTGCTTCAGAACATCGAAATATCAGCTCGGAAAAACGGCAAAACATCACATAAGCATGCGGCACCATAAGGCAATATTCCTCGATAAGGACGGCACGTTGATCACCAACGTGCCTTACAATGCCGACCCGGCAAAAATCGAGCTGATTGAAGGTGTAGCAGAAGGCTTGCAACGGCTTGGCTCGCTGGGATATTTGTTCTTTGTAGTGACCAACCAAGCAGGCGTCGCCAAAGGTTTTTTCACCGAGGAGGCATTGACCGCAGTGGAAGACCGGCTGCAACACCTGCTCAGCAACAATGGCATAGCACTATCGGGATTTTATTACTGTCCGCACCATCCGGAAGGGTCCGTGCCGGTATACGCCAAGGCGTGCCACTGCCGCAAGCCTATGCCTGGCATGTTGCTTGAGGCTGCCCTGAACAATGATGTCCGCCTCGATCAATCGTGGATGGTAGGCGATATCCTCGACGATGTAGAAGCCGGCAACCGCGCAGGTTGTAAAACGGTGTTGGTTGACTGCGCACAGCATGAAAGGGCGAAAATATCAACGGATCATCAGTGTCCTACCTTCATTGCCGACGACTTTGGAGAGGCTGCAAACTTAATCATAAAATTTACCCGCAATGGAGAAGTATAATTGGCAATTCACAGAACGGTTCAACCAAAAGAGAATACTGGTGGTTGGCGATTTCATGATCGATGAATACATTGAGGGGGATAGTACCAGGCTGTCACCGGAGGCTCCCGTGCCGGTGGTGGATATCCGGTCAGACCGGCGGGTGCTGGGCGGCGCGGCCAATGTCGCAGCTAACCTCAGTGCATTGGGTGCCGAAGTAGTTCTATGTTCGGTCATTGGAGAAGACCGAGATGCCCACCTTGCCTGCTCCCTGGCCGTAGAGGCGGGGTTTTCCCCGGAATACCTCGTGCGGCAACCCGGGCGTGCAACCCTTGTTAAAACACGCGTATCGGCCGATGGCCACCCGTTGGTACGGTTAGATCGCGGAGATGATACCACAATCTCTGCCGACTCCGAACAGCAGCTTATCCGATATCTCCAGCAGCACTTCGATACGTGCGATGGGATTGTGGTGGCCGACTACCACAAGGGTGTAGTAACACTCCCGGTAATCGATAGCCTTTTCCGAATGAAGCAGTCACAACCGAAATTCATTGCCGTAGACTCAAAACGGCTGTCGCTGTTCAGAAAAATCGCTCCTACGTTGGTTAAACCCAACTATGGCGAAGCGATGCGCCTGCTGGGCCAGGAGAAGGGCGCGAAAGACCGGAAAAGGCTGTTGGAAACATGTGGCAAAGCGCTTTATCAGAAAACCAATGCACAGTGGACGGTGCTCACGCTGGATAGAGACGGGTCTCTATGGTTCGAAAAAGGGAAGTTAGTATTCCACATGGGAGCCATCCCGGTGACTACGCCGCATGTATGTGGTGCCGGCGATACTTTTGTCAGCGCCTGCACACTAGCCCTGCTCTCGGGCGCCGATGCCGGGCGCACAGCAACGCTGGCCACAGCCGCGGCTACCGTGGCAATCGAAAAGGAAGCAACCTCATTGTGTGGACGGCTCGAACTGCTGGCCAAGCTGGACAACGATCAGAAGCTCGTCACTTCCTTGACACGGTTGAGGGAAATCGGTATGTTTCATCGGAGCAAAGGTCGTCGCGTAGTGTTTACCAACGGCTGCTTTGATATTCTGCACAGCGGACATGTCAATTATTTGAGGTTAGCCAAAAAGCTTGGCGATGTGCTCGTTGTCGGCGTCAACAACGACGACAGCATCCGACGGTTAAAGGGTAGTGAGCGGCCGATCAATGGTTTGGCCGAGCGGCTATCGGTATTGGCTGGTTTGGGTTGTATAGACCACCTGGTGGTCTTCGGCGATCCCGCAGACGACACGCCGGCGGTACTCATCCGCGCATTATGCCCGGATGTATTTGCCAAGGGTGAGGACTACCGCATTGAGGAACTTCCCGAAAAAGAGCTTGTGGAATCGCTTGGCGGACGCGTCCAGCTGATCCCATTGACGGCCAACCGCTCTACTACCCAACTTATACGTCAAATCTACGAGCATACGCACGTCAACAAAGCCATCATTTAGAGCGCGTATGGAAAGCTGGAGTACCTGCAAAAACTTGTTAGTCATCCGTCCAGACAATATGGGTGATGTATTAATGAGCAGCCCGGCCATTCGGGCGCTAAAGCGGAGTTTTGGTAGTAAAATTACCTTGCTTACATCTACCGCCGGCGCCGAGGCTACGAACCTGTTACCGGAGGTGGATGAAACTTTGGTGGCTGACCTTCCCTGGGTAAAGCACGCGTCAGCGCTCAATCCCGCTTCCTTAGCTGATCTTGCTGCCCGGCTTAAAAAATCAGATTTCGATGGCTGTGTCATTTTCACGGTATATAGCCAAAACTCGCTGCCAACAGCGATGATCGCATGGATGGCCGGAATCCCCCGGCGGTTGGCTTACTGCCGTGAAAACCCTTATCAGTTGCTTACGCATTGGGTGCCGGACAACGAACCATACACACATATCAGGCATCAGGTGGTGCGTGACCTTGACCTGGTCGAAAAAATCGGTGCGTATTCCTTTGATGACCGAATCACCATTGCGCTACCCCCCGAAGCGGACGGCATCGCCAAGGCGAAACTTGCGCGAGCCGGTGTAGAATGGGATTGCCCATTCGTGATCTTTCATGCAGGGGTAAGTGAACCTAAGCGGGCGTTTCCAGCCGAACGTTGGATTGCCTTGGCGCGGCAGCTGATAGCCAGCCGTCCTGTTCAGGTGCTGTTCACCGGCAACACCCGAGAAGCAGCCCTTACGGATCGGTTACAGCAGGCCTGTGGGAAAGGGGCGTTCTCGGTAGCAGGGTTATTAGACGTGACGACGTTTGCCGCGGCCATACGCCGGTCGGCCCTCGTTGTGTCAGTCAACACAGCCACTATTCACTTGGCAGCAGCGCTCGGACGGCCATTGGTTGTACTATACGCACAAACTAATCCGCAGCACACCCCATGGCGGTGCCCCCATATGCTCTTCTCGTACAGTGTGTTGGACGAACGACAGAAGAGCCGGAATGAAGTGGTACGTTATGTAGATCGTGCGCTGTACAACGGGCAGAAGACAGGCCTACCCACCATCGATGAACTTTTAGGCGCAATCGATGTGATGCTCGATGGGCGAGGGGTTGGACAGCCTGTCCATCAGCGTTTTTTCGACTAAAGCCAGATCAGGGGTCATATTCCAATCAATCATTGCCAGCGTCGACTTGTTGAGTGGCCGCCACCTGTTTGGTTCGCCGTCCATGCTGATGATAACGCCGGGAGTACCCAAGGCTGAAGCAAGGTGGGATACGCCTGTGCAGTTGGAAACGATCGCTTTCGACTGCTTAATCAGCGCAGCCATAGCACCCAGTGACGTTGTACCCGCAACGATGATCGGTGTATGATGCATGGCCTGGGCTACTGCGCTTGCCAGGGGCAGCTCTTCGGCTGTACCGGTAATAACCACATCGTAGCCCAGCGCAGCACACCGGTCGGCCATGATGGCAAATGCGTTGGGAGGCCACCGCCGCCACGCCGCCCGACTACCGGGATGGATGCAGACATATTGACCGGGTTGGGTAGGCAGGGCCAGCGCTTCGGCTTCCGCGTAGTCCTGTTCGTTTAGCGGGAACTCCAAATCCAGGCCTTGGTGCGGTACTCCCAAGTGTTGCAACAGCAGCAGGTTGCGGCATACTTCGTGTACATGCGTTGGGTACCTAATGAACAGGCCGTTCTTCGGGTAGTAAACTCCGGGTGTAAAGAATCCAGTAGTGTGATTAGCTCCGAATAATTCCACCAGCGGGTTCACCAACGTTCCGTTTCCCTGCATCTGCAGTGCCAGGTCGAAACGTTCGGTCTGCATACGACCGATGAAGGCAGCCAGTTCATGCACAGAATAGGGTTGCTCAGGGAGACCCGGGTAGCCGGGAAAAATTTCCAGCCGATCGATATACATCGGGAATCGGCGTACAAGCTGTTCGGCCCACGGCAATCCCACCAATGTGATAGACGCCTGTGGCAATCGGTGGCGCAACGCCCGCAACGCAGGGATGGCACATAAGAGATCGCCTAAATGCAAGGCCCTGAAGATCGCTATTTTGTGGATGTCATCAATATGCATAGTGGAAAAATTAAAGTAAGGGAATTCGTTTAAAGTAAGAGCGCGCGATTGAAGTAAGAGCGCGCGCTTAAAATAAAAGCACCCGATTAAAGTAAGAGCACACGGTATTTAAAGGCACCGTAACACTGCCAGTAAATGGAAAGGAAGGGGATAAACAAGGAGGTAAATACCATTTCAGTTACGTGACGCACAGATTTATCTTTATCGCGGAGGCGTTTCCATGCAAAGCCGCCTACACACAGCAGCCACCCCAGGAATGCAACTTCGGTTACCGTGCGGAAACCTAGGAACAGTGTAATGCATAACGCCAAGAACAGGGACACGGTGATATAGTATTGCCAGGCCGGATGCTTCTGGATCTTTTCCCTGTACAGACGGGGATATTTTTTATAAAGCAACGCATTGTACAGTCCTTTCTTTTGCTCCTTTAGGCTAATGCCCCAAGGTGCTTGGCGCACCGGGTGCTTTACGACGGCATTGCTGACGTGGACCACTGGAATGCCGCAAGAAATGAACTTGAATTGCAGGTCGCTATCTTCGCGCCAAGCCATACCGAACCGCTCGTCAAAACCGCCGACTGCCGTCAGGGCATCTTTTGTGCAGCAGCAATTGGCAGTCACGAATTCGGCCGTTTGCAGCTGCGCGGTATTCCACTCGAAGTCGGTTGGTCGTTGCGGGATGGGTACCTGTACATAGCCTGTCATGGCGAAATGTGGCTGCCCGCCGAAGTGGTGCACCAGTGTTTCCAGCCATTCGGGGTGGGGCAGGCAATCGTCATCGGTGAAAGCAATGAGCTGCCCTTCAGCAGCACGCCAACCGGCATTGCGTGCGGCGGCAGGTCCTTTTTTTATGGAGGTTGATATAAAGCGGAATTTCGCATCGGCTCTGCCCGCATGCCACCTGGCTACCGCATCAGCGGTAGCTGCGTCGGGGCCATCGCTGACCACAATAACTTCGAACGCCTTCTCCTCCAGCGTTTGCCCATGCAGCGCCTCCAGGCACTTAACTAAAAGCCGGGGCCGTCTGTAGGTGGGAATGACTACTGATATCCTTGTTTCCATATTGCTTTGAAATCAAAAAGGAACCGATAATCAATACGTCGAACGGTGACGTCCAAAAGCACTCGATGGCGTCCCGGGGATTGCATACAATAGGCCTGCCCACGGTATTGAATGATGTATTAATCAATACCGGTATGCCGGTGATCCGCTCGAAGGCTTTCAACAGGTCATAGTACAACGGATTTTGCGCACGGTTGACCGTCTGGATGCGCGCCGTTCCATCCACATGTTTCACCGCGGGTATCAAGCTTGCCTTGTCCGGCGCTACATCGTTTACAAACAGCATGAACGGCGATTGCCGGGCGTCCGTAAACCAGCGCGGTGCATCTTCTTCGGTTACCACAGGCGCCACTGGACGGAAATCTTCGCGGTCTTTTACCTCATTGAGCCACACCTGCATATCCGGCAGCACGGGTGATGCCAGAATGGAGCGGCTGCCCAATGCGCGGGGTCCGTATTCCATGGCACCCTGAAACCAACCGACAATCCGGTTATCGGCAAGCAATTGCGCGGTCTCTTCTGCGATGTTTTCCAGGCGCGTGTAGGGTACCTTAGCTTTTTCGAGGAACTCGGCAATTTCGTCATCACTATAAGAAGGACCCCAATAGGCGTGGTCCATTGTAAACATTTTTTTGTCAGTGTTCCGGATGCGGCTGTCAACCCAAAGACCTGCGCCCAATGCCGTGCCTGAATCTCCCGCCGCAGGCTGTACCCACACCTCATTGAACGGACCGTCGTCGCGGATCCGTGCATTGAGCACGCAGTTCAGCGCCACTCCCCCCGCCATGACCAGGTTGGGCTGTTTCGTTTCCCTGTGCAGCCAGTGCACGAGCTCAAGCACGGTCTCTTCCAGTACATATTGAAGCGAACGGGCAATGTCAAAGTGGTGGTTCGTAAATGGTTCGTGCCGTAGCCGCGGTGGTCCGAAACGCTCCGCTAACCGTGTATGTTCGATACGATAATCTCCGGGCCCAGCCATAACGACCATTGCTCTGAAATCCTCGACGAAAGTAGGTTTGCCGTATGAAGCTAACGCCATCACTTTATATTCATCCGAAGAATGAAGGAAGCCCAGATAGGTGGTTACTTCCTCATAGAGCAGGCCCAGGGAATGCGGAAGGTTCACCTGCCCAATGCGGGTGATGTTGTGGTTTTGTCCTATGTGATACGACGTTGTGGCCAGTTCGCCGCGGCCATCCAACACCATTATAGCGGCATCGTCAAACGGCGCTGGCAGGTAAGCACTGGCTGCGTGAGAGAGGTGGTGCTCCACGAAGTGCCACTCCCAGTGAGCCGGGTCCGCACCCCTGAAGCGCTTTTGCAGGTGATGTGGGTATCCATCTGCCAATTGTCCAGGTGCGTTGATAATCGACGACAGGAACAGCCCTTGCCAAGGTTGGTCGTTCGCATCCCAATCGGTCAGACGCAGAGGTATGGAAACCGCGCTTTTTCCAGTCTGCCCTTCATTGTCCAAAAGATACGGGTCGAATGAATAGGCCACATGGTCTACGTCGTTGAGATGGATCCCGGCAACCCGAAGACAATAGTCGATGGCATGGAAGGGCAGCTCATAAGTGGAAAATGGAATGGGCCGTTTCCCGTGTTTGATACGAGTAAACCGCTCGTCTTCAGCAGCCGCGAGCAACTCACCATCTTTAATGATACAAGCCGATGAGTCGTGGAAAACGGCATTTATCCCTAGCGTATACATAAAATCTGGGTTTTAACCGTGCCGCTGTGCTTTTTGTGCTTTTCTGACAACAAAAACGGTCACGAACATAATGAAAATGAATTGGACAGCTGCATCGATAAGGTATACACGGCTGATAGTCCCGCTCATCACATATATCAAATCCATGACGAGGAAACTCACCGCCGCCGTATAAGCCAGCACCAATGGCAGGCGCTCCTTACGGACACTGGACACAATGAAGGAAACTCCAATGGAAGTGGCCAGCAGGCCGACCATCTCTACGAGCCAGGTGTCCTGTTTGGGTCCTGTCGCTTCGATAAAACTGGGCATATTAAGCACCGGCCAGAGGCCGGTGATAACGAAATACGCGCCTTGAAACAGAAACACACCGCTCAATACCCCATGTTGTGAAGCATTAGCCATACGATGTGGTTTACCTGTCGTGTTGGTCGTGACCCTGGGTTTTTACAATTTTGTTATAGGTACCCAATAACAGGAACGGAGCTGCCCACTGTCCCACGAACAGCGCCGTGTGTTTATGACCGGCACATTTCAAGGCGAGCGATACAGCCATTGATCCCAAGGCAGCATATAGAAAAAGTTGCGACGGCAACTTTGCGGTTTGTTCTTCAATGGCTTTTGTAGTTTGGCCTTCTTGGCGTTGCGGATTTTCGTGCTGTAGCATAATTAGTTCTCCTTTTATTTAATTATCAATCATATAAACTATGCTGATACCTGCACAGACGATGCCATGATCGGTTTGGTTTTAGCATCCGCCGGTACAAACCCTGCTTTTTACTGGAAAAATTGAATCGTAAGCTGTCGTATGCTATATATAGCATAACATAGTGCGTCCCTAATTAGCTAGACCGTCCGGGTAAACTCGCATATTGCTTAACAAGGTGTTCGTTTTAGCAAACAGCCAAACCACAAAAACAAACAGTCATGTCCTGTATACTTTATGCAGATGCGGACGCTGCTTATTGAACCTGCTGAATAGCATCGTGTGCATCGGTATTTCGCGAATGGCTCAATATATGATGTTTTATCTTCAATAGAAAGAGATACAAAAAAAGGAGATTTTATGACTGACAATAAAAAAAGCCCTCCGATAGTCCCACTGGATGTGGAGGACACCGATGAAACCCGTGAGCCGACGGGCGAGAACCTGCAATTCAACGAAGACAAAGACAGTTTCGAGCTTGAATCGGAGACGGCCAATACTGAGTACCAGCACCCGGAGCCATATGATACCGCCGCCCCCCGAGGAGAAGACGACAACTCAACGTACGACGAAGAAAATCCTTACACGTCTGGTGAATACCGTGACAAAAAAGGCGAACTCGAAGGTGAATTGGAGGAGCTGGATTCGGTCGTCGATGACCAGCTCGGACAGCTTGACGCAGTAGACGAACGTCTTGCTGCTACTCCAGAAGATGAACGGGGCGACTTGGACGAAGAGGGATATCCAGTAAGGGACGATTCAGGGGGAGAGCGCAATCCGGTATCCGCAACTGCTGATGAGCAAAATGGAGGTCCTGAGGATGAAGATGACGACACGGACGCTGAACTTCCGCCATTTGACGATCCGCGGCGAGATGACGACGAGCCAATTGGGGATGATCCCAATCGACCTTTGGAACCGGAAGATGTACCCCCGGTCGATGAGCGCGATCCGTTAGGCGATAAACAGATTCAATCCGATGACCCGACTGAAACAACGGGATAGTTAATAAAATAAATCAGGGAATACATCTATGGCTGACCATAAGACAAGTGCACCCGCGGATACACCTCCGCAACATACGGGCAAACAGGTTGACGTCGAATCTAGCATCAGCCTGCCGGACGAGCGGCGCGCAGCCGATTTTTTCGGGCTGGCGAGGCGCCGGCTGTTTGATATCAATCACTGGCATGAGGTCGCAGAAGTGCCCATTGCCACATTTGTACTCACCGATGCGCATGGTGGGGAAGCCATTAAATCGATGCCATCGAAGGGCGACAAGGTGCGGATTGATATTCCGGGGCCAGGGCCCACAGCAGGCGACGGATATGACTGGGTAGTCGTTGAAGATATCGTGGAGCAGGACGCGGGTGGGGCAGATTACTGCGCCATAACGCTTAGGCCGACGGCAAATCCGTTGAAGCCTAATGACGATACGGCGCATTTTTTCGATGATGCAGCAAGTTCAACACTCGTCCTTGAACGGAAAGGAAAGGAGGTGATCGCCCGCTACCATGGAAGGAATGAAGTGGCTAATACCGATACCGAATCAACGGTAGACAATGTGAGGAACACACTCGTGGGGGGCGGTGCTAAGCTAGGGCTTTCTTATCCCCAGTGGAAAAGCTTAGTATCGGGTTTGGTAAAAGAACCATGATAGTTCCGCACGAGTTGCCGCGTATCCAGTAATTAAGAAACTTATCAAAAATTGGAGTATATTATGAAAACATTTCATTTTTTTGGACTAATGTTGGCATCAGCGGTATTGATGGCAGCATGCGATAATACCGGTAGGCGTACCGCCGACGACAGTATAGAGCAAGCGCAAGACGTAAACGATACAACCGCAATGGCCAACAGTGATGATGCCGATTTCGCCGTTAAAGCGGCCGATGCCGGTCTGGCAGAAGTCGAATTAGGTAAACTGGCCATGGAAAAGGCCGAAAGTCAACGGGTCAAGGATTTTGCCAAGAAGATGGTCAACGACCACCAGAAAGCCAATGATGAGCTGATGACCATCGCCACGAGGCATAATATTACCCTGCCTCCGGCCATCAGCAGAGACCAGGTAGATAAGCAACGCAAACTCCGGGAGCGATCTGGTGCCGAATTCGACAAAGAGTACATGGACGCGATGGTCGACGACCATGATAAGGTAGTGTCGTTGTTTGAAGATGCTGCATCAGATGCGCAAAATGCGGATCTGAAGGCTTTTGCTTCCAAAACGCTTCCGATATTGAAAAAGCACCACGAAGAAGCAAAGGCTATACGGGATTCGATTAGTCCAGTTGATTCAGCTATGATCCAGCGACGGATTATGCCGTAGGAAATCGCTAACATCGCGTTATCGGCAAGACCCGTATACAAATCTAACCCGGAGGTATTACAGCCTTCGGGTTTTTGCTATGAATAGGTCTTCCAGGACAGCGGCCGCGTGAGGGACGAAGTAACCCGCATGAGTGTATTATCCGAGAGCATGGACGATTCCTCCCGTGCTTTAATATGGGCTTTAAACAACCGGGTATATTGCTTGCCGATTCTTGGCCAACGCAGTGATAGCCCGTATCGGAACGCATTCTGCTTCAGTTTATTCAATTCAACGGGATTACTCAGCAAATCGTTGACGACGGCAGCGAGTTGGCCGTGGTCATTAAAGCTGAACAGTTTCCCGCGATTTCCTTGAAGCAGTTCACTGGCATGCCAGTAAGGCGTCGATACCACTGCAGCACCTGCACCCACCGCGTAAGACAGTGTGCCGCTGGTAATCTGTGCAACGTTTGGATAAGGCGTCAAGTAAATGTTGCATGCGGTTAGATAAGCATGTAGCTGTTTTTCATCCACAAACTTAGAGATAAACAACAGGTTTTCGGATACACCGATCTCCATGGCTAGCCGCTTCAGGCCGTCGCAATAGTCCTCTCCCAAATGCTTCAATACGCCGGGATGGGTTTTGCCGAGGATGACGTACTTGACATCAGGGTGCTGCTCTCGGATGGCTGGCAGGGCTTTGATGGCCGTTTCCAGTCCTTTGTTGGGTCCGAGTAAGCCAAATGTGAGCAGCATATTGCCGCTGGGAAGGCCCAGTTCGCGTCTGGTTGCCTGCATATCGGGTTTTTCGAAATCAGGTACGCCGTGAGGTATGGATACGATCTTGCCAAGCGGAATGCGATATGCGTCGCGCAGCAACTGCACGGCCTTATTGCTCATCACGATTACTTTAGCCGCCTTGTCGGCAAGCTTCCTGGTAATCGAGAGTTGCATTGGGTCCGGGTGTTCAAGCACGGTATGGAAGATGACCGTGTAAGGCACTCGCAACGCACGCGTCAGCGCTAGCAGATAATCGCCATTGCGGCCGCCGAATATGCCAAACTCATGTTGGATGCAGCATAAATCTGCACCGCTCCGATTGATGAACGATGCCGCCGCTTGATAGTCAGTAAGCCGCTCCTGGCTGATGACAAACTTTACGCGATCGTCATAGTCATACTGGTATTTGTCGTCCGAATCGTTAAGTGCGACCATGAAACTACCGGATTCCGAAAAAGGAATATGCTGGTTTATTGCTTGAACTAAATTTTCGTTAAACGTGGCCAGACCACATTCCCTGGGTCGGCAGGTAGAAACATATGCTAGTCTCATCAGCTAAGAATTATCAATATCCTGTTTAATGTAAGCGGCCACTGTACCTGCGCAGCATCTACCGTACACTTGCCTGCTGTATACGAGCTAACACTGCAGCCGGATTATTGTTTGGATGGGAAATTGCGACTGCGAATTTTTGTAAATATACAATAAATTTGGGTGATATTTCCTCGGATAGTAGCACATGATAATAAAATATAGCAACAATGGCATTATTGGAATCCCTTTATCAGTGTATTTTTCCTGTCGTAGCGCGCCACGTGGCCAGGAGAGGTGGCACTTTTGAAGAAGCCAAAGACGTTTTCCACGACGCTTTGCTGATTTATTACGAAAAAGCACGCGACCGGCAGCTGACCCTGCAGCGAAGCGAAGCCGCCTATGTGTATGGCGTGGCAAGGCACCTGTGGACCAAGCGATATAAGGAAAACCTGCGGTATGCCTCACTTGATCAGTTGATGGGCAGTTATAACGATGACGGGAGCAGTCCGGAATGGGCCGATGATGCCAGCACCCCAGAAGCGGATCGTGTCGTAAATCGTGTGGCGCGGATCTTGAATGCGGCAGGGCGGAAATGCATGGAGTTGCTTACTGCATTTTACTATGAAAAGCTGGCCATGGAAGAGGTAGCCACACGCTTCGGTTTTTCCGGCACACGGTCGGCAACCGTGCAGAAATTCAAATGCCTGGAGAAAGTAAGGCGAGTTGTCAAAGAAAAATCACTCCAGTATGAAGACTTCGTCGGATAAATTTCAGTTTATGGAAGACTGCCTGCTGGGGCGGGCGCCCGGTACGGAGCAGGCACTGTTTCAAGCCAGCTTACTGGTGGATCCTGATTTGCGTGAGGATGCTTACTGGCAAAGTAAAACCTATGCAGTCATCCGTGAATTCGGCCGCGCGCAGTTCCGGACAGAGTTGGAACAGCTGCACCTGACACTGTTTACCGCGCCACAGCATCGCTCTTTCCGCCATAAGGTGCTGGGCTTCTTTGGCAAGTAACCCTGATTGGTTTCATAAAAGGAAGTCACATGCCCACGGATGGGTGTGCAGGGACGAGTATGTTTATATTTAACGAATAAATGATATGACGATCAACAGCAATGAATTCCGGCGGTATGCCGTGAAGCACCACGGCATCAACGGCATGTATGTAGACCAATACGTCTCAAGGGCATCATTCGGAGCCTGGCCGGTGGCCATGACGCCTTACATCACCGAAGAGCGGCAGCTCAACGTGGCCCAGATGGATGTGTTTTCGCGCCTCATGGTAGACCGAATCATCTTCCTCGGCGAACCGGTAGACGACCGTGTGGCCAACATCATTCAGGCACAGCTGCTCTTCCTGCAATCGGCAGACCCCAAAAAAGACATCCAGTTGTACATCAATTCACCGGGCGGGTCGGTCTACGCCGGACTCGGTATCTACGACACGATGCAGTACATCGGCCCCGATGTCGCCACCATCTGCACCGGTATCGCGCTGTCCATGGCAGCGGTGCTGCTGTGCGCCGGCGCGAGCGGTAAGCGTGCCGCATTGCCTCATGCCCGCGTGATGATCCACCAGACGTCAGGTGGTATGCAGGGCACAGCGGCAGATATGGACATCAGCATCCGGCAGACGTTGAAGATGCAGCAGGAACTTTACCGGATCATAGCAAGCCATAGCCGGCAGGCTTATGAAGTTGTTGGCAAATTATCAGACCGTGACCATTGGATGACGTCCGCCGAGGCCAGGGAGTTCGGCATGGTGGATGAAGTGTTGGGCGGCTGAGCCCTTCTTCCGCCTTTTTTCCTCCTTCTTTCGGTGATTTGCCTGCCGTTTTTCTGCCGTAATGCGGCGTGTATGCGAGCCGGATGCGGGGCGTATGTTGCCTTTGCACGCATACGCCCCGCATACGCCCCGCATCCAGCACGGGAGATGGCGGGAGAAAGTCGGGAGATAGTCTCACTTATTATTAGCCACGTAATAGCCACATATCATCCACGTACTAGCCACCTTTTACTTAGTGAGTTTACAATAGGTCATCTATGGATGGTCTATGTGGATACTGCGGAAGGCTCCCAAGTGTCTAGCGTTTAGCTTTAGCGTCGGCCTCGATTTTCTCTTCTAATGTCTTGATGTATTTTTCCTGTATTTTGATAAGTTTTTGAAGGGATTCGAGCGTTATGTCGTCGCTGTTCGGCATACGTTGGTACGGCAAACCCGGCTCGGCTGCAAGGGTGTATTCCGATGGTGGAATCGTTTCCAGGTCCTTTTCGACCAAATCCTGCAAGTCTACGTGAAATAGATTCACAATCCTTACCAACACATCCAGCTTCGGTATCGATCCCCGTTCGTAAGACGCTACATTATCACGCGACACATCCAGCCGCTTGGCCAATTCCGCCTGACCCCATTTTTGCGCCTCCCGGAGGAACTTTATATTTTTTGAAAAATAATTCATTGTGAAAATAAATCACATATCATTTGTAAATATGAAAAATATTCACAAACTTTGCTTTTGTATTCACAAAAGTAATAAAAAATGAAGAAAGCGAGGTATCCCCAAAATTTGTCGCTAAAACTCGAAATCGTTAAATCCCGGCGGACCATCAAAGAGATTGCCGAGAAAATCGGCGTAAGCCGGGAAGTACTGACCAACACCGTAAACGGACACTATAAAGGTGTCGAAGTAATTAAGAAACTGAAGTCTGAACTAAACATTAACGATTGATTAAAATTTACTATCCATGCACGCATTGACCTACCGTACCAAAAAGAACAATGAGCGTTATTTCCAATTCTATAAATCGGGCAACGAAACCGGGCTGAATTACTTTTACTACGCATACTATGATTACTACGCGTGGCGGGCTGAGCGTTTTGTGAAAGATGATGTTGTGGCGCACGCTATGGCGCAGGAGGCGTTCCTGCGGTTGTGGCTTATGCGGGATATTATCAGAGATGTAGACCACTTGCACGAATTTCTGGGTGTACAGCTTCGCGAAGCGGGCACAGCCTACTATGGTAAGACCACCGATCGTTTCCACCGTAGCATGCTGCGGCTGGATGGCATCGAGGATTTCCAGGAATTCATGCTGGGCTATGAAATGGAGGAAGAGCAGGAGGAGGATATCGTCTACCTCGAACAGTTGGAAGTGGAAAAACAGCGGCAACTGGAGCTGATCAAAAGCTTGTTGCCTAACCTGACCGACCAGCAACAACTGTTCATCCGGCTGTGCCTGCGGTATGGGTTCAATTACGAGCGCATCGCTTACCACCTCGGCGGTATCTCGGACTATGAAGTAGCCCAACGCGTGGAGCAGTGCATCGCTAACCTGAAAGCCGCACTTTCGGATACGGCCAAGCTGAACAGCGCCACCCGGACGAAGCCGCTGGTTACGGAGGGCATGCTCACCGAGGAGCAAGCGCAGGTGCTGGCAATGCGTTATGACCTGCAATATTCCTTCGAGGAAATTGCCGAGGCCCTGCAACTGGACGACGCCAAAGTGAAATCGTTGTTTATACAAGCGTATACCGTTATTAAAAAGGGAAAGCAATCGGCCTGACCATGGAAAAGAAAACCATCATCCTGACACGGAAAATACAAGTGTATGTAGACTGCGTTGATAAAGAGCAGAAGGATGCGTACTACAAGCAGCTGTATGAATGGCAATTTTTAGCCTTTCAGGCAGCCAATCTGATTTTCACCAACCTGTATGTACAGGACCGGGTGAAAGACCTGATTTACTTTACCGATGAGGTAAAGGTAAAGCTGGTCGACCGTGCCAAGGATGCCGAGGGCATTCTGAATACCTCGCGGATGAACACCACCTACCGCGTGCTGTCCAGCAAGTTGCTGGGCAAGATGCCCTCGGATATCTTTTCCAACCTGAACAATTCGCTGACAAGCGTTTACAGTACCGAGCGCAGCGCGTACTGGAAAGGGGAGAAGTCCCTTCGAAACTATAAGCGTAGCATCCCACTGCCCTTTTCGGGCAAGCTGCTGAAGTTCGTGGCGGATGAAAGGCATCGGGAATTCCGGTTTACCTTGTTCAAAATTCCATTTAAGACTTACCTCGGCAAGGATAAAACGGACAAGCGGGTACTCATCCAGCGCCATGTAGCCGGAACGCTAAGGCTTTGCGCCAGTTCGCTGAAAATCGACAAGGGCAAACTGTACCTGCTCGCGGCCTTTGAGATGGAGCGCGACGAGCACCGGTTGAAAGATACGGTAATCGCCGAAGCGTCGCTCTCCATCGAACACCCCATCGTGGTGAAAGTAGGGAAGGCCCAGTTCCAGATTGGCAACAAGGAGGAATTTTTGCACCGTCGGCTCGCCATTCAGGCCGCGCGGCACCGCCTGCAGCGGGGTTCTACATACAACCGCCCCGGAAAAGGCCGCCAGCGTAAGTTGAAAAGCCTGGAGGATTGGGACGCGAAGGAAAAGCGGTACGTGGACAGTCGGCTGCACCTGTATAGCCGACGGTTGATCGACCTGTGCGTGAAGTCTGAGGCGGGTACGTTATTGTTGGTAAACCAGCAGCAAAAGGAAGAGGTGGCCAAGGAAGAGGAGTTCTTGCTCCGCAATTGGAGTTATTACGGGTTGAAGGAAAAGATTGCCTACAAGGCGAAGAAGGCCGGGATTAATGTGATTGAGGAGTAGTGGCGGCTATCGGAAATAGGCTGTCGGCCCGATGGCTGACTGCTGAATAAAGTTCTTTGACGTATTAGTAAAGTTAGTGGCTGAGCTATAATGGTGGATGGCAAGGCGCGCGAAATAAGCAAAAGCGCAGTCTACTAAAGGTAAATGAGCATTTTGCGAATGAGTGCAACGCAGCAAGGTACCATTAGAGACAGATACTTAGAGGCTGCTTGTACAGCCGCAGGGTGAGGTCAGGTCGACACTCACTGAATACTTTTATTAATGCGAATTCGCAAATTTGCTGGTGAATTAGAGAATTAATGTGTATGCAATCCAGTAGGGCGAGTCGTTTGCAATTTTGAATTAGAGAAAATATAAGGGTTCTTAAAGAAAATACAATTGTCAATCTTCGTGGAACCTTATTCAGAGATTTATACAATACGACGTCTCTCGTTCGAAGTTTTGGAGTATCTACAACCTTTCGGGTGTCAAATTGATATTGCTTTTGGAAAGGTATATAAATGAAAACGAGTTTTTTATAGTAAGTCCACAATCGTTGCAGTCCCTGATTGAAAGGTATCTACAACCCTCCGCTTTCGTTTCCCCTTCTACAACAAGTTGTTACAGACACCGATTTGAAAGGTATTTACAACCGAAGCCCTGGTTGATTATAGGAGGAAGAGTTATTAGTGACCCTAATTTGAAAGGTATATACAACACTCGGGTGTAACATTTAATATCTGGGCAAGGTGTTACAGACCACAATTTGAAAGGTATACACAACGAGGAATTGAAGCGCCTAAAAAAATACCGAGGTGTTACTGACCACAATTTGAAAGGTATATACAATTAGTTTTATTTGAATACAATCCATTTTTGGTGTTGCAGACCAAATTTGAAAGGTATATACAACGGTGCAAGAACTGGGTCTCCGTGTAGGCCCGGTGTTACAGACCCCAATTTGAAAGGTATTTACAACCCCCCGGGGTGCTGCATGCCGTTGCCCTGTTAAGGTGTTACTGACCCCAATTTGAAAGATATATACAACAGTAATACCTTTCTCTATGCTTAAAACGGTGGTGTTACAGACCACAATTTGAAAGGTATTTACAACGTTTAACCCACTGGGCTTTGCCACCGACCGGGTGTTACAGACCACAATTTGAAAGGTATATATAACGTGATTTCTCAGACCGTGGCAATAAGTTGAGTTGTTACAGGCGACAATTTGAAAGGTATATGCAACTCTGCGAAATGGGTAACTTCTTTAAATATTAGTGTTACTGACCCCAATTTAAAAGGTATATACAACCAGGGATCGACATTAATAGCCTTTGCTATGGTGTTACAGACTCTAATTTGAGAGGTATTTTGAAAAAACTCACCTCATTGCGTATCTTTGTTCCAAACGTGACTCGTATGACACAGGTGACCTTACATATTGACAGCAAGAAAAAGTGGGCAGCCATAAAGACCATTTTGGAAGCTATGGATATTGCTTACGATGCACAAGAGCCTATGAAGGAAATCTGTGAAAAAGAACAGGTGTTGCTACAGCGGGCGGAAGCAGACGTTGTTGGAGGGCGATTGCACAAGTTTAAATCCCATCGTGAAATATTAGGTCGTTAGTACCGGTTCGTGATTAAAAAAATCGAATATACCGAAACCTACAAAGAAACCTTATCAGCTACAGTGTCGATAATCGAGCGCGATTGGGGCGATCGGTATGTCAATCGATTTCTGAATCAACTTGACGATGTGGTCGAAAAAATCCAGACTTATCCCTATCTGTTTCAGGCTATACCGATAAACCCGAAATACAGACGGTGTGTCATTTCCAAACAAACGTCCCTAGTCTACGAAGTCACTGATTCAAAAATTATACTCCTGTATTTGTTTGACAATCGGCAAGAGGCATTATGGGATTAGGTGTTGCTTAAGCTTTCGTGTAAATTCATTTAGGCAACTGCCTTACAAAGTTCTTCGAAATCTTTGAGGCTGCTTGTACAGCCGTAGGGTGAGGTCAGGTCGACACTCACTGAATACTTTTATAAACAACAGAGTCTCGACTGTAAAGCCCACGAAATACTGCGGATTCTGCAACGGAAATTCTGGCGCCGAGGTATATACAAAACCCCAATGCTGAATGAGAGATCAACTTTTATTGTCACCAAATTGAACGTATGTACGAAGACCACTTGCGATTTGCAAAACGGGATTACGATACAATTAGTGCCATGCGAGTCCAGCCTTGAGTAGCGTTGTCTCTGACCCCAATTTGAAAGGTATATACAACAACCACTCACATATGAGCTCGACATTCCAGGTGTTACAGACCCCAATTTGAAAGGTATATATAACTAGTGGTTACCTTGCCAAAAAGCATGATGGGGTGTTACAGGACCCAATTTAAGACGTGTCCATTAATTGAGTTCCATTGAGATCTTCATTTTTGGATGTGTATAAAATTTCGTATCTTTACACATAATAAAATGAGTGATTATGCGTACCAACATTGAATTAGATGACCAACTGGTTAAGCAAGCGCTACAAATCAGTAATCTGAAAACAAAAAAGGACGTCGTGCACGAAGCGCTTAAACAATACGTTGCCTCGTTGAAGCGGAAGAAACTATTGTCTATCCGCGGTAAGGGAACGTGGGAGGGCAATTTGGAGCAGATGCGCAGTCTATGAATGAGCCGTTAATTTTTGATACCTCTGTTTGGATTGATTTTCTCAACAAAAAGGAAACACACGAAGCGAGGTTATTGGAAGAATATGTTTTAGCTGATGACGAGGTGCTGCTTACTCCAACCATCCTACAAGAAATTCTCCAAGGGATCCGTACAGACAGTACCTATATTGACGTTAGAGAAACACTGTCGTATTTCCGATTATTAGAATTGCCAGCTTATGAAGCTGCCGTTGGGGCGGCCGATTTATATCGCTCGTTACGAAAGCGAGGGGTTACTATTCGTAAAAGTAACGACTGCTTAATTGCTTATTATGCAATTTGGTTTTCGACTCCGCTTGTCCACTCGGATCGCGATTTTGGCAAAATTGCAAATTATAGCGAATTGGAAATGTGGAAATAAGTGTGATAATGCGACGGCTGCTTTTACAGCCACAGGGTGAGATCGGGTTGACACTCACCGAATACTTTTTATTGAAAAAGGTTACGAGTTGAAAGTTATGTACAACACGCTGAGACTTGTCTATAGCGAAACAATTTGAAAGATATATACAACTATTTGCTGTGTCAATCAACGATTGATAGGCGTTACTGATCTCAATTTGAAGGGTATATACAACCCGCTTAGCGTTTAACAATCATTTTTAATGTTGTTACAGACCACAATTTGGAATTTTAGAGGCTGCTTGTACAGCCGTAGGGTGCGGTCAGGATGACACTCACTGAATACTTTTATAAACAGAGTCTCGACTGCGAAAAAAAAAGGTTTATGTAATGTAAATTGGTTTTCTTCCTTGGATAAAATATTGTTGCCGTCCCAATTTGAAAGGTATGTACAAAAGGTTGTAGTCTTCTAATGAGAATATTAATGGTATTACTGACCACAATTTGAAGGGTATATACAATTAAATGTCAAATCGATGCTAAAAAGCCGGTGTTACAGACCCCTAATCTGAAACGTATTTCAACCTTCCATTCCTTCATCGCAAAAAAAGTTAATGGAATTAAAGTATTTAATAAAGATAGAATTTCCGGAATTAATTGATGAGTATCCGTGCTTCGGCAATAGCCGCAAGTGCTCCTTTCCAAAAGTAGACGCATCAATGATATTTTGAATGAAAAGCGAGCTTTCGGTTCTTGCCAGTTTAGTCATTGTTTTTTTCTAAATCAGTCAGTCCTGGGTAGTACTGCCTCAACAGATAGCGGTAGGTTTTCGGGTTGTGATGATAATAAGGCCCTTGTTTTGCAAGGCCCCGGAATTCGTTGAAATATGATTCGTTGACAACCAAGGTTATGGGTACTCCCGGCCGGACAAAGTAGGTGGTGTTGGCGGTTTCCGGAAGGGCCAACCCGGGCACAAGGTTTTGGATGAGCTTACCCGTGTAACCTCCGAGGTACCTCTGGTAGGCTTCAGACGATTTGGCCGCTGCCTTCCGCATGCGGTTGAATGCACGCTTCAATACGATCCGTTTGAAAAAGGGTAGGTCATCAAAGCGCTTCATGAGGGCGAGGATGGGGTTCGGCTCATTCATGTCTACGTCTACCTGTTGCGTAGTAAGTGGCATTTCCGGAACAGCGTCGGCGGTGTTTACGATACTGAACGCCCATTGCGAGCGCATAATATTGTCATAGTCGTACGCGAAATACATATTGCCTACCTTTGGTGCTGCACTTGCGTAGGTTTTCACCCGAAGTCCCGGATATCGGCCGTTCTTTTCGAGATAGTACAACCACGCGCTTACATAATAGCAGAGCGATCCGCCCTGACTATGCCCGGTGACCAAAAAATTGCGATAGCCTGCGCGGTATAATGAGTCGACTTTCGGCTGCATGTCCAAGGCAGTATAGCCAAACCCAATCAAAAATCCGGTATGCACCGCGGCTTTTTCGTGCGCTGCCAACTGATAGTTAAAGGTATCTGTTGTCGATAACACCAATTGGCCCCGTGCCGGCGACATCGCGCAGAAAAAGTCGGCAAGTATAGATTTAGGGTTTGCGGTAGTCCCCCTGAGCGTGATTGCCACAATTGAGTCGGTCCTTATCCAGAGGTCCCAGGCGTTGTCCAGCCCGACATTTTCAGACCGATAGACAAAGCGATAGCCCGATAGGAAGTGCTCAAACCGATTCCCTTTGACTGTATCCAGAAAAGCGGCATTCAACTGTAACAGGTCGTCGCATTCCCGCGGGTCAAATCCGGGCTGGAGGTGATGGCTTGTGCCAGATTGGGCGGAAGATACCGAAACCCAGAATAAATGCCATACAGCCAAAGCAATAACATGTTTCATACACTTATGTCTTTATTTGTACAACCGTGTAATGCAACCAATGTTTATTTCGGCACGGTATTTCCTTGATAAGCTATGCGACCAAATTCCGTCACAGCACGGGATAGCTGACGCTGTCAATCTTTTCAGTTACATGCTGCTGTTTTACCGCCAATTAATTGCAGGGCAGGGCAGGTTTTGGTAGCTTTGCAACTTGATACCAAAAAGTTATTAGCATGTTAAAAGGATTTTTCAACGTTCCCCAACCGGTGAATGAGCCGGTGTTGTCATATGCCCCCGGCAGCAAGGAGCGCAAGCTGCTCCAACAGGCACTTCAAACAGCACTCGAGCAGCAGCGGGATATACCGATGTATATCGGAGGGGAGGAGGTGCGTACGGACAAAAAGGTCACGATTCGCCCGCCGCATAAGCATAAGCATGTACTGGGCTACTACCACGAGGGAGATGCGAGCCATGTAGAAGATGCCATCGGTGCGGCTTTGGCAGCAAAGGAAGCATGGGAAGGCTTGCCTTGGGAGCAGCGGGCAGCAATATTTCTGAAAGCAGCCGATTTAATCGCTGGGCCATACCGTTACCGGCTCAACGCCGCCACCATGCTGGGGCAATCGAAGAATGCATTTCAGGCGGAGATCGATTCGGCTTGTGAAATCGTGGATTTTCTGCGCTTCAATGTCAAATACATGTGTGAGATCTACGAGCAACAGCCTCCAGTGTCTCCACCAGGTAACTGGAACCGGGTGGAGCAGCGACCACTGGAGGGGTTCGTGTTCGCGCTTACACCGTTCAACTTTACCGCAATAGCGGGCAATCTACCAACGTCGGCCGCGATGATGGGCAATGTAGTGGTGTGGAAGCCCGCTAATACACAGATCTACTCGGCACACGTACTGATGGAAGTGTTCAGGGAGGCAGGTGTGCCGGATGGTGTGATCAACCTGGTATACGTTGATGGTCCGACAGCGGGCGACGTCATCTTCAACCACCCGGACTTTGCGGGGATACACTTCACCGGCTCGACAGGGGTTTTTCAGCATATTTGGAAAACCATCGGCAATAACATCCACCGGTACAAATCTTATCCCCGTATCGTCGGCGAAACCGGAGGTAAGGACTTCATTCTGGTACATCCGTCGGCGGACATCAAGGCCTCCGCTACAGCTATTGTCCGCGGCGCATTTGAATATCAGGGCCAGAAGTGTTCTGCGGCATCCCGTGTGTATATCCCCAAGTCGCTTTGGCCGGAGCTGAAAGAGTTGATCGTGCAGGACATTAAGTCGTTCAAGATCGGCCCGGTTGACGATTTTAGCAATTTTATCAATGCAGTAATCGATGAAAAGTC
Organism: Parapedobacter deserti; assembly: GCF_042646065.1. Taxonomy (NCBI): domain Bacteria; kingdom Pseudomonadati; phylum Bacteroidota; class Sphingobacteriia; order Sphingobacteriales; family Sphingobacteriaceae; genus Parapedobacter; species Parapedobacter deserti. The sequence goes on from NZ_JBHRTA010000038.1 coordinate 695,723, forward strand.
ATTCGACAAGCTGGCAAAATACATTGACGCAGCGAAACAGGACGACGACGTTGAAATCATTGTAGGTGGCGACTATGATAAGTCAGAAGGCTATTTTATCCATCCAACGGTCATCGTTGCCAATCGTCCGGATTATGTGACGATGTGCGAGGAATTGTTTGGTCCGGTTCTAACGATATATGTATATGATGATGGTCAGTGGACGGAAATGCTGGATGTGATAGACAAGACGTCGATCTACGCACTGACAGGTGCTATAATTTCGCAGGACCGCTACGCCATCACCCAGGCCACCTATGCACTGCGCAATGCTGCGGGCAACTTTTATATCAATGACAAATGCACGGGTGCGGTGGTAGGCCAGCAGCCATTCGGCGGCGCGCGAGGCTCAGGCACAAATGACAAAGCGGGTTCGATGATCAACCTGCTGCGATGGGTGTCGCCCCGAACCATCAAGGAAACGTTCGATCCGCCCAAGGATTACCGTTATCCGTTTCTGGAACAGGATTAAAAGGAAAGGGCATCCACTGACGGATGCCCTTTCTTATTGATTAAATAGGCAAAAATTATGCGTATGCAAATACTTCTTTACCCAGGTCTTCGCTTTTTGTAGCGGCGATATCCAAATTAACGATCTTGCCCGTTGCAATATCGATCACTACCCCATGCACAGCGAGATCATCGCGTTCTTTCCATGCATTTTGTATGATGGAGGTGGTGCATAGGTTAAATACTTGCTCGGCCACGTTGAGTTCCACCAAGCGATTCACTTTTTGCTCCTCGTCTTCGATAGCATCAATTTCCTCGCTATGAAACCTGTATACATCCTTGATGTGGCACAACCAGTTGTCGATGATGCCGAATTGTTTGCGGCTTAAGGAAGCAGCCACGCCTCCACATCCATAGTGTCCAGCTACGATCACATGTTTGACCTTCAGTACGTTGACTGCGTAGTCTAATACACTGAGCATGTTCATGTCCGAGTGTACGCACATGTTGGCGATATTCCGGTGAACAAACACTTCACCCGGCAAGGTATTGGTGATTTGGTTGGCCGGTACGCGGCTGTCGGCACAGCCGATCCATAAGATCTCCGGGCTCTGCCCTTTGGCAAGTTGCTGGTACCTGCCAGTGGTGTCCTCGGATACCAGTTTCATCCATTCTTTGTTTCCTTCTAATATTTTCTCAAAGCCAGCTTTTAACACAGGGTTTTCTAATTGTTTCTTGTACATAAGATATTAGTTTATTTTTCTAGTTCTATGGTTTCAGATGTTTGTTTAGTCGCTTTTTTGTTCAACGCATCATTTTTAAGAATGTTTTGCGTAAAGCGTTTAATGTTCGGTACATTCTTCCTATTCACAATGCCTACCAACTCAATGCTTTTTCCTTTGGCTACGGCATTTTGTTCGAAATCCTTGATCACCTCGATGACATCTTTGTCGATAAAGCGGCTATGTGAGCCGTCGATGACGATCTCATTGATACGCTTTGGCAGGTCGTAAAGTGCTTTCTGTATCGCCGCTTTGTTCAAGAATGTTACTTCTTCCGCTAAGGTAAACGTTATTTTGGCTCCATCCTCGTTTTCCACAATCTCGTATTCAAACGCATTGGTGAGGTTGTTTTTGAGGATGTAAAACATCGCAACCAATAGCCCAATTCCGACACCGGTGAGCAGGTCAGTGAAGACCACTGCTAAAATCGTCACAACGAAGGGGATGAACTGGTCGAATCCTTTGTGCCACATTCTTTTGAACGAGGCCGGATTCGCCAATTTATAGCCGGTGTGTAGCAGGATTGCCGCCAAACAAGCGAGCGGTATGAGGTTGATGATTTGCGGGATGGTCACTACGGCCAGCAAAAGCCAGATGCCGTGCAAAATGGCGCTCTGCCTTGTACGGCCTCCAGCATTGACGTTTGCCGACGATCGCACGATGACCGCAGTCATCGGGATACCGCCCAATAAGCCACTCGTGGTATTACCAATGCCCTGGGCGAAAAGCTCGCGGTTTGTCGGCGATACCCGCTTGAAGGGGTCGATTTTGTCGACAGCCTCGAGACTCAGCAATGTTTCCAGACTGGCGATGATCGCAAGGGTAGCTGCTATGATCCAGACATCCTTATTCAAGATCTGGGTGAAGTCTGGAAATGTGAACAGTCCCAAAAACTCGCCGAACGATTGTACGACTGGGATCAATACCAGGTGATCGGCACTCAGCGCAAGCGCTGTGCCTTCAAAAGCCCGGCTCAAACCTACCGCTAAAAAGACCACGACCAAAGGTGCGGGGACCACTTTCAGTTTCTTAAACTTTGGCCACAGGATCAGTATCGCCAAGGAAAGGAGACAGATAATGGTAGCTCCATAGTTGATCGCGCCGAGCGCGTTCTGCAGTGCAGAAAATGTATTCTCCTGGTTTTGCTGCAAAAAGCTTTCCTCACCGAAATAGGCCGCATCGTAGCCGACCGCATGCGGCAGCTGCTTCAGTATGATGATCACACCGATACCGGCGAGCATCCCGATAATGACCGCTGATGGGAAATAGTTGCCGATCATTCCCGCCTTGATGACACCGAGGACCAATTGCATCAGTCCCGCAACCACTACGGCCAGCAGGAATGTTTCATAGGCACCCAACTGCTCGATTGCACCTAATACAATGACGGTCAATCCCGCAGCTGGCCCGCTGACACTCAGCTGAGAACCGCTAAACGAAGCTACGACGATACCGCCGATAATGCCGGTCAATAATCCTGCGAACAGTGGAGCACCCGAGGCCATCGCAATTCCCAAACACAACGGCAGAGCAACGAGGAAAACTACTATACTTGCCGGAAAATCATATTTTAAATCCCGCTTCGATAACTTAAAAAAAGCGGATGTACGTGTACCAAACATATGGATAACTGTTATAAACTGTATTGAATTAGTTGATTCATTAACCACGGCATATACTTGCTCCAGGCAGTGTTCCTGAATACTTTCGGACACGCGAGAACAGCACTCAAACGTCGATTAATTTCCACTTCCGATGAGAAATCCCATCGGACAATAGATCACGTTATTAACAGTTAGGAGGGGGGGTAGGTACAGCTGGATAAAATGCGCGGATATGCCGTGCATCGTCCGCAATGAAATTCAACTGGATAATACGATGAGTAGGTGGCTGAAGACCGAAATATGCGGTCGACTTAGAGTAATCCTTGGCAAAGATATCCTTGACCTGATCACTGCCGCCGGATTTGCCGTTGTTATTTTCGATTTCGAGCTGCAGCACGACCTGTAGCAACGCATCTCGGTCAAATTGATGACCAAAGACAGGCGCAACGGAAATGAACATCTTCGCAAAGAAGATGGCAAAAAACAATTTTGCAAATATTTCCCTCGTTTCTTTAGTTGACATGCCTGTATCTTGACTGCTGAAGCAAAATAAATAAAAAACAGTTGAAAATTGTAACTATTTGCCAAAAATGTTACAAAAGGTGTTCCTAATATAACGTTATGTTAACAAATTGACATTTTTATGATTGTAGACGTCGCGGTATGGGTGGTAAGTAAAAACTATGAAACAGAAACTGTGAATTTTGTCCATATATTCGTCAGTGAAGATTGCCAATAGGTACATACAAATAGTACATACAATTTCAATCACTTTAAGCGTTAACTCTTTATGAAAAAACCAAAGAACATGAAGCATGTGTTATTATTGCTGGGTTTGGCGTGTATGCAAACCGGACAGCTTACCGCGCAGCAGCAAGCCAAGGCTGATTGGCAGCCGGTTGGCGACAAGATCAGGTCGTCGTGGGTTGAAAATATGGATCCGGCAAAGCCGCTTCCTGAGTATCCGCGGCCACACTTGGTGCGTGATGGCTGGCAAAACCTCAATGGCTTGTGGGAATACGCCATTGTGCCGGGCAAACTCGGAACTGCACCATCAGACTACGAAGGGCAAATACTTGTGCCCTATGCTGTGGAGTCGGCGCTTTCCGGCGTGGGTAGAACCGTCGGGAAGGATAGCTCATTATGGTATCGCAGGACAGTAGCCGTTGATAAGGCGATACGCAAGCAACGCTTATTGCTTCATTTCGGAGCTGTCGACTGGCAGTGCGAGGTCCATGTGAATGGCCAGAAGGCGGGATCTCACAAGGGCGGTTTCGACCCGTTTTCCATCGACATTACTCCTTACTTAGCCAAAGGCACCAACCAGGAGATTGTGGTGGGCGTGTGGGATCCCACCAACGAGGGCCCTCAGCCCAATGGCAAGCAGGTAGTAAATCCGCATGGCATCTGGTATACCCCCGTGACCGGCATCTGGCAGACGGTATGGCTGGAAGGCGTGCCTGAAACTTACCTTGCAGCCACAAAGCATACCCCGGACATCGATCAGCGGCGCCTGCTCGTACAGGCCTCAGTGGAAGCCGCCAAGGAAGGCGACCAATTGCGGGTTTCTGCGTGGAAAGGGCGGGAAAAAATCGCTGAAGAAACAGCGGCTGTCGGCACAAACGTATTGCTAACAATCGACGACGCTGAATTGTGGTCACCGTCGAATCCGTTTCTTTACGACCTCAAGGTTTCGGTGATGCGCAAGGGGAAAGTGGTCGACGAGGTGTCTTCGTATTTCGCAATGCGCAAGATCTCCATGGAGAAAGATGCCAAAGGCATACAACGAATGCTCCTCAACAATGAGTTTGTATTCCAATACGGCCCGCTGGATCAAGGGTGGTGGCCCGATGGCCTATATACAGCGCCTACAGACGAAGCCCTGCGCTTCGATGTGGAGAAAACGAAGGAAATGGGCTTCAACATGATCCGTAAACATATCAAAGTGGAACCCGCGCGGTGGTATTATCATTGCGACCAGCTGGGGCTGCTGGTGTGGCAGGATATGCCCAGTGGCGATCTTGGGGGCAATCATTGGGATATGCGGCCCGGCATCACTTCGGGGCGCAAGCATGACAAGGACCGAAGCGCCGAATCAGAAGCCATTTTCCGCAAGGAATGGAAAGCCATCATGGATGCGCTGCACAATTTTCCAAGCATCGTCGTATGGGTGCCTTTCAATGAGGCGTGGGGGCAATTCAAGACGAAAGAAATCACCGAGTGGACCGTCGACTACGATCCTTCGCGGTTAGTAAACAGCGCAAGCGGGGGCAACTTCTTTCCCACAGGGCACATCATGGATATCCACAACTATCCGGATGCTGTGATGCCACGGCCCGAACTGTTCGGCGATAAGCAGATACTGACGCTGGGCGAGTTCGGGGGGCTGGGACTACCGGTAGAGGGGCATACCTGGCAAAATAAAGACAATTGGGGATACCAGAGCTTTAAGAGTGTAGATGAGCTGAAACGCCGCTACCAAGGCTTAGTGAACGATTTGGCTCGGCTTATACCGCTGGGATTGTCGGCTGCCGTTTATACTCAAACCACTGATGTGGAAGTGGAAACCAATGGTCTGATGACTTATGACCGTAAGGTGGTAAAAATGCCAGAAGAAGAACTGAATGCGTGGCACCAGGCGCTCTACCAAACCAGCGTGGATTAACAAACATTATAAGGGGGTGTCAAGCCCCCTTATTTTGCGCCATGTATTCGCTTGGAGACATACCAAATTGCTTCTGGAAATTTCTGCCGAAATGGGTCTGCGAGCTGTACCCCACCATGTCCGATACCTCATAAATTTTGTAGTTGCCCACACTCAGCAATTGGGCTGCTTTTTTTAGACGCGCCACGTTGATCAGGTCATTAGGCGTCAGGTCTGATATTGCTTTAATTTTGCGGTACAGCGTAGGACGGCTCATATTCATCTTATCGGCGAGGTGCTCTACATCGAAACTCGTCTCTGCAAGGTGATCGTGGATCACCTCATTCAGCCTTTCGAGAAAGCGTTCGTCTGCTTTGGTGTGCGCCATGGTTTTGATATGGGCCAGCGGCGAACTCGCAAAATATGCACGGACTTTGTCCCGGTTTGACAAGAGGCTATTGATCTGTGCTTGCAGGTACGCTGGCGAAAAAGGCTTTTCAATATAGGCGTCCGCACCTTGCTCTAAGCCCCGTATTTTTGATTGGAGCGTGTTTTTAGCGGTCAGCAGAATCACGGGGATATGGCTATGCTCCACGTCCGACTTGATGAGCCTGCACAGCTCATAGCCGTCCATCTCGGGCATCATTACATCGCTGACGACAAGCTGTACTGGATGGCCGGCTAGCGCTTCGATGGCGCGGTGCCCATTTTCAGCAGTTAGCACGTCATAGTCGTCGCTGAGGTCATCTGCAATGAATTCCAGTAATTCCCGGTGGTCATCCACGACCAATATCGTCGGTCTTTCAGCTTTCGGAGATATCTGTTCCATTTTGAGTTCCGTTTTGTTGTTGTTCAAGGGGCAGGGTCAATATAAATACATTCATGCCGTTTTCCGGCGCGCCCAGCCTCAAGGTGCCGTTATGCAATTGCGCCAGTGAACGGGCCAGTGCAAGGCCCAGCCCTGTGCCCTGTTGGCTGCCCGTTGCCTTTAGCCTGACAAATGTTTCGAAGATCTTTTCCCGCATCTCAGCGGGGATGAGGTAGCCGTCGTTTTTAACAACCACCGTGAAAGTGGTGTCGGCCGGTGTCTGTTTCATTAGCGAGACATAGATGGTCCGTTCGGCATATTTGAGCCCGTTGGTCAACAGATTGCCGATGATCTGTGTCACCGCTTCTTTGTCGACGAACGCTACGCAAGGTTTAGCCGGCAGATCGAGTTTAAGGCCGATCTTTTTCTGTGACGCTACCAGCTTGAAACTTCGGCAGTTTTCCGCGAGCAGCTCATTGATGGAAACCGGAATAAAGTTCAATCGGTAGCCGGTTACTTCGGTTTTCCTGAAATCGAGCAACTGGTCGGTCAACTCCAGCAGCCGCTCGGTATTGCGTTCCATCGTTTGCAGGTGCCGTTTTACCGTTGGCAGCTCTTCTGCCTTTTTCATCACCTTTTCCAGCGGGGCTTTTATGAGTGTAAGCGGAGTCCGGATTTCATGAGTCACGTTCGTAAAGAAATCGATCTTCGCCCGGTATAGTTCCTCCTCCTTACGGTGCCTGATCAGTTCCAGCTTCCGTTTGTTTTTTTCCTTGACCCTGTGGTGGTAGCTTCTGATGCTATACCACGTCGCTATGAGGACCAGTAGGCCATACAGGAGGTATGCCGGGAGGCTAGCCCAAACGGGGGGAAGTACGGTGATGCGAAGGTTCGTCTCTTTTCCTTTAAAACCGCCCCAGCTGTTCGCCACATTTACCCTGAATACATAATCCCCGGGTGGCAGCTTGGTAAAGTAGGCTTTTCGATTGGCGCGGATGTGCGTCCATTCCTTATCAAGCCCTTCCATCTTATAAGCATATTCCGTCATGCGGGGCGAAACGAAACTCAACGCGGCAAAGTCGATGCTGAAAGACGACTGGTTGTGTTTGAGTTCTATATGGTCGGTGAATGTGATGGATTGCCGCAGGGGCGATGCCTTTTTATTGATTTCCAGTTCGCGGTTATACACCTGTATGCCCGTAATATATACCGGCGGCTGGAAACTACTTTCCCGGTAGTTGGCCGGATTGAATCGCACCAGCCCTTTTACGCTGCCGAAATACAGTGTGCCGTCGGGTGCCTGGTATGCCGAATTGTAATTGAACTGGTCGCTCAATAGTCCATTGGCTTGGGTAAACACCTTGATTTCTTCCGTTGCTATGTCAAAGCGTACAAGCCCTTTGGAAGTAGTTACCCAAAGTTTGTTATCGGCGTCTTCGAGCATGGCCAATATCAGATTGCTTGGCATTCCCTGTGCTGTGCCAAACCGCCTGAAGGTGTCGTTGACGGGATTCAGGCGGCATAGCCCGCCTTCGGTGGCTACCCAGATGGTTCTACTGCTGTCTTCGAATATCCGGTTCACGCGATTACTGCCGATACTGCTCGGTTCATCGGCACGATGGACAAACAGCCCCTTTTCACCCGTCTTTGGGTTGAAATAATACAGCCCGTCACGCCAGGTGCCTGCCCATATCGTCCCTTGGCTGTCCTCAAACAGCGTGGTATAAAAGATGTGACCCGGAAAACCGGTAGCAAGACGGAAGCCGTTACCTGCCCCTGCGTATTCGTACAGCCCTTGGCCTGTTGCCAGTAATATTGCTCCTCGGCTGGTCCGGTAGATATTGAATATGAAGTTATTTTTTAATGCGCCTTTTTTGCCTTCCGCATTGAAATGGCGGATGACTTTTCCGGTGTTGATGTCCAGAAGGTCCAGCCCATGTTCAAATGTTCCTACCCAGAGTGTGTCACCCGTGATGAGCAGGCCATGGATATTTGAATAGGCAAGACTGCCTTGATGCCCAGTGGGGTGGTAGCTGATTATCCGACCGTTAGCAATATCCATTTTATTCAATCCGGCATCTTCCGTGCCGATCCATAAATGGCCCCGTCCGTCAGCACATATTTCCCTCACGGCGTTGCCTGAAATGGTGTTCGTACCATCACCCAGCGGAAAAAATTTTTCGAAAAACGTATTATTTAGTGCATAATGATTCAGCCCGCCGAAATATGTGCCTGCCCAGATATTATGTTCGCTGTCTTTGCACAGCGTATAAACTGCATTATCCGACAATGCCCAGGGGTTGCCACGTTGCTTTCGGAGGTTGGTGTACTGCCCCGAGCTATATTGATAAATGAAAATACCCGATTCGGTGGCGATCCAGTATTCGTCGTCTCTGTTTTCGATAATATCCCTCACGAAGATGTCCGATCCATATTCGTCCTGGGTCACCAAATCCCGGTATGTCGCCGTTACCGTATCGAAAGCTTTCAGTCCCTGTTTGGTGGTACCCACCAGTAGGAAGCCGTTATTGCTGCAATGTATCTTTTCCACCCATTGCGAAACCACCGGCGGCGATCGGTCAAACAACGAATGCCTGCTCTGTATGCCATCAATTGGATGGTAATGAATCAGCTCGCCGTGAATGGTGCCTAACCAGACCTCTCCGGTTGCCATTATGCCAAAAGATGTTACAGGTGACTGCAAATCGGAAACCTGTGTTAATCGGTCTGTCGCCGCAGCATACCGATAAAGCATGAGGTTGTCGATAAACCAGATATTGCCAGCACGATCACACTGAATGTCAAGTATTTCATTGGTAATGGACGGATGGAACAGCGAAAAGGTTTCCGATTTCGGATCGAAGAGGTAGATGCCCTGGTCGGTGCCCACCCAAATATGGCCGGTATCGTCGGCAAGCAGTGCCCTGACGAAGTTACTCCCCAATCCGTTGAGGTTGTCCGGATCGCTATGAAATACCTTAAATGAATAACCATCGAAGCGGTTAAGGCCATCCTTGGTGCCAAACCACATAAAGCCCATCTCATCCTGCACACTGCATAACACAGCGTTGTTTGATAGCCCTTGCTCTACCTGGTAGTGCGAGAAGTAAAAAGGCTGGGCAAAAGCAGAGCTTACGGATGCGCACGCACACAAAAGATATTTCAAGACATACGACTTCATCTGCAACAAGGCCCCTGCGGTTATTATCCAAATATAGCGGTAAAATCCGCAAATTTGCAGTATTTGTTTTATATTCGGTCAACCAACCTAATCCAGTTTGCTTATTGCGGCATCACCTGTTATTCAAGCGGAGCGGTTCAACACTGCTAACTACCGCAATCCATTGAGACAAAATAGCTAAAAATTGAAACAAATTGGTGCCGTGCGCTGCGGTTGTAATGCCGTTATTTGTGATGAGGGAGGCCAAGCGCCTATTTGATAACCAATAGATGAGACCAATTACTATGCGTATTTTCAGCAATTTTATTTTTATTTCGTTATTACACATTGTTTTATTAACCAGCTGCGACAATAGCCGTGGAGACACCACCACCGTTTCAGAAAGAACAGTCTGGACGGCCGAAGAGGCTAATGCGTGGCAAGCTGAGCAGGGATGGCTGGTGGGGCCTAACTATAACCCGGCCACAGCTATCAATCAGCTCGAAATGTGGCAGGAAGACACATTTGATCCCGAGACAATCGACAAAGAGCTGGGCTGGGCGGCGGACCTGGGCATGAATACGGCCCGCGTTTACCTCCATGACCTGCCGTATGAGCAGGATTCGGCGGGCTTCATCGCCCGAATAGATCAGTTCCTCGATCTGGCCGACAAGCATGGTATTCGGCCGTTGCTCGTTTTCTTCGACTCCTGCTGGGACCCCTTCCCGGTGGCGGGCAAACAGCGCGAGCCCAAACCGCACGTACACAATTCCGGATGGGTACAGAGCCCAGGGCAGCATGCGCTCAAAGACAGCACACAGTATCCGCGGCTGGAGCGATACGTAAAAGGGGTAGTCAGCCATTTTGCGGATGACGAACGGATTTTGGGATGGGATGTGTGGAACGAACCTGACAACATGACGGGGCCGTCTTATGAAGCCGTCGAAATAAAAGATAAGGTTGCCTATGTATTGCCCCTGCTGGAGCAGTCGTTTGAATGGGCACGGTCGGCCAATCCGTCCCAGCCGCTGACCTCCGGCATCTGGGTGGGCGACTGGTCTACGCATGAAGGACTGAAGCCTATTGAGAAACTGCAGATCGAGCAGTCGGATATCATCAGTTTCCACAACTACGACACACCAGAAGATTTTGAAAAGCGTATTCAGCAACTCCAACGGTATGGCAAGCCGCTATGGTGTACCGAATACATGGCGCGTCCCAATGGCAGCACCTTTGAAGGATTCCTTCCGATTGCCAAAAAATACAACGTGGCGATGTTCAACTGGGGGTTCGTTGATGGCAAGACGCAAACCATTTATCCCTGGGACAGCTGGACAAAGACCTATACGGCTGAGCCACCATTGTGGTTCCATGATATCTTCCGGGGCGATGGCACACCTTACAAGCAAGAAGAGGTGGAGCTGATCAAGTCCCTTACAAAGGCAGAGTAACCAGTAAATAAAGAATAGGCTAAATTATTAACGCTATGATACACCGTATTTTCGAAACAACAGAAAGTGCCTGTATCCGTCGACTCCGCATTTGCGGCGCATGGTGTGTACTCATGATGGTTCTTCATGTAAACGCATTTGCCCAGCAAGTACTAAGCGGACGGGTGCTAGATGAAAACGGGCAGCCGCTGCCCAATGCGACCATCACCGTCAAAGGCACACAGCAAGGGACCGTCTCTGATGACGATGGAAGGTTTCGACTGGAAGTCAAGGACGGCTTTGCTGTGCTGGTCATCACTTACCAAGGTTATTTGCCTTTGGAACAAGTGGTCGGCAATGAGCCAGACCAGACCTTCAGGCTCCAAGTGGATGAGGCGCAGGCCATGCTGGATGAGGTGGTGGTCATCGGTTATGGCACCGTTGCCAAAAAAGACCTCACCGGAGCGGTGTCTGTCATTGATCCGGTAGAGATGAACAAGACGGGAGCCAGTACGATCGGCCAATCTATCCAAGGGCTGGCGACCGGGGTGAGTGTACGAAATACCGGCAACGCGGGAGCGGATGCGAACATCGTCATACGCGGTGTGGGTAACCTGACTAATAATGATCCGCTGTGGGTAATCGATGGAATGATCACCACCGGCGGGGCCGATTTCAACCCGAACGACGTGGAGTCTATCCAGGTATTGAAGGATGCATCGGCAGCGGCCATCTACGGATCGCGTGCGGCCAACGGGGTGATCATCGTTACCACAAAGAGCGGCGGCAAGGGGCCGATGAAGGTAGACGTATCAGTCAGGGAATCGTTTGACTGGTCGCCGAAATATGATCTGATGAATGCCGAGGAATACAAGAAGTACAACGATATGGCCTATCAGGAAGGGATCAATGACGGTGTTTGGAATGGAGGGTTGCAGAACCACGCGGACTTCGATACAGACTGGCAAAAGGAAACCATGCAAACGGCATTGGTTCAGGATTATAATGTTTCCTTATCGGGTGGCGGCGAATCGGGCAACTATTTCGTCTCAGGAGGCTATTACAACAACGAAGGTATGATGTACGGCAACTCGTTTGACCGGTATACGTTTCGTGTCAATACCAGCGGAAAGCGGGGTATTTTTTCATTCGGTGAAACCTTTAATTTTGCCCAGACCAATCGGGACCCCCTGCAGACATCGCCTTATGTTGATGTAATCCGCATGCTCCCCACCATTCCCGTCCGGGAACCTAACAACCCTGGCGGCTATGGCTACGGCAACGAGGCCAATGCCCGTACTTTCGGTACCAACCCCATCGCCCGGGAAGACTTGGAAGCGACCAATACTCAGATTTACCGGCTGAGGGGCACTTTATGGGCTGAGGCACGGATCACCGATTTCCTGACCTATAGGATTAATGGTGGTATTGATTACATTTTTGACGACTACCGCTACTTCCGCGGCGAGGGCAACTGGTCGATGAACCAGGAATTCAGGGATCCGACGGGTAGCAAAAACCGGATCAAAGAAACCAATGAACTCATTGAAAATACACTGAACCTCAACAAAGATTTCGGAAAGCATCACGTCGATGCGGTTGCGGGGCTGACGTACCAGCACTTTTACTGGGAAGATGTCGGCGCGCAGCGTCTCCGTTTTCCGCTGTTGGGCGGGGATTATCTGACGGTATTGAGTGCGGGGCAAGCTAACCAGACCAACTGGAATACGATTGGGGAATATGCGCTCATCTCTTACCTCGGAAGGGCTAATTATGTGTACGATGACAAATATTACCTGACGCTGACCTACCGGCGCGACGGCGATTCCAAGCTGTCGGAACAACACCGGTGGGCCGATTACTATTCCGTGTCCGGCGCTTGGCGCATCAGCAATGAACCTTTTTTCCAGGCGTCATGGATCAACGACCTGAAGCTACGGGCAAACTACGGGCAGCTCGGTAATGCAGCAATCAGCCAGGGAAGTAGCGGCCACTGGGCTTACATGAACACGATCAATTCCAACATCGTTACGGTGTTTGGCATAGACCAGCGGCTGGTCAACGGTGCTACCCAAGTGGCCATTCGGAACGAAGACCTTCGGTGGGAACGGACCGAGCAGGTGAATATCGGAGCGGACGCAACGTTTTTATCCAATAGGCTGAGCGCCACTGCTGAATACTACCGCTCAACCACCTCCGATGTGCTCACCGCCATGCAGATATCAATGACCACCGGGCATAGCGGCGATAACCCGCTGGCAAATGCGGCCAGTTTGCGCAACAGCGGCTTTGAGCTGTCTGCCAACTGGCGGGACCGCGCGGGGGATTTCAACTATTCGGTGGGAGCTAACGTGACCACCCTGAGTAATAAAATACTGGCACTTGGCTACGGCAACCAGGTGTTCTATACCGGGCAGACCCGCAGCGAGGTCGGCCGGTCCCTCGGTGAGTTCTTCCTGCTGAAAACGGACGGATTGTTCCGTACACAGGAAGACATCGACAACTATGTGAACTCTCAGGGGCGGCCTATTACGATAGAAGGAAAGCGCCCGCAACTAGGAGACCTGAGGTATGTAGACACCGACGACAACGGGGTGATCACCACCAACGACCGGCAGATCGTAGGCGACCCGTGGCCGGATTTCCAACTCGGGCTGACCGCCAGCGTTGCATGGAAAAATCTGGATTTTTCCATGCAGTGGTACGGACAGTTCGGCAACGACGTTATCAATGGGGCGCTGCGTCAGGGAAGGCTTTTCTCCGACAATTCCAATTACATCCGGTTTAGGCCGGGCAATGAGCCTTATCAGGAAAACCCCAACAGCAATTTTCCACGGGTTATTTACGGCGACCTCCGGAATACGCGGGGCGATACCGACCTGTGGCTGGAAGATGGTTCATTCTTCCGCATGCGGAATGTGCAGCTCGGCTATACATTTCCACAAAGCTGGTTGACTAAGGCCGGGCTGAATACCCTCCGCGCCTACGTCAGCGGCAATAACTTAATTACGCTGACCAACTATACCGGGTTGGATCCTGACTTTATCAATACAAGTGTGTGGGACCGGGGTACGGATAACATGGCCTTTCCAAACGCCCGGACCATTATGCTGGGGCTACAGGTTAATTTTTAAGTGATGGAATCTTTAAACATGCAGACGAAATGAAGACGTATCAATTGATAGCACTGGGTGCGGTGATTAGCCTGTTTGCAGGAGCCTGCAACAAAAACCTATTGGACATCGATAACCCCAACGAAGCGCCTATACATACGTTTTGGCAAACCGAGTCAGATGCGCAGATGGGTGTTAATGCGGCTTATAGCAGCTTGTACAAAGAGGGTACATGGATGCGCTGGCTGTCGTTCCGCTATGACCTGTCGTCCGATGAGGGCTGGAGCTCCAGCCCTTGGAACGAATTGGGCGACTGGACCCGGTTTAATTATGTGAACTACAATTTCTTTGAAGGCAATAATGTACACTGGTCCCACTTTTATACCGGCATCTTCCGTGCCAACCAAGTCCTGACTTATGTTCCGGATATCGAGTTCGCAAATCAGGAAGCAAAAGACCATGTGTTGGGCCAGGCGGCTTTCCTGCGGGCATTGTGGTATTTCCAGATCGCAACGCTTTGGGAAAAGGGGGCGCTCGTATTGGAGCCCAAAGGGCCGGACTATGTGCCCGAAGAGGTGCCGGAAGAAGCGATCTGGGCGCAGGTGGAGGCGGACCTCAAGGACGCCATAGCCAAGCTGCCGGACGCCTGGGATAATAATAATGTAGGACGCGCCACCATAGGCGCTGCCAGGGCGCTGCTGGCGAAAGCCTATATGCAACAGCACCGGTATGGCGATGCCAAAACGGAACTGCAATGGCTGATCGACAGAGAGGGGTCAATGTACGGACTCGTAGACAATTACCTGGATAACTTCACGCACTTGCGTGAAAACAATATCGAGAGCGTGTTTGAGATCCAGTTTGACGACGAAAATAAAGGCGGTACCGGCGACGATATTGCCATGGCCACGGGCTTGCAACGCACGCAATTTTATGCACCCGGCGGCATCGGCTGGCAGGACGGAAAGGCCCGTGCTTGGCTGGTGGCAGAGTATAAGAAAGAACAGAACCTCGAGGGCGCCAACGACATCCGTTTGTACCACAACCTGTATTACAGGGATAGCCCAGCGGACTTCCCCGATGAGGATCCGTTGGTGTATGGCCGGCAGTGGAACAACGCCGATTGGGGTAATGACCTGTTTATCCGGAAATATTCAACGGGGTATTACCGCAATTTTGAAGACTATTTTGCGCCCAACAACTACCGCATCATCCGTTATGCGGACGTGTTGCTGATGTATGCGGAATGCATATTGGAAACAGGCGGATCTCCAACCGAAGCAGCTGTGCATATCAACAAAGTGAGGCAACGTCCATCGGTCAATTTGCCGGCTTTGGAGAGCAGTGTGCATGCCACCGCGTTGTCCTCCGGCGAAAGCCTCCTCAAGCACTTGCAGATGGAACGTGCGCTGGAGCTTTGTTTTGAAGGTTGGCGCTGGGCCGACCTCAAACGTTGGGGGCTACTGGACAACCAGGCGGGTATCGATGAGTTGAAATCGCGGGATCCCGATTTCAATAACTTCATTATCGGCAAACACCGCCGCCTGCCGATCCCGCAGATCGAAGTGGACAACAGCGGCGGAAAACTGACGCAAAATCCAGATTATTAAGCCATGCGTTACATGATTAAAACAAAGGCTGGAGCGGTAATGCTGTTGCTGGTGTCCGTCTGGATAGCCGGCATAGGGCAACAGCCAAACCCTCCGGGGCAGGTAGAACGTGCCGAAGATGCGGTCAACCAAGCGTACTTATTTGCGCATATGTTGCACGAGGATTATGGTAGACTGTATTACTCGGTCAGTACGGATGGTTTGCATTGGCACGCGTTGAACGGGAAGAAGCGGGTATCCGAAGCCTATAGAGGACATCCAGATATTTGTAAGGGCCATGACGGAAGGTATTACCTCGCGGGTAATACCAAAGACGCATCACCGGATATCGACATCTGGGTTTCGGCAGACCTGATCAGCTGGGAGAAATACCATACGTATACTCCTGATCTACAGCGCACCCCAGACTATGCAGATGCGCTGCAACGGATCGGTGCGCCCAAGTTGTTTTTTGATGAGGCATCCGAACAATACATCCTTACCTGGCATACGCCGCATAAGGAGGGCACCAAGGAAGATCCGGAGCGCTATTGGGCAAGCCAACGAACACTGTATGTGCTTTCAAAGGACCTGAAATCGTTTTCGGACCACCCGACCAAACTATTTGATTGGAACATAGGTACGATCGATGTGTTCATCCGTCGGGTCGGCGATCAATATTTTGCGGTCATCAAAGACGAGGCCTACCCCACGCTGTATTGGACTACCGGTAAGACTATCCGTATTTCACGGGCGCCTGCCCTCACAGGCCCTTACTCCGAGCCGTCAGCTCCCGTGAGTCCCAATTTCCGGGAGGCGCCAATGCTGATCCCGTCACCCGACGATCGGGCGTGGTACCTGTATTATGAACAATATCCTGGCGTGTCGTATGGTTTGTCCATCGCCGACAACCTGAATGGCCCATGGTACCAGGCGTCAGGGTATACCTTTCACGCAGACTGGGATAAATACAGTTTGCCGGCGTCTGTGCGCCATGGGTGCATGATCACGATATCGAGAAGCGAATACGATGCATTGGTGAACCGGTTTGGCATTGATGACGAATAAATATGATTACCAACGAACAAGTATGTTGACAGTAACTATGAAACCTTTTTTTTTAACGACCCTTGCTATTGCGTTCAGTATATTATCTTGCTCTTCGGGGCGTTCTGATGTCCCCCCGGAAGCATCCACCGATCCGGAAGCATCCAACGTATATTTTGGAGACCCGTTCATCATGCTTCATGACGGTACATACTACGCCTACGGTACTGAAGCCGCAGACGGCATTGCAGTTTACGTATCGGATGATTTGCTGACCTGGCAAGCTGCACCGGATAATCGTTTGGCGTTGCATAAAAACGATTCGTGGGGCGACCGTTGGTTTTGGGCACCTGAGGTATATGCGATCGATGACAAGTTTTATATGTATTACTCTGCGGATGAGCATATCTGTGTGGCAACAAGTGACAGTCCGCTGGGGCCTTTCAAGCAGGAGATCCAAAAACCTATGCTGGAAGGGGAGAAATGCATCGATAACTCCCTGTTTATCGATGACGACGGCAAGCCATACCTGTATTTTGATCGCTTCAATGACGGACTCAACATCTGGGTGGCGGAACTCGAAGACGACCTGGTGACCATACGCACCGAAACGATGGAAAAATGCATCAACGTCTCCCAGGAATGGGAGGAAGTCTGGCCGAGGGTCAATGAAGGGCCGTTTGTGCTGAAGCATGGCGATACGTACTACATGACCTACTCAGCCAATAGCTACGAGAGTCCGTTTTACGGCATAGGCTTTGCCACGGCGCCACGCCCGACAGGCCCCTGGACGAAGTATGCGGGGAATCCGATTTTCCAGAAACCCGGCGATCTGGTAGGGGTGGGGCATAGCGCCATGTTTACCGACAAGGACGGAAACCTCCGTATCGTGTTCCATTCGCATCACAGCGAGACGGAGATCCATCCCCGCATTATGCACATCAGCTCGGTTTCATTTACCGAAAAAGACGGCGAAACCATTATGCAGATTGATAAAGATTACATTACACCGGAGAAAAAATGAAAACGCTGATATGCAACTCCGCTCTGTTAATCTATGTTATGTCAATGCCTGCCATGCCGCTATCAGCGCAGGAAAAGCGGGAGCTGTTTTTTGCAGATCCAACGATCTATGTTGAGGGGGGCAAATATTACTTGACCGGGACCGGAGGAAGCGGGAAGGGGGCCGCTTCGGGCTTCGCGGTTTTGGAATCGAACGACCTTCAAACGTGGGCTCCGCCTACGAGGGCTGATGGCCAGGCGCACATGATCCTAACCAAAGGGGATCAAGCCTTTGGCACCGAAGGGTTCTGGGCACCGCAACTGCTCAAGGAGAAGGATACCTATTACCTAACCTACACAGCCAATGAACAAACCGTATTGGCGCAGTCACAGACGCTGTTGGGTCCATATCGGCAACAAGAAGTTGCGCCCATCGACGGCTCGGAAAAGAATATCGATTCTTACATTTTTAAAGACGATGACGGCAAGTATTACCTGTACCATGTACGGTTCGCCAACGGCAATTACCTGTGGGTAGCCGAGTTTGACATGGGAAAAGGAGAAATTAAACCCGAAACATTAAAAAAATGCTTCGGCCAGACCGAGCCATGGGAAGCCACCCCTGCTTATGAGTCGGCACCCATCATGGAGGGTCCGACGGTGATCAAATTAAAAGATAAATATTACCTGTTCTACTCAGCCAACCATTACCGGAACATTGACTATGCTGTTGGGTACGCGGTTTCTGATTCGCCATACGGACCTTGGGTCAAGCAGAAAAATAGCCCAATCATCCACCGTTCCATTGTCGGCGAGCATGGCGCCGGGCATGGCGATTTATTTGAAGGATTGGACGGACAATTGTATTATGTTTACCATGTTCACTTCGACCAGCAACAGGTAACACCCCGGAGGACACGGATAGTCCCCATAATCAAGCAGTGGGATGGCGAAGCTGGCTGCTATACATTCAGTGTAAATAGTAATGAGGTCATCAAGCCGACGATGACCAATAAAAGATAATAAGCGATGATATTACACCTATTATTTTCCCAGATTTTAGTAGTCCTGCTGGCGGTTGCCGGCTGCGGAAGATCGGCGGATGGCCAGCATCCGGATGATCAACAGCCGCCCACCGATAAGGCTGGTACCTATACTAACCCCGTTTTCGAACCGATCCTTGCTGATCCTACAGTGATCCGGGATCCACAATCCGGTTTTTTTTATGCCTACGGTACGCAAGACGACTGGGGCGATGGGCAGGGGAGCCGGTTGATACCCATTTTGCAGTCGGCCGATTTGGTGGACTGGCGGGTGGTGGGACAGGCGTTCTCCAGCAAACCCGCATGGAAGAACAACGGCGGGCTTTGGGCGCCGGACGTAAACGTAGTAGATGGTAAGTACTACCTCTATTACGCCTATTCTACTTGGGGCGACCCCAATCCGGGAATCGGCGTGGCCGTCGCGGAGAAGCCGACAGGCCCGTTCGTTGATCATGGCAAGTTGTTCACGAGTGAGGAAGTGGACGTACCCAATTCCATCGATGCCTTCTATTTCGAAGAGAACGAAGAAAAATACTTATTTTGGGGTAGTTTCAGCAATGCGCCTACGCAAGGCACTTATGCCGTGAAGCTGGCGGATGACGGGCTTTCCGTGCCCGACTTATCACAAAAGGTAAAGATCGCGGCCGGGGACTACGAAGCGGTGATGATCCATAAACGAGACGGATATTTTTATTTTTTCGGCTCCAAGGGCAGCTGCTGCGATGGCGCCAATAGCCAATATCACGTGTTAGTAGCTCGTTCCAATCACTTGATGGGACCGTACCTGGATAAAGAAGGGAATGCGATCACTGACCGCGGAAAGGGGACGCTATTACTCAAGGGCAACGAAAAGATAGCAGGCCCAGGACACAATGCGCAGCTGATCACTGATGATGACGGAACGGACTGGTTCATTTATCATGGCATCGACAGGTCCCGCGGTAAGGTTTCAAGCGGCGCCAGCCGACGCATGCTGATGCTTGACCGCATTTCTTGGAATGACGGCTGGCCGGAGATAGCGGGTGGCGTGCCCAGTACCACGCCGCAGCAAGCGCCGGTGTTTCGGTGAAACACTTCAATTTGTCAACAATTGCCAGCGGATTATAACCGATATTCTGATGCCGAACTGGTAGATAAGCTTGCCAAAGGAAAGCAGCAGGCACTGGTTGCTTTATATAATTGGATACGTTAGCAGATCTATTGCGTAAAAGACTTTAACTGTCAGAAACGTTAGGGGCAATAAGTAGTTCAGAAAACAGCAAAGTTGTTTCAATGATACTGATGATAAGCCTCCACGGCCATCTTTTGGTATTCATTCCGGTACTGATGCGGCTGTTTTCCCGTTACTTTTTTAAACTGCTTATTGAAGTTGGTGAGTGACTGGAAACCGCATTCATAACCGATACGGTCAATGTTCATCTTGTCTTCTTTGAGCAGCTTGCAGGCGTATTCGATGCGGATTTCCTTCAGGAAGTCCGAAAAAGACTGATTGACACGGGATTTGAAATACCGGCTGAATGACGTGCAGGTCATGCTGGCGATGGAGGCAACTTCTTCGAGGTGGATCTTGCGGTGAAAGTTTTTCATGATAAACTCATATACTTTGTTCATCCGGTCCGTTTCGGCTTCCGTGTTATAGGATTTTGAGTGCGTATCGGTGATCAGATGGCACTCGTCAGACAATGCGATGATATTTAATATTTTAAGTAGTTGTATGATGCTGTCGGTTCCTTTCAGGTCCAGCAGCTCAATCATCAGTTGGCTCACCAACACCTGGGTCTCCCCGGTGATCTCGATACCGCATTGCGATCGTTGAAATAGGTGTTTGATGCTTTCAAATTCCTCCTTATCGTGGATTGTTTCGCCGAGGAAATGGTCATGAAAATAGACGACAACCACCGTGGTGCTCAATCCGCTGTCTTTTTCGAAATAGTCGTTGTGGCTGCGCCATACGTGGGGGAGATAGGGGCCTATCAGGACTAGATCGTTTGCTGTAAACGGCTTAATACTGTCGCCGACAAAGCGGTTTCCATCGCCTTCTATAACATAAGAAAGCTGAAATTCTGGATGCAGGTGGAAGGTCGGATCGAAGTAAGGCTCGATCTGTTTCCGTACGACAAAAGACCGGTTTTCGGGGATGAGTGCCTTCGGTATGACGTGATGTTTCTTCATGATTTGTCTTATGGAGGTTTCAAATATAATATATAATGATATAATTTGACTATAAAGTGATAACATATCGCGGTTTTATTGTAGATTTCCGGCCTAATTTTGCGATCACAACGGTTATAGAACTATATTTATGCGGATCATTTCCTATTTCTCTGTTGCCTTTTTTTGCCTTTTTTTTATTCAATGTACGGGTGTTGACCGTCCAAGACGGGCCGAAGTGCTGTTCTTTGGGAGTTCTGATGCATCGGTTGAGTCAGGGAAATATGCAACGTGGCTTGCCATTGAACTTTTTAAAAACGGAATTAACCTTACCTATACGATCGACGGGGATGATTGGAATGAACGTTACCTGAATCAATACGATGGGGTCATCCTGTTTTCGCAGCTGGATTCGACTTCCAACGGTCAGCGAGATGCGTTGGACGACTTCGTGAGAGGCGGCAAGGGGTTGATTGCCCTGGGAATCGAACCGCCAGTACAAGGCGAAGCATCGCCCGAGAATGCGACCGGTAGTGCTTCCACAGATTCGGCCCGCCGAATGGTAAGGGGCAAAGGGCGAATCTTCCATACGCCTTACGGCACGGATGATGCGACGTGGAAGCAACTTGATTTTCTGAGGTTGGTCAGCAACGGTGTGCAATGGGCCATCGGAGACAACGTGATGGGATTGGTGGCAGCGCTAGAAATCCCCAATGTCAGTATCTACGAAGATACCATCGCTGATTTCACGGCCCGTCATCTGGTGCCGAAGGTGCAGGATCCACTGCCACCCGAGGAATCAATGAAGTTAATGCAGGTGCCGGTTGGATTCGAACTCCAGTTGTTTGCATCTGAGCCGGATATCATGAATCCGATTGCCATGAGCTGGGACGAACGGGGCCGCCTGTGGGTTCTCGAAACGGTGGACTACCCCAACAACTTTGTGGAAGTGAAAGGGGAGCAGAACGACCGGATCAAAATCTGCGAGGATACCAACGGGGATGGTGTAGCCGATAAATTCACCGTGTTTGCCGATGGGCTGAACATCGCGACCAGCCTCACTTTTTCGAATGATGGCGTTATCTTGGCGATGGCACCAGACATCCTATTCCTCAAAGACACCGATGGCGATGACGTGGCCGATGTCCGGGATACGCTGATGACCGGATGGAGAAAGAACGACACCCATGCCGGGCCGTCAAACCTGCAGTATGGATTCGACAACAAGATCTGGGGGGTTACGGGGTATGCAGGCTTCGATGGACACATCAACGGCAAACGCCAGACTTTTGGCCAAGGGGTGTACCGCTTCAACCCGGATGGTACCGATTTTGAATTTTTGGCCACCACCAGCAACAATACCTGGGGGCTGGGTATGATGGAAGACAACAACGTGTTTATTTCCACAGCTAACAATACGCACAGTGCCTATTATTCCATGCCGGAAAAGCTTACCACCCGGAGGATCAAGGATGAAAACCGCAGGCCGCAGGTCAATGCGGTGCAGAAAATCGATGGCCACTATGACGTGCATGCCTTGACCCCCAATTTGCGACAGGTAGATGTGGTGGGCGGTTTTACTTCTGCGGCAGGTCATCAGCTTTACACGGCGCGCGATTATCCAGAACGTTATTGGAACAAGGCCGCCTTTGTGACCGAGCCCACTGTGCGCCTCGTGCATCACGCCATCATCGAACCTGATGGTGCCGGATTTGCCGAGCGGGACGGATGGAACCTGGTAGCCAGTTCGGACGAGTGGTACGGCCCGATCCACGCCGAGGTCGGACCTGACGGTGCCGTGTGGATACTGGATTGGTACAACTTCATCATCCAGCACAACGTGTTTGTACCCGCTCAGGCGCCATCGGATAAAGTGCTGCCGTTTACCGAGCAGCCTCATGGTCCGGGTAATGCCTTTGAAAGTAACCTGCGCGATAAGAAACATGGCCGGGTATACCGGTTGGTCTATAAGGACGCGAAGCATAAAACACCGTTCAAGCGACTGTCAAAAGATGATGCCAGTGGTTTGCTGAAGGCATTGAAAAGTGACAATAAGTTTTGGCGAATGCATGCACAGCGCTTGCTGGTTGAGCGCGGACAGGATGATGTGGTTCGCGACCTGATCATGCTCACGGCCGACAACAAGGTAGACAAAATCGGACTGAATACGGCAGCCATCCATGCCTTATGGACATTGCAGGGGTTGGGATCGGTTCAAACAAATCAAGAGGTGTTTGACGCAGTGGTTGCTGCGCTGCGCCATCCCTCGGCCGGCGTGCGGAAAGCTGCTTTACAGGTGCTGCCGCTGGACGACCGATCACGCGATGCATTGCTTACAAGCGACGTGTGGAAGGATAGCAACTTGAATACCCGGCTCGCAGCGTTCCTGAAATTAGGGGAGTACCCTGCATCGCCGCAAGCCGCAAAAGCATTATGGGAGGCGACAGCCGATCCGGAGAATGAGCGCGACCGTTGGCTGGCGCAAGCTTTATTTGCCGCTGTTGCGCAGCATGAGGATCCGTTTAGGGATGACGCATCCGGCCAGCCGGCCAACAGTTTTGCCGCGCGCATTTTGGAGTCGCTTGCTGATGAGCATTATGTGCTGGGCCGCCGGACGCGGTTGCAGTTTTCCCCGGATGTCGCCAACAAAGAAATACGCATCGAAACTGAAGTGAGCAAGCGGGACAACCAGCCCTATCGTGGGCTGATCGTCGGTCAGGGCGACAAAAACGATGGCTATGCGCTATACGTGATGGATGGGCGGCTTCACTTTGCGGTGTACCAGCATGGGCAATCTACCGTGGTGTCAAGCAGGGGAAGGGTGCCGGACCGGTTCACGGTGGATGCACGTATCTCCGCGGACGCTACAGTTACATTGGCGGTAAATGGTGCGCTGGCCGGCGAAGCCAAGCTCATGCACCTGTTTACGACCCCATTGGGCCTTTACCTGCGCTCGGGTGAGGATTTTAACGATGCTTACGCCTTTACGGACTACGGCGGACCATCGGAGTTTACCGGCAATGTAAGCAACATTACCGTACGGCTGTCGCGCGCCGGTGCACGGCCAGCCATCCATGCGGATGCCGGAGCAGAAGATGGGGAAAGTACGGTGCCAGCTGATCGCATTGAAATAAAAGCAGTGAAGGACATTATGCAGTATGACAAGAAGCGCTTCACGGTGCAGGCGGGTAAGCCGGTAACGCTGGTGTTTGAAAATCCTGACGGCATGCAACACAACCTGCTGATCGTCCAACCGGGCACATTGGAGATCGTGGGCAAGGCCGCAGACGACATGCTGCGCTCGTCGGAAGCATACGACAGGCATTACATTCCGGAAATTCCCGAAGTGCTGCATGCTACACCCTTGGTGGATCCGGACGGAAGTTATACGCTTCAGTTTACCGCGCCAACGGAGCCGGGAGAATATCCGTATGTATGTACCTTTCCAGGTCACTGGCGGGGGATGAATGGGGTTATGACCGTAGTTAAGTAGAGATAAGTTTAAAATGTATACAAAGATGAAACACATGATGAAGCTATTCCTAGGCCTTGCCTTGTTGGTAACGGCTGTTAGCCCGACGGTGGCGCAAACCAAATCGCTTCGGGTGCTGATGGTGGGCGGCGGCTCATCCCACGATTTCGACCGGTGGTACCGGCAGGAAGATGTAAAGACCATTGAACAGGGCGGCGCGTTCAACGTGCGCTACACAGACCGCACAGACTCTGTAGCCCACTACCTGAAGCAAGCGGACGTCCTCGTCCTGACCAACAACCAGCCAATCCCCGATGATGGCAAGCGGGCCATCACCAAGTTCATTGAGAAAGGAAAAGGGGTGGTGCTGCTGCACGCTGCGGTATGGTATAACTGGGAAGACTGGCCGGCGTATAACCTCAACTATGTGGGCGGCGGTAGTAAGAGCCATGAGAAATTTCAGCCGTTTAAAAATTATGTAGTAAATGCTGCGCATCCCATTACGCAGGGTGTACCGAAAAAGTTCGAGTTCGCCGACGAATTGTACCGGCACGTATTCGACCCCAATGCAAAAGGGATCTCTGTACTGGTCATCGGTCAGTCTAAAGAGACCGATGAAGTCTATCCGGTGGTGTACACCGTCAAACACCGGAAAGCGAAGATCGTCGGCATTACCCTGGGCCATGATGAGCACAGCCACGAGCATGAAGCGTACAAGAAGCTATTAATCAATGCCATCAATTGGGTCGCAAACTAATCGAATGTCTAACTAAATACTATTAAATTAAATCAAGTATGTCTAAAATCACAGTCGTAATCGTAGGTATGGGATTCGGGAAGGAGTTTATTCCCATTTATCAGAAGCACCCGGATATCAAAGCCGTTGGTATCTGCACGCGCAACGTAAATACGCTCAACGAATTGAAAGCTAAGTTCAATCTGGACGAAAACCTTATTTTCACGGATTATGATGAAGTGGTAAAACGGGACGATGTCGATGCCATTCATATCGTTACGCCGGTGCCTGAACATGCCCGGATGACGCTTGCTTCGCTGAATGCCAATAAACACACCGCCTGCACGATACCCATGGCTATGACGGTCGAGGATTGCAAAGCTATCGTGGAGGCAAAGCGCCGCGCAGGGAAGGTGTACATGATGATGGAGACTGCGCTATACACACGTGAGTTTTTGTATGGTTTGAAATTGGCCGAAACAGGCCAGCTCGGTAAAATACAGTTTGTACGCGGTTCGCACATACAGGACATGAGCATGGACGGATGGGCAGAATACTGGAAGGGTTATCCGCCAATGCTGAATGGCACCCACGCGATATCTCCGTTGCTGCGTATCAATAACACGATCGCGGAGTCTGTGGTATGCCACGGTTCGGGCAGGCTATCCGACGACCTGGCCAGCCGTTATAACGCGCCCTATGCGGTGGAAACGGCGACGTTTAAGTTGAAAGGCACTGACGTGGTGGCTGAAGCTACCCGTTCGTTGTTTGATGTGGTACGGCAATACCGTGAAAGCTATGATGTATATGGCACCAAAATGTCGTTCGAATGGGAACAACTGCAGGATGAACTCCATGTGGTTTTTGACGGGGGCGAAAATGCTGAGCGCATCGATGTGCCTGATACGGATGAACTGTTGATTCCTGAGATTGCTGATTTTACTAAGCGCGAAAAAATCGACGACCCTAACCACGTGTCGTTCCTCCAGGGCGCAGGGCACGGTGGCTCCCACCCACATTTGGTACAGGAGTTTGTTGCAGCGATCGTAGAAGGACGGGATTCGGCTGTGGATGCGGCTTTAGCGGCAAACTACACGTGTGCGGGTATCTGCGCACATGAGTCGGCTATGAAGGGCGGCGTCCGGATTGAAATACCAAGTTTTGAATAATTTGATAGGGGTGAGCTGATGGATATAGGAGTAAGTACGTTTGTTTGGGTTTCACCGTTCTCAACGGCATCTTTCGACGTTTTGCAAAAGGCCAAGGACATCGGATACGACGTTATCGAAATTGCGGTGGAAGACCGGCAGCTGATTGATTGGCCGGTTTTGAAGAAAACATGCCGCGATCTGGAACTGAACGTGACGGTCAGTGGTGCGTTCGGCATGGACCGGGATATTTCCAATGAACGGCCCGAAATCCGGGCAAACGGGCTTTCTTATATTGTCGACTGCCTGGAGATAGCCAGTGAGCTGGAAAGCCCGATCTTCGGTGGGCCTTTGTATTCCGCGGTGGGTAAGACCCGCCTCGTTCCGGAAGCACAGAAGCAGCAGGAGCGGCAATGGTGCCTGGAAAATCTTCACCAGGCTACCCGCCGGGCGGAGGAATTGGGCGTCACCTTGGCGTTGGAACCGCTAAATCGTTTTGAGACGGACATGGTGAATACCGTTGATCAAGCCATTTCCCTCGTAGACGAGGTGGGCAGCAGCTGGTTGAAGATCGCATTGGATACCTTCCACAGCAACATCGAGGAAAAAAATATTCCCGCCAGTATTGCTAAACTGGGCGACCGGCTCGTACATGTCCAAGCCAATGAAAACGACAGGGGTACGCCGGGTACGGGTCACCTCGACTGGGCTGGTATCCGTGAAGCATTAGATGCGATCGGCTACCGGGGCAGCCTGGTCATCGAGACCTTCGGCGCGCCGTCCAAAGAACTGGCGAGAGCGGCAAGCATTTGGAGACCGTTGGCAAACAGTGCCGATGAATTGGCAACAGAGGGGTATGATTTTCTGAAGAAAACATTTTGCAATTAACTGGAACACGCCTGTGGTTAGGCAGGCGTGCTCCATAACCGATTATCTAGCTTAATTTATGGACGCTACAACCATACAGACTACCCAGCACCCAGAGGGACCCAGCAAAAAGCTTTTTTGGGGATGTTTCATCGTATTAGTCGCTACGGCCTTCGGGTTCGTTTTCCGGTCTTTTTTGATGCCGGAATGGGGCGTTCAGTTCGACCTCAGTAAAACCCAGCAAGGACAGATTTTTGGGGTGAGCTTTTGGCCCTTTGCCTTAAGTATCGTCCTCTTCAGCTTGGTGATTGACCGGATCGGCTACAAAAAGTCCATGATTTTTGCGTTTCTATGCCATGTCAGTTCGGTCATCCTGACGGTATTTGCAACCGGGTACTGGATGTTGTATTTCGGGACCTTCCTATTTGCACTGGGCAACGGCGCTGCCGAAGCGGTCATCAATCCGGTGGTGGCAACTATGTATCCCAAAGAAAAAACAAAATGGCTCAATATCCTGCACGCCGGATGGCCATTGGGTATCGCCGCAGCGGGGCTGTTGGGGATCACATTGCTGCATTTTCAGGTCGACTGGAAAATCATGATGGGTTTTATTCTTATCCCTGCCATTGCTTATGGCGCATTGATTTTTAACGAAAAATTTCCCGTCAACGAGCGCGTAAAGGCCGGTGTGGGTTATTTAGAGATGCTGAAAGAAGTAGGTGTACTCGGGTTCCTCATCATCGTCAGTTTGTGCACCTTTGAGTTGGGCAATCTGTTGGGGTGGTCAACTACCGTAAGTGTGGTACTGATTGTCGTCATCATGTCGATTATCGGTTTTGTGCTGAAAACACTGGGTAAACCGTTGTTGGTCCTGCTGCTGCTCATCATGATTCCCCTGGCCACTATGGAACTCGGGACAGATAGCTGGATTACCGATCTCATGACTCCGGAGATGCGCAAACTTGGGTTTCAGGGAGGATGGGTTTTGGTGTTTACGGCCATCATTATGGGTATACTCCGTATGTACACCGGTGTATTCACGAGCCGGATGTCGCCACTGGCCATATTGGCCATCAGCGCGCTGGTTTCCGCCATCGGGTTGCAGTGGCTTTCCGTATCGGCGGGCTTCGCCATCCTCATCGCTGCAGCGTTTTATGCATTGGGTAAGACCTTTTTGTGGGGCACGATGTTGGGCGTCGTGTCCGAACAGTTTCCCAAAGGCGGTGCCTTGGCATTGAATGTCACCAGCGCCGTCGGGCAACTGGGTGTCGGAATCATCGGAGCAGTATTTTTAGGCTCAATACAGGATAATCAGATCGATAAGAAACTGCAAGACTATGATTTGGAACACCATACCACCTACCACGGTGAGTATGTGACCGAAGTCAAACGCAGCATCTTCGGAGAATACAAAGCAGTGAACCAAGACAAGCTTACCCAGGCAGACGAGGAGACACAGGGGGTCATCGCCGAAGTGGAGAACGAAGCGAAAAAATCGGCATTATCGACGGTATCGATATTGCCGGTCTTTATGTTCCTTTTCTACGTAGGACTCATCTTATACTTCCGGTCCAGAGGCGGATATAAGCCAGTCGTTCTAAAAGACGCACCGGAAAGTCTCCATTAAGGAAAGTAAATAATTTGTGATAAACCAATGGTTAAAACGACTCGATTATGATGAACAGAAGAAAATTTATCCATGCGCTGAATGCCGGGGCAGCATTGAGCCTGGTATCAAAGCCAGCATTTGCAGGACTATTTCAAGGCGGCCCGTCCGCACGCATGCAGGACGAACTGGCATATCACACTATCCAAGCGGTGACATTCGGAGACGTAAGGCTGCAATACCCCCGGCTGGTAGGGAAAAACGCCCGGCTGGATCTTCATGGTTACGGGATACGGAATGAGATATGTACCATCACCACCGACAAGGGAGCCAAAGGCTGGGCGTCGCTGCGCGGCGGCAAGGGCGGAGCCCAGCGGATCGTATCTGAACTGGTCGGCAAGAAATTATCCGACGTATTCCAAGTGTCCGTGGGCATTACGGACGATCGCTATCTCCCGTTCGACATGGCGCTGCATGACCTGGCCGGAGTCGTACTGAACAAGCCGGTATATGCGCTGCTTGGACGTGAACAGCCGTTCACCACCAAGTATTACAGCGGCATGATCTATTTCGATGACCTGGAGCCCGCACATGCGCCCGGAGGTATCGATAAAGTCTTGGCGAACTGCCGCTATGACTATGACTACGGCTATCGGCAATTCAAGCTGAAAATCGGGCGTGGCCACCGGTGGATGTCGCAGAAGGATGGGTTAGCCCGGGATATTGAGATAACCAAAGCTATAGCCGCTGCGTTCCCGGACTGCGATATCTTGGTAGACGGCAACAACGGATTTACTGTTTATGAGTTTATTGACTACCTCAAGGGAATCGGAGACATACCGCTGTTTTGGATTGAGGAGCCGTTTCATGAAACCGTTGACGACTACCGGAAGCTCCGCGATTGGATGACACAGGCGAATGTCAAAAGTTTGCTTGCCGATGGGGAGGCTGATCCAAACCCTGCGTTGCTGGATGAGCTCATGGAACTGAAGCTTATGGACGTTCATCTCACGGATATCGAAGGGCTCGGGTTTACCAATTGGCGGAAGCTCATGCCGAAGCTGGTTCAATACAAAGTGCAGTCGTCGCCTCACGCCTGGGGTTCGCTGCTTAAAACTTACTATACAGCCCACTTGGCGGGTGGTTTGGGGAATACCGTTACGATTGAGGGCGTAACCAGTACGTCTGACGACGTAGATTTGAGCGGCTACCGGATCGAGGATGGTAACCTAATACCGTCGGATGGACCCGGATTCGGGATGAAGTTGCTGCGAGGATAGGATGTTGTGGATAAGCACGGCAAGGGCCGTGCATTCAGTAAACAATTAAAAAGAAAATTTATGATGACGATGAGTAGAACGTTACTTGTGACGTTGCTATGGTGTGTAGGATTATCCATAGCAATGGCCCAAACCCGTACCATAACCGGAACGGTGAGGGATGCAGTGGATCAGTCGCCAATCAGTGGGGCTACTATCCGGGTGTTGAGTAGTCAGCAGACGACCTCGTCTGGGGCGGATGGCACCTTTTCCATTGCGGTAAACTCAGGGGCAGATTCCCTGCAGGTCTATTTCCTTGGGTATGAGGATGCGCGGGTTGCGGTTGGGGCCGGCCAAAATACCGTATCAATCCTGCTAACTTCGTCCGCCGAAGCGTTGGACGAGGTAGTGGTAACGGGGTTCGGTATGCAACAGAGGAAGGAGTCATTGACTAGCGCAATTTCCACTATCGGAGCTGATGATATCAGCCGTTCGGTGGCGCCGAACACCTCGGGTGCATTAGTCGGAAAGATTGCGGGGTTGAACTCGCGGCAGACAGACGGCCGGCCCGGAGCGGGGACCGCACTCCAAATCCGGAACATGGGTGCGCCCCTATATGTGATTGATGGGGTACAGATGGATGCTGGACAGTTCAATAATATTGACTTCAACGACATTGAAACGATCTCTGTATTGAAAGATGCATCGGCGTCTATTTATGGCGTGCGGGCGGCAAACGGCGTAATTGTAGTTACTACGAAGCGTGGTAAACTCAATACCGCCAATACCGTAAGTGTGACGGCTAACTATGGATTGCAGGAAATATCTGCTTTCCCCAAGCCAGCCGACGCGTTGACATATATCGAAAACTATATTCAGTCTGAAACGGTACAGGGCGCCAGCAATTACCGGTTTACCCCCGAGGATCTGGATAAGTGGCGTCAGGGGACGGAGCGAGGTTATGTACCGTTTGATTGGTACGACTATATCTGGGATACCGCGCCCCAGCAATACATCAATGCCAACGTTTCGGGGGGGTCGGATAAGATAAACTACTATTTCAGCTTGGGTCACCTGAACCAAGATGCGGCGATCGTCAATTACGGTGGTTTTAAACGTACGAACGTGCAGATGAATCTCACATCGCAGATATCTGAAAGGCTTAAGGTCGGAGCGAGTTTCAATGCACGGCATGAGCAGACAAGAAATCCGGGGGTTCCTGGCGGAGATGACCTGTGGTTGCCCCGTTTTGCAACGTACCGCAACTTGCCGACGGTCCGGCCTTTTGCCAACGACAACCCCAATTACCCAACCTTGACATCCAATGACCCAGGTACAAATTTCGGTTGGCTGACCTACGATTTGGCAGGTAAATTCCAAGATACTTGGCGCGTAGGCCAACTTAATTTCGATGCGGAGTACAATATTGTGGATGGGTTAACCGCCAAGGCATTGGTAGGATACTACTATGCGGCCCAACGTTTGGATAACCACGAGTATACCTACAAATTGTACGGGTATGATGAGGCGACCGATACTTACCCGGTAATTTTCGAGAACAACAACCCGTGGCGGGAACGGCGGACAGGGCATGTGGAACGCATGAACTCGAACGTGCAGCTTAATTATAACAAAACGTTTGGGAATCACCGTGTATCGGCTATTGCCGGCATGGAAACGATGCTGATCAATGAACCGACCACCTGGGTGCATTCCATTCCGGCTTCCAATAATTTGGGTCTGATCGATTTCGAAGATATGGATACCTATAACGATGATGGAGATCGCCCCCAGGCGCGTTTAGGTTATATTTTTAAGGCGAACTATGATTACGCCAATAAATATTTGGTGGAATTTACCGGAAGGTATGATGGTTCATGGAAATTTCCACCGGCTGATCGCTGGGGCTTCTTTCCTGGTGGATCTGTCGGATGGCGGATATCCGAAGAGCGTTTCTGGAAAGACGGTAAGCTCGGCAGCATAGCAAATGACTTCAAAGTACGGGCATCGTATGGGCTTGTCGGAGATGATGACTTAGGAGATATTTACTCAGCTTTTGACTACCTTGGTGGATATAACTATAAGCAAGGTGGATCGGTCATTGATGGTAGGTATGTATTGGGAACACAGCCCCGGGGGCTGCCCGTGCGGACCCTATCTTGGTTGCGTGCGCAAATGCTTGACATCGGGCTGGATGCTGCTTTCCTCAATAACCGGTTAACCGTTACCCTCGATTACTTCCGCAGGGAACGCACAGGATTGCCAGCCGCGCGGTACGACGTGCTAATTCCCGGCGAGGTAGGTTTCGGGCTGCCGCAAGAAAACCTGAATTCTGATCTGCGCCGCGGTTATGACGGGATGGTGCGCTGGACGGACCGCATCGCGGAGTTCAGTTATTCCGTAGCAGGCAATATCACCTATTCCCGGTTTTACGATTGGGACAGGTACCGTCCAAGGTTTAGTAACTCCTGGGATGAATACCGCAATTCCCTAGTGCGCCGCTTCGGTCACTTGAACTGGGGGCTCGAATCCGAGGGTCAATTCCAGAGCTGGGAAGAGATTGCGGCATGGCCGATCGACAACGACAGGCAAGGCAACCGCACCTTGCGTCCGGGCGATGTGAAGTACGTCGATCAAAACGGCGACGGCGTCATTAACCATTTGGATGAGCGGCCTATTGGTTATCGCCAAAATGAAACCCCTATTTTAAATTATGGGCTAAACTTTGTGTTCGGTTATAAAGGGTTTGACCTGGCGTTCGACCTGACCGGCGGCGGGCTGTTTACGTTTTATCAGGAATGGGAACAACGCAATCCGTTTCACGACGGTGGTAATAATCCGCAATACCTGATGGAGAACAGTTGGCGCCTTGCCGACATCTGGGATGCCAACAGCGAATTGATTCCCGGTAAGTTTCCGATGATGCTCATCGGCAATAGTCCGCATAGTAATTATTGGAACAGTTCATTCTGGAAGCACAATGTTCGGTATCTCAAGCTGCGGAATCTTGAATTCGGATATTCGCTTCCTGCGCGGATTCTCGACCCCATATCGTTAAAAGGGGTGCGCGTCTATTTTTCAGGCCAGAACTTATTTACCCTCACCAATATTGTGGGCGTGGATCCGGAGGGAGACGCTACCAACGGGTTGGGGTATCCAACCATGACCATCTACAATTTTGGTGTTAACCTGAGACTTTAGTGATTAAGGCATAGTGAAAACAAAAAGTAACATGAAACAGTCAAGTATATCAATATTCAAAGCATCGCTGCTGGCGTTCTTGATGACGGCATTCACCGGTTGCTCGGACTTCCTCGACCGCGAACCCGACCGCATTGTCGACGACGAACAGGTATTCAGCGATCCAGCGCTGATTCAATCGGTCCTAGCCAATTTTTACGGGCGATTATTCGTGGTGCCGAACACTAACCCCGCCATAACATGGGGGCAGCACATAAATAATTCGTATCAGTACACCATATTGGACGAAGCAGGTAAGTCCGACGGTGGCCCGGACAATATGCAAACGTTTAGTGACACTCAGTGGCGCGTTTATAACTACGAGCTGATCCGGAACATCAACCAATTCCTGCAAGGGCTGCGCGGAAGTGATGCTTTGGGTGAAACGGAAAGGCAGACCTACGAGGGAGAAGCGCGCTTCATCCGGGCATGGACGTATTTCAACATGTGCCGCGGCATGGGCGGTATGCCCATTGTAGGCGACGAAGTGTTCGATTACCAAGTGGGTATGGACGTTACGGCGCTGCAGTACCCCCGGTCTACCGAGGCCGGTCTGTACGATTACATCATCGATGAATGCGACGCCATAGCCGGGTTACTTCCGGACGCACCCACCATCAATGCGGCGCGGGCCAATAAATGGGCTGCACTGCTGTTGAAAGCCCGTGCAGCAGTTTATGCGGGATCGCTGGCGAATTATAACAATAAAATGCCCAGCCCCATCCGGACTGCCGGCGGGGAAGTGGGCATCCCGGCCGAACTGGCAAACGGCTACTATGAAACAGCGCTGGCCACAGCGCAGGAAATCATCAGCAACAGCCCTTACCGGCTGAACATGACGCAACCGGATAACCTGGAACGGAATTTCTATGAAGCGTTGAGTTCCAAAGTTAATAATAACGAAGTCATCTGGGCCCGTGACCATATTTATCCAGGCGCCGGTCAGCAAACCGGCTTCACGCGGGAAAATATTCCGGGCTCCCATGCGGAGGATATTGATCGGGCGTATGCTGGTCCCCTTCTTAACTTGGTTGAAGATTTTGAATACACGGATGACCGCGACGGAACCATCCGCACCCAGGACGGGTCGGGCAATTATATTTTCTACGACAACCCCCAAGATGCCTTCGCGAACAAGGATGCCCGTTTGGGTGGGTCGGTGATGGTCCCCGGTTCGTCGTTCAAAGGAGAAGTGGTGGAGCTCCAAGCCGGCCAGAAAATCTGGAATAATGGTTCTTGGCAGACCCGCACTGGCCAACCCGGCGATCGCGATGGGAATGGCCGCTTGATTACGTCTGCAAACGGGCCCAATACATCCAACGAGCAGTTCATCAATAAAACCGGATTCTTCTTCCGGAAGTTTATGGACGAGGCTCAGGGAGCATCTACGCGGGGACGTAACAGTGAAATGTGGTTTCCCCGTCTCCGTTATGCTGAGGCGCTGATGATCGGTGCAGAAGCCGCCTTCGAACTGGGGCAGCAATCTGCCGCCGTCGAATGCATCAACCAGATACGTGAGCGTGCAGGAATACAACCGTTGACCGCCGTGACACTGGATGATATCATTCAAGAACGGCGTGTAGAATTTGCCTTTGAAGACCACCGCTATTGGGATTTGAAGCGTTGGCGGCGGGCACATATCGTTTGGAATGGCGTGCAAAATAGCCCTACGGCTACACAGTATGCGTTGTTCCCCTACCTTGTGGTAGCACCGGGAACACCGAACGACGGCAAATATGTGTTTGACAAGCGGACATTTAGTAATGCGCTGCATCCGCGGTTTTTCCAGTTGCGGCATTACTATAATTTTATTGATTTGGGATGGCGCAACGCTAACCCCAAGATAGTGTTGAATCCGTTCCAATAGACAGAAATGAAGATGAGCAGAGTTTTGAATTTGGTGCTGCTTGCGGGCGTATTGGTCGTGAGCAGCTGTGGGCTTGATAACTATGATGCCCCTGAGTCGAAGTTATACGGAAGGGTTACCTACAATGGTGAGCCTGTTGGTGTGCGAGGAACCGGAGAAGCTGTACAGTTACAGCTTTACCAAGATGGATATGAGCTAAGGGATCCGATACCGGTGTATGTTGCCCAAGATGGGTCGTTTGAAGCGACTTTGTTCAATGGGGAGTATAAACTGGTGACACGGGACAATAACGGGCCTTGGGTGAATAACCGCGACACGACGGTAGTGAACTTGAACGGAACGGCGAATGTGAATATTGAAGTCACCCCGTACTTCACGCTATCTGATGTATCGTTGTCGCTTAGCGGCAGTCAGGTCAACGCGTCGTTCCGGATCAATCAGATCGTGGATGATGCAGCTATCGACCGTGTCATGTTACTGGTTAGCGCCACGTCATTTGTGGACGACGTAGTGTATATTTCGCGTTTAGACCTCAACGATGTGGAAACAGGCGTTAATCTTACTGGAAGCCTTGATTTATCGGGTAACAGCAATTTCGAGGCGGGACGGCCATTGGTGGCCCGCATAGGGGTGCATCCCGCAGGAAAAGACCAGGCGATTTATTCGCAGGTGGTGAGATTACGATAAGCAACAGTGTTGTGTCATTAACCGTCATCCTTCGCAAACGATGGGTGACGGTTATTTGCTTTTAATGTAAGCCGCGAGTGAACATGACCCATTGTTAGGCGACATGTATTGCTCTTTCTGATCGTTAAGCAGCCGCAACTAAAAGGTTCGGGGCTATGGCCGAAGATGTCAAGGTGTTTCTTGGGCTGGAACCTTAATCGTCAAAGTTTTTGATGTTATACTGAATTTCGTAATTTTGCTTAGGCAAGCATCCTCCCCGGATAACGATACTTACAACCGCTGCTGGAAAAGCCAAAGTCCGTTCTTACTCCGTTAAAGTCCGTTGAACCCCGTTCCAACTCCGTTGCATCTATTGCATCCCTACACTGTATCTTTACTACCCCTATATGAGACCCACGCCATATCGCACCCATTCATGCCACTCGTATGTATGATGAGGAAGGCTAAAGACATTCGGATATGAAGTGCTTATGGTGTGTATAAGGCCCGAATAAGATAAGCTTATCCGTACTGCACTGCACGGCGATGCTATTCCGCGCTGACCTAGCCAAGAAGAAGAAATATCGGTAATCTAGTCTTTTGTTATACCCCTTGAGTCCCATTACCATATGTCCCACATGTATTATACTTGGTTAAAAAGTCCGAAAAGGTGATTTATCCAAGATATGTCAGAACCTTACCCAAGGAATACACAGCCCCCTAAAGGTGCATAATGGGTACGGATCAGGTGTGTACGCCGTGCGGAATACACGGATGGAAGGGGAGATGGCTTCGGGACTTGGTACTAGCTCAGAGCGAGCTCCTATTGGACTCGTATTAGTCCGACCAAACCAAGGTACGACTGAGTCCAAACCAAGACCAGACCAAGACCAGAAGGAGCTCCGAAGCCATACCGAAAAAAGTCCCAGAAAAGGGGATCGCAAACGGCATGGTAGCGGGTGGGCAACCATCCAGAACTGGTTCGACCATGGCAGACCTTCTTCTACCAACTTTACAATCTCTTTGATCAACCGCCTATCAAAAGCTTGCCTTTTGTTCTCTCGTTTTACAAACGTTTCTTTCTTTTCCATACACTGTTTTTAGTGTATAGCTTTTTTAGGAAGTGACACAAGGGCTCCAGCGCGTGGCGGGCTGGGTATCGCCGTTAATCTGGGGGAGGCGCCCCTTGTTGCTGCTGGGTGTATGCGGCCAGCTCGAACTGACACTATTGGATGACAGCGTAGCGGTGGTATCCGTTGACTATGCACGTCAAATCGAACATTGGGTACTCGGTAGGATCAGCATCGAGTGGGAAGCAACGGGGTTACGGCAGGTGTAGCAAAGCCATGATTTGTCATATTTTTAATTGATTCGATCGACTTAAAGATATAATTTGATTACAAAAAGATAATATATCGTGGTTTTAGGGAAACGTTTTGGGCTACTTTTGTGTTGCGGACGATTATAACCATAAAGTATTAGCATGTTACCTCGCTTCTTTCCTACCAAGTAAGTGTTTGCAATTATCGAACTATTATGAAACGCATTGTCAAAAGTATACTTTTAGTCGGATTAGTACTGCAGGCTTTCGTCACACGGAGCCAGGAACAACCCAACATCATTGTTATCCTCACCGATGACATGGGATTTAGCGATATCGGAGCGTTCGGCGGAAGCTTCGTGCCGACTCCGCAATTAGACAAGTTTGCGGAAGAAGGTACCCGGTTTACCCAGTACTACACCGCTTCTCCGATTTGCAGTCCTTCCCGCGCGAGTATCCTTACGGGTATGTTTCCGGCCGAATGGAATTTTACAACCTTTCTCAATAATAGGCGGAGCAACGAATTGGCTGAACAAGCCAACTACCTCAATGTTCATGCACCCTCCATCGCCGAGGTGCTGAAAGATGCGGGCTACGCAACGGGCCATTTCGGTAAGTGGCATATGGGTGGCGGCCGCGATATCAAAAATGCGCCTAAGTTTGAAAAATACGGGTTTGACGAGCATGCCAGTACCTATGAAAGTCCTGACCCAGATCCGGCGTTAACGGCTACCGACTGGATATGGTCTGACGTGGATAGCATAAAACGGTGGGACAGGACGGCTTATTTTGTGGATAAGACGCTGGATTTTTTGCGGCGGCATCGGGGTACGCCGTGTTTTGTGAACCTATGGCCTGACGATATGCATGATCCATGGGTGCCCGAGGAGAACCAGCGGCAATCGGGCCAGTTTCCGATGAACCCCAAGGAAGAGGCCGCTTTCAAGCTGGTGCTGGCCGAGTTTGATAAGCAGATGGGCAGGCTCTTCGACGGGCTGAGCGAACTGGGTATCGCTGAAAATACATTGGTGATCTTTACCAGTGACAACGGCGCACTGCCGAGCTTCAGAGGCAGCCGCAACGGCGGACTTCGCGGCACGAAGCTTTCGCTCTACGAAGGCGGCATACGTATGCCGTTCATCGTCCGGTGGCCGGGCCATGTGCCCGCCGGCGTCAAGGACAGTGTCTCGGTACTGAATTCGACCGATCTGTTCCCTACGCTGGCCAGCATCGCATCGGCCGATCTGCCCGCCAATTATAAAGGTAACGGCGAAGACCGGACGTCCGTATGGCTGGGGACGCCCGCTCCGCGCACCAAGGATATGTACTGGGAATACGGCAGGAATGATTATGCGTTTAACTATCCGCCGGGCAGAGACCGGAGTCCCAACTTGGCCATCCGGTCCGGGAAATGGAAACTGCTCATCGATTACCGCAAGAACAATCCCGAACTGTATAACATGGAACAGGATCGCTTTGAAACGACCAATTTAGCCAATGCGCACCCGGATATTGTCAAAGCGCTGCGGGCGAACCTGACCACGTGGCGGATGTATCTGCCAGAGTTGACCTCCGGCCGCGCTAA
Source organism: Parapedobacter deserti (assembly GCF_042646065.1). Taxonomy (NCBI): domain Bacteria; kingdom Pseudomonadati; phylum Bacteroidota; class Sphingobacteriia; order Sphingobacteriales; family Sphingobacteriaceae; genus Parapedobacter; species Parapedobacter deserti. The sequence goes on from NZ_JBHRTA010000038.1 coordinate 734,352, forward strand.
TCCGCCGGTCGATTGATATACATTGACTTCACAGAATAGGTTTTCATTCGCGGCTCGTTCAGATCTGCGCGTGCGCCTATGCACCTGCTGCCAGACCGCTACCGGACTGCTACCGGACTGCTGCGCTTGGCTTGGCGGTCTGCCTGCTGTGAGCCAGGTGTCAGCTGGGTGTTTGCAGCACCCTTACAGCAAGGCGACCGCAGCCAGACAGCCAGCTGACCCGTCCGAGATGCGGTGCCTTCGGGCAGTAGGTTCATGCTTTCCGTCTCTGCCAACGTGAGACAAAATCGATACTTTTTGACTGAAATTCCTAAGCCTTATTCAATTACTTTGTATTTAAGGTAAACCAAGTATTAAATCATTAAGTAGACCAAATACTAACTAATTATGATGAAACTTTTAATCAGGTTTTGTTTGCCGGTAATCATGCTGTCCTGTTGCGTTGCGTACGGCGGTACCGCAAGGTCAGCTGACCTGCACCGGGGCAGGCTGTTCCAAGATAGCCTGGTGACAGGCGTCGTTTCCTCGATAGCGGGGCAGCCAATCAGTGGAGTAACCATTTTGGTCAAGGACTGGGGGCGGTCGGTTTCTACCGATGCGGAAGGCAAGTATACGATCCGCGCCAGTGGGGCCGATGTGTTACGCTTCTCGTCGGTGGGTTATGAGACGCTGGAAATACCGGTCAGCAACCGAACGGTGGTAGACGTACAGCTTAGCGCCGTTTCGCAATCGCTGGAAGAAGTAGTGGTGGTCGGCTATGGTGAACAGCGCCGGGCAAACTTGACGGGTGCCGTGTCTACCGTTGGCTCGGATGAACTGACCCAAAGTCCGGTACCTACGGTTTCCCAGGCGATGGTCGGTAAAATTGCGGGCGTCACCTCGCGTGCGCCGGACGGACGGCCCGGCGCGGAAGCCCGGATACAGATCCGCAACATGGGCACACCGCTATATGTGATTGACGGCGTCCCTTCTGGTGCCCAGCAATTCAACAATTTGAACCCCGAAGATATTGAGAGCCTGTCGATATTGAAGGACGCTGCCGCGGCGGTATATGGCTTGCGGGCGTCAAACGGCGTGGTGCTGGTGACGACAAAAAAGGGCGGCCTGAACCGCGAAAACCGGATTAACGTCAACAGCTATCACGGGTGGCAGAGCTTATTCAGGTTTCCTACCCCGGCCGGTGCGGCCGACTTTGTGCGGGCCAATGCCGAAGCGGATATGAACGAATATGGGAGGTCAAACTGGACGCGCGAAGAGGTTGAAAAATGGCAGCGCGGGGAACCCGGATACGAGGGGTTCGACTGGTCGACCTACCGGAAAAGCAACGCGCCGCAGTACTATGTCAACCTGAATACTTCGGGCGGCGGCGAGAAGACGACCTACCACCTTTCAGTAGCTCGGTTTAGTCAGGACGCTATTTTTGATGGTTATAATTTCAACCGGATGAACCTGCAGACCAATGTGGAAACGCGCATCGGCAAGCGGCTGAAAGCGGGCGTCCGCATAAACGGAAAGGTGGAAGTAAGGGACTTGCTGGGGCTTCCGGGAGAGGATGATTATTTCCAGGCATTGCTGGGGCAGTTCAGGAATCTTCCCACCGAAGGCCCTTATGCCAATGGAAACCCGCGCTATCCGGCTACGAACAATAACTTCGCGAGTAATTATGCGACGTTTCCATACTCCGGCTATACCAAAACGGAGCGCCGGACGTTGCAGACCAGCTTTGACGTCGAGTATGATTTTCCCATAGAAGGACTCACCGCTACCGGGATGTACGCGTTTTTCTATAATAATTTATTCGAAAACATCTTTGAAAAAACGTTCGATACCTATACCTACAATACGCTAACTGAGGAATACGAGGTTACCGGCGGGCAGCAAAACCCCTTTCGGTCACGGAGCAACGGATACATCACCGACAATGTGTACCGGGTGCAGTTAAACTACAAACGTACCTTCGGGAAACACGATATCAGCGCGCTGGCTGCGATGGAAGCCCAGGAGCGCCTGGATAACCTGTTTTTTATCCGCTCGCAACCGGAAACGAACTACATTGATCTGATCAATAGTTTCAATGAATTGCGGGCGGTCAATGACCGAGTGCTTGAGGAGGCGCGTGCCGGATTCATCTTCCGTACCAATTATGGCTTCGATAACAGGTACCTGCTGGAGCTGGGCGGCCGCTATGACGGTTCGTGGCGGTTCCCTAAGGGCAACCGTTGGGGCTTTTTCCCGTTCGTGAGCGCCGGTTGGCGGATTTCCGAGGAAAAATTCATGCAAGGCGCCGGGATAACGAAGATCCTGACAGATTTAAAAGTCCGCGGTTCATACGGACAGACAGGAAGCGAGGATAATGGGGTGGGGCCGTTTGCATACCTGCCGGGTTACAACTGGAACGCGGGCAATGCTTACCTCGATAACCAATTGATCACCGGCATCGCATCGCGTGGCCTGCCCGTAACCACGCTGACGTGGGTGAAGAGCACGGTCATGAACGTCGGTATTGACTTTTCGCTGTGGCAAAGCAAATGGAACGGTAGCTTTGAAGTGTTCAGGCGCGACCTCACCGGTATTCCGGCTTCTCGCTACGACCTCTTGCTGCCCTTGGAAGTCGGCTTCGGCCTCCCGGCAGAAAACCTGAATGCCAACAAAATGCTGGGCATGGAAACGGCCTTGAGCTATTCCAATAATACAGGAAAGGTATCGTATAGCATCGGTGCCAATGCAACGCTGGCCAGGCTGAAAAACTGGTATTCGTATAAGCCGCGGTTTGGCAATTCGTGGGACGAATACCGCAACTCTTCCGAAAACCGCTGGGCGCGGATCAACTGGGGCTACGAGTACATCGGCCAGTTCCAATCGGAAGAGCAAATTGCCAACTACCCCGTAAACGTGGACGGGCAGAACAATACGACGCTGAACCCGGGAGACTTCATCTACAAGGATCAGAATAACGACGGGGTCATCGACGAATTGGATGTGCGGCCCAACGGATATGCTGAAGGTAACCTCCCGTACCTGAACTTCGGGCTGAATACCAGCGTGGCCTATAAGGGCTTTGACCTGGCCATGAATTTTACGGGAGCAGCCATGCAAAGCCGCGGAAGGGCTGCGGAAATCAAAAATCCGTTTCAGAACGACGCCAACTCTCCGGACTACCTGTTCAATGACCGGTGGCATCGGGAAGATATCTTCGACCCGACGAGCCCCTGGGTGCCCGGTACGTATCCGGCACTCAAGAAGTCGAACAACGAAAGTAACATGCGTGCGTCGTCTTTTTGGTTCATGAATACTGCTTACCTGCGGTTGCGCGATATCCAGCTGGGCTATAGCCTGCCCGGCACGATCCTTCGGCGCGCCGGCATTTCCAAGGTGCGGATTTATGCCAATGGTTTTAACGTATTTTCGATCGATAATACCCGCGATTTGGGGATTGACCCCGAAACACAGCTCAATACCGGCCTGGACTACCCGTCCGTACGTGTCTATAACGTGGGTGTAAACTTAACTTTTTAATAGCGATGCGCATATATAAGAATATTTTGAAAAGTATGGGAGCCGCAGTGCTGGTGATGCAACTCTTCGGCTGTGAAAAGTGGCTGGACCGGAATCCAACAGATATCCTGCTGGATGAACAGGTATGGGGAGATCCCAGGATGGCACGTGCCTCGTTGGCCAACCTGTACGATCGGCTGCAACCTACGGGCGGTCTGCAGGGCGGTCTGTTGTCGCCCACGGATGTGGATGAAGCGATGTGGTCCGGCGGGCTCGGCGCCAATAATGGACGGAATACACGGGTACAATATGCTTATGATACAAAACGGTGGTGGGATTATGGCCTGATCCGGGACATTAACTTATTTATCGAAAACATTGAGGCGTCTACGGTGATGGATGCGGGCGATAAGCAGCAGTTGCTGGCCGAAGGGCGCTTTATCCGGGCATATGTTTATTTTCTTCATGTCCGGACAATGGGTGGGGTTCCGCTGATTTTTAAGACGTATCAATATGACGGGCCCGACGGCGTGCCAAACATGCGCGAGCCCCGGGCTACAGAGGCGGCTATATACGATTTTATTGCAGCTGAGCTGGACGAAATCAGATCCCAGCTGCCCCAGACCGAAGGTAGCAGAACCCGGGCAAATCGGTGGACGGTGCTGGCACTGAAATCACAGGCCATGTTGTATGCCGCATCCATTGCCAAGTACAATAGTTTGATGACCGACCCTATCCGGACGGCCAACGGCGAAGTGGGCATCCCGGGCGAGCGTGCACAGGGCTACTATGAGCAGTCGCTGGCCGCATCGCAGGAAATCCTTACCGAAGGGCCTTTTGCACTGTACGAGGAAAACCCGGATAAGGCGCAGAATTTTTATGAGCTGTTTACCAGCAAAACCAACAACCGCGAAGTTATCTGGGCGTTCGACTATACGCTTGAGGGCAAATACCATAATTTCACGGTCGAGAACATTCCGCGTTCGCTGCGGGAAAGCGCGAGCGGTGGGGCAGGTGTAACGCCGTCGCTAAACCTGGTCGAAGCGTTTGACTACCTCGATGGCCGTCCGGGAACATTGGCCACACGTACACCGGATAATTCGGATTATATCTACTATGATCAGCCGGAAGCGATCTTTAAAGGAAAGGATTTCCGGATGGCAGGCAGCATCATTACCCCCGGATCGACATTCCGCGGCCAACGCATCGATATACAGGCCGGCGTGATGGAATGGAACGAAGCGACCAACCAGTATGTTATCCGGACCAATAATAATTTGGGCAGTACTTTTTCTGACGGTGGGCTGTTGGTGGGGCCTGACGGTCCTTTGCCCAATGCAGCAAACGTCACCAATTCGGGCTTTTATATCCGGAAATACCTCGACTCCAGGGTGGGGTCAGGACAGATGGGGCAGGGCAGTGATGTCTGGTGGATCCGCTTCCGGCTTGGGGAGATTTTCCTGAATGCCGCGGAGGCCGCATTTGAGCTTGGAGACGAACCGCAGGCCCTCACGTATATCAACCGGCTAAGGGAGCGGGCAGGGTTTGAGCCGAATAGCTTGCAGGAGCTCACCATCGAGAAGGTCAGGGAGGAATTCCGGGTGGAACTCGCCTTTGAAGAACACCGCTGGTGGGACCTGAAACGCTGGCGCCTTGCCCACGAGGTATTCGACGGCAACCGCCAATCTCCGAATACGCTTGTCCATGCGCTGTGGCCTTACCGCGTAGTACGGCCCGGCGATCCTGACAAGCATAATAAGTACATCTTCGAAAAACGCGTGGCGCCGCGGTTTACGCAACCGCGTTTTTTCAGACTGGGAAATTATTATTCATCCATTGCCGACAATGCGCTGAACGGAAACCCGTTGCTTGTTCGCAATCCATTTCATTAATCTAATACGAAGATGAGTCGACAAATTTTATATCGCTTACTGCTGTTTTCCGTTGTGCTTTTTGGGGGGTGTGAACTGGATAATTATAATCCGCCAGCATCTCCGTTGACCGGCAGGCTGGTTTTTGACGGTCAGCCGGTTGGAATCCGCCAGGGTATCAATGTGTTGCAACTTTTTCAGCCCGGCTATGAAAACACGAACCCGATCCCGGTGCGGGTTATGCAGGACGGGAGTTTTTCCTCCATGTTGTTTGATGGTTCCTATCGGCTGGTGCGGATCGCTGGCAACGGCCCGTGGGATCATCGTCCGGATACCATCTTGGTAGATGTGCGCGGTGCGACAACGGTCGATGTGCCGGTCACCCCTTATTTTTCCGTTTCCGACGCCGAATTTACGGTAGCCAACGGGGTGCTGACTGCAAGTTGCCAAGTGATCAACAATGTCGCCGGGCGGCAACTCGAATCGGTCGTATTGCTGGTGGGCAAAAGAACGCTGGTGGATCATATTTACCGCCTAACTCCGGCCGATCCGGGAAGCAACAAGCCGGGAGCGCAGGTGGATTTAGCAGATCGGGTTGTCCTGACCCAGTCGCTTGAAGGCGAACCGTTTGCCTCAGAGCCGCACCTCTTTGCCCGCATCGGCGTTAAGGCGGTTGGCCATCCTGAGTACATCTATTCGCCGGTGTGGAAAGTTGTTCGCTAATCAGTATATTTGGAAATGCCTAAGTATGTGCTCCCTTTGTTGCTGCTGGTCTTTTTTGCCTTAGCGCTTAACGGACAGCCACATTACTTCAGGCATTTTCAGGCCGATCAGGGACTATCGCACAACTCGGTAAACTGTATCATCCAGGACCGCATGGGGTTTATCTGGATCGGTACAAAAGGGGGATTGGACCGATTCGACGGCAATGATTTCAAAAACATCGTCTTGGACCCGCAAAAAGCGGGTGCAAATAACGTAACCAGCCTGCATGAAGATCACGAAGGCAGGATATGGGTAGGGACGGCATCGGGGTTGTACCGTTTCGACCCTGATGCCGAACGCTGCGAGCAGATACCGCAGGTCCCCGGTTTGCGGATTGGCGACATACGGGAAGACCCGGCAAAGCGGGTTTGGTTTATCGCCGGGGGGCACCTGTACCAGTACGACCGGCGGACTTCGCATGTCATCGGGCTAAACGTACGGGGTTCAGCCATCGAAATTGACGAAGACGGTGGTATCTGGATAGGAGGGCCGCAGGGCGTGGTGAAAAAGGTAGATGCCAGCACCAACCAAGCGGTTCCGTTTGTGCAAATAGGGGCACCTGTGGCGAGCCGTGGATTGGTTACGTGCATGGCATCTGCTGCCCAGTCTTTGATCGTGGGCACGACAAAGGGGCTTCACCGGTTCGATCGAAATACGGGCGCGTGGCACCCGTTGTTGACGACCAATAGCCAGGGCGCCGATCTGTTCGTGCGGGATATCAAGGCGATGGACGGCGAACGGAAATGCTACATCGCCACCGAGTCGGGGCTTTTAATTTACGATTACGACAATGAGCGGTTTGAGTCCATTGAAAAGGTGAGAGGAGATCCGTATTCGCTGAACGACAACGCGGTTTATACGGTATGTGTAGACAACCGCGATGGGGTCTGGGTCGGTACCTTTTTCGGAGGCATCAATTACTATTCGCGCGAGAACAGCAGTTTCGAGAAGTACGGCCCAGTCGGCGCGAATACATCCATTTCAGGAAACGCTGTCCGCGAAATCTGCGGCGACGGCGACGGTAATATCTGGATCGGGACAGAGGATGCCGGCATCTCCAAGTTTAATCCACGGGCTGGTTCGTTCGAACACCTCGCTTTTGGCAATCCCGGCACCGGGTTTTCGTACCCCAACATCCACGGGCTGCTGGTGGATGAGGGATACCTGTATGCCGGCCCCTTTGTGCATGGCTTTGAGGTGATGAACCTCGGCACGGGAAAAGTTGTCAACCGTTACCCGGTCATCCATACGCGGGACAGCTTGTTTTCCAGCAATTTCGTGATGTCAATATATAAGACCGCGGGCAATCAGATCTTGGTCGGCACCATGGGGGCGGGGTTGCATCGATACGATCCGGTGTTAAAGACATTAGCCCAGGTGCCGGAAATTCCGGGAAACTCATACGTGTATGCGATTTTTGAAGATCATGCCGGAACCATTTGGACCGGAAGCCTTTCGTCCGGTGTTTTTTACTTCAACCCGAAGACAGGCGACCGGGGCAACGTCAACTTCAGTACCGATAGTGCCGATCGGCGGTTTTATATCGTCCAGGGCATCCACGAGGATCGTCATCATGCCTTGTGGTTTACCTCCGAAGGGGGTGGGCTGATCCGGTTGGACAGCAGCCGAACCCATTTCAGCCGGTATACCAAGGCTGATGGACTGCCTACGGACTACACCTACCGGATACTGGAAGACCGTGCCGGCCTATTTTGGATCAGTAGCCTGAAGGGGCTGATCTGCTTCGATCCGAAGACCGGAAGTGCCAGCGTATACACACAGGCCAACGGGCTGACTACCGATCAGTTTAACTATAATGCCGCTTATAAGGCACCGGATGGAAAGCTGTATTTCGGTACGGTAAAGGGAATGGTTGCTTTTACACCGGAAAACCTCGTGGCGAATAGGCAACCCCCGCCGTTGTATATCACCGGCCTGCAGGTCGGCGATACGAAGGTAACGCCCGGCGACAGCTTGTCCATATTGCATAAGTCTACACGCTTTACCGATTCGATCACGTTGCATTACAGTCATTCCAGTTTTGAAATAGCGTTTGCCGCATTGGATTTCGCTGCTCCGGCTGCCATCCGCTACCGCTACCGGATGGAGGGTTTCGACGACAAATGGACCTATTTATCCTCAAACCGGAAGGCCTATTATACGGGCCTGCCGGCGGGCACTTATCGTTTTATTGTGGCGGCGGAAAGCAATGTCGGGTATTGGGAAACCGAGCCGAAGGTGCTTGTCGTTACCGTGTTACCTCCCTTTTGGAAGAGTTGGCCTGCTTACATCGGCTATGCATTCGCTTTCCTGCTGCTTGTTGCCACCACAATATTTTATTACCACCGAAACATCAAGCGACGGAACGCGAGACGGCTCAAGCTCTTCGAACTGGAAATGGAGAAAGAGGTCTATCAGTCCAAAATCGAGTTTTTTACCAATATTGCCCATGAAATCCACACACCGCTGACCTTGATCAAAGGCCCCGTTGAGTGGGCGTATGACAAAGCTGAAGATGCCATTGCGGTAAAGCGGAATCTCAGGTTGGTCAAAAATTACACCGACCGGCTAATCACGCTGACCACCCAGCTGCTTGATTTCCGCAAAGCAGAAATCAACCAGTTTACGCTCAATTTTGTGCTCACGGACATCAGCCAGGTGATGAATGAGTTGATTTTGGACTTTAAGCCTGCCGCAGAAAAGCGCGATATCGCGCTAAGGATCTTCGAGCCGGCAACGCCGCTGACCGCGGCGGTTGATCCAGAAGCCTTCGTTAAGATCGTGGGTAATTTATTGTCCAATGCCATCAAATATGCCGATCGGTACGTCTCCATCGAGTGGGAAGAGGATGCCGGGGCACAGCGGTTTTCCGTGACGTTGGCTAACGATGGCAACCTCATCCCGCGGGGATATGAAGAGAAGATATTTGAACCGTTCTTCAGGATTCCCGCTCACAACGAAGTGCAGGGAACCGGTATCGGGCTCTCGTTGGCGCGTTCGCTCGCCGGCTTACACAACGGCACCCTGGATTTTATAGCCGATGAAACCGCCCTGAACGTCTTTGTATTGAAGCTGCCCGTGAGTCAGCAGGGTTCATTCCAGTTAAGTCAGCAGATAAAGGAAGTTAGCGATGAAGGAAACACTGCTCATAATCGATGATCAAGAAGATATACTGCATTTTCTTGACGAGATCTTGGCCGACCGGTACCGGGTGATCACCGCGCGGAATGCCGATGAGGCGTTGAAGGTACTGCAGGATGATGTGGTACAGCTGATTATCAGTGATGTGATGATGCCGGGAATGGATGGATTCGCACTTTGTGACTTACTGAAAAGAAATGTCGATTATTGCCATATCCCGATTATTCTCCTGACGGCAAAGAATTCATTCCGCTCCAAGATTGAGGGATTGGAGATCGGCGCCGACGCATACATCGGAAAGCCGTTTTCTCCGGAACTGCTGTTGGTGCAAGTGTCTAATCTGTTGAAAAACAGAGATAAAGTAAGGGAACATGCGGCGAATGCGCCATTTGATCACCTGCATTTGCAGATGCAGTCCAAATCGGACGAACAGTTTCTGGAGAAGCTGAATAGCTGCATTCATGAGCATATCCGCGACCCGAATCTCAGCGTCGACCTCCTTGCCGATTACATGGGAATGAGCAGGCCAACGTTTTACCGAAGGGTGAAAGCAGTTGCCAATCTTTCGCCAAAAGAATTGGTTGATCAGGTGCGGTTAAAGAAAGCGGCTGAACTCATTGCGGAAAACGATTTGAAGATATTTCAGGTAGCCAACAAAGTTGGGTATAGTTCGCAGACGGTGTTCGGCCAGAACTTCCACAAATATTTTAAGCGCACGCCGAAAGAATATATGGCGATGCTGAAAGCTAAACTCAGGAACTGATTACGATAGAAAAATAAATGATATTTATGAACAAAAGAATGATGTTGTTAGCCGTTTCGGCGCTGTGTATGGGAGGGGGCGCCACGGCGCAGGAAGCAAAACTGAATCCGGTGAACATGATGACGGAATGGGGCGAACAGGTTACGCCGGAGAATGCCTGGCGTGAATATCCGCGTCCGCAGCTGAAAAGGGACCAATGGGTGTCGCTCAATGGCTTATGGGATTATGCGATCGCGTCGCGTGATGCAGCTAAGCCTGAACATTTCGATGGAAAGATCCTGGTACCGTTTGCTCCCGAGTCCGTACTCTCCGGCGTACAGCAAGCGGTAACGCCAGAAGAAAAGCTCTGGTACCGCAAAACATTTCATGTTGCGGACAGCTGGAAGGGCAAAACCGTATTGCTGCATTTTGATGCGGTTGATTGGGAAGCGGAAGTCTGGTTGAATGGAAAGAAACTCGGCGTGCACCGCGGAGGGAACGACCCTTTTCATTTTGACATCACCAGCGCCCTGAAAAGGGGTGAGCAGCTGCTGGAGGTTGCCGTGTGGGACCCCACCGATACCGGCACGCAGCCCCGGGGAAAACAGGTGCTCGATCCCAAAGGGATTTGGTACACGCCGGTAACGGGTATCTGGCAATCGGTGTGGCTGGAGCCGGTGGAAAAAACACATGTCACGGCGATCTTGCCCGAGCCGGATATCGATAAAGGCATTGTTTTATTGAAAAACAAGGTAAACGGAGCTTTGGGTGGAGAAAAGCTTGAAATCAAGGTGCTCGATCGGGGGAATACCATCGCGGCAGCCACGGCGGCTCCGAATGAACCGGTTTCCCTGGCCGTACCGAATGCCCGCCTCTGGTCGCCCGCAGACCCGCATCTATACCGGCTGGAAGTCCGCGTCGTAAAAGGCGGCCGGGTGCTGGACCGGGTGGAATCTTATTTCGCCATGCGTAAAATCTCAAAGGGTAAAGATGCGCTGGGCTATGAACGAATGCTGTTGAATAACAAGCCGCTGTTTCAATACGGACCGCTTGACCAGGGATGGTGGCCGGACGGCCTGCTGACACCGCCCTCCGAAAAGGCCATGTTGTACGACATGGAGGTGCTGAAAGAAATGGGCTTTAATATGCTGCGTAAGCATATAAAAGTCGAGCCTTCCCGGTATTATTACTACGCCGACTCCATCGGACTGCTGGTATGGCAGGATATGGTCAGTGGATTTGCCACGGCCGAGCAGGAGGTGCAGCATGTGAAAGCCAACGCAGAAAAAGATTGGGACAGGCCGGCAGCGTCTGCCGAGCAGTTTGAAGCCGAATGGAAAGCGATCATGGATCACCTGCGGTTTTTTCCGTCTATTGTGGTTTGGGTGCCTTTCAATGAAGGGTGGGGACAATATAACACCAAGCGGGTCGTGGAATGGACCATGGCTTATGATCCATCGCGGATCGTCAATGGCGTGAGCGGTTGGACCGACAGGGGCGTAGGGCACATGAACGATGCGCACCATTATCCCGGCCCAGGCATGGAGCCGGCGTCCGAAAATCCCGGCCGGATCATCGTTTTGGGAGAATTCGGAGGACTGGGGTGGCCCATGGAAGAACACCTTTGGAATCCCGGTATGCGGAATTGGGGTTACCGCACGTACTATAGTGAAGGGGAACTGGTCAAAGAGTACGCCGATCTGTTGCATAACCTACAGCCGATGATCGGGCGGGGGCTGGCAGCCGCGGTTTACACGCAGACCACCGATGTGGAAGGGGAGGTCAACGGGTTGATCACGTATGATCGTAAGCGGGTGAAGATAGTTCCCCACCTGATGCGCATATTGCATGAACCGTTGTTCAGGCAGCCACAGCAGTGGCAGACCGCGGCTGAAGACAGCGAGCTGGCGCCACAAGACCTACAGGTATACCGCCAAAAGCTCAGCGAAGCTCAGTTGCTGGCGCCTGATCCGGCTATTTTTTCGGTAGAGCGTGGTCCGGTGAAGTTCAAAAAAGGCCAGCAAGGGGCATTGCTGCGGGTATTTACGCTGGATCAACCCGGTGAACAGCTGCAGCTCCGGCTACTGGCGCATGCCGACATACGGATCTTCCTCAATGGAAAAGAAGTGGTATCGAAATTTGTGAATACCCGGCGTCACTACGACGAAATCAACCTGAGCGCGTTCAGGGATTTCCTGATCGATGGAAAAAATACCCTGTTGCTGGAAGTCAGCGACGCAAGGGGTCCGGCTGATGTGGATGTAGGACTATTTGTACGTTAAACTGCTTGTCATGATGAAGCCATGACAGCTTCATCACCGATAAAGAACAAAATGCAAAGCATTCATGAATACAATTGAGTGCAAACACATATGAATAATTGAATCGAATGAAACTAAGATTAGCGCTTTTTGCATTTTTTGGCTGTTGGTTTACAGCTGCTGGTGGGCAGCAGCCCCCGCTCCCGAATATGGTGATCTTCATCGGAGATGACCTGGCGGTGTGGGATATCGGGCCGTATGGAAACAAGGTGGTCCGCACCCCTTACTTGGACAAACTGGGCCGCGAATCGATGGTGTTTGACAATGCGTTTGCGGCTTCTCCGACATGTGGGCCCTCCAGGAGCTCGCTGCTTACGGCGATGTACCCCATGCGGCATGGCGCTCACGGCAACCACTCCGGGGTGAAGGAAGGAACACCTTCCATGGTGCAGCTGCTTTCGGCCTTGGGCTACCGGGTGGCAATCGCGGGGAAACTTCATGTCGGTCCGCGCGATGTATTTCCATTAGAATATATTGCGGGGACCAATGTCCCCGAACCGGGGTATGAGCAGGCTCCTGGATTACACTACGACCTAAATCTGGCTCCTGTCGATGAGTGGCTCGGACAGCAGAAGCCGGGCAAACCGTTTGTGTTGATTGTGGCCGACCACAGCCCGCATGTGGTTTGGCCGGAAAAGCCGACGTATCAACCTGATGAGGTGGATATTCCGCCCGTCCACATTGATACCGACGATGCACGGCGTGCCAGGGCCCGGTATTACACCGATGTGACGAAGATGGACACCAACGTAGGTACATTGATGGACTTGTTGGATAAGCACGGAGTGGCAGCGAACTCGATATTGATGTTTACCTCAGACCAAGGGCCGCAGTGGGCATTTGGAAAATGGGGGCTATATGACTACGGTGTCCAGGTGCCTTTCATCGTGCGGTGGCCCGGACAGGTCGAGGCCGGCAGCCGGACGGACGCGCTGGTGTCGCAGGTTGATATTTTGCCGACGATGGTGGGAATCGCCAACGGCACCGTTGCGCACCGGATCGATGGCAAGAGCTTTCTGCCCGTACTGAAAAATCCCGGCGCCAAACACCATGACGCCGTTTTCGCCTCCCATACGGGAGACGGAAAGATGAACCGTTCGCCGATGCGCATGTTGCGGACCGACCGGTATAAATATATCCTGAATCTGGCGCCGGAGATCACATACACCACCCACATGGACAGGGCGACTGATCACGATGGGGGGCGCGAGTACTGGCCTTCATGGCGTGCCGCATCATTCCAGGACCAGCACGCCGCCGCGGTATTGTGGCGGTACCACCATCGCCCGGCGGAAGAGCTTTATGATGTTGAGGCCGATCCCTGGGAGCAGGTGAATCTTGCCGCAGATCCCGCGTACGGCGATATGTTGGAGCGCTTTAGGGCGCAGATGAAAGCGATAAGGGCGGAACAGGGCGATCATGAAACCGGTCCGGAAGATTTAAGCGCGCCCAACAGAAACCAGGGCAAAGGGAAGGGACCCGTTGCTCCTTATGTCTTCTGATATGTCATTTTTTTTCTTGGGAATGAGTAAATAATGACATAATTTGATTATAAAGAGATAAGATATCGCGGGTTTGCGGTGAGGTTCTGAATTACTTTTGTAATACGAACGATTATTAACCGTAGGGATGGGTTGTCATCCTTTTGCTGTATACGCGTATTCATTTTTGTTAGTTGAGGAGGATAATCATGAAAAAGCATGTGTACCGGATATTGGCGGTACTGTTGGCAGCTATGTTCATTAACGGCATTGATGTTTCCGCTCAGTCACCACGGAAACCGAATGTCATCGTCATCATGGCAGACGATCTGGACTCGCGTCAGTTGAGCTGTTATGGTGGAGAAAACCTGGAAACGTCGCATATCGATCAGTTGGCCGCCGAAGGGATTAAGTTTAATTCCCTCGTTGCTTCCGAAGCGATGTGCGTACCCACGCGGGCGTCGCTGTTTACCGGGTTGTACCCCGCCAAACATGGTGCCTATCAGAATCACAAGCCGGTTTACGGTCACTTGAAGAGTGTCGTACATTACCTTAATGATCTGGGATATCGGGTCGGCCTCACCGGCAAAGATCATGTTACCCGGCCGACGGCTGTTTTTCCGTTTGACCGGATTGACGGCTTTGAACCGAACTGCGTAGCGCCAACGGACGAGTATTTCCTGGACAGTGTACGGAACTACATCCTTCAGGACCAGCCTTATTGCCTTTTTGTAATGAGCGTTAATCCGCATACGCCATGGACAGTAGGCAACCCAGATCAATTTGACCCGGACAAACTTATACTTCCTGCACATTGGGTCGATACGGAGCTGACGAGAAGGGAGTTCTGCAAATACCTTGCTGAGGTACGCCGGCTGGACGATCAGGTAGGGGATGTCATGAACCTGCTGGAGGAAACCGGCACCGAAGAAAACACCATCGTCATTTTTTTGGGGGAGCAAGGGCCCCAATTCCCCGGAGGAAAATGGACGCTGTATGACAACGGACAGCTGAGTTCCATGATTGTGAAGTGGCCGGGTGTCGTGCAACCGGGTACGGAAACCGACGCCATTGTACAATATGAAGACCTGATGCCGACATTTGTGGATATTGCGGGCGGAAACGCCATTACCGGCTTGGACGGCATGAGCTTCAGGGCGGTGCTTGAAGGAAAAAAGCCGGAACACAGGGATGTGGCTTATGGCATCCACAACAACATCCCCGAAGGGCCGGCATACCCTATCCGCAGTATACGCGACCACCGGTATAAACTGATCTGGAACCTTACGCCGGATTCGGCCTACTACATCAAATACATGCTGAATACGGAAAATAGGAAACTAGCTTGGACCAGTTGGGTAGATCGGGCAGCCGGTGATGATGAAGCTAAGAAACTGACGCAGCGGATCGTCCGAAAAACGGAAATAGAACTTTACGACATCGGCACAGACCCGTATGAGTTGGAAAACCTGGCCGGAAAGCCGGAGTATCAAACGGTGGTTCAACGTTATATGGACAGATTAAAGGAATGGATGGAGGAACAGGGGGATGCAGGAGCTGCATTGGACGTTCCGTTTAGGTAAGGAACGCGGCGCTTATGCGCAGCAACCAGTCGGCATTAGAGGTTAGCTTGATTACTTAATTGTACCGGGTGATCGGAACTAAATGACCAATTATAGCGAGGACACGGACGAAGTTTTGTTTGCGCTGCTGCGCGATGGCGATCAGCGTGCGTTCAAAGCCTTGTATGAACGGTATTGGACACCCTTGTGGAGCTATGCCAGAAATGCCATAAATGATCCAGGCGATGCCGAGGATATTGTGCAGGAATTGTTCATGACGCTCTGGGAGAAGCGGGCATCCCTGCGAATAAGCACTTCCTTGAAAGCATACCTGTACCGGTCAACGCTAAACAAAGTGATTGATCGTGCCGATCGTTCAAAATACCGATTGTCGTATCTTCAGGACCTGAAACGTACATACGTTGAGGGCAACTATGCCACTGATAGTAAACTTTTTGAAAAGGAACTGGTGCAACGGTTCGAAGCTTGCCTGGGTAAAATGCCGCCAAAGATGCGGACGATCTTTACGCTCAGCCGACACCACATGATGACCCATCAGCAGATCAGTGATTCGCTGAAAATCTCCCGGGATAATGTGAACCGACAAATAAAAAACGCGTTGATCCTGCTGAAGAAGAGCGTATTGATCGGATATGCTACACTAATTTTAAAATACTTTTTACCCTAACAACCGTTTCGACCGTCATCATCCTATAAACCGATAGTATTGATGGACGAAAACGACTTGGCGAAGCTTTTGGATCGCTACCGGCGAGGTCAATGTACGGACGCTGAGCGCCTGCTAATCGAAAGCTTGCATTTGCATGCGTATACCAGCGAGCCCGTTGCTGAGGAGACGGCAACCAAAAAGCGCGTTTGGAAACGCTTACGGAAAGGGTTGCCGCCAAATGGCAGAAAGAGCTCCACTCCGTGGCTGGCTGCAGCTGCGTCAATCATACTGATTGCCGCGATAGCGTTGCTGTACAGGCCGGTAGCAAGCGATAGCGCTGCCGATCAATTGACCGATATACCGGCAGGAGGAAATAAAGCGATACTGAAGTTGGCAAGTGGGCAGACCGTCCATTTGGATAGCAGCCAACATGGGGTGATGGTCCTGTCCGATCGGCTGCTTTACACAGATAGCACGTTTGCGGGAGACTTCCACAATGGACATGAAGCGGGCGAAAGCGCATACAACGAAATCATTACGCCGCGGGGCGGAACGTATCAGGTGGTGCTTAGTGATGGCACCAAGGTCTGGCTTAATGCCGATTCTAAATTAATCTTTCCACAACGATTCGCCCGGACGATGCGTCAAGTAACCTTGGTTGGCGAAGCCTATTTCGAGGTGACAAAGAGTCAACACAGCCCGTTTGTCGTAAAAACCGCTGGCCAAGAGATTGCTGTGCTGGGCACGTCGTTCAATGTAGCGGCGTATGCTGATGAGCGGTTGGAGCAAACGACATTGGTGGAAGGTGAAATCATGGTGTCAACAGCACAGCGCGCCCGTCAATTGGTACCGGGTGACCAAGCGATAGTGAACGCCGGGGAGATATCGGTAGACAAAGTGGATACCTCACCGTTCATTGCCTGGAAATCGGGTTTTATCGCATTCAATGAAGAAACACTCGAACACATCATGCGTGACATCAGCCGTTGGTATGACGTTGATATTCATTTTGAAGGGGTGGATAAACAACTTCGTTTCGGTGGAACGGTTTCGCGGTATGCGAATGTATCGGAAGTATTGCGACGGCTGGAGCTGACCGGTCAGATTCATTTTAAAATTGAAGAAAGGGGGATTGTGATTAAACCGTAATACCAACTTATAAACTAAAAAACCGGAGATGTCTCACCATCCCCGGCTTATTGTGATGATAAATTAACTTTCGAACAGCCTGCTGTTTCAAGACTAACTGGTCTGTTCGAGTATCAAACACCTGACAAACTTAACCAACATGCACCAGCTTTCAAAGGCCTGGGGTTGTTTGTCAAAGCGTTAACCATTTTATGGACATTTATTCGTTGAAACGCAATCGCAGTGCGATTGCCATCCTGACAACACGGTTATTGAGGATTATGAAGATTGCGTATTTTCTATTGACGGTCTGCCTGGTTCAGGTATTTGCTGAAACATCGGCACAGAAACTGACCATCCAACGGGAACGCGTGGGGCTTCGCCGTATCTTTTCTGAAATACGCGTTCAAACCGGATACTCTGTGGTTTACAGCGTAAAGCATATTGATCAGATACCGCCCATAACGGTTTCCTTGGCAAATGTGGACCTCAATGAGGCTATGAAGCATATCCTAAGGGGACTTCCATTGGACTATGTGATCACCGGCAAAGAGATTGTGATTAAGGAGAAGCCCGACACACGCCGGTCTCCCGATATCCCGGCGGATTTCGAACTGCAACAGCAAACGCTCTCGGGTAGGGTACTCGATGAGCATGGTAACCCATTACAAGGCGCCGCGGTGCGGATAAAAGGGTCACAGCAGGAAACCAGCACGGATAACGATGGTCGATTTACGTTCAACAATGTGGAACGAAACGCTGTCATCGTTGTCTCTTTTGTGGGGTATGAGACCCGGGAGCTTGCAGTTTCGGCTGCTCTGGGTTCTATAGCGATGAAGCCCACTTTTGCCGACCTGAGTGAGGTGGTGGTGGTTGGGTATGGTACCCAGCGGAAAAGCGACATTACCGGCGCGGTGAGCTCGATCCGTGCGGAAGACTTCAATAAGGGAACAAATGCAACCTTTGACCAGCTAATTGCCGGAAAGGCGGCAGGGGTACAGTTCGTTCAGAGCAGCGGTGAGCCTGGTGGTGGTGTAGCCGTGCGTATCCGGGGCGCGAGCTCTGTCAATGCCGGGACGAGCCCGCTGTATGTCATCGACGGGTTGCCGATCGATAATTCTCCGGTGGCAGGGGGCGGAGGGGCTAATTTCGATGCACCGCCCTCTCCTCGGAATCCGCTGGCAGGCATCAACCCGGAAGATATCGAGTCGATCGAAATTCTTAAAGATGCTTCTGCGACGGCGATTTATGGTTCGCGCGGGGCCAATGGAGTGATTATGGTCACGACAAAAAAGGGTAGGGCAGGCCGGAATATGGTTTCATACAGCGGGTCGTATGGGCAGCAACGGGTGGCCAACACCATCGATCTGCTGACGACAGCGGAATACATCCAAGTTATCAATGAGCTCGTTGACGCGGGCGCAGGCCCCGAGTCCAATCGGATTACGGACGTAAATGCAGTGGGTACCGATTGGCAGGAACAGGTGTTTGATAACCGTGCGCCCATTCAGAACCACAGCCTGGCATTTAGTGGTGGAAACGAGCAAACCCGGTATTACTTGGCACTTAATGCCTTTGACCAAGGGGGGATATTGAAAAATACGGCATTCAGCCGGTATGCGGCGAAACTCAATATCAGCTCCAATATCACAGACCAGCTGGAAGTGGGAGCTGCCCTCAATGTAAGCTATACACACGATAGGCAGGTGCCATCGGGCTTCGGGATCAATGCACAATCCGGCACAATGTACACGGCACTCAATTTCGATCCCACGCTACCTATCTATGATGACGGAGGAAATTATCAGCTGTCGCCTTTCTTGGATATGGACAATCCGATGTCGCTGATTAACGAGGTTATGGCTGCATCCAATGCCTATCGGACATTTGGTACAGCCTATGCCCAATATAAAATCACGCCTTACCTGACCGCTAAAATCAATGCTGGTGGCGACATTAACACCAGGAGACGGGATGTTTACGTGGGGCAAAAAACTCGTCGTGCCATGGCGGCAGGCGGAAGCGGATCTGTAATAAGTGGCATGCAGGGCAACTACCTGCTCGAAGGAACGATTACGTATGACCGGAGGTGGGATAATCACTACCTGAATGTGATCGGAGGAGCTACCACACAGCGCTTTGTATACTCGTCTTCTTTCCAAGACGCTATGGGTTTCCCGTCAGATGTCACCGGTTCTGACAATATGGGCTTGGGCGATCAGGAGACGTTCAGGATAGGCACCGGCCGGGCGGCCAACCGGCTCCTCTCTTACTTGGGACGGGTAAACTATGAGTTGAATAACAAGTATCTGGTTACCGCTTCACTAAGGGCCGATGGCTCGTCGCGATTCGGTGCCAACAATAGGTTCGGTTATTTCCCATCGTTTGCGCTGGGCTGGAAGCTGATGGAGGAGGAGTTTATGCAGGGAATATCGGTTTTCTCCGAACTCAAACCGCGGTTTAGCTGGGGGCAGACTGGCAATCAGGAAATCGGCAACTACAGTGCGCTTACTACCTTCAGCGGCGGGCCAACCGCGATTTTGGACGACCGGCTCAATGTCGGTACACAACCGGCACGGTATCCCAATCCGGACTTGAAGTGGGAAACTACCGAACAGCTGAACGCCGGATTGGATTTCGGTCTCTTCAATGGGCGGATAACGGGAAGCGTCGACTATTTTACGAAGACGACCTTCAATATGTTGTTTGCGCTTCCTATCCCGTCATCCACAGGCTATTCAACCAGGCTTTCTAATGTCGGTAGTATACGCAACAGAGGCTGGGAGTTTGCTTTGAGTACTGATAACCTGACCGGCAACCTCAAATGGAGTACGCAGGTGAACCTTGCCACACTGGCAAATGAAGTGCTCAACATCGGTCAGGACAACCCGATTATTTCTGGAAACGTCGGGCAGACCAGTGGCGTGTTTATTCTAAGGCCTGGTTCTCCGCTGTTTTCGTTCTATGGTTGGGAAATCAATGGGGTTTGGCAGGAGGGTGATGATTTTTCGACGACACGTGATGTCGTGGAACCGGGTGATATCAAATACCGCGATGTCAACGGTGATGGGACCGTAAATGGCGAGGATCGGGTACTGTTGGGTAATGCGTTCCCGAAGTTAACATGGTCTGTGGGTAACCAGTTTTCCTATAAAGGATTTAACTTTTCGATTTTTCTGGATGGCGTCTCGGGCGTGAAGATGCTAAACAACAACTTGGTTGAATCGTATTTTCCTGTTAGTTTCAGGAGAAACCGGTATGCCGAACCTTACCTGAACCGGTGGACCCCGGAAAACCCATCAGATCGCTACCCCTCGTTTATCAATCCGGGCGGACAAGGGGATAAACGTGTAAACAGCTATACTGTGGAAGACGCCTCCTTTGTTCGTATCCGTAATGCCTCACTGTCCTACAGGTTTTCGCCGGGATGGACTTATCTAAAGAATCTTGGTATAAGTTTTTCGGTCGAGAATCTGGCTACGTTTACCGATTATTCCGGGTTTGACCCTTCGGTAAATCCCAACGGCGGTGCTTTTAACCGAATAGACTATAACGCCTATCCCCTTGCGCGTACGTGGATGGTTGGGCTGACAGCTGATTTTTAATCCTTTTATCTGTAAAGTCATGAAAACAAATCATATCAATTTGACACGTCGACTGCGGTACCTAATGAGTGTGGTTGCTTTGGCGCTTAGCACGGTGAGTTGCGAGAAATACCTCGATGAGCCTGTTTATTCCGAAATGGATCCTGAAACATTGCTAGCTACTGAGGCGGGTGTCAACTCGCTGCTTAATTCCACATTCGGTGAGCTCCTCTTAAGCGGCTGGGACGGGAAGTCACGGATGAACCTGGAAAGCTGGTGTACGGATATTGAGTGGGAAACAGGTGGGGGTGAAAACCTGATTGCAACCCAAATGATCAATTTTACGTGGGACGCCTCGTTGCCTTGGTTCAATAACATTCTATGGCTAAGGCCATACCGCGCGATTCGGAATGCAAATTTGTTGCTGGAAAACATTGATCGGGGCTCATACGATGCAGCCCGAAAGGCGATGTATACGGCTGAAGCACGTTTCATGAGGGCTTTGGCCTATGCAAAGCTACATAGCTGGTTTGGCCCCGTACCGCTCCGTACGTCAAGCGATGATCCGTTAGAATTGGGAAGGCCTTCGGAGGCGGAAATGCGTGCATTCATCGAAGGCGAGCTGCAGTTGATAATTGATGCACTGCCCATGCCGGGTGATGAAGTGAATTATGGGAGGCCCAATAGGGGAGCTGCGTTGGCGACGCTATGCAAATTTTACCTGAATACCAAGCAATGGGAAAATGTGGCGGCTACCGCTGATGACATCATCGCCCTTGATAAATACCGGTTATATCCGGAGTACGAGCGATTGTTTAGGGTAGAGAACGAACGGAACAACGAATATATACTGGTATTTCCGCAATCGCCTCAGGGGGCTGGCAATAACTATATCAATGGTGCATTTCCTCCCGGTTTTCAACGCGATCCTGTGTTGGGTTTGGAATTTCGGAGTGGTTGGCAAAATTGGGCGGCGCAGTACCGGCTGTACGATAGCTTCTACGATTCCTTTCATATATCGGATAAGCGTAAGAATTCGATTATGACCGGCTATATCAATGGCGCCGGGCAGACCATATCATTGCTGAATAACAACGATACACGGTCCATGAAATTTTGGCCCGACCCGGATGCGATCGTGAATGAACATGGTAATGACCTGCCTGAAATCCGGTACGCCGATATTTTACTGGCTAAGGCTGAGGCGCTCGCTGAGCTGAACTGGCCAAGCCAGTTAGCGGTAGACCTGGTAAATCAGGTGCGGGAACGGGCCGGTCTGGTTGGCGAAAATGCGATTTCAGTATCGGATTTTGCAAACCTGCAGGCTTTCCGTGACCACTTGCTAAACGAGCGTGCATGGGAGTTTTACAACGAAGCGGGTATACGCCGTGAAGATCTCATCCGTTTTGGTAAGTTTGTGACTTCGGCCCATGCACGTGGGAAAACAAATGCGACCGAAAACCATACGCGCTTTCCGATACCACAGGCGGCGATGGATGCAGATCCTTCTTTGGAGCAGAACGACGGGTATTGAATGATAAAACAGCGTTGATATATTTGGATATGAAAACAATGACAGTATTGAACATTAAAAGGAGGACGGCAGGATATAAAAAGGTAATCGCACTATGTGCGGTTACCATCGCGCTTTTGGCCGGTACTTCCTGCACCACGGCAAGCAAGCCGGATAAGCCGAATGTATTGCTAATCTTGGTAGACGACCTGCGCCCCGCGATTGGTGCGTATGGAGACCGTCTAGCCATCACCCCAAATATGGATAAGTTGGCTGCGAACGGATTTCGGTTTGAACAAGCTTATTCCAATCAAGCTGTCTGTGCACCATCGCGGTTTAATCTACTGTTGGGCAGCAGGTCAACTTCATCGGGAATTTATGGTTTCGGGCAAAATTTTCGCGACTATTATCCCGATGCCGTGACGTTGCCCCAATATTTCAAGCAGCATGGCTACCACACAGAATCCATGGGCAAGGTGTATCACATTGGTCACAACACGTATGCCGATGAAGCCTCTTGGAGCGTGCCTCATTACAAAGACTTGGTGATTGAATACGTAGATCCGGAAAGCAAAAAAGAAGGCTTTACCCGCGAAGAGGCGCTGTTTTCGAATCAGCCTGCACGCGGATTACCCCGTGGATGGGCTTGGGAAGCGCCAGACGTCGAGGACGATGCTTATGCCGATGGCCGTGTGGCACAACGGGCGGTTGAGCGGCTGCGAAACTTTCAGTCGCAGCCCGACCAGCCATTTTTCCTTGCTGTAGGATTTGCCCGGCCGCACTTACCGTTCTCTGTGCCGAAGAAATATTGGGATATGTATGATGAAGAAGCGCTTCCCTTGCCTCAATACACCATCCGGCCGGAGGGCGCCCCCCCATATGCTGTGAAATATGGCGATGAAATCGATCAGTATATCCCGATTCCCACAACGGTTACCGCGGAGCCGTTCCCAGATAGCCTTACCCGCAAATTGATACATGGGTATTACGCAGGGGCGAGCTATGTGGATACCCAGATTGGGAAAGTGTTGGACGAATTGGCTGCGCTTGGCCTCGATGATAATACGATCGTGGTGCTCTGGGGTGACCATGGTTACATGCTCGGCGATATGGGTATGTGGACCAAACATGTCAACTATGAACTGGCAAACCGCATCCCGCTGATTATTGCTGCACCGGGCGTCGCCCGCGCAGGCTCGCATACGGATCAGCTGACCGAAACAGTTGATATCTACCCCACATTGGTTGAACTCGCCGGGTTGCCCATACCGGATGTGCAGCAGCCGTTTGACGGCCTGAGCTTGGTGCCTGTGCTGAGCAATCCAGAGACCCGGATACGGGATCACGCCTACCATTGCTTCCCGCGGGGCGGCCACCTTGGAAGGGCCATCCGCACCGATCGCTACCGGCTGGTGGAATGGAAGAAAATCGGTGACACCGCCGAAACGGCAACGTATGAGTTGTATGACTACGAGAATGGGCTAATGGAGGTGAAAAATATCGCGGAGGAACAACCGGAAGTACGGAAGGCGCTTCAAGACATATTGGCACAGCACCCCGCGCCGATGCCCTCGCGTCCGCAAAGTCCGCGCAGGGAGTAATTTTGATATTTCGCTATCCGAATCTTATCTTTGTAGTGACGATGAAATTGAGCAAGAAGGAAATACAAGCGATTACACAGTACTTTATAGGTTTGCCCGTGAATAAGGCTTACCTTTTCGGATCCTTTGCTCGTAATGAAGCTGACGCTGATAGCGACATCGACATACTGGTGGAGTTGGATCATGACCAACCTATTGGACTTCGCTTTTTTGCTTTTAAAGATGAATTGTCGGCACTGTTACGCAGAGACGTCGATTTGGTGAGTGAAGAAAGTCTTTCTCCATATGTAAAGCCTTTCATTGAGAGAGATAAGGTGCTTATTTATGAAAAACCGGTTGGGTGATCGTATTCGGTTGCAACATATTTTGGATGCCATCGCTGAAATAGAAATGTATCTCGACGGAGTGACTTACGAGTCCTACGTCGCAAACTCTGAAAAGCGATTTGCTACCGTGAAGCAAATTGAGATAATTGGAGAGGCGTGCAACGCGTTAACCGAGAAGCTGAAAGCTGAGCATCCCGAAGTTCCGTGGGGTCCAATCAGAGGATTCCGGAATATTTCAGTACACGAATACTTTGGCGTAAATTTTCATTTGGTATGGGAAATCGCCAAATATGATTTGCCAGATCTTGAAGAGCAAATTAAATCTATTGTAAGTAGTCTTGACTAACCTCGAATCGATGATTTTTATACTTACCGCTCAACGAAACTTCTTTGCATTATTCATAGGCTTGTTTACAGCCTGCCTGATCGGTCCGGCGACAGCTCGGGAAACGTACCGGACCGAAGAGAACATCAATTACCGGTCGGGGGCCTCCGATGATACGTACATCCGTGAACGGTGCATATTGGACATTTACTACCCCGAAGATGCAACGGGCTTCCCTACCGTGGTCTGGTTCCATGGCGGCGGGATCACGGGCGGCGAAAAATTCATTCCCAATGAGCTGAAAGAGAAAGGGCTCGCCGTCGTGGCGGTCAATTACCGGCTGAGCCCGAAAGTGAAGAACCCTGCGTATATCGACGATGCCGCCGCGGCCATCGCATGGGTGTTCAAGCACATTGATGAATACGGGGGAGATCCCGGCAAGATTTTCATCTCCGGCCATTCCGCTGGCGGTTACCTCGCGGCGATGGTGGGGCTGGATAAGTCGTGGTTGCAACAGTACGGTGAAGATGCCGACAGGCTTGCGGGGATTATCGACTTCAGCGGACATGCCGTTACCCACATGACCATCCGCGCGGAGCGGGGCATAAGCGATAAACAGCCCATCATCGATGAGTTTGCGCCGCTGTACCACGTGCGCAGCGATGCGCCGCCGCTGGTGCTGGTGTCGGGAGACCGCGAGCTGGAGCTGTTGGGCAGGTATGAGGAAACCGCATATTTCTACCGCATGATGAAAGTGGTGGGCCACCAGCAGGTATACCTCTATGAGCTGGATGGTTTTGACCATGGTGCCATGGCTGCACCGGGGTTTCATATCCTGCTCCGCCATGTAAACGAATTGACAAGAAAAGATAAATAGATGAAATTGACCCGTAAAGTTATTGCCGCTGCGCTGTTCTTAGTCCTGCCGTATCTCGGCAATGCCCAGGAGGTGCCGTCTTCTTCCCATAATCCGCTCGATGTTGTTTTCGGCGATCCGTATATCATCTATGACGATGCGACCGCGCGCTACTATATGTACGGCACGGGGGGAGGAGCCAAGAACGGGTTTGCGGCCTATTCCTCAGACGACCTGGTAAATTGGCGGAACGAAGGCCAGGTCTACCATGCCGGTAACGAAAATGGCTGGAGTGACTCAACCGCGGCATGGGGCGGCGCATACTGGGCACCGGAGGTATATGCGCATAAAGGCAAATTTTACCTGTTCTACAGCGCGCAGTGGAAAGACAACCCCGGCAAGGAGCTGGAAAATTTCCGTATCGGCGTTGCCGTGGCCGACAAACCCACCGGACCCTTTGTTGATCTGCAAAACCGTCCGGTTTTTGATCCCGGCTATCCCATCATCGATGCCAACGTTTATTTCGCGGACGATGGCCGGATATACCTGTATTACTCCCGTTGCTGTTATAAGCATCCGGTGCAGAGCGAGGTGGCCGACTGGGCAAAGCGGAAGGGCTGGTTTGACGAGATCGAAGAGAGCTGGGTGTATGGCATAGAACTGAAACCGGACTTTTCGGGCGTCATTGGCGAACCGGTGTTGCTTTTGCGCCCGCCCGTTAGCATGAACGATGCCCAGGCTGAATGGGAGAGCCGTTCGGTAACCAGCCGTGAAGTGAATCGCCGCTGGACAGAGGGCTCCTTTACGTTCAAACATGGCGATACGTACTACATGATGTACTCGGCCAATCATTTTGCCGGAGAAAACTATGCGGTGGGCTATGCAACGGCTAAACATCCCTTCGGGCCATACACCAAGGCGACCAACAACCCGGTGCTGGAAAAGAACACGGCAACGGGCGGACAGGTGACGGGTACCGGCCACAACAGCGTGGTGTTCCTGCCAGACGGTCGCATGCTGTGTGTCTATCATGGCCGCACCAGGCAGACCGGCGATGAGCGTGTGGTATTCATCGATGAAATGAAAATCGATGACAATGGCCTGCTGACGGTGCAGGGACCGACAACACGGTCTCAGTAAACGGCCCGCCGGATCAGAACTCTTTTTCCCCGAACTCGCTTCCCGGAAGCCTGAGTTGGCGGGTCAGCTTATTCAGGTTAAACGACAGGTTAAGCATAATCACATCCACCTCATAAATGTAGTTGGTGGTCGTGTAGAAATCGGGTGCCCATGTCGTAATCCGTTGTTCATTGCTCGGCAGGATACCCATCCCGATGTTTTGCCATTGCACGAGCGCGGTCAGTGCGCCATCCATGAACGTGTGTTTCAGTGAAAGGTTGGGTGAAAGGAAACGGGAATCCTCTCCTTGCACCGTCGGCCTCGCCGACAGGTAATTCACGTTGCCCTGGATGCTGAATTGCTGCGTCAACTGTACGTTGGCGTTGCCGTTTACCGAATATGCCCATGCGCGGTTTTCCCGCGGCTCGGCGTAGTCCAGTACGACTCCCCGTGTGGTGCTCCGGAACACATTAGCGCCGAGGTAAAGCTGGGCCCATTTTACCGGAGTGTAATTGGCGCCCAGTTCAATTCCGGTACGCGTAGCGCGGTCTGCGTTGGTAAATACACGGTTCAGGATGGTGTCTGCAAAGACACTGTTTACCCGCTGGATGGGGTTTTTGATGTCCTGATAATAGGCGGTGGTGAAAAAAGAGCCCTGTTTGAAGTTCCGTATAATGCCCATTTCCGCTAAATATATAAACTCAGGCAGCAGGTTTGCGTCGCCTTGCTCCAAGGTTTCCGAGTGTTCGCGCTCGGGAATGGGATTCAGCTCGAAATTGCTGGTTCGCTGCACGCGTCGGCTGATGCCCGCTTTCGCTTTCCACCGGTCGTCGATGCTGTACAAGGCGCTTGCCGAGGGAAACAGGTTGTGCAGCTCCAGCGTGTAATTGTCATCATCCAGCGAGCGGACCTGCAGATCCCGGTAGGCATACTCGTAGCGCAATCCGCCCATGTACTCCAGTTTCTCGGTTTTACCTGAGTACTGGGTATAGATGGAATGGATCTGGTTGATGGCTTCGACGTCGCCCGTAAACTCCGGCATGATGGCGAAATCGGGGTCGCCGATCTCTTTTGCCCGGTAGATGAAGCGTCCGTCCTGCGCATCGCGCCTGTACTGATAGCCGCTTTCCCAGATCCCGTTTCCTGCCGGAGCGGTGAAGTCGACTTTTCCGCGAAACCCGTTCAGGGGATTCTGATAAGTACTTATCGTATTTTGCACCGTGTCGGCCCCTTCGATATTTCCATTGAAGGTAGATCCGTACAGATCAGCGCGTTCATACAAGGCAGAGAATGCCAGCGACGCCCCGCCCGTAAACGTATGCGTATAGTCAATATTGCCCAGCACAAAGTCGCCCTGTTTATTCTGCAGGTTGGCGTTGAAATAACGGCTGCGGCCAAGGACGGCGCCGGTGTTGAGGTCTGTGGTTACATTATCGTAGTGGATGTCGGCTATCCGGTCCTGGAATTTGTGGCCGGCAAAAAAGCCTGCGGAAAGCTGGTTGCGCTCGTTGGGGGTGTAGCTGACATTAAACCGCCCGCCGTAATTGTACTTGTCGAAGCTCCGTTCACCGTGTGAGGGAAAGGAGGTCCGCCGGTTACCGATTATGGTGTAGACGTCCCCATCGCGCAACCCGGCGTTGTCGTTGCGCAGGTAATTAGCGCTGGCCGAGATGTCCCATTTATCCTTGCGGTAATTGACCGTCACGTCTGCGCCATAGCGTTGCTGGCGCTGAGGGTTGCCGTAGTCTTCAATTGACGGAAGGCCGCCCTGGAGGTTGGCAATCAGCGCGAACCCGTCATCAGCTCCCCTTTTTGTCGTCACGTTGATGATACCACCCCTGCCATCAGGATCATACTTTGCCGAGGGGGACGTTATCAATTCGATGTTTTCGATTTGGTTGGCCGGCAACTGGCTCAATATGGTGGCGGCATCGGTTTGCACGGGTTTACCGTTGATGAGCACGAGAAATCCCTGTGCCCCGCGCATGGTGATCTGCCCCTGGCCGTCCACAGAGACGGAGGGCATATTGCGAATCACATCGATGGCCGTACCGCCTTTGGCCGACTCGAATTGTTCGGCTTTGTAGACCTGCTTATCGATTTGGTTGATGTGTTGCAGCTGCCGCCCGGTTACCTGCACTTCGCTTAAAAACTGCGGATTGACGGCCAGTTCGATCCGGCCCAGATCGATGTGCTGGTTGGCGGTTAGTGTGATATGGGATGATTCGGCCGGTTCGTAACCCAGGAACTGCAAGCGGATGAAGTAGCTTCCCCGCTTCAGCTTGTCGAACTTGAAGGTGCCCGTCGTATCGGAAAGCTGCCCATTGACGAGCGTAGAGTCGGTGGCCTGGTGGAGCGAAACGCTGACGAAGGCAAGCGGATGCGCTGCCGCTTTATCAAATGAGACCCCGGTGATCGAAGCTGTTTGCGCAACGAGGTGTGTCGAGGCGGTCAGGAAAAAGAAACAAAGGCCCAGTAGGTATGAATTGTTCATTATCTATTATGTTTTCGCGGCAAAGGTAAGGGAAGCTACCACTAATTTGCGGTCGATTTGAAAATAGTATGGTATAATCTGCAGCTAAGGTATTAGGTGTGTTGGCGGAAAACGTTTGGCGTGGTTCCGGTGTGTCGCTTGAAATACTTGGTGAAATGCGAGTTGTCGCTGAAGTCGAGCCGGGTGGCAATTTCTCCGACGCCCATGTCGGTGTATAGCAGCAGGCGTTTTGCCTCACTTAGCAGGTGCCGTGCCACGACGGATGCGGCAGATTCCCCGACAGCTTTGCGGCACACAGCATTCAGGTTTTGTGGACTTGTGTTCAGTAATTCGGCGTAGTGGGCCACGTTGTTCTGCAAGGTGCTGGTATCCCTCAATAGCGCCTCGAACCGCTGAAATATGTCGGAGGCGCCCACGTGCTGCGGCTTTTTCGGCTGAGCTAGCTGAAGTACTTTAGCCAGCAACGCTTTCATGAGGCCGTCTACCACATCTTGACTGTATGAACCGGCTTTTTCACTTTGCCACTCGTCGAGCAGAAGTTTGAAAAGCGCGGTGAGGGGCTCTGGAGCGGTGATGTGAACGCACGTGTGCGCACTAACTTTCGAAAGGAGATCGCCGAGGGCTTTGTCAAGACTAGCCGCTACGTACTGTCTCTTGATGATTAATACGTATCCCTCAGGCTCATCCGTTATTTCCCAATGGTGAACCTGTTCCTTGCGGACAGTGAACAAAAGTGGGGGCGAAACGTTGTAGGGCTTTCCATCGATGGTATGAAAGCCGCTCCCTTTTGACAGGAATATGAACTCGATGTAACTGTTATGCCTGTGCGGAGCGGTCCGGCGGATGTCCCTCCGAAACTCCGAAATTTTAATAAATTGATGATGAGCTATCTTGTTTTTAGTCGCAAGCATTGGTCAACCGAAAATTATACACTTCATCGCGCAAGGTTAGCAAATATCCGATTTTCCCGCCGTATTTTAGTGCCTATGTCGTTCGTTTTCGATTTACAAGATACCAGCTGCTTCTGATGGCATCGATTTGCAATTCCCCTAAGAAGTACGTAGCTTTCGCCAATAGTTTTTGTTGCATGTTTTATGGGGAATCAAGCCAAGTTTATCGAACGTATATCAGCGTCCTATAACCCAAAGGGGGCTTTTATTTTTTTGGGGGCAGGATTGCTCCATGGTGAAGTGGTGACCGGCGCGAAGATCAACCTGCCACTGCGGATGATGAACCGCCATGGCTTGATCGCGGGGGCTACAGGTACGGGGAAGACCCGTACATTGCAGCTGATGGCCGAACAGCTTGCTGATGCCGGTGTGCCCGTGTTCTTACTCGACGTGAAAGGCGATCTTTCCGGCTTGAGCCAGCCGGGTGAACTCAGTCCTGCTTTGGTGGAACGCGGAGAGGCGCTGGAATGGCCGTTCGTGCCGTCTGGTTTTCCTGTGGAACTGTATTCATTGTCAGGCAAGGTCGGCAATCCCATGCGGCTGACAGTAGGGGATTTCGGTCCGGTGATGTTGGCCCGGATCCTGGAGCTTAATGATACTCAAACCGGTGTGTTGGCTGCTGTGTTTAAGTATGCCGAAGACAACCGGCTGCCGTTGATCGACTTCGCTGATTTGAAAAAACTGCTCACTTACCTTGCCGATGGGCCGGGTGCGGAAGAAATAAAGGATAGCTATGGCCGCATCAGCGGCAGCACGTCCGGCACCATGCTACGCAAGCTGGTCGCGCTGGAACAGCAAGGGGTGTCGGGCATTTTCGGAGAGAAGGAATTCGATATTAACGACCTGTTTGAGCGTGTTGACGGCAAAGGGGTGATTAGCTTGTTGAATATATCAGACATACAGGACCAACCGGTACTGTTCTCCACGTTCTTATTGAGCCTTTTGGCACAGCTTTTTAAAAACCTTCCGGAGGTTGGCGATCTGGATAAGCCCAAGTTGGTGTTCTTTTTCGAAGAAGCGCACCTGCTGTTCAAAGGCGCCCCTAAGGCGTTCCTTATGCAGGTTGAGCAGATTGTGCGGCTGATCCGCTCTAAAGGGGTAGGGGTGTTCTTTTGTACCCAGTCGCCCACGGATATTCCGGAAAGCGTGCTTGGTCAATTGGGGAATCGCGTGCAGCATGCGCTGCGGGCGTTCACGCCCAATGATGCCGAGGCGCTGCGAAAAACCGTCAAAACATACCCGCGTTCGGAGTTTTATGAAATCGACCGGATACTGACCTCGTTGGGCACCGGGCAGGCATTGATAACCGTCCTCAATGACAAGGGAATTCCCACGGAAGTGGCAGCCACTCACCTGATACCGCCACGCGCGTTGATGGGGCCTGCGGATGAGCGCACTTATCGGCAGCTGGTCGGCGCTTCACCCTTTTATGCCAAGTACCATCAGGTGGTGAATAGACGGAGTGCGTCCGAAATATTGGAAGAACGGTTGCGGGAGCATGCCGCGAAAACCGCCAAGGCAGAAGCGGCCAAGCAACCGACGAACGCGTCTGGGCGGAGAAGCACCCGGCAGACACCACTGGAGGCTGCGCAGCGGGCGGCAACCACAACCTTGGCGCGGGAAGGCACTAAGCTGCTGGCCAGACTTGCCAACGGTCTATTGACGGCTATGTTTCGAAAGAAACGTTGAGATAACATAGAAGTTGTATATTTGGACGTAGTATATAGAACGTTAATTTTCAGTAACCATAATTTTTAGTTATGAGTAAACCCACTTTGTTGATTCTTGCGGCCGGAATGGCCAGCCGCTATGGAAGTATGAAACAGATAGATCCCTTTGGGCCCAATGGCGAAACCATCATTGACTATTCAATCTACGATGCTATACGCGCTGGATTCGGAAAGGTGTGCTTCATTATCCGTGAGGAATTTGCGGATAAGTTTAAGGGGATTTTCGAACCCAAGTTGGCGGGAAAAATCGAGACGGACTATGTATATCAAAGCTACGACCTGACATCATTTGGTATAACGAAACAAATTGAGCGGTCTAAACCGTGGGGTACGGCTCATGCGGTGTTGTCCGCTCGTAACCAGATCAACGAACCATTCTGTGTCATCAATGCCGACGATTTTTACGGCTTCGAGGCGTTCGAGAAAATGGCTAAGTTCCTAACGAGCGAAGTTACGGACAACAATTTTTCCCTGATGGGGTATCAAATTGACAAAACCCTTTCGGAATATGGTTCGGTATCCCGTGGTGTGTGCAAGGTGGACGATGAAGGAAACATGACAGAAATCAATGAACGGCTCAAGGTTTATTTTAAAGAGGTGGATGGTGAAAAGCGGATCTTTTTTGAAGAAGATGGGATAGAAACTGAATTGCCCAAAAGCAGCCGGGTATCCATGAATTTTTGGGGATTCACTCCGGCAATCTTTGAGGTGAGCGAAACATTGTTCAAAGCATTTGTGCCAGCTAATGAAGATAATCCGAAATCCGAATTCTTGATTCCCAAGGTTGCGGATGAGTTAATTAAAGAAGGTAAAGCCACCTTTAAGGTTATACCCACATCACAGAAATGGTTTGGGGTTACCTATCCAGATGATAAACCCATCGTACAGGAAAATATTGCGCAACTGGTAAAGGGCGGAACATATCCCGAACAATTGTTTTAATCGATCAGGCGCGAATGGAAACAAAAAACCTCGCAGGAGTTATCCTGCGAGGTTTTTTTATTGACAATGGACTCCGTATTTACTTCTTATCGTTGTCCTTCACTTCTTCATATTCCACGTCAGTTACATCGTCGCCGGCGGAATTGCTGGTTGATGATGATCCGGCACCTGCACCGCCGCCTGGCTGTTCGTTTGCAGCGGCTTCCTGTGATGCTTTGTACATGTCTTCTGAAGCAGCGTTCCAAGCGTTCTGCAGCTCAGCCTGTGCCGCATCGATGGCAGCAAAATCTTTGGCGGCATAAGCGTCCTTCAGTTTCTTCAAGCCGTCTTCAATAGGTGCTTTTTTATCAGCGCCGATCTTATCGCCATATTCATTCAACTGCTTCTCGGTCGAGAAAATCAGTGCGTCCGCAGCATTTAGCTTATCTATCTCCTCTTTGGCCTTTCGATCAGATTCAGCGTTGGCTTCCGCTTCCTGCTTCATCTTCTTGATTTCGTCCTCCGTAAGGCCAGAAGATGCTTCGATGCGGATTTTCTGTTCCTTGCCGGTTGCCTTGTCTTTCGCCGATACGTGCAATATGCCGTTGGCATCGATATCGAAGGCTACTTCGATTTGCGGTACGCCGCGAGGTGCAGGCGGAATCCCGTCCAGGTGGAACCGCCCGATTGTGCGGTTTTGGGAAGCCATTGGCCGTTCGCCCTGCAAGATGTGTATCTCTACGGAAGGCTGGTTGTCCGAAGCGGTCGAGAATACCTCTGATTTCTTGGTCGGGATAGTCGTATTCGCCTCGATGAGTTTAGTCATCACGCCGCCCATAGTTTCGATACCCAAAGACAGCGGGGTTACGTCGAGCAGCAATACATCTTTCACTTCACCGGTCAATACACCGCCTTGAATAGCAGCACCCAAAGCAACTACTTCATCTGGATTTACACCTTTGGAAGGTTCTTTTCCAAAGAACTTCTTCACCGCTTCCTGAACTGCCGGGATACGGGTAGAACCACCCACCAGAATGATTTCATCAATGTCAGAGGCCGAATAACCAGCATTTTTCAATGCGGATTTACAGGGCTCGATGGTCCGCTTAATTAAATTATCTGCCAATTGCTCGAATTTAGCGCGGCTCAACGTACGCACCAAATGCTTTGGACCGGTTTGATCGGCTGTAATATAAGGCAGGTTAATTTCGGTCGACGAAGAGCTGGATAGCTCGATTTTAGCCTTTTCAGCAGCCTCTTTCAACCGTTGCAACGCCATCGGGTCCTTGCTTAGGTCGAAGCCGTTATTCTCGTTTTTGAACTCCTCATTCAGCCAATCGATGATCACCTGATCGAAGTCGTCACCACCAAGGTGAGTGTCACCATCGGTTGATTTTACTTCAAATACACCATCGCCCAATTCCAGTATAGATACGTCATGCGTACCACCGCCACAATCGAATACGGCGATTTTCATATCCTTGCTGGACTTGTCTAAACCGTAGGCCAAAGCGGCGGCTGTCGGTTCGTTGATAATGCGCTTCACGTTCAACCCTGCAATTTCGCCCGCTTCTTTCGTGGCCTGGCGCTGCGCGTCATTAAAGTAAGCCGGTACCGTAATTACAGCTTCGGTCACTTCCTGGCCGAGAAAATCTTCAGCGGTCTTTTTCATTTTCTGTAAGATCATCGCCGAAATTTCCTGAGGCGTATATTTGCGGTCATCAATCTCTACACGCGGCGTATTATTATCTCCCTTTACCACGGCATAAGGCACACGTTGCACCTCTCTGAGGGCCTCATCGTAGTTGGTGCCCATAAACCGCTTGATGGAGTAGACGGTTTTCTTCGGGTTAGTGATGGCTTGGCGCTTCGCAGGGTCACCTACTTTGCGTTCGCCATTTTCAACAAATGCCACAATCGAGGGGGTCGTTCGCTTCCCTTCGTTGTTGGTGATGACTACCGGCTCATTACCCTCCATCACAGCTACGCAAGAGTTGGTAGTTCCTAAGTCGATTCCAATAATTTTTGCCATATCTATATTTCCTTGTTCTACGTAAATATTCCAATTCCTTCATTCCATTGTAACAAGGCCTGTGCCAATTGGCCGGTCACCGCCAATTAGAGCCTGTCAGCCGCGAAAGCGTCATTGGCTCATGACGCATACATGACAATGTGTCATTTATTGCTCGTGAAAAATGTAGCCGTGCGCGGAAGTGGCTGGGTAATTCAGGAGTAGTGAATAAGTGACGGAGGTGTGGTGGTACAAATGAAAATTGTATTTTTGCGTAGCTATGCACATCGAACAATTGCGCGATTACTGCCTTTCCAAACCTGGCACCACCGAGAGCTGCCCTTTCGGGCCGGATACATTGGTCTTCAAAGTGGCTGATAAACTATTCCTGCTGACCGGGCTTGACAGCCAGCCGCTTTCATTCAGCGTAAAATGTGATCCTGCATATGCGCTGGAGCTGCGTGAGCGGCATCCGCATACCGTGAAGGGTGCCTACCATATGAATAAGCGCCATTGGAATGAAGTGGTTTGCAACGGTGAACTAACGGATGAAATGCTGCTTCATCTTGTTGATCACAGCTATGAGCTCGTCGTGGCTGGTTTGCCGCGGAAAGTGCGGGAGCAATTATGCAAGTGATCAAAGCTGTTTTTGATAGTTTCGGCGTCCCTATCTTGGCGGGTGTCTTTGTTGTACTATTTTTGATTGAGAGCAAATTCCAACTGCGCAGAAGGGTACAGAACCGTTGGAAGCGGATCGTGATTAATTCCATCTTGTCCATACCTGCCTTTTTATTGCTCCGCTTGCTGTTTATTCCTGTAATGGTCTGGCTGGCCATAAAAAACCAGACGTGGCAAATTGGGCTGAACTATATGCTTGATTTGCCGACTGTTGTTAGCGCCATGGTTGCCTTTTTATCGCTTGATTATAGCAACTACCTTTGGCATATTTTATTGCACCGGCTGCCGGTGCTGTGGCGGTTTCATTTGGTGCACCACACCGATCTCGATCTGGATATTACCACCGCCTTCCGTTTTCACTTTGGTGAGATGATCGGTTCGGTGCTGTTCCGCGGCGCGGCCATTGTATTGATAGGAGCTTCTCCATTTATGGTGCTTATCTATGAAATTGTATTTGAGGCGGCTACCCAGTTTCATCACAGCAACATAAAAATGCCCTTCCGGATGGAAAGGTTATTGAATTTATTCATTGTCACTCCGCGCATGCATGGCATTCATCATTCCATAATCAAAAGGGAGACAGACAGCAATTACGCGGTGATATTCTCGGTCTGGGATCGGCTACACCGGACCGTCCGGTTAAACGTTCCACAGGATAAAATTGTGACGGGCGTGCCGGCATATCGCGATGAAAAAGAATTGACCATAGGAAACCTGTTGATACTGCCTTTCACTAAGATCCGTCCTTGGTTGACGCGCTTAAGCAGGCACCCATCTGAAGAAGGAAACGAGCAACGGGACTGCCTGCATAGGTAAACGGCCTTCGTCAGCTGAAAACCTTGTAGGCGATGTGCAATAGACGCTTTGCCAGCGGGCCCAGCCCTTCGGATTTCCACTTGATGATTGCTGCTTGGTTGATGCGCGAAGCAGTTGGGTAGGGATAGATTTTATTGAATATCGCATTGATCGAAAGCCCCTGACTATTGGCCAGAATTAGTTCCTGGACCAGTTCCCCCGCGTTTGGCGCTACCATGGTGCCCCCTAAAATGCGTTGTTTTCCAACTAGGTTTTTGCTGGACAAGTACAGGATCAGCCTGCCGTATTGATAGTCGTCGGTGACCGCCCGGTCATCGTCTTTAAACCTATGATCCAGCTTCGTATAGCTGATGTTGCGCGCGTTCAGCGCCTCTTCATTAAGTCCGAAGGTGGCTACCTCCGGGTCGGTAAAGGTTACCCAGGAAAAGTGGTCGTTGCGTAGTTTTTTGCGAAAAGGAGAGAAGAAATTGTTCAGTAGGATACGGGCATGAAATTCCGCTGCATGCGAAAATTGGAGACTTCCTGCGACATCCCCACACACGAAAACATGTTTGTTGGTCGTTCGCAGGTACGCATCCGTTTTAATCTTATTATCTGTTACTGCGATGCCGGCGTTCTTCAGCCGGAGCGATTCCAACCTGATCTCCCGCCCCACAGCGACAAGCACGGCATCGAAATGCACGTGCTGTGCATTTCCGCTGGATCGGACAACAACTGCCTCGTTTGGCGAAATGAAATGGCTCACTTCCGCTCCGAAGTGAAATGTTATCCCTTCTTTTTCCAATCGTTTCACTAAAACGGCCGTCACCTTTTCGTCGTCGTGGGGCAATGCACGCTTACCGTGGCTGACCAGCGTTACGTCACTGCCAAGCCGGCACATGGCCTGGCTGATTTCCATGCCAATCGGGCCGGCGCCGACGACCAGCAGCCTTTTTGGGAGGGTAGCCAACTCGAAGAAGTTTTCATTGTCGTAGTATGTTACGTTCTCAACGCCGGGAACCCGTAGTTTCGTTGGCGATGAACCCGTTGCGATGACGATTTTTTTTGCAGTATAGCGGGTGCCATTCACTTCAATTTCCCGCTTCCCAACAAAGAAACCTTCGCCTAATGCTACATCGATGCCCTGCTCCCGCAGCCATGCTGCATTCTCGTGGGTTCTGATTTTTTCCTGACGATTTGTAATGTAAGCGGTTACTTTTTCGATATCAATGCTGCCTGTTAAGGACAGCCCGAACTGTTGCGCCTGTTTTGCATGGTGAGCTGATTTTGCGGCATAGATCAACGACTTGCTCGGTACGCAGCCATCGTTCAAGCATTCGCCACCTATATCACGGTCCGAGCGCGATACCATCAGCACCCTGAAGCCCATCGTGCCCATGGAAAGCCCGATACTTAGTCCGCCCGATCCGCAGCCAATGACGATGATGTCATATTGATATTGATCCATGTGGTATGAGTTGCGGTACGCCGGCCTGACCCGGTTTCCCTGCCGGTATTCTAACAAGATAAACATTAAATCCACTTATTAGTTTACTATATAATGTTGTTGCGGTATGGCCGGAACAGGTTGCGATCATTAGTTTTGCTCGGATACAGCACCGGGATAGGGAATAGCGTGATTTTTTAACTTAAAATACATAGCCAAAGGACCATGAGTGAGCATTATTACAACAAAAAAGATCTGGCTAAATTTGCTAGGGTAGCAGATTTTCAAAAAGAACTCGGCGAAAAATTTTTTGATTATTACAATGAAGTTTTCAAAGACAGTGCATTGACCGCGAAGGAGAAATCGTTGATTGCGCTGGCCGTGGCACATGCTGTGCAATGCCCATATTGCATCGACGCATACAGCAGCGACGCCTTTGAAAAAGGGTGGAACGAGGCACAGATGATGGAGGCCGTGCATGTGGCCAGTGCCATCCGCGGCGGGGCTTCCCTGGTGCATGGTGTGCAGATGATGGAAAAGGTCAACCAAATAGCGATGTAGATGAAGTCATTGAAAGCACAGCACCACATACTTTCGGACGCCTATGCACAGGTCGGAATCATTGAAAACGGACCATCCGACGATCTCGGATTGCCCGCCTTCCGCGAGCGGTTGGGGCAATCCGGTCTGTATCCGCTTAAGCCCACGGAAATATCCACATTCCAGGTAAACATCGGCAAAATGTGCAACCAAACGTGTAAGCACTGCCATGTAGATGCAGGTCCCGATCGCAAGGAGATTATGACAAGGGAGACCATGCAGCAATGCTTAACCGTACTGGAGCAAAACGAGCAATTGCAAACGGTCGACATCACGGGCGGGGCACCGGAAATGAATCCAGCATTTCGGTGGTTTGCGTCGGAAATTTTCAAACTGAACCGGCGTATTATCGTGCGCTGCAACCTTACCATTATTCTGGCCAACAGAAAATACCATGATTTGCCCGAATTTTACAGAGCGCACGGCATTGAAGTGGTATCTTCATTGCCTTTTTATGCGCAGGATCGAACGGACAGGCAGCGTGGCAGCGGCGTGTTTGACAGCAGTATCAAAGCACTGCAACTGCTGAATGAAGCAGGTTATGGCAAGCCAGGTACCGGATTGACCCTCGATCTGGTATACAATCCTGCCGGGGCTTTCCTGCCGCCTTCACAGGCGGTATTGGAAAGGGACTACAAAGCGGTATTGCAACAGCGGTTTGGCGTCACCTTCAACCATTTGTTGGTCATCACGAATCTGCCGATAAGCCGTTACCTCGACTACCTGCTCATCAGCGGCAATTATGAAAGCTACATGGAGAAACTCGTCAATGCGTATAACCCCGCTGCGGCGCAGAACGTCATGTGCCGTAATACCATTTCCGTGGGTTGGGATGGCTACCTATATGATTGCGATTTCAACCAGATGCTGGAATTGCAGGTAGCTTGTACCCGCAAGCATATCCGTGAGTTCGATATCGACGTGTTGCAGAGCAGGGAGATCGTCACCGGCCAGCATTGCTATGGGTGCACGGCAGGCGCTGGCTCCAGTTGTGGCGGAGCACTGGCATAATCCTAGCCAAGAGATGAACAATAGCACGATGAAACAACCCAATGCGTTGGTGATTTTCGCAAGGAACCTGGTTTATGGCCAGGTGAAAACAAGGCTTGCCGCCACCATCGGTGCCGACAGGGCGTATGAAACCTATAAGCAGCTGCTTGTCCATACAAACCGGGTCGTACAGCATTGCGCGGCAGATAAACTAATTTTTTATTCCGAGGAAGCGGTGACCGGTGACTTGTGGGACGCTCGGTTTTCCAGGGAGGTACAGCTGGGCGCGGATCTGGGCGAACGGATGCAGAACGCTTTTGCGGCTGTTTTTCAAAAAGGGTATGTCAACACCGTCCTGATCGGTACTGATTGTCCGGCGTTGAGTGAACACATTGTCCAAAGGGCGTTCGACGAATTGGAAGGGCATGACGTGGTGATCGGACCCGCTGATGACGGCGGTTATTATTTGCTGGGCATGAACGCGCCGCATCCGGAGCTTTTCACCGGCATCGCATGGAGTACCGAAAGGGTGTTTGAAACGACAACAGTGATTTGCGACAGGCTCGGTCTCCGGTACGCTATCTTGCCGTCTCTGCCCGATATCGACGAAGAAAAAGACTTGGTGCACCTGAAGTTGCTAGTAGTGTAACGGTATGGAGCCTATAGTGAGCATCGTTATCCCCGTGTACAATGAAGCCGCTACCATCGCTGCGACCATCGGCAATATACATGCGGCGAAAGGCGGGCAACATCAACTGGAAATCATCGTTGTCGACGGCGGTAGCACAGACGGCACGTTGGATGTCGCAAGGGCACATGGAGCCATCGGTGTACGGAGCGAACGCAAGGGTAGGGCAACCCAGATGAATCTGGGGGCCTCGGTGGCTTCCGGCGAAATCCTGTATTTTCTCCATGCAGACACCATTCCACCGCTGGGATTTGACGTGCAGCTGACAGCCGCATGTGACCATGGCACCGTGGGTGGGTGCTTCCGCTTGGCGTTTGATTACCATCATTGGTTTTTGAAAGCCAATTGCTGGTTTACACGGTTCAACATCAATGCGTTCAGGTTCGGTGACCAAAGTCTGTTTGTCACCCGTGCTGTGTTCTGCAAATCCGGAGGTTTCCGGGAGGATCTATTAGTAATGGAAGATCAGGAAATCATCCACCGCATCAAGCGGTACGGCCGATTCAGCGTATTGGAAGATAGCGTCATTACATCAGCCCGGAAATACCTTACCCATGGAATATTCCGCACACAGGGTGTCTTTTACCTTGTCTGGATGCTGTATTACCTCGGTGCACCGCAGGAACGGTTGGTGAACATGCTCCGCCGGCTATGAACTACATCTTTAACCCGATTTCTTTAAGCCGCTCATCAAGGTATTCCCCGGCGGTGATGTCTGGATAAGCTTTCGGATGTTCGGCATCGATACAAGACTCCAAAACGGCCAGACTCATGTCTGGCTTTGGGTGGAGGAAGAATGGAACGGAAAACCGGGAAGTCTTCATGAGCTCCCTTGGCGGATTGACCACCCGGTGGGTTGTCGATTTCAGCCTATTGTTGGTAAGCCGTTGCAGCATATCGCCCACGTTGACCACGATGTCAGCGCCCTGTGCTTTCACCGGATACCAAGTGCCTTCGCGGGTAAGCACCTCAAGGCCATCGGCACTGGCACCGATTAGCAGCGTGATCAGGTTAATGTCTTCATGGGCACCCGCCCGCACCGCATCATCCGGTAGCCGGGCTGGATCCTCGACCGGGAAATAATGGATCGCCCGTAAGATGGAGTTCCCTTTGATGACGTTTGGCTCAAAATAATCTTCAGGCAGTTCCAGGTACACCGCTATCGCTTTGAGCAATTCACGTCCCGCGGTTTCCAATCGTTCGATTACTTCGCCCGTAACGCGATCGAAACGGGGGAGCTCTTCGACAACCGGATTGTTATCCTGCCCACGCTGCCAGAATTCTTTCAGGTCGGGCACGTTGGCATCTTTGGCTTTTTCCTTGCCCCTGGAAGTATAACCCCGCTGTCCGGCAAGACCCGGAATTTCGTATGTCTGTTTTACAGGCTCAGGCAAGGCAAAAAACGCTTGCACGGCTTCGTATAGGCCGTTGATCAATTCCTGATCCAAGCCATGGTTGGCAACCGTAATGAAGCCGATATCGTTAAACGCCTTGCCGATATCCTGTGCGAATCGGTGGCGTTGCGCCGCAGAACCTTTGGTATATTCATGTAAGTCAAGCCGTGGGATAGTGATTGTAGACATAGTGGAGTTTTATGAGGTAAAGATAACGGGTTTCTTCCAATTTTCAAGCCCACAAATGCCCTGGCTTTTGGTGGTATGCCAATAAAAAGCTTATGCCATAGGCACTAAAATTTGGACACTTAAATTTTAAAACTTAAATTTGCTATGCATGCATAATAAATTCAGGCGAAACCATTATGAATGACGACAACACGATAGACTACTACCTGAAAGCCGCATGGCAGTCGGCCGCCAACAAATACAACCAAATTGCGGCGCAGTTCGGGATAACGCAGGCCACGGGTTATGTGCTGATCAATATTCATAAAGAGGGGACGCCGGTGTCCCAGATTGCCAATCTGTTAGGGGTGAAAACGACAAGCTTATCGCGCATACTCAACAATTTGGAGGCGTTGGGGTTGATTTATAGAGAGGCCAACAGTGCCGACAAACGCTCGGTAAAAGTTTTTCTTACGGAGCTGGGAAAAGAGAAGCGGGAACAGGCCAAGGACGTCGTGCGTAAGTTCAATACCTACCTCGACGAGCATCTTTCGGACGAAGAGCGTACGGAAGGGATCCGAATATTGAAGCGTATCAACCAATTGGCGATACAATACAAACCGGAATGAAGCGTGTATCAGTCGCTGCTCAAAGAGACAACAGATTATTCGAATGAAAGATATGACACACAGACGCATCAGAAAAGTAGCGGTATTGGGATCCGGGGTGATGGGTTCGCGTATTGCCTGCCATTTTGCCAATATCGGCGTAGAAGTCTTCCTGTTGGATATCGCTCCTAAGGAATTGACGCCCCAGGAAGAAGCCAAAGGTTTCACGATTGAAAGCCGGGCTGTGCGCAACCGGATCGTTAACCAGTCGCTCGAATCCGCTATTAAGAGCAATCCGTCGCCGGTTTTCAGCAAAAAAGCGGTCACCCTCATCACCACCGGGAATTTCGATGATGACATGTCCGCCATTGCATCTGCCGATTGGGTCATCGAAGTGGTGATCGAGCGGCTGGATATCAAGAAACAGGTGTTTGATAGCGTAGAACAGCACCGAAAGCCCGGCACGCTCGTCACGTCCAATACATCGGGTATACCTATCCACCTGATGGCCGAAGGGCGTAGCGATGATTTTTGCGCACATTTCTGCGGTACGCACTTCTTCAATCCGCCCCGTTATCTGCGGCTGCTCGAAATCATTCCAACACCGGATACGAAGCCGGAGGTTGTGGATTTTTTGATGCACTACGGCGACAAATTCCTTGGTAAGACGACCGTACTTTGTAAAGATACGCCCGCTTTCATCGGCAATCGCATCGGCGTATACTCCATGCTGGCTCTGACGCACCTGGTCGAACAGCTCGGCCTTACGGTCGAAGAAGTGGACAAATTCACAGGCCCGGCGATGGGCCATCCGAAGTCGGCCACCTTCCGGACAGCCGATGTCGTGGGGCTTGATACGTTGGTGAATGTCGCGCAGGGACTATCCGA
Source organism: Parapedobacter deserti (assembly GCF_042646065.1). Classification (NCBI taxonomy): domain Bacteria; kingdom Pseudomonadati; phylum Bacteroidota; class Sphingobacteriia; order Sphingobacteriales; family Sphingobacteriaceae; genus Parapedobacter; species Parapedobacter deserti. The sequence goes on from NZ_JBHRTA010000038.1 coordinate 777,214, forward strand.
AAATGCAACGGATGACGAGGCTAAAGGTGTATTTCAATTGCCACCCTACATGCAGCAGATGGTTGAGAAGAAATGGCTCGGCGAAAAAAGTGGTCAGGGCTTCTATAAGAAGATAAAGGACGAGGGGGGTATGAGCGAAATACTGGCACTTGACCTGAAGACATTGGAATACCGTAAGCAAGGCAAAGTGAAAGCCGCTACGCTGGAAGCCACCAAGCCGGTAGCGGATATCCGTAAGCGGATGAAAGTCTATGAAGCGGGGACGGATAAAGCCGGCGCATTTTTCCGTGCCATGCACTACCCCTTGTTCGAATACGTGTCCCGGCGTGTCCCAGAGATCACCGATGAGTTTTTCCGTATCGATGATGCCATGCGTGCGGGCTTTGGTTGGGAGCTCGGTCCCTTCGAGGTGTGGGACGCCCTGGGTGTGGAAGAAACCATTGAAAAGATCAAAACCGAAGAGAAGAGGGTGCCCGGCCACAGTGGAGACGTGGCTGCTTGGGTGCACGAGATGCTGGAGGCAGGACATCGCTCTTTTTATAAAGTGGAAAACGGCGTCAGGCATTACTACGATATCCAAAGCAAAACTTACCAGCCGATTCCCGGAGCCGAGGCGTTCGTCATTCTGGATAATATCCGGGGGCAGAAGACGATCTGGAAAAACAGCGGCCTTACCGTTACCGATCTTGGCGACGGTATCCTCAACGCCGAGTTCCACACCAAAATGAATACAATCGGAGGGGATGTCATCCAAGGCTTGCATAAGGCCATTGAACTGGCGGAAAAGGACTTCCGGGGGTTGGTGATCGGCAACGATGGCACCAACTTTTCGGCGGGCGCCAATATCGGCATGATCTTCATGATGGCGGTAGAGCAAGATTATGATGAATTGAACATGTCGGTAAAAAGGTTTCAAGACACATCCATGCGGTTGCGTTATTCAGCCATCCCGGTGGTCGCAGCGCCGTTTGCCATGACACTCGGAGGTGGCTGCGAGTTTTCCATGCATGCCGATTTCGTGCAACTGCATGCCGAAACCTATATGGGGCTGGTCGAGTTTGGCGTCGGTGTCATCCCCGGCGGGGGCGGGTCCAAAGAATTTGCCCTCCGTGCATCGGACGAGTTCAAAGCCGGGCAGATCGAACAGCAGGTGCTGCGGGATCGGTTCCTCACCATCGGGCAAGCCAAGGTGTCCACATCCGCGGTGGAGGCCTTTGAGTTGGGCTATTTGCAAACGGGCAAATACGCCATTAGCATGAACCGGAGCCGCCTGCTGGCCGATGCCAAAGCCAAGGCTATCGAGTTGGCCGATGCGGGTTATACGCAGCCCGCGCCTCGGAAAGATATCAAGGTGCTCGGCAAGCAGGGCCTCGGCATTGTCTATGCCGGGGGCAGCTCGATGCGCGCGGGAAATTACATCTCCGAACACGACCAGAAAATATCGGAAAAACTGGGCTGGGTGATGTGCGGCGGAGACCTATCTTCACCAACGGAAGTATCCGAGCAATACCTGCTGGATCTGGAGCGCGAGGCATTCCTATCGTTGTGCGGGGAACGGAAAACACTGGAGCGGATCCAACATATGTTAACGAACGGAAAGCCGTTGAGAAATTAGGGAGATGGGAGACGGGAGACAAGAGACAAGAGACTAGCTAAAGGTTCAGCCTACGAACTGTTAACCCAGTTAACTATTGCTGACAAGCTCGGCTTCTTAGGTCACGATAGTACAGATGGGTTGATGAGCAAGGTTGAGGAAGTACAAAAAATGATTCACGGGTTTCAAGAAAAGTTAAAAAAATAGATGACTTGCAGGCGTTTGATAGGATAATCTAACGTCTGTTGTCTAATGTCTCAAATCTTAAAAATATGGAAGCATACATCATAGCAGGATTTCGCACAGCAGTAGGTAAAGCGCCGCGTGGGGCGTTTCGTTTCACCCGAGCCGACGATTTGGCGGCAGACGTAATCAAACACTTGGTGACCTCCGTGCCCAACCTGGACAAAGATCAGATAGATGATGTCATCGTAGGCAATGCTACGCCCGAAGCTGAGCAAGGACTCAACGTTGGTCGGCTCATTTCGCTGATGGGACTGGACACCGATAAGGTGCCTGGTGTTACGGTAAACCGTTACTGCGCCTCCGGTTTGGAAACTATTGCCACAGCGGTAGCCAAAATCAAGGCCGGTATGGCCGAAGTCATCGTTGCGGGAGGCGTGGAAGTGATGTCAGGCATGCCGATGGGCGGGTGGAAGTTGGTGCCCAATCCAGAGGTAGCCAAGCGCCATCCCGATTGGTATTGGAACATGGGGCTTACTGCCGAAGCCGTAGCGAAGGACTACAAGGTAAGCCGTGAGGACCAAGACGAGTTCGCTTTTAAATCACATCAGAAGGCTATTGAAGCAACTAAAAGCGGTCATTTGACCGCAGGCGTTGTACCCATAACCGTGAAAGAAAACTATCTTGAAGACGGAAGGAAAATCAAGACCCGTGAATATGTGGTGGAAACGGATGAGGGTCCGCGGGCCGATACCAACTTGGAGGTGTTAGCGAAACTGAAGCCGGTCTTTGCCGCCGGGGGAAGCGTCACGGCGGGCAATTCTTCGCAAACGTCAGATGGCGCTGCATTTGTTTTGGTAGTTTCCGAAAAGAAACTCAAGGAACTCAATGTGCAGCCTATTGCCCGGTTAGTGAGCTATAGTGTAGCAGGCGTACCGCCACGCGTTATGGGGATAGGGCCCATCGAAGCCATCCCGAAAGCGTTAAAAATGGGCGGAATGAAATTGGAAGATATCGAACTCATCGAATTGAACGAGGCATTTGCATCACAGTCGCTGGCGGTAATTCGCGAACTGGGCATCAATTCCGATATATTAAACGTAAACGGCGGTGCGATTGCGCTTGGCCATCCGCTCGGTTGCACCGGCGCTAAGCTATCTGTGCAGCTTTTCAACGAACTGAAACGGAGAAACCAACGATACGGTATGGTCACCATGTGCGTGGGCACCGGGCAAGGCGCTGCGGGGATTTTTGAGATGTTATGATCGGTATAGCGTATTAGATTGTGCGTACCGAGCTATGATCTGAGTTGTGCGAAAAAATAAATTTATGGAAACGAAAAATAAGTCAGCAATCAAAGGTGGAGCATTCGTCATCAAAGAGACGTCGTATCAGGAGGTGTTCATACCGGAGGAGTTTGATGAGGAGCAGGTGATGATCCGGCAGACCTGTGAAGAATTCCTGAAAACGGAAGTCTTTCCGAATCTTGATCGAATTGATGCGCAGGAAGAGGGGTTGATGCTGGGCCTGCTCGGCAAGGCGGGCGAATTAGGTTTGCTGAGCGTGTCCATACCCGAGGCTTATGGCGGTTTCGGAAAGAACTTCAATACATCCATGCTCGTGGCTGATGCCATCGGCGCAGGACATTCGTTCGCTGTAGCGCTTTCCGCACACACCGGCATCGGCACATTGCCGATCCTCTACTATGGCAATGACGCGCAAAAGGAAAAGTACATTCCCAAGCTGGCTACCGGTGAATGGAAAGCAGCATATTGCCTGACGGAGCCCAACTCCGGGTCTGATGCCAATTCAGGGCGGACGAGCGCTAAGCGCAATGCCGAAGGCACCCATTACCTGATCAATGGCCAGAAAATGTGGATCACCAACGGCGGTTTTGCCGATGTGTTCATCGTATTTGCCAAAATCGATGATGACAAGAACCTTACGGCATTTATTGTGGAGCGTGATTTCGGCGGCATTACGATGAACCCCGAGGAGCATAAGCTGGGCATCAAAGGGTCATCCACACGTCAGGTGTTTTTCAACGATTGCCCGGTTCCAGTTGAAAACATGCTTTCCGAGCGCCAAAATGGTTTTAAGATTGCCGTGAATATCCTCAACGTCGGACGTATAAAATTGGGTGCAGCGACTATCGGTTCTTCGCGGCGTGTGATCAACCAGGCGATCAACTACGCAAATGAACGGGTACAATTCGGGCTACCCATTTCCAAGTTTGGTGCAATACGCTATAAGCTTGCCGAGATGGCCGTGCGCAACTATGCCGTAGAGAGCGCTGCCTATCGCGCTGGCCAGAACATTGACGACGCCTACGCAGCGTTGGTGGCAAATGGTATGGACGAGACCAAAGCGAAATTAAAAGCTACCGAACAATTTGCAATAGAATGCGCCATCTTAAAGGTTTGGGGATCAGAAATGCTGGATTACGCGGTCGACGAGGGTGTACAGATTTATGGGGGAATGGGATATTCTGCCGACGCCCCTATGGAGCGTGCATACCGTGATTCACGTATAAACCGCATTTTTGAAGGGACCAACGAGGTAAACCGACTGCTTATTGTAGATATGTTGCTCAAACGGGCGCTAAAGGGAGAGCTTGACCTGATGGGGCCAGCACAGGCAGTGACGGACGAGCTGATGGCCATTCCTGATTTCGGTGAAGTAGACTATACGGATTTTGTATATGAAAAGCAGCGGATCGCCAATCTTAAAAAGGCAGGGCTGTTGGTAGCGGGTGCTGCCGTGCAGAAACTGATGATGACCTTGCAGAAGGAACAGGAGATTTTGATGAATATCGCTGACATCATCGGCGATGTTTATTTGGCCGAATCTGTTTTGTTGCGTGTGGAAAAGCTAGCGAGCCAACGGGGTTTGGATGCGGTGCAAAGCCAGGTGGACATGGCTCGGATTTACCTGCATACCGCCGTCGATAGGGTCTACCTCGCTGGTAAGGAAGCCTTGCAATCCTTTGCTGAGGGCGATGAACTGAAAATGATGCTGGCCGGGTTAAGACGTTTTACGAAGGTCGAGCCGTACAACATCAAAGACGCCCGCCAACGGGTAGCTAAGCAGTTAATAGAAGCAAATGGCTGGTGTTTCTAATGACACAATGATTCACAAACACATGAAGCGGAGCCGGGACGATGGAAGTCGTTCCGGTTCTATTTGCCTGGCCATATGGAAACCACATGCTTTGTGCATCCATCTAATAAGAAAATTGTATTTTTGGTAGGTTAGCAACCGAGGGAGTATCAAAAACTGAAGCATTGGAGCTTGACGAGCAACGCCTTTTAGCGGAATACAAGCGAACAGGAGACCTGCAACTGTTAGGAAGACTGTACGAGCCGTATATGCCGTTGGTTTATGGGCTATGCCTGAAATACTATAAGGACGAAGTGAAAAGCGAAGATGCGGTCATGCAGATTTTCGAAACGCTTATCCCGAAATTGCGTGCCCATGACGTAACCAACTTCAGAAGCTGGCTATACACATTGGCAAAAAACCACTGCCTCATGGATCTACGAGTAACCAACCGTATCAATACGGTGGATATCGAAGAACACCTTGTGGAAAGTGACATGTTTCTGCATCAACATAATAAGGACGAGCGTATTCCGGAGGATCGGCTGGCCCAGATGGAATCGTGTCTGGGAGAGCTCAATGCCGAGCAGCAGCGCTGCATCCGGTTATTTTACCTGGAGCAGAAATGTTATAAAGACGTAGCTGAAATTACCGGGTACGACCTCAATAAGGTGAAAAGCCATATTCAGAACGGCAAACGTAACCTGAAGATCTGCATGGAAAGAAGAAAAGCGGAATGAGCAATTACTATATTATTCGAATACAGCGATACCTCAATGGCGAACTGAGCGGGGAAGAAATGCACCAGCTCGAACGGGAAGCGCTTGACGACCCATTGCTTCAGGATGCGATTGATGGGTATCGGACCCAAAAAGAGGTGAGCCATCGCCGGCTGAGCCTGCTGCAACAGCGCCTTGCGGCGCGTATCGCCGGGCGGGCTGCCGAACGCAATGCCTTTTACTTTGGGTGGCAGCGGTTGGCGGTGGCGGCTACGGCGTGTGTGCTGATGGTGTTGGTCCTCCTACTGTTATGGTTGCGTAACTATCCCGTATCGCAGCAGGCGGGTGAAAAGGAAGTACAAGTGGAATTAGTTCCATCCCAAGCCACTGCTGGTATTTATGCTGCAGCTATTGATGGAGGGAAATCTGACGCGACACCGGTGGGCGGATGGACATCCTTTAATGCCTATCTTAGCGAAAATAAGAAAGCCATGCTGCCTGCGGGTGAGGTAGCGCTAACCTTTCGGATCGATAGCCGAGGCAAACCAGTAGCCATTGAAAGTACCCATCGTGCGAACGCCGAGCTGTTGGCTGAAGCCAAGCGTTTGTTAGCTGAAGGACCTAAGTGGGAAGGAACCGCAGGAAAAATACGGGTCGCATTCCATTGACGCGCCTTTAGGCCGCCGATAAATTTGCAAATAAAGGCAAGTTTAGCTAAATTTGCTTTCCAGATGTCAGACTTACAGTTACATAGCGATGCTGATTTGGTATCGCAGCTGCGTGAGGGAGAAGAGCAAGCATTTACAGAAATCTACCACCGCTATTGGGACAAGCTACTTGCTATAGCTTATATGCACACCCGGGATAAGCCGAATGCCGAGGAACTGGTACAGGAAGTTTTCGTCAGCCTCTGGAACCGGCGCGCGAGCCTCGATATCAGGTTTCTTGATAACTATCTGGCGGTAGCCATTAAATTCGCTGTTTTCAAGCATCTGCATCGGAACAGAAGGCATACAGAAATCGAACATACCTATGCCGAAGGCGATGCCTTCCAACTGGATGAAGAACGGATCGATGCCCAGTTTCTGAAGGAATATCTCGAAGGGGTGGTAGAGCAATTGCCCGAACGTTGCCGGCTGGTTTTCCGGTATAGCCGTGATGAATACAAGAGCAATGCCGAAATTGCCCAGCAACTATCCATCAGCGAGAAAGCCGTTGAGGCCAATATTACCCGCGCTATCAAGATTTTGCGCCTTAGCTTACGTAAAGCAGGTCTTTCGCTGCTATATTTTCTTATTCAGTTTTAATTTTTTCGGGCGTTTTCAGATCGTTTATTAAAAAATAGTAAAAAAATAGTTAGCCGAATGTAGGGTTAGCTATGGGTGTGTGGTACCTATAGGTGTTATTTGCCATAAACTTAATGATGGAAAGCGACAAGTTAGACCGACTCATCGAAAAATACCTTAGCGGGTTGGCCACGCCAGCTGAGCGCGACGAACTGTTGTCGTGGTACCGGTCGCAGCATCCTGAAGCGGTGACTTGGGAATCGCCGCACGCAGACGAAGCCGAACGTGTCAAGCTGCGGATGCTTGAGGGCGTATTGGAGCAGACCGTGGCACGCCCCAATAAAGCAGTGCCGGCCAAGCCGCGCGGATCGTCACAATGGAAGGTCGCTGCAGCACTGCTGGTGGGGTTTTCGGTGGTCGCTTTTCTGCTGTTTCGTAATAACGAGAGCGCCTATGATGACAAGCTAATCGCTGAGGCACCTGCGCAACAGGCTGAAAACCGTTTCATCTTTTTGCCAGATAGCAGCAAGGTGTTGTTACGTCCCGGCAGCAAGCTGGAGTACGTCACCGATTTCGAGGGAAATACCAGGGAGGTTTCGTTGTGGGGAGAAGGATATTTTGATATCAAATCCAACCCTGACAAGCCGTTCATCATCCATACAGGCAAAGTGAAAACCCGGGTATTGGGTACGGCATTTACGATAAAGGCATCCGACCGGTTTGAGGAAGTATCAGTTACCGTGCAGCGTGGCGAAGTGTTGGTTCAGGAAGAAGACCGCGTGTTGGCTTCCCTTTCTTCAAACGAACAGGTGGTTTATCACGAGGCCGCATCACTAAACCCACAGAAGAATAAAGTGGCTGCTGAAGAATCCATGCAATGGGCGGCCTTGGACATGCGGTTCGATGGCATGTCGTTTGGGGACCTGGTAGCCCGGTTGGAGCGCCGTTACGATGTGCGGATCAAGTTTGAACGCGAAGAACTCGCCGCATGCCCTGTGAGCGGGCGGTTTCAGGGTACCGAAAGCCTGGAAGAGGTGCTGGATTTCCTCTGCGCCACGCGCAGTGCATCATACCACAAAACTAATCATAACCAATTGTTAATTGAGGGGGAGGGGTGTCAATTGCAATGAGGGGCGATTGATACCAGGGAGCAACAATGAACGGACTAAATTTAATCTTTATGAAAGGACTGATACATGATTTTCCATAGTCGCAGGCAGTGCATGAAACGTTGTACTGCCCATTAAAAAACTCCCCCGCCGTAGGAAGCTCAAGGGAGTTGGTGACTTAAAAATTTGGTAAACTTTTAAATCCATTACAAATAATGCAAAAATACTTCGTTTTTGCAAGCGGGGGGCCATGCGGTCCCTTCAATGCGCGTTCGCGAAACAAGCTACTATTTTTTATGCGGATAAATGTGATTTGTGGGGTACTGATGGCGTTGGCGATGAACCTACTGGGCACACCCAAGAGCATAGGCCAAAGTATCCACAAGGTGCAGGTGCGGCTGGAACTCAAGAACGTTCCGTTAAAAGCGGCACTGTCGGAATTGGAAGAAACATCTGGGATGACCATCTTTTATCCAACGGAAATCGTCGAACAATACGATGTGGCGTACTTGGATAAACGTAAGCGCTCTGTCGCCGAGGCGCTGGATGTTTTGCTGGCTAACACACCGTTGGCGTATGCTGAGTATGATGGTCGTATCATTCTCTCGGTAAAGCGGTCAGAAGGTCTGGCGGAAAAGGTGGCGGAGCATCAAGCCGCACAGCCTTCTATACGGGTTACGGGCATGGTGGTCGATCAGCAGGGCCGGCCGATACCGGGAGTAACGGTGGTGACCAAAGCGTTGTCGCAGTCGGCGACTCAGGTAAGCACGGCTACCGATGCCAATGGCCATTTCGGGATCAACGTACCCAATGAAGAGACGGTATTGGTGTTTTCATTGCTGGGACATAAGGGACAAGAGGTTGTCGTTGGAGAAAAGCGCGCTTTAAAGATCACCTTGGAAGAAGATGCGTCTATCCTTGAAGAAGTGGTCGTGACCGGTTTATTTGAACGACCGAAAGAAGTGTATACGGGGGCCGTTCGCTCATTCAATCAGGAAGAACTGCAGCAAGTTGCGGGCAACAACATACTTACAGCGCTGAAATCATTGGATCCCTCATTCCAGATGCCGGAAAATATTAATCTGGGATCCAACCCGAACGCGTTGCCTGAGATAACCCTGCGCGGAGGGAATAGCTTGGTTGATCCTACTGGCGCGACGGCCAGCCCTTTCAACTATCAGAGTGCACCAAACACGCCGTTATTTATCCTTGATGGATTTGAGGTTTCCCTTACCCGTATCAATGATCTTGACCTGACACGGATCAAGTCGGTAGACCTGTTGAAGGACGCCACGGCTACAGCTATTTATGGGTCGAGAGCCGCAAATGGCGTAGTGGTTATCGAAACCATCCGACCCAAAGCCGGTGATCTGCGGGTGACCTATACGGGCAATACTTCCTTGGAAATGGCCGATCTGTCAGATTACAATTTACTGAACGCACGGGAAAAGCTGGCTATTGAAGAACGCACCGGCGTGTACTCCTTTTACGGGGATACCCGCATCGAACAACAGCTGGAGCATTACTACAATCACCGTCTGTCGGAAATCGAACGCGGGGTGAATACCGATTGGACAACCTTGCCGATACAAGTGGGTGCAGGACATAAACATAATCTTTACATAGAAGGTGGCGATGAAAGTATACTCTACGGTATCGGTGGAACGTACTTGAATATGCAGGGGGTGATGAAGGGATCCAGCCGCCGAAACATATTAGGAAATGCGTATCTGGCCTATCGAAAAAATGGTTTGAATGTACGCAATGAGGTCACGGTCACCAGCAATCTAGGCAAAAATTCGCCTTACGGCACTTTCCGACAATATACACGTCTGAATCCCTATTGGACGCCCTATAATGATGACGGCACGTTGAAGTATTATCTGGAGGAAGTGTATGATGAATTTGGATATCGCTTGACCAACTTCGATTCTTACGATAATTTGGACGGCATTATCCCGTCGAACAACAATCCGGTGCGACCGATGAATCCGCTCTATAATGCGAATTTAGGAGTGGTTGACCAAACAGGTTATACGAATATTATGAACAATACGGCACTGCAATGGCAGGTGAACCCTTGGTTACGACTGACCGGTAGTGTGGCTTTGCAGTTTCAGTGGGATGAGTCGGATCGCTTTTTGCCCGCGCAACATACATCTTTTTCGGCTACGGAAACTTTCGAGCGGGGCGCTTACGATAAAGGACATGGCAAGCGAACGAACTATGACGTCAACTTGGGAGCGAATGTAAACAAAGCCTTTGGCAAGCATTTACTGTTTGGAACGCTCGGGATGAACGCACAGCAGGTGAAGAGTTTTTCCAACCTTTATACGGTCGTAGGTTTTCCGAACGCCCGCATGGATGATGTGACACAGGGGCTGGGTTTTAGAGACGGATCAAGCGTGACGGGCGACGAAGGATTTACCCGCTTGCTAGGTGCTTTTGTGAATGGTTCCTATGCCTATGATAACCGTTTCTTGATGGATGCTTCTTTCCGCCTGGATGGCTCTTCGCAGTTTGGAGCAAACAACCGTATTGCCCCTTTCTGGTCGCTCGGTGGAGGATGGAATGTGCATAATGAGCCGTGGTTGCAAGAAGAAGAATGGCTGGATATGTTTAGGATGCGTTACTCTTTCGGGTATACCGGTTCGCAGAATTTTGCGTCCTATCTGGCCAGGACCACTTCGCGCTTCTATAACAACATGGATTACCGGGGCATGATCGGTTCCTACCTGCTAGGTTTTGGTAACGACGATCTGTCTTGGCAGAGAACGCAAAAGAATAACTTTGGTTTCGATATCAATGTGTTTAATCGCCTGAATGTCGTGGGTAACTATTATATAGAAACCACACAGGGCTCTATCGGTACGGTGACTACAGCGCCTTCTTCAGGTTTTACGAGTTATTCCGAGAATATCGGTGACATGAAAACGAAGGGGTATGAACTTTACGTGCGTTACAATATTATCAACTCCATGTCTAATCGCAACAATTGGGCGGTTTTTGCGAACTTGTTCCGCGTAGATAACGAGATTACCAAGTTGTCAAGCACCTTGGAAGCCTTGAATGGGCGGGCAGACACAACGTTGTCCTCCGTGCCGATTACGCGGTATGCCGTTGGGCAGTCCACCAACGCCATTTGGGCCGTGAAATCACATGGGATTGATCCGGCATCGGGCTATGAGATTTTCGAGAAACAAGACGGTAGCTTGACCAATATTTACGATCCCCGCGATCAAGTGATCATTGCAGATGGCCGCCCGAAACTGGAGGGAACCTTCGGGACAAATTTTGAATACAATGGTATTGGGGCCAACGTATTCCTTCGCTTCCGCATTGGCGGTTATGCCTACAACCAGACGTTAGTTGATCGGGTAGAAAATGCCCAGGTAAATATCTACAATGTAGATCGCCGTGTGGCGGAAGAGCGTTGGCTGCAGCCGGGAGATGTTACTTTTTTCAAGGGCTTGCTTGATTATAATGGTTTTGCCATTAATACGCCGACTTACAACTCCTCGCGCTTTGTGCAACGCAGTGATTTGCTCTCTCTGGAAAGTGTTTCGGTATACTACCGCTTCAGCGATGCGCTAAACAAACGCCTAAACCTGTCGAATACACGCATTACTTTGTTTAGCAACGAGCTGTACCAATGGTCCGCTATTCAGCGCGAACGTGGATTGGATTATCCGTTTTCCAGAACGTTTACGTTGCAGTTTACCACCTCATTTTAAGATAGGATTATGAAGAAGAATATAAATAGAAATATACAAACCCTGTGCTTCGGCTTTGTTTTGATGTTTATGGTCGTATCCTGTAATAAATGGCTGGATGTTCGTCCGTCGAACCAATTCGATGAACAAGAACAGTTCCAAACGGCACAAGGTTATATAGATGTGTTGGTTGGAACATACCAATCCATGAACGATGAAGCGACCTATGGCGCCGAGCTGAGCTTCCGCTTTGTAGACGTGCTGGCACAATTGTATGCGAACAAGAGCAATAGCAACACCGATTATTACGGCTTATCCGCCCGTTATGCCTACACCGAGGCGAACGATACCCGACATAGTCCGAGAACCGTCATCGAGAACCTTTGGGCAAAGCAATATAACAGTATTGCGCAGCTGAATTATTTGTTGAAGCATATGGACACCCAGCCGGCGGAATTGTCGGAAAGAGATTACCGCCTGATCAAGGGAGAGGCGTTGGCTTTACGGGGCTTCCTGCATTTCGATTTGCTGCGCTTATTTGCGCCGGCTTACAGCGAGGCAACAGCCAATGAACCGTCAATTCCGTATGTAACGGAATTTACCGTTTCGCCGAGCGATGTGCTGACTGTCGCCGAAATTTTGGAGCGCATAGAAACGGATATGTTGGCGGGCATCGCCTTGCAGGAGGAAATGCAGAACATCGATCAAATAGCGGGTAATCAAGGGGCGACCGTGATCGGTGCAGAGTTATTCTATATGTTTCGCCAAAATCGCATGAATTACTGGGCGGCGAAAGCCTTGCTGGCACGAATGTACCTCTACGCTGGCGATAAAGTGAATGCCAAGATTTATGCGGATGAGGTGATCAATAGCGGATGGTTCCACTTCTCGCAGATTTCTGGTAGAAATTATGACGAGCGGGATGAACGCTCCAATATTATTTATACGTCGGAGCATATTTTCTCCCTACATCATTCCCGCCTGAACGACGTAGCGGATGACTTCTTCAAGACCAATGCTTTAGAGCCCGAAGGAAGAGACCTGTTTAATACCCAATCGGTGCTGAACGGTATCTATGAAACTACTGTCGATGGCCTGGGTTCGGACATTCGCTCGTCGCTTGCTTCACCAAGCCGCTGGTCGGCGCATAGTAATTCGGCCGTCTATTCCAAGAAATATTATTCCGATCACAGTACGAATGTTAAGCAGCGCCTGATACCGTTGATTCGCCTGCCGGAAATGTATTATATCGCTGCAGAATCGGCGACGTCCTTAGCAGAAGCTCGGGAATACCTGAATGTTGTTCGCGAAGCACGAAACATCGCTGTGCCCTTTACCGCCGAGAACTTGCCAGGTGAAGCAGCGCTCCAGGATGAACTATTTAAGGAATACCGGAAGGAATATTATGCAGAAGGGCAGCTGTGGTATTTTTATAAGCGTTTTGGCTATGCTAGCTTGCAAAACAGTGTTTATTTTGGAGCTATGAACGCCGTGTATACCTTGCCGATTCCGGATACTGAAATAGAGTTTAACCCTGACTATCAATAAGGAAGAGAAATGAAAAAAAGAACGATATACGGCCTGTTGGCCCTGTTGTTGATACTGGGCTGTAAGGAAGATGAACGTCTCATGTTTGAGGACGAAGCCAGTGTATATTTTGGTGCGCAATTGAATAACGGCGGTTTTTATAGTCTTGATTCGCTCAACTATTCCTTCGCCTTCGAGCCGGAGGAGGTGGAACAGGATACCTTCTACGTATATTGCCGGATTACAGGACTGGCGGCGGATCACGATCGCAGGATCAACTTTGTCGCCGATGAGGGTAACGATGCGAAATCTGGTTACCACTATGAGATTTTGAACCCGCTGATTCCTGCAGGTCAATACGGCAACGATATTGCCATCGTGTTGTACCGCCAGCCAGGACTGCGGGATTCTTTGGTAACCGCTTTGCTACGCATCGAGGATTCAGAGGATTTGCGGGCAGGATACGACGATACAGGAGCTCAGCCAGTTGGACGATCGGAATATACCCGTCGGGAGTTTAAGTTTACCATCACCGACCAGCTGCTGAAACCAACGAATTGGGACAGCTCCTGGCTGTCTTCTTTCGGGGAATATTCGGAGGTGAAGATCCGCTTTATCAGCAGTGTGACGGGATACACCAACTGGGGGAGCAACCCCTTGCCGCAGGATAGAAATTTTATTGTGCAAACGGCTTACCAAGCGTTGTATAATTACGAACAGCAAAACGGCGATTTGATCGACGAAAATGGTAATCCGGTTAAATTTTATTAGGCAATGAAGAAGATGAAAATAATAGGATACATGCTGCTGCTTATCACGATCGGCGCATGTACAAAAGATAAGAATAACTTTTCCTACGAAGAGCCGATTACCTTTGATATTAGCGATGAAGAAGCGCCTGATGTCATTGAAATTGGTCTAGGGCAGCACTTACGCCTGTCGCCAAACTTCGACGATTCGAAGGGCGATTACAGCTATCTCTGGATTGCTGCGCGAAATAATTCGGCGGTGAGCTATCGTGAGCCAAGAGACACACTGAGTAGGGAAAAAGAACTAGAAACGGAGATTTCCGACTTTTTCATTCTTGGCGAACCGTATCGACTTACTTTTAAGGTAACGGATAATAAGAGTGGGGTTTCTGGGTTTTATTTTTACGACCTGCGCATTACCAATCGCTATAGTGAAGGTTGGATGGTTTTGGAAGATAAAGGAGGTTTTGCAGACTTTTCCATGCTGTTGCCGGATACTTCGGTAGAGCGTGGTATCTATTCACTGATCAACCCGAATTACCCCATCGCGGAGCCCCTGATGCTCAGCCTGTCTTCGGGTTCAGTAACAGATGACGTCTCACCCACCGGAAGAAAATTATACGTTGCAGGCAAGCGTGATGCGGTAGAACTGGATCCGTTGACCCTGCAAATACGCTATAATCTGGATGCCCTATACTTCGTGCCACCAGCCACCAAAAATTTATCCTTTATCGGTTGGTCGGGAACGAATTTAGGTGTAATCCTTAACGATGGTCTATTGCAGGCGAATATGACCGGTGGTTTTCCGGGTGCGAAGAAATTTGGGCCAAGTATGCAGGCACCGGATGTGGAGTACGATTACCAGATTGCCCCTTTTACCGCGAATATTGGGGAGTACAATTGGCGGGCTCACCCCATCGTTTATCAGCATATTCTCTACGATCATCAAAATCAACGTTTTTATACGACTGGTGGACAAACAGTAGATGCTTTTCCGACTAATGCGAGCAACCCGTCTATTTTCGACATGAATGATGTAGGCTTGGGCATGCATTATATGGGTGTGGCTAATATAGCTAATGCACATAATGCCGTGATGTACGAAGGTACGCAGCCTTATTTGTTGCAATTTTCTTGTGTCACCACCCAAGGAAACCCCGTGATCACCCGCATGAAGCAAAGTATGAATGCTCCTTATATTCTGGATACAGAAGCGGCGAATATCGCCTCTTCATCCCAATCGGCGCATATCTTTTACGGCTATGAAAATCGACTGTATCGCTACGGCGTCAATGCAAATTCGACAAGCCAGTTGCATACATTCCCGGCAGGAGAGGAAATTATCAATACGAAGTTTAGAGCCATAGACGATAACGGTCGTGAATACGGTGAATTGCTGGTCGCGACCTGGGATGGCCAGGAAAGTAAATTGTACCTATTCTCCGTATCCCTGGCAGGCCTCGTCGGTGAACCTAGCGACGCCATCGCCGGTTTTGATAAGATTTTTGATATGGTGTATAAAGGCGAATCGTAGAGGCGTAGTGCATATGTGCTGTAACAAACATGCATACGCCCTTGCGGAAAAAAGCAATTTAACAATAAAGCAGAAACAAGAAAATAGAACAATGAAAAAATTAATCACAGCAGCCCTGATTTTCGCCGCAAGCGCAACCATGGCACAAAGCAGTCTGCAAGAAAAAAGAGCGGAATATGCGGAAATAGCCGAATCCGGCTCGAAAGCGGAAAAAGACGTGTTAGCCAAGGAGCTGCTTCAAGTAGCAAGAACCTCTAAAGATGAAGGCGATCTGATTTTTGCGAGCAATTTCATCTACCGGCTTGGGCATGAAAACAGTGCCGATTCCATACGCAAAGAAGTAATTCGCAAATTCCCGAAAGGGGTTACGGCACGCGATGCGTATATTCGAGGCTTTTACGATTTGGAAAGTACCGCAGAAATGGAGAAGAAGTTCAAGAGCTGGGTAAAGAAATGGCCGATGGAAAAAGCCGAAGGCGATAAACTGAACTACGATTACGTGCTAGCTTCCATGGCACGTACTTTTGCGCAGGAAGGTAATAAAGAGAAGGCAGTGATGTATGTGGAGCAGATGAATGAGCGCTTCTGGCGCGCGCAGGGCTATATCCCGGTAGCGACCATTTTCCTGCAGCAAGGTGATACAACGGCGGCCTTACCGCTGATCCGGACGGCTATTGATGATGCGGAGTACTACATCAATCTACCAAAAGAGCAAAAGGACAACAAGGCCGGATTTGCCGCGGTAGGCTATCCGGGCTATGTAAGTCAGTTGGCTGCCGTGTATGACGCGCAGGGCAAGCAGGTGGAAGCATTGCAGCTCGTTGAGAAGGCAATCGCGTTGGTGCCAGACCAGGCACCCCGTTTCAGTGCGATCTACTTCAAGGGGCTGGAAGCGGCCGGCCGCAAACTGGAAGCCCTGCAACAGTTGGAGCTCCTGTACAAGCAAGGCGTATTTACACACAAGGACAAGATGAAGGAGCTGTACACCGTATTGAACGGATCGGAGAAAGGCGTGGAAAACTATTTCGCCCGACTGGATGAAGACGTTATCAAAGGAATTCGTGAACATATCAAGCAGATGGAGAACTACAAACCGGCTCCGGATTTTGAATTGCTCAATTTAAAGGGCGAAAAAGTATCCTTGGCTAGCCTCAAGGGCAAGGTGGTGGTGCTTGATTTCTGGGCGACCTGGTGCCAGCCCTGCATCCGGTCGTTCCCGGGCATGAAAGCGGCGCAGGAGATGTACGCGAACGATGGCGATGTTCAGTTTTTATTCATCAATACCTGGGAGCGCGATAAAGAGTACAAGACAAACGTGGTCGACTTCATAACGAAAAACAACTATCCATTTGAGGTATTGTACGATGACCAAAAAGATGCAGAAACAGGCGAGGTTATAGCTGCTAAATATGGTGTAAAGGGAATTCCAGCCAAATTTATTATCGACGAGGAAGGCAATATCCGCTATTTTTTGACGGGTTCTTCGCCAAACGTGGACTATATCAGGTTGGAAATGAAGGAGCTGATTGAAGCGGCGAAGCAGCCAAAGGGATAATCGAAAATCCGTGCGGAGGGACAGTTTCGAGGAGGTATTCATTCACGATTGGCGCATCCCCCGTACGGATGCGGCAGTCCGGTGTTTGATTGGAATGGGCAGTTCAAGGGGCTCAATATATCGCGGTCTGGTGAGGCTTTACGTTTTGCATATTCTTCAATATATAACCTATTGAGTTATGAATAAAGCAATTGCTTTCATTATCGGATTCCTATGCGTTGGCACAGGTGCCTTCTCCCATCAACGCGGTGAGGCGATCCCTCAATCTTACACTTACAAAGTTAAGGGTAAAATTAGCGGTATAAAGACCGGAACTTCGATACGTCTGCTGTATCGGCTTAGCAAATTCAGAACGGATACCTTGGGCACAGCAGCGATCAAGGGGGGTCGGTTTGAGCTCAAAATCACACCGGCCATGATAACAAGGAACGGCCAACAGTTGGTCAAAGTCGGTACCCACGAGTCTCCTGGCACAAAGGAATTAGCAGGGATGTTATGTTATCTGGCCATCGATTCGGTACAGCAGGAGCTTCCCCTTTTTTTAGACCCCGACGGGATAGCCGTCAAGTCGACTGCGCGCGATTGGCCTGATGCGAGTGTGTCAGGTTCGGCTATCAATTCCGATTTTTTAGTATTTAAGAAACAGTTGATTGATAAATATCCGTATTTTGATACGCTGTTTTTCCCAGAACCCGAAAAAGTCTATGCGGAGCTTGTCGAGCGTGCTTCCGACATATACAAAGCGGAAGGGAACGGTGAGCGTTTCAGGGAGTGGGCCGATCGGTATCAGATTTACACCGAGGCCTTGATAGGCTTCGTTGAGCATCATCCCGATGCTGCGTTCAGTGCGTTTTTATTGAGCGGATCGAGATCCTATGATGTACAGCGAATCAATGCCAGGAGTAATTTTAGTGCGCTGTACAATGGCTTAACCGAAAAAGCGATGGACAGCTTTTACGGAAGACTTCTGTCATTTACGAAGGCTTCGATGGAACATGAGGACAGCTATGATTTTATAGGGATAGGAGATTCTGCTCCAGCGATCAATCAACTGGATTTGAATGGGAAACCTTTTTCACTTCAAGAGCTGTTGTCTGAGTATGGGAAGTGCGTATTGATCGATTTCTGGGAGTCGTCCTGCGCGGCCTGCCGGAAAAAAATGCCTTTTTACAAACAACTCTTGAATGAGTTCGGCGACCGGGGATTCAGCGTTGTGGCATACGCCCATGACAAAGACGAAAGAATCTGGAAAAATGCCATCGCCAAAGACGGTACCTGGGCGTTTCATCATTTGGGTGCCGTGCAAGATCCAGAGAAGTCGGTCGTTAGTAATTACAAATCGTCTGTCGCGTATCCTGGTTTTCTTATTGATAGCGATGGTACAATTATAGCTAAGTCGTTGAATGAAATAGATCTATTCTTGACAATCAGCGGAATGTTATCCGAGAAAAGCAGTAAATGATTCAGCTATTCGTTAATCCTAACGGCGACGAAGAACATGTTGATATACTTCGCCCCCTGCCAAGACGTAACAACATAATACATTACCGCTTCAATGCACGAGCCCTGACTTAAAATCCTCGTTGTTATAAAACAAATACTTCTCAATACCTACGTTTGTGCCGCCATGGATAAACAGGGGCACTGGTCAATTCGAATACATATCAAAAAGTTGTTCTAGGCTCGGATCACTTGGTCGCGGTGCATTATCAGCGATTACATTGCCATTCGTGTCCAGTATAAAATACTGGGGTATACTTTTTACCTGGTATTCGGGTAACTGTTCCTCTGAGTTGGCTTGTAACCAGTCTTGCTGTACTTTGTCCGTGGATAAATAGACAAATGCGATATCTTTGTATTTCTTCTTGAGTTCAAGTGAATTGGGCATCTCCACTCGGCAGGGGGCACACCAACTAGCCCATATATCGACATAGACATGCCGGCCTTTATATCGTTCCATCATTTGTTTCCATGACAACCGCTCCCCGTTCGCCTGAAGCATGGGTTCATCAAGTGCTGCGTCCAACTCATATTTATTCAAAAACCGATTTTTTATGAATGCATGGTAAGCCGTGTCTTCAAAACTCCCCGCAAGCGAGGACAAGGCGGTCTTCCTAGTTGATCCACTGATTTTTTCTGAGAACAAATCAGATGCGAATCGATACAATATATAGTCTCTGGTAGCACCCTTATTTATTTAAACTGATGTCCGCTTCATTATGTACAGCGAATGAATCAGACATGCAACAATTCGTTGATAAATGAGAAAAAATCTAAGGAAAATTATTTGTATGAATCAAGAGTGGCGCATCCGCTTTAATTCGTCCGGATATCCACACACTTGGGAGTTAATGGAGCGTAAGCATCTGGTCATTAGCAATCAAGCGGACGTTGATGGGTTGGTCGATGGGAATGATTCGAGTCGCGGAATCCGCCTGATAGGCCGTCACATTCAGCTTGCCTCCGGTTTTTTCCGAGCGAATTTCTCCCCTTGGCGTCTTTACTACAAACGCACGCCTCGTATCCGGAGCGATATCGAAAAACGCTTTTCCATCATCCGCGACGTGGCGCTCATCAGAA
This sequence comes from Parapedobacter deserti, assembly GCF_042646065.1. Taxonomy (NCBI): domain Bacteria; kingdom Pseudomonadati; phylum Bacteroidota; class Sphingobacteriia; order Sphingobacteriales; family Sphingobacteriaceae; genus Parapedobacter; species Parapedobacter deserti. The sequence goes on from NZ_JBHRTA010000038.1 coordinate 796,862, forward strand.
CCAAATGGCATAGGGTATGCCAACGCAAGCTTCCGAATTTTTGCTGGTAATTGACGAAATCCAGAAGATTTCAAATTGGATGGATCCGCTGGCGTTGTTTTAAAGAACGCATTCAAAACCTTGTTCTAGCCCGCTGTTTGTTTCTATAGATTATGGCGTAACAGTTGAGTTACAGTTAAACTGTTGGCCGCGCTGTCTGTCCTATTCCCATATACATAAATTATAGACCGAGAACGTATGGTGCCAAGACTTTTTTTGCCGGTGCTACTAACAGCCATAACGACGGTGTTTTTCTCCCCTGTGAATGGCCAGACAACCATCACGGGCACCGTCCGCGACAGCTTATCCAAAAAGCCGTTGAAAGGGGCCACGCTTCAACTGACCGACGGCGACGGCATATCGGTTGTGCTGGGTTTTACGGATTCCATCGGGAGGTTTTCGCTGAAGGTGCCAGCCGTCGGGTCCTATACGGTCCGTGTGCAACATCTCGGGTTCAAGCGGCATTCGTTGCCCGTAGCGGTAAACGACAGTGTGCAGAAGCCGCTCGATATCATACTGGCCATGGACAACATCATGTTGGAGGGCGTGGATGTCGCCGCCATACAGACCGTCATACTGAAGGGCGATACCACCGAATTCAACGCGGCGGCTTTCAAAACCGAGCCTTTTGCCGATTCCGATGCTTTGCTTACACAATTGCCCGGTGTGGAGGTCGATGCCGAGGGCAACCTGATGGCCCAGGGCGAACGGGTGGCGCGTATCATCGTCGACGGGAAAACCTTCTTCGATTCCGATCCGCGCATTGCCATGAAAACGCTGCCGGCCGATATCATCGATAAGGTGCAGATCATTGATGAACAGAGCGAGCAGGCGCGGTTTACCGGATTTGATGATGGACAGCGCCGCAAGGTCATCAACATTGTCACCAAGCCGGACCGGCGGACGGGCTATTTCGGCCGTGTGGCAGGCGGCTATGGCAGTACGGACCGGTACACAACCGGGGGCAACATCAATTTCTTCGGCGGAGACCGCCGGCTTTCGCTTACCGCCGTGGCCAACAACGTGAACCAGCAGGGCTTCGGCATGGCTGATATCGGTGCCGGCGGAGGAGGAGGCATGGCCATGATGAGTGGCGGCGGCGGTATGATGAGGGGCGGCCGACGCGGTGGTGGACGTGGCGGCCCGGCGGGTGGCGGTATGATGATGGGAGGTGGTGGTACGATGGGCGGTATTCCGGGCAATACCAATACCGGAAGCCTGGCGCTGAACTACAATACCACATGGTTTGAGAATCTGGAATTCGGCGGCGATTATGCGTTTAACCGTACGGCATCCCTGGTGACCTCGGTGGTCAACCGCGAAACGTTGATAGGCGACCCCATCAATCAGATCAGCTTGCAGGAAAGCCATAATGATCGTTTAAACCAAAGCCACCGCGCCGGTTTCCGGGTGGAATATAAGCTGGATTCCATGCAGGAGCTTACCTTCCGGCCCAATTTCAGCGTGCAGCGCACAGGTGGTATCAACCGGACGGCTGGATCGACCATGTTCGCCGACCAAGTGCCCATCAATGCTTCCGATCGCAGCCAGGAAAACCGCAGCAACAACTTTAACATATCCGGCAACCTGGACTACCGGCTTCGGTTGGCTAAGCCCGGACGGACCGTTTCCCTCAGTGCCAACGGGTCGTACAACAGCAACAAGGGCCTTGCCCAGACATTGTCATTCAACGAGTTTTTCGAGGATCATGTATTGGGCCGGACCGATACGGTCAACAACCTGAACAACACAAGCGGGTTTGGCAACGGCCTTACCGGACGCCTGGCGTACACCGAACCGCTCGGCGGCGCGAGCCGCGTGCAGGCTAACTACAGTTTGCGCACCAATGCCAGTTTTTCTGATCGTGAAACCATGGATTTTCTTGCTGAAACCGGCCAATTCAGTGAGCTGAACAGGCAGCTTTCCAATACCTTCAATAACGATTACCTGCACCACAGCGGCGGGCTTACTTACCAGTTTTCCAAGGAAGCTTTCAGCTTCGACGCAGGAATGGATTACCAGGGCGCCAATATCCGCAACCATCAGACCTTTCCCGAAGATCAGTTGCTTTCACACGGATTCCGCAGCTTTCTGCCCAACGCCAGCCTGAGCTACAGGCCGTCCCGTGCATACCATGTCCGGTTGCAGTATAACACCGCTACCAATCCGCCGTCCATTAACCAGCTTCAGAACGTGATTAATAACGAGGATCCGTTGAATATCCGATCGGGCAACGCGTCCCTGGCACAGGAATTTCAGCACCGGTTTAACCTGACGTTTACCAAAATCAACCGAGAGACCGGTGCACATCTCAACGTGTCGGCCAATGCTGACTTTTCCAACAACCGCGTGGTCAACTCCACCTTCATCGCAACCGAAGACACGGAAGTGGCGCCGGGCATCGTCCTGGGTGCTGGTGGGCAGTTCACCCGGCCGGTCAACGTAGACGGATACTACGCCGTGCGGGGCAACATCAGCTGGGGCAAGCCGATCGAAGCATTGAAGCTGAACCTCAGCCTGAATACCGGATTGTTCCATACCCACGACATCGGGCTGCTGAACCTGCAGGAGACTTTTTCCAACACCACAGGCATCAACCAGCGTATCAGTGTGAACAGCCGTATCAGTGAAAAACTGCTGTATAATGTAACGTACAGCGGCAATTATAGCATGGTTGACAACAGCAACGTCGCTTCGGGCGACAGTTACAACTATTTCAACCAGACCTTTCGGCAAGACCTGACCTGGATATTCTGGAAAGGCATCCGCGTCAATTCATCGATCATGTACACCAAAAACAGCGGCTTGTCACAGGGATATAACCAGGATTTTTTCCTGTGGAACGCTTCCCTTGGCAAGAAACTGTTTAAGGGCGACAAGGCCGAGCTGACACTGTCAGTCAATGATGTGCTCAACCGGAATACCAATGTGGACCGCAGCGTTACCGAGCTCTATATTATCGATAGCAGCAGCAATGTGCTGCGCCAATATTTCTTACTCAGCTTTACGTACAACCTGCGGCACTTCGGTCCCGGTATGGGTGGCTTTGGCCGGGGCATGGGTAGGGCATCATAGTCATCAGGAGATCAGTTTTATCACAAAATAAGTAACAATGAACAGACAAACAATGATGAAATGGGTGGGAGTAGCTTTCGCCCTATTGGTATGTTCCTCGGCAGCCCTGGCGCAACAAGGTCGTGGCCGGATGAACATGGACCCGAAGGAGATAGCGCAGCGTACGGTTGACCGGTTGACCGAGCAACTGCAATTGGACAAAGCACAGCAAGACTCCATCTATCAGTTTCAATTGGCACAGAGCGAGGAGATGGGCAAACTGTTTCAGGCCGGGCAAGGCGGCGACCGCGAAGCCATGCGGGCGAAGATGACCAGCCTGCGCGAAGAAACCGATAAGAAGATTCTCTCGGTATTGACGCCCGAACAACAAGCGGGCTACAAAAAGATCCAGGCAGAACGGATGAATCGTGGCCCACGGGGCGGAGGAAATGCCGGAGGAAGACCCGTGTAAGCCTCCGCATTTTCAGTTGCTCCGTGAAGACGGCAATGACAGGGTGCGCTGAGACATGGGCCTCGCCATGTTTAGCGCATTTTGTTTTTTCGTGAATATCCTGTTAATTTACCGGCTAATCGTTAGCTGCAGGTACCATGGCCCTCGTCCCACTTCCTGATGAACCGGAATTGCTCAAGCGTCTACGCAAAGACGACCATGCCGCCTTTACGCGTCTTTATGCACATTATTGGCGGCCCATGCTGCTGGTAGCCTGGAACCATACCAAAGATAAGCTGTTGGCAGAGGATATGGTCCACGAGGTTTTTATGGCGTTGTGGACGAAACGTCACCTGCGGGAAATCGAAAGTGCCGCGGGGTTCTTGACCACAGCAGTGAAGTTCAGCGTTTTTAAGCACTACCAAAAAGAGCAACACCGACAGCGGTTGGTAGACAACCGGCTCGCCTATGACGGCGCTAGCGATGACGAATCAAAACTGGATGCGCTGTTTTTGCAGGAATATATCGCCGGTTTAGTGGAGCAAATGCCCGAAAAATGCCGCTTGGTTTTCAGATACAGCCGCGAACAAGGCTTAAAAAATGCGGAAATAGCCGAAATTCTGAATATATCCGAAAAAGGAGTGGAAGCAAATCTGACAAGGGCCCTGAAAATTATCAGAAAAGGCATGGGGGAGGACGGGTTAATACTGTTCTTTGCCGCTCGGCAATTGGATATGGTGCTGTTCTGATCGTGTTTATAAAAAAATAACAAAAATTTCACGTTTGATGTAGGGTAAAATCCATTTCACCGTACCCTGATTATAGAACACATCGGATAAATGGACAAAAACCGTATAAACTACCTCATCAATGCCTACCAAAACCGGCAGGCTTCTGCTGAAGAGCATGAAGAGCTGATGCAATGGTATCGCGAGGTCAGCTACCACGATGGCGAATATCCCGATACCGAAGCCGCAGTACAGGTACGCATGTTGGCGCGTTTGCTGGACGATACCGGTTATACGCCCGAGCATGTCCGAAAGCGGTGGTATGCGCGGAGGGATATCGCTGCCGCTGCTATCTTAATGGTGGTATTCTTAGGTGTGTGGGTGTTTTTCGGCGACCAAATCCTGGATCAGCCAACTGACGACCAGGCCTTTGCTGAAGTCACCGATGTACAAGACGTTGCTCCGGGCGGTAATCGCGCCACACTTACGCTAGCCGACGGACGGACGGTCGATTTGAATGAGGCTCAGAGCGGTATTGTCGTCGGAGATGGGATTACGTACCTTGATGGGACTGAAGTTCTGGGATCCGACGCCACCGAACGTCAACCTACGGCCAGGAACCTGCGACTTACGACACCTGAGGGCGGCACTTATCAGGTTACCCTTTCGGACGGCACCAAGGTATGGCTCAATGCCGCATCGTCGCTTAACTATCCGAGCCGCTTCAGCGGCGGTGAACGGGTGGTAGAATTGGAGGGGGAAGCGTATTTTGAGGTCATGCCCGTTCGCAGCGGAGCAAACCGGCAAAGCAGCACATCAGCGAATCTGCCCTTCAGGGTAATAAGCAAAGGGCAGACCGTAGAAGTCCTCGGCACACAATTTAACGTATCGGCTTATGACGACGAACCGGAAACGAAAACGACATTGGTGGAAGGCCGCGTGCGTGTAGGTGTCAACGGCCAAAGCTCAACCCTGAAGCCTGGTCAGCAAAGTGCCACCAAAGCAGGGAATATCGCGATAAGCGGCGTGGACGTGTCAAGAGCGACGGCTTGGAAAGACGGTTACTTCAATTTTACCGATATGACCCTTCACGAGGTGATGCGCCAGCTCGGCCGGTGGTATGGATTGGAAATCGAATACGAAGGGCAAATCCCTTACATAGCGTTCTATGGCAGCATCGAACGCAATAACCGGCTTTCTACGGTGATGGCGTTGCTGGAAAGTAATGACCTGACCTATCGCCTCGATGGCCGGAAGCTTGTAGTCAGCAGCAAAGCGCGCCGATAAAATCAGAAAGGAGTACACATAGCGAAGACAAATACTGAAGACAAATACTTGTTGATACTTACCCGATAGACACGAGGTGTCTGCGTGGTAGCGGAAAAACGGGAGGTGCTGTCATCACCTCGCCGTTTGGATGTCGGATAGCGGCACAGATCCGCTTCGTGAATCGAATTGTTTACTATCCAAACCTAACAAAGTTAATGATTAAAATTTACTTAAAAGCAATGAGGCTCATTGCATTCCTGTTGTTGTGCGTTTGTTTCAGTTTGAGTGCAACCACGTACTCGCAGACGGTCACCTTAAAAACGACAAACATGCCCTTGGAAGAGGTCTTCGATCAAGTATACCAGCAAACCGGCTACCGGATGTTGGTCAACAAGGCGCTACTCGACAAGGCCCGTCCGGTTACCGTGTCGGCAGAGGCTATGCCATTGAAACAATTTCTTGGCGAAGTGCTGGGCGATCAATCACTTACCTATCGGCTCGAAGGAAAGAACATCTTTCTTTCGCCTAAACCAGCTGGATCTCCTGCAACGGTTCAGAAAGATGCAGAAGCCGTTCAAAACCAACCCCAAGCTGTTGATATCAAGGGTCGGGTAACCGATGAAAACGGCGAGCCACTTTCAGGGGTTACGATTTCCGTCAAAAATAGCCGCACCTCCGGGGTAACCAACGCCGAAGGTGCTTTTCAGCTCAATGTTTCCGAAGGCGATGTGTTGGTGGTGTCTTATATGGGGTACGAAATCCAGGAAGTCGGGATAACCTCCGCCGTGCTATCCCGTACGGACGGTCTGGTCATTGCGTTGAAGCCTGCGGTCGCGCAACTGGAGGAAGTGGCTGTGGTCAATACCGGTTATCAGAAGATCGCCCAGGAAAGGGCCACGGGTGCGTCTACCACCATAACAGCAGACATGCTGGAAGGACGCTTCACCCCCAACATTATGGATAACCTGGAAGGTCGCGTTGCGGGGCTTGTAAACTACGGAGACCGCATGATGGTCAGGGGTACCGGGACACTCTTTGCCGAGAGCAGGCCGCTGCTTGTGGTAGATGGTCTTCCCGTTGAAATGGATTATGAAGACCTCAACCCCTATGATATTGAGTCGATCACGATCCTGAAAGATGCGGCCGCAGCAGCTATCTACGGCGCGCGCGCGTCCAACGGCGTGATCATTGTTACCACTAAAAAGGCGTCGGGGGTCAACAAAACAGATATCGAAGTATCGTCCAACATCATGGCTTGGCAAAAGCGTAATGTCGACTATGCGGACAACTGGTACATGACCCCCGAGCAGCAGGTAAACCTTGAAGATGAATACTATCGGTGGTATTATAATGAGGCGGAGGCTGCCGAAGCCAGTCTGACCGCAACAGCCAATGCGATTGCCGGTACGGGTAGTTTTAATATGAATATCACCCCGATCCAGTACGCGCATTATCAGCTGGCTACCGGCGCGATCGGGCAGTCAGAACTGGATAGCAGGCTGGCGCAATACCGAACGCAGAACTTTGCAAAAGACTATGCGGACCATGTGCTGCGGAACAGGGTACTGCAAACGTACAATGTGGCCGTGCGCAATCGCACAGACAATTTTCAATCCAACCTGGTGTTGAACTATAAAGGCGACAATACGGGTACGATCCATGACAAGGACGATCAGTTGAATGTATTCTATAAGGGTACTTACGACATGACCAAATGGATGACCATTAATTTTGGCGTGAACAACATCTTCCAGCGCGCTACGGAGCGCAGGAGCAGCTTTGTTGAGAATATCTCGAGTCCGTTCAGCCTGCCTGCGTATTATAGCTTGTTCGATCCGGACGGAAGCCCGGCCAATATTTCTCCCGGGTCGGCACATTATTACAACCCTTATGCAACATGGGTGGAAGATAATGAAGCCCTCCGGCCGATGCATTACCACCTGCTGGATGAGCTGAACCTCAACAGGCACAAGATCGAGCGGCAAAATATACGCTATCATGGCGAACTGCTCTTTAAGATCATGGATGGCCTCTCCGTCAATACCCAATATGTCTACGAAGTGAACCGGGAGTCTGTAGCGAATTATACGGAGGAAGACAGTTATGTCATGCGGTTGATGCGCAATGTCTATACGGTACAGAATCCGAATGGAACTTACCGGTATATGATTCCCCAGACCGGGGGCAGGCTTGCTGCTGAGAATAGGCAGGGTGATCACTGGACCGCCAGGGCCCAGGTCAACTACAACCGTGTTTTTGCCGATGTCCATGCCGTTGATTTCCTTGCGGGTGTTGAATTCCGTGAAACCAACTCGAAAGGCACACGGAACTTGTACCTGGGGTGGGACGACCAATTGCAGAGCCATTCCACTACGACCGTAAACTATAACGAGCTTTGGAACATAAACAATACCAGCTGGTTCGCAAACGGTTATCCTGCACGGCAATTTATCTTCAATCCGCTGATCCGGGATGCCCTCAACAACATTCCGGAAATCCGGCGGCGCAATGGTTCGGGTTATGCGAATATGACCTATACCTACGATAGGCGTTACAACGTGTTTGGTTCGCTCCGGAAAGATTACGCCGACGTATACGGGCTGGCTACCGAGTTCCGCGGGGCTCCCTTTGGATCAGTGGGCGTAAGCTGGAATTTGCATCATGAGGAATTCATGAAGGGACTCCCGGAGGTGAATACGTTGAAATTGCGGACGAGCTACGGCTATACGGGCAACATTTATCAGGGCGCTACCAGCTACATGACCGCAACAACGGGCCAGGTAAACAATAATACAGGGCTTCCCAGAGCCTCCATAGAAAGCCCGGGCAATGCGGAACTGTCCTGGGAACGGACCGGTACCTTCAACATCGGTGCCGAGTTTACGGCATTCAGCCACCGGCTCCGCGGGGTGCTGGATTGGTATCGCAAAGAAAGCGACAAGGTTTTCTCCAATCAAACCCTTGAATCCACCAAGGGCTTCACCAGTCTGGTGATGAATATGGCCAGCATGAAAAACGATGGCGTAGAGTTAAACTTGGCCTATGACTGGCTCCGGCCGGAAAGCAGGGATGGATTTTCCTGGACCACTTCGGGAACAGCATCTTGGAACAAAAATGAAGTGACCCGTGTAGAGATCCAGGCGAACAATGCATGGCAGGTGGTTGATATAGGTTACAAAGAGGGATATCCTGTTCGCTCGCTGTTTTCATACCGGTTTGCCGGACTCACCGACGAGGGGGTGCAGTCGTGGTATGCGGAAGACGGCCGGGTCATTCCCAGTGTGAGGATAACAAGCGAAACGCCGGGATCGGTCTATTTTACCGGACAGGCAGACCCGAAGTACACGTTTGCCATGGAAAACCGCCTGGCCTGGAAAGGGCTTAGCCTGAACGTGATGATGGTGTACTACGGAGGGCACCACATGCGTGCAAATCAGGTGCAGATCAATCGGGTTCCCAATGCGGGTCCCGTCCGATCCTGGTACCTGGATGCCTGGACCCCTACCAATACCAACACGGTCGTGCCGGGAATATGGCAGTACAATGCTTCGGGAAGCACGCAACCTGCTGTCCAGGACAATACGGACATTTTTGTACACGCTGCTGATTTCCTTAAGATTAGAAACCTTGTATTGGGCTACGACCTGCCCAGGACAACGCTTTCCAGAATCGGGTTGGACGGGCTGTCGCTTCGTTTCCAAGTCGATAACCTGCCGGCACTTTACCAAAGTAATGATCTCGGCGTGGATCCCGAGACGCTGGGCCTGCGTCTCCCGACTAATTATGTGTTTGGCCTGAATTGCAGATTTTAACGCCAAAAAATAAGAAATGAAGACGATCATATATATCCTGACCTTAGCCTTCGCGTTGGCGCTTGCCGGTTGTGAAAAATTTACTGATATCCAGCCAAAAGGCAAAAACCTGCTGAGCGCGGCAGGTGATCTGAACCTGTTGCTCAATGACCCCTATGGCGGATTTACCGTGTCCCGTCTGGGCATGCTGACCTCATCGATATACTATACCAATATCGGGCTCCTCAAAAACGAACCCGTCAAGACGTTCAACTACGCCACGGTATTTTGGGATGAAAGCATCGACCGCGCGTTGCTGCGGCCCAGCTGCAATATCTACGAGCCGATTTATAGCCTAATTGGGCGAACATTCAATCCGGTCATCGCACGTGCCGATGCGGCAACCGGTGACCGCCTCCTCGTAGACCGGTATAAAGCGGAGGCCTATGTACTGCGCGCTTGGTTCCATTACCTGGCCGTAAATATCTTTGCAAAGGCTTACGATCCGGCAACGGCAGCAGCCGATGGCGGTGTGCCATACCTGCTCGACACCGACCTGCTGTCACAGCCGAGTCGTAAGTATACCGTAGCCGAAGTTTATGACCTGATGCTGAAAGACCTCCACAGTGCGTTTGAACTCGATGCCCTGTTGGACGAAGGCGTCAACCCACAACGCGTAGGCAAGTCGTTTGCCCACGCCGTGCATGCCAGGGTGCTGTTGTCCATGCGCAGGTACGATGATGCGCTGGCGGCGGCACGTGCTGCCCTGGCCATCAACGACCACATCGATGACCACAACGAAATGCTGGTGGACTATCCGGTAGCGGGCGTATCACCCACTCCGCAAGGTTGGGTCAGGCCCAGGCTTTCCAGCCGGGAAGATTTGTTCTACACCCCAACAGGCCTGTTGCTGACGTGGTTTCCCCCGGAGCTCCTTGCCGAGTTTGACCCTAATTCGGTGCTGTACAATTATATGCCTACCGAGGTCAATATCCCGTTTTCAGACGACTTAGGGGCAGACTTTGGTATGCCGGGCGAGAATGCGGTCTGGACATGGGATACCCAATCGGAGGTCAGCGGCGCCGGGCTCACCTCCGTCGATATGCACCTGGTTGAAGCCGAGTGCCTCATGCGGGCTGATGACCTCCCCGGGGCAAAAGCCAAGCTGGAACTGATCCGAAAAAAGCGGATCATCACCGACCGATATGAACCTTCCTTCGCTTCCGGCAGAGCAGACACGTTCACATTGCTCAAGCAGTTGAGCAGGAGCGAAAACTGGAATACCATGAAGGATTTTATCGACCTGAAGCGCTGGAATACCGAGCCCGAATTTGCAGCGGACCTGCATCGGACCATCTTGGGCGAAACGTATACCTTAACGCCCCAGTCGCCGCTTTGGATCTGGCCGTTTCCACAGACAGCGACCAACTTTAATCCCGGCCTGACACAGAATTATTGATTTCTTGAGAACGTATTAATTAAGAAATATTTTAACGAAAAATGCATCATGAACAAATTTAGAAAGTTAATTATCTGCACATGCCTGGCGCTGTTGACGGCGGCGGGAGCCCTGGCCCAGAAAGCACGCGTGAAAGGCAACATCAAGGGACTGGAAGACACGCAGATCCTAGTCAGCTATATGGTGGATGGCGATGTCCCCAGGATGGACACGGTGTTTACGAAGAAAGGGAAGTTCAAATGGGAGGCGGATATGCCGGAGCCGCAGAAAGTGTATCTAAGGTTTCCAGCGCGGTTTGTTGAGTTTTTCGCCGAGCAAGGCACGATCAGGATCAGCGGCGATGCCGACGCGCTGGGCGAGCTGAAGATCAGCGGTTCCAAGACGCAGGATGAGGCGGTTGCTTACCGGAATTCGCTGAAGGACCTGGCCGATCAGGAACGGCCGCTTTACCAACGGTATGGCAAAGGCAGTGCAGCCGAACAGTTGGAAGTGGAAGAGGCACTGGAGGATATCCGCCGGCAGAAGCGCGACCGGGTCACGCAGTATGTTACGGCTCATCCGGGCAGCCCGTTCAGCGTGAGTTTGGTGGCAGCCCGGGCCACAATGGGGGCTTATGAAGATGTGAAGCCGCTCTATGACCTGCTGGATGCGTCTGCCCGGCAGACCTCGGCTGGCAGACAGCTCGGCGAGCGGCTTGAGGTGCTGAAGCGCAGTGCGATCGGCGAGACCATGCTGGCATTTACGCAAAATGACACTGAAGGCAAGCCGGTGCATTTTTCAGATTTCAAAGGCAAGCATGTGCTGGTCGACTTCTGGGCGAGCTGGTGCGGTCCATGCCGGGCCGAAAACCCGAACGTGCTGAAAGCCTACAATACCTATAAAGACAACAACTTCACGGTTATCGGCGTGTCGCTGGACGATGAGGCAGACCGGTGGAAGAAAGCGATCGAAGAAGATGGCATGCCGTGGACGCAGGTGTCAGACCTGAAAGGCTTCAAGAACGAGGTGTCCGCTTACTACGGGATACAGGGAATTCCGAGCACACTGCTGGTCGACCCCCAGGGGAAAATCATCGCCAAGGACCTGCGGGGCGAAATGCTTCAGAAAAAACTGGCGGAGCTTTTTGATAACCAACTTTAGCTAACCACTGCAGATGAAAACAACAACATCATTACTCCTATGCCTCGGCATGGCGTCGTCCGCATTGGGGCAGCAGCCGGGCCTTACCATCACGGCATCGATTAAAGACCTGCCCGCCGACCAGTGGGTGTATTACCGTGAAATGGGCGGCAATGACCAGCGCGATTCGGTGAAAACCGAAGCCGGCGGGTTTTCCATGTCTGTACCCATCGCGGCAGGTGAAGGGAATACCTACCTGATCAGCATCGGCCGCAATTACCAAGACCCGAACTCGACACTCCTGCTTTACCTCGATCAGGGGACGCTGACCATCAACGGCGATGGTCCGCGGTTCAAGGACGCAGACCTGTCCGGCAGCCCGTGGGTGGAAGCGTATAACGATTTCAACGCGGCCATCCGCAGCGAGGAGATGATAGCCATCAACAAAAAGATGGGTGAACTTCGCAGCAAGCAGGATACCGCCGCGCTGAAGGCCCTCCAGCCGGAATATGCCGGAGCTGCCGCTGAACGGGAAGAAAAAATTGTTCAGTGGATCAAAGCCCATCCCGCCTCGCCGATCAGCGCTTGGGCCATCCGCATGAATCTTCAGCAGCGGGACGTCGGAGAGCAGGAGCAGCTGCTGAATGCGGTGCACGAGACAGCCAAGGACAACATTCCAGCCAGGGACCTGGCGCGGCGCATCGCGGGCACCAAGGCGACCGCCGTAGGCCAGCCCGCGCCGGAGTTTACACAGAACGACCCGGAAGGCAGGCCGGTATCCCTGCGTGATTTCCGGGGTCAGTACGTGCTGATCGACTTCTGGGCGAGCTGGTGCGTTCCGTGCCGCAAGGAAAACCCGCATGTGGTGGCCGCTTACGAAAAATTCAAGGATAAGAACTTTACCGTATTGGGTGTCTCGTTGGACAATCCCGGTAAGAAGGCCGACTGGTTGGCCGCTATTGAAAAGGACGGCCTTCCCTGGACACACGTGTCCGACCTGCAGGGGTGGAACAATGCCGCATCCAGACTGTATGCCGTCAGCGCCATCCCGGCCAACTTCCTGGTCGATCCCGACGGTAAGATCGTAGCCAAAAACCTGCGCGGCAAAGCCCTGGAACAAACACTTTCAGAAATTTTAGACAAATAATAATATTAGGGTTACCGGCGCAAAGCTTCTGGCCGCCGCATCTTGCGAACGACGGCTAACTTTCCCTTTTCGAAGTCAGAACTACCGGTGCCGGGACTACGCTTGGTAAGCTTCTCCAGGTTTTTCAGGCGCTTGCCGACCGTATAGCGGCCCAATGCCGAATTTCTAAAATTCGGGTGTTGTTTGAATCCACGGAGATCGATCCGTAGCGTATCGCTGTAAGACCACAGGTACCCGCCGGCACTGATGTATTTGCCTTTCAGCACGCGTTGGATGGAAGACCGCGTGATGGCTGTTTCGCGGCTTGCTTCGTTGATGCAGCCATAAGTACGGATAAGCACACCGTCAAAGTTATATTGGCTTACTTTCTTAGGGGCTGAGCTGGCGGTACGGTAGAAAAAAGTTCTTATTTACTGGCCAAGATTTAGGCGGCTGACCCGGCTGCAGCGATCATGATTGACCCATGAAAAACTACGGATCGGGGAGCAGTTCTATTTCCAGCAGCATTTGGTCCCAGGCAGCCCGGGCTTCTGTGGCATCGGCACTTTCGAAGCGGTCTTTTTTGACCAGCAGGTAGAGTGCGTCCCCTGCTGCCATATTTTCTACGGTCACATTGACCCTAGAAGAGCGGGCACTGCTGACACTGGGCAAGTGAAAAAACGTATTGATGAGATTGGCAGTGTTCTCTTCGCGGCTGATGATAATCCGACCCTTTAAGTTAGCGGAATAGAGCGGTGCTATTTTGAAGAAATCGCCACTGACCCTGATCAAGTATCTTCCGGCTTGGTTGAATATTAGTCTGTTTCCCGATAGGCTCAAGATACCGTCTCCTGATTCTTTGACAATTGAAGCCGGACTTACCGTCAACGGTTGGAACTTAAGATTGGTCTCCACATTATTGACTCCTCCATCGGTCCGGCTTTCCGTGCGGGGATAAGCCACAATGGCATAGGCCCTGTCAGGAAAAGTAAAGTCTACTTCCGGAAGCACCCATTGTGTTCCGTTGAAAAAAGTATACGCCTTCAAGTCCGTATCATATACCACTAATCCTTCCGCAGGGTTAACTACGGCCTCTTTCTGGATCGTGGAAAGACGGGGGGCCAGAATTCCTTTATCCACGGACTGCAAGTCTATTGCCGCGGAAGGATGGGGGGTACGCGTATTGACCCCGGTCTGCTGCGCAGATGATAAATTTCCTAAAAGAACGAAAGTCAAGAAAAAGAGCCCGGCAAACACCCTGCTGAAAGAAAGCCGCTTACACCGGGAAAAAAACGTGTTCATCTTCGAAAGGATATGATGTGGCCATGCTCGATATAGCCGTAATAAGAATTCAAATTCAGTTGGAGAGCCAAGCATTAATCGACGTTTAAATGGCATGGCTATTCAATTACTTTAATGATGACTAATGGGTTATACACAGAATGGGAGATAGTCGTCGCTAAGCGGGTATAGCGAAATTCAAATTCCTCGCCGTTGCCGATGTCTATAATTCCCTTGGCTACTGTGTTGTTGTCTCCAGGGTGACTGGCGGGAATATCGATAAAACCCTCTACGAAATTGTCCGGATCCGATGCGGAGTACAACCCAACGGACTGCCAGCTTACACCCGCATCGGGTTTATAGATACGGGAGTGAAGCGTGATCTCGTATTTCCCGGGCCTGGTCACACGGAGCCTCCGGCTGTTGGTCCCGTCCGTTACGATATCGTGCGGGTTGTAAAGGACCGTTTTGCCTTCTGATATGGCTTCGCTTCCAGCATCGGGCAACGCATCGAAACGCACGATGGCCACCATCTGTGAAGCCAGCACTTCCTGGCGGGGAAAACAGTCCCAACGACCATCGGCATACAGCATGAGACAATTATAATCCAGGTCGTATACTTGGAGCCCCTCGGCCGGATCCGAAATCGCAAGTCTCTGGGCAGCCGTCATCCGCGGATACAGCAGGCCCTTATCCGTGGACACCACGTCAAGCACGGAAGATGCGTCCGGCTCTGCTGTTCCGATCCCAGTCTGTGCGGTTGCGGCAAAAACACTTCCCCATAACGCCCATAAAAAAACGTACATCAAGTTTCTCGTCATTTTACTTTATCTTTTGATGGTAAGCATATTGTTCTGGAATCCCACGTTGTGGGCATCCCCGGCATCTGTTTTTCTATACCAAAGGGTAAGCAAGTCCCCCGCCACTAGGTCCGCCACCACCGTAACCCCCATGCCTGTGCTGTTCCTCGCGCCTCCCGGGGAAGCCCCGATCGATGCATCGGAAAGCTTCAGATTCGCCCCGTTCCTCCTTAGCATGGTCCTGCCCGAGAACTGAGGGTCCTCGGCAATCCTTTTCATGACTCCGGTAACCTCCAGGATGTAGGTTCCCGATTCCAGAATCCTGATGGTCTGTGCGTTCATCACCTCCGCATAATCCGCATCCGACGCCCTGAATACCAGGCTCAGCCCGGCCATCTGTTTGCCAACCTGAGAATCTGCGCCCGTGCCGGTCTCCACATCTTCAAAGGCATAGACCTGATAAGAGGAGCTGAATTTGGTTTTATAGGACCGCACCCAACTCACACCGTCAAAGTAGTATTTGGCCTGCTGACCTGTCACATAAACCTCCAGGCCTGTCGCAGGGTTGCGAATCGCATCCCTTTGGGCTGCCGTCATGCGGGGGATCAATATTCCTTTACTATCGGAGACAATATCAAGCGCGGCAGACGGGTCTGGATCATGGGTGCCGACACCGACTTGGGCAGCCGCCATGCTATCCCAATACAGCAGAACGCCCAGTATTAACATTTTTTTCATACGCAGTAAATTTGTATCCTGACGGACTCGCCTGCTTGCCTTAATTCCCTTTTTCACAAGGGCCGAAACCGGCACCTGACCTTGCTTAATAAAAAAGCCGTTATCGTTCAGTTCGCTCAATTACAAGTAGATACGTTGACGCTGGACAAAACCCAATGTCAATTATTTTCCCAAATATATAAAATTATTGAACTTGGCGGCTTAACGGTTCATTGGGGTAGTTGATCCAGAACGCAATAGTCGCTTATGTCCCGCATCAGCCCTGTACACAGCACGCCAGACGGCGGGAAATGGGCAGGGGGAAGGGTGGACTTGCTGGTTACGAAGCGTCTGCGCTATTCGCGTCGGCTTTCGACGGTGTAAACAAAGCTGTCGGCCTTGTAGTAGCCCAGGTTGTATTCGATAGGACGCTCAGCAACGTCGTATACAAAGCGCTTGCGGCATAGTATCGGACTGCCGATGTCAGTTTCCAGCTTTTGGGCAATAAACTCATCCGCAAGCAAGGCGCTGATTTCTTCCTTTGATATATAGGCAATGACTTGGTGCTCTTTTTCCAGTATTTCATAAAGTGGGCGCGTGAAATCCTCGTCGCCCGTTAAGCCTACCCGGGGATGGAAATAGGATCTAAAGTATACGAACGGCCCTTCGGGGCGCCCCCGCAGCCGAACCAATTGCAATACCTTTTGATTGCCTTTTATTTCGAAAAAGTTGGCGACTTTCTGATCCGGGATTACCCAGCTGATATGCAACTCGAAGTTTTTGATTGGTATCCCCCGTGTTTCCATCTCCTGCGAGAAGCTAAGCCAGTTTTTCGATTTGGAGCTGATCGACTGGATGGAGGCTACCTTGGTGCCAACACCTTTCTTGCGGATCAACAAGCCTTCAAAGACGAGCTTGTTGATTGCCTGCCTTAACGTTGCCCGGGAGATGGCGAGCCGCTTGGCGAGATCAACTTCATTCGGTAGTAATTTGCCTTCCTGATATTCAGGGCTTTCTATAAGTCTTCTTAGCAGGAGCTCTGCTTGCACATGCAAGGGCACCGGGCTCTTGTGGTTTATTTTGAAATCCAACTCTGATCCGAAAAGTAAAACAGCGACTAATTTATAAAAAAATTTGATTTATTGAAAAAAAGCTTATATTTGCATGTACATACATACGTACATTATTAATAGGCTCTGCGCCTATTTTGTTGAGTGTGGTAGCCGATTTTAAACATTTATATAATCAATTTTTATTTATGTATGGACATTATTCCCTTAATTTCACCATCCAATTATAGCTTATTATGATTCTACATGATTTGTTTCACTTGAAAAAAAAGACGGAGAGGTTCGCGGTAACGCTCGTCTTTGCACTGGTTTGCTTATTGCCATCAACAGGCTTTTCGCAGACCGCATTCACCATCACAGGCGTGGTTAGGTCTGCTGATGAATCCCGTAACAATCCGGTTCTTGAAGGGGTTAGCATAACGGTAAAGGGAGGTAGTGCCGGCACTACAACCGATCAAGGTGGCCGATTCCGAATTGAGGTTCCCGGAACGGGGTCGGTCTTGGTCTTCAATTACCTGGGGTATGAGAGCCGAGAGATGAAAGTCGAAAACGGCGAGCCGATGGAGGTGCAGTTATCTCCCCTTGACCAGCAACTGGATGAAGTTGTCGTAGTCGGTTACGGTACACAGCGTAAGTCGGACCTGACGGGCTCGGTCGGGCTGGTGTCCGGAAAGGAGCTGCTTCAGGCGCCCGTGAACAACGCGCTGCAGGGGTTGAAGGGAAGGGTTGCCGGGGTCAACGTGTTTTTGAACTCGGGATCCCCGTCGAGCAGCCCAAGGATCCTGATCCGGGGGTTGGGTACCATCAACTCATCATCCAATCCGCTGTTTGTGGTAGACGGGGTGGTGATGGAAAATATCCAGTTTCTCAATCCCAACGACATTGAGCGTGTGGAGGTTCTTAAAGATGCTTCATCCACTGCGATTTACGGTGCCAGGGGTGCCAACGGCGTCGTCTTGGTCACTACCCGGCGGGGTGCTACTGCATCAGGCACTATCGTCGGCTATGATGGTTTTGTGAATACGGGGGTACTGCCCCGTAAGTTGGACGTACTCAATGCCCAGGAATTTATGGAAGTGCTGGAGCGTGGATTTGCCAACCACTCAAAGTATAGTACGACAAGCATCCCCGCATTTACCCGCGATGATCCCCGGTTATTCGACGCGCAGGGGAATCCATTGTATGATACCGATTGGCAGGAGGAGGCTACCCGGACTGCAGTATCTCATAACCATCAGTTTTCCGTGCAGAGTAAGGGCGACGACGCCTCCTTCGGTGCGTTCCTTAATTATGCCGGCATGCAGGGCATTATGCTCAGAAATGATCTGGAGCGGATAAACGCCAAAATTGCCTATGATACCAAACCAAAGGACTGGCTGTCATTAGGCATCAATATGTTGGCCAACTACACCCGTGAAAACGAAACGGATGAAGGCGGGGGCTACCAGATGCCGCGCAGATCCATGCTGGAGATGCCACCTATTTTTCCGGTCAAATTCCCCGACGGTACGTGGTCAAACAGCAGCATGATTACCGACCCGTATGGATTTGAAGCAATACCAAACCCTGTCCATGTCTTAGAGACACAGGATAGAATCCGTAAGCGCGCCCAGCTTTTTGGTAACGCTTACCTGACGTTCCATATTCTACCTGGACTGGACCTGCGCACCCAATTCGGTTTTGATAAACATGATATTAATATACAGGATTACAGCCCTACGGACCTTATCAACATCTCATCGCCTTTGGGCTCAGCACGTTTGGAAAATCAGCGCTCGTTTTACTGGCAGGAGGAGACTTACCTGAACTACAACAAGGAAATCGGCGACCACCGCATCAACGGTGTATTGGGTTTGAGTTGGCAACAGCGGATCTACGAAAACAATTGGATTACCGCTCAGGGATTTGCGGACGACTTTTTCCGCTTCAATGCGATCCAGTCGGCCAGCCAACCCGGCGAGCCGGGATCATCGCACGACAAATGGTCAATGAATTCTTATTTCCTGCGGGGCAGCTACAGCTACAAGAACAGGTACCTGCTTACGGTCACTGGCCGTGTCGATGGCTCGTCGCGGTTTGGAGAGAACAACAAGTACGGCATCTTCCCCTCCGCAGGGCTTGGATGGGTGCTGTCAGAAGAATCGTTTCTGCGCGATGCACAAGGGTTGGACGAACTCAAAATCCGTTCGAGCTACGGGGTTACCGGAAATACCGAAATTCCCACCTACCAATCATTGGGCACAATATCGACTAACACCACGTTGATCAACGGTACGCGTGTATCGCAAAGCTTCATTAACCGGCTTCCCAACCCCAACCTGGAATGGGAGAAAACCAACCAGTTTGATGTAGGTTTTGATCTGGCACTGTTCAACCGCCGCCTCAGCATGACGTTCGATTACTATTATAAACTCACTACTGATCTCTTACTCGACAAACCCGTGCCAACATCCACAGGCTTTACCGGCGTGCGCGACAACATTGGCTCCGTCTCTAATCGGGGGGTGGAAGTTATGTTGAGCGGTGTGCCCGTTGCCAATGACGTGTTCCGCTGGCAATCTACCCTCAACTTCAACTTCAACAAGAATCGCATTGAAGCCTTGGGCGAAAACGGAGAAGACATTTTCCCTGGTCCTAATTGGGTGTCGGGCAGCCAAACGATATTACGGGTGGGCGAGCCCCTCAGTTCATTCTGGGGTTACCGGCGCTTGGGTACGTGGGGTACACACGAGGCCGATGAGGCGGCAGCCGCGGGTGCCATCCCTGGGGTGGCTAAACGTAGCAGCGACCGTCAGATCATCGGCAACGGACTCCCCGACTGGATGGGAAGTTTCGTGAACAACCTGCAGTACAAGAACTTTGATCTTACTGTCGATTTGCAGTTTGTAGTCGGAGTGGACATCCTCCAGCAATTCATGCACTCCATGGAAGACCGTACCGGCTATTCCAATGGACTGGCTGCTACGTTATATGAAAGCTGGACTGTAGATAATCAGAACACGATGATCCAGCAGATCCGGAACGGCCCCTATACCGGGCAGAACAGTGAGGTGGATGACCACTGGGTAGCGGATGGATCTTATATCCGGGGCAACTTGATTTCGCTGGGATATAATTTCGGCGGCGTTTCGCTGAACAGGCTCCATCTAAAAGGGCTGCGCGTCTACGCGAGCGTACAGAACGCATTCCTTATCAAATCAGACGATTTCAAAGGCTACGACCCTGAAGCCACGTCTTGGGGGGGAAATCAATGGGGACAGAATATCTTCTTTCACCAATACCCCAATCCACGGACGTTTACCTTGGGTACCAGCTTCCAGTTTTAAGCCAAAATATATCAGATTATGAAAAAGTTAGTCACCATCATAGTTACAGCGGGAGTACTATTCACTTCCTGCTCGGATTTTCTGACCGAAATTCCAAAGGATGAGATCGCTCCCAGCCAGTTTTTTAAGAACCCAGACCACGCTTACAATGCGGTCAATGCCCTCTATCGCTCCGGCCTGCCTTCGTTATTTGGCGGCGGGGTGTATTCCGGTTCGCGGATCATGTTGGGGCCGTACACCTCAGGGCTCGTGGACAATGAATACAAAGGGCAGGAGGTCCATGTACAGCATGTGCAGCAACTGACGCTCAATCCGGTCAATATGTCTAGTTACCTCGGCGGGATATGGCGGGATATCTACTTGGGTATCTCCAGGGCAAACAACGCGATCAAATACATCCCAACAACACCGGGTTTGCCCGAGTCTGAAGCCAATAAGCTTATGGCTGAGGCACGGTTTTTCAGGGCACTGAACTACTATTACCTTGCGCGCTTCTTCGGCGGCGTACCGCTGGTCACCGAACCGTACGAAAGCCTTGAAAACTTGTATGTGGAGCGGGCACCGGTTAATGAGGTATATGCGCTGATTGTCGACGATTTACGGTACGCTGTCCAAGACGGTCGGCTACCGAACACCGTCATGGGCGGCAACGGCAATCGCATCACCCATGGAGCTGCCAAAGCCTTGCTAGCAGAGGTGTACCTCACCATGAGTGGATATCCGCTGCAAGCCGACCATTATGCCGATGCTGCGCAGCAGGCACGGTCGTTGATCAATGACGGCGTGTTTAGCCTGACGCCGCACGATCGGAACGGAGCTGGGGAAGTTATTCCCTCGGCAAGTGCATATAATAAAGCCCGGTTGGCCGACAACCTGCAGAACGAGCACATTTATTACTTCGAGTACACCGTGGGCATAGCGAATTCCGGATATGCGCAATGGGCATTCCCGACGAATATCTCGCCGGAACTGGAGTATGCCATCGCTAATAACGCCTATGCGCCCACGGCAGAGCTGTTGGAAGCCTATCATCCTACCGAGGATCTCCGGGGCCAGGAAAAGCAATATTTCCATTCTTCGTTCACCAGGGAAAATGGGACCGTAGTCAACTTTCAGAAAGCACCGCACCTGTGGTATGATCAAGAAGCAGCGTTCGAAACTGCAACCTCCGGCAAGGACCTCCCGATCTATACCTATGCCAATGTGTTGCTCATCGCTGCAGAGGCTATCGCCTTGTCGGAAGGGGTTACCGCCGAAGCTATAGACTACCTGTCTCAAGTACGTGCACGTGCCTATTGGAATCAGTCGACAGAAGCGGTGAAAGCTTCTCTTGCTGGACTAACCCCACAGCAATTCGTTGAAGAGGTTTGGAAGGAGCGCTTGCGGGAGCTTATTTTCGAGTTTCATGTCTGGTTTGATATCCAGCGTACGCGGCAGTTTCCCGTGATGGCAAATGGAGCAATCAACTTCGTTGATGTGGTGGGCCACCGAAACGAGTTTGGCTCTACGTATGCAGAAAAGCACTTGCTGTACCCCATACCGGATGACGAAATGCAACGTAATCCAGCGCTTGAACAAAATTTAGGGTATACTAACTAAAAGATGGTGCAATGACTAAACCAAAATTGTTAGCCCTGTACTTGCTGTGGCATGTATGTGGGCTTTGCACCGCGCATGCCCAGCATCAGATCACTGGTGTTGTGGTTCATGCCAACGACGGAACACCATTGACCGGTGTGAGTGTAAACGTCAAAAACACCCAGAACACCGTTGCCACGGATGAAGATGGCCGATATTCCATCAATGTTTCGGAGAGCCGTGGTATCTTAGTGTTTACCTATGTGGGCTTCAAACCCAAAGAGGAGTCAATCGGGGGGCGCCCTATAGTCAATATTGAACTGGAGCCAGACGAAGATATGCTCGATGAGGTGGTGATTGTGGCCTTCGGCGAACAAAAGAAGGAAAGCATGGTCAGTTCCATCACCACGGTGAATCCCAGGGAACTGAAGGGACCTACAAGCAACCTTACTTCGATGTTAGCGGGAAGGGTGTCAGGTATGATTGCTTATCAGCGCAGTGGAGAACCCGGTGCGGATAATGCACAGTTCTTCATCCGTGGCATCACCAGTTTCGGGTCTGGCAAGATCGATCCACTGATCTTGATCGACGGCATGGAATCCACGGCGGATGCATTGGCACGTCTCCAGCCGGATGACATTGCCGGGTTTTCGGTGTTGAAAGACGCGGCCGCAGCCTCGCTTTATGGTGCGAGGGGAGCCAATGGCGTCGTCTTGGTCACCACCAAATCAGGTGTAAACGACCGGACACGTTTTAACTTCCGTTTCGAAAACTCCATTTCCAACAATACCACGAACTTCCGGCTCGCCGACAACATTACCTATATGAAACTGGCTAACGAGGCCGTGCTCACCCGCGATCCAATTGGGCCGCTGCCATACAGCCAAAACAAAATCGACCAAACGGCAGCCGGCGAAAATCCATTGCTTTACCCCAGTAACGACTGGATAGGGATGCTGATCAGGGACTACACGGCGAACCAACGGTTCAATATGAACGTGAATGGCGGCGGTCGGGTTGCTCAATTTTATATTTCAGGCACCTACAATAAGGATAATGGAATGTTGAAGACAAACGATAAAAATAACTTCGATAACAACATTGACCTCAAAAATTACGAGGTGCGTTCCAATGTCAACGTACTACTGACGCCTTCCACGGAGGGAATCGTGCGGACATCAGGGAACTTCACTGACTATACCGGGCCCATTGGCGGTGGGTCTGCCGTCTTTCGGAGCGCGACCACGGCCAATCCAGTGCTGTTCCCTGCCGTCTTTCCGGCTTCCGATATATCGTATGCCAACCATCCGCTGTTCGGCAATGCCCCACGGGGCAATAATAATAATTCGGTCTATGCCAACCCATATGCTTCCATGGTGTCCGGTTTTCAGCAATACAACCGCACCCAGTTGAACGTACAATTGGAAATCAAGCAGGATTTTAACTTCCTAGTCGAAGGGTTGAGAGCCCGTTTAATGGCGTTTACGCAACGGCATTCTTATTTTAGTTTGGAACGGCAATACAACCCGTTTTACTATTTTGCTTCGCCGAATAATTTTTCGCCTTCCGGTTACTCGCTCCAGTTGTTGAATGAAGAGAGTGCCACGGAATATCTTAATTATAACGAGGGAGACAAAATCGTAAACACTACGGCTTATCTGGAGACCGCCATAAATTATCATAGAACATTCAGCGAAAAGCACGATATCAGCGGCATGCTGATCGGGATTTTCCGAAATCACTTGAACGGCAATGCGGGCAGTTTGCAGCTCTCGCTGCCATTCCGTAACCAGGGGCTCTCGGGTAGGTTTACATATGGCTATGACAATCGATACCTGTTTGAGGCAAATTTCGGTTTCAATGGATCGGAACGGTTCGCAGAAAACCATCGTTTTGGCTTTTTTCCGTCGGCAGGTGCGGCATGGAATATCAACAACGAGCGGTTCTTCGAGCCGCTGCTACCCATCATATCCAAGCTCAAGGTGAGGGCTACCTACGGATTGGTGGGCAACGATCAAATAGGCGACCCCGACGACCGGTTTTTTTACATGTCTAACGTGACATTAAATGACCATAGCCGGCGGGCGGTATTCGGCGAGAACTACAGTTACATACGTCCGGGTGTCTCCGTATCGCGGTATACCAACGATCAAATCTCCTGGGAAAGAGCTTATAAGACGAACATCGGCATTGATGTGGGGCTCTTCAATCGCTTGAATATGGTTGTTGATGTGTTTCATGAACGCCGAACCAATATTCTCATGGTACGCAGTTACATCCCGACTACCATGGGATTGACAGCTCCTATCGCTGCCAACGTGGGTGAGGCGGAGGGAAAGGGGGTGGACGTCGAGCTTGATTACGGAGCGAATTTCCGCCGCAATTGGCTTAGGGTACGGGGTACATTTACGTTTGCTACCAATCGGTTGCTGGTCAATGAAGAACCGGAGTACGCCGAAAACATGTATTACCTTTCGCGTGTGGGGCATTCCCTGTCCCAGTATTACGGATTGATTGCAGAACGGCTTTTCATCGATGATGAAGACGTAAAAAATTCACCGCCACAAGCCTTTGGTGAAGTGCGTGGCGGGGACATCAAGTACCGGGACTTAAACGGAGATGGACAGATCACTAACCTTGATCGAGTCAATGGCCTCGGTTTTCCAATGATGCCTGAAATCATTTACGGAATGGGATTCTCCTTCGGCTCGGAAAATTTTGATGTCAGTGCCTTCTTTCAGGGATCGGCCCGGTCATCACTGTTCATTGATCCAACAGCAATCAGTCCTTTTGTGATGGATGGTGCTAACCAAAATGGATTGTTGCAGGTCATTGCCGATGACCATTGGTCCGAAACCAACCGCAACAGTTACGCGTTTTGGCCTCGGCTTAGTGCCACGGGTAACAACAACAACAACCAACCCTCTACGTGGTGGATGCGCAACGGCGCGTTCGTGCGGTTGAAATCTGTCGAACTAGGTTATAACTTTACCGGTAAGGCCTTGCAGCGGATGAAAGTGAATGGGTTACGCCTGTACCTCAACGGTGTCAACCTGTTCTTGATTAGCAGCTTTAAGATGTGGGATCCCGAGCAGGGTAGCAACGGGCGCGACAGCGACCGGTTGGGCAGTAATGGGTTGGGATATCCGCCCCAGCGAATTTTTAATATCGGTGTCAATGTACAACTATAATCATCCGAAAGCAAGGTATTATGAACAAGAGCAAACTGATTGAGCTACTACTGATCATCCCATTGATTTCGGTACTGGCAGCCTGCCAAAACTATCTCGACGTCGTGCCTGACAATGTGCCGACCATGGAACATGCTTTTTCCAACCGCAATGAAGCCGAAAAAGCCCTGTTTACGTGCTATTCTTTCCTTCCCAATGAAGGCAATCCCGATTACAACCCCGCATTCAACGCAGGCGATGAAGTATGGACCTACTGGCCGATGACGGAGGATTATTTCTCGTTGGATTCCTACAACATTGCCCGAGGGTTGCAGAATAAGGCTTCTCCCTTGATGAATTATTGGGATGGGTATAATGGTCGTTCCATGTGGCAAGGTATACGAATGTGTAATATTTTCATGGATAACATCGATAATGTGCCCGATATTGCTGATTTCGAAAAGCAACGTTGGATATGCGAAGCCAAATTTTTGAAGGCATATTTCCACTGGTATCTTTTCCGCATGTATGGTCCCATTCCGATCGCTGATGAAAATCTGGCAATTACGGCGAGTCCGGAGGATGTAAAGGTAGTTCGGCAACCGGTCGACTCGGTGGTCAATTACATCGCATCGTTGCTTGACGAATCTGCTGCGGGCGACGATTTTACTGGATTGCCGTTGACCATTACCAGTCGTGCAACGGAATTGGGTCGGGTAACCAAAGTCGCTGCGTTGGCTATGAAAGCGCGATTGTTGGTTACAGCGGCCAGCCCGTTGTTCAATGGAAACACTGAGTATCAGACTTTGGCGAATCACGATGGGACGCCCCTCTTCAACGACACGTATGACCCCGACAAATGGGTGCGTGCAGCTGATGCCTGCCGATTGGCCATTGAAGCCGCTGAAGCGGCTGGTGTACAGCTGTACACCTTCAGCTCTTCACAGATAACACTCAACGATGCACAGAAGCAAGAGATGAGCATACGTAATGCCGTTACAGAAAAATGGAACAACGAGCTGATTTGGGGGGCGACCAACGATGATATCGGTAATGCGCGTCCGAGTTATTGGATTCAGTTGTTTGCCTGCCCACAGCTTGATCCCGGTGTGACTAACCTCAGCCTGAAGGGTAAATTTGCACCCACACTGAGGATGGCTGAACTGTTCTATACGGCGAATGGTGTACCCATTGAAGAAGATAAAACATGGGATTATAACAGCCGGTATGAGTTGCGCGCCACAACCAGCGATGATGTGGGCATGCAACCAAACTACCAGACTGTGGGGCTGCACTTCGGGCGTGAACCGCGCTTCTACGCCTCCATTGCCTTCGACGGCTCCACTTGGCTGATGCGGAACGGGACATTCAATATTCGAAGCAAACTAGGGCAGCACAGCGCCAAACGGCAGAGCCGAATATATTCCGTAACCGGCTATTATACCAAGAAAGTCGTCAACTGGAACCTAGTAGCTACCTCAAACCAGGTTACGGTAGAGCCCTATCCTTGGCCAATCATGCGGTTGGCCGACCTTTATCTGTTATATGCGGAAGCGCTCAATGAAAGCGAGCGTTCCGAGGAAGCACTGCCTTACATCAACAAGGTACGTGAGCGCGCCGGCTTGAGTTCCGTTGAGCAGGCTTGGTCGGAATATTCCACCAATCCCACCAAATACACTTCGGTGGCTGGACTGCGGACTATTATCCAACAGGAGCGGGGCATTGAACTCGCATTTGAGGGGAGTCGATTCTGGGATCTGCGGCGGTGGAAGTTGGCAACACGCGTTTTGAATGCTTCGGTATACGGCTGGAACATTGAGCAGTCGACCTACGAAGACTACAACCGTCGATTGGTACTTTTCAGGCAATCATTTGATAATTTACGCGACTACCTATGGCCGATCCACGAAAATGCGCTGCTGATCAATCCGAATTTGGTACAAAACCCCGGCTGGTAATCCAGTGGGGACTAAGAATGGCGACTAAAAATAAACCGACGATGAAATCACAACAGACCATCTTTATTGCATGTTGCATGTTTGCTATCGCAAGCGTGCTTGCTGCCTGCGAAGATACCATACCCGGCCCAATAGACAACGACGGCGTTCCGCCGGGTCCGCTAAGCGAAGTCAGCGTCACAAACTTACACGGTGCAGCGAAGATCAGTTATCAAGTGCCATCAGACCCCGATCTCCTTTATGTCAGGGCGGTGTATACCACTAAACAGGGTGAAGTCCGTGAAACCAAAGTTAGCCGGCATCATCACAGCTTGATTGTGGAGGGTTTTGGTGATACCGATGCCTATGAAGTGACGCTACACGCCGTGGACCGTGGAGAAAATGCCTCGACGCCTGTCCAGGTAACGGTCAATCCAAAGCGGCCGCCTATGCAGCTGGCGCGCGATAGCTTGGAGGTAATTCCGACATTTGGTGGTATCAGCGTTAATTTTAAAAACGCCACAGCAGACAACCTTGCATTTGTGGTATTGGCCAACGATTCGCTGGGCGAGTTTGTGCCGCTTCATACGTATTATACCCGGTTGATGAATGGCGAGTTTGCGGTCCGTGGTCTTCCTTCAGAGGAAACCCGTTTTGGGTTGTTTGTCCGGGATCGATGGAGCAACCTTTCTGATACACTTTATTCCTTCCAAACACCATTATTTGAAGTTCAGTTGGACCGCACTCGCATGCGGCCATACACGTTGCCCACCGATGCTCCTTTGGGATACAGCGGTAGGGTTGAGGCTTTGTTTGATGGGGTCATCGGCAACAGCGGGGGCTACTACCACACGGGCGATGCTGCGCTCATGCCTCAATGGGTCACCTATGATATGGGCGTCCAGGCAAAGTTGAGCCGGATGAGTTACTTCATGCGGGAAGGGTTTTATTTTTCGTTGCATAACCCGCGCGTAGTCGAAATCTGGGGATCGAATAATCCCGATCCGGACGGAAGTTTCGACAGTTGGGAGTTGCTTGCGACCCATGAACAGGTTAAACCTTCTGGGTTGCCATCCGGGCAATTGTCCCAAGACGATATAGCCGCTGCACAGGCAGGGGAGACAATCATCTTCCCGATCGATGCCCCGGAGGTGCGGTATATCCGGTTCAAGACCCTGCGCAACTGGTCAGACGGCACGTATGTGAATTTTAATGAAATCATGATGTGGGGTGCGCCCGTAAATTAATGACGATAAACTAGTAGCTATGAAACGAAAACTGTTATTTGGCTGTTTACCGGTTGTGTTGATGACAGCGCTGTTTGCGTCCTGCATCAAGCAAGATGCCTACAAAAAATTCTTGGAAGGGGGAGAAATCAGTTATGCCGGTCGAGCGGATTCCGTTATTGCACGGTCAGGCAATGGACGCATCCAGCTGTCAATCATCCTTGGCAATGACCCAAATGTTAATAAGGTGAGGGCCTTTTGGAACGACCGCCGTGAATCTGCGGAGATGCAAATACCTGAAAGCGGTAACAGAGACACCGTCCGCATGGTCATCGAAAATCTAGCCGAAGGGACCCATAATTTTGTGGTTTACACATTCGACAATAAGAACAATTCCTCTGTTGCAGTCAATGTTACTGGTGACGTTTATGGAGAAAATTATGTAAGTACCCTTTCTAATAGAATGCTGGGCGAAATACGTTATTCCAGTGACGGAAAAAAACTACAACTGCAGTGGGAAAGTTCGCCTCCCAGCGAGGTATATACCGAAGTGCATTATCAGGACCGGAACAACCAGAGCCGTAGCTTAACGGTTTATCCCGAGGAGACTTTAACGGAAATTGAGAACTATAATGAGGGCGCCGGAATCCAATACCTTAGTTTTTTCAAACCGGATTCAACAGCATTTGAGCTTTTCTTTTCTGAGATGGCCTCGGTGGAAATTCCCAAGTTTGAGCGTCTGCTTGATAAGGCGAATTTTAAGGATTTCTCCCTTCCTACCGATGTCAAAGATGGTGGCTATGGCTGGCTTATCGAATACCTATGGGACGAAAACTACGACCCGCCTGGGTTCGCCACGCAGTCGGGCATACCGCAGTGGTTTACGTTAGATCTCGGGGTCTCTACCTCGCTTAGCAAGTTCAAAATCTGGCAGGCAAATGACCGCCTTTACGAAAAGGAGAGTGTAAAGAAATTCGAGGTATGGGGCAGTGAAAATCCAGACATGAACGGTAGCTGGGATAGCTGGACGAAGCTCATGACCTGTGAATCTGTTAAACCATCTGGCTTGCCGGTCGGAGAACGGACCAGCGCAGATATCGAATATGCGCGGGCCGGTGAAGAGTTTGTTTTCCCGGTAGGCACGCCAAAAATACGTTACCTTCGTTTCAAACTGTTAGAAAACTGGGGCGATTCACATTTTATGACCATTGCGGAACTCTCATTTTGGACAAGCGAACGATAATTCATGAAATCACGTAAAGGGATACTGTTACAGCTTTCGTTAACGGTGGCGATCGCCACTTCGGCACTGGCTCAAGAGAAGCGGCCGGTTGATTATGTAGATCCATTTATTGGCACCTCCAATTCACGGTGGATGCTATTCCCCGGTGTTACCATGCCCAATGGAATGGTAAAACTAAGCCCAGATAACCAAGGCGAAGGATGGCAAGGCGGCTATGAATATTCCATAGGCAGTATTCATGGCTTCAGTCACCTACACGGCTGGACTATGGGTGGACTAATCACGATGCCGGCCAACGGAGACTTGGCGCTTAGGCCCGGCCGTCCCGACGAACCTTTTCGCGGAGCGCATGCAGGCTACCACTCGCGTTTTGACCATAAGGATGAGCGAGCATTTCCGGGATTTTACGAGGTTTTTCTGTTAGACCCCAAGGTGAAAGTCGAGCTCACGTGTACCAATCGGGTAGGCTACCAGCGTTATTCTCTCCCGAAAGATAGCAGTAACCGCGTCATTATAGATTTAGCGGTTCCTGCCGAATATCCTATTCGATTGAATGATGCAAAGATTACAAAAATTAGTGACACCGAGATTTGTGGTTACTCCCGCACCACAACCAGTGGTTTCAACGACTACACGCTTCATTTCGTCATGCAATTTAATAAGCCCTTTGCCGAGTTCAACCGCTTTGGAGACCGGGAAACAGGCGCTTATGTAACTTTCCCGACGTCAAAAGAAGAAGTAGTTATGCTGCGCACGGGCATATCGTTTGTCAGCATCGACCAGGCCCGTTACAACTTGGAGGAAGAAAGCCGTCCCTTTGGATGGGATTTTGACGCGCTGGTTGATCACAACAGGGAAATATGGAACAACCTGCTGAGCCGGATCGAAGTAGAAGGGGACAACGAAAGTGATAAAGTGAAGTTCTACACGAATCTCTACCGCTCATTCACGGCCAAGATGACGATGAGCGATGCCAATGGCATGTATGTGGATGCGTGCGAAACACCGCAACAGCTCGGCAAAGCGGGTGATGTTATGATCGGGGGCGACGCCTATTGGAACTCCTATTGGAACCTCAATTTATTGTGGACGCTGGTGAGTCCCGAGATCGTGGAGCAGCTTATCGGTACCCAGCTGGAAATGTTCCGTAAAACGGGGTGGCTGTCAAAAGGGCCGGCCGGAATAGAATACTCCGGTATCATGGAAGGTTCGCACCAAATGGCTTTAATGACCAGTGCCTACCTTAAGGGTATCATAAAGGAGGATGCGGATGATAGTTATGCAGCCATGAAAAAGACAGTCACCGTTGAGCCTAGCCCTACCTGCGGCGGTTATCCGGGAAATCCGCTAATCTCAACCTACGCGGAACTGGGTTACGTTCCTGTGGAAAAAGGGGTGGTATCCAAAACATTGGATTATTCCTTTGATGATTGGTGCGTTGCCCAAATGGCACATTTTCTTGGAAAGGAATCAGACTATGCGTTTTTCTTGGAACGATCGAATAATTGGAAGCACGTGTTGGACCCGCGAACCCGGTACGTCCGACCCAAACATGCCGATGGCAGTTGGCTGGCCGACTTCGACGTTTTTTCCGGCAATCATTTCGTTGAAGGTAATTCCTGGCAATATTCGCTGTATGTTCCCCATGATATCCCGGGCTTAATAGAGTTGATCGGAAGAGATGAGTTTTTGAAGCGTATCACCCATGGTTTTAAGAGGTCCGAACCTCATAAGTTCACTGCCCATGCCTTTGACCGTACTGACGGTGGTTCAGCAGAATATTACATTAACCATGGCAACCAGGTGAATATGCAGGCCGCTTACCTTTTCAATTACGCTGGTGCCCCTCATCTAACGCAATATTATACCCGGAAGATTTTGGATACGTTTTACGATACCTCTCCTTATGTCGGCTGGAATGGCGACGAAGATGAAGGGCAGATGGGTGCTTGGTTTGTTATGAGCTCCCTTGGACTTTTCGAGATGAATGGTGGTACATCGCCCGATTTACGGGTGGATATTACAAGCCCTTTATTTAAAACGATCAAAATAAAATTGGATGACAACTACCACCAAGGCAAAGCGTTCGTTATAAAGACTTATAACAATTCAGCTGCCAATGTCTATATCCAGTCCATCAAACTCAACGGAAAATTGATGGATAAAAATTACATCAGTTTTACAGATATCAGTAAAGGGGGGATACTTGAATTACATATGGGGGCATTTCCGTGATGTCGGCAGCATCGAGCGCGTTTTGCCGTGCATGCGGCTCTGCTTCGAGCAGATCCAATGGGCGGGCGGCAGCAGAATCCGGTTTTAGAGTGAAAAATTAAGCTACTTTCAAATGGTTTTGTGTTTAAAAACACAAAACGATATATATGATGAACTATGACACAAAATCTAATTATCCTGAAGACACAAGAAGTAAGGCTCGTATGGTGCACTGCCCTCCTGTTGATCTGTTGGCTGCCCTGGGCCGGCTTAGCGTACGCCAAACGCACTGTTGCCGGCACAGTAAGTCCGACTGACGTATCGCTGAACAATCCGGATGCACAGGTAATTTGGCAAATCGGGACACCTGATGGAAGCGCCAAAGAATTCGCCCTTGCAGAAGGAGACTATGAAAAGTTCCTGGACCATGACTTTGGATGGGAAGATCGCTTTTTTATCGTGGGAAAATCAAACCCTAAGCAGGATTTTCCATATGTCTTGCCCGGACCTGATGACGCATGGGGCGGCACCAGCCATACAGCCGGTATACGAACGCATGTTCTAAATGTACTTTTCCGTATGAAATCCACCCCGCAGCAAGGCGAATGGAAGTTGATTGTTGATGTATTGGATACTCATGAAGAACATCCGCCTTATTTTAAGGTGACGGTTAATGGGCAATCATGGCGGTTCGAGCTGCCAACTGGGGCAAGCAGTGCGTCCTTACGTGGAGACTACCGGAAAAGTCTGAAGCACACGATAGAAATTCCGTTGGAAGCGGGCCTGATAAAAAACGGAGGAAATGAAATCAACCTAACTATCCTTGAAGGGTCCTGGCTCATTTTCGATGATATCAGGCTGGAAGGCCCGCAACACGCGGAGTTGGACGAAGAAATCGGGGGCGCATACCTGCGCCGCGTAGCGGTGGCGGATTACCATCTGCCGACGCCCGAAGTACAACCGCTCCTGGTAGACGTGGAGCATTTGGAAGGCGCGCCAAACATCCGCGTAGAAGTGGATGGAGCGACCATCCTGGAACAAATACTGGAGCAAGGCCGCTATGTTTTTGAAGCACCGATGCCAACTGTTGCAGCTGAACAAAAGAGCAGTTACAAAGTAGTCATAGGCGGCAAAACGGTTGATGAAGGCGTCATCATCCGCTCTCCACAGAACGTCGTCAACGCCGCTGATTACATCGATACCCGTATGGGAACGGCGCACTCGCGATGGATGATTGCTCCGGGCCCGTGGATGCCGTTCAGTATGGTGAAGCTAAGCCCCGACAATCAGAATCCGGGATGGCAGTCGGGTTACGATCCATCTTTCGAAAGTATCGGTACGTTCAGCCATATCCACGAGTGGACGATGGCGGGATTGGGAATTATGCCCACAAACGGAAGGCTAAAAACCAACATAGGCGATCAGTCGGTATCTAAAAAAGACAGCACCGCTTACCGGTCATCATTTGACAAATCCACTGAAGTGGCCGACGTTGGCTATTACAAGGTGGAACTTTCTGATTACGGCATACAAGCGGAACTTACGGCAACAACGCGGTGCGGCTTCCAGCGCTATACTTACCCCGGGGGTACGGATTCCCGCGTGATGATCGACCTTAAGATTCCAGCGGAATACCGGTACGATGTCCTCGACAGCAGGATTACGAAGGTAAGCAGCCGGAGGATAGAGGGGTACAGCAAGCAGCAAACAAAGCGCGTTTGGTCGAAAGACAGTGATCAGGACTATATCGTGTTTTTTGTCATTGAGTTCGACCAGGAAATGACCAATTTTGGGGGCTGGGTAAACGATAAAATCGTATTCGATGAGGAGGTCACTGCCCAGAACCCCGAAAGTTTGGGGTACTTTGCAGAGTTCGATACGCGAAGCAATCCCGTTGTACAAGTGCGCTCTGCTATTTCCT
Organism: Parapedobacter deserti; assembly: GCF_042646065.1. NCBI lineage: Bacteria > Pseudomonadati > Bacteroidota > Sphingobacteriia > Sphingobacteriales > Sphingobacteriaceae > Parapedobacter > Parapedobacter deserti. The sequence goes on from NZ_JBHRTA010000038.1 coordinate 830,381, forward strand.
ACGTAGATATGGCAGGTGCCCGAAAAAATCTGGAAGAAGAGGTGATACAGCCATTTGGCTGGGATTTCGATGCGGTGCGGGAACATAACCGTCAAGCTTGGAGCGACATCCTCTCGCGTATCGATATACAGACGAACGACCAACGGGAGAAGGTCAGGTTCTATACCAATGTGTACCGCTCCTATTGCCGCAACACGTTCAGTGACGTGGACGGACGTTGGGTAGACGCGACCGAAGTGATCCAGCAGTTTGACGATCCGGATGCGGTTGCCCTGGGTTGCGATGCGTTTTGGAATACGTTCTGGAACCTTAACCAAGTTTGGAATTTGGTTACGCCTGAATGGTCGTCTCGCTGGGTCAAATCCCAGTTGGGAATGTACGATGCCAATGGGTGGCTGGCCAAAGGGCCGGCGGGAATGGAATATGTACCGGTGATGGTCGCCGAACATGAAATTCCGCTGCTCGTCAGCGCATACCAGATGGGTATAAGGAACTTCGATACGGAAAAGATGTTTTCCGCAGTCAAAAAAATGCAGACTACATTGCCTGAGAAGGTTGGCGATGGGCTCGCGGGCAACCGTGACCTGGCGGCTTACCTGGAACACCAGTTTGTGCCAGCCGATAAAGGGCGGTTCTCCAATACGCTGGAGTATTCCTACGATGACTGGACAGTGGCGCAATTGGCGAAAGCCATGGGGAAACAAGCGGATTATAAGGTCTTTATGGAGCGGGGCAGCTGGTGGAGGAACGCCATTGATTCGGAAACGGGTTATGCACGTATGCGCTACAGCAACGGGGAATGGGAGCAAGATTTCGATCCCTTTACATCGGGACGCAATAAACATTACGTGGAAGCGAACGCTTGGCAAATGACGTTCTTTGTGCCCCAGGATGTGCCGGCTCTTGCGGAGGTGATCGGTAAAGACCGGTTCATCGAACGGCTTACCTGGGGTTTTGAAGCCAGCGAGCCGCTTCGCTATAATGCACCGGGCGATCAGTATTGGGATTATCCCGTAGTACAGGGAAACCAGCAATCCATGCATTTTGCCTTTCTTTTCAACTGGGTGGGGCAACCCTGGCAGACGCAGAAGTGGAGCCGCTCTATTATTGACCGCTACTACGGGTTTGATGTAGCCAATGCTTATTTAGGCGATGAGGATCAAGGCCAGATGAGCGCTTGGTTTGTTATGGCCGCCCTGGGGCTATTCCAGATCGATGGCGGCGCCCGAGACGAGCCCATTTATGAAATTGGCAGCCCGATTTTCGAGCGTGTTGATATCGACCTAGGAGAACAATACGGTCGGGGCAAACGATTCACTATAATAGCAACCAACACGTCAAGGAAGAACCGCTACGTGCAACAGGCCCGGCTCAACGGAAAGCCTTTAAATAATTTCTGGTTTTCGGCGTCCGAGCTATTGAAGGGTGGGCAGCTTGAACTGGTCATGGGCGCCGAGCCCAATCCGGATTGGGGCACGGCAACTCATCCTCCTGCGAGTAACTGAAAAGGAAACCAATAAGCGTTATCATGAAAAGCATAGCAATATTGATGATCGTTGCCGCAGCCCTGTCGGCCTGTGGTGGGACATCTGGGAGGCACCGTGCGCTGGCCGAACAGATAAAACGGGATACCCTCATGCAGACCATAAAATCCATGGCGCGGGAGACGGTAAAATCCGGATTCAATGCGGGTGACGGGTATGATGAGGTATGGATCCGAGATTACAATACCTTCATTACGCTGGCGACGGAATTGCATCCAGCGGAAATGATCAAAGAGAACCTGCGTGTATTTTTCCGTCTGCAGGGGGAAGATGGGAATATTGTTGACGGATTTATACCGAAAGCGAACGCCCACAGCTCCGAGGGCGGCTATGCCTATGTCCACACGCCGTTGGAACCTAACTATGCTGGGCACAAAAATACGGTAGAAACCGATCAGGAGAGTTCACTGGTGCAAGCCGTATATCGGTATGTGGTGAAGGCGGGCGACCATGCGTTCTTACGTGATACCGTTGGTGGACAGACCGTCGCCCACCGGCTGGAGCGCGCGATGGATTTCCTCATGGCACAGCGATATAATCAGGAATATGGATTGCTGTGGGGAGCCACCACGGCCGATTGGGGGGATGTGCAGCCGGAACATCCCTGGGGCGTTTACATTGATGAAAATACCCACTACGCCATCGATATTTATGACAATGCCATGTTCCTGATTGCGCTAGATAATCTGATGGAACTTTTGCCGGAAACGCGTGAAAAATGGAGGCCGATCCGTGGCGAGGTAGCGGGTAATAGCATGACACACCTTTGGGATACCGCGCGGAATAAATTCAAACCCCACATCTACTTGGACGGATCTCCCTTTCCGGAAGACTTCGATGAAGCGGAAGTGTATTACCACGGCGGTACGGCGGTAGCTATTGAAGCAGGATTGCTTTCCAAGGAACAGGTGAAGCACGCGTTTGACCGTATGGTGGCCAATATGCAGGCATCCGGCGCTGCGACCATCGGGCTGACCCTGTATCCACCCTACCCCGAGGGAAGTTTCAAAAACAAAGGAATGTATCCCTATGGTTATCAGAACGGAGGCGATTGGGATTGGTTTGGAGGCCGGATGATCCAACAGCTTATCCGCAATGGCTTCGTGGCCGAAGCCTATGATCAGATACAACCGATGTTGCGCCGGGCTGTTGATCACGGTGGATTCTATGAATGGTATACCGTAGATAACCAGCCCCGCGGTTCAGGTACCTTCCGCGGGGCTGCCGGCGTACTCTACGATGCCATCGTGATGTTTGAAGATTTTGCATCTACAGATCGGTGATATTCTAATTAATGCTTAAGTTTAAGGCGAATATGACCGTAAATAATGGTCATAAGCCGCCGTTGCGTAATACATATATTTAAATAAACAGTTTAATTTTTTTTAGTGAATGGAATTGAAAGGAATCAGTGATCTATCGGAAACAACGGGGTCGGAGCGCACCGCAGCGTTGCGCAAAACGAAGCAGGAAATTATGCCGGCTGAAATGCAGCGAACGTATAGCGATGGGTATGACATTTATCCTGTCCATCCGTTGGGCAATGGGAAAATCCAATTCGGCTACGACACGCTGGCGCAATGGGTGGTGGAACAGAAAACGGTGGTCATCGATGGTTATGTTGGTAATTTCTGGGATCGTATCGCCGCCGACCTAACTGCTGAACTGGAAATACTGGGGGCTAAAACGAATGTGCACCATATGCATGATTTCCTGAAGCCGGAAGCAGATATCGAGCAGCTCGTGAAACCCTTTTTAGGAAGCGAAGATTCGGTGTGGGGCACGAAAACCTCGCTTGACCTCGCTGATTTCTATCAATTGGACGCCTTAGCAAGCCATAACCCTCATCCAGGCGACACGGTCAATATCCTAATCGGCACGGGTGCCGCCTTATGCGGATGGGATGCGTCGGTGATATATATCGACCTGCCTAAAAATGAATTGCAGCACCGCATGAACGCCAGCGCGATCACGAACCTGGGAAAGTCGGTTGCTGACAAGCCGACAACGATGTATAAGCGGTTTTACTTTGTGGATTGGGTGGTTTGCAATAAGCATAAAGAATCGTTGTTGAGCCGCGTCGATGTGCTGGCAGATGGGCAGGGCATTGACTGGATCACGTGGGCGTATATGCCGGATATGCTAACCGGCTTGAAATCGCTCTCCCGATCGGCGTTCAGGCCGCGCCCGTGGTTCACACCGGGGTCGTGGGGCGGCCAGTGGATAAAGGAGCATATCCCTCAGGTTAATCAGGAAGAATCCAACTACGCGTGGTCGTTCGAGCTGATCGCGCCTGAGAACGGGTTGGTTTTCGAGAGTGGCGGCTTCTTGCTGGAAGTATCGTTTGATTGCTTGATGGTCGTTGCCGGATCTGAGGTTTTGGGTAGGCATCACGCTCACTTTGGTAACGAATTTCCGATACGATTTGATTTCCTTGACACGTTTGATGGGGGGAATCTGTCCATTCAATGCCACCCGTCATTGCCTTACATCCGTGAGCACTTCGGCGAGCAAATCACGCAGGATGAAACGTATTATATCCTGGACTGTGCACCGGACGCAAAAGTGTACCTCGGATTTCAGGAAGACATCGATCCCGTAGAATTTCGCGAAGTTTTGGAAAACAGCCTGGAAAATAATACAGCGGTGGCCATTGACAACTATGTGCAAACGTTCCCGGCGGCAAAGCACGACCTTTTTTTAATACCTAACGGTACGGTGCACAGCTCCGGGAAAAATAACCTGGTGCTCGAAATCAGCGCGACACCGTATATTTTTACGTTTAAAATGTACGATTGGCTGAGCAAGGACCTGAACGGTGATCCCCGGCCGATCAATATTGAACACGCCTTTAAAAACCTAAGGTTTGACCGGAAAGGAAAACGGGTAGCTGAGGAACACATCGCCAAGCCGTATGTCTTGGCACAAGGTGACGGTTGGAAAACCCTTCATCTGCCCACGCATGAAGACCACTTTTACGACGTGAACCGGCTCGAATTTGAGGATGAAGTAACCGTGCAAACCGAGCAGGTCTGCCATGTGCTGATGCTGGTGGAAGGTACGGAGCTTTCCGTACGGATAGGCGACCAGCAAACGGTATTCCGATACGCAGAAACCTTCGTAATCCCGGCTGCGGTACCGCAGTATACGCTGGTCAACATTGGCGGGGGAGTGGCCAAGGTAGTGAAAGCGTTTGTCAAGGACGGCTATGGATCAGCGTCATAAACTTCCAACGATCCTGTGGATTTCCTGTGGAGTAGCCGCACTGGGAGGTTTTCTCTTTGGATTTGATATGGCCGTGGTGTCCGGTATACTTCCATTGCTTACCGAGCAGTTCGCGCTTTCCGCTTTCCAGCAAGGCTGGTTTGTCTCCTCGGCGCTGGTGGGTTGCATCGTGGGGGTGGCCATGTCTGGCGAGCTTGGCGACCGGTATGGCCGCCGCCGCGTATTGGTGCTGTCTGCCATCTTATTCCTGGTGTCTGCGCTAGGGTGTGGGTCGTTGCCTGCCTTTTCGTCGATTGTCGCATCGCGAATCTTGGGTGGCGTAGGTGTGGGCATTGCATCGAGCATGGTACCCCTGTATATTTCCGAGATCGCTCCCGCCCGGGTCAGGGGCCGGTTGGTAACATATTACCAGCTGGCTGTAACGTTCGGCATCCTCGTAGCGTATCTCAGCAATGCATTCCTGCTACAAACAGCGGTAACCGACATCATAGGAAACACACCCGGATGGCTTGGTGTCTGGTTCAATGACCAAGTGTGGCGGGGCATGTTTATCGTTGAAGCATTGCCTGCCTTGGTGTTTTTGCTTGGGTTACTGGCTATTCCGGAAAGTCCGCGGTGGCTTATCCAAAAAGGACGGACGGCTACTGGCGCGGCCTTGCTCCACCGGTTTGTCGGTGCAACGGAAGCAACGGCGGATTTGGAAAACAGGCGACAGGATGGGGGGCAGCACCGTTCGTCGTACCGGGAGTTGTTTTCGCCACACTTGCGCAAAGCGCTCCTCTTGGGATTGCTCTTACCCTTGTTCTCGCAATTCTGCGGCATCAATGCGATTATTTACTACGGCCCGAGCATATTGAGCTCTGCTGGGGTGAGTTTGTCCAGCTCGTTGCAGAGTCAGATCATTTTTGGTGTCGCTAATATGGCCTTTACGCTGATCGCGGTATGGAAAGTGGATAAGCTGGGAAGAAGGCCGCTTTACCTCATCGGCACCTCCGCGTCGGCGTTGAGCCTGTTGGTAGCGGGCTACTGTTTTTATGCGGGGAATACACAGGGAATGCTGTTGCTTGTTGCGGTCATAATTTTCCTGGCAAGCTTTGCGTTTTCGCTGGGCCCACTGAAGTTTGTTGTCGCCGCTGAGATTTTTCCGGCCCATATCCGTGGGCGGGCAATGGCACTCAGTATCATGGTGATGTGGATAGCCGACACGATCATCGGGCAGTTGACGCCCCTGCTACTGGAGGGCATCGGCGCTGCCTTTACGTTCTGGCTTTTCGCATTATTTTGCGTGCTTGCCTTTGTGGCTGTATACCAGTTGCTGCCGGAAACCAAAGGTAAGTCGCTGGAAGAAATTGAGCGTCAATGGCTGGAGAAAAATGTAAACTCTTAATACGTATGAAATCGAAATTGCTATATCTTGGCTTGTGGAGCTTATGCACAATGTGCGCTTCGTGTAAGCGTACGGAAAAAACGCGGCTTTCAGACTACGTCAATCCGAATATTGGAACGGCGCATTCGCGCTGGTTTTTTTATACACCTGCCGCTGTGCCGTTTGGGATGGCAAAGGTAGGCCCTTCGACAAACGCCCATTACGGCAACGAGCATGGCTGGGAAGCTGTGGGCTATGATTTCCGGCACGAGTCTATCGAAGGGTTTGCGAACTTCCATGAATTCCAAGTTGGCGGCGTTGTGTTGGCGCCCATCGTCGGAACGCTGAAAACCAGACCGGGGACGCTCGAAGATCCGGACAGTGGCTACCGCTCGCGGTTTGAGAAAAATGACGAGTATGCTACAGCTGGCTTTTACTCCGTGCGGCTGAAAGACTACGATGTAAGCGTTGACCTAACCGCCACAAAACGCGTCGCTTATCACCGCTATGTCTTTCCGGAGACCAGCGAGGCGCACGTCCTGTTTGACATAGGAAACCAACAGGGTGAAAGCGGCGCGGTAAAATCGGCCCATGTCACGCTGACCGACGGAAGGGTGGAAGGTTATGTGATCACTATGCCGGAGTACGTTAAGAAATACCAGGCGGGAGCTAATGTAGCCATGTATTTCTCGGCGGTATTGGACAAAGAACCGGTCGCTTGGGGTGCGTTTAACGGCGATTCGATCCGTCCGCGGGAAAACCAGGCCGACGGCGTCGGAGCCGGCTTGTACTTGACATTCGATACTAAAAAGGATGAAGCCGTCACCTTTAAAGTTGGACTGTCATATACATCCATTGCCAACGCCCGGTTAAATTTGGAATCGGAAGCTGAAGGGTTGGATTTTAATGGTGCTAAAAAGCAGGCCATTGATTGTTGGAACGACTACCTGGGCCGCATTACGGTAGAAGGAAAGAACGAGGATGAAAAGCGAAAGTTTTATACCGGACTGTTCCATGCATTGCTGGGGCGTGGCTTGGCGAGTGATGTCAACGGTGCCTATCCGATGAACGACGGCGGCATAGGCCAGATAGCGCTAGGTGATGATCGAAAGCCGATACACAATCACTACAATACCGATGCGATTTGGGGAGCGTTTTGGAACCTCACACAACTATGGGCAATGGTATACCCGGAGTACTATGCCGACTGGATACAAAGTCAGCTGCTGGTGTACAAAGATGCGGGTTGGTTAGGTGATGGCATAGCCAATAGCAAATATGTGTCTGGCGTGGGCACCAACTTCACCGGTTTGGCCATTGCTGCGGCGTACAGTGCCGGAATCCGCAACTTTGACATCGATCTAGCGTATGAGGCAGCACGCAAGAATGAGCTTTCATGGGAGGGTCGCTTGGAGGGGGCGGGAAAAATGGATGTGCGCCAATTTGTGGAACGGGGGTACGCACCTTATGTGGAGGTGCTCAATTTCGAGACAACCGACCGTGGGTCCGGTTTCGGCGCTTCGCACACGTTGGAATACGCGTTCAGCGCATATGCTGTCGCGCAGTTCGCTGAGGCGCTCGGAAAAGACCGAGACCATCGGCAATTGATGGAGCTCTCCCGGGCGTGGAGCCGTCTTTATGACGCGGAGTCTAAATTTATACGCCCCCGTGATGAAGACGGAAATTTCATAACTGACTTTGACCCAGCACAACCTTGGCGTGGCTTTCAGGAAGGTAACGCCTGGCAGTACACGTTTTATGTGCCGCATGATCCGGCTGGGCTGATTGAAATGCTGGGGGAAGACGTCTTCAACGCCCGGCTAGACAGTATCTTCACGGTTTCCAGGGAGCATATCTTCGGAGGAGGAAAGACGATCGACGCTTTTGCAGGCTTGTCTGGTCTGTATAATCACGGTAATCAGCCGAACTTGCACATCAGCTGGTTGTTTAATTTCTCGGGCAAGCCTTGGCTGACCCAGAAATGGACGCGGGCGATCGGTAAGGAATTTTACGGCGTTGGACCCATACATGGGTATGGGTTTGGACAGGATGAGGATCAAGGCCAGCTGGGCGCATGGTACGTGATCTCTTCCCTAGGCCTGTTTGATGTAAAAGGGTTGACCGACCTGAAACCCACGATGCAGTTTGGCAGCCCGATATTCGATCGGGCGACAATAAAGTTGGGTAGTGGGAATACGCTGGTCATCGAAACGGTCGGTAATGGTGATGATGACGTATACATTCAGTCGCTCGAAGTAAATGGAAGCAGGTACGAGAAGAACTGGATGTATTGGCAAGACCTGATAGAAGGTGGCAAATTGGTGTTTGAGATGGGGGAGCAGCCCAACACTGACTGGGGAACGGGCAGTCGGCCACCTTCGGTGGAATAGACGGCTCAACAGGATAAGATCCCCGCTTTCGATATCGTCAAATCGGATATGCCGTATCACTCTTCGTTTCCGATAAGATGAAGTAGCTCTGTACCGTCACAATATTGGGGAGTACCGCCAGCTTGTGGCGCAGGAAAAGGTGGTACTCCTCCATATTGGTCGTGGCGATTTTAAGGATGAAATCAAAGGATCCTGTCATTTGGTAGCATTCCATCACCTCATCAAACTGGGCCACACTGCGCTCAAACTCGCCCAATGTTTTGGCCGTGTGCTCCTTGAGCAGCACATGTGAAATGGCGATCAGCGTTTTGTCTATCTTCTTTCGGTCTACAATGGCTACAATACGGGTAATGTATCCCTGCTCCTTCAAGCGGCGAACCCGCTCGTGAATCGTAGCAGGCGATTTATTTAGCTTATAAGCCAATTCTTTGTTGGTCAACGTTGCATCACGCTGCAATAACCTCAACAACGCGCGGTCCGTAGGATCAAGTGTAATCGCTGTCATAATGTAACATTTTCGATTAAACGGCCTAAAATCCGGATTTTTTTTGGTTTTTTGGTATATTTACTAATTAATTTTCAACAGCACCGATTAATAAAAATCAATTTTCGATCAGCGGCGGGCATATCCTCCGGTGAATGTTCGGTTTTGCGGGCGATAATCGGAAAATTTCTGATTTTAATGCAATACGGTTGTATTTAAAAACTATAGGTTAGAGATTTGTTAAATGAAATCACCTCTCTTTATTTTAGCTTTATTGGTATTTTCCCTGACTGCTTTTGCACAGGGTGACGTTCGTTTCATGACTTATCCCGCACTCTCGCCCGATGGCAGCACCGTTGTGTTCAGCCAGGGTGGCGACCTTTGGAAAGCAGATGCCGGCGGCGGCCTCGCCACCCGGCTCACGGCGATGGACGGAAGCGAAATCAAACCACGCATCTCGCCTGACGGGAAGTGGCTGGCGTTTTCGGCCAACCAATCGGGCAACTACAATGTGTACTTGATGCCCCTTCAGGGTGGTGAAGTGGTGCAGCTTACCCATCATGAGGGGCATGACGAAGTGGACGGATGGAGTTGGGACAGCAGTACCATCTATTTTACGTCAACCCGGTACAACAGGTATAGCGCGTATAAAGTGACGATAAAGGGAGGGACGGCAGAACGGCTGTTCGGCCACTACTTCAACTTCATCCACGATGTTGCGGAAGCTCCTTCGGGCGAACTTTATTTCAGCGATACTTGGGAGAGCAAAGACCAAGCCCATCGCAAAGGATACAAAGGTCCGTTCAACCCGGATATCCAGTCGTATCACCCGGTTTCGGGCCAATACACCCAATACACGGATTATCCCGGTAAGGATATGTGGCCGACTATCGATAGGCAGGGCAATGTCTACTTCGTGTCGGATGAAAGCAACGGGGAATACAACCTGTATACGCTGAAAGACGGTAAAAAGACCCGGCTCACCAATTTCAAAACCTCCATCAAGCGTCCGTTCGTGTCGGCCAGCGGCGAGCGGGTTGTGTTTGAGCATGACTACCAGCTATATCTATTTGACGCCGCGGCAAAGCGGACGACCCCGTTGAACATCAGCATCCCACGGCACCACCTTCTGGAGCAACTCCGGGAATTTGACGTGAAAGATGCGATCAGCAATTTCGATGTGTCGCCGGACGGCAAAAAGATGGCCTTCATCTCAAGGGGTGAGCTGTTTATTTCAGACCCGGAAGGCAAATTCATCCGTAAAGTCGAACGTGGCAACGTGGAACGGGCTATGGAGGTCAAGTGGTTGGCCGACAACCGGACGCTGTTGTTCACGCAGACATCCGAAGGATTCCTAAACCTGTTCACCATACCGGCAGATGGTAGCGGCCCCGCTAAACAGCTGACCAGTGAACAACGCAACAACCGTGCGCTGGCCTTCAATCCCAAGAGAACGGCGGCCGTATACCTCAGTGGCAGGGACGAGGTAAGGCTGCTGGATTTAAAGACCTTCAAAAGCAATGTGTTGGTGACTGATGAGATATGGGCAGTGCAGAATGCCGAGCCCTCGTTTTCGCCAAATGGGGAGTATGTGCTGTTTACGGCATTCCGCAATTTTGAACAGGACATTTTCGTGCACCATATCGCGCGCAAGCAGACCCTAAACTTGACCAATACGGGAGTAACCGAAACCAACCCGATCTGGTCACCCGACGGGAAATATATTTATTTCACCTCGTCACCCACCAGGCCGGCCTATCCTTACGGCCTGCAGCAACCAGGTGTTTACCGGATGGCGCTCGACTTTTATGAGGGACCCTTCCGGAGCGATAAAGTGGACTCGCTATTTGCCACAAAGCCGGATAGAGAAGAGGCAAAGAAGCGGGCCGATGCGGATAAGAAACCGAAACTGGATAGCAGCAAAACGGGCGCCGACTCGCTTCGGCCTATCGCCATCAATACCCTTAGGCTGATGGACCGGCTGGAACGGGTCGGGCCTCCATCTGGAAGCCAAATGATATCCAGCATATTTCAGCGCGGGCAAAAAACCTATGTGTTCCTGACATCGACCCACGAAAATCTGCGCGGCGCTACATACCGCGTGGTGTATGAACCATTTGAACGGGAAAAAACAGAAAAGGTGATGGACGGACGGCTGTCTTCCATCATTAACGTCGGGAGCAAATACTACGGATTGTCCGGCGGCAAGGTGCATAGCTATAATGTCGATGCCAATAAGGTAACGCCGATTTCAAAGACATACAAATATACCCGGAACCTGCAGGGTGAGTTTGTCCAGATGTTTGAAGAAACGTGGGCCGGGATGGACGAAAACTTTTATGACGAGCGTTTCCATGGTAAGGATTGGAAGGCTATCCGGACCAGGTATGCGGCCTACGTGCCATATATCAACAACAGAGGGGATCTCCGCATACTGCTGAATGATATGCTGGGCGAACTCAATTCGTCACATGTTGGCTTTTCGTCGTCAGGGCCGGAGGAGCGGAACCCGGTCAATATGATCACGAACGAGACAGGTATTATTTTTGACGATCAGGCGCCTTACCGTGTAGCCCGCTCGGTTTATAATACGCCAGCTGCGTTGGCTGAAAAGGATATCCGACCTGGAGATGAATTGGTCAGTGTAAATGGCGTGGCCGTCGACCGGACAGTCGACCGCGACGTCTTTTTCACCTTCCCGTCGCTGCTCGATGAACTGGTGCTGGTGTTTGATCGGCAAGGGCAGCAACGGACCGTGAAGCTTCATCCCATCCGAAGCGCAACGCTCAAGGATCGGCTTTATGACGAATGGATCGCTGAAAACCGTCGGAAAGTGGATGAAGGGAGCAGCGACCGTATCGCGTACTCCCATATGAAAAATATGTCGAGCGGCGAATTGCAGGTCTTTTTGAAAGACATGATCGCACAGGAACACAAGGAAGGCATCATCCTCGATCTCCGGTACAACACGGGCGGAAATGTGCACGATGAGGTGCTGAAGTTCCTTTCGCAACGCCCATACCTGCACTGGCAATACCGTGGGGGTAAGCGATCGCCGCAGGGGCATTTCGCACCAGCTGCCAAACCGATCGTATTGCTGGTGAACGAACAGTCCTTGAGCGATGCGGAGATGACAGCGGCAGGCTTTAAAGCGTTGGGACTGGGTACCGTAATCGGCAACGAAACATACCGGTGGATCATCTTTACCTCTGGCAAAGGTTTGGTCGATGGATCAAGCTATCGACTGCCGTCGTGGGGGTGTTATACACTCGGCGGTGACAACATCGAGCAGGAGGGCGTGAAGCCGGATATGTTGATTAAGAATACGTTTGTGGACCGGATAACCGGGAAGGACCCACAGCTGGAAAGCGCCATTCAACACATCAATGGGCAGATAGGAAAGTAAGCGGTTGAATAAAAGTTAATGTCGTACCGGTTACTGATGTTGTTTTTGATAAATATTCGGTATATTGATGTATTATGTAAATAATTTACGATATATGCGTAATATCATTGCTTAAATGTGGGAGAATGGTCAACTTTGCTGTATAATTTTTCAGTTAACATAAAGCGATGTCAATTCACGGTACAACACCTGCATTATCCAGTTCGGCAGCCAAACGCTTCCAAGACCTTTGGCACCTGGTAGGCAACACGCCGATGTTGCGGTTGGATTATCAGTACAAGGGTAAGCCGGGCACCATATATGTCAAGTGTGAGCATTATAACCTCACCGGGAGTATTAAAGACCGCATGGCACTATATATTCTCCATCAGGCCTACGCACAGAGGTTGATTGCAGCCGATGACACCATCGTTGAGGCAACGAGTGGCAATACGGGAATCGCGTTTGCTGCCATCGGAAGGGCATTGGGACATGCCGTGAAGATCATCATGCCCGACTGGCTAAGCAAGGAGCGGGTGGATATCATCAAGAGCCTGGGGGCTGACATTATATTAGTTTCCAAAGAAGAAGGCGGATTCCTTGGTAGTATCCGCATGAGCGAGGAAATGGCTGCACAGGGCGGGGTTTTCCTTCCCCGCCAGTTTGAAAACCGTTATAATGCCGAGGCGCATGAGCGGACGACCATGGACGAAATCTGGCGGCAGTTGGCAGCTATCAGCTTAAAGCCCGATGCCTTTGTAGCAGGGGTTGGTACGGGCGGCACGATCATGGGGGCGGCTAGCTATTTCAAAGGGCAGGATGCGGCAACCGGCGTGCACCCACTGGAACCGGCGGAAAGTCCGACGTTGAGTACCGGCTACAAAGTGGGCTCGCACCGTATTCAGGGAATATCCGATGAGTTTATTCCGGCTATCGTTAAACTGGATGATCTGGATGGCATCGTTCAGGCTAATGATGGCGACGCGATCATCATGGCGCAACGGTTGGCCAAAGAACTTGGATTGGCCGTCGGTATATCGTCGGGCGCCAATGTGGTAGGGGCTATCAAGATCAAGGAACAGCTGGGGCCGGATGCCACCGTAGTGACATTGTTGTGCGACTGCAATAAAAAATACTTGAGCACCGACCTGGTGAAAACGGAACCGGAACAGGAGGGATACGTAAGTTTGGAAACACGGTTTGAAAACTTCACGCCGATTTCCCGGCTTGGTAAACCGGTGCTCGACGCCATAGACGAAACACTATTAGGCTGAACAACAAAAACAAAATGAATATGAAACCATCATGATTTATTCAATCGCACAGTGGAATGAATAAACGGCGTAAGCCTTCTTGAACACCGTTGAAAACAAAAAGTGTGGGTGAAAAATCTGATAGCTTCATCACCGTTAAAAAACAAATTATATATAGATGAAAAAACTGATATTTAGCAGTGCGCTGCTGTTTTTCTGTGCGCTGGGTTACGGACAGATTCTCGATCCGGTGAAGTGGAGCTATGCAGCGAAGAAGGTGAGTAAGGATGAGGCGGTGCTGTTCTTAAAGGCTGACATCGATGCCGGATGGCACCTGTATTCCCAACATGTAGATGAAGGTGGACCGGTAAAGACAACGTTTGCCTTCGCACCTTCCGGGCAATACGAACTGGTGGGGAAAACCGCCGAGCCCCAACCGATCAAAAAATACGAGGAAGTGTTCGGGATGGAAGTGGCGTATTTCGAAAAACAGGCGGTATTCCAGCAACGGATTAAGCTGAAAGCAGGCCAGACCGTGGTAAAAGGTACGGTAGAATACATGGTTTGTGATGATCAGCAGTGTCTGCCGCCCGATGAAAGGACATTTGCCATTACGGTGAAGTAAAAGATAGCAGTACACATGAAGAGAGCCATTGTGACTTGGTCAGCTGTGTTATTCTCCCTTGCCATCCTATTGGGCCTGTCAGGAAGCCCGGCATGGGCACAGGACACGGTTTCGTATGACGAAGTGGAGTTTTTCTCGGAAGAGGAAATGGGGGAAGTGGAATGGAACAATGACATCGACACCGCGTTGGCCGGAAGCCAGGAAACGGATGCCGAAGCAAGTGACCCAGATAGTGAGGCAGAATCGCGGTCGCTCTGGGCCATTTTCATTGCCGGATTTATCGGCGGCTTTGCTGCGCTGTTGATGCCCTGTATCTTTCCCATGCTGCCGCTTACCGTGAGCTTCTTTACGAAGAGCAGCCACACCAAGAGAAAGGCGGTGATGCAGGCACTTCTCTACGGGTTGTTTATCATTGTAATCTATGTCGCTCTTGGTTTGATCATTACCATCATTTTCGGGGCCGACGCACTGAACAGCCTTTCGACTAATGGCATTTTTAACATGCTGTTCTTTATCCTGTTGGTGGTGTTTGCCGTGTCGTTCCTTGGGGCGTTCGAGCTGACCCTGCCGGCGTCATGGGTAAATAAAATGGATGCAAAGGCCGACAAGGGCGGCCTGGTCGGCTTGTTTTTCATGGCGGCCACGCTGGCGGTTGTATCCTTTTCATGTACCGGCCCCATCATCGGCACTTTGCTTGTACAGGCAGCTACGATGGGTGAACTGTTAGGCCCTGCCGTTGGTATGTTCGGCTTTTCACTGGCACTAGCCATTCCCTTTGCGCTGTTTGCAATGTTTCCGGGATGGATGAAGGGGCTGCCGTCTTCGGGCGGCTGGCTCAACAGCGTGAAAGTGACGCTCGGATTTCTCGAACTGGCACTGGCCCTGAAGTTCCTCAGCAACGTGGATCTGGCATACCATTGGAAATGGCTGGACCGGGAGGTGTTTCTCGTATTGTGGATTATCATTTTCGGGCTGCTGGGGCTGTACCTCTTGGGTAAGATCCGCTTCGCACACGACAGTCCCGTGCAATACCTGTCTATCCCCAGGCTGTTTCTTTCCATTCTGGTGCTGTCATTCACCATGTATATGGTACCAGGACTTTGGGGCGCTCCGCTGCGGGCAATATCGGCTTTCCTGCCGCCGCAGGCCACACAGGACTTTGACCTCTATACCGCCTCGTTCGGCGGGGGTAGTGGTGCGGCCAACCAAGGACATGGACAGCCGCGAAAACATGCCGACCTCTTCCATGCGCCATTGAACCTTGATGTGTTCTTTGACTACGATGAGGGTATCGCGCACGCCAAGGAGGTAGGCAAACCGGTGATGATTGACTTCACGGGCCATGCCTGTGTAAACTGCCGGAAGATGGAAGCTTCCGTCTGGCCAGAGGATGAAGTATATAGCGTGTTGCGGGATGAACTTGTGATCATCCAATTGTATGTGGATGATAAAACTAACCTGCCTGAAGCAGAACAGTATGTGTCTCCCTTTAGCGGAAAGCGTGTCCGCACCATTGGAAATAAATGGAGTGATGTACAGGCGGCTAAATTTAATTCGAATTCGCAGCCGTATTATGTATTGCTCGACCCGCATACTGAGAAGGTGCTGGTAGCACCCAGTGGGGCAGACTACAACGCATCGAGCTACCGGGCTTTCTTGCAATCTGGTATTGCGGCTTTCGGAAAATGATAGTTTTTATGTGTTTGTGCTGCCGGCTCAAGCGGACTCCCCGTCCGCTTGCCGGCGGCTTTTTTTATTCCTCCCATTTCACCTTTTCGGCTAATGGCCTGCGGACAGCTTTGCGGGGTGGTTCATTGTGATAACCCAGGTAGAAAAAGCCGATGCACTCCTCATTGCCTTCCAGCGCCAGGAAATCACCCATGTGGTTGATGGCGCCCGGACTGCTCCAGTAACCGCCGATACCGGCAGCCGATGCGGCGAGCCACAAATTTTGTACGGCGCACGCCGTAGCGGCCAGCTCTTCCCATTGCGGGAGAGCCCCGCTATAGGATGTGACGATAGCGATGACTGCACCCGATTGCAGTACCTTTTCCCGCGTATTTTCGTATTTTTTTTGCAGGAACTGTTGAGGTGGGGTATGCGCTTTGTAGAGGTTGGCCAGTTGGTCGGCGAGTTTCAGCAGTCCGCCCTCACGGAAGACCACGAAGCGCCAGGGCTGCGTGAGCTTGTGGGTGGGGGCTGCGGTGGCGCACTCAAGCAACTGCACCAACGTCTCTTTGTTGATTTGCTGTCCGGTGTAGCTTACCGGGAAAATGCTCCTCCTGTTTTGGATGATCTGGCGGAGGGTTTCGAAATCGTTTGACGGCGTGTTCATCTCCACTCCTCCCATAAGGCAGTGATGTGCAAAATCGTGCGTACCGCCTTTTCCATATCCTGCACCGATACCCATTCTTCCTTGCCATGGAAGGCATGTCCCCCGGCAAAGATATTGGGGCAGGGGAGTCCCATCAATGAGAGACGTGAGCCATCCGTGCCCCCGCGGATGCTCCGCCGGAGGGGCTGCATGCCCGCGCGACGGATCGCCTCTAGGCCGATTTCCATTACCTGCCGGTATTTATCAAGTACTTGCTTCATATTGCGGTATTGTTCTTTGACCTCGAAATGGTAAGTGCAACCGGGGTGGCGGGACATCACGGTTTTTACGATGTCTTCCAGTTCCAGCTCATGGGCATGAAGTCGGTCATCCTCAAAATCCCGGACAATGAACTCGAGCGTTGCCTGCTCCACACTTCCCTTGATCGCTACCGGATGCACAAAGCCCTCGCGGCCGCCGGTGCTTTCCGGTGAAAGCCTGTCTTTAGGCAGGCCGCTGACAATTTCCGATGCGATCTTGATAGCGCTTTGCAGCTTACCTTTGGCAAATCCCGGATGCACGCTGACGCCATCGACCGTGATAGTGACCCCATCCGCGGAAAACGTTTCGTCTTCAATGGAGCCTGCGGTTTCGCCATCCACCGTGTAGGCGAAATCAGCTCCGAGCTTGACAAGGTCTACCTTGTCTACGCCCCGACCGATTTCTTCATCGGGTGTAAACAGGATCTTGATTGTACCGTGTTTGATTTCGGGACGCGTCATCAATAATTGCGCCGCGGTCATGATCGTTGCGACGCCGGCTTTGTCATCCGCTCCCAGCAGGGTGGTCCCGTCTGCCGTAATGATGTCGTTGCCTAATTGATTTTTTAGGTCTGGATGTTCACTTTGTCTGATTGTAACCGAGGGATCTCCGGGTAGGGTCAGGTCCCCGCCGCGGTAACCACGGTGGATGACTGGGGTCACGCCTGTCCCCGAGCAATCTGGGGCGGTATCCATATGCGAACAGAAACAAATGACCGGAAGGTCCTTGTCGGTATTGGCGGGGATGGTGGCATATACATAGCCGTATTCATCGAGGTGGGCATCGGCGACGCCCATGCCGAGCAGCTCATCCGCCAGCATCCGGCCGAGGTCTTTCTGCTTTTCCGTAGAGGGCTGCGACGGAGAGCTTGGATCCGATTGGGTATCTACCTGCACATAGCGCAGAAACCGTTCCTCGACGGTTGTGGTATTGATCGTATTGATGACGGAATCTTTCATGGTGGTGGCAAAGATAAGCAATTGGCGGTATCACCAGGTCATCAGATCCGCTATAGTCTGGGCTTTCGCGCAAACGGGTATGCTTAAAAAATCTTTTATAATCGCTTAAATGCGTATTCCAAACAAGTTGCGGAGTTGGTCAACCATCATTTTGAAGTACTAGGGGCAGTTGATCTGTAAAAAAATGTACTTTTGGCGAAAGTATAGTTTTGCACAGGTTTTTCGCTTAATTCGAAAAGCGGAATGGCTGCATAGTATTCCGGATTTAATAGAATTGGCGTATGGATACGATAACGCTTGAAATAAAAGCAAAAAAGCTAGCCCATCTTCTTGCCTTCTTGAAGGACCTGGGCTTTGTTGAAGTCTTGCAAAGTACACCTGACGTAGACCAAGAAAAAAAAACAACCAATACAAATGACTCTCTTGTATTGACGGGAATATGGAAAGACCGTGACATCACTGCTTAAGAACTGAGGACAAAGGCATGGAAAAAAAACTAGTATTATGTGATACCAATATTTTAATTGAGCTGCCCAAAAACAACGACAACATCGAGGCGGAGCTCAATAACATTAGGTGCCAATCGCATCGCTAATAGCGCGGTAAATGCAAAAAGTTTTAATTTATAAAATTGAGTGGTCGTTTAGGTATAGTTCGCAATGAAAGAGAGTATCAAACACGTCATTGTTATCGGAGGGGGGTTCGCAGGGATTAATTTCATTAAGCAACTGGAGAAAGACAACCGGTTCTTGATTACGCTGGTAGACCGAAATAATTATCACTTTTTCCCCCCACTCATTTACCAGGTTGCCGCGGCGTTTATCGAATCCTCGAATATCTCTTATCCATTCCGGCGGCTGTTTCGGGAAAAGCCGCGTGTCCGCTTTCATATGGGTGAATTGAAACGTATCGATCCGACATCAAAACGGGTGGAGACGACGACAGGCACGCTTGCATACGACTACCTGGTGTTGGCGATGGGAACCGGGACTAATTATTTTGGTTTCAATAATATCGCCAAGTATGCTATGCCTATGAAGACGCTTGATGATGCAATGAACTTGCGGAATCACATCTTATTACGCATGGAGTGTGCGGTTCGCGCTACCGATCCGGCCGAACGGGATAAAGCGATGAACGTTGTCATTGCAGGAGGCGGTCCCACGGGTGTTGAGCTGGCAGGTATTCTTGCTGAAATGGGCAGGGAAATCTTGAATAAGGAATATCCCGAATTGACTGATATCAAATCCCACTTATATATCGTCAATTCTGCACCGGTACTGTTGCCGCCTATGAGCAGGAAAGCACAGCAAGAAGCGTACGATGTTCTCGAAAAACTGGGGGCCAAGATTATCCTTAATACCAAAGTTATTGATTATGTGGATAATAATGTTGTGTTGAGCAGCGGTGAGGCAATCCCCGCCGACACTCTGATTTGGACGTCTGGGGTGACCGCCGTCCGCGTCGAAGGGATCCCCCCCGAGGCTATTACCCACGGTGGGCGTATCCAGGTGGATGCCTTTAACCAGGTTGTGGAGACCGATTCAGTGTTCGCCCTGGGCGACCAATGCTTTTCGATGCATGATGCCAATTATCGCTTTGGCCATCCACAGGTGGCTCAGGCTGCAATCCAACAAGGGAAGTTGCTGGGTAAAAACCTGCCACGCTTAATTGATGACAAGCCAATGAAGCCGTTCGTGTACCGTGACAAGGGAACCATGGCCATCATTTCGAAGTACCGGGCTGTAGTCGATCTGCCCAGGGGATTTCTCAGGGGCGGGATCGCTTGGATCAGCTGGCTGTTCGTCCATATTATTCCATTGATTAGTTTTCGGAATAAATTTGCGCTGGCGATGAATTGGGCCTGGTCGTTTGTTACCAATGACCCGACATTGCGGCTTATTCTCCGACCGGAAAAAAAGGAGCGGCGTCAATAGGCGTATATCAAGCCACCGGCTTGTTTTTCAGCAACACCACAGGCACGTCAGCGAGGTTCAGTAGCTTTTTGCTCACGCTGCTATGGAAGATGCGTTGGAAAAAGCCATGGTTGCGGGATGCCATAAGAATAAGATCTATCTCGTGTTTCTTAACATAATCGAAGATGCCATCTGCGCTGTCCTTGACCTCGCTTACCACTTCAAATTCAGGATTCAGCGGCTCCAGCATACGAAGTACCTCCTGTTTTCCTAATATTTTCTCGGGGGTCTGTCCGTGTGTCGCAGGGTCTACGTGTACCACGTGGGTTTCCGCGCCCAGCTGGCCCGCTAACTTGATGATGCTTGCCGCTGGCGTTACATACATTACATCCTTTAGGTCGGTAGCATAAACCACTTTCTTGATCGGCTTGAAAACGTGGTCTCGTGGCACGATAAGCAAGGGCGCGACACCGGATTTTGCCACGTCCATGGCATTCCGGCCAATGAGCGTGTTTTCGATGTCAGACAGGCCGGCAATGCCCATGACAATCAGTGACACCGCATAGTTGGCCACAATGGCTCCCACTCCTTCGGTGACCGACTTCGCGTCAGCGAGGTATATAAACTGCTCCGAGGCTAGTGTAGCCGGTATATGAAGCTTGCTCGCCATTTTTTCCAGATGCCTGAGGGTTGCCTGCTCATAATCGTCATACCCATCAGACGGGCGATGGGCATATGAATGGTAGAAGATCACCGTGTTTGCTCGCAGGTGAGCGGCCATGTCAACAGCATACTGTGCTGCGGTGTACGAAACGTCAGAAAAGTCTACGGGTATCAAAAATGTCTTCATATCACAATTTATTTTTTTGGTTATCAGCGTATCCGAATACCTTTTGCAGCAACGGGGTAGAACGTGCCCCTCCCAGGTTGTTTCTAATTTTCAGCTCTTCCTGCGCCACCTGATAAAAAAGGCCATCAATGGCTTTTTGGGTGACGTAGCGATTCAAATCTGTTTCTATTTTCTCGTTGATCAGCGGAATCTGGTTATACCGCGTGACTATGGCACTCCAGTACTGGGCTACGTTATGTTTTCCGAGGGCGCCTTCAACAATGGGACTGAAGCGCTTCGTCAATTCGCTGGTGGTTGTCCGTTTGAAAAAGCCAGTGGCCGCATCCGGTTGCCCACTAAGCAGAATATTGGTGGCATCGCGGATAGTCAGCTGTGAAAGTGAGGAAACGAAAACCGGTGCCGCCTCACTCACTGCGGTTTCTGCAGCGCGGTTGAGGCTTTGAATAAGGTTGTCGCAGAGCGAACCTAACCCAATGCCGCGAAGCGCACTCTCTACTCTTTGCGCCTCGGGAGGCATCAGTATTTTTACGGCGGCGTTACCTAAAAAGCCGTCCTTGACGGCCAGTGACTGGATGCTCCGATCCAACCCCTGGCTGAGGGCCTGTTTAATGCCACTGGCCGCTTCTGTTGAACTGATCGTGGTTGTGGTGGGAGCTGTCGCACTGCCGCCGGTGCCAGCGGAGCTATTGACTACTTGGTTGAGACTGTCACATCCGGCAAACACAAGTAGTAAGCAAATAAAAGTATATGTTTTTAAATGGTTCATTAAACGAATATAGTCAGGCGTCAGCATAGACGCTATCTTAAAATTCAGCTAAGCTATCCAAAGTTTTATTAATAGACAAAGTTTTATTAATAGACAAACAAAACAAACAGATGTTTCCATCAATAATAAACCTCAGCCATTACGGGAAAATGGTCTGATGGTAGTTTTCCTTGATAGCTGTCAGTAAGAATGCCGTACCGGACAACTTTGAATGGCGTTGAAAGAAAGATATGATCGATGCGTCGATCCCCTGTCTTGGTGATATCGAAGCCGTTGAACGTGCCGGTCGGTGCATATTTTAGTGGCGACAATTCGTACGCATCGGTCACTGCACCGCTATTGTTGAGCACGTGGTAACTCTCATTCCGTTGGTCGACATTGAAGTCGCCCGTAATGATTATGGGGACGCCACTGCCCAGCTCACGCGCCTTTTTAACGATAAGCTTAGCGCTTTCCTTGCGCGCCGTTACACCCACGTGGTCAAAGTGCGCATTGAAGAGGAAAAACTCAAAACCGGTACGCTTATCTTTGAATAGCCCCCACGTGCATATGCGGGGTAATGCGGCGTCCCAACCTTTGTTAGGCATTTCCGTGTTTTCCGCAAGCCAGAAATCGCCTTGCTTGACCACGTCGAATTTGTCCGTATTGTAAAATATCGCGGAGTGCTCGCCCGCGTCTTTCCCGTCATCCCGACCTACGCCGATATAGGTAAATCCCGGCAGGTTTTTCCGGATATCTTCCAATTGATGCTTCAGGCCCTCCTGGGTGCCGAAGATGTCGAACCCATGGAAGCGGATAAGTTGCACAAGGTGTGGGTGCCTGTCTTTCCATAAATTGCCAACATCGCCGGACGCGTCATATCGGATGTTGTAAGAGGCTACGATGAATTGCTGCGCAAAACAAACGCCGATGCAGAAGAAGATAAGGAAGATGGTGCTGAAAATCGGTTTCATATGCTATTTCCCGCGTTTCTGGATGACGTCAAGTAACAATTCCGGCTCGTCGGTCGTGATGAAATCTGCACTTTGGTTGAGAAGGGAGATCATTTCTTCCTCGGTATTGACCGTCCATGCGTTGATGGCAAGGCCGAGGCTTTTAGCTTCCTTGATCCAGGTTGGGTTTTTCTTATAAATGCTGAAATGGTAGTCCAGCCCATATAGCCCATCCCGCCTAGCTTGCTCTGGATCGACGTCCCCATTCAGGTAGTACACCTTCGCATTGGGATCGCGCTCGATGATGCGTTTACAGGCGTCATAGTCGAAGGCAATGTATTCTACCCATTCTTCGGCGCCCAGCTCTTTTACCAGCTGCACAGCCAGGTCCGCGGAATAGAGGGTACGTTCCTTACCCAATTTAGACGTTTTAAGTTCGAAGATCAGCTTCGTGTTCCGCTGTTTCATCCCCTCGCTGAGGTAGGTTTCCGCCTTCGGGATCGCCTCGCCGTTCGATAATTTTTTAGCCTGTAAATCAGCATAGGTGGCTGTACCGATATCGACGCCGAAAAAGTCAGCGTCATGGTTGACAACTAAAACGCCGTCTTTGGTGAGGTGTACGTCAAATTCGGCGCCCGCGCATCCCAATTGGATGGCACGTTGTAACGATGCAATGGAGTTTTGAGGCAAGCCGTCGGCCTTCCATGCCCCGCGGTGGGCGATCACTTGGTTCTGAATAAACTGAGCAGCAGCGATGTGGGTCATGGTGCACACGGTTAATGTTAAAAAAAATCGGATCGTCGTTTTCATGCGCTTTTCTGATAAATATAGTCGTTATGTATGTGTAAGACGGGTTAAAGGTAGTTTATTTTATTAAAAGAATTGTAACTTTATCGCCAATCCGGCATCTTATCATGGAAGTGTACGGCAAAGTATGGTTGTCAAAATTGCCCATCGAGTGGATGTGCTGGATAACAGCAATGGTCTTGCTTTATTTTTCCAATCCCCATGCACATCACTTTACGTTGTGCCCTTTGGACAATGCAGGGTTTGACTGGTGCCCGGGATGCGGGCTGGGGCGCTCGATTACCTTGTTCATGCACGGGGAGCTCAGCGCATCGCTGGAAATGCATTGGCTTGGCATACCGGCTTTTTTTGTTATCCTTTACCGTATATACACGTTGTCGAAAGGAATTATTAACCGTTAGATAAATACCACTATCATGAGTAACCGTAATATATTGATGAGCATCCACGGGATTACCCCGGACGAATTGATGTATCTTCAGCATGCAACCGCCTCGTTGAACGAGGAGCAGCTCAAAAATTTCGTATTCCTGTATGGCGGAAAGCGGAAAAATGCTCAGGATATTCTGCTGTTTACCCTGATTGGGTTTCTTGGTTTTGCCGGAATCCAGCGCTTCGTGCTCGGCCAAGTAGCTATGGGCGTTATTTATTTTTTAACACTTGGCTTTTGTTGGATCGGTACCATTGTGGACCTGATCAACCACAAGAGTATGACTGATGAATACAACCAGCGGATGGCCCGCGAGGCGGCCATGATGGTAAAGGGCGGGTTCTAACGGCCTTCCCATTCCTTATAGAACTGCGCCAAGTATTGCTCCATGAAGGCATGCCGTTCCTTGGCAATGTGCTTAGCTATAGTGGTATTCATTTTTTCTTTTAAAAGCAGCAGTTTTTCATAAAAATGGTTGATGGTCGGTGCGGTGCTGTTCTTGTAGGTCTCCTTGTCTTGATCGATATTTGGCGCGATTTCAGGGTTGTATAATTCGCGGTTCTTAAAGCCGCCATAGTGGAAGGCGCGTGCAATGCCTATAGCGCCCATCGCATCCAAACGATCGGCGTCCTGTACAATTTCGAGCTCTTTGGAATGAAAAGCTACATGGCCTAAACTGGCTTTGTAGGACATATTGGCGATAATAGCCTGAACATGCTGGACGATGTCTTCGCTCACATGGAGGCTCCGCAAAAACTTACCGGCAATCCTTGGCCCCAGCGCTTCGTCCCCACCATGAAATTTACTGTCTGCAATATCATGCAGCAGCGCAGCCAATTCGCACGTAAGGCCGTCGGCCGGTTCTCGCTGCAGGATAAGCTTTACATTATTCCACACGCGCTGGATGTGCCACCAATCGTGGCCGGCTTCGGCCATGGCAAGCTGTTGACGAACATAATCGGCTGTTTGTTGAATCAGCCATTCGTTATCTTGGGGCATCGCTTATATCTCGCTTTGTTCCTGAATACAATTCAAACACCAGCAGGCGGCAGTCCAGCCTTCCGTTGTAAAATTCGATCCGACGCGACGCCCGGAGGCCGATTCGCTTGGCTAGGTCGGGATTGCCGGTAAATACATAGCCGCGCTTACCGGCACCCCGCTGTTTGAGAAAGTCGCCGATTCGACCATAAGTAGCTTCCAGCTTGCTGTGTACGCCCATGCGGTCACCATATTCGGGATTGAAAATCACTACGCCCGGGCCGTCCGGCAGCGGTGTATCCGCGAAATCACAGACATGGAACTCGATAAGCTGGTCCACACCGGCGGTCTTCGCGTTCATCCGGGCAATTTCCACGGCCTCTTTCGCAATATCACTTGCGATAATCTTAGCCGTTGGTTTTTTGTCTACCAGGTCCTTCAGCCGTCGCCGTTCAGCAAAGAATATTTGCTCGTCGTACCCTAAGATGTGCATAAATCCATAGTTCATGCGCAGTAAGCCCGGCTTGCGGTTGGTGGCAATGAGCGCCGCCTCGATGGCTATTGTGCCCGAGCCACACATGGGATTGACGAAGGCCGACTGCCCATCCCACGCCGTAGCGTATACCACTGATGCCGCCAATGATTCCAGCATGGGAGCTTTGCCCGGGTGTTTTCTATAGCCGTGTTTGGCCAATACTTCGCCCGACGTATCCAGGAAAATTTCCGCCTGATCGTCTTGCCAGTAGAGGTGAACGACGGTCCGGTACAAATCGGGCCCACTGTCTGGACGTTGTCCTTTTTTGCTTTTTATACGGTCGGTTATCGCGTCCTTTACCTTCAGGTTGGCAAACAGCGGTGTCGTGATCGTCGGGTTGTTTACATGGGAAGTAACCGACACGTATCCGTCGAAGGCGATGAGGTCTTCCCAGGGAATTTCCGACAATGCTTCATAAAGCTCATCTGGATTGGCCGCCTGGAAGGCGTTCAGCGAATAAAGCACTTGGCTGGCGCAGCGCAGATGGAGGTTGAGTCGGATACAATCATTGACGGTGGCTTCAAGTGCTACACCTGTTGCAAAAGACCGATCAATGTTGAACCCGAGCTCCTTGATCTCTTCTTGTAGATAGGGCGATAGTCGTCTGTAACAGGTGACGATTACTTTACTGGGGGTGTTGAAAACTTCCATAAAATTTTGGCAAAGTTAGTTATAAAAAATATGTAGTTTTACGGTTTATTTGGAATATGTAATTTGTTAACTAGTGCGTTGAATGACCTGTTCGGTGATAACCCGGCAGTCGATACGGTTATTGTTTGCAGGTATAATAAAAGAAGTAAGTAATGGAAATAAGAGGAAAAGTACACGAAATTGGTGATGTGCAGCAGGTTACCGATACATTCAAAAAAAGGGATTTGATTGTTCAATATGCGGAGAATCCCCAATTTGTGGAGTATATCCGTTTCGAAGCTACGCAAGACCGGACGTCGTTATTTGACAACTTGAATATAGGTGATGAAGTGGAGGTGTCGTTTAATCTGCGTGGGCGGCCTTGGACGAACAAAGACGGAGTAACGAGCTATTTCAATTCGTTGGTCGCTTGGAGAGTTGCTAAGGTGGCGGCAACATCCGGAACAAGCGGTGCGCAGCCAGGTACTGGGCCCCAGTCGTTTGATGCGCCCCCAACCGTAGACATCACGGCTGACAATGGAAAAGACGATGATTTGCCTTTTTAACTGAATGTAGTTTTAGTTGATAATAAATCAGAAAAGGTGTCCCAATAGGTGGATGCCTTTTTTTGTTGGCCGTAACTCCTCCGCTATTCCCAGCGTTTTTTGGGGATACAAGTGATATCGGCTTTCTTTCGTAACACGATGGAACGCTGATCATGACGGTTTTCCAACACAAGCGAATCAGCTGAATACCTCACGATTTTGAACCGGGGGAGGTATTGCCCAATGCGGTAACAACCCGATGTCTTCGGCCGCAGGTCTGCATTGGTGTACTGGCCGTCTACAAGCAAGCTATCGCCCCGTACAACATATACTCCCTTTGCGTGTTCGGTCCATCGCCCATCGTTATAGCACGAGTCGGCAATATTCTTGACTTTGGAGGTAGTATGTAACGTGGCATAGATGGAATCGCAGGTAAAACTCAATTCATGCGAGGTATATTGCAACAGGATATCCTGCATCGGTACGCTGTCTTGCACCCAGATGCCCTGTAGGTAGTCTGCGCCTTCATATTGAACGTCTGGATTGAAACGGCACCCTGCCGAAAGAAACAGCATACCGGCTAAAAATAGCCGGCACGCATTCCTATTTGATATGGATGGTTTAGACCGGAACACTTATTTCAGTCCGCCTATCATCTCTTCGGGACGCACCCATTCGTCAAACTGCTCATTGGTCAACAGTCCAAGCTCCAAAGCGGCCTCACGCAATGATTTGTTTTCCTTGTGCGCTTTTTTCGCAATTTTGGCAGCATTTTCGTAGCCGATATGTGGATTGAGGGCCGTGACCAGCATCAACGAGTTTTCCAGGTGTTTCTTAATGCCGTCATAGTTGGGTTCGATGCCAATCGCGCAGTGATCATTGAACGACACACAGGCGTCGCCGATCAGCTGGGCGGACTGCAGGTAATTTGCCGCCATCACCGGCTTGAATACATTTAGTTCGTAATGGCCGTTAGCACCTCCGAAAGAAATAGCTACGTCGTTTCCGAGGACCTGCGCGGCGACCATGGTGAGCGCTTCACATTGCGTGGGATTTACCTTGCCGGGCATGATGGACGAGCCGGGTTCGTTTTCAGGGATGAGGATTTCGCCGATGCCCGAACGGGGACCGGAAGCTAGCATCCGAATGTCGTTGGCGATTTTGTGCAAGGCTACAGCAAGCTGTTTCAATGCGCCGTGGCTCTCCACAATAGCATCATGTGCCGCCAGCGCCTCAAATTTATTCGGTGCCGTACGGAACTGCAGGTTCGTGAAATCGGCAATGTACTTCGCTACGTTTTCGGCATATCCTTTCGGCGTGTTGATGCCAGTGCCGACGGCTGTACCGCCCAGTGCCAGCTCGGATAGATGGTCCAGCGTATTTCTCAACGCCTTCAGTCCGTAGTCAAGCTGTGCTACATAGCCGGAAAACTCCTGCCCTAAGGTCAGCGGGGTGGCATCCATTAAGTGGGTGCGGCCGATTTTGACCACGTTGGCGAAAGCTTCCGATTTAGCTTTCAAGGTGTTCCTGAGCTTCTCAACACCCGGAATAGTGACTTCCGCCACCTTTTTGTATGCAGCGATGTGCATTGCAGTAGGATAGGTATCGTTTGACGACTGGGACTTGTTTACATCGTCGTTGGGGTGGATGAACGGTTTGCCTTCGCCTAGCTTGTTGCCTTTTAGTACGTGCGCACGGTTGGCGACGACCTCGTTGACGTTCATGTTGGACTGGGTGCCTGAGCCGGTCTGCCAGATGACCAGCGGAAACTGGTCGTCCAACTGGCCGGCCAAGATTTCATCACAGGCTTGTGCAATTAAGTCTCGCTTATCTGAGGGAAGCACGCCTGCGTCTGCATTGGTATATGCTGCCGCTTTCTTAAGGTAGGCAAACGCTTCAATGATTTCTTTGGGCATGGAAGCCGCAGGGCCGATTTTGAAATTGTTGCGTGAGCGTTCGGTTTGTGCGCCCCAGTATTTGTCGGCAGGCACCTGTACCTCGCCCATGGTATCGTGTTCTATCCGGTATGACATGGTAATTTGAGTTGTTTGAATATCCATACAAAGGTACAAAGATATGCGAGATGTGAAAACTACACGTCTATTTACGGCGACGGTCAATCGCGCGCATAATCGCCTTTTCTATTTCGACAACGAAAAACACAGCGATACCCAGGTAATAGGGATAGCGCCATTGTTCCACTTCCAGTTGGGCAGTGCCGAATACGTTGTTCATAAAGGGGACATAGGTGATGCTGAATTGAAGAACGAATAGCAATGCAGCGACCACAAAAATAACCTTGTTGGAGAAAAAATCGTCGCTGAAGGCGTTTCCGCGGATGCTCCGGCAATTGAGCAGGTGAAAAACCTGCGAAATGACGATGGTTTGTAAGGTTATTGTTCTTACTTCTTCTTCCGATACGCCTGCGCCTTCCAGATACACGCTAAGATACAGGGTTCCGCCGCCGATCAGGACAGAAACAAATAAAATGCGCCAGATGAAATAGCCGGTCAGCAGCGGTTCATCAGGGTCTCGCGGCGGTCGCTTCATTGCATTTTTTTCTATGGCTTCAAAGGCGAGCGCCAAAGACACGGTAACGGAAGTAACCATGTTTACCCAGAGAATCTGTATGGGGGTTAGCGGCATCATGGTGCCAAACAGGACGCTGGCAATGATCAAGAGGCTCTCTGCGCCGTTGGTAGGCAACGTAAACAAAATCGTTTTCTTTAGGTTGTCATAGATCCTCCGGCCCTCTTCCACGGCATCGGCAATGGTCCGGAAATTGTCGTCGGCCAAAACCATCTCAGACGCATCCTTGGTCACGTCGGTGCCTTTTATTCCCATGGCGATGCCAACATCCGCTTTTTTCAGCGCCGGTGCATCGTTTACGCCGTCGCCTGTCATTGCGCAGATTATGTTGTTTGCCTGCAATGCTTCGACAAGCCGGAGCTTATGCTCTGGACTCGTTCGGGCAAACACATCATATTCCGTGACCGCTTTTTTCAGTTCGTCATCTTCTATGACTTGCAGGTCTTTGCCTTGGATTACTTTAGAACCGTCGCCGATTCCCATCTCTTTACCGATGCTTTTTGCCGTATCGGCGTGATCGCCGGTAATCATCTTGACGGTGATGCCGGCTTCCTTGCAGGACCGGATAGCTTTTACCGCCTCGTCGCGGGGCGGGTCGATGATGCCTGCCAGGCCGAGGAAGACTACGCCCTGCTCGATATCACTGTGGTCAATATCGCTGACCGATTTGTCTACTTTTTTATATGCAGCTCCTATGACACGCTGTCCATTGCTGGCAAGCTCTGAAATCTTTTCTTCCCAGAACTTGCTGTCGAATTCCTTTTCCCCATCGTCGCGCTTCTCCTTCTCCGCCATGGCCAGCAGGCGGTCCGGCGCCCCTTTGATAAGGATAACATGGCTATCGTCCTGCTCAACCAGCGTGGCCATGTATTTGTACTCGGAATCGAAAGGGATGGTCGCCTTCCGTTCAATGTTGTCGTCCGGCAGGCTTGCTTTCTGGTATGCGGTAATCAACGCGCCTTCGGTAGGTGCTCCCTTGACGGACCACTCTCCGTTCTCGTTTTTACTTACGGACGCATCGTTACATAGGTAAAAGCACTGGAGCAATTGTTTCAATACGGGCTCCGACTGATTAACATCGACAGGCTTTTCATCACGGCAAATTTCCCCTTCGGGCGAATAGCCGATACCGCTTATCGTATACGTGGCGTCGCGTACGACAGCACGCTGGACCGTCATTTCATTTCTGGTGAGGGTGCCGGTTTTATCGGAACAGATCACCGACACCGACCCCAGGGTCTCTACCGAGGGGAGGTTCCGGATAATAGCGTTCCGTTTAGCCATATTCTGCACACCGATGGCAAGGATAATTGATAAGATTGCGGGCAGACCTTCAGGTATCGCAGCAACCGCAAGCCCGATCACAGACATCAAAAGCTCGTCGGGGTCGTAGTCCCTTAAAAAAAAGCCGAAAGCGAAGGTCGCCGCTGCGACGAGAATAGTAAATACGGCAATGGTTTTGCCGAATTTTGCGGTCTGCCGCAGGAGGGGAGTGGTCAGGTCCTCCACTTCGCTCATCATCCGGTTGATTTTGCCTAATTCTGTGTTGCCACCTATCCCTACGACAATCCCGCGGCCTCTGCCGCTACTCACCGTGGTGCCCGTGAAAGCCATGTTTGCCCGGTCGCCCAACGGGGTGTCTTCCGCGAGCGTATCAAGGCCCTTCTCGGCCGATTCCGATTCGCCGGTAAGTGGCGATTCCTCTATTTTGAGGTTGTTGGCTTTGACCAACCGTAGATCAGCCGGTACCTTGTCTCCGGGATCGAGTACTACAACATCACCCAACGTAACGTCACGCGCGTCCGTTTCCACCGTCGAACTGCTGCGGATTACTTTAGCTTTCAGGGATAGCATGCCTTTGATGCTTTCCAAAGCCTCCAACGCTTTGCTTTCTTGGAAATATCCGATACATGCATTGACAACAGCTACTATGGCGATGACAATGGTATCGGTATAATGACCGAGAAATGCGGTGATGGCGGCAGCAACGAGCAGTACATAAATAAGGATATCGTGAAAGTATTTCAGGAATCGGATGATCTTACTTTCCTTTTTCTTGCTGGGGAGCTCGTTCGGACCGTATTCTTTGAGACGTTGGGATGCTGCTTCTTCTGACAGGCCATCAGCGATGTCTGTTTCTAGTTTGCCGACCACGTCATTTAGCGCTAAGGTATGCCACGCTTCTACGGGCTGTTCTTGGTTTTTATCCATTAATGCCGCTTTGTTTAGTTTATGTTTTACGTGAACGTAAACTGATGGCATTGGCATTTTGTTTCGCTTGTCGCAATCAATTTACGATCAAAAGCGGTTTTATTAATAAGCACGAAGACCCCATGCGTTGGACTTTTTTCGGCCAACACATGGGGTCTTCTTACATTTACAAAGTTTTTACCAACCTGGATTTTGTCTCAACGCACGGTTTCGATCAATTTCAGATTGGGGGATCGGCCATAGGTAATGCCGCTCTTGGAACACACGGGTCTCGAATACCGTGCGGCGATAGAACTCCGGGTCATCGAAGGTTGATACAGGGGCCTCTACATTCATCCCTTCGAATGGTCCGCCGTCCGTTTCCATAGCGATTTTCCAACGCCTGGTGTCAAAATAGCGATGGTTTTCGAAAGCTAATTCCACCTGTCTTTCCTGCTGGATTCGCTTTCGCATCTCCTCTTTGAAGTATTCCCTCTCAAGTTTGGGAATACCAGCTCGCTCACGTATTAGATTGATATAATGAAGGATATCCGGATTCCCCGGATCATACTCGTTCAGTGCCTCTGCATAATTGAGATAAACCTCGCCCAGGCGAAACATGACATACGGTCTCCTGACAAAGCGATTCAATCGGGGATTGCTATTCGGGTGGATGTTTTTTCGGATTAAATAGCCGGTGCGTGAGAAATCCCAGGTACCTTCCATGCCAGTATTGCCATAGCGATGCATGCCCACCCTGATGTCACCTTCATCGCGATGAATCCAATAAGAACCGTTATAGACGATCGATGCATAGAACCGGGGTTCCCGGTTTACATACATGTTATAAGTTCCGGCCGGGGTGTATCGGGTGCCCTCAGTGGAGAATCCGGTTTCGACATAGCCGGAACCTTCTTCGTCAATGGCCTTGCCATTATCCATAAAGTAAGCATCAACTTGCTTTTGCGTAGCGCCAATACCCGACCATCCGCCGCCAAAGCGGGGGGTAGCGTGTCGCTCCCAATCTCCGTCATTCCAAGCCGGACGGACAAAAATCTGCTCCTTATTCCATGGTTCCAGCACGATGCCGGAATAGGATGCAATGGGATCGATGTTCCCGTCGCTGTCCATTACCTTATACAGGTCAAAATGGTTGAGATCGATAATCGCTTTTGCCGCATCAGCAGCCAGTCTCCACTTATTTTCATCATAATTTTGGCTGATCAGCGGTGTGCCGTCATCATTGGTAAACGATGCAAAGGCGGTGTTTCCGTTGTAAAGGGGGCTCGCTGCATACAGCAGCAGACGCGCTTTTACGGCCATGGCCATTGAGCGGGTGGCACGTCCTTCTTCCCTTGCGTTGGTTTGTACAAGTGGCAGGGCTTGTCCTACGGCATCCAATTCACTGACAATGTAGTTAACGCATTCGTCAAACGTATTCCTTGGTAGCAGTAAATTGTCAAACGGCGTATCCGGCGGAATTACCTCATCGCCCAATAGGATAACTGGTCCGTATTGTCGCAACAGGCAAAAGTAAAAATAGGCTCGCAAAAATCGGGCTTCCGTCCAATATTGATTAATCAGTCCTTGGCCGTTGGGCAACTTGAGTATTTCTTCGTTACCGCCGATATGCTGCATGAAATACGTAGCGGATCGGATTCCGCGATAATAGTGTTCCCAAAACTGAAAATATCCGGAATTGGGGTCCCAAGCACCTAAGTTGATGAAATAGGTGTTGTAGCCACTCCGCGCCCAGGTCATGTCCGCTTCGTCGGCTACACCCATCCACGGGTTATCAGTCCATTGATTATGTTCCTCTCGTATCCGGGCGTAAATGTTTGCGAGGTAGCGTTCTGATTCAAGTCGCCTATTGAATACTTCCTCAATGGTAATCCGATCATCCGGAACTTGATCAAAGAAATTTTTCTGGCATCCAAGGGTGGCTAGTAAACAGCACAACCCACTGATATATAATGCGATGTATGTCGTTCTTTTCATTGTACTATGCTTAGAATGTTAGTTGAACCCCCAGATTGTATGTCCTGTGCTGTGGATAATTTGTGCCACGACCGTTTCCCATCTCGACATCCCAAACTTTAAACTCCGACAGTGTGAGTAAGTTGAATCCTTGGAAGAAAATTGTGGCGGACTCCAGGCTGAATCGATTGGTAAAGGCTTTATTAAGGGTGTAATTTAAATCCAATGTCTTCAGCCTGAGAAACGAACCGTTTTTTACCCACCATGAACTTGTTCGATAATTCATGTTCTCATCCCCGAATGTCAGACGCGGATAAAACGCGTTGAAGTTCTGGTTCTCCTCCGTCCAGCGGTCTTCGATGATTGTCAGCAAATTTCCTCTTGTACCCCCTTGCTGAAACGGAACGAGGCCTTCGCCATTTAACAGAATGTCTACATTGCCTATGCCCTGAAAGAATGCGGCCATAGAGAATTGTCTCCATTTGAAGCCGGTGCGAAGGCCATACACCAACTGCGGGGTGTCTCCATAGCCGATGGGTGCTTCATCGTTGGAGTCAATCATTCCATCACCATTAAGGTCGCGATACCGGATATCCCCGACGCGTACATCGCCGATCTGCGTAGCACTGTTTTCGATCTCCTCTTCATTCCTGAATAGCCCGTCCGCTATCAAGCCAAAGCGCTGGTCAATGCGTTGGCCTTTCCGCTCGCGCCAGGGGTAATTCCAAGGCGGGAGGTCGTCATCAATCACGATATTTTGGTTGTAGGTCACTGTTCCCTGAACGTTGATGCTGAAATTATTGGATAGTGCCCCATTATACGTTAGCGAAGCGTCCAATCCCTTGTTTTCGGTGATCCCCAGATTGCCATAAGGATTATTTAAGAGACCCACAAAAGCCGGAACGGAGCTTCTACGAAGGAACGAGCCTTCTCGGCGTTCGTGAAACAGATCGAACTGAACGTTCAGCCGATTGCCTGCGGCGATACGCGTGTCTACATCAATGCCGATGTTTGTCTTCGTCGCCTTTTCCCAACTGACGTCGACCGCATATTCCGCGATATCCAATCCGCTGAACGAGTTGTTCCAATCCTTACCAAACGTGTATCCACCAGCTCCTTCACCAACCGTACCGATGTAAGCGAAACGTCGCCCGCCAATGTCGGCGTTACCGACCTGCCCATGTGAGAAGCGGATTTTGGCCATGGGAAAGACTTCGTTCAATGACCCGAAAAACGATTCATTGGATAAGACCCATCCCAAACCGATTGACGGGAAAAAGCCATATCGGCGTTTCGGTAAGAAGTTCTCGGATCCGTTATAGCCAAAGTTGGCCTCCAAAAGATACCTTTCTTTAAAACCATAAGTGGCGCGCCCAGCAAGGCCACGAAGCCGGTAGGGCAAGGACCCGATGAAATCTTCAGAGAAATTGTCGATGTAATCGCTCTGGTTGTAAAGCAACATACCCGTCACTTGATGACTGCCAAATGATCCCGAGTAATTCAGCGCGCTCTCGGTGTAGAAGTTTCGGTTGCTGGTCCGATTCGTTCTTTCAAACCCAAGATAAGGGCTTCCGACGAACGTTTGTTCAAAAATCAGTTCGCCGTTTTCATTTCTTTGCGTAGCCAAATAGGTGTCGGGCCGTTTTAACCTTCTTGCAGCGCTTTCATTATACGAATCGAATGAGAACATCGACGTGAGGGACAGGCCGGGGATGAGCATGCGGAGATCCTGGGTAGCTCGGATATTTGAGTTGATTCGGTTGCGCCACTCCGTAACGTAACCCGTTCGCGTCAGCATGGCATAGGGGTTTTGAAGTTCACCTCCACGCTGGTCGCCCACGTATCCATTGCTATATAAAACGGGGAAGGCGATCGGTGTAGCTTGCATGGCCATGCCAAAAATCCCTCCGGTGGAGGAACCAGGGAAATTGCCATTCATAATGTACCCTTGAACGCCCAAGTCAACTTTTGTCGTAGCTGTTGCCTGCATAGAGAGATTTGTGGTGAAGTTATAGCGGTCAAGTTTGATTTGAGAGTTGTAGTTCTGAAGTTCGTCGCGCTTGAATAATCCGACTTCACTAAAATACGCCGTAGAAACATAGAAATTCACCCGATCGGATCCTCCTGTCATATTCAAATTGGCACGGCGGTTATGGCCAAATTTATTAAAAACCTCGCTATACCAGTTGACATCGGGGTATAGATCAGGGTCTTCCCCGTTGGCAGTTTTAGCGATAATTTCATCCGAATAGCGAGCTGCCTTGCCTCTTGTCGTGTGGGCTTCGTTGACGATTTGCATATAGGTAGCCCCGTCGACTAACGAGGGGATCCGCGTGAATTGGTTGATGCTTTCGTTGTAGCCCGTTGTGATATTGATGCGGCCGGGCTTACCCTTTCGGGTGTTGATCAGGATGACACCGTTTGCGCCCCGGACGCCGTAGACCGCGGTTGCCGATGCATCCTTTAAAATGGAAAAACTTTCGATGTCTTCGGGATCTAAATCGGAAAACGGACGTTGCACACCATCAACCAGCACCAGCGGGCTCCTAGAACCCGTCAACGAGGAGACGCCCCTAATCCACACATTGGCGTTGTCATACCCTGGCTCACCGCTCCGTTGGACGGCCACGATCCCTGATAGTCTACCCGCTAATACTGTCGAAAGGTTGCGGACAGGCGTTTTCAATTCCTCCGGCCTTACCGTTGCCTGAGAGCCGACATTGGTAATTTTCTTCTGTACGCCAAATCCCACTACGACGACCTCGTCCAAACCGGTGTTATCCGCTTGCAAAACCACGTTGAAAACGGATTGGATTCCAATAGCAATTTCTTGCATGGCATAACCTACGTACGAGAAAACCAATGTAGCAGCGGTACCTGGTGGCGCCTCCAGCACGAATTTGCCGTTGATATCGGTGCTTGTGGACATCTTTGATTCCTTTACTGCCACCGAAACCCCAACCAACGGCGTGCCCAATGTGTCTGTCACAGTACCCGTAATGGTCTGTTGTTGGTTTACCTTGGCTGTTGATTTCGGCAGCATATCCGTTGTTGAACCACTTGACCGCTTGATGACAATCGTATTATCTTCGAGATGCCAGTCAAGATTTCTGTTGGCCAGAATAGCGGTCATCGCATCAGCCAATTCCATTTGTTGAATATTCAAACTGACACGCGTTGAAGCTATCTTATTCCCAAGGAAAAAGAACGATGAGCCCTGTTGTCGCTGTACACTGTTCATCACTTCTTGCAGCGTTGCATTGCGGACACTCAGCGTGATTTTTTGAGCTTTACTCTCAGCGACGGATTGCAAAAAGAACGCAACGATAAAAAAAGCCGTCAGTTTCATTATTAAGATATATCGGTATGTACGGGAATAAGCATCCCTGTTCACACATCGTGAAAAACTCATATATTTGTTCTGTTTGGGTGGTTATAATATTGGTTAATTCCATGTAGCGATACATCGGGTATAGCCACCAGACGTATAGCCGGGTGGTGTTGTGAGCATCATCCGGATTTTTGCGCCACGATTGAAGATTAGATTACTCGGGGGCTGGCTTTATCATAGCTTTTCAGTTAAATTGGTTATTTGATTACTGTGCTTGGTTTGTTACTCAAGATTATTCAGTCCCTACGATCAATTGGAATCCGCGTCCTTTAGGCATAACCTCGAACTCGAGCCCTGCTTTTTCCAATATGCTCAAAAATGATCCAAGCGACTTATTCCGCTCAATCTTTCCATAGAATTCAACCGTACGCAGGTCGTTCCGGTATACCACTTCGATATCGTACCATCGGCCCAATTGGGCAAAAGCCTCTTGTGGCGAATCGCCGTTGAAGTAAAAATATCCGTCTTTCCATGCGGTGTACTGATTGACATCGACCTGTTCGATCTGTACGGATGAGATGCCTACAATTCCCTGTTGGCCGGGCCGGAGCGTGAACGGCGCATGCGGATGATTGTTCGGCGCGTTGTCAAAGCATATCTGTACCTTACCTTCTACCAGGGTTGTTTTCGTTTCATACTCGTCAGGGTAGGCACTGACGTTGAATTCGGTACTTAGTACGTTGATCGTCTGCCCACGGGAAACCACCTTAAAAGGTCTGTTGGCATCTTTTGCGACAGCAAAATACCCCTCGCCCGTGATCTCAACAATACGTTCGCGATCACTAAAGACTGTCGGATACCGCAACGAAGAGGATGCATTGAGCCATATTTGCGTACCATCTTGCAACACTATTTGGTATGTTCCGCCCCTCGGTGTCGTGAGTACAACAGATGGCGGATTGGGGTCGCTTGTCGGTGCAAACTCTTGTTGGTCCAGAAGTCTGCTCCCATCCGTATAAGAAATGTTCTTATCCCCGAAAATTATTCCGTGCTGCGTTTCATCTAACGTGATCGTCCGCCCATCGGTGAGCGTTAATGTTGCTCGGTTTCCGCCTGGTTGGATATTTCCTGCATGTACGATAGCTCGCGGTTTATTGCTGGGCAGTATTTCAAAAAACAACCATGCTACGGTAGTGGAAGCGATGATCATCGCCGCCACATATGGCAACCACCTGTTCAACCAGCGTCTCGAACGACGTGCGATAGATTGCCGGATGCGGTCGTCCATACGTTGAAGGCGAACTATCCCCGCTTCTGTGTCGACGAGAAAGAGCAATGTGTTAAGGTCTTCCCGGAGCGTTTCCTCAGATTCCAAACGTGTTAGCGTTGCGCGATTCTGCGTCGCTTTAGCTGCCCATTGCTCGATTTGTTGGTTTTCCGTATCGGTGGCGATACCCTGTAGCCGGCGCAAAAGTAACTGCTCTATGTCTTTTCCAGTTTTCACTCCAAAGGTCTTTGGCCGTTATTACGATATTATCGATGAAACCTTTCCGATTATTTTAAGAAAGCAAGAACCTAGGCTTCGGCGTAATCATCCGTTAAGTGAAGGTTTTTAGAAACCCGGGTAGCCCGTACTGGCGGTCTGCTAACGGTAAAAATGCAAGGTAGGCCAACAGGTCCTTCCCTTTAAAGAGCTTCTGAAGTTTTGCAAGTGCTTTTGAACGTGCAATGAATACTGCGTTTGAATTCATGCCCAATGCTGTGCATATTTCTTCTGTACGAAGTCCATCAATGAATGTGAGCTTAAAAACCTGTTGTTGTGTAGGCGAGAGCCTTTTGATCTCCGCGTAGATGAGTTGAAGGGTTTCTGCATGTATCATACGTGCTAGCAAGTCGTTGTCCGTTTGGGGAAAATCATCCTTAAGTTCACCGGATGCCACCCGAACGCGGTTTTCGATTCCTTTTAGGTAATCAATGCAAGCATTCCGGGTTGTTAGGTACAGGAACGACTTCAGATGGGCTTCGTTCTCCAGCCGTGCTCGGGCATCCCAGAGTTTCAGGTATGCATCTTGGACCAACTCCTCGGCTACCGAGTCGTTCGCTACCATCCGATAGGCAAACAGCAAAAGCCCCCGGGCATATCGATCGAAATATGCCGAGAGCATTCGTTCATTTCCTGACTTAAACTTTTCGAACGACATTCAATTATAGTTGGCTGCAGCAAGTATAAC
This sequence comes from Parapedobacter deserti, assembly GCF_042646065.1. NCBI lineage: Bacteria > Pseudomonadati > Bacteroidota > Sphingobacteriia > Sphingobacteriales > Sphingobacteriaceae > Parapedobacter > Parapedobacter deserti. Next base: position 868,954 of record NZ_JBHRTA010000038.1, read on the forward strand.
AAATTTGAGTAATACCTCAATACAACGTCAGGCCACGGCACGCCTTTGCAATGACCGTGGCCTGATAAAAAAGCCCCCGGCACCACTATGGGTGCAGAGGGCTTTAAGAGGCATCAGCATTTTTTTATTTGCTCAAATACATCGACTTTTTGGCATACATCTCCCGGAAAAATGGATCATCCAAGTCCTTGATGAAGCGGATGGCTTCACCGGTAGATTTCATTTCTGGACCCAATTGCTTGTCTACATCCGGGAATTTATCGAATGAGAATACGGGTACTTTGATAGCATAGCCCGTGAGCTTCCGCTCAATATTGAAATCTTTCAATTTGTTTACGCCGAGCATGATTTTCGTAGCAATATTGATGTAAGGCACGTCGTAAGCCTTCGCAATGAACGGTACGGTTCGTGATGCCCTCGGGTTTGCCTCGATGACGTATACCTTTTCATCTTTTATAGCAAACTGGATGTTTAGCAGCCCTTTGACATTCAATGCTTTGGCGAGTTTTACGGTGTATTCCTCCATTTGGCGTTGCACCGTTTCGGAAAGGCTGAACGGCGGGAGCACGGCGCTTGAATCGCCGGAGTGGATACCGGCCGGCTCGATATGCTCCATCATGCCGATGATATGGACATCCTCACTGTCACAGATCGAGTCGGACTCGGCCTCCTCCGCGCGGTCTAGGAAATGATCAATCAACACACGGTTTCCAGGTAAGTTGCGCAGCAGCTTTACCACCGCCCGCTCCAGCTCCTCATCGTTGATAACGATGCTCATGCGCTCGCCGCCGAGCACATAGCTTGGGCGAACAAGCACGGGATAACCTACTTCCTTGGCTACCTTAAGCGCTTCCTCTGCGCTTTCGGCCACCCCGTATCTTGGATAAGGGATGTCCAAGGACTTCAGCAGGTCGGAGAAACGGCCCCGGTCTTCAGCCAAGTCCATGTCTTGGAAAGAAGTTCCGATGATCTTGATGCCATTGGATTCCAGTTGTTCCGCCATCTTCAGTGCCGTCTGTCCGCCAAGTTGCACGATAACACCCTCGGGTTTTTCCAGTTCGATGATTTCGCGGACATGTTCCCAATAGACTGGCTCAAAGTAGAGCTTGTCCGCCATGTTGAAATCGGTAGACACTGTTTCGGGGTTGCAATTGATCATGATGGACTCATATCCTGCTTCTTTAGCTGCTAACAGGCCATGCACGCAGGAGTAATCGAATTCAATACCTTGCCCGATGCGATTCGGCCCGGAGCCCAGCACGATAATCTTTTTCTTATCGGATACGGCCGATTCGTTTTCCTCCTCGAATGTCGAGTAATAGTACGGAGTTTGTGCCTGGAATTCTGCGGCACAGGTATCAACCATTTTATATGCCCTTCGGATACCCAGTTCCTTACGGCGGTTATAAACATCGTCTTCCGTTACATTGCTCAACAGCCACGCGATTTGGGTATCGGAATACCCTTTTTGCTTGAGGGTGAGCAGAAAATCTTTAGGAATATTATTCAGTTGGTATCTGCGTAGTTCAGCTTCCAGGTGCACCAGTTCCTGAATTTGAAGCAGGAACCATTTATCAATATGGGTTGCTTTGCGGATCGACTCCAGTGGAACACCAAGTTCGAACGCGTCCTTAATATGGAAGAGGCGATCGCTGCTTGGGTGTTCAAGGCTGTGCATGATCTCTTCCAGGTTGCGCAGTTGCTTCCCGTCTGCTCCTAGGCCATGCCGGCCAGTTTCCAGGCTCTGACAGGCTTTCTGCAAGGCTTCAATAAAGGTGCGGCCAATTGCCATCACCTCGCCCACCGACTTCATCTGCAGTCCCAGTTCGCGGTTCGCACCTTTAAACTTAGCGAAGTTCCACCGCGGTACTTTGACAATCACATAGTCAAGTGTCGGCTCGAAGTATGCTGAAGTAGTTTTGGTGATTTGATTTTCGATTTCATCGAGGTTGTATCCGATGGCCAGCTTTGCGGCGATCTTGGCGATGGGGTAGCCCGTTGCCTTTGAAGCCAATGCCGAGGAGCGTGATACGCGTGGATTGATTTCGATCGCGATGATATCTTCATTTTCCGGATTGACCGAAAACTGTACATTGCATCCGCCGGCAAAATTACCGATCGCACGCATCATCTTAATGGCTTGGTTGCGCATCTCCTGATAGCAGCGGTCGCTAAGGGTCATGCCGGGCGCCACCGTAATCGAGTCACCCGTGTGGATGCCCATCGGATCGAAGTTTTCTATTGTACAGATAATAATGACGTTATCATTACTATCACGAAGCAACTCCAGCTCAAATTCCTTCCAACCTAATACCGCCTGCTCTACCAGCACCTCATGAGTAGGAGATGCCTGGAGTCCGCGGCTGAGCGCCGCTTCAAAGTCTTCTTTTTTGTGGACAAAGCCGCCTCCGGTGCCGCCCAGTGTATAGGATGGCCGAATAACTAAGGGGAATCCGATTTCCTGGGCGGCTTCCTTCCCTTCCAAGAAGGAGTTGGCTATTTTCGAGGTTGCAACTCCCACTCCGATGTCGACCATCAGTTGCCGGAACTCCTCCCGGTTTTCAGTCTTTTCGATGGCAGCAACATCCACTCCGATAACTTTTACGTTATATTTTTCCCAAATTCCCCGTTCGGATGCTTCGATACACAGGTTGAGGGCAGTCTGTCCGCCCATGGTGGGCAGAACGGCATCGATATGCTGTTCCTGTAGTATCTGTTCAATGCTTTCGCATGTAAGGGGAAGTAAGTATACGTGATCGGCAATTACCTTATCCGTCATGATGGTGGCCGGATTGGAATTGATAATGGATACTTCAATGCCCTCGTCCTTGAGTGAAAGGGCAGCTTGTGATCCGGAGTAATCAAATTCACAGGCCTGTCCGATAACAATCGGGCCTGATCCGATAATTAAAACTGAATTGATGGAGGTGTTTCTGGGCATGCTGTGGTGAAAAACGTAAACAATATCCGATGATGTTATGTGACCAAAACAGCAAGAAACGCCTGGGAAATTTGAGTAGGGTATTCCGACTGTTTTGTCGGAGTGCAAAGGTATGTTTTTTTGATGGAATTATCACCTAATAATTTTGATATCTATCGAGGAAATTGATTCAGGATTTTTTCGTGATCCAAATTTATAAGTATTTTTTCGTGATTGTTCAAAAAATTTCGCTCGAATCAAGTAATGTTTTACTTTTGCGCGGAAAATTAAAATCAATGACGATGAAAATTAAATTGACCTTATTAACTTTTTTCGCTGCATTTGCTTTGACGGCTTCTGCGCAAAGTGACTACCAGAATTCTATCGGTGTTCGTCTCGGTTCTGGTTATTATGACGTTTTCGCTGCCGCATTCAAGACCTTTATCAGTCAGCCGGCGGCATTGGAGTTTGATTTAGGAATTCGGCCTTATTCAGGTTGGGCCAAGCGGACAAACCTTTCTCTTTCCGGGGCTTATCAACATCATTTTCCTATCGGTGACATTGAAGGATTTAAATGGTTCGTAGGCGGTGGCTTAGTGCTATCCAACACGTTTTCCGATGTAGAGGGGATAAAAGGATTTAACGCCGGTATTTTCCCCACCGGTGGTGTGGACTACAAGCTGAAAAATGCACCGTTTGCTTTTTCCGCCGACATCAGGCCTACCATTCATCTGGTAAACGGCTCGGACTATGGCTACAATAATTTTTATGCGAATGGCGGTTTGACTGCCCGTTACGTTTTTTAAGCAGCAGGTTGTCCCCAAATTGTCGCCATTGGTTGAAGAAGCCAATGGCATTTTTTATGTTTGCATAATGCAAAAAGATGAAAAGCAGCCAATTAAAATTGCAGTGGTTGGCCCAGAGTCGACCGGCAAATCAACGATCGCAGAACAATTGGCGCGGCATTTCGGAACGGTATGCGTACCCGAGTACGCGCGTGAATATTGTCGTGACCTCAACCGGGAATACACGTTGCAAGATGAGCTTAATATGTTTTATGGGCAGCTGGCTTTGGAGCGGAGTGTGGTGCCCTTGGCTCAGAACGGTATTCTGATTTGCGATACGATGTTGCTTACCATCAAAATTTGGTGCGACCATCTTTTTGGGTATACGCCGGGTGTAGTGCTCCAAACGCTTCGACGCACCCATTATGATCTTTATTTGCTGATGGATATCGACTTGCCGTGGGTGGACGACCCTTTGCGCGATTTCCCGCATTTGAGGGAGCATTTCATGGGGGTGTGGCGTCATGAAATGCAGGCCAACAATGCGCGCTATCAAGTCATATCGGGGCTGGGATCGGATCGTTTCCAGAAGGCTTTAGAAGCGGTCAATTTGTTTATTCGTTCAATCCCTGTTCCTTAGTATCGGTAATGGTCCGGCTTATATGGCCCTTCGACAGACACCCCGATATACTCAGCTTGATGGGGATCCAATACATCCAGTTCAACACCGATTTTGGCAAGATGTAGTCGGGCAACCTTCTCGTCAAGGTGTTTTGGAAGCGTATAAACCTTTTTTTCATAGTTTTCGCTGTTGGTCCACAATTCGATTTGGGCAAGCGTTTGGTTGGTGAACGAATTGCTCATCACGAAAGAGGGGTGTCCGGTGGCGCAGCCAAGGTTGACCAAGCGGCCTTCTGCCAGCAGGATGATATCTTTCCCGTCAATGGTGTACTTGTCTACCTGCGGCTTGATTTCTATTTTGGTATGCCCATAGTTGCTGTTAAGCCAAGCTACATCAATTTCATTGTCGAAGTGCCCGATGTTGCAGACCACGGCCTTGTCTTTCATGGTTTTGAAATGTTCGCCCCGTACAATGTCTCGATTACCTGTCGTCGTGACGATAATGTCTGCCTCTTTTACCGCGTTGGCGAACTTTTTTACTTCGTAGCCTTCCATGGCAGCCTGCAATGCGCAGATCGGGTCAATTTCAGTAACGATGACGCGTACACCGGCGCTGCTTAACGATTCGGCTGATCCTTTGCCCACGTCGCCATATCCGGCAACCACGGCAACTTTACCGGCGAGCATGAGGTCAGTAGCGCGGCGGATGGCGTCAACCAACGATTCGCGGCACCCGTACTTGTTATCAAATTTGGATTTGGTCACCGAGTCGTTCACGTTGATGGCCGGGAGATGCAGGGTTCCGTTTTTCATGCGCTCGTAAAGACGATGAACACCGGTAGTGGTTTCTTCGGAAAGCCCTTTGATTCCGTCAATCAACTCGGAGTACTTATCAAACACCATATTGGTCAGGTCGCCACCGTCATCCAGTATCATATTTAGCGGCTTACGGTCTGCGCCGAAGAACAGCGTTTGCTCGATGCACCAGTTGAATTCGGCTTCGGTCATGCCCTTCCATGCATACACGGGTATTCCGGCAGCAGCGATAGCTGCCGCAGCATGGTCTTGTGTCGAAAAGACATTGCACGACGACCAAGTGACTTCAGCCCCAAGCTCAATGAGGGTTTCGATCAGCACGGCAGTCTGGATAGTCATGTGCAGGCAGCCTGCAATACGTGCTCCTTTCAGCGGTTTGGAAGCACCGAATTCCGCTCTGAGTGCCATCAGGCCCGGCATTTCGGCTTCGGCCAATTCAATTTCCTTACGGCCCCATTCGGCGAGGTTGATGTCTTTTACTTTATAGGGAAGGTGTGTGGTATCTATCGCTGACATAATACTAAAACGTTAAATGTATTTGGCACAAAGATACCGTTTTCTGTGCTTGAATTCAAATATATATAGATGAACCCCCACCAAGCATCACTCCGCAACCTTTGCTGGAAGAGCGAAGAATCAGTGGTAACTTTTTTCTGCTGAAAAGGAAATGTAACATAGTTAAAGGCGAATGATCTTTTGCAATTTGTCATTAAAATAAGTCTTTTCATCGTCTTTTTGACGTATTCGACGTAATGGAAACGATTTTTATTACAATATTATGTTTGTTTCAATAATACGTCTCGGCCAAGGTTCGACGGTATGCCGTAATATTCTGACATTCCGGTGAAAGGCAAGATTTGCTTAACGCCGTGATGAACCGTATCTTTGTAAAGATTTAATCGGTTAACTATTAATAGAAAGGACTAACATTATGTATCCCGAATACCTGGTTGCGCCTATGCGCAAAGAGCTGACAGACGTCGGTTTTGAAGAACTTAGATCCCCTGAGGAGGTCGATGCGGCCATCAAGCAGGATGGGACTGTGTTTGTGGTGGTTAATTCCGTGTGTGGCTGCGCAGCGGCAAATGCGCGCCCTGCAGCGACAGCAGCCATCAAGAATGAAAAACAACCGGACAAAATGGTTACGGTATTTGCTGGTATGGAAAAAGAAGCAGTCGACAAGGCACGTTCCTATATGTTGCCATACCCGCCATCTTCGCCCGCCATGGCGCTGTTCAAAGACGGTAAATTGGTGCACATGATCGAAAGGCACCAAATCGAAGGGCGTCCTGCGCAGATGATTGCAGACAACTTGGTTGCTGCTTTTAACGAATATTGTTAATAGTTTCTTTGGATCAAGAAAATAAAAAAAATCCCGGCGGACGCCGGGATTTTTTAATGTATTTTATTATCGACGTTGCTCGTATTCAAAAGGGATGTTCAACTCAACCCGGGTACCGCGCTGGGGTACACCCACGAGGCGGATTATGCCGCGTTGCGAATCGGCAAGTGCAGCCTCAACGTCGTCATTACTATTTACAGGTTTGCCGTTGACGTGTGTGATTACTAGCCCACGTTGTACGTTATAGTAGTCAAATAGTCCACCCTGATGTACTTGTGTGACTGTCACACCGGAAGAGATACCGAGCTCTTTTTTCTTTGCATCGGTGGCCGGTACAAAACCTGCGCCTAATCTATTGTAGATCTCAGCAGCGCTTCGCTTGGCTTCGCTTTCCCTATTCTCGCTGCTTTCCGTTGAGCGGGTGTCCTCTTTCAAGGTGACCGTAACGTCCCGTTCTTTACCGTCGCGTTTATAGGACAGTTTGACCTTGTCGCCCGGCCGCAAGCGGTATATGCGTTCCTGAAGATCAGAAGAAGATTGGATGGTCCGCCCGTCGAGCTTGGTGATCACATCACCCTTTTTCAGCCCAGCTTCTTCGGCTGCACCACCCGGTACAGTTTCCACGACGTATAGCCCGGAAGTTTCCTTTGTTTCGAATTCCTTGGCAACAATGGGGTCAAGTTCTTGGAAACTGATGCCGATCAATCCTCGTTTCACCGTGCCGAATTTGATAAAGTCGTCAGCGATTTTCTTGACGATATTGACGGGAATAGCGAACCCATATCCCGCATATGTACCGGTAGGGGTCATAATGTTGGAGTTGATACCGATCAGCTCGCCATTTGCGTTGACCAGTGGCCCACCGCTGTTACCTTTATTAATAACAGCATCGGTTTGAATGAATGACTCCACAGCTGTGTTGAGCATTGGCTGGTCGTCTGATTGGTACCCTTGTTGCTGGTATTGCCGTTGCTGCAATTCACGCGCAATGATACCAGTTGAGCGGCCGGTTGCACTCACAATACCTGCGGTAACGGTCGATTCCAGTCCAAGCGGATAGCCTACTGCTAATACCCACTCGCCGATGCGCACATCATCAGAATCTCCGAACCGGACGAAGGGAAGCCCCTTTTCGTTGATTTTGATCAATGCGAGGTCGGTGTTGGGATCGCGGCCGATGATTTTTGCTTCCACCACGCGCTTGTCCGTTAGTTTTACTTCAATTTTCGTGGCATCTTCCACCACGTGGTTATTAGTGACAATATAGCCGTCTTCCGAAATGATCACCCCAGAACCTGAAGCTTGGGCTGGCGGCGCAGAACGCGGCTGCCGCTGGCGAGGCATCCCGAAAAATTCTTCAAAAAGGTCGAACGGGGTTCCACCGTAGCCTCTGGCGCGCCCCGGGTAGGTGGTGGTAATGTTTACCACCGCCGGCGCTACCATAGCTGCCGCTTGCGTGAAGTCCGGATTCCCGGTAGACGACACAACGGAAGGTATGGGGTTGTTTGCATAATGCAACTGTTGCCGTTCTTCAAAAGACATCTTACTTTCCTGTTTGTTTTCAAACAGTTTATAACCGCCTACAGCGATCAAGCCTCCAATGAGTGCGGTTAATAAAGTTAATCCTAGTTTTTTCATGGTTATTCCATTCGTTATAAGTCGAAAAATTCTGCTGTTGACTATCCTTGTTCAAATGTAATACCATTTCATACTCCCAAGCAAATTAGTGGCAGCAGTTTTCTGTTAAATAATGTTAAAGGGTACGTTTCATATGATTACCTTTGGGCCAAGTATGGAAACGCGCGTCTTTTATAAATATCAGGGTGCTGGCAATGATTTCATAATCATCGACAACCGGAAAAAGTTGTTTGATCGGGACAATGAATCCTTAATACGCCGCCTCTGCCATAGAAGGTTTGGCATCGGAGCTGATGGATTAATGCTTCTTCAGCATGCGGAAGGGTACGATTTTGAAATGATATATTTTAATGCAGACGGGCGCGAAGGGAGCATGTGCGGCAACGGCGGAAGGTGCATTGTTGCCTTTGCGCAGGACATCGGAATCATCGCCACGAAAACTGACTTTCTGGCAGCCGATGGCGTTCATCACGCCCGGATGCATGACAACGTAGATTGGATCAGCCTGCAGATGATCGATGTTCAGCAAATCGCTCAGGATGGTGACGCCTATTTGCTGGATACCGGATCCCCCCACTATGTGCGCTTGGTAGCGAACCTTGAAAACTTCCCGGTGGTTGAAGAAGGGCGCAGCGTACGGTACAGCGATACGTACCGCAGCAATGGAGTCAATGTGAATTTTGTGGAGGCTGATGGCGATGGATATCGTGTGCGCACTTACGAACGCGGGGTGGAGGACGAAACCTTAGCCTGCGGTACAGGCGCTACGGCTGTGGCGCTGGCTATGGCCTGGCGGAACGGCACGGATGGTGCGTTCGAAACGCCTATCCGGGTGGAGGGAGGAAATCTTATGATCCGATTCGAGAAGCAGGGACGCCGCTTTACGAATGTCTTTTTGGAGGGGCCGGCTGAGTTTGTCTTTAAAGGTGAGCTATCTTGGTAAGATGAAACTTGCACGTTTTCTGATCTTTTACCATGTGTTTGCAGCCCTGGTCGCATGCGCCGCTATTGCGGTCCAGTTATTGGCCGGTGCAAAGATGGTGCTCGCCCCTTATTTTTGGTTGCTCTTTGTTGCGGTATATGTGCTAACACTGGTTGCCTACGTATTAAGCGATCTTGGTATTCGCAAGGGAGGAGAAATATCCATTTACAGCTTGATGGGGGGGCTTTTTGTCAAATTGTTTGCCAGTTTAATGGTAGTAGCGGTTCTGATCCTAAAATTCCCTGAATATAAGTTGATTACAGCATTTAATTTTTTTTCGCTATATTTCTTATTCACGATCTTTGAAGTTATATGTTTGTTACGTAACTTGCGCGACCAAAATGAGAAGTAAAAAATTGGGAATAGATGGATTTTAGGCACTTTTTCGATTCAAAAAAAATCAGCTTCATAGCAATTTTCGCCGTTTTAATGACCTTTTCCGTTACGCAAGCTGCCGATATTGATGCTGTTAATCCCGTAGCCGAAGGTGGGCATGGAGCACACGCCGAAGAAGAATTTGAGCCTACCGGAGTCATCATGGAGCACATCAGTGATGCGCATGACTGGCACTTATGGGGGCACACATCTATTCCGCTTCCTGTAATTCTATATACTGACAAGGGCCTGGAGTTTTTCCTTTCTTCTGTGTTTCACCACGGCGAGCATGACCACCAAGGTAAGTATTATACGTACCGCTTGGTAGATAAAAAGAAAATCATGGCGGTGAATGCCCTAGGTGAAGTGGATGAAGAAGCCTCCAAAAGGGTTTGGGATTTTTCCATTACCAAGAATGTGGCGTCGATGTTTTTATCGGTGATCATTCTTCTATTGATATTCACGTCCGTAGCGCGGGCTTATAAAAAGCGCGAGGGTAAAGCGCCGAAAGGGCTTCAGTCACTTTTGGAACCCATTATTCTGTTTGTACGGGATGATATTGCCCGACCAAATATCGGACATAAGTACGCTCGGTTCATGCCGTTGTTGCTGACTATATTCTTTTTCATCTGGATCAATAACCTGATGGGTTTGGTGCCTTTTTTTCCGGGCGCAGCAAACGTAACGGGAAACATTGCTGTCACTTTTGTATTGGCGCTGATTGTGTTACTGGTCGTCAACTTCAGTGGCAATAAATATTACTGGAAGCACATTTTGGCGCCGAATGTACCTTGGTGGTTGTACCCTATTATGATTCCGGTGGAATTGATCGGCGTGATATCACGGCCTTTTGCGCTGATGGTGCGTCTGTTTGCCAATATTACTGCAGGGCACATTATTATTCTTAGCCTGATTTCGCTGATATTTGTGTTCAAATCGCTGGCAGTTGCTCCCATTTCACTGGTATTCGTGCTATTCATGAATATCTTGGAACTGTTGGTCGCCGCGTTGCAGGCATTTATCTTCACGCTGCTCACCGCCCTGTTTATCGGAATGGCAGTGGAGGAACATCATTAATGTTGAATACCCTTATAGTTATAATATATACATTAAATTCAAATTGTTATGGTAGGTTCAATTGCGGCAATTGGTGCCGGATTAGCAGTGATCGGTGCCGGACTTGGTATCGGTCAGATTGGTGGGAAAGCGATGGAAGGTATCGCACGTCAGCCTGAAGCTGCTTCAAAGATTCAGACCGCGATGATCATTGCGGCAGCGCTTGTTGAAGGTGCTGCCCTGTTTGCAATCGTGGTAGCTTTGTTGGGTAATAACCCTGCATAAGCGGCAACTGGATACAAAGGCTGGACACCTGACGGTTGGTCCTGTGTCCGGCCTTCATTTAAACGGAATCAAATTTTAATCTATATATGAATTTTGATATTGGTAATCCGAGCATCGGATTGGTATTTTGGACATCGGTTGCGTTTTTGCTGTTGTTGCTGCTGTTATGGAAATTTGCTTGGAAGCCAATCATGCAGGCTATCGGCGAGCGTGAGCAGTCCATTGAGAGCGCGCTGACCTCCGCTGAAAAGGCAAAGGAAGAAATGGCACGCCTCACGAATGAAAATGAGCAGTTGCTGAAAGCTGCTCGTGCCGAGCGCGATGTCATCCTCAAGGAGGCGAAAAATCTCAAGGACCAGATCGTGGCCGACGCGAAGGTGCTCGCCCAAACCGAAGGAGCCAAATTGATCGAACAGGCCCGCAAGGAAATAGACGACCAAAAGAAGCGGGCATTGGCCGAAGTCAAAGGACAGGTGTCGTCCCTTTCACTGGAAATTGCCCGCAAAGTTCTTCAAAAAGAATTTGAGGATGAACGGAAACAGCAGACCTTGGTGGCCGACCTGCTGAAAGACGTCGAATTGAACTAACTGGCTTGGAGCTAACCGCATAACGATATGTCAGAATTTAAAGTTGCATCGCGATACGCCAAGTCACTCATCGATTTGGCCGAGGAGCAGGGGAATCTGGAAACGGTAAAGCAGGATATGGAACAGTTTGTGGCGGTACTTCGTGCCAATAAAGAACTGCAGGCTGTGCTGAAAAATCCCATTATGAAACAGGAAAAAAAAAGCAGTATCCTGGATGCGCTGTTTGAGAAAAAGATTCACCCTTCCATCACGGCTTTTTTCCATATTATGGTGCGGAAGGGACGCGCCGGTATTCTGTATCCCACCGCAAAGGAATTTCTTCGCGAATACAATGAAGTTAAGGGAATTGTATATGCAACGGTCGTATCGGCCGTGGCGCTTTCAGCGGAAAACTTGGAAGCGCTCAGAAACGTGATCGCGAGTGAAATCAATGCAGAGGTGGTGCTGAAAAATCGTGTTGATTCGTCGTTGATCGGCGGATTTGTGGTTAATGTGGGAGATAAGCAGATTGATGCAAGTATCGCAGGCAAGCTTAGGAAACTGGAACGCCATTTCGGAATGCAGGCGGTAAATTAAGTGCTACATAGTACATTTACGAATAGCCGGATAATATTGTAAGAAAGTAAAAAACCCCTAATAGAGATAACATGATAGAGGTAAGACCCGATGAAGTATCGGCAATTTTAAGAGAACAGTTGTCTGGCTTCAAATCAGAAGCTGAACTTGAAGAAGTGGGCACCGTGTTGCAAATTGGCGACGGGATTGCCCGGATATATGGATTGACTAAGGTACAGTCCGGCGAGTTGGTTGAGTTCGAAAATGGTTTGCAAGGCATCGTACTAAACCTCGAAGAGGACAACGTGGGTGTGGTTTTGCTGGGCCCATCGGATGAAATCAAGGAAGGTGACACGATCAAACGTACACGGCGCATTGCGTCGATTAAAGTGGGCGAAGGCATGCTGGGACGTGTTGTGAATACGCTGGGGCAACCCATCGACGGGAAGGGGCCCATTTTGGGCGCAACCTATGAAATGCCTATCGAACGCAAAGCACCGGGAGTGATCTATCGCCAGCCGGTAAACGAACCGTTGCAGACTGGTATCAAAGCGATTGACGCGATGATTCCGATCGGTCGCGGCCAGCGGGAATTGGTAATCGGCGACCGCCAAACCGGAAAGACCGCGGTTTGTGTCGACACCATCATCAACCAGAAGGAGTTTTACGATGCTGGTGAACCGGTATTCTGTATTTATGTGGCCATTGGACAGAAAAATTCAACAGTGGCCAATATTGTGCGCACGTTGGAGGAAAGCGGAGCGATGCCCTATACCGTAGTCGTAGCGGCTTCCGCTGCTGATCCGGCGCCGATGCAGTTCTATGCGCCGATGGCGGGTGCTGCAATCGGTGAATTTTTCAGAGATACCGGGCGCCCGGCGTTGATTATTTATGACGACCTTTCCAAACAGGCGGTTGCCTATCGCGAGGTATCGTTGCTGCTCCGTCGTCCACCGGGTCGTGAGGCGTATCCGGGTGACGTGTTTTACCTGCACAGCCGCCTGTTGGAGCGTGCTGCCAAAATCAATGCTTCTGATTCCATAGCCCAAAACATGAATGATTTACCTGAATCCATCAAAGGGCTTGTTAAAGGTGGCGGTTCGTTGACAGCACTTCCGATCATTGAAACGCAAGCGGGTGACGTATCTGCGTACATCCCTACTAACGTGATTTCCATTACGGATGGACAGATATTTCTGGAATCGAACCTGTTCAATGCGGGTGTGCGGCCAGCCATCAACGTCGGTATCTCCGTATCCCGTGTGGGTGGCAACGCGCAGATTAAATCGATGAAGAAGGTAGCCGGCACGCTGAAACTGGACCAAGCCCAATACCGTGAATTAGAGGCATTTTCAAAATTCGGATCAGACCTCGATGCGGCTACAAAAGCAGTGCTGGATAAAGGGATTCGTAACGTGGAGATTTTGAAACAGGGGCAGTTTTCGCCTGTACCCGTCGAGAAGCAAGTAGCCATTATCTATGCGGGTACCAAAGGATTGTTCCGCAGTGTTCCGGTAGACAAAGTGAAGGAGTTTGAAACCGAGTACCTACACCAGTTGGAATTACGCCACCCTGAAGTGCTGAAAGCGCTGAAAGAAGGCAAGTTCAACGACGAACTTACCGGTGTATTGGACAAAGTGGCCAGGGAGTTGGCGGATAAGTATTAATATAGGTGAGGTTATCTCATATTGTGTATCTGATTTCTCATCAAATCTAAGGTCTAAGAAATGGCAAACTTAAAGGAAGTACGGAACCGTATATCGTCGGTTTCCTCTACCCAGCAGATCACCAAGGCCATGAAAATGGTCTCTGCGGCTAAGCTTAAGCGGGCGACCAATGCGATCGTCCAGCTGCGTCCGTACGCGGAGAAGCTGCGGGAGATACTCGCCAATGTTTCTGCCAGTGTAGAGGGGGGTACTTCTCCATATACGGTTGATCGTAAGCCTAACAATGTACTGGTCGTTGTTATTGCCTCCAACAGGGGGTTGGCCGGGGCATTCAATACCAACGCCATAAAGACCGCCAATCAGCTTATAGCGAGCAAGTATGCAGCGCAGCTGCAAGCCGGAAACGTGAGCGTGATGGCGATAGGTAAACGGGCGCAGGATTACTATATGAAACGGGGTTACCGGGTGATAGGCGACAATAATGAGCTATTCATGGCGCTTAATTTTGAGAATACATCTAAAATCGCCGATGCGATCATGAGTGGATTTGCCAAAGGCGAATATGACCGGGTAGAAGTGGTGTACAATCGCTTTAAGAATGCGGCTGTTCAGATCCTGACCACTGAGCAACTGCTGCCGTTGCTGCCACCAACAATGGAAACGGAACAGCCAAAAGTGGAGACCGACTACATCATTGAGCCGTCAAAAGAGCGAATCGTCGAAGAGTTAATTCCTAAAGTGATCAAGGTACAGCTATTTAAAGCCGTATTGGATTCGCATGCTTCTGAACATGGAGCACGGATGACCGCGATGGACAAGGCCACAGACAATGCCGGTGAATTGCTAAAATCGCTTAAATTGTCTTACAACCAGGCGAGGCAGGCAGCGATCACTACAGAGCTTACGGAGATTGTAAGCGGCGCAGCGGCACTTTCCGCAGGATAGCGCTGTGTTTGGCTATGGCAAAACATACAGATAGGGCACATGCCCTTTTTTTGTTTCGGTGGGGCTTTAAATACCTGTACACAGGTACATAGTCTTGTAAACAATTCGCCTACCTTTGTGTTACTTCCTTCACAAAGCGATCATTCGCTTTGGCAAGGTTATTGAGTTAAAAAAAGCGACTATTTAGAAGGGCGTTTTTATCAATAATTCATCATTATTGTGCACATGCTGTAGCAAAGAGATTATTTGTTTCGTTTCGTGAAACGAAGGGTGGGGGTGGCTACGATATCTAGCTTACATGAAAGAACTAATACTTCGCTTTAAGACCGTGCCTCGTTGGGCAATACTGTTGTTGGATTTGCTGATACTGACTTGGTCTTTTACGCTGTCCTATTTTATTGCCAAACAGTTCAACTTCCACGACATTATCCGAGGGCACTTTCTGATTTATACAGCGATGTACAGCGGGATTGCATTACCCGTGTTTTTCCTGATGCGAATCCATACCGGATTGATCCGGTATTCGGACACGCGGGATATGCTGAAGATATTCTCCGCCATGTTGATTACTTCGGTAACCTACATGATGGTAACCTATCTAATTCTTGGACCGCTTTTGAATATTCGGGATGGCCAACTTGGACTGGTGATGTTGATCAACTTTTTTATCGCCACCTCCTTTTTGATCATGCTTCGCATTACGGTCAAAAGCATCTATTTTATATTGATGCGGAAAGTGCGGGACGTAGACACCGTGCGGGTACTGATTTATGGATCGGACCAAAATGCTATCATGGCTAAGCAGGCGCTTGAGAACAGTACAGAATCCAAATTTATCATTATCGGTTTTATCGATACGAACAGGAGCAAACTTAACAGCTATATCGAGCGGAAGCGTGTTTATCATGTGAAAGATCTCCCGGCGTTGAAGGATCGTTATTCGATAGACCAGATGATTTTCGTAAAAGATCACTTGGGCAGCAGGGACAAAAAAGTGATTGTGGAGCGCTGTCTTCGATTGGGAATCAAGGTGCTAACGGTCCCCCCAGCGTCGGAGTGGGTGTCTGGCAGGCTACGTTTACAGCAAATAAAGAACCTACGTATCGAAGATTTATTGCAACGGGCGCCCATTAAAATCAATAACGACCGAATCTGCGACGACTTATGCGGCAAGCGCATTCTCATCACAGGTGCTGCCGGTTCTATCGGTTCGGAGATTGTCCGTCAGGTATTGCGGTATGAGCCGCAGATGCTTATACTTTGTGACCAGGCTGAATCTCCCATGCATGAAATCCAATTGGAGATCGAAGAGAAGTATCCGTCGAGCAATGTCGTGGTAGCAATAGCTGATATCCGTAACGTAGAACGGATGCATCAGATATTCAATGACTATCGGCCTGAGCTGGTTTATCATGCGGCTGCGTATAAGCACGTGCCTATGATGGAAAAGAACCCTGGAGAGGCCGTGAGTACAAATGTGGGTGGGACAAAGAATATAGCAGATTTGTCTGTCCTCTTTGGCGTGAAGAAATTTGTGATGATTTCTACCGATAAGGCGGTAAATCCAACCAATGTAATGGGAGCTTCCAAACGTATCGCTGAGATCTATACGCAGAGCCTTGACGGGCAGCAATCCATTCAGCTGGTAGGCGCGACGCCGGAGACGAGTAAAATGGTTAAAGGAACACGTTTTATAACTACCCGGTTCGGCAATGTATTGGGATCAAATGGTTCGGTGATTCCGCGTTTCCGTGTACAGATTGAAAGAGGGGGACCATTGACCGTAACCCATCCGGATATCACGCGTTATTTTATGACCATTCCTGAGGCTGTACAATTGGTGTTGGAGGCCGGAACCATGGGGAAAGGAGGGGAGATTTACGTGTTTGATATGGGCAAACCGGTAAAGATCGTCGACCTTGCGAGGAAAATGATCCAACTGGCCGGCTTGAAACCCGACAGGGATGTTGAGATTGTTTATACCGGCCTGCGCGCAGGAGAAAAATTGTACGAAGAGCTATTGAGCGATGGGGAAAAGGTTGTGCCTACCCATCATGATAAAATCCACATCGCGCGGGTCAATCCAATGGATTACGAACGAGCTAAGCGTACCATCTACGAGCTGCTTGCGTTAAATGAACGGAAGAACAGCAGTGGCGTGGTCCGGAAGATGAAGGAAATTGTGCCAGAGTTCGTTAGCAAAAATTCACCTTTCGAAGCGTTGGACTCGGTGGGATGATCGCCAATATCACCACCTAATCAGTGCGCTTGCCCAAGTAAACCCTGAGCCGAACGCGGCAAGGCATACCAAATCACCGGCGTTGATTTTCCCCGTTTCCCAAGCCTCACCTAACGCAATGGGGATCGAGGCCGCGGTGGTGTTTCCATACTTCTGAATGTTGTTGAATACTTGATTGTCTGAGAGTCCCAATAACTTTTGCACATATTGGCTGATGCGCAAGTTGGCCTGATGGGGAATGAGTAGGTCGATGTCGTTTTCCGACAGGTCGTTGGCGGCCAATGCTTCTTTGATCACCTCGGGGAACTTCACGACGGCTTTTTTGAAAACAGCCTGCCCGTCCATATAGGGGAGGGTGGCCCCACTTTCAAGTTGTTCTGTGGTGAGGAACAGGCCACCTAGTTCCTGATCTGGAAACGGTGGTTTTTCATCCACCCATTTATTGGCATGAGCGCCCGGATAGTACATGGCCAGCAACTCAGCCTCGGTCCCGTCGCTGTGGAGGTGGGTACTTAAAATTCCTTTGCCGGCATCATCGGTGGGCTGGAGCACCACGGCGCCTGCACCATCACCGAAAATGACGGAAACGTTGCGGCTACGGGTTTCAAAATCCATAGCGAAGGAGTGTTTTTCACTGCCAACCACCAGGATGTTTTTATACATACCGGTTTTTATGAATTGGTCGGCTACTGACAATGCATATACAAATCTCGAACATTGGTTTCGGATATCAAGTGCGCCGATTTCGCGCATGCCCATTTCACGTTGGAGCAGCACGCCGCAACCTGGGAAGTAATAGTCCGGACTCAGGGTGGCAAATATGATGAAGTCAATGTCACGTGCGGTAGTACCGGCACGGTCGATCGCGATGTGGGCAGCTTCCATGGCCATCGTTGTTGTGGTTTCGGAATGGCGGTCTGCAAATCGGCGTTCCCGTATCCCTGTGCGTTCTTTTATCCACTCATCACTGGTCTCCATAAAACGGGTCAGATCATGATTTGTATACACATTTTTTGGGACGTAATATCCTATCCCAGCTATCCTTGATCGGTACATACGTTTCAATTTTATAGGTTTACTGATACAATTGTACGGAAATTTTATAAAAAGGCGTAACTTTGTATCCATGACAGTCGAGACACAGGAAGAGACGTATACGCTTGACGAGGTGTTGGCTGCTGCTTCAGCAAACCACCGGCTGATTCTCTGGAATGATGACACCAATACCTTCGACCATGTAATCAACTGCCTGATTAAGCATCTGCAATATACCTCAGATGAAGCCGAAAAGATTGCCTGGAAGGTGCATACCGACGGCAAATGTGCGGTGTTGGAGGGTAGCTATACGGAAGTGGACATTTACCGGAAAATCCTGAAATCGGAGGGATTGACGGTAAGCATAGAATAGTAGCATCTTTTTTTTGGTCGTGCAAACGTAACATTGTCCGCGACGCAGCTTCCCGGCTGTAATATTGCGGTTACCTAAGTTCCACAAGTGTAATAAAAGCATAATCTTTGCGGCGCTTTAGTCAGATACTATTTTTAAAAACGAACAGGCAGATGGATTTTATGCGTGGAACATTGATTGGCATATTGGTGCTATGGATGATTTGGGCGTTGCCCTTGGCGGTTATCGGACAAGGAGGAAACGGCTCGATATCAGCTACGATAGTCGACAACGTGTCCAAGGAACCTGTTGGGTTCGCGAGTGCTGCCCTGTTGCAGCAGGAATCAAAGACTTATGTAAGCGGAATGCAAACGCAGGACGATGGACAAATTCGGTTTACGGACGTTCCAGCCGGCGTATATGCCATCCGGGTCACATTTGTGGGATACGAGGACCTTTTGAGGGAACAGGTCGTTGTGAGGGCCGGTCAACATGTCGACTTGGGTAAGTTATCGTTTATCCCCTCGGGGGAACTGCTCGACGAAGTGGTGGTTGAAGGAACGAGGCCAGCGATGGAGATGGGAATAGACCGGAAAATCTTCAACGTGGCACAAAGTACGCTGAGCGTTGGGGGGACTGCGGCCGATTTGCTGACCAATGTGCCTTCGTTACAAGTGGATATGGACGGCACGGTGAGCCTGAGAGGGTCCAGCAGTGTCCGTATATTGATCAATGGACGCGAATCTGCACTGGCAGGGAGCGACGTTGCCCAATTCCTACAGTCTTTGCCGGCCAATTCAGTTGACCGCGTCGAGGTGGTGACCAATCCATCCTCAAAATACGATGCGGAAGGACAATCGGGTATTATCAACATTGTGTTGAAACGGAACACCCTGGTAGGCTTCAATGGCACAGCGAATGTTTCTGGAGGCTCATACAACAACTATATGGCAGGAATGAACTTGAACTTTCGCGATACTAAAGCTAACTATTACTTGGGATATACCTTCAATAGAAGAAACATGGTGGGTGATGGAATCAACGACACAGAGTTCATCCGGACCGCCAGCATGATCAATAACCGATCGGAGAGTGGTCGACTTGGACTTAACCACAACGTCCAACTTGGGCTCGACTATTACGTGAGCGATAAAACGTTTCTTGCTTTCGGTGGGAATATCAGCGTCCGGGGCAATGAACGCGATGAGGATATCTTCTACCGGTACATCAATCATCCCCAATTTGCTGGGAACAGTACACGCCTATCGCGACAAAACGAGGACGATTTCGGTGGCGAGGTCTTCTTCGATTTCAGGCAGGGCTTTCGGCGGGACGGTGAAGAGTTAACGGCAAACCTGACTTATGGTTACGATACGGAAAACGGCGTCAACCGGTTTAATCAGGACTATACACAACCACCAAGTGGCTTATATGAGCGCGAACGGATCAATGATACCGAAGAGACGGGACACAACATCAACATTCAACTGGACTATGTCCGGCCTTTTGGCGATAAGGGCAATCACAAATTCGAAGCCGGTTATCGGACCATCGTCAGAAGAGGGCTGGAGCACCAATACTCGGAGGTAGATTCTACCGTGGGCCTGCTGCCGGATTATCGGGTGAGCAACGATTTTGACATGACCAGCAGTGTGCATGCGCTGTATGGAAATTATCAAAACAAGTTGACCGAGAAACTGGGGTATCAGGTGGGGCTTCGCGCCGAACAGGCTTACCTGGATACCCGACTAGGATTGCTCACGCCGGGTTTGTCCGATGAAGAGCGGACCGTGCCGGGGAGGCTGGACTATTTCCGGATCTATCCCAGTGTATTCCTGACACAGGAGTTTGGAAACCAAAACCAATTGCAGTTGAGTTATACCCGGCGTGTAAGCCGGCCGCGCGGGTGGCAGGTAAATCCGTTTATCGATATATCGGACAACATGAACCACAGGCAGGGGAATCCAAACCTGATGCCGGAAGACATACATTCATTTGAGCTCGGATACACCAAAACCTGGACCGCGGTGTTGCTGACCGCTTCGGCGTATCAGCGCATCGTCCGGGACGTCACCCAGCCGATCATTTCGGCGGTAAATGAGACAACCGGTGTAACGTTGATGCAGTGGCAGAATCTGGGCAAAAGCGAGAACACAGGCTTTGAATTGATTTCCAAGATCGACATAACCAAGAAATGGGATGTCATGACCAACGTGAACGCTTTCCATACCTGGTTCAGCGGCGGAGAGGTTTTGATAGGCGATCAAGATATGGGCATTTCACCGAATTCAGGTTTTAGCTGGAATGCTAATGCTACCACGAACTACCGGTTCACTCCGCAGCTGTCGCTGCAAACCCGACTTGAGTATCAGGCTCCGAGGATAATGGCACAGGGAAAAGGAATCGAGAATTTCGTCATCGATGCAGGATTGCGGATGGATGTTTTAAACCGCAAGGGGAGTATCATGTTCAATGCCCGGGATCTATTGAACCAGCGCCGGTTTGGCGGATTCACCACCAGCAATGGCGTTCACCGCTATTTCGAACACCGATGGATGCGGCGGACATTTATGCTTACGTTTAACTACCGCTTCGGAAACCAGCAGATTAAGCGTGAAGAGCGGAAGCGGGACAAGGAAACGGAAAGTTTCGGCGGGGAACAGCAGTTTTAGCACGTGCAGCCCGGCGGAACGAGCTTTTAAAGCAGCGCTGTAAGTTCACGCAGCGCGCCGATGCTCTGCCGCACGTCTGACGGTACTTCCTGGTGCTTGGGGTTGAAGTAAATAGCGTCCATGCCGACATTTTGCGCGCCGCGGATGTCTGCATCTAAGCTATCGCCAACCATCACGCTGTCGGATATCGACGTTTTTGCGTTAGCTACGGCATAATGAAAAATACGGGGATGAGGTTTGTGGACTCCGACCGATTCTGAAATCACAATGGTGGAAAAGTACTTTCTCAAACCGCATTTTGTTACCTTGATTTCTGCAGCATCACCGAAACCGTTTGAGATCAGGTGAAGCGTATATTTTTCCTGTAAATAGCTGAGCGTTTCGTGTGCATAGGGGAAAAGGCACGTCTTTTGGGGGCACAAACGAAGATAGTCGGCCTCGAACGATTTGGGAAATAACGTCGGGTCCACGCCCAGCTCACTGAACGTATCGGCGAACCGGGCGTCGCGAAGTTCCGATTTAGTAATTTTTCCATGATGATACAGGGCCCACAGGCGGTGATTGTTGCGATTATAGGTTTCGATAAACGATTCAGCGGATCCAAACCCGAACGAACTGAATCGGTAGGTGTCAAACAGTTCTAGCAGTGTTTCTTCGGCATTTTTTTCGAAATCCCAGATGGTATGGTCAAGATCAAAGAAGATATCTTTTTTGTTCTTTTTGCTCATGGGGCAAAGGTACGGATTTCAGGCCGCTTGAACTATTAGCATAGTTTAAATATTGCAGCACGTCTGCATGCGATATGTGACATTCTCATGTCTTAGTCAAATTGTCCGTCGGATTATCCGTCGATTCATTGAAATTGGTACTTTTGTAGGGTATTAGATTTGTACGGTATGCGTAAGCCCTTAATATTGTTTTACTTCCTAGTTTTCTATGCCACTGCGCAATTGATCTGGTGGGGGGTGTTGCTTATTGAAGTGCAGCCCGACCGGAAAGTGATGATCATCGGCGAGGGAATTTTTTTCATGCTCATTTTTGTGGTGGGTGCCCTTAAGTTGAAAAAGGCGTTTGTGCGCGAGCAAAAAATACAGCAGCAGCAGCAAAACTTTCTGCTGGCTGTAACTCATGAACTGAAATCGCCGCTCGCCGCAATTAAATTAGCTATTCAGACGATCCTGAAACGGGATCTGACTAAAGATCAGCGCGAACAGTTTCTGTCTAATTCCCTGAAAGATATTGAAAGGCTCGATGACTTGGTCGGTAACGTGCTGATTGCAACGAAGCTAGCTGACCTGCGCTATAATTTCCCTAAAGAGCGTATTGATCTCAGCGAACTGGTAAAGAATGTGTCAGGGAGGCTACAGATCCACTCCTGCACTACGCAGGTAATCAAAACCGAGCTGCAACCGGACATTCAGATCGAAGGCGACCGATTCGCGATCACCAATGTGGTGACCAACCTGATTGAAAATGCCGTTAAGTATTCCCCACCATGTGCCCATGTGCTCGTAAGGTTAGTAAACGAAAATGATCAAGTGGTTTTCAGCGTGGCTGATCATGGTATTGGTATCGCAGACGAGGAAAAACGGCTGATATTTAATAAATTCTATCGCGTAGGTAATGAGGATACACGGAAAACCAAGGGTACCGGTCTGGGGTTATATATAGTAAAGACGGTGTTGGAGAAGCACCGCGCGCAGATAAAAGTGAAAGATAACTCACCTTCAGGAAGTATTTTTGAAGTGATATTTAACAACCATTATGCAACAAACTAAGCAACGGATCTTATTGGTCGAGGACGAAGAGCACCTGCTGGATGCTATCAAGCTCAATCTCGAACTGGAAGGTTACCGGGTCTCTGCGGCTACCGATGGCAAGAAGGCCCTGAAAATATTCAAAGAAGAACGCTTCAATTTGGTGATACTCGACGTCATGATTCCGGAGATCGACGGGTTCCAGGTGGCCGAAACGATACGGCTGCAAAACACCGAGGTGCCCATTATGTTTCTGACTGCTAAAAACAGCAGTGAGGACCGGATCACGGGGCTTAGGAAGGGTGCCGACGATTACCTTGTCAAGCCGTTTAATTTGGAAGAGCTGATCTTGCGTGTAGGCATACTGGTACGGCGCGGCATGAAAGGGGACGAATTGAAGGAGCTCAATTCGTATACCATTGGCGATAAGACCATCTATTTCAATTCCTTTGAACTGCACCATGCGGACGGTACAGTGACATCATTAACAAAAAAGGAAACCATGCTGCTTAAGCTGCTAATTGAACGCCGTAATGAGGCGGTTTCCCGCGAACAGATACTGGAGACCGTGTGGAACTACGATGTCTATCCTTCAACGCGCACCATTGACAATTTTATCCTTACCTTCAGGAAATATTTTGAGCCCGATCAGAAACATCCGATATTTTTTCATTCCATCCGTGGCGTAGGCTATAAGTTTACCGATAACCCGCAAGCTTCATGATGACATCCAGGACACGGGCGGTGGTGTTGGTAGGTGCGTTTTTGTTGTTGGTTTGGGCTATCTATGACAATAGCTACCAACTGGCGGTAATGATTGGGGGGGCGATGGGGTATCTGACGTGGAGCCATTATCGGGAAGGAACGGTTTTTATTGCTTCCCAAGCCTTTCAGCAGCAGGACTATGAAAAGACGCGCCGGTTGCTCGCCGATATCAAGCGGCCGGATTATTTGCGTAAAGGGAGACGGAATTACTATGAGTTCATGAGCGGTAACCTCGCTCTTAAAGCGGAAGACTATGATGCGGCGGAACGGCATTTCCAGATCGCTTCGCGTCTGCCATTCCGACGGCCCAATGATAAAGCGATCATTCTGGTCAATTTGGCAAACATTAACCTCCGCAAAAAGGACTTTGAGCGGGTAAGGGCTTACGTGACGCTTGCCCGTAAGTTGGAGGTGACTTCCCGTGTAGCGCAGATAATCAATAAAATTGAAAACGAAATACCTAAAGATCAATAGTGAGCATTGAATTGAAGAACGACCTACTGATACGTGCTGCTTTTTCACAGCGCACCGAACGTCCTCCGGTGTGGATGATGAGGCAGGCTGGCCGGTTTATGAAAGAATACTGGGACATAAAAAACAGGTATTCTTTTTTGGAAATGTGCAAAACGCCCGAGATTGCAGCGGATGTAACGATGCTGCCGGTAGACTTGCTGGGCGTGGACGCCGCCATCCTGTTTTCGGATATCCTCGTCACGGCCGAAGCTATGGGCGGGCAGTTGAGCTTTGAGCAGGGGATTGGGCCACGGTTTGCCAATCCGGTTCGAAGCCGGGCAGATGCGGAAGCGTTGCGTACCGATGTTCTCGATGAACTGCAGTATGTGGCTGATGCGATCACGGTAATCCAGCAACGGTTGCAGGGTAACATTCCGCTCATCGGTTTTGCGGGGGCCCCTTTTACGGTGCTTAGTTACCTGGTGGAGGGAGGTTCGTCGAAAGATTTCAAACGGACAAAACTGCTGCTTCACAATGAGCCGGAATTGGCCCATTTCATCTTGCGGAAAATAGCAGATGTGACGGCCGATTATCTCAATATGCAGATTGAGGCGGGCGTCAATGCCCTGCAATTGTTCGACAGTTGGGCGTTAGCACTGTCGTACGACGATTACCGCTCTTTCGCACATGACTATAATGTCTATATCATTTCGAAGCTCAAAAGAAAGGGCGTACCGGTGATTTCTTTTTGCAAAGGAAGTTCTGTATTTGCACCGTTGATGGCTGACGCCAAGCCTGATGTAATTTCGATGGATTGGAATGCGGATTTGCGCCAGGTGAAGGAAAGGTTACCGGATGGCATCGCCGTACAAGGTAACTTGGACCCTTATGTACTATATGCCGATAAGAAAGTCATCAAGGAAAAGATTTTACACCTATTTGAACGCATGCGGGGATCTGATGGTTTTATCTTCAACCTGGGACATGGGATTATGCCGGATATTCCGTTTGATAACGTGAAATATGCCATCGATGTGGTGAAAGAGTTTAGGTTTTAATGTTGTACCTCTACGCCAAAGCCGTACATATTATCTTCGTCATCACGTGGATGGCGGGGTTGTTTTATATGGTCCGCCTTTTTATTTACCACACCGAAGCACGGCAAAAACCTGGGCACGAGTACCAGGTGCTGCACCGGCAGTTCATGGTGATGGAAAGCAAGCTGTGGTGGATCATTACGACTCCTTCTATGTATTTGGCTGTTGCCGCCGGTCTGACTATGCTTTACATTGCACCGGGTTTGCTACAAGCCGGCTGGATGCATGTGAAACTGGCTTTTGTGCTTGGGCTAGTCACTTACCACTTTGTTTGCCAGCGCATCATGTTCAGGCTTATGCAAGAGCGGAACAAATGGACATCGATCAAGCTGCGCCTTTGGAACGAATTAGCCACGGTGATGCTGTTTGCTATTGTGTTTGCTGTGGTGCTCAAAAGTGCGATCCACTGGGTATATGGCGTGCTCGGTTTGCTCCTGTTGTCTATGATGCTGATGCTTGCCGTAAGGTGGTATAAAAAAATCAGGGAACGATGCTAGCTGCCGAAGCATAAGTATTTCACCTCGGTATACTCATCAAGTCCGTGTTTGGATCCTTCTCGGCCGATTCCTGATTGCTTAACGCCTCCGAAAGGCGCCGCGGCATTGGAAAGCAATCCGGTATTGATACCCACCATGCCGGCTTCAAGCCGCTCCGCCACCCGCCAGCATCGATTAATGTCTTTACTGTAAAAATAGGATGCCAAACCGAATTCCGAATCGTTAGCCATGGCAATCCCCTCTTCTTCGGTTTCGAACCGAAACAGCGCACATACCGGTCCGAATGTCTCTTCATAGGCAATCCGCGATGATGGGTGCACATCGGCTAAGACGGTAGGTTGATAGAAGAGGCCTTTCGTTACCTTGCCACCTGTCCGCAGGCTGGCTCCTTTATCGATGGCATCTTGCACATGTGCCTTTACCTTTTCCAATCCGTCTTGATTGATAAGCGGGCCCACCAGCACACCTTCGTCAAGCCCGTTCCCTACTTTCAGTTTTTTTACGGCAGCGGTCAGTTTCCTGGTGAAGCTGTCGTATATGCCGTTTTGCACATAAAGCCGGTTGACGGAGACGCATGTTTGTCCGGAGTTGCGAAATTTGCCAGTAATCGCTCCATTTACAGCGGCGTCGACATCGGCATCATCAAAAACGAGGAATGGCGCATTTCCTCCGAGCTCGAATGATACGTTTTTAATTGTTTTGGCTGCCAACGCCATCAACGCACGCCCTACTTCGGTAGAGCCGGTAAATGAAATCTTGCGTACTTTCTCGTGAGTTGCCAACGCTTCTCCCATACCTTTGCTGTCTTTGCCCGTGACCACGTTAAGCACGCCGGGAGGGAATCCTGCTTCGTGAGCAAGCTTAGCCACGGCCAACGCCGTAAATGGCGTTTGGGAAGCAGGTCGGAGAACGACCGTACAGCCGCAGGCCACCGCAGGGGCTACCTTCCGGGTGATCATTGCGAGCGGAAAGTTCCAAGGAGTGATGGCGGTGACCACACCCACCGGCTGACGGATGGTGACAAGCCGTTGGTCTTTTTTGGGCGCGGGTATAGTTTCGCCGTACGCCCGTTTGGCTTCCTCGGCAAACCACGCTACGAAGGAGGCGCCGTAGTCGACTTCAGCAAGGCTCTCTGTCAGCGGCTTGCCACTCTCCAAGGTCATGATGCGCGCTAATTCCTGTTTGCTGGCCATGATAAGCTCATACCACTTGCGAACAGTGTTGCTTCTAATGGCCGTATCGGTGTCTCGCCAACAGGGCCATGCTTGATGAGCATATTCGATGGCCTTCATGCAATCCGGCACGCCAAGGTCCGGTACGGAGGCGATAGTCTCGCCGGTGGCGGGATTGACCACATCAAAGGTCTTACGGGCATGGGTGAATTTGCCGTTGATGTAGGCTTTGGAATTAATTATTAACTTGCGCATTTATCAAACACAGGGGTATATGTTGTTAATAACATATGGCAATGCTAATAGTTTTTCGCTAAATTGTCAATATTAGCCAATAAATGTACCTTTGTCCCGATGCCGTTACCAAGCGAATGAGCAAATTTCGTATCTACAACGCATATATTAACAACCAAATGGAAAGTGTTAAACTGCTTATTACTTTCTGTATACGGTACGGCTTTTGGTCCGGATTGAGATTATATTTTAAGCCTGAGTCCGGACGTGTCGGCCACAACAAGTTGGCATCAGTAAAGCATCCGTTTTCACTGCAGGCCAACACATCAGATATCGACGCATTTTACCAGGTCTTCTATAATAACCACTACGACATCGAATTAGCTAAACTTCGAGTCCTTATAGACAGGGGCGCTAATGTGGGACTCTTTACAATGAAAAATAGGTACCCAGGCGCAAAGGTCATCTGTGTTGAACCCGACAATGAAAATTCGATATCTTGCAAAGGAGTGTCAGCAGCTATGCTGCATGACGTCGACAAGCGTGGCTGTTCCCGATCTTTTTTTGAGGCGATTAACCGCGCGTTGCCCCAATATGCGTTTTCCGTGAAAGGTGAAAACGTAATCATTGAGAATATGAAATATAATATAAATAGGGTTTATACAAGCGTACCTAATCATTTGACGATTTGATAAGGAAAATTAGTTTCTTGTTTCTTTTAAGGTTTGCAAAAATCGCGTTGTCGGTTTTAAGTCTTTGGCTATCGGCTAAGTACTTCGGGACATCGATTTGGCGGGATGTATGGTTGCTTGCGTTAAATGGTATTGTTGTACTGGATGCCGCAATCTGGGGACCCTTGAATGAGATTTTCCGGACGAAATTTATTTTTATCCGCGAAGAAGAGGGTGAACAGCAAGCATTGACAAAGGTAAGATCTCTTTTTTTTTTCACTTGCTTGGTGTCCGTCGCTTTAGTGATCATTGTTGCTTGTTTTCGTGATTTCTTTGTTGGCGTTTTGGCGCCTGGTTTTGATAGCAAAGAACTTACCTCGTTATCGTTGATGTTATTGGTGCTGATCCCCGCATTACTTCTGAATCAAGTTAACCTGCTTCTTAACAGCCTGTTGAACGCTTATCATTCATTTGTCATTCCCGATATCGTGGCATTTGTCGGTACCGCCGTCAACATCATCCTCTTGATCTTATTGGCACCGGTCATTGGAATATTTTCATTGGTAATTTCCTACTATATAGGTATCCTGTTACTTACAGGTTTGTTAGTGTGGCAGGTATTCCGGCTGAAAATTGGGCTTTTTTCGAATACCGGTCCGATAAAGTTCTCTTACTTTTGGATATTTTTTGGTTTTTCCTTGCCGTTTTTTTATTCCTATTTTTTGGGACAAATAAGTGCCGTTTTGGAGAAGTCGCTAGCAAGTACGTTAGGTGTTGGTATGGTGTCTATGGTTGATTATGGAAGAAAGTTTTCGGAGATGTTAATTACCGTATTATTAGGTATATTAATGACTTTTTTGGTTCCATCCATTTCCCAGCATTTTATAAGAAAAGATTACAGCGCATTTTATACAGATTTCAGGAAAATCTATCAATGGGGGCTTTTGATAATCACGATTTTTGTTGCGTTATTTTCCGTGATTCCTGACTCCATTGTTCGTTTTTTTTATAATGAAGATTCTATCAGCGTAGTCGAGCTAGCGACAATAAGCCGATTGTCTTCATTATACGCATGGGGAGTACTTGTTGTGTTCCTTTATTTTGTATTTGGAATGGCGCTATTGTCATCAAATAACAAGAAAAAATACGCTTATCTTGCAGTAGTTGCCCAAATGATTACTATCGGGTTGAACCTGCTGTTGGTGAGGCATGTAAGAGAAATCGCTTTTCCGGTTGCGTACATCTCGGGGCACCTGATTGGCGCAGCATTTATGTTTATTTTTTTTCCTTTTCAGATCAAGAAACTTTTGGCATTGACCATCAAATACATGGGAATGATGGCTTCGGTTGTGGGCATTCTATTTGCACTTGATTGTTTTTTGCCTTTAGGTTTATCCGATGTGCAGTTAATAGTTTTGTATACTTGCGTTGCTCTTTTTTCACTCGTTTTGCTTTCTGCTATTTTTAGACTTGACGAATGGAAGTACATAAGCCGATTGTTGAAATGGTTATAACCGTGCTTTTCAAGCGATGAAAAGGTTTTTGACGATTTTTCCTCAGTTACGGAACGTACATTTAACAAAGGATGTAGGAATGATTCCGTATTTTTTGCAACGGGAACAGCATTATGACTGCACAATTGCGTGTTTCGGATATGATCAGTACCCTTATCTGGAACAGGAAGTACAGGGTTTGAAGCTGAAGGTAATAAAAAGACTTTTTAAAAGTGATTTTCTAAATTTGGTTTTATTTATTTTTTCGGAACATAAAAAATACGATGTGTTGCAGATGTATCATTATTCGCGGGACACATTGCTATTACTATATCTGTTCAAGGCACTGGGGCTGTTTCGAAAAAAGACTTATCTTAAACTCGATGCGGACGATCGTATCAGGAGCTTTAAATTCGGAAGTGGACCAAGTGGTTTGATTGCTCGTTTTCTGTTTCGTTCGATTTCCCTTGTAAGTATAGAGTCTAAACCGCTTCACGAATATTTAAATAATGACAACCACTTGGGAAGAAAAATTACCTATATTCCTAATGGTTTTCATCATAAAAACGGGGAACACGTCCGCGTGGATTATGGCGAAAAATCTAATTTAATTGTTTCCGTTGGACGTTTGGGCTCAAGGCAAAAGGCCACAGAGCTTGTCTGCGAAGCATTTACGAAGTTTGTTATATCTCAACCGGACTGGATATTGATGTTAATAGGAACAGAGGAGCCTGTATTCAGCCAATATTTGGATGACTTGATGTTTAAGCACCCTTTTTTGCATAAAAAGATAAAGCGCTTAAATGAGGTCACGGATCGAAACCTTCTAATGTCATATTACAAACAGGCGAAAATGCTGGTACTGCCTTCTCGCTGGGAAGGATTTCCATTGGTTTATGTGGAAGCTATTTCTTCTGGATGCTACGTTATTACAACACCTGTTTCAGCTGGTTTGGACGTCACAAGAAACGGTGAACTAGGGGTGATTGTACCTTTTGATAGTGTCGATGAAATAGCTTATGCAATGCTTGACTATGCTGCCAACGAATCCCATATGCGGACAATCAGTAGTAACATACAGAACTATGCTTATCAACAATTTTGGTGGCCTCGAATAGTAGAAAAGATAAGTGAAGCGCTTTATTGATGATTGACGTGCAAGTTTCCATTATTATTGTTAATTACAACACCACAGCACTGACTTTACAGTGTATTAAAAGTATCCGTAAAATGGTGCTGGGTATACGCTATGAAATCATTGTCGTCGACAATCATTCATCAGAGGGAGCTGTTGCACTACTGGCGTCAAGAAAAGATATCACGTTTATACGTAATGGTGAAAATCTGGGGTTCGGCCGTGGTAATAATAAAGGGGCTGAATGCGCAAAGGGAAAATATTTCTTTTTCGTCAACTCGGATACGTATTTTGTAAACGATGCGGCGACCATTTTACACACATTCATGGAAGAAAAGGGAAATGAACGCGTAGGGTGTTGCGGTGGAATGCTTCTGACGTCGGATGGCAAAAAACAAGCTTCTTATGGAAATTTTCCTTCGGTCTTCGGAGTACTTTCGGAAATCGGCCTGTATCGGCTTTACCGGAAGCGGTTTACCGACCGCCTGTCGATTGCTGTGAAGGACGGGGCGGTGCATGTAAAAGAAGTTGATTACATTACAGGAGCGGATTTTTTTGTCAGATCAGCCGTTTTCCGACAAGTGGGTGGCTTTGACCCGGATTTCTTTTTATATTTTGAAGAGACGGAGCTGGCGTGGCGCATCCGTCATGCCGGCTTTATGTCCATGTGGGTTCCCGCAGCCCGGATAGTGCATCTGGAGGGAGGATCAACAACGGACACATCGGGTAAATGGCCGTTGCAAAAAATACGATTCTTTACTCAAAGCCGGTATTTATACTTTCGGAAAACAACAGGGAGGTGGGCATTGCTCGCGGTAAAAATGCTGCTTTCTTTTCAAGCATTAATGCGGTGGATATATCGCCGTGAAAGATATTACTTCGATGTATTTCGTATAATTGTAACCTCTTAAACATCGAGTTATTTGTAAGGGTGGTTTGGTATGAAGAAAATCTTAGTTGTATTTGGTACAAGGCCTGAGGCCATTAAGCTGGCTCCTTTGATCAAAGCCATCCAGCAGCGAAATACCGATTTTTTGCTGGAAATATGTGTAACCGCTCAACATCGCTATATGCTCGACCAAGTACTCTCTTTTTTTGAGATTGTTCCGGACTATGACTTGGATTTGATGCGCGATAAACCCAATCTCTTTACCCTTACCGCGACAGTACTGGTTAGGATGAAAGAAGTGCTTGAAGCCAGTAAGCCGGATTACGTATTGGTTCATGGGGATACCACGACTTCCATGGTCGCGTCATTGGCTGCTTATTACGAGCAGATTTCAGTATGCCACGTGGAAGCTGGGCTTCGGACGCACAACCCATATGCTCCGTTTCCCGAGGAAATAAACAGGCAGTTGACGGGACGGATCGCTCAGCTGCATTTTGCACCCACGCTGAAAGCCAAGGAGAACCTGATGCGCGAGGGGATAGATGAGACCTTGATCCATGTGACGGGCAATACGGTCATTGATGCTTTGAATTGGGCAAGGGTGAGGCTTGAAGGTTATCACGATGAAGAAATCGAAGTGATGCAACGTGCCGTCGGCAACGCCGGCAAAGTGATACTGGTCACCGCCCACCGGCGGGAAAACCACGGCAAGGGCATTGTGGATATCTGCGTTGCGCTGCGAGAGATCGCGTTGCGCGACGATGTGCTCATTGTCTTTCCTGTGCACCTGAACCCCGAGGTGCGCAATCCTGTGTCTGAGTTATTGGGTAACCTGTCCAACGTGCTATTGGTTGATCCGCTTGGATATCCAGCCTTCACTTGGCTTATGCTGCGGTCTTACCTTATCATTACGGACAGCGGCGGTATCCAAGAAGAAGCCCCGAGCTTGGGGAAACCCGTTTTGGTTATGCGGGAGGTTTCTGAGCGCCCAGAAGCGATAGCAGCAGGCGTGGTTAAATTGGTGGGTACGCAATCGGACCACATCATTAAAGAGGTGATGTCGCTTTTGGATGACCATGACGAATTCAGGCGGATGGCTGCCGGAAGCAGCCCTTATGGCGACGGGCATAGTGCCGAGCGAATAGTGAATATTTTGCTAGACAACTGATGAGGGTATTGTTTTTAGCTAATTTCCCGGCAACGGAAGCCTTATCGGAAGGCATGTCCCAGCGTATGGCGGCTGTTGACGAACAGTACGAGGAATACGAACGGGCGTACCTGTTTGTCTCTCATCGCTTGTTTTGGTTTAAAGAACGCTACAAAGTAAAAAGGGGCGCCTTGCAGTATCACTGCAACTTGTTCAGGCATTTTTTTTTCATCCATAAGCTGCTGAAAAAGGCCGACGTGATTTATATTCATTCCGTGATTAACCTGTTACCTTTGTTGCCGGTTTGGCTGATTACCAGAAAGCATGCGAAAGTGATTTTGGATGCGCATGGCGTGGTCCCCGAGGAGCACCTGCTTGCTGGGAAGCGATGGAAAGGCAAACTATATGGACTTAGTGAAAAAGTGCTGTTTGACAATGTGGATACGGTTATAACGGTTTCGGAAGCCATGAAGCGCCATTTTCAGGTAAAGTATCCGGTATCACGTGCTCGTTATATACTGTACCGCATATTGCCCGTCAATATCGTTCAGGACGACTATGAGTTGGAAGACCACCATGAACCGCCCATCCGGGTGGTATATAGTGGAAATACGCAGAAGTGGCAGCATATCGAACTGATGATATCCATTATCAAAGAGAACCTTTCCGAGCGGATCAGGTACGATATCCTTACAGGCGATCTGGAGCAAATGAGAGGATACTTGCGTGATGCTGGCTTGGATTCAGCGCACAACGTCCATGTTGCTAAAGTCTCTCCCCAAGAGTTAAAAAGTTATTATAAGCTTGCGCACTATGGATTCGTTTTGCGCGATGAGATTGTCGTAAATCGCGTTGCGTGCCCCACGAAACTCGTTGAGTACCTTTATTATGGCATCATTCCGATTGTCAAATCTCCATCGATAGGGGATTTCATGGAGACCGGGTACGAGTTTTTGGAAAGCTCCTCGTTCTCCCCAGAAGTGAAAGCGAGGAAAAGTGCCAAAAATCATGCGATCATCAAGCGTTGGCTCGCGGCAGATCAAGCGTTGGATGTCAAAAAACTGATGGGCCGATGAGTAGGGTGAATGTTGATATTTTAATGGCTACGTATAACGGTAGCGAGTACCTGTCTGAACAGCTCGATTCCCTATTGAAACAGTCGTATCGAAGTTGGCGGCTTTTGGTGCATGATGATGGTTCTTCCGATGACACGGTACGTATCGTGCAAAATTACCAAAGAATGGACCGTCGGGTACAACTTTTATCTGACGGTGTACGTGGACTAGGAGCGGCAGGTAATTATATGCATCTATTGAAATATACAAATGCGCCGCTTTGTATGTTCTGTGATCAAGATGATGTTTGGTTTGATGATAAGGTGAGCAGGCTGGTTGCCGCGATAAGCAACGAACAGGGGCCTGCGGCCGCTTACGCCAACGCTTTTTTTTACGAAAGTGGAAGGCTGACAAGAAAAACCATAGACATCCATCCCTCCAGCTTAAAAAATATGTTGTTCATGAATTCTGGTATACAGGGCTGTTCATTGATCGTAAACCGACAACTGATCGAGTTGGTCAGGCCGTTTGATGGAACGGTCGCTATGCACGATCATCTACTCACGCTTGCTTCGGTCGCCTTTGGAAAACTGATTTATCTGGATGAAGTGCTGATGTTATATCGCCAACATGAAAAGAATGCTACCGCCGATCATCAAACAGGATTGTCCGGTCGTGTGCGCTCGTTCCTCTCGCGGAACAAGCAGGTTATCGATCGAAGGCATTTTGAAGCAAACCGGTCTTTTTTTGATTATTTTTTCCTCCGGCTTTCGCCGCAAGCCAGGCAGCTTTTTGAAGCTTATTTTCGTTATGCCTTGTGCCCATCTGTATTCGGTCGGCTATGGCTTGTGTGGAAACACGGATTCCAGTTGGGCAACCGGAAGGGACTTTTGTCCATGAAGACATTGATGAGGCAAGCTATCGATTGATGCAAAACCGATAACATTATGGCAGTGGTGTCCATTACCGTGTTTACGCCGACCTACAATAGGTGCAATTACCTGAGTAGGCTTTATGCTAGCCTGAAACTGCAAGCTCGGTTTTTGCACGAATGGCTTATTGTGGACGATGGAAGCAACGATGGCACCGCAGCTCTTGTCAACGACTTTATCTCAGAGGGCGCCTTGTCGATATCATACCATTATCAAGCGAACGCGGGTAAACATCGGGCGATCAATAAGGGCGTGCAACTGGCAAAAGGTGCGTTGTTTTTTATTGTGGATAGCGATGACTACCTGCCGGGGCATGCATTGATGGAAATATCCAGCCGATGGTCGGCTGTGCTGCAAAAGCCGAATCCGAAAGAGTACGCCGGTATTTGCGGGTTGCGTATCGATGAAAATGGTGCGGTAGTCGGAGGAAAGGTTGACTATGATGTCCTTGATACGACAACAGTAGATTACCGCTACCGTCGCGGTTATCAGGGTGATAAGGCAGAAGTATACCGGACGGATATATTACGTGCTTATCCGTTTCCCGACATTGAGGGCGAGAAATTCTGCACCGAAGCGTTGGTCTGGAACCGCATTGCAGCGTCATATCGATTGGTATTTTTCAATAAAGGTATATACGTGGGTAACTATCTGGCAGACGGCTTGAGTGCGAAGTCATTCCGGCTGCGTAAAACAAACCCTCAATACGCATCGCTATACTATGCCGAATTTCTCAACAACGAGCAGATACCCTGCGTACACCGCCTTAAGTCAGCGGTCAACTTCTGGAGATTTGCGGTTTATGATCAAAAGCATACCTTTAGGCATAAGCGGAAAATGGTCAAACAGCAGTGGACGATGGTTTTTCTGCCATTATGCTACACGCTGTGTCTCATTGACCGATTAAAAAGTAAATCCGGATAGATTGGATGACGCCATACTACGCAATCGTGATAACCACATTCTTGCTAAGCGTGTTTGACCTAGTGAGAAGCCATGCTATTCGATTTTCTGTATATGTAGGGTATTGCATCGTGTTGGTGTTGTTCGTTGGATTACGGTCTGTTGGGGTTGATAATGACAGTGTAAACTATGAGGAAGCCTTTAGCTTGGCGGCAAGTTTACCATGGTCGGATTTGATAACAGGCAACTACGATGAAACCATGGAGCGCGGATACCTGGTGTTGAATAAAGTGATTCACTCATTGGGGGGTGGGATCCGTACCGTGTTTTTGCTAATGGCGATACTGACCGGACTGGTTAACTACACATTAATCTATAAAAAAAGCCCGTTTCCTTTTGCATCCCTTTTGTTGTATGTCTGCTTTTTTTACTTTTATCGGGATTTTACGCAAATTCGCTTCGCTCTATCTGCGGGGCTGGGCTTATGGGCGCTGTTCAGGTTGACGGAAGGCAAATACTGGAGCTTCGCTGTCTTAGTGCTGGTTGGCGCTGGCTTTCATAGTGCGGTGTTAATCGTGCCTTTTGTCAGTTTGTTTTATGTGTTGATAAAGAGCCTCTGGTTTTATTTTGTGTTGCCGCTTTTGGGCGTATTAGGGGGGCTCTTTAATCCTGTCATGATTCTTTTTAGCTTAGGAGGATTGCCGCCGACGCTTGCGCAGTATGTCGAATTTGATGAGTTGGGTAAAGGGGGATATGTCCCTTCCATTATTGCGCAGGTGTTTATGGCTGGTATGATGATTTTTAGGCGAAGGTTGCTGAATTATCACCCTAAAAAGGTAATCGATTATATGTTTATCGCGCTATCGCTTGCTTCGTTTATCAATTTGTTGTTTATTTCATTTGCCATTATGCAGCGATTAGCGTTGCTGTTGTTTGGTGCTATTTTATTCAGCATGCCTTATGTGTGCAAAATGTTGGAATCAGATAGGTCTGAAAAGTTTTTAGCGTTATTTTTACGGGCGATTTTTATGTTATACGTTTTGTATTATGGGTTGAAGATGGTCAATCCCAATCTGATGCAGCCCTATTCAATTTTGTAAGGCGGGATGGGAGCCGGTGTTAAGGGAAGTTCGATGCCAATGTCATGTAAACGCAAGTTGGTTTATATTATTCATGGGATCGCTATTGGCGGGGCAGAGACGGCGTTGGTGACTGCTTTACCTGACTTGGATAAATATTTTGACCTACGTGTGTATGTGTTGGGAGGCGGGCAGGAGCATCAGTTGCTTCAATCGTTGGACGCGCCATTAAGGGACAAAATGAGGTTCTGCAACATACCGGTTTACGCATTGCCATTCTATTTGCCTGTGCTCTATATGAGGATGCGCAAATTTAATCCGGATATTGTGATTAGCTCTTTATGGAGATCTGCGATTGTAGGGAGTTTTTACCGGGTTTTCAACAGGCAATCCAACTACTTTATGCTGTTGCATAGTGACAATTTTTTCCATTGGGCTGACCGCATCTTCAGCAAACTGGGCTTGCGCTTGAGTGACGCCGTTTTCGTGGATTCGCATGCAACAGCGTCTTTGGCTAAGCGGGTTTTAGGAGACACAGCAGCGATCAACGTGCTTTCTTACCTGACAACGATATCTCCAAGCGATATTAAGGGACGTGATTTTACGGGGCCGAAGCATTTTTTTTTCATAGGTCGGCTTCACGCGATAAAGCGGGTGCCGCTGGCTGTCAAAGCAATTGCTTGGCTTCGCAAAAACGGGGTGGATGCAACCTTGCGGATATATGGACGGGATGACGGTGACCAGTCGGCTGTTGAAGAAGCTATTGACGCATGTGGTTTGAGGGGATATGTCTCCATTGAAGGTGAGATCGGTTTTACAGAGAAGTGGAAACTTTATGGTTGTCACCATTATTACATGCAGTTAAGCGCGCAAGAGGGCATGGCGATGAGCGTGGCGGAGGCGATGCAGCAGGGAATGGTATGCTTCGTTACACCTGTTGGTGGTGTCGCTCAATACGCGGTTGATGGGCACTCCGCGGTGTTTGCTGACACAGGCGATAGCCAAGCGTGGGATCGTTCATTGCGTAATCTGTTAGCGGTGTTACGAGATCGCGTAAAGTGCGAAGCCATCTCCAGCAACGCGTATCAGACATTCAAGGGGGCGCCAGTATTTTCTGATTCGCTGATTGCTGCTATTAATTTATATATAAAAAAATGAATGGCCGGTAAGATCTGCTTGGTTTCGAATACGGGTTGGAGTTTTGTGAGATTTCGTATTGATGTCATCAAGTCGCTGGTGGCAGCGGGGTATGAAGTTTTGTTGTTAATGCCTGCAGACGCATTTGCCAGGCAGCTAGCATCTTTGGGTGCAAAGGTTGTACTTTTGCAATCATTGTATCCAAAGGGGCTTAACCCTGTAAAGGATATCATGCTCTATCGCGAGTTCAAGCGTATATACCGGGAAGAAAAGCCTGATTTAATTATCCAATATACGATTAAACCAAACATCTACAGTACTTGGGCAGCAAAGCGATACGGCATTCCCACCATTGCCGTGATCACCGGTCTAGGGTATGCATTTATTAATAAGGGAGTCGTGACAGCGATAGCTAAGCAACTTTACCGCCTGACGTTGCGAAAAACCGAGCGGGTTTGGTTTCTCAATCGGGACGACTTGGATTTTTTTGTCTCGCATGGGTTGGTCGATCACCGAAGGGCGTTTCGGATCCCCGGAGAGGGAGTGAACTGCGTCGATACCTTTAATCCAGAGTTGTTCTTGCCGGCTGCCGACCGCGGTGTGTTTCGGTTCTTGTTTGTCGGTAGGCTGCTTTACGACAAGGGTATAGCTGAGTTTGTGGAGGCTGCAAAACGAATCAAACGTGCATATCCTGATACCGTTTTTTTGGTTTTGGGTTATCTGAATGTTGAAAATCCCGCGGCAGTACAAGAGACGCGCCTGAACGAATGGATTGGGGACGGGTGGATACGTTACCTTGGCGCCGTCGACGATGTCCGGTCTGTTTTGGTTGATTGCGATTGTGTGGTATTACCGTCCTACAGGGAAGGTATGTCGACCACGCTGCAAGAAAGTGCTGCTATGGGTAAGCCTCTCATAGCTAGCGACATACCTGGGTGTAAGGAGTTGATAGATGATGGGGATAATGGATATTTGTGCCGAGTAAAAGACGTAGACAGCTTGACCGCCTGTATGGAGCGTATGATTAATTTATCTCAGGACATGCGAAGATCAATGGGACAGAAGGGTAGGGACAAGATGATCAAAGAATATTCCGTTGACCGGATCATTTCCATCTACAATGCAACGATAACCGAAATCCTAGGTGAAAAAAAGTAGGAAAGGCATGTTTTTTGATTACTTTTGCGTGCAAAAGTTGCGTAAAGTGGAAACCACGGTCTATACATAACCTATTATTTATGCAAAGTTACGGGCGGTTTGTCGCTAAGTCCCTTATTTTTTTTATTGTTTTTATCATCGCAATAGGCCCGTTTTCTTTAAACGGCCAAGTCCTGCCTGTTGGCTCGCAGGTACTTGAAGATCGCTACAGACGAGATCAATTGTTGGGACTCGTCGATTCAACCATCTCATTCACTATACGGCCTTTAACGGCGGCCGCTTTGCAGCGTGCGGATGTTTTTGATCCCGACAGTTCATTGGGTAATAGTAGCATCATCTATACTATGCCGGATAACCATGGCTATGTGCAACTCCTGCCCGCCAGCTTCCTATACCGGAACAATACGGAATATCCATATGGTTGGAACGATGGAAATATGATCCCTGCAGCGGGCGGGCAATCGAAACTTTCGGCAGGTATATTTGCTAAATATCGCTTCCTGACCGTGCAATTCCAACCCGAGGTGATCATAGCAAGTAACAATCGTTACGATGAGCTTGCCGCGTCGCCCGGATACGGCTGGCACTGGTACTATACGTTCGGTAATCGCATTGATATGCCTGAGTATTTTGGCAAAGGACCGTACTCGCGAGCATTTATGGGGCAAAGCAGCGTCCGGGCGAATTTTGATCCGGTATCTATTGGCTTGTCGACCGAAAACCTATGGTGGGGGCCTGGAATACGGAACGCTTTGCTGATGAGCAATACGGCGCCAGGGTTTCCTCACCTGACGATCAATACAACGAAGCCGGTTTCCACGGCGATTGGGTCTTTCGAAGGGCAGTTCGTGGTTGGAAAGCTGAGGTCATCGGGATATCCGCCATCGTACACGGAAGAAAGTAGGCATCACGAGCTGTTTTATGTGGAAAAGCCCGATGTGGATCGGTCCTTCTCCGGATTGATTGCGAGCTATCAACCCCGATGGATAAAAGGATTGTCGTTAGGCTGGATAACCACCAAGGTAGTCAATAGGCCCGATGTGAACGGCTTGAGGGATTTTTTACCTTTCGTGAAACCTGAAGCGCGCGATGTCGCTTATTTGGATGCTGGCAATGGGGCTGAGCGGACGAGCCAGGACTATAGTATCGACTATAATTCGATCTTTTTCCGCTGGGCGATGCCCGCTGGGATGCTCGAACTTTATGGCGAATACGGGAGAAGCCTAAGGCCGCATGATGGGAGGGACAGAATGGTGCAGGCGGCGCATTCCCGAGGGTATGTACTTGGATTCAGGAAACTCTTGCCGTCAAACTGGATAAAAGCCGGGGACCTCTTCCAACTTGGGGCCGAAATAACGCAACTGGCATTCAACTCCAGTTATTTTTTGAATGACAGCCCGACTCCGACCTGGTACACCCATCATGTTGTCAGGGATGGGTATACCCATCGCGGCCAGGTGTTGGGTGCGGGTATTGGACCTGGCAGCAACATACAGTCGGTACAGGTATCGTGGCTGCGGGGGTTTAAACAAGTAGGGCTTCAATTTGAGCGATTCGTACAAAAGGAAGACTTTTTTTATAG
Organism: Parapedobacter deserti; assembly: GCF_042646065.1. Classification (NCBI taxonomy): domain Bacteria; kingdom Pseudomonadati; phylum Bacteroidota; class Sphingobacteriia; order Sphingobacteriales; family Sphingobacteriaceae; genus Parapedobacter; species Parapedobacter deserti. Next base: position 908,982 of record NZ_JBHRTA010000038.1, read on the forward strand.
CTACGGACATGTAAACGATTTGAGGAGACAATGGGTCGACTTGGGCGTGCGGGCATATGCTGATTGGGATTTTGATCGTTTGATCGCTTCGGCGGGGCTTCAGTACACCCATGCATACAACTATCGGTTTGAGTTTTATATGCCACCGGGTAATACGTTCTGGGAGTTTGACCCCCAAGACAAGACCAATATAACGATTCAGATTGGATTGTCTTACAGGTTTTAACACTAAACTGTTGCTGCTAAACCATCGTTCAAATAGGAAAACTGATAGGCGGCCAGCTTTAAACGGAATTAATGGGCGATTGTAGGCAAAGTAAAAAAAAAACGTTTTATTTGCGATAAATTAGAAGCGGTGGGTTTTATTGCATGTTAACTTTTCAGAACAAGAGGTAGATGAAGTATCGGTTTTTTTATGCTATCAGTATTCTTTTATTGGTTTGCCTAGGAATATTTGGGGGCGGGAGTTACGGTCAGTCGATAAACTCATCAGATTTATCGAATGTTCGTGTCGACGATTTGTCGGATGAACAGATCCGGGCTTATCTGAGACAAGCCGAGTCTTCTGGGTTGAGCGAAAGCCAAATGGAGCGGTTGGCATTGGAGCGGGGTATGCCGCCCGCGGAAATTCAAAAGCTAAGGGAGCGGATAGAGCGGTTGGACGGGCCCGCGACGGGGGCGTCAAGTTCGCCGACGCCGATGAGAGATACAGAACGCCAATTGGCCGACTCGTTATCGCCGCCAATGAGCAGCGATACACTGAATTTGGATTCACTGGCCGCAATCGATAAAGCAGCCCGAAATCTCCACTTAAAAGTATTTGGTGCTTCATTGTTTCAAGATGTTACGCCTGTATTTGAACCTAATTTGCGTATCGCTACTCCCCAAAATTACGTGATAGGTCCGGGCGATCAGATCTTGATTGATATTTATGGAAAGTCCGAAGACGGGCATGCCCTGACAGTTACTCCAGAAGGAGTCATCAATATTCCATATATCGGTGTAGTTTCTGTGGCCGGGATGACCATTGAACAAGCAACGGCGCGGATCACCAAGCAATTGTCCGAAGTTTATTCGGCTATCCGTACCGGAGAGACGAAAGTGAACGTCGCATTAGGTAATATTCGTAGCATTCAGGTGACCGTCACCGGTGAGGTAGTCCAACCCGGTTCATATACCTTGCCTTCCGTTGCGACGGCGTTTAACGCATTATATTGGTCAGGGGGACCTACCAACAACGGATCGTTCCGGAAAATCGATATCATCAGAAATGGAAGAGTAGTCGCGACATTGGATATTTATGATGTGCTGATCAATGGCTTTTTTTCGGAGAATATCCGATTAGAGGACCAGGATATCATTATGGTACCACCATATCAAAACAGGGTAGAAATGCGCGGAGAGGTGAAACGGCCTGCTATATTTGAATTGAAAGAGGGGGAGACGTTCGATAGGCTCCTCGCCTATGCAGGAGATTTCACCGAAAATGCTTATCGCGCACGAATCAAGGTCACAAAGCGGACAGATCGGGAGCAACGGATTGAAGATTTGCTGAGCAGTCAGTTCTCACATTATGAACCAAAAACGGGTGACCGATTCAAGATAGAGCGCATATTGGACCGATTCGAAAACCGCGTAACTATCAAGGGAGCGGTATTTCGACCGGGAGAATATGAACTTAGTCCTGGGTTGACATTATCTATGTTGATCAAGAAAGCTGATGGGTTAAAAGAAGACGCATTTCTGAACCGAGGGTATATATTACGACTAAAGGATGATTTCCAGATGGAGCAACTTTCATTCAGCGTGTCGGGAGTTTTAGCCGGGACAACGGCTGACGTTGAGTTGAAGCGGGAAGACATTGTTACGGTCTCCTCCATATTTGATCTGCGCGAAGCCTACCTCGTGGAGATAGATGGTGAAGTTCGCACACCCGGACAATTTGATTATGCAGAAGGGATGACGTTGAAAGACCTAATCATGCAGGCGGGAGGATTTAGAGAAAGTGCGACGGGAAGCCGAATTGAGGTGTCTAGACGAGTTACAAACGCAGACGCACTTTCTCAATCTGCTCAGGTCGCAGAGGTTTTTCAGGTGTCTGCAGATAAGGGGCTACGGAAAGAAGATGCGGACTTCGTGCTAATGCCGTTCGATAAAGTGGTAGTCCGGACTGCTGCGGGATACGAAACACAGAAAACAGTGCGGATCGAGGGAGAAGTGCTGTATCCAGGCTTGTACACGATAACCCGCAAGGATGAGCGTATTTCCGATATCATCAAACGCGCGGGGGGCTTTACACCTTTTGCTTATGTGGAAGGAGCATCGTTAAAACGGGACAGAAATTTAAGCAGTACCAAGACGGCCGAGACAAACGCAGAAAAAGCAGAACGGGAACTGCAGAAACAAGACGAATATAATCGATTGCTTGCCCTGAAGCAATTGCAGAGTGATGCTAGTGTAATTAATGATGCAAGTATAAGTAGGAATATCAACAATGACTTTGTTGGTATCAACCTTGAGCGGATCATCAGGCAGCCAGGAGATCGCGGCGACTTAATTTTAGAAGATGGAGATGTAATTCGAGTGCCTAAGGAGTTGCAAACGGTCAAGATATCGGGGGAAGTATTGGCCCCTTCCACAGCAGTGTATGCTCCGACCAAAAGCTTTAAACAGTACATTTCGCAAGCGGGTGGGTTTTCTTCTAGAGCATTGCGAAAAAGCTCTTATGTATTATACGCTAACGGGTCAGTGAAGAGCACAAACAGATTTTTGTTTTTTAATAATTACCCGCCGATCAAGCCAGGGGCAGAAATTTTTGTGCCACAAAAGGAGGTGAAGGAGCCGATGAGCCCTCAGCAGTGGTTAGGATTAGGGACAGGCGTTGCTTCCCTTGCTGCGATCATTATGACGATGCTGCGTTAATTTTATGAACTAAGATAAAATATGGCTGACCATAGTAACAAAACTATCCAAGAGCACGATGACGAAATCAGCTTGAAAGAGCTGATTATGAAGATGCAAGAATGGATACGATATTTTTTAGGCAAATGGTGGCTTATTGTAATTGTTGGGATACTAGGAGGCGCTGTGGGCCTTTTGTATGCGATTAGCAAAAAAATTAGCTATACGGCTACGCTCAACTTTGTTATGGAGGAGCAAAGTTCTTCGCGGAACAGCCTTGGGTCTGCTGCGGGTATTGCCGCTCAATTTGGACTCAACTTAGGAGGGCTTGGTAGTTCGGGTGGTTTTTTCCAGGGAGACAACATTATTGAATTTCTTAAATCACGCTCCATGATCAACAAGACCTTGCTCACCGAAGTGGAGATTAAGGGCGAAAAGGAGTTATTGGTCAACCGGTTTGTCGATTACAATGGACTACGTAAAAAATGGGCTGAAAAAGAACACTTGCAAAGAATCCAGTTTAAGGATACAACAGGAGTGTATTTGCAAGACAGTTTGATGTTTCAATTTTATAAGTCTATTTTAAAAAATAACTTGACTATTGATAAACCGGATAAGAAGCTGAATATTATTGCTATCAACATGGAGACGCCTGACGAGGAGTTCTCGAAAGCGTTCGTGGAGACGCTCATTGCAAACGCATCGGATTTTTACATCAAGACAAGGACACAGAAGGCACAGGAAAACCTTGCTATACTGACACATCAAGTAGATTCTGTGCGGCGTGAACTTAATGAAGCTATTGGAGGCGTAGCTGCTGCTACAGATGCCAACCCCAGCCCCAACCGGGCTTTCCAGAGTCTCCGCGTCGGTTCACAGCGACGCACGGTGGATGTTCAGGCGAATACGGCGATATTAACCGAACTAGTAAAGAACCAAGAACTCGCAAAGATTACTCTTCGCAATGAAAAGCCCGTCATTCAGGTATTGGACAGACCTATTCTTCCTCTTGAAAATAATAGGCTTGGAATGGTAAGAGCCATTGTTATCGGTGGTTTTCTCGGCGGATTTATCACTTGCTTGGTTTTGCTAATCCGGCGGATTTACCGCCAAATTATGGAAGCGGATCCTTCATGATGGTATGGCCCATCCTGTCACGTTTTGCACGCAAATACCGCTCGTTAAAGGGGTTAGCTTCAATTTCGATAGGGACGTTCTCTACAATTTCCAATCCATAACCAATCAGGCCGGCTCGTTTCGTTGGATTGTTACTCATAAGCCGCATTTTCGTGACGCCCAAGTCTCTTAATATTTGGGCACCAATGCCGTAGTCTCTATGATCAGGTTTGAAACCGAGCTCTAGGTTGGCGTCTACTGTATCAAGCCCGTTTTCCTGCAGATTATAAGCATGCAATTTGTTAATAAGGCCGATACCCCGACCTTCTTGATTCATGTAGACGACCACCCCTCTTCCTTCTTCTTCGATCATCTGCATGGCCCGGTGCAACTGAGGGCCGCAATCGCAGCGGCATGAGCCGAATATGTCGCCCGTCACGCATGAACTGTGCACCCGCACCAAGATCGGTTCTTCGGGAGCCCACTCGCCTTTATATATGGCTATGTGTTGTTCGCCTGTGTTCTTTTGGGTATAGGCCATCAGGTTAAATTGCCCCCATTGTGTAGGCAGATTTACAGAAACTTCCCTGGTAATAAGCGTGTCCTTAGTCAGCCTGTATTCAATAAGGTCCTTGATGGAAACGATTTTCAGATCAAAATGTTCAGCCACCCGAATAAGGTCAGGCAGGCGGGCCATTTCACCGTCTTCTTTGAGTATTTCGACCAAGACGCCCGCTGGCTCAAAACCCGCGAGTCTGGCTAGATCTATCGCAGCTTCCGTATGTCCGGCGCGGCGCAATACGCCGCCATCTTTAGCGATGAGGGGAAATACATGCCCCGGGCGGCCGAACTCTTCCGGTTTAATCTCTGGATTTATGAGTGCTTTAATCGTTTTTGATCGATCTGACGCTGAAATACCCGTTGTGCATCCGTAACCTTGTAAATCTACTGAAACCGTAAAGTTTGTTTCATAAACAGCCGTATTGTTGCCGACCATAAGATTGAGATCGAGTTCTTTGCACCGCTCTTCTGTCAGCGGCACACATACCAGCCCTCGGCCATGCGTAGCCATGAAATTGATAATTTCAGGGGTGACGTTGCGTGCTGCGGTAACAAAGTCCCCTTCGTTTTCACGGTCCTCATCATCGACTACGATGACCACCTTTCCTGCTTTTACGTCTGTGATCGCTTCCTCTATTGTATTTAGCGTGATGCTCATTTGGCCTCCTTTGACTGGGTGCAAAAGTAAGTTACTTACGACGATAATGTATAATCGTCATGTAAAGATTTGGAAGGTGGATGTTGTATGGTATTCCGTTTCTTGATACCTAGCTTAGCCTTTATCCGGGTGATTATCTTTTCTGCTTTTAAACGGTACTGCTCGATATCAAACAGCGCTGAGTCTGTAGCCGCTTTATAAGCCAGGAAAATAGCCAATGGGGATAAGACGAAAATAGCCATCCACATTCCCCAAAATGCATCTATGTTCCCTTCTTTTGCCGACTTCTCACTCACCGTTGAGATAATGTGGTAGATGAGGAAGAAGATGATGGCCACGACAACAGGTAGGCCCAGTCCCCCTTTCCGGATAATCGCGCCTAACGGCGCTCCTATGCAGAACAGTAACAGGCAGGAAACAGCCAAGGTGAATTTGCGCTGAAACTCGATCCTGTAGCGGATGTCTTTGTCTCGGTAAAACCCGTCTTCATTAGCTTTGATGTTGAGTACGTCTTTTATGTACCGGACTTGGTTCAACGCGTTGTTGACCGCGGTATTACGCTTATCACTCGGGATGATTTCTATGAAGCTTTTTGCGACCGGGGCCGGAGCGGATAGGGCAATCGTACTGTCTTTTGGCTTATAATAGTCACTGAAAAAGTAGTAATAGGATTGTGTCTCCCTAAACACCGTATTTCGAAGACTATCCATCTGCAAAGCATTGGAGTCTGTATAATGTTTCAGCTGTTTCAGGTTGAGCATCATGTGATGGCTTTTGAACAGGTTTTCATCTGTGCGTTTCATTTGGAACGCTGACATGTCAAATTTCTGCTCGGTCTCTTCAAAGTGAAATCTCGTGAACTGTTGGCGTGTATTGTATACTTTGGCATTTCTTGCCCTGCTGTCCTCATAGCGGACGCCATCCTTGAGTTTCAGGATCATGGTGTTATTGTCTGGGGAATTATAAATATACCCTTCTTTGGCCAGTAACACATTGTTGGCCGTATTGCTTGATTTATGGTCGTAAATCATCAGGTCATACAAAATTTTCCCGTCTTTACTTTTCCCTTTTGCCCGAATGGAGTATCCGGGTATGGTGTTATTGAAAATACCGGGTTTGATAAGAAAGTCCGCTTGTTTAATGCGGACATCATAGAGCAAAGCGCCCATTTTCAGGTTAACAACCGGGAGGATGTAATCACTGAATAGGAAGGCGCCTCCGCTGAATAACCCGACCAGCACAAACAGCGGCATCATAGCTTTCCGGAGAGAGATACCTGCGGCTTTGATTGCTACAAGTTCATAGCTTTCCCCCAGGTTGCCGAATGTCATAATGGAAGAAAGCAGCATGGAAAGCGGCATGGCCATCGATATCTGTACCGCCGACTGGTAAGCCAGCAATTCCAAAATGACATACCACTCAAACCCCTTTCCTATCAAGTCATCAATGTATTTGAAAAGGAATAGCATCAGCAAGACAAACATCACAATGAAGAATGTGACGATGAATGGCCTGATAAATGACTTAAGAATAAGAAGATGGATTTTTTTCATCAATACGCACCCCGTGCAACCTTACCTACAAAGGTAAGGTTTTTTAGGCACCAATTACGCTTTGAAGGTATTCAATTTGGTTGTTCCAGATCAACTTACGGTCATTGAGGTTTTCCACTTGCGCGAAGTCGGTAATCGCAAGAGCGACGTCATTGGTCAATTCATCCTGCACGATTTCCATTTCAAAGTGGTAAGGCTCGTCATCGAGCCATTTGTATTTTACAAGCTTGTTTTCTTTAAGGCTGATCAGCTTTGCGGCATGCTGCTCATCGTCCCAACTGAACTCATATATCCCGTCTTTGTAGGTGACATCATCTGCAAACCACTGCGCTAAAGCATTAGGTTCATGCAAAAAAGAAAAAAGGATTTTTGGGGAAGACTTGATTTCGTATTCTAATTGAAATTTTACTTTTTCTACCATGCCGCGTTATGCTAGTTGTTGCGCTTACTGCTTTGTGAACTTTTTTTCTAAAGAAAAGGAAAATAAACTATATTTGCAAACTAATTTTCAGGCGGGGTAGCTCAGATGGTTAGAGCGTTGGATTCATAACCCAAAGGTCGGCAGTTCGATCCTGCTCCCCGCTACTTACAGCAGCCGAGGGAGAGGGGGTACCTCTCCCTCGGCGTTTTTGTTGTGTATATGCTACCTTTGTGACGAGCGCTTTTCCTGTTTGATCAACGCACTTGAAGTTCGTTGGCAAGCTGAATTGGTGTTAGTCAGATCAGATATAATCACCCGAACAGCCGTTTGTAAAGCGGATGTTTCTATTTGACTTAATATAACTTAACCGAGTTATTATTTTTTGTGTATTTTTAGGCGCCATAGGATGCATCTGCAAAATAGCGGCATCTTAAAAGCACAAAGTCTTGACACATGACCATATAGGATAAATATGACCAATCAACGGCAAGAAACAATCGACTATAAACCTATTTTCTTTCGCTTAAGACACGAAAACGAACGGCAGGCTTTTGACGAACTTTTGCGCCAGAACCCGGAGATAAGACTCTACGACACGATTAAAGAACAATTGGGGGAGCTCGCTAGGATATCCTTCCCTGGGCGTACATTGAGTGAACATGAGCTGAACGCACTAATATTCGACTGGACAAAAGGCTTTCCATTGGAAACGTATGGTGTTTGGGTGTATTTTCCATGGAATCGAAATTGTGTGCATCTTCTCGAAAAGGAGGAATTCGTGAAATTACGTACCAATCGGAATGTCTATAAAATCGATTTTGATCAAGTCGATATACTGCGCACAAAGAAGATAGGCATAATCGGTTTGTCCGTGGGTCAGAGCATAGCGTTGACAATGGCTATGGAGCGAGTATGTGGCGAAATCAGACTCGCTGATTTCGATGAGATCGAACTGAGCAATATGAATAGGATACGTGTAGGTGTGCAGGACCTTGGGGTGAATAAAGCGATCGTTGCGGCAAGGCAGATTGCCGAAATGGACCCGTTTATAAACGTAGTTTGCTATACCTTGGGTGTCAATGATGGTAACATTGATGATTTTTTTCAAAAAGACGGAAAGATTGACGTGTTGGTGGAAGAGTGTGACAGTATCGATGTAAAGATATTCAGCAGACTGAAGGCGCGCTCACTGAATGTGCCTGTGGTAATGGACACCAATGATAGGGGAATGCTGGATGTTGAGCGGTTTGACCGGGAGCCTGATAGACCGATATTGCATGGCACGGTTGAAGATTTGGAACGATTGCCAACCGAGCAATTAGTCCAAAAGTTGAGAAACTTAACCATCGGCGAAAAGGTTAATTATCTTTCAAATATCATTGGGATACAAAATGTCTCTAAGGAGATGTTGAGATCTTTGGAGGAACTCAACAAAACAATCGTTGGCTGGCCGCAGCTTGCATCTGCAGTTGTGTTGGGCGGAGCAATGGTGACAGATACTTGCAGAAGAATTTTATTGGGGGAACCCGTGCCATCAGGGAGATATTTTGTTGATTTCGAAGAATTAATCAGAGATCCAGCATCTTATTAAATGATTCAAATAAGAACTTTCAGGGCTCCCGACGATCCTCAGGCTTGCGAAAAGTTTATTGTTGGACATCGGAAATTATTAGAAATATTCGGAATTACGAAAATCACATCCAACAGGCAAGATTGGGTAGATGACAACGATACCATTGTCATATTGGTTGAGGACAAAGATACAAAGGCGGTTTATGGAGGAGCAAGGGTTCAAGTGGTCAGTGACAAGTACCCTTTGCCTATAGTAACAGCCATTGGCAAGTACGACGGCAGGATCTACGACATGATAACGCGCGATAAAGAGCGGGGTGGGACGTGCGAGATTTGTGGTCTTTGGAATTCGAGGGAAGTGGCCGGGATGGGCATAGGGAGTTACATCCTTTCTAGGGTGGGCGTAGCCATTACTAAACAACTTCCAGTTGTCAGTTTATTCGTCTTGTGCGCTCCGATTACGGTGAAAATGGGATTGCGGCTGGGCTGCATAGTCGAAAAAGAATTGGGGAACGATGGATTGTTTTACTATCCGAAAGACGACCTCGTTGCTACGGTAATGCGGCTAAAAGATGTCGATGATTTGTCTTTGGCTACGGAGGTAGAACGGGAGAAAATTCTTTCTTTAAGAAGGGATCCGCATCAATTTATAGTAGAAAGAGGTCCAAAAGGAGAGTTTGAGGTAGAATATAATCTAAAAATTCCTAATCCTAACTTATGAAGCAGACTTACCACCTGAGTTTAGTTTTGGTAGTGCTGATGTTATTGCCGGTGTTTGGGCAGGGACGCACCGATGATAGTGTCATTGTTTTCAATGATGCAGGTGCTCTTTTTAATATCGTTGAGAATGTTTTTATTTATCAAGATTCGACAGGTAAGCGGGGTATAGATCAGGTAAAGGAGTTTTTTTTTGAAAAATACAAAACGGGAATTCCCAATATCGGATTTACCAATTCAACAGTATGGTTGAAGTTGTACCTAAAAAACACCAGCGAAGATAGCGAACTATATCTGACGGTTCGGCAACCCTCTATAGATAGTATCTGTCTTTACCATGCTGATGTGGTAGCGGAGCGAATATGCTTGGGTGAAACCCAGCCCTACAGCGCCCGGGTCGTAGATAACCCTGCGTATATTTTTCCACTTACCTTAAAAGCCGGAGAGGTACAAGTCTACTATTTAAGTATTGTGTCGAAGGATCAGATACAACTACCGATGTTATTGGGGACGGCTGAAACAGTTTTCGAAGAATATTCCCAAAACAATTTATTGTTCGGTATTTATATAGGCATTGTCTTGGTGATGATGGTCTATAACCTTTTTGTAGCACTTACCGTCAGGGACATAGTCTATTTATATTACATTATTTACATCTTCTTTGTAGGGTTGACGCAGGCATTCTTTCAGGGATACGCGTTTAAATACCTTTGGCCCAACAGTATTTGGCTTGCAAGTAACGGTTCTGTGATTATCCCGTTTTTGTCAGGCATATCAACAATTCTATTCATCAAGCCATTTTTGCAAATTCGGCGATTTGTTCCCAAGCACAGTTTGGGGCTCAACTTGTTGATTTTACTGTATACGATAAGCCTGGTCTTGGGACTGGCAGGATATTATCATATCAGTATACTATTATTGCAACTTATCGCCTCTTGCGGCTCTGTTTATGTGATTATAATTGCGTTTATCATTAGAAGGAAGGGATACCGCCCGGCATTCTTTTTCTTGATCGCCTTCAGCATCTTTCTGTTGAGTGTCGTGCTGTTTGTGCTTAGAAACTTCAATCTTATCCCGTACAATGCATTAACATCCTATATCTTGGAGATCGGGTCTGTCTTCCAGATTGTTCTTCTCTCATTTGCATTGGCAGATAAGATAAACATATATCGAAAAGAGAAAGAGGATTCGCAACTTAAGACGATAGCGATTGCTAAAGAAAATGAAAAGTTAATTCGTGAGCAGAACATTGTACTTGAGCAACGTGTAGAAGAGCGCACGCACGCGTTGCAGGAATCTAACAACACGCTGCAGGAAACCTTGGCCCATTTGAAGGACGCTCAGGCACAGCTTGTGGAGGCAGAAAAGATGGCTTCACTCGGACAGTTGACGGCTGGAGTTGCCCATGAAATCAACAATCCCATCAATTTCGTGACATCAAATGTTGCGCCTTTGAAGCGTGATGTCAACATGGTATGGGATGCGATTGCTGAAATCGAGGCTATAGCACTTTCTGATTTGCCCATTTCGGTCAAGGAACGGCGTATCAGTGAATATAAAGAAGAAATGGATATCGAGTATCTCAAAACTGAGATAGAGTTTCTATTGAAGGGTATGCATGAAGGGGCGAGCAGGACGGCCGAGATCGTTAAAAGCCTCCGTATATTCTCACGTGTAGACGAAAATTCGTTGAAGTTCGCAGACATCAATGAGGGATTAGACTCGACATTGGTGATCTTAAATAGTATCGTCCGCGAGGGAGTGCAAGTGGTGAAGCGATATGCTGACTTGCCATTGATCGAGTGTTATCCCGGGAAACTGAATCAAGTGTTTTTGAACATTATCACCAATGCGATTTATGCCGTCAATAAAAAGTTTGAAGGAAGTCCGGGCGGTACATTGGAGATAGAAACCAAGGCGGATCAAACAAACGTCTATATATCGATAAAAGACAACGGGATTGGAATGCCCGAGGAGGTGCGTGAAAAAGTATTTGATCCGTTCTTTACGACCAAAGAGGTCGGAGAAGGGACGGGTTTAGGCATGTCTATTGCCTACAATACGATACGAAAGCATCAGGGCGAGATCAAGATTGAATCGCAAATCGGCATAGGAACCGAATTTATATTGATCATTCCGCTTAGACAGCATACTGATAAATAGATATTCGTTATTAATCATTTTATGTTAACTTTGTTTTTAGCCCCATTGGCCCAGTAAACTTCGCTTCGCTATATGCTCAAGTCGCCGGAAATACTTTATATTGATGACGAGGCCAATAACTTAATCAGTTTTAAGGCTACCTTTAGATACCGTTATCCGGTATACACCGCGATCAACACCGATGAGGCACGCGAGATCCTGCGTTCAAATCCCAACATCCGGGTGATTTTTTGTGATCAGCGGATGCCAGGCGAGATGGGGATTGACTTTTTGCATAAGATTAAGCTTGATTTCCCGAGACCGGTCCGAATCCTGCTTACTGCTTATGCGGACATGGAGACAGTAGTAGATGCGGTAAATAAAGGACATATTTTTAGGTTTGTTCGTAAACCTTGGTTGGAGGAGGAAATCATTTCCTCCATTGAGGAAGCTAACAAATTTTACATCGCGAGTTCAATGCTGGATATCAGGAATGAAGAGCTCCAAAAGGCGTATGATGAACTTGATAAATTTGCCTATAGTGTCAGCCATGACCTTCGCGACCCGCTGACAGGTGTTTTGTCGGCGATAAAGCTGGCGCTAGAATTTGACACCGTAGACCGCATCCACGAGATACTGGCACTGATGGAAAGTTCGGTGCTAAAACTGAATTCTTATATAAACAGCCTGCACGACTATTATCTCTTAAAGCGCGGAGAGCTATCAATCGCAGAAATTGATTTCAGGTCATTATTCGAACATTTATTGCATTTTTACAGTATTTACACCCAAAATAACAATGTTGAGTTTAGGGTTAGAGCGGAACAACAGGAGGAGTTTAAAAGTGATGAAACGGCATTGCAATTGGTCCTGCACAATTTACTTTCCAACGCTTTCAAATATCAGAAAAAAGATGGCGATAATAAATTGGTGGAATTATCGGTTTCGGTAGAAAATAATAAAGCTACCATACGGGTAAGCGATACCGGGATTGGAATCGCAGAGCATGATCTTGAAGATATTTTCAAACTTTTTTTCAGAGGGAGCGATCAGGCTGACGGTACGGGGTTTGGACTTTACAACGTAAAAGGCGCATTGGCTAAACTTCAGGGTGAAATCTCGGTGCAATCGATCGAAAAGGAGGGAACAACCTTTACTGTAGTGATACCTAGTAAGTAGCTGTACGTTTAGTTTTGATTCAAGATAGCAGCTTTTGCCTGAGTAAAAACTCAAGCTGTTCGTTCGTTACTTCGAGTTTCGAAAACGATTCTTTAATTTTTTTCTGCTCCGAATAAACTTCGTAAGCTCGTCGAATTGTTTCATCTAATTCTTCTTCGCTCCAGGGCTTATTCAGATAGTGGAATATTTTGCCTTTGTTTACTGCGTCTACTACAGCACTCATGTCCGCATAGCCAGTAAGAAGAATTCGCATTGGGTCAGGATTTACCTGGATTACCTCCTCTAAAAACTCGACCCCGGTCATTTTAGGCATCCTTTGATCTGTTATAATGATGTCTATCGGTTTTTCCTTAAAAAGCTGAATCGCTTCCGTACCACTTACTGCTGTATAAACCCTATATTTCAGACGAAATGTGGCTTTGAAAGAGATCAGATTATTCTCCTCATCATCCACGTATAAAACTGAAATCTTATCCTCCATGTGCTTTTTTCTTTTGGACCTTTGGATATTTTAAGAAGCAAACTGCGTACCTTTTTCAGTTTTCCTGTTTTTTAACCTGGCGTTAACGGTGCCCCACGTATTTCCACCTTCCAAGTTACCAAACTTTATCGATATGTGGATAAAAATAATTAATAATTTAAGGCAAATGTTGATGAATGCAGCTGTTTGTAATAAGTCGGTTCGGGTTTACGATATTTTTATTCCAATAGCATTTTTTATTGCTCAATAGGTAAAACAACGGCCGGTAGAAGAACACCACCTTCTCATTGCTGACATTCTTTAAGAAGGTGGTGTTTTATGAAACGGATATACAATAGCAGTTTTTTGCTACGCTCCAAGCTGCACCCGTTTGAATTGGGTCACCGTTAAACCTTTGGAAACGCTATCTAGGAACTGTGCGATGTTTTTAGAAGAGTCTTTCACAAACTCTTGGTTAAGCAATGTGGACTCTTTGTAAAATTTGTTGAGTTTACCCTGTGCGATTTTCTCCACCATTTCTTCTGGCTTGCCTTCGGCACGGATTTGCTCTTTCGCAATTTCAAGTTCCCGTTCGGTGGTGCGTGCATCTACATCGCCTTTGTCTATCGCGACTGGGTTCATGGCAGCGATTTGCATGGCTACGTCCTTTCCGGCCTCATCCGCGCTTTCGACAGCCTGGTTAAGGCCGACCAGTACGCCTAACCGGTAGTTGCCGTGGATGTAAGGTACCACCTTTTCGGCTTCGATAATTTCGTATTTGGAAACATCAATTTTTTCGCCAATTTTACCCGTTTGGTCGAGTAGAAGGTCCGAAATCTTTACACCGTTTATTTCCAGTTGTTTCAATGCGTCGAGCGATATCGGTGTTTGGCTTACGGCTACGTCAGCGATGTTTTCTGCAAACGCAATAAAGTCGGCATTTTTTGCGACGAAGTCTGTTTCGCAATTCAATTCGATGATGACGCCTTTTTTGCCGTCAGCAGTTGTCTTAGCAATCACTACGCCTTCATTTGAATCGCGATCCTGACGGCTGGCCGCTACTTTAGCACCCTTTTTCCGCAAATAATCAATCGCTGCCTCAAAATCGCCATTGGCTTCTATCAATGCTTTTTTACAATCCATCATACCTGCGCCAGTTTGCTGACGCAGCTTGTTTACATCTGATGCTGAAATTTGTACTGTGGACATGTTGTTTTCCTCGTATTGTAATTAAGAAATTATTTTCGTTGATCGGCACTTTTCGTTCGGCGCCGTTGCAAAGATGATCAAAAATGATAGCAAAAAACCGGATGATACGGTCGGTTAACGGAAAGATAATGCTTCCGAAACCTCCGGTTTATCCATCCGGCTTTTCTTGCAATTATTCTCCGTCTTGCGAATCTTCAGTTTCCGCTGTCGCCTCTGCTTTTGGCTTGCTGCGGGGACGTTTTAACGAAGCTTCGGTTTCAGTTTCAGCTTGTGCTTCTTTTACATCTGCGCTAGCCGCCGGCTCTTCACCACGATCAATTTTAGCTTTAGCAGCGGCAGCTTCTTTTTCGGCTTCTTCCTCTTTATCGCGTTTGCGTTCTTCCAAGCCTTCCTGAATAGCTTTTCCGATAATTTCGGCGATGAGCGTGATCGACTTAGTGGCATCATCATTGGAAGGAATAGGAAAATCAATATTCGTCGGGTCAGAATTGGTGTCGACCATAGCAAATGTCGGGATATTCAATTTCAACGCCTCGCTTACCGCAATATGTTCCTTCTTCACGTCGATTATGAACAATGCTGCTGGCAACCTGTTCAGGTCGGCGATGCCGCCTAGCAAGTTTTCCAGTTTGATACGCTCACGCTGAATCATCAACCTTTCTTTTTTTGACAGGACATCGTATGTTCCGTCTTTGGTCATCTTATCGATGTTCGACATCTTTTTGATGGACTTGCGCACCGTGGCGAAATTGGTAAGCATACCACCCAGCCAACGTTCAGTCACATAGGGCATATTTACGGCTCTCGCTTGGGCCGCAACGATTTCTTTGGCTTGTTTTTTGGTAGCCACAAATAATACTTTTCTGCCAGACTTGACCACTTGCTTAATAGCGGAAGCAGCCTCTTCGAGTTTGACTAAAGTTTTATTTAGATCAATAATGTGGATGCCATTGCGTTCCATGAAAATGTACTTAGCCATTTTCGGATCCCATTTGCGGGTAAGGTGTCCAAAATGCACACCTGCATCCAATAATTCCTGATATGTTGTTCTTGCCATTGTTGTGTTCTCCTTGAAAAATTAACGTTTACTAAATTGGAATTTCCTGCGTGCTTTGCGGCGTCCGGGCTTTTTACGTTCCACCATCCGGTCGTCGCGCGTCACCAAGCCTTTGGCGCGCAATGCAGGTTTCACTTCCGGGTCGAGCGTTATTAGCGCTTTGGCTATCGCCAGACGAACAGCTTCCGCTTGTCCTTTGATTCCTCCCCCGGCTACGTTAACTTTTACATCGTAGTTGCCAGTTGCACCGGCTACTTCTGTGCTTTGGGTTACAATATATTGCAATGGCAATGTTGGGAAATATTCTTTATAGTCCTTACCGTTTACGGTAATGTTGCCGCTGCCAGCAGATAGATAGATGCGTGCAACTGCAGTTTTCCTTCTTCCTGAAGTGTTAGTTGTTGACATTTCTTGGCTCCTTAAAATTTAACAGTCTTTGGATTCTGCGCAGCGTGAGGGTGCTCACTGCCTGCATACACGTACAGGTTTTTAAACAGGGCACGGCCCAAGCGGTTTTTGGGTAGCATGCCGCGTACCGCATGCTCAACGATGCGCTCGGGATGCTTAGCCAACAACTGCTTTGGAGAGCTGAAGCGCTGTCCCCCCGGATACCCGGTGTAACGGCTGTATACCTTCTCTTCGAGCTTGTTGCCAGTCAACTTAACTTTGTCTGCATTGATCACGATCACGTTATCGCCGCAGTCTACGTGTGGGGTGTACGAAGGCTTGTGTTTACCCCGGATTACTTTTGCAATCTGAGATGACAAGCGCCCCAAAATCTCGCCCTCAGCGTCAACGACGATCCACTCCTTGCTGACGGAGTTTTTGTTGGCAGAGACAGTTTTGTAACTTAACGTATTCACTTGCTTTGTTTTGAAATAATTAATAAATATATTTAGCCCCTTGAGTTTAAGGGACTGCAAAGGTACGATAATAATATTGATTTTTCAAAGTTATGGGGCAAGTAATAATAAGGGGGTGTTCTTTTCTATTGATTGTGATGGTTGGTGCTATCGGAGGCTGGGGAAATCCCGCTTTAGCCCAGGAAGATGTCATCATGCCCAAAATACTGAATGCTGGCGACAGCTTGCTGATTAAGGAGCTGTATTTTAAGGGCGTACAGCAGCGGTCATCGGGCCAGTTGGCAGCGGCTGAAAACACATTTGGGAGGTTGGCGCTGTTGCAGCCCGATAGCGATGCCATCCACTTTGAGTTGGCACGGATTCATTTGGAAAGAGCGGATTATGTGGCAGCTGAGCGCGCTGCAAAACGGGCAACGGAACTCGATCCGGACAACGAGTGGTACTGGTCTACGTTATTGGATATATTTCAGAAAAAACAGCGGCTAAAGGAAATGCCCGCTGTATTCGACCAACTGATCAGGCTTAACCCAACCAAGGCAGCGTATTATCACGATAAAGCTTATGCTTTGTATGCAGACAAACAGTTTGATGCGGCGTTGGCGGTATATGACACGATAGCGGAAAAGTTTGGAGCGGCTGATGACCAATATCTTACAAAATATCAGATCTACTTGGCCCAAGGTGATAGGCGCGCAGCGATCAACGAATTGCAGATGCTTATTTCCAGAAAGCCGCAGGAAAGTCAGGGTTATATACTGCTCGCCGAACTATACACGGAGGGTAAGGAGTCGAAAAAGGCCCTGGCGTTGTTGGATAACGCGGCCGAATTGTTTCCCGACGAGCCACTGGTCTTGCTTGGCAAGTCAGATACGTATTTAGCTATGGGGAAACAAAATATGGCGTATAGCTATCTCCGTCAGGCATTCATGAGCGAAGACCTTGGCCTTGATGCCAAAGCTGGGATACTATATACGGCTATTTCAGGCCGAAAACATCGTATTGAACCAAGAATGCTGGCGGAATTGGCAAACTTACTAGCCGAGCGCCATCCAGGAGAAGCCAAGGCACATGCTGTGAAAGGGGATATTTTTACCCAGTTGCATCAGCTAGAGCAAGGACGCCAAGCGTACCAGGACGCTATAGGTATCAATCAGTATATTGACGGGATTTGGCAACAATTGCTGCAGGTGGAGCTTCAACTCGGCCGATATGACGATGTTGAAATACATGGCAAAGAGGCATTGGCGCTATTTGCAAATCATCCACTGATCTTGTTTTTTACTGGGCACGGATATCTTGGGAACAAGAAATATCAGGAAGCGCGCAAGCACATGGAATCTGCTTTGAATAATGCCGGTGAAGAGCATATACCGCTGCTTACACAGGTATACAGCAGCCTCGGCGATATTTACCACGCGTTATCCATGTTTGCGGAATCCGACGTGGCGTATGAAGAAGCCATAGCCCTTGACAGCACTAATGCCTATGCACTCAACAACTACGCCTATTATTTAGCGCTGCGAAAAGAGAAATTGCCGCTTGCGGCGGAGATGTCGAAAAAGTCGATTGAACTCACACCGGATTATGCTTCTTATGAAGACACCTACGCTTGGGTGCTTTTCCAGCAGGGAAAATACGATGACGCACTGAAGTGGATAAAAAAGGCTATCAAAAATTCCGGTGATCCATCAGAGACCTTGTTAGAGCATTACGGAGATATTCTCGCCATGTTGGGGAATATAAAAGAAGCATTGGTACAATGGAAGAAAGCAAAGAATATTTTGGAGTCCACTGGCAAGGATATTGATAGGCTATCAAAAAAAATTAATGCGAAACAATACATTGAATAAGAGGGCGCTGTGGTTGATCTTGTTGGCCTCCGTCATATCGTGTGCCCCCAAGAAGGAACTGGCCAATGCAGCTGCCAGTGAAAAAAGAGCTTCGCGCACCGAGCGGTCAAATGTTATTGGCGGCGTCGTCAAACAGCAACTGCATTTCACGACGATCAGCGGGCGGGCCAGAAGCAAAGTAGCGATCAATAACGATAGCTATGATGTGACAGCAACGATACGTGTTGAACGGGACAAGGCTATTTGGATCTCTGTAACGGCGCTTATGGGGATTGAAGTCGGCCGATTGCTGATTACACCGGATAGTGTTAAAATCATCAACCGTTTGCAGTCTGAATATATCAAAAAACCATTTAATTATCTGTACCACTTTTCGACCGAGGGATTGGATTTTTTTAATTTACAGCACATTTTGGTTGGAAATGTGATCGGTCCGGTTGTTGATGATGATGCCGAAGTATGGAGCTTGGATGGTGAATATGTGTTGCGAAACCGTATCGATGAGGTATCATATACGACACAAGTGAATGCTGATTATCGGCCAGTGATCCTGTTTATGGGCGAACCGCTCCGCAATCAGCGGCTAGAAGCGTTTTACGCCGACTACAGGCACGCTGACGGCAGGGCCTTTCCTCACGATATGAAACTCTTGATTACTGCTGATAAATTAAACCTTCGGTCAGAAATGAGATACACAAGGGTGATTTTTGATGACGCCCTTGAAATGCCTTTCAGCATACCCCCGAGGTATAATGAGGTCGAATAGTATTAGATGCTGTATGATTATCGGGGTAGTTTTATTACTTTCGCAACAACAATTGGCTAAGTGAGCATACTAGAACAAGTAGGTTATTGATGAAGTGTATCAGTGGAACATTAAGTGTAATAGCGTTCTTCCTATCGTTGGGAATGGGGTATGCACAAAGCAGCGCGGAACTGAAAAAGCAGCGAGAACGCCTAAATAGGGAAATCGAGCAGCTCAACCAGAGCCTGAAAAGCACATCGAGCGACAAGAGTCTCTCGTTAAAACAAGTGAACGCGTTAAATACGCAATTGCGCCTGCGCGAACAAAAAATCAGTACCATTAATAAGGAGATCAAGCTAATCAGCAATCAAATCGCGTCACACAATAAAACGATCCAAGATTTGCGTAACCAGTTGTCTAAGTTGCGCAAAGATTACGAACGCATGATCATGTTTGCTTTTCGTAATCGTAACGCCTATAATAAAATGATGTTCATTTTTGCGTCAAAGGACTTCAACCAAGCATTTAAGCGGGTGAAGTATTTACAGCAGTTTAATGAATCACGGCGAGAACGGGCGAAAGAAATTGAAGATACACAGAAAGCGATAACGCTAAAGGTGGCGCAGCTGGAAGCGAGCAAAAAAGAGCAGGCAGCGCTGCTGGCCGAGCAGCAGGAGGAGCGGAAGGTTATCGCTCAAGAACAAGGAGCAGAGTCTAAGGTCTTGCAGGCGCTTACACAGCAAGAGAAAAAATTCAGGCAGGAGCTGCAAAAGAAACAGCAGGAAGACGAGCGCCTGGCGAGGGCGATCAGAACAGCCATTCAGCGTGAGATTGAAGAGCAGCGGCGCCTAGAAGAGGAAGCGCGTAAAGCCGCGCTGGCCTTGGAAGCCGAGCGGACGGGGAGGACCGTAAAGGAAATTGAAGCAGAAAAACCCGCGGTGCGTAAAAGCGACACAGAAGTGCTGGCCAACACTCCGGCTGCGGCCAAGCTTTCCGCCGATTTCGCCAGCAACCGCGGTCGCCTTCCCTGGCCTGTTGAGCAAGGGCTTATCACCCAGGGCTTTGGGAGGCACACGATTGGAAGGAATGTCATTGTTGACAATTCAGGGATTAAAATTCGGACGGCAAACGATACGCCGGTACGAGCGATTTTCAATGGAACCGTAAGCCGAGTCATCAATATGCAGGGCGCATATGTTGTTCTCGTACAACACGGAAAATATTTTACGGTGTACCAGAACCTGAAAAACCCGGTGGTTAAACGCGGGCAGGCGGTGCAAACTGGGCAAGCGTTAGGCGCTGTTTTGACAGATTCTACCGACGGGACCTCCGAGGTGCACTTTGAGATCTGGGAAGGTGCCGCTCCAATAAACCCCGAGCCGTGGCTGGCGAAATAGGTGAGATTATTTGTCCAAATAAAAATATTCTCCGTACATTTGTAAAATCCACGGTGCTGTAGCAAGGTGGGATTAGTAATTTTTAAAACAACGATTATGTTAGATTCAGTGTTGTTATTTCTAGGAGCGCAGGAGATTATTTTGATTGTTTTAGCGCTTCTTTTACTATTCGGCGGAAGGAAAATTCCGGAATTGATGCGCGGAATGGGGCGTGGCATCCGGGAGTTCAAGGAAGGGCAGAAAGAAACCCCTAAGGAAGAACTGGAAGAGAATAAACAATAATATAGCCAATATACTAAGAGACTTTATGCCAAACAGGATTTGCGTGGCATAAAGTCTTTCTATTTTAACGTGAGCCTTCACATCGTTCGCATCCTATTGTCTAACCAAAACAATAAAAGCCAAATGTTTACGTTTTTCACTTAGGACATAAGAAACCAACGGTATTTAATTGTTGAACGGATAGGCCGTAACGTTGCCTTGGGCTTTATGATAAAAATCACCTACTAACGAGTACATGAAATTATATGGAATTTCGGCGGTGGCCGTGGGTAGTATATTATGCATGCAACCGGCATTCTCCAAAACCCCCTCACTTGATTCGCTTCGAGACATCTTAGTGGAAAATAGTATTAATGATAGCCTTAGTGCGCGGCTAGACTTAATCGCGGACAGTATGCATTTGGCTCATTTCGAAAACGGGATTGATGCGCCGTCGATTTTTGAATTTGCCCCTTCCACTATGGAAGGGCGCTTAGCGTATTTGCAGAAAACCATTCCACTGACCTACAATGCTCAGGTACAATCTTATATCGATATGTATAGCACAGACCGTTATAAGCGCTACCTTTCACGTATGTTGGGGCTCGGTCAATATTATTTCCCGATCTATGAACAGGTTTTTGCTGAGACCGGTGTACCTGACGAGATCAAATACCTGTCTATCGTTGAATCAGCGTTAAACCCCCATGCCGTGTCCCGCGTCGGAGCCACCGGCTTGTGGCAATTTATGTTTGCCACAGCGCGGCTTTATAATTTGGCAATGGATAGCTATATCGACGAGCGTAAGGATCCGGTAGCCGCAAGTTACGCTGCAGCCGCTTATCTATCGGATGCCTACGATGAATTTGGAGATTGGTTGTTGGCCATTGCTTCTTATAACTGTGGCAAAGGAAATGTGCTGAGGGCCATTCAACGTTCCGGGCTGAAGGATCCTGACTTCTGGGCGATTAGCCCATATCTGCCGAGAGAAACGCGAAATTACGTGCCGGCATTTATTGCGATGACCTATATGCTGGGTTATCATAATGAACATAATATAACGCCGATTGAAACAGATGAAATACTGTCGAAAACAGAAACAGTATGGGTTCAGAAATTTGTGCGTTTCAGCGGCGTAGCCGATGCATTGAATATTGATGAAGACATTCTTGAATCGCTCAATCCGGCATATAAAAGAAAGGTGGTGAACGGCAGCCCCGAATCTCCGAAAAGGCTTGTTCTTCCCGAGGTGTCGCCCGCAGCTTATTCAGCGTTGTATGCGGCATTGAATGACCCACAAGGGGGTGCTATGATTCTTAATGCATCAAACAATGCAGGGCCTAAGGGACATTCAGCGATCCACCGCGTGCGCAAGGGAGAAACATTAGGTGGTATTGCTAAGCTGTACGGAGTGACAGTACAGGATTTGCGCGCATGGAATAATATCAAAACGAACGTTATTGTCCCTGGTCAAAGTCTCAATATTCAATCAGCTGTGTCACCATCATCCGAAAAGAGGACTTCGCCGTCTGCCGGATCATATATCACCTATCGGGTGAAAAAGGGAGACACGCTGTCAGCCATCGCTCAGCGTCACCGTGGTGCGAGCGTATCGACCATCAAGCATATCAATGGTTTGAAAGGTAATAACATCAAGCCAGGCATGACATTGAAGATCGGTGTTAATTAATCCACATTATTGAAGCCAAGCGGCATCTTCGCCGCCGTCGCACTCATGGAGATTGACCGTTACGTGTTCCTTAAGGATCGTCGACAATTTTAATCCCGAGAAATCGCTGAAAATTGGGAACTTGTGGTGTGAACGGTCTATCAACACCACCGTGCGCATCTTCTTTAATGGTACATTAAAGAAAATTCCCATGCCATAAGCAAGCGTCCGACCACTATTCAATACGTCGTCTACGAGGATAACAACTTTGTTCTTCACCTGCTCAATGGGATTGTCGGTGTGTGCATCTAATGTTCGACTCGTTTTATCCAAGGTAACCTTGATGAGTTGGATGTCAAGCCCAGAAATCCGCTCAAGTATTGCTTTCAACCGCTGTGCAAATATGTAACCACGTTCTGCTATTCCCACTAATACCAAAGACTTTTCGCTGAAATTGTCTTCAAGTAGTTGGTACGCAATTCGGATGGTTTTTTTTTGTATCTGCTCTTGGTTGAGGATCAAAACTTTTTTTTCGGACATATCGTCATAGTGAAATAGCCTGGTAAAAATAGCAAATATTCGTGAGTACTTCAAATGTCAGGCAGTAAAGGCTAAAAAAGCAGGATGAAACGGAAAAAACACATGTGGAGTTAGCAAGAAACAGCCTCGAATAGCACAAGACTGTTTCGTTGCGACGTTACAAGTCGGGGCTTACCGTCATCAGTTGAACCCAAAAAGCAGCGGAAAGATAAAGGTGACTATGACCGCCCATATACCATAAACGGGTAGATAGAAAGCGATAGCTTTCCCGACCCTACTTATATCAGCACGGTTTGACAACACCTTGAAGAGCTGCACGGTTACTGACAGCAGGTTTGCTAAAATCAATACATTGGCACCTAAAACTGCAGTCCTATTAGGTGTGAGCCCCCATTCCGAAATCCGGAAGAGGATGGCGGAAAGCGCTACCCCGTTTACAGCGATGGTTACAATTGCTAGTAGTGCGAGAATCCACATTCCGACACGGCTTTTTTCCGACTTGGACATTTCGGCAACCGAGAAGAAAATGATAGCCATAACACCAATTAACAATCCATTGAAAATTAACAGAAATTCCCGGTCATTATAGGGGTCTTTTCCGGAGTAAATTATTGCTGCAAGGTAGGTTACCAGCGTCGCCAACACAAGTGGACTGAATATCCTGGCAATGACAGGAGAGACCTTACTTACCAATTGCGGATTAGTTTGGATAAGGAAAGTGGCGACAATTGGGGTGGCTGCAAGCCCGACCAACCCGATATTCTCAACGTAAAACTTTTCGATGTTGAGGCCGATCAGTGAAAAGAGGCCGATGGTTATGCCCGACAGGAAACCACCCACAATTATAATAAGGCCTGTCATCACCAATAAATCACCGTTGTAGGCCAAGAAGCCGGACCGTTTCACGCCGCTGCTGTCTGTTCCGCCGATGAAAGCGAATGCCAATATCAGCCAAAGCAATATAGGAAGGTGAATGGAGGACAATAGCAATGTGTCACTTTCATTATTGCCGGGGAAACAATTGATAAAAACCAGGCAAACGAGCAGGACGACCGCGATAGCCATAGATTTGCGTGGCGATATTTTGTTTTTCCAAGCGAAATAAGCCGTCAACAACGGGAATACGATGAAGCCGATGTTCCTTGAATAGAAGAATTCCTCGTCTAATGACAATAATGCCGGCAGCTTAACGAAGATGCCTGTAAGACATGAAGCGGCGAGCACAAAAACAAGATCACCTCGGGTACCCCAGAAAATTCCATCATCTGGGAAGTTCAGCCGTTCATTCCAATACTCAATGAGGGGATTGTCTTCGATTTCGGGATACAGTGTATTAAATACGCGCTTGAACGCGTGCTTGTCCGCCCGGTATAGCTTCTCAAGCTGCCTAGCGTTGCCGAGGTTTGAAAGAATTTCCGTTTTCATGCAATGTTTCATTAATAAAGTATTCGTCTTATAATTTGTTTTGAAAGAACTTTGCATTTCAAAGTTGTCGAATAAAAAAAAAATGCTATTTGTGACTATTTCTGTGATTTGATCAACTGCTCTAACGCCTTCAAGTGGTTATCGAACGCTTTCTTTCCTGTTTCAGTGATGAAATATTTGGTATTTGGTTTTCGATTCACGAATGACTTTTTCACACCGATGAACGCTTCTTTTTCCAGCGCTTTGATATGACTTGCGAGGTTACCATCGGTCACGTCAAGAAATTCCTTCAGCGAGTTAAAGTCAAGCGTGTCATTGACTGACAAGGCTGACATGATGCCAAGCCTAATCCTGCTTTCAAACGCTTTATGCAAATTGTCTATGGATATCTTCACCGCTCGTATCGATAATGAATGTAAATGCCATAAACAATATGAAGTAACCCGAATCCGAATGCCCAAAACAGCAGGCCGTAGTCGGTGAAATATACGCTGATGAGGCCTAGTCCCACTTCCAACAGACCAAGCGCCCTAACAGCGCCGTAAGTGAATTTTCCGGCGTTATACAACGCAAGACCGTAAAATATCAGCGTGAAAGGAGCGGCTAAGCCGATAAACCCTTTTGAAATCAAAAGCAGAATAAGCAGCCCGCCGGTGACTAGCGGCACAGCCAGATCAATCAACAGTCGTTTAGCGGTAGCGTTCCATAGCTTTTCGCCACGTTTATTCGCTTTTTTGTAAGAAAGCAGAATAGCTGTTACTAAAGCCAAAAATAATGTAGCCAATGCTAATGCTGCGAGTTTCAGGAGGGCGTTCGACTGGTCCTCCAACACTGGAGTAACTATCAACCCATCAGCGTTAACATGAAAGAGACCGTAAGCCAAATAAGCTCCGATTAGGGCATAAATGCCTGCCATTATACCTGCCCATCCTGAAAGTGACAAAAATTTCGATGTACGCTCCATCATGGAACGAATTGCCGCAATCTCCTGAAAGTAGTCCTTTTCGTGTTTCATCTAAAAGTACTTTTTTTTTCAAAGTTAAATACAAATTTCAAATTTGCAAAGCAGAAGCAGCCAAAATCGCCAAATCACAATTAATGGGATTTCACGGATGGCAGCAGGTGTGAAAACATTACCGGTTGATATTTCCTTTTTTGACGGAAACCACTAAATTTGCGCGATAGTTTACGGGATGTAGCGCAGCCCGGTAGCGCGCTTCGTTCGGGACGAAGAGGCCGCAGGTTCGAATCCTGTCATCCCGACTTGAGAGGACAAAACAGCTTTACGCTTATTTTGTCCTTTTTTATGTGATGGCAAACTGCAGAAGTTAATTCTTCATAAACGTGTTTTTGTACTGTCGACCGCAGAAATACACTTTCGGTAATGATCAGGGTTGTGCCCACGAACCTATTTATAAAGCAAATATTTTTTTCTCATCTTTCTATAGGCAACCAGGTCCGATTCCCAAGTCTCACGGATTTCTGCTTCGGATTTGCCTGCTTCGATCTGTTTTCTAAACTCCGAAACTCCGGCAAGATGATCGATATTGCCGATTTGCCGATGAACGCTCCGATCAAAGAATTGCGCTTTATTCGGAAATTTAGAATATAACTCTATCATCCAGGCCAGGTTGATTTTTTGGGACTCAACCAGTTTTTCCAAGTCAGAATTACGCAGGTCTAAGCCATAACATGTTTGATCCTGATAGAGCGGATCTTCGGCCCTGCCTGGCATGGAAATAGGAATGTAGGAGAAATCGTACATTCCCTTAAGCATAGGTCCGCCGATAACCGTAAAGGGGTAATCCGTACCGCGTCCATGATTTAATGCGACACCCTCAAAGAGGCAAGTGGATGGATAAAGCAGGACGCCGGCTTCCGTATTCAAATTAGGGGAGGGGTTTACAGGCAGCTTGTACAACATGTCATGGCGATAATTGGCGTTTTTTACGATGCTAAGCTTGCATTTCAAGTTATCTGCTAACCAGCCTTCGCCATTGACCATCTGCGCAAATTCGGCTACTGTCAACCCATGGCTTATCGGAATGGGAAATTGCCCGATTCCGGATTTTAAGTTCATATCCAATATAGGGCCATCGATCAAATACGCATTGGGATTTGGGCGGTCCAGAATCATTAATTCCTTTCCATACCGTGAACAGGATTCCATGACATCCCTTAATGTATTGATGTTCGTATAGAACCTACAGCCGACGTCCTGAATGTCAAAGACGAGTATGTCCACATCGGCCAAATCCTCTTTACTTGGTTTATTCTTTTTTCCATAAAGTGAAATAACTTTGACGCCTGTGCTCGAATCTACTTCATCCGAAACTTCCGTTCCATTACTCGCATTGCCCCGAAAACCATGCTCTGGTCCAAAAACTTTAGCTACCGTTACTCCCCGTTTTAACAGGCTATCCAGCAAATGCGTGCTTCCGATTACGCTCGTTTGGTTAGCGACTAAGGCAACGCGCTTGCCCTTAAGTTTGTCGATATAACGTTCTGTTTGTTCAGCGCCAGTCTTAATAACATCATTTGCATATTTCAATTGAGCATATAAAAGGTTTGCCAAGAGGACCAGACTGAGCGCGATGTAGGGTGTTTTCTTCATAACGAATTTATATTGTGTTAGACTAAGGTATGTAGTTTATTCCGTATTCTTCCTAGTAGAAACAGAAAGATGGTAAGATAGCATGGCTTTGCAGCGATGTTTCGTTGCTTCTGGTTAATTCCACAATAAAATCAAACAACCCGTTATATACGATGTTTGATACTATAAAGAACACCAGTAATCGCTATGAAATTTTCATGTCAGACCAAGTTGGTTTTGTTGCATATGTTAATGATTTGCATAGCGACAGGTTGCGCAGCTCAAAGCACTAACGACCAGCGCAGATTGGATGAACGGGTGAAAGCATTTCTGGAGGCGAACCGCCATGAGTGGGAAGACCTGAACGTGCCCTACGAAGATGGTCAGGTGCTGCATGATCTCATTATCCGCAACAACTCCACGTCCGCCTTGGAAATTGGCACATCTACAGGTCATTCCACCATATGGATGGCATGGGCACTCAGCAAAACAGGGGGCAAATTGGTTACCATTGAAATTGATGAAAACCGGCAAAAGGTGGCCATTGCCAACTTGGAGGAAGTCGGCTTAGCGGACTACGTCGATTTCAGATTGGGAGACGCTCATCGCCTTGTCAAGGAGCTTCGTGGGCCTTTTGATTTTGTTTTCGCAGACGCCGATAAAGACTGGTATGTGCAGTATTTCAAGGATATCGACCCGAAACTTGTGGCAGGAGGCATTTTTACAGCCCATAATGTGCTGCAATCTATCCGCGGAATCCGTGAGTACATGGCGTTTGTGGACAAACATCCAGGATACGTCACCACGGTCGATAAGTCGAGCAGTTCGGGTATAGCCATAAGCCTGAAAAAATAACACCAGCGTGATACCCCCGTACCTTTCTTGCGCAAAATTTGTTGCATATTCCACACAATTATATTAGGTTAGCAACCCATGCAAGTAACGAATAGTGTAACAGCAACACCGGGACGATCATTTATTTTTTTCCTTTGCAGCTGCTTATTAGGGTGTGCCGGGCCAGCTGGAGAGCAAGCCAGCGATCCCAAACGTCCGTCGTTTGACCCGATTGTGGGAATCGATTTCTACGAGGTAAGACGATCGTTTGATAATGGCTTGGCATATGATTCTATCGGTTTCGTACAGGAACCGGAATGGCACGTGAAGTTTACCCGGGAGGATGCTATCCAAATTTATGTGCCCGGTAGTGATTCCTCCTTTAATTTCCAGATTACCCATGATCACGACTC
This sequence comes from Parapedobacter deserti, assembly GCF_042646065.1. Classification (NCBI taxonomy): domain Bacteria; kingdom Pseudomonadati; phylum Bacteroidota; class Sphingobacteriia; order Sphingobacteriales; family Sphingobacteriaceae; genus Parapedobacter; species Parapedobacter deserti. The sequence goes on from NZ_JBHRTA010000038.1 coordinate 937,118, forward strand.
ATTTTTCCACTTTGCAAGAGAAAGCTGGAAGGTGATCGAGCTTCACCCAGACAGTATAACGCTGCAGCGACTCAGCCTCGATGGCTTAAAAGTGAATAAAATACGTTCAAATGTGTATATGAAATTTTACTCCGGGAATTTCCTCGACCGGCTGAGTATCCCATTGGGCGAACTGCGCAAGCCGCGAAGGCAAGACACGCTGTTTGTGCAGGAAATGGTGCAGCGTGCCAATCGGAACTCCGACAACGTGGACAGCTCTTTTTCATCAAAAAATTATCCGAAATTGGTAACCAAAAGCCCAGCTTTAGCGATCAAGCGTCGCAGCTACGACAGCTTGGAGGTGATCAACCAATCATCAGCTTATGCGTATCTTTACCCTGAGTATGACATCGTCATCCAAGGGGCGTACAAAGATTTTTACCATACGTTTTCAGTGCTTGTGGGGCCTGATGGCCAGTTGCGTTTGGGCAAATTCTTTGTTATGCCGGAGTTTGAAGAATCCCGCCGGAGAGTGCTGTCAGGCATCGTGTCGGTTTATCTGCAGAACATGCTGGAAATCACACCCGCAACCACATTGGGTATGCCACATAATAGCGTGGTTTATTTACGCGTGCGCGGCAAAACGAATAAAACATAATCATGGGTAGCGCAATTCGTTACAGCGTTTTTTTTGCATTGGCGATCTTGCTGTGGGCGGTGGCTGAATGGCTGGTTGGGCTTCATGATAAGTATATCCGCTATCACGAATACTTTTCCTATTTTTTCGCTGTCCCGTCAGTAGGTATTATGTATTTGGGTATTCGGAGCGGCGGACGCCCGCCGGAGAACCGCATGAGTTTCCGAAGCGCTTTTTTAAGAGGGCTTGGCATTACAAGTGTCGTTTCTATCCTATGCCCCCTGATGTGGTATCTATTCTGTGTGTTTATAAATCCTGCCTTTTTGGATTACATGATGCGGTATGCGATTGAGGCAAAAGGCATGGATCCGCAACTGGCGATGAAGAGATATTCGTTATCCAGCCACTTGTTTGTTTCGACACTTTCCACAGCAGTGGTTGGAGCGGTTATTTCGCTAGTGGTGGCCATCATTCTGGCGCGCCGGAAGCCTGCAGTGAGCGATGCGCCGACACAGTCGAGGATAAAGCCAGTTCCTTGAAGTTACTTTGCACATTTATATGAACACAGTAACTATTCATAGCTCATTCCCGTAGCGCGCAAGCCCCATTTTTGAAAAGAAAAAACAAAAGCTGCCGAACGCAGTTCACAGTAGAAAGAGTTCCGGTTTACATGGGATTGTTTATTTTAGACGCAAAAAAAAGAGAAAGATGTTTGACAAATTGATGGAGGCCCGCCAACGTGCGGAGGAAATAAAAAAGCGACTCGACAATATTACAGTGATAGGGGAAGTAGAGGGAGGACTGATTAAAGTAATAGCGACGGCGAATAAGGAGGTGACCGCGGTCAGCATTGATCAGGAATTCTTGTCAGACGCAGGAAAGGAAGAACTGGAAGAGTTGCTTGTTGTGGCTGTAAACAAGGCGCTGAAACAAGCAGATAATATAAGCCAAACCGAAATGCAGGGCGCCGCAAAGGATATGCTGGGAGGCTTGGGTGGTTTATTCGGGCAGCCGTAACGTAAGGCGTACTTTGTTTACCATCATACATATATATAATTATGAAAGCAATTTATTACGGGCATGCCAGCGTGGCACTCGAATTAGAAGGAGCGACCGTTCTGTTTGACCCTTACATTACGCCCAACCCTAAAGCGGAGAAAATCGATATCAATAACCTGAAACCGGACTATATTGTGTTGAGCCACGCACATGACGATCACGTAGCGGATGTTGCAGCAATACAGAAACGCAGTAAAGCGAAGGTAATGGCTGTAGTGGAAACGGCCATGTGGGTAAACCGGCAAGACGTTCCTGAGTCGGACATCATTCCGTTCAATTTCGGTGGTACGGTGCAGACCAACTTCGGAAGCATCAAGATGGTGTATGCCCTGCATACCAATTGCGCACCGGACGGGCAGTATGCCGGTGTACCCGCTGGTTACGTATTACAAAGCGGAGGAAAAAAGATCTATTTTGCCGGTGATACAGCACTGACTATGGAGATGAAGTTATTGGAATCCGTTGGTCTCGACTGGGCGTTCTTGCCCATCGGTGGCTTTTATACGATGGACGTAGAGGATGCCATTTTGGCCAGCCAGTTTATCAACTGCAAAAACATCATTGGTATCCATTACAACACATTCCCGCCCATTTCCATAGACACTGACTTGGCTCGCCGTAAGTTTGAAGACGCTGGATTCAACCTTCACCTTTTAGACATCGGTGAAGAAATGTCCTTATAAAAAATGTTGGAGAAACGCGTTTCTCCAACATTCGGTAGTATTAATAACGAGCGGGTTTAAAGCGCTGCGGATTTAGTAATATGGTATTGGACCAGATCGTCGATCGGGGAACGTAAAATCCTGCCAACTTTCATGCTGTACTGGTTGGCTGTCTCCTCCAACACATTGCGGAAGTTGTATCCGACCGAGCCGATACAGTTGAAAGAATAACGTTGATAATCAGGGTATCGCGATACAAGATTCCGGAAAAAATCATCAAACGAAGTTTGTACAAGGCCTCGGGAATAATTGATGTTTACCATTACATCATATACGAACTTGCTAAAGCTTGCGCAGAAACGGTTGGCCAGCGGTTTCGTGTATACCGCGTCCATCACATCGTCAGGGGTTAGCTTATAGGTTTCCCAGAAAACCGCGCGGACATCTTCGGGCATGAAGCCCCGGATGTAGTCAGTAAGGAGCTTTTTGCCGATATAGCAACCGCTGCCTTCGTCGCCCAATATGTAAGCCGCGGAGTCGATGTTTTGGGCGATATCCTTTCCGTCATAGATACAAGTATTTGTTCCCGTGCCCAGGATGGCGGCAAACCCCGCCTGATCGCCGAGCAACGCCCTTGCTGCAGCCAAGAGGTCATGACCTACGAAAACCGTTGAATTAACGAATACCTGCTTTAGGGCTTCCACAACGATGCCGGCTTTTTCCTCGTTATGGACTCCAGCTCCGTAATAATTTACTTCCGATATTTGATCGTACGGTAAATCCTTGGGCAAACCCTTTTTGAGCGAATTTACAATGTATTCGCTGTCTACGAAATATGGATTGTAACCTTCCGTGTTGAAATACACTTTCTTTCCAGCATTATCCAGCAAGCACCAATTGGTTTTGGTCGATCCTCCGTCTGCAATAATAATCATTTGTTGGGTCTTAGTTTTTGGTATTTTTAGTTAAATGAAAATCCACCTGATTTACTGCGCCGAAAATACAGTTTTCCCTGAAAAAAATAACATTATTAGGCGTATATTTCAAAAAAGTTGTGCATTTACGATCAATGCCCACTTTCTGTGGTGATGTTCTCGATATCGTATCCCTGCTTTTTGAGAATCCCCGAAACTTTCCAAGCAAAAAATGCCAGGTATGTGAAACACGCTACAGGAACCCAATAAGATAGGTGGATATCGTGCAGTACGTCCGCTAAGCTTCCCTGCAGCGGTGGAATAATAGCACCACCCAAGATCATCATGATCAGGAGCGCTGATCCCTGGCTGGTGTATTTTCCGAGCCCAGTGATGCTAAGGGCGAAAATGCTGGGCCACATAATGGAACAAACAAGACCGCCACTGATGAATGCGAATATGCCGACTTTACCGTCGGTGTGCAGCCCAATCAGCATGGCAACCACCCCGAGAATTCCCAGAGCCATCAGCAGTTTAGCAGGTTTTGCCTGTGCCCAGAAATTGGCAGCGATCATCACCGCAATGCAAACCGCGTAAATATAGAGGTCCGATACGTCGCGACCGCTGAGGCGGTTTACGATCAGTATTACGGCAAATGCAAGGTAAGGCACAAGTATGCTTAGTAAGGCCTGCATGCGCTTGCTCATCTTGAAAACTGTAACGGCGCCCATCCAACGGCCGATCATTAAACTGCCCCAATATAGCGAAATGAAATGTGAGATCTGGGACTCGTCATAACTGCCAAACTCCGGGGTTTGCAGCAGCGCACCTAGGTTGCTTTGGATGGTTACTTCCACACCTACGTAAACAAAAATAGCCAACATGCCCAATGTAAGCTGTGGATATTTCATGGCCCCCCAGCCGTTTCCATTTTTCTGTGCGGCGCCATTAGAAAGAAATAGGATCGCGGCCACGGTCAATAAAGCGATAATCAACAATGCCAATGTGCCTTCGTGCCCAAAGCTCTCAGGGAGCGTAAAACCAATGACAATAACGATCAGCATAGCGATTGTAATGGCAAGTAAAGCCCTGGTAAGTTTGCTGCTCCGTTCAGGCTCTTCGTCAGAAGTGACCCTTGGCATGGCTTTTATAGCGAAAAACCCTGCTACGAGCAGGAATACGCCGGCTAAAATGACGTATAGAATGTTGATGTCACCGATAGACGCTTCGGCAACCTGCTCTGGCGTAGCGACCACGGTGCCGAACAGGATCAGCGTAATGATGATAGGCCCGATAGTCGTGCCAAAGGAGTTTACCCCTCCCGCAAGGCTCAACCGGTGTGCCCCGGTAGCCGGATCACCTAAAGCCACGGCGAAAGGGTTGGCAGCTGTCTGCTGTAAGGAAAAGCCCAATGCTATGACAAAAAAGGCCACCAGGATAAACAGATATTCTGAGCTGTTTACTGCCGGAATCATACATATGGCACCTACCACGGAAATCAACAGTCCATAGATGATGCCCTTTTTATACCCGATCTTGTTTAGAAAGTCATATCCAACGCCGCTGGAATACAAATACAGCAATAGTGAACCAATGTAGTAAGCGCCATAAAATGCAGAATCGATCAACTGTGATTCGAACTGGGTGAGGTCGAAGTGCGATTTACAAAACGGGATAAATACGCCGTTCGCACCCGCAAGAAACCCCCAAAAGAAAAAAACCATCGTTAGGGAATACAGCGCTGATGCATAGTTTTTATTTGATGTAGCCGTCATATAACTTTTTATGGATTAGTCGAAATTTTCGCCTAACATAGGGCTTTTAACACCAATAATTCAAACTTTCTCGGTATTTTTATGTTACCCTAATTAATAAATCGTTTTACCCGATTGACAAACAGCTAATTAGTTGCCGTCAATGATGCAGTGATTGAAGAAAGTGCTACCACGAAAGTGCACTGAACACCACAGGGTGTTTTATTTTTAAATAATTTTTTTTGAAATTCCAAATGTATTCCTTTACTTTGCGCTGTATTCTCAAAATTTATCCTAATACTTCATCGAAAATCTTTGATTTCTGAAGACCAAATGCTGAATCACTTTTGTTTAAGATGTGCGGCTGAGCGAGGCGGATAAATTTCTGCGTATAACTGCAAATCCTTTATATATTAATTATAGTTGATGAACATTAATGAATTGAATGCGAAGCTCGTATCCGAGTTGCGTGAGATAGCAAAACTGATAGGCGTACCCGATGTAGATAAACTTCGGAAACATGAGCTGGTAGCCAAGATTGTTGAAACCGGCGAGGAGGAAAGCAAAGCCGCTTCGAAGGAAACGGAGCCCGCTGCCGATACCATCGACACTGCGGACGACAAACCGAGAAAGCGCACCCGGACTGTAAAAAGCACTGAACCGGTCAGCGTACGGAGTACGAAGGAAGAATATCCCACCGAGATCAGGGAAAATGTCGTTTCAGGTGAGCCCCGGACGGAACAGGCCCCGGCTGCTAAACCTACTAATGGTAGTAAGATCGAAGGACCAACCGCAAGCCTTGACTTTGATAATGTCATTGTTAATGAAGGCGTGTTGGAGATCATGCCCGACGGCTATGGTTTTCTCCGGTCATCGGATTACAATTACCTGACATCTCCGGACGATATCTATGTTTCCCAGTCGCAAATCAAGCTTTTTGGGCTCAAAACGGGAGATACGGTTCGCGGGAGCATCCGCCCGCCGAAAGAAGGTGAGAAGTACTTTCCGTTGGTCAGGGTTGAAGCCATCAACGGGCAAAACCCGGCGGATGTGCGTGATCGCGTCCCGTTTGATTTTCTTACCCCGCTGTTTCCTACCGAACGGTTAAAGCTCTTTACAGGTACCGGCAATTACTCGACGCGCATAATGGACCTGTTTACGCCGATAGGTAAAGGACAGCGTGGTCTTATCGTCGCACAGCCCAAGACGGGTAAAACCATGTTGCTTAAGGATGTTGCAAATGCCATCGCTAAAAACCATCCAGAGGTTTACTTGATTATCTTGCTGATCGACGAGCGCCCCGAAGAGGTGACTGATATGGCGCGCAGCGTGCGGGCCGAGGTGGTGTCGTCTACGTTTGATGAGCCCGCGGAGCGGCATGTCAAGATTGCTAATATCGTGTTGGAAAAAGCAAAGCGCATGGTTGAGTGCGGCCACGATGTGGTCATCCTGCTGGATTCAATCACGCGACTGGCACGGGCCTACAATACCGTTGCGCCGGCCTCAGGCAAGATCCTTTCAGGTGGTGTAGACGCCAACGCCCTGCACAAGCCGAAGCGCTTCTTCGGTGCTGCGCGGAATATCGAACATGGAGGTTCGCTTACCATTTTGGCTACCGCGCTTATCGATACCGGCTCCAAGATGGATGAGGTGATATTCGAAGAGTTCAAAGGAACGGGCAATATGGAATTGCAATTGGATCGCAAATTGTCTAACAAGCGGATATTCCCCGCCATTGACCTTATCGCTTCCAGTACGCGCCGTGACGATCTGCTTAACGACCGTGAAACCCTTCAGCGGATATGGGTGTTGCGCAACCACCTTGCGGATATGAATTCGACCGAGGCGATGGAATTCCTTTTGGCACAAATGCGCGGAACGAAATCCAACGAGGAGTTTCTGATCAGTATGAATAAATAGTGAATCACAGTATCATGTAGGGGGTGTCGATAACCCTTTGGACACCCCCATGTATCATGAAAAGGCATATACCTAATTTCATCACCTGCCTTAATCTTCTCAGCGGCTGCATCGGGACTGTGTCAGCGTTAGCTGGACAGTTTGAGTTCGTAGCATTCTGCATCGTGGCGTCGGGGATATTTGATTTTTTTGACGGGATGGTTGCCCGTGCATTGCACGTGAAGTCGCCGATCGGCAAAGAGCTTGATTCGTTGGCTGATGTGGTGAGTTTCGGGGTCTTGCCGGGCGCGGTGCTTTACAAAATGCTTTTGGTGGCGTTACCAGCCAGTGCTTACCTTCCGTATCTTGGGTTTGCAGTCACCTTGTTTTCTGCACTCCGCTTAGCCAGGTTCAACGTAGACGCACGCCAATCGACAGATTTTATCGGACTCAACACGCCGATGAATGCCTTTTATGTAATGTCGTTGCCCTTCCTTGGCGAAGCCTATGGCCATATTGTTTATCACCCAGCTTTTTTGGTTGGCAACATCGTTGTCACTAGCTTGTTGCTTGTCAGCAATATCCGGCTGTTTTCCCTGAAACTGGACGCTTGGTCGTGGCAACGGAACAAATGGAAATTTGTTTTGGTCATGCTAAGCGCCGTGTTAGTTATAGCGGTGGGATTCGCTGCCATCCCCGCCGTCTTAGTGTTGTACTTCTTGCTTTCATACATCCATTTCAGGCAACAGGCGTAGTATGTGCTACGCTCCCTGGCTCAAAGTGTTTTCAGGTAGGCTTTCAGCTCGTCATAGAGTGTCTCCAGCCTAGGAAGTAGTTCACAAAATTTTCCGTAGACTGTGTCCAGTTCCAGCTCGTTTTTTGCAAGGGTTTCTATTTTTTGAAGCTCCTCGCGCATCTCGTTTGCACCAACGTATGCTAGTGTTGGCTTGATGTGGTGCGCTTGTTTATAAACCTTTTCCCAATCCCCCTGCTGGATGTAAGCGGCTAAGCGTTCCATGTCGGGAGGCGTTTGCCTGATGAAAAGTTCAAGGATCTCCCTGATAAGTTCGGTGTTGCCTCCAGAAAGGTCTTGCAGGTAATCCATGTTGGCTTGTTCAAAGTTCATGTTTTTCATATTGATGCTTTGGTTTCGTAATATTGTACGGGTAGACGGTCTGGCGTATCGTTTAACAGTTCGGTGACGGTTCGTTTGGCTACCGGATGGATGAGAAATGGAGCGATTTCCTGTAACGGCACTAAGGCAAACCGGCGGTTCGGCAGATGGGGGTGGGGCACCTGCAGATTTGGTTTATCGATGACCTGATCGCTGTACAACAGGATATCGATGTCGATAAGCCTCGCTTCCCATTTCACCATGCGTTCCCTGCCTAATTTTTTTTCAATCGCATTTATCTTCTCCAGCAATTGGAGCGGTTGAAGGCTGGTGGTTACCCTTAGCACCTGATTGAGATAATTCGGTTGGCTTTTGTCACCCCAGGCGGCGGTTTCGTATACAGCAGAAGCTTTTACTATTTGGCCTATTTCTTGGGCAATTTCCTCAATCGCTTGATTCAATAATGCGGTCCTGTTGCCCAGGTTGGCGCCCAATAATAGGTAGACATCTGCAATAACTGACATGGGTATACTTAACTGATATTATGATAGGTCCCCCCGCGGCACAAACTTAGGTAAATAGCACATGATATGCAAACAGCGAATACGACGCCAATGCACTGAGAACGCATATAAACCCATTTGTAACTAGTTGCTGTTTTTGCGGTCAAACGATTGACTCATGCATAGTGCTTTTTGCATTTGCTGCGAAGTTTGATTAAGTTTGACACAATAAAATAACAATATGAGGTCTTTTTTCAAATATGTGCTTGCAACAGTGACAGGCATCGTCCTTTCTTTTATTCTGCTGGTGTTCGTCAGTTTGATCATCATCGGCGGAATGATCAGTTCGATGAGTGACGACAAAGAGGCGGTGGTGGCAAAGAATTCCTTGCTTCATATCGACTTAAAACACGACATCCCTGAGCGTACGATGCCCGATCCCTTTGATGGTATCGATGTCCCCGGATTTATTTTTGCGAAGAATCTAGGGCTGGATGATATTCTGAAGCGCATTGAAGGCGCTAAGGACGACGATCGCATAAGGGGCATTTACTTGGATCTTTCCATGGTATCGGCCAGCTTCGCTTCCCTTCAGGAAATCAGGGATGCATTGTTGAGTTTCAAAAAATCGGGTAAGTTTATTGTCGCCTATAGCGAACTGTATACGCAGCGCGCGTATTATTTAGCATCTACGGCGGACCGGATTTATGTCAATCCCGAGGGGACGATTGATTTTCGTGGGCTGGCATCCCAGACCATGTTTCTGAAAGGAACATTGGACAAGCTGGGTATCGAGGCCCAGGTAGTCAAGGTGGGCACTTATAAGAGTGCGGTCGAGCCGTTCACGTTAGATCGGATGAGTGAAGCCAACCGCGAGCAAATGGCTTCATTTATCGGCAGTATCTATGGTCATTTTGTCAACGAGATTGCTGCAAGCCGGAAGCTGAGCCCTGATTCATTACGAGCTATTGCCGACCGGTATGCTGTGCGCAATGCGGACGATGCCGTAGCGCACGGGCTGGCCGACGGCAAGAAGTATAAAGATGAAATCTTAGGTGAGTTGAAAGGCCTGTTGGAAATCTCTGAAGATAAAGACATCCCCGCGGTATCGCTAACAAAGTACAGGCCTCAAGCAAAATCGGCTGGCGCCTCCGTACGCGACCGAATAGCTGTGGTCTATGCAGTAGGTGAAATTGTCTCCGGTGAAGGGAGCGATGAGATTATCGGTTCCGAACGGATATCTCGTGAGCTTCGAAAGTTGCGTCGCGATGACAAAGTAAAGGCGGTCGTACTCCGTGTCAATTCCCCGGGAGGCAGTGCGTTAGCGTCGGACGTGATTTGGCGGGAAGTTGATTTGTTGAAACAAGCCAAGCCAGTTGTCGTTTCAATGGGGGATGTAGCCGCCTCCGGCGGATATTACATCGCCGCTGCTGCCGACTCTATTTTTGCCCAGCCGAATACGATCACAGGCTCCATCGGCGTTTTCGGGCTGATTCCCAACTTACAGGGACTATACCACGATAAGTTGGGCATTACGTATGATAAGGTCAAGACGGGCAAATACGCCGACATGCTGACCACCTTCGACCGCCCGCTTACCGCGGATGAGCGCCTCATTCTGCAACAAGAGGTTGAGCGGATCTATGATACCTTTCTACAGCGAGTGGTAGACGGCCGGGGCCTATCAAGGGCACGGGTAGATAGCATCGGGCAGGGCCGTGTCTGGAGCGGGCAGCAGGCGCTGGACCTCGGATTGGTAGATCGTCTAGGAAGCATAGAGGACGCGATTGCGGCCGCGGCTAAAAAAGCCGGCTTAGCTGATTATCGGCTAGTCACCTATCCCGCAATGAAGAAACCTTTCGAATCACTGTTGGGGAACACGACCGATCGTATCGCCACATGGTTCGGCAAACGTGAGCTCGGCGAACATTACCGGTATTATGAACAGGTGAAGGCTGCGCTTCAGCAGCACGGCATACTGGCCCGACTTCCCTTTGAGTTCGAAATCCATTGAAAGAAAAAATTGCAATAACTGAATGTCCTCGGGATGCAATGCAAGGGATGCCCCGCTTCATTCCCACGGAAGTAAAAGCGGCTTATCTTAAATTGCTTCTTTCAGTCGGTTTTGAACGGTTAGACTTCGGGAGCTTCGTGTCGCCCAAGGCCATCCCTCAGATGCGGGATACAATAGACGTGCTTAACCTTGTGGACGCGGCTGCCAGTACGTCGCAACTCCTTGCCATCGTGGCCAATGTTCGAGGAGCGGAGCAAGCGACGAAGTTCGCACAAGTTGGAATCCTGGGCTTTCCTTTCTCTATATCCGAAACGTTCCAACGGCGCAATACCAACAGTACCATTGCCCAGGCGATCGACACTGTAAAGCAGATCGTGGCGATATGCCATGTGAATGGCAAGGTGCCGTTAATTTATCTGTCCATGGGCTTCGGCAATCCGTATGGTGATGCGTGGAACCCTGCAATCGTGGCGGATTATACCGCTCAATTGCTCGCATTGGGCGTCAGGCATTTTTCGCTTGCCGATACGGTGGGAAGTTCGACGCCCGACGGCATCGCAACGTTATACGCCTACATTCACTCGGCATTCCCTGAGATCGAATTGGGGCTGCATCTACACAGCACGCCCAATGAAAGCCGTGATAAGCTCAGTGCAGCCCTCGACGCAGGATGCGCCCGCTTTGATACGGCATTGCGAGGGCTCGGAGGATGTCCGATGGCCGAGGATAAACTTACGGGAAACATAGCAACAGAGACCCTGTTGCAATTGCTTTATGAACGGGGGGTCGATACCGGGCTGGACATGGACGCCTGGGCAGAAGCGATGCAATATAGCAGGGAGGTGTTTTTGTGAATGCGGACTTAGCGGCTGATAGCAAACCTGACAGCCAAGAGCAACGACGTGTTTGATAAAAAAAACAAACGACAAAGAAAAAAAACAAATTCTTATATTAGTTTTGCTGAATAAGTTGATTTTATAACGTATGAGAACCATAGACGATTTAGATTTTTCGACGAAGAAAGCATTAATCAGGGTGGATTTTAACGTACCACTCGATGAAAATTTTAATATTACGGACGACAATCGCATCCAGGGAGCGGCACCAACCATCAAGAAAATCCTCAATGACGGCGGTGCGGTGATCCTTATGTCCCATCTCGGACGTCCCAAGGAAGGGCCAGCAGCGAAATTCTCATTGAAACATATTGTGAAGCATCTTTCGGGTGTGTTAGGCGTAGACGTCCAGTTTGCGGATGACTGCATCGGTGGGGATGCGTATGGTAAGGCGGCAGCCCTAAAACCCGGCGAGGTATTGCTTTTGGAAAACCTCCGTTTCTACAAGGAGGAAGAGAAAGGAGACAGCGAGTTTGCCGGAAAGCTTGCTAGACTTGGCGATGTGTATGTAAACGATGCTTTCGGCACAGCACATCGTGCACACGCATCTACAGCGGTCATCGCTCAGTTTTTCCCCAATGCGAAATACTTCGGCTACCTGATGGCAGCTGAGATCGGCAACGCAGAAAAGGTGCTGAACAATCCGCAACGGCCCTTCACCGCCATTATGGGCGGTGCCAAGGTGTCTGATAAGCTCGAGTTGATCGAAGCATTGCTCGACAAGGTCGATAACTTGATTATCGGAGGTGGTATGGCCTATACCTTTGTAAAAGCGCAGGGTGGCGAAATAGGAAGGTCGCTCGTAGAAACGGATAAGTTGACCTTGGCGAACGACTTGGTGACCAAAGCAGAGGAAAAGGGTGTTAACCTGGTGCTGCCGACCGATTCGCAGATCGCTGATGAATTTGCTCCTGATTCCCCCGCGTATGACGGGCCGAACGATCAGATACCTGCCGACAAGATGGGACTTGATATTGGCAAAGAGTCCGCGGAGCATTTTACTCAGGTCATCATGGCATCCAATACGATTCTTTGGAATGGTCCGATGGGCGTGTTTGAAATGGATAAGTTTGCCAGGGGCACCAAAGCGGTTGCCGATGCGGTAGTAGCTGCAACGGAACGGGGGGCCTTCTCGCTGATCGGCGGTGGCGATTCGGCTGCTGCAGTGAGCAAATTCGGCATGACCGAACACGTAAGCTACGTAAGCACGGGCGGCGGCGCCTTGTTGGAATATATGGAAGGAAAAGAGCTGCCGGGTGTGAAAGCGATAAATGAATAAGAAAAGCGGTTTATGCCGCTTTTCTTTTAGTAACTATATGCAATGCCGTATGTGGCAAACACCCGTTTCGATGTGCCGGCTTCGTTAGCATAGACAAGCTTTACGCCAATATCAAAATTAGGTAGGTAATACCGAAGCAGATTCATATCCGAGCGAAATTCGAACCCGAATGTACGGGGGCTGAGATCATTCCCTGACCGCACGTTTTGGAAGTCCGCAAAAAAACCGCCCTTGAAACGCTTGATGTAAGCTAAAGGACCGACAGCCCAATCAGGATAGGCAATGGGAAAGCGGTAGCTGACAAGCAAGGTGTTATCTACTGGAACCGGCCGCAACTGGTCATATCCGCTCACCATGGGTATATCGTTGACCATCCGATAATTGCCGTTGCCCTGTTGGTAATTGAACCGGGCAAGCAAGGAGTGGTTGCGCCAAATCCCGGGAAAATAGAAAGCTGTCCGAAGGGCTAGGTGCTCACCAGCTATGCGGCCGTCGAAGGGAAAATGTCGGTACGTAATGCTTAAGTGCTGTCCCCAACGGGGCGCAAGGTCCAGCAAGCTTTGCCGCACATTGTGGTTGAAATAGAATTGATAATGCATCGGGAAATCAATGCGATCAATAAAGCGATCCCGGAACTGCGGTTCGCTTAGGTCGTACCGACGGGTATAGGAAGTAGCTGCGCTAAGCCCTGTGGTAAAAACATGATTAAGGCGGTAAAACACCAAGGGGACATTCATCCGCACCGTTGCGGCATTCTCCCGCCAGCGCAGGCCGATCACCTGTTGGTCACCGCCGGGAAAGTTCACCCGTGCCGCACTTACCTGCCCCCTGTTGCGGTACTCTAAAGAAAACTTCGGGAAAAATCGCTGGTAGTTTACCGATGCGAGGTATTCGCTGCTCCGGATATCGCCATCGTAAATGTATCCCAACCGGATCTGAGCCGTGTTCAGCAAATCATCTGAAAGCCAGTATATCCCTGGATTGATCTGCCCGATGTTTTCGAAATTCCCGTTGTCGACGGAGAGGCTATGGAAGTTGATTAGCTTTTTAAGCCCGCTATAAGGGGTAGAAGGCCTTGTTTCGATCTGGACGGTATCGTTATGGGGTAAGGTATTTTCCAGCCTTGTAGGTGGTTTAAAATGGCTGGCTTGCGAATTTTCCGGTTTTACGTGACTGATACGATACCCGTCAACCTGATAATTGTTAAACCATATATGGCCGCTTGCCTGATCAAACGAGGGGTTAAAAGCTCCATACCGGGCATGAGTAAGTTGGGTGACGGTACCTGTTTCCGCATTCAGTTCATACAAGTTGTCGATCCCATGATAATGCGCCTTGAACACCACCTTTCCATCTGTATATATTGGCCGCTCGATTTGCTGCGATTGCCATTCCAGGAGGAATCGGTAAGCTGCTGTTGGGATATCCAGTTCTACGATAGCTGCGCCCTGTTGGGAGATAGCTGTAGCAATAACTCTGGAACCACTTTCATCAAAAGCAGGTGTCTGCAACATGATGTTTTTCGGCGACGGAAAGCGGGACACCAGTCTGCCTGTTTGGCTATCTAAAAGCACAAGGCTGACGGTGTTGTCCTCTTCAACCGCAACGGCGGCCAACTGCCGGCCGTCCGGCCGCAGGGCAGGCGAAAAGTAGCGGCTTCTGTGCGTGAGTTGTTTGTAGGATTGCGTATTCAGGTCATAAAGATTGATCACATTATATGTGCGTTTGCCATAGCGTCCATGGCGCCGTAGTTCGTCCCAGACGATTTTCCCTGCCGCGTACGCGAAGTTCGGCTCGGTTTGTCGGCCAGTTTTTACCACCGTTTGTTGCCGTGATACGGAGTCTAAAATAACGATAGCAGGGACGTTGTAAACACTTTGGTGAAGGGCGATGAGGCGTCCGTCCGGCAAAGCCTGCGGAAGCAGCCAACTTTCGGGTCTACTCGACTGCCGATTGGGGAATTCGGTGTAATCAATGGGGGTAAGTTCGGCCAGCTGTTCTTTCCATTTCTGCGCCAATGCCTCCCGGGTTTTTTCATGCCATTGGCGTGTAGTGTAGCCGGTAAATTTTTTCAGGGAGTTGCTGAAATTGTAGGGCCGGATTGGTAGCTTAGCCATGCGGCTCATCAGGCTGTCTATGATGGCTGGGTCGTGCTCGCTTTCGAGCTGTAGTGTCATAAAATAGCCGAGCTCATAGAAGCCCGGTGTGACATCGCGGAGCGACCCCAAATAGTCCTTCTGGTAGCCGTATTTTTTTCCATAAAGCAGGTTGGTTCGGAAAGGCATTTCCCACGACGGTAGCCGCCCGCGCCCTGCGTTGGAAAGCTTGGTTTCTGTGAGTACCGCATCCCCCTCAAAAAACCAGGCCGGCAAGGTGACCCCGTAGATCGCGAGCGCCAACTGCTCAAAAAAAGGTGCCCGAAGATATCCTGTCAATTTGTCAAACTGGACAACATGCCGGAGCTCGTGGATGGCCAGGTTATTCAGCCAATCCTGGAAATCGCTCTGCTGGGGTGGGGTAGTGTAAAACTCAGACCGGCGGGGGGCAAGTTGCACATTCCCGTTAGATTCGACGGTCTGATTCTGTAATACAATAGAAATTTTTCTGGGCTTTTTCCCTAATGTCTGACTTACCCGCAGCCGCAATAGCTCCAGGTCACTTGCCATTTTCTGAGCGCGGTCTTCGAATGCACTGGGATAAATCAGTTGGAAGTTTTCGGTATTAATTTGACGCCAATCGACACTTGGAGGATACTGGTCGTTTCCAAAAATCTGTGCAAACGTATCCAATGAATAGATACATAATATTATTGTACCTAACAAACTGAAAAAAAGATATAAATGACTCAAAATATTCTTCATAAGTGCGATCTGCTAATATTTTTGGTATAAAAGTGGTTTGATTACACCCTATTTGCATACTTCTACTTTATATAATTGGTATTACGTGCTGATTTTTATAATGCTATTTATTTTTTATATTCATGTGACTCGGTGCTTTTTCACTTTCATTTAGGTAAATATGCACAAAAAAATTGAGACGAATGCAAGGGTTGCTTCAGCCTTATTGCTCAGGGTGCCGACGCACAAAACTGTTCGGTTTGCTCCGCTAGATTCGCATCCCTGTTTAGCCACGCTTTCAGCCCGACAATGTGCCGCCGATTTATTGCTTTCAGCAGAGACGTTTTGGTGCCGCGGCCGCGTGGGTTGGCTGGCCCAACTACGGTTTGATTGTTATTGACCCAAGTGCAGTGTGTATGATCGGCGGAAGCCACATAAGGCGACTGAGCATTTTTCCACTAACAAATGGTGTGCTGTCATTTTGTCTTTATGCCATCACGCAACCATGCGGTCTATGCCAATCTTTAGGGTGGTTTTTAACACGCAGTTGTTCGTTCTTTTCATTTAAAAAGCCGACTTTTGCAACCAAAATCTTTCACCGATGTAGGATATCGATTTTAATTTAGGAGGGCCTATGGACGAACTGGATACGCTGGTAGAACAAACCGAATTGCTTTTGGCCGAAGGCGATGAATTGCGACTTAAGGAGTACCTCGATGAGTTGAACATATCTGATGTGGAAGCCCTGATCGACGAACTCCCGGAATACGGTCCAAAGTTCATCGAAACCCTCAGTATAAATCGTGCGGTGAATGTGTTCCGAATCCTCGACTTTCCTACCCAAGAACGTATCCTAAAAAAGCTCTCCGGCCCTAAGATTTCGGAGATCATCAATGAGATGCCGCCGGATGATCGGACAGCGTTTTTCAGTGAGCTGAAAGGCGATGTGGTAAAGCAACTCATCATCCTCCTTTCCCCCGCGGATCGCAAGGAAGCGTTGGCGTTGCTGGGGTATCCGGAAGACAGCGTTGGCAGGTTGATGACGCCGGATTACATCACCGTAAAGCAGCATTGGGACATTAACCGTGTGCTGCAACACATACGTCGCTATGGAAAAGCATCAGAGACCATCGATGTGCTGTACGTGATTGACAAGGACGGCAAGTTGCTAGATGATATTCGTATTCGTGATATTTTGCTTGCCGACCCCGAGACCAAGGTAAAGGACCTGGTAGACAACCGGCTTATCGCCCTCAGCGCGGACGACCCGCAGGAGGAGGCGATCAATAGTTTCCGGATGAATAATCGGGTGGCGCTTCCGGTTGTGGACGAGCAGGGGATCATGCTGGGTATTGTGACAGTAGACGATATTCTATGGGTGGCTAATGAAGAGTATACCGAAGACATGCAGCGGATAGGAGGTACCGAAGCGCTGGATGAACCTTATTTGGATGTTTCAGTTATGCACCTCGTAAAAAAGCGGGCCGGATGGCTGATCGTGTTGTTCCTGGGGCAACTGCTTACTGCGACAGTAATGGAGCATTATGAGAGTCAGTTGGCTTCGGCGGTGATATTGGTCATGTTTATCCCCCTCATCATGTCGAGTGGGGGTAACAGCGGGTCGCAGGCCGCCACCCTCATCATTCAGGCGATGGCGTTGGGTGAGGTGACACTAGCGGACTGGTGGCGGGTGATGCGGCGGGAGATCCTATCTGGACTGGCATTGGGGTTACTCTTAGGTGTACTTGGCTTTTTTCGTATTGCCACTTGGCAGGCTTTCTCGCATGCCTACGGCGAACATTGGATGCCTGTGGGATTCGTGGTGAGTCTTTCGCTGGTGGGGATTGTGATGTGGGGGTCATTAGTGGGGTCTATGCTGCCATTTATCCTGCGCAGGTTGGGTGCTGATCCGGCGTCGTCTTCGGCACCTTTCGTAGCAACCTTGGTAGATGTAACTGGGTTGATTATTTATTTCACCGTGGCAACGCTGATCCTTGCCGGAGTATTGCTATGAAAATTTCCAAGATATACTGGAGCGGATGGATCCTGTTTTTTCCGTTTGCCGAGCTTGTGGCACAGAGTCGCCTTCCAGTGCTATTGGAATTGGAGGGCGGCATTGAATGGCTTGGCAACACATCGGTGCGCAGGGTTTTCCCAGCGGGAGGAAGTTTGAAGCTGGGACCTGTTTTCGCAATGGCAGACCAAGGCCGGCTCCGGCTTCGTCCACAGGCAGGCTTTAAATTATTTTTCAACGAGTTGGACGAATGGACCACTGAGCACCTCCGTATGATTCGTCTGGGCGGGCAGGTGAGTTATGATCTCTTTTACGTCGGACACACAACATTCTTCCCGTACGCAGCGGCTGATTTCAACTGGGTGGCCAACTATGATGCCGAAAGTGACGGCAGTACAGGTGACGCTGAAAACACTACATTTTCGGACAGCTACCTGAAGGGATCGGGATTCTCAACGGAAGTCGGTATGCGCATACAGTATCGGGAATTTTACATCAAGCTGGGCTATGAAGTTCTCAACCCCCGGCTGAGGGTGAAAGGATATTTAATCGATGAGGATCTGGAGGCAGGCTACATGACACCGCCGTCGCATCTTTTCAACTTCAATGCCGTAAATCTTTCAGTGGGTATAACTATTGGGCCATGAAGAATACCTTTAAATCAATTGCAACTTCAGTAGGGATGGCTGCTACATTGCTTGGCTGTAACGGCGATGGCACGTTACTGGACCTTTATCCCATGGATCCGATCGTGAATCCCGAAACACGCACCTTGATCCGGGAGAACCGGATTGTTCATGCGCAGTTGGGCAGCCGCAACCGGATAAGCGGAATTACTGAAGGCGGCGGGTTTTCGACAGCTGACAAATTCAGGTCTTTCCAATTCGAGCCTTATGCGTTTCCAGTGGGCCAGGGGGCGATGGGCTTTGGCAACGGACTTATCGTACATGCGATACCTGACGGATCGTCCTTTGTGCTGAGGTATTCGGAGGATAATGGCAAAACCTGGGATACCTATGGACAGTCCATCTTGGATGATGAGAATACCATGCAAGGTACAGTAAATGTGTTGAAGCTGCTTGTGGTGCCGGATGGTTCGGTTTGGCTGTTGTGCCAGCACCATATCGGAACGGCGCGAAAGGTGCTGCTGTACAAGGTTGATTTGGGTGCCGAAAAAAGTTCATTGCTGGCAATGGAAGATAATGCCACTGCGTTGGATATCGGTGTGGCTGATCAACAGCGAGCGTGGCTGCTTTGCTCGATGCAGCACGGGACTGCGGATAATGTGCATTTATTGAAGACGGCAAACGGCGGCAGCGCATGGTCTACGGTATGCGTATTGGAAGATACTCACGATCCGCGTCTTGAAATTGTGGATGTCGGTACGCTGTTGATTCATAATCAGTCAGGACAGGTATTGCATTCCGCTGATGGCGGGTCTTCTTTTGCACCAGTATCCATCCCCGGGGGTGGAATAGCAGCCTGCGAAGCGGTTTCACTCGATGTTGTTTATGCACTGTTGATTAATGGCAAACTCGGTAAGAGTAGCGACGGCGGCAAAACCTGGTCGGCATTGGGCACCAACACGCACGGTATCGATATATCGGGTACGACTTTACACTTTTACAGCGAACAACAGGGGATTGTCTACGGAGATGACCGCATGTTCCTTACGGAAGATGGCGGGCACAGCTGGGATGTACTTGTTTATCCATACCCATACATGTTCGATTAGTGTAGCCCCTAATCGGGGTAGGCATAGGCTGACAATTAGCGACTTGTAGACTTTTTAAAAAATTTTTTGTTTATTCGGTGGAAAGTTCCGAATATTGCAGTCCCGAAAACGGGGTAATACAAAGATTGACACTCCTCAGTAGCTCAGCTGGTTAGAGCATCTGACTGTTAATCAGAGGGTCGCTGGTTCGAGCCCAGCCTGAGGAGCTTAAAAAGCCTCACAGTGATGTGGGGCTTTTTTTTAATGCCTACCAACCATTTTTATATGGCTTAATACAAATTCTTTTCTCCTGCCGATGGTACCTTTTGGTATATCAACGACCTCATATCCATATTGGCGGTATGTTATTTCATTTGCCGATACGTATGTTCGGCCTCTTCCCAGGTTTGTTTCCGTTCGCTATCCGTATCACAGATTTCTAACCAATGAGGAAGGATAAACTTCTGCGTGTAGCTGCATGACAACACTTTTGCATCACCGTTTGATCTATGGTATACCCAATCATGGCAGCATAGCATACCGTATGATAAACGCTTCGGTCGAAATAGCAAAGACTGCCTTTATGCTTCGTGACCACTTCCTGATAATCCCTGATGGAAGCTTCCAGCATCGGATCGGTATATCGTTCTTTGTTTTTCCACGGCAATCCATCGCCATCCATTGCCGTTTCTTGCTGAATGATTGCTCTCGCAGCTTCCGGAACTGTGTGTAACTTTCCGCTTCAAGGCTGCGAGGAGCGAATCTTTCCGACTCCGGGACCTCCAGTGATGACATATAAGTGTGTTTCATTTCTCAATTATGAAGCACTTGACAGTTGCTGCAAAAGAAACTCCTTCGGTTAGTTTTTCCTGTATGGGCTTTGGTGAAAGGGATATTGCACCGGGGGCATGTCTTTTTGGTGTGCGCCAACCAATGCTTCTTTAAGGTGTACTCCTTTTTCCAGTGGAGGAACTCAAATGCATAGTTGCGGACCTCCTGTACCAGTTCTTTTAACTTAGCTTCCGGCAAAGCCCCTAAGGTGGATAAGGGATGGACCTCGATACGGAATAGCACTTCATTCTTGATGATGTTACCACTTCCGGCAAAGATGTCCTGATCCAGTAGGGCATCGCAGGCAAGTGTCGAGGGTAGTCCCTTTAACTTCCTTAATGCCATTGCAGCATCCCATTCTTCGGCCATTATATCGGCAGACCAGTCGTAGATCTCCTCCACTGGCTTATCAATAAGCTTTAGGGAACATGCGTAGAAATTCAGCTCATCGTTTGCAAATGTTAGACTTAATCTGACCGGGGACGGCTTCCGTTCGTTAATGCGATATGTTCCGAATAGTAGAAAATGGACACGGAGGGTAAAGCCGTCGAAGCAGATCAGAAAATGCTTGCCCCATGAACGGAAACGAAGCACGGTTTGCCCCGGCAGTACCTGTTGATTGATTTTACTGTTGCCAGCTACCGCATGGATTTTCTGGCCTTCCAAATGCAAGGATTCTACAGCTTCTCTCAATATAACGATTGACGGTCCCTCAGGCATAAAACGTAAATGCCAGTGTTTCTTTTCACCATTGCGTATGGTTCACGATACAACAATCGGCAATGTAGAAAGTTTATCCACGCATATAACACGGGATACACAACGCTACTTTTCCCTGAGCGGTGAGATCTTTGTGTTACCTGCTCGTTGAGCCATGGAGCCGGGCTACGGAGCGGGAACCGTTTTACTGTCCACCATCGTCAATGCGTCGGTGTTTAAACGGCTGACCCGGATAGCCGGCGGCTTGCCCGGCGCTTCGCCGACCCAAGCGATGAGCAAATGCCTGCCGGACTGCGTGATGACGGGGTGATGGTTTGTCGCGCGGTCTGAAGCGATAGGAGTCGGCTTCATAGGGTGCCCGCCGACAATCGGGTGCAAGACAATTCCCATATTTCCATGAGTGCTGCCATGATGATGACCGGAAGAACCGTGGTCATGGCTATGTGCTCCATGGCCGCCGGCCGATGACGGTCCGTGGTTTCCATAAACGACCAACACCGTGTCACTGCCTATGGCCATTGCCTGCGGATGGCTGCCGGTGGCGCTCAAAAGCATTCGCTGACCAAACGTTGTATGACCTGCTGACGAATGGGCGTAGTAAAGCCCGGCCGGTTCGCCACCGGTAAACCAGACGGCATGCAGGCGATCGTGGTGTGCAGCGAGTGTTGGTCCGGTATGCGGGCACGCTTGGATGGCCCAATGGTCTTCACTGATGGTGGCCTGGGCGCTGAATGATGCGCCGTGGTCAGTGGACCGGACATACGCCATGTCCCGCACCTGCTGGCCAAATAGCGCCGGTGGGTACATTAAACTGCGATAGGCGACATGTACGGTTCCAGCATGGTCGATATGCAGGTCTGTACGGCAACACTCGCAGGTGCCGCGATGCAAAACGGTTTCGTTGCCAAATCCTTGGCCCGGAGCAGTAGCGGCGAAATACAGGGTAGAGCCGGTTACGGAAGTGTCGCGCCCATCCAGCCATACGGCGCCGATCTCTCCGTTGCCCAGGCGGGCCATATCAAAGAAATTGCGTCCGTAATGACGAGCTGTATCCGAATGCAGGAATTGCGGCGGCGACCATGACGCGCCGTTATCCGTTGAGGTGGTGTAATAGATGGCTCCGGCGAAGCGGTTTTTTTCATGCAAAAAGGGCTTGGCAAACATCGCGATGATGGTACCGTCATCTTTAAATGCCACCTTGCCCATGCTTTCAGGTGAAGTGCCTAAGCCTTCAGACCCGGTTACGACGGTGGTTGCACCGAAGCCGCCCGAAGCCGGATCGTAGGTGGCAAACGCAAGGTGGTACGCACTGTCGATATGATCGCTTTCGGTCCAGCAGAGTACAGGAATGCCGTTCGTGTCGTGCGTGAAATAGGGGGCGGTCGCCACATGTCGGTGATCGACAGCAAGCGTTTGAACCGGGTTATCGTCTGACGCGGTTTGGGTGCAGGCGCCCATTGCGCCTGCCAGTATCATGATGCTGATCCACTCGTTTTTTTTCATGGCTGTTAGAATAGATAACTGATATTGATGCCGCCGTAGCCGTTGCGACCCGGCGACGGATTGAAAAACGCAGGTTGGCCGCCGCCGTAAGCGACCGCGTTGAGGGCTACGAATGAACTATAATGTTGGCCCAGCAAATTGTCGACACCGCCATATACTTCAGCTTTAAAGCGATTTCGGATCACCCGCCTATAGCCGATTTTCGTATTCAGCAAGTGATAAGACGGGTTATACGCCGTGTTCGCATCGTTCAAAGGCAACCGGTCGTTGTAGAGGTAGTTGCAGTTGGCGTAGAGTCCGGTGCTGCTCTCCAGGTCAAGGCCTGCGTTGATCACCCAAGGAGCGATACCTGTGAGGCGGTTGCCGTCGTAGATTGCGGTGACATTATCGTCTGCGTCGCGGGTCTTGTAGTCAACGAACGAAAAATCCGAATAGGTAACGGCCGCAAATGGCCGCAGGCGGCTTATCCACCGGCTGTCGTTGCGATCGATCGCCAGCCAGGAAAGGGCCAATTCAGCTCCGCGGTGGGCCGTCTTGCCTGCATTGTGGTAGATGGTGATGCCTTGCTGCACTGATTGGGCGATCAGCTCGCCGTTCATATCCATCCAGAAGAGCGCAAGGTCGTAGCTGAGCTTACTGCGCAGCAATCTTCCCTTCGCGTTGATCTCATAATTGAGCGCTTCCTCCGCTTGCAGGTTGGTGTTGACAGATCCATCGACTGTCCGGATCTCCGAGCCGGTAGGCGGTGTGAACCCGGTGCTCACGCTGGCATGCAGACTGAGCGCTTCATGAAAGTTGTGGCTCAAGGCCACACGCGGTGTTGCCTGCGGGTCAAACCGTTTGGTGCCACTCCGCACGGGACCGAGATAGTCACGTATACGGTAATGTAAACTGTTGATTCCCAAACCGAGGGTGAGCAGTGTCTTGCTGCCCAGCGTGGTCTCAGATTGGTAAAAGACCGAATAAAACGTGTTCTGGTTGTCTATGTTTGAATTAATTGCCCCTTCGGTCCCCCCTTCGTTAGCATATTGGCTTCCTTTCGTGAGTCCTTGATTGAATTCCGCGCCGACGGTAAATAC
The DNA here is from genome assembly GCF_042646065.1 of Parapedobacter deserti. Lineage (NCBI taxonomy): Bacteria > Pseudomonadati > Bacteroidota > Sphingobacteriia > Sphingobacteriales > Sphingobacteriaceae > Parapedobacter > Parapedobacter deserti. The sequence continues at coordinate 960,529 of NZ_JBHRTA010000038.1, forward strand.
GGTTGCAAAGGAGGCGAAACCGGGGTCATAGGTAAAGCGGGTACGGCCGCCGTAGCTTTGGTAATAATTGCGGATGTAAGCAAACGCCAGCGGATGATCAATGTCGTAGTAGTATGTAAACAGACTGGTGCTGTTGGTGAGTTTCTCGTTCAGGCGGTATTGCTGGCCAATGCCCACGCGGGTCCAGTTTTGGTTGCGTCCGGCGGCCTTATCCACGTTGGTGTCATTTGCCTGCAAAGGATTTTCACGCGCTTGGGCCTCGGTAAGGGCACCCGGTATCTGTGAGTGCTGCGTGGTGCGGTTCACCAGCACCGTAATGATCTGCCTGTCGTTGGGAAAGAACTGGAAATTGCCGGTAATGAAGCGGCGCATGTCATTGCTGTGCGCACGGTATCCGTGGTATTCCTGCCAACCGTAGGACACATAGCTATTTACCTTGTCGCCTCCCGAGCGGTAGGTGAGGGCCGACCGATGGAGGCCATAGCTGCCAGCGAGGCCCGAAAGCTCCAGGCTTCGCTCGCCGTAGGGTGCACGCTGCAGCTGGAAATTGATGACCCCGGCCGTGCCGGCTCCGTAGATGCTGGAGGCCGGTCCCTTGATGATTTCGGCCCGGCCGATGTTATTGACATCAAGGGCTTCGATGCGTGTCGTGCCATCGGTTTCGGTGACCGGAATATCGTTGACGTAAATCTTCAACGCCCGGATTCCCCAAGGAGACCGCACGCCGTTGCCGCGGATGGAGATGCGCGAATCGGCCAACGTACTTTGGTCCATACGCACACCGGCAACAGTATTGAGTGCCGCCTGCAACGATAGGCCGCTGCCGCGCCGAATATCATCGGCGTTCAGCAGGGCAACGGCGCCCGGCGTTTCCCGATTACTACGGTTATGTAGCCCGACACGTATTTCATCCAACAGAACCGGGTCGGCGTCCATTTGGACGTTGATGTGATTCCGACCGTCGGAGATGTCTACATGCTGGAGTTTGTAGCCGACCAACGTAATTTCAATGAGATCGGAGAGGTATTGCCGGTTTATCCGGAAATGCCCGTTCTGGTCGGATAGGCCGACAACGGCTCTGTGCTGATCGCGGACAGCCGCCCCAGCAAGGGGTTGGCGGGTTTGGGTATCATAAATATAGCCTGTCAGAAAGCCATCTTGTGCGCTGGCACAGGTGGCAAGCAATACCAGGCATAAGGCAATGGCCCTAAAGGCACAAAAGTGGTATAAGCTCATTAGTGATTCGTGATAATAGCGGTAAAGACCGCACGTAACTGCATAGTCACACGATACCTGAAGGTCAGATCGTGTTTAAAACATCTCGAAATGAAGGGAATGGGTTATGACCGTGGCGGACGGAAAATTTCGATGTTACGTTCCGGCAGTACAAAGGGTAGCTCTACAGGCTGATCGTCTGCTTCTGCGCCCACCGGAAATGTCAGCATTGACCTTTCGGCAAGGACCGCAGGCTGGTAGCTGACTTTCTGTGATTCTTTTTCTGAGTTCTTTTCTTTTTCTTCGGCCTGCCTGAGTTTCTCGGCCAGATAGCATTGGCCGTCACAATGGAGCATCGGCCTGTCTTTGTTTATACAGAAAAACTCGACAATGTACCGTTGGTTGAGTTCAAAGGCGGCCGTGACCAATATACGCGATATGGTCTCCGTAAAGACCGAAAAGATAAGCATTATCGCGATGAGCCGACTGACCATAACGCGGCAAACTTACTGCGAAATCCCGAAATGTGCAACGGTTGTTCAAAATTTTCCGTCATGCAGGCCGCTGATCGCTCCGCTTATCAGATTTTTTCCTTATTGCTGTCTTTTCCCGGATTCATCGAGCGCTCATTCAAAGTTCTTGCAAAATCTTTTTTATCTTTCCTGTTTCTCCGGAGCAGCAGGAAAACAAGGATGAAGACGGCGAGCAAGACAGGAGCTACAATCCAATAATTCATGTCGACCAATATTAAACCAAAAAAGTAGCTTAAAAACCAGCAACGGCCGGTAGCATGGCGCAAACATCGCTACCGGCCCGCTTTGGTCTGCCCTTCTTTTTTAATATGCTTCAAGAATAGTGCCTTTACAAGTAAGGCATCACTGGTTTATCGTTAACCGGTCGCGGGCAATGTCCTCCCAACGATATAACTGAAACGTTTTGTCGTCACTCATGGCAACAAAAAGGCCGTGTCTGAAATCATCGTTTAAGGGGGATGATACGATGTCCGAGCCATCGCTTTCGCTGGTCGACACCTGGATACTGGTGATCAGCGGATGGTTATGCGGGTCATCATCGCCTTTGCGCGGGTAAATGTTAAACCGATTGGCCTGCTGGTCTGATACGAGTATGTAGCCAGTGCTGTCAGAAGTTTTGTAGATGCTGATGCCCTCGTGGTCATCGGCAAATCCCTGCGTGGCAAACAGCGCCAGTTCTTCGTTTCCTTTCGTAGGGTCCGCATAATATTTCCGTACGCCTATTTGTTCATCAGCGTAATAAACGTAGCCCAACTCGTTGTCCACGGCGATGGCTTCTATTTCTTTGTGTCCGCTATAGTGGCCGAATTTGCGTACCAAAGTTGCCCGGACAAGGCCGCCGCCGTCTTCCAGCAGGTACTGCCACAGGTAAGTGCCATCCGTGGGGCCGTTCTTACGGCCTACCACTGCGTAAATGTTTCCGTTAGGGGCCGTATACAGTGCAATACCCATGGGATCACGGTATTCGGGGCCGGTTTCTCCTTCGAAGACTGCGATGCCTCCTCCATCTATCGCTTTCATATCCGGAAGAGAGAAGACACGGAGCTTATTTGTCATCCGTTCGGTAGTTACCGCGATGTCTATTGGCTGGCCAGCTAACCGAAGTCCATACGCCACGTCGACATTGTTAGGTCTTTTCAGCCCGCTGACGGTCTTTTCATGAATGATCTTTCCTTTCAGGTCGAACACATACAAGCCCCCGTTTTCATTTTTGTCCGTCCCGATAATGAGGGATTGGGCTGGGTCTACCGGATTAACCCAGATAGCGGGGTCATCGGTATCGTACGTTACAGGCTCGGTGGTATACAGGGGGGTGACTACCGTGTCCGCTATTGCCGTATCAGCAGATGTCTGCCGACCGCCACTGGTACAGGCTGCCATAAGGATTGATATGGCTGAAATAATAAAGCTGTTGTTTACTGTTTTTTTTGTCATCATTATGCTTGGTTAATTAAACGTTGTTCAATACTATAAATCCAATTTCACGCCGAGGTTGAACCGTGGACGATAATATTCCGCTTGCATGGTGCGCGAACGGAAACCTTGATAATACCTCAACGGCTGATTGGTCAGGTTATTTGCCTCGGCGAAAATCCGGAGGTTGCGTTGCACCTTATAAGAGGCGTTGACGTCGAGGAAAAACTGTTCGTCATAATACGCATCATCAAAGCTGGTGGCTGCTAATTCGTCCAAATACGCAGCGGTGTAGTGTGCGGATGTCCTGACCGAAAGTCGGTTGTTTTCCCATGATAGCGAGCCGTTCAGCATATGCGGAGCCGTTCCCGGCAAATGAATGCCCTCTCTTTCGTTGCCGTCTTCGTCGGTCACGCCTGTTGCGTTCGAAGCGACAAACGTGTAGTTGGCATAAATGCCGAGTCCGCGGAAGAATTTACCGGGGAGGAAGTCCAGCTGCCGCTGGAAAGCTACTTCAAATCCATATAGGTCTACGGTACCTCCATTGCGTATTTGGGTGAACTGCCATGTTTCGCCAGGTGCTATCGGATTATTTTCTGAAGGGAAATCAATAACAAACTTATCGGCTGTGTACTGCTGGTCAACGAAAGTGTAGATAAAATCGGTGAGGCGTTTATAGAATACTCCGCCGGAAACCAGACCAATTGACTTAAAATAGTTTTCAGCCATCAAATCACCATTGTATGAAAGCGTCGCATTCAGGTCGGGATTTCCGGCATGTATCTCCGCATCCGATCCCGGAATGACACTGAGGTAGGGAGCGAGCGCGTAGTAATTGGGCCTGGCCAATGCAGTAGTGAACGCTCCCCTCATGACGAACGATTCGGTAGGCTTATAGTTGAACGTCAGGTTGGGGAAGATGTTGGTGTAGCTGTTCCGAATGGTGCGTGATCCAAGGAGGTCTTCTTCGTCTTCGATGATGTTGCCTGTGTATTCCAATCCGGTATGTTCCAGCCGGGCGCCGACAATCACTGAAAACTGGTTGCCGAGGTCTTGGTCCCAGCGGATGTACCCCGCATAAATGCTTTCCCTTGCATCATAGTTCTCCATCAGGTAATCATCCGGTATGGCCTCTTCCTCGAATTGGGAGGCATCATCCAGGCGAAGCCCGCCGAGAAACTGGGGCGCGGCAAACAAACCGGGGACAAATCCGTCGCCGATAAGCAGTGGGGTCGCGAAATTCACCGTTTGTACATCCCGCAGGGTAGCGAAGGCACTTTCATTGATGGGTTCATATTCAAAAGCGAGGTTGTCGCGAACTTTGGTTTTCAATCGGATACGTCCGCCAAAGCGCAAACGGCCTTTTTGGTTGTCAATGACTGAAAGCGGAACCCGGAAATTTATTTTTGCACCGAACTCCGTTTCCCGGGTGAACCCATGTCCTTCGGTTATTTCGTTAAAGCCGAGCCCCATTTGATCGCCAGCGGTAACGGTATACAGTGGGAAATAGCTGTCGCCGTTGGATGAAACGGAGAATTCGCCACTTCTGAACAGCGCATAGCGTTCGTTTGGCTTCTTTTCCGATGCCGTGGAATAGCTGGCCGCCCAGTCCATGTCCAAAGCGGATCCAAGCAAGTGGTCTCCTCTCAACGAATAGTTCTGCACTTGCTGCGTTTCCAGACGCCTGTTTTTGTTCCTGCCCGCGGCACCTCCTTTAAGTTCGCGTCCGACACGTCCGGTATACCCGGTTATTGCCGAAGGATTGCTCTCGCTGTATATCGGGGCGACGTTGTCAACACGAAACCGGAAACGGTTTTCCAGGTCGTCACGCCAATTGTACATTGCGCCGGCGGTCAGTGTATGGTTTTCACCGAGACGGAAGTCGAAAGTGCCGGACATACTCCGGCGGACCCGTTGCACATCATAGCGCCTGATATCTTGCTGCCGGACGTATGCGTTGCCATGACTATCTTGCGTCCACGTGGCCTCGATGTTATCGGAGCCATAGTCGTTGTTGTTATAAGAGCCACTGAGCACGATGCCGATGGCGTCATTCGCAAACCGGTTGCCATATACGAAACCTCCGGTGTACAGGGGTTTTTCCCTTATGGGGTTGTAGCCGCCGGACAGCGTAGCTGAAATTCGCTGGCCATTTGGAGAGGCCCGGGTGATTAGGTCTACAGAGCCGCCGATTGCATCGGCATCCATATCCGGGGTAAGGGTCTTGTTTACCACGATGGTCTGAATCATATCGGCCGGAATCAGGTCCATCTGTACGCGACGGTTATCCCCTTCGGCAGACGGAATACGGTCCCCGTTTAATGTCACGGAGTTCAGTTCGGGAGCCAGACCACGGATGATGATGTCTCTTGCTTCACCTTGGTCATTTTGCATGGCAATACCAGGTACACGCTTAAGTGCATCGCCGATGTTGGCGTCGGGAAATCGACCTACTTGATCCGAACTGATCACGTTGGAGATGTTGACATTGTTTTTCTGTTGATTGATTGCACTGGCTTGGCCGCGCAGGCGATCGCCGATGATGACCACTTCACCGAGCTGCGTGTCGCCGGGCTCCAACTGGAAATCGACCCGGACGTTCCCCGCCGCTGTTACCGTAACTGTTCTGGTCTGCGGGGGATAGCCAAGATAGTTGATCGATATTTCATAAGTGCCACTGGGTACACCGAGGAACTCATATTCGCCAGTTTGCGAAGAAACCGTATAGCGATTGCCTATATTGATACGCAGAGTGGCTCCGGGTAAAGATAAGCGGGTCGAGCCGTCTATCACCCTGCCTGATATTACGCCATTTTGTTGCGCAAATGCCGTCAGTGAAATCAATAGGGCCAGCGGCAGTATGAAAAATACAAATTTCATGTTGTTGAGTTGTTTGTAACGGGATATTGTTGGTGATAACCTCATAACTGCTTCGTATTTGTTTCGGGAGACAAAGATTGCGTGGATCAATCGGGTAGCCAACTGGTTAGCGTAAACAAAATGTATACAGCCTTATGAATAGCATAAACAGGATGGCAACATGATTGGTTTTTTTCTGAATAATGCGTTGATTATCAGTATTTTATTTCTTAAAGTATTGCCATTAAGTTTGTGTTAAACCACGGTTATCGCAAACGTACGACGGGAAAGCTACAAGCGTTGGATAAAAGCACCCAGGTTTTCACCTTCTTCAAGGTTCAGTTTCTTTCGCAGCCGGTAGCGGGATATTCGTAGACTATCTTGGGAAATTCCAAGCATGGTGGCAATATCAGCTGAGCTCAGATTCATTTTCAACAATGCGGCCAATCGGAAGTCGGCTGAGGTAAGCGCATCGCTGTGTTTTTTCAGGCTATCAAAAAAATGTTCATGCACCCGCTCGAACACAATGCGGAAATCGTCCCAGTTTTTATCTTGATTGCTGTTGAAATTGATCAGTCCGATCAGCTGTTTAAGCTCTTTCCGTTGATCTCTTTTGTCGTCCTTGATCATGTGGTGGAGCTTGTTTTTCAGCTCCTCCAGGAGCTGGTTTTTCTGGATGAGGTGTAAGGTGTGGGTGGTAAGCTCTTTACTTTTTAGTTCCAATTCGGCTTTCAGGTTTTCTTCTTTGAGCTGTTTGTTATGCAGGTCGGTCTCCAGCGCTTTTTTCTGCGCTTCATAGAGCATGCTATTCTGTTCATGGAGCTGCTGCTCGTTTTGCAGCTTCAGGCGTTGACGGCTGATGATACTGAAGCCCAGACTGACCAACAGGATAATAATGACTACGGCACCCGTGGTCAGAATACCATATATGCGGCGGTCTTTCCGGAATTGGCTGATGGCATCATCTTTTTGCTCCATCTCAAAAAGCGTCTGCAGGATGGTGAGCTGCTTTTTATTGTCTTCAGAAAAGATGGTGAGGAAAATGTCGCGGCCTAACTCACTATAGTGGTAAGCGCTGTCATAGCGCCCCATTAGGCCGAATGTGCGCGATAGATCGCGGTAAGCACTGGCGAGTTGATAGTGTTCATTTAGCGTATCGGCGAGGCGTGCTGCACGCCGGGTTTGGCGTAGTGCTTCTTCATAGTCGCTCGTCTTCCGGTAAACATCACCTATGTTGTTGATGATTTCAATTTGGGCCATTTGGTTGTTTTGTTGGATGTTTAGGTCCAATGCCATCATGAAATAGTGCAGTGCAGTATCCAATTGCAGCTTGTCTTCATAAATGCTACCGATATTTTCATAGATTTTGGCGATGCCAGATTGGTCTTCCACGTGGCTCAACTGTTGCAAAGCGAGGTTTTGGAAGCGGTAAGCTTGCTCATAGTTTTGGCTTTTCTCATAGGCTTGGCCGATATGTCCATATGCGTCGGCCATCCCTTGATGGTTGTCCAAATCCGAATAGAGCGCGAGCGCTTCTTGGAAGATCTCCAATGCTGCCGGGTATTGGCGGTTATAGTAATGCGTTTCACCTATTTTAATGAGTGTATTGGCCAGTGCTGCCGCATGTTTGCCCCGTTGGAAGAGTTTTAAGGCTTTGTAATAATTGTCCAGCGCCTGTGAATAGGCTGCTTGATAATAGTATACTTCACCGATTTGCTCATAGCACATGGCGGTGACATAGTCGTCTTGTTCTTCGAGGGCTTCGTTCAGTATCCGTTTGATTTGTAAAAAAGCAGCGTCGGGGTTTTGCTTAATAAGCACACGCGTATGCTCCAATGGATTGCGATTATTGATCTGCGGAAGCGCCGCTAGCGGAAAGCATAACCAAAATAGTAAAACCATTTTTATAGAAGAAAGCGGCATAAGTCCAGATACTGCCAATTTATATGCTGATAAAAAACAGCTAAAACTAACATTTGGGTATTAAGGATATGTTAAATTTAGGTTGGGTTGTTGTCGATATTCTCATTAAATACCCTGAAGGAAGTTTTATATACTCATGAAAAGCCATACCTTTGCGCCCAAAATTAACACCATGAGTTTAGTCATTATCGGCACCATTGCTTACGACGCCATTGAAACACCTTTTGGCAAAACAGACAAAATTGTGGGCGGAGCAGCTACGTTTGCGGGTCTGGCTGCAGCATATTTGTACAATCAGGTAAAACTGGTCGGCGTAGTGGGCGAGGATTTCGGTGATGACAACCTGGCGATATTCAAGTCGAGAAACATCGATCTGGAAGGCGTACAGATAAAAAAGGGGCAAAAGTCCTTTTTCTGGTCTGGCAAGTACCACAACGATATGAACAGCCGTGATACCTTGGCGACCGAGCTTAACGTGTTAGCCGATTTTGATCCGGTTGTGCCCGACAGCTATCAGGACTGCCAGTACCTGTTGCTGGGAAACCTCACGCCCCACGTGCAGCTTACCACGCTCGATAGGATGCAACGCAAGCCGAAACTGGTCGTGCTGGATACGATGAATTTTTGGATGGATACGGCATGGGATGATCTGATGAGCGTGCTTAAGCGGGTAGATGTGTTAACGATTAACGATGGGGAAGCCAGGCAGTTATCCGGCGAGTATTCCCTCGTCAAGGCCGCGGAGAAAATTCTTCAGTTCGGCCCGAAATACCTGGTCATCAAAAAAGGCGAACATGGTGCCCTGCTATTTGGCGACGGACAGATTTTTTCGGCACCAGCACTTCCGCTTGCTGAGGTTTATGACCCAACAGGCGCCGGCGACGCGTTTGCTGGAGGTTTTGTCGGTTACCTTGCCAAGGTGGGTACGATGACGTTTCATAACATGAAGAACGCCGTGGTTTTTGGTTCGGCATTAGCTTCGTTTTGTGTCGAAAAATTCGGTGCAGAACGGCTGAAGGAGCTGGACAAGGACTTGATCAGCCAGCGTATCAGCCGCTTTGTTGAACTCAGTAAGTTTGAAATAAGCGAATAAGTGGCGATTGCATGTTTGTTGTTTATAGCAGCAATATGCCGATAATCTCAAACCGGGAGAACACGTCAGCGGAATGAGGAGCCTCTGTCAGTTCCGCGGTAAGATCCTGCCCGGCCCAATGTTCGTAGTGCATGCCCCGGGACCACAGTCGGCTTTCGGAAACATCGTAGATGTATCCACAGTATGCAATCCAGATTTCTGATCTATCCTGCCCGTTTCGCAAGGCCAATTGCGACTGTGAGTACACAGGGAGCTCGTTATCGGACACCCTATGCCCGTTCGTACTTATAGACATCCAGGGCTTTTTTCATGGTTCGCCGGGCTACGTGGATCCGTGTCTTTACCGTCCCGATCGGGATGTTCAGATGTTCCGAAATCTCTTGGTACTTATAGCCCTCATAATACATGCTGAAGGGCACGTAATAGTCATCGGAAAGCTCGGCCATCGCTTGTTTGATATCCTCCATGACAAACTTGCTTTCTCCGGCGTTTGTCGCGGCGCTATGGGCTAGATGTGCGCTCGGAATTTCGTCAGACTGAGAAATGAAGGAACTGGTTTTTATTAAACGCCTGTAGTGATTGATGAAGGTGTTTTTCATGATGGTATATAACCATCCTTTGAGGTTTGTACCTTCTTTGAACTTGCTATGGTAGGTTACCGCCTTAAGCATGGTGTCCTGAACAAGGTCATTTGCATCCTCGTCGTCGTGGGTAAAATGTAGCGCATAACCTCTCAACGACTCGGCGTATTGCACCACTAATGTGTTAAACTCAAATCTCGTCATCCTTTTAAGGTTTATGGGGTTCAGCTTCTCGTCTGAATCTCCATGTTAAACATTTTGTGAGCAGATCGGCGTTCTTCTTGCCCATCTGATAAACGCTGACGTTTTACTTCGGTTTATTAGTGTTGCTTTCTCTACCGCAAGTATCGTGCTAGAAAAGATGCGCGTCGCTTCCAACGGTATGGTATGGTTTAATTTATCGGAATGTTTACAATATGTTTACTTCCCGTTCCAGAGTGATTCCGAAGCGTCGTTTGACATCATGGATGATGCGTTCGGATAATCGGTAGATGTCGGTTCCGGAGGCGTTTTTGTGGTTCACGAGTACTAATGCCTGACTCTTCCAGGTCCCCGCGTCGCCAATCCTTTTTCCTTTCCATCCGCATTGTTCAATAAGCCAACCAGCAGCGATTTTGACATGTTTATCATCTACCGGATAATATACGAAAGGCATGTCTGGAAAAGCAGACTGCAGGTGCTTCAAATGTTGCAGGGACACAATTGGATTTTTAAAAAAGCTTCCAGCATTGCCTATGGTTGAGGGGTCTGGTAATTTGTTGGTCCGGATGGCTGAAACAACCTTGGCAATGTCTCTTATAGTAGGGTCGGTGATATTTCGCTTGGCTAATTCAGTGTTAATGGCGCCATAAGATGTATTTAAGGCCGCGTCGAGTGAGAGGCTCAACGTCACTTGGGTAATAATATAGCGGCCCTTCGCCTTGTTTTTAAAGAAGCTGTCTCGATAGGAAAAATGGCAAGCCTCACGGTCAAATGTAGCGACTTCCCCACGATGTGTGTCAAAAGCACGACAGCTGAGGAAGACGTCCTTTAGCTCAGCCCCGTACGCTCCGATGTTCTGTACGGGAGCGGCACCAACCGTGCCGGGTATAAGTGCCATGTTTTCAATTCCGCCAAAATTTCGGTCAACGCAGTACCATACTAGGTCGTTCCATATCACGCCGGCACCGGCGGTTACCGTTACATCGGTGCCGGAAACCGTATGTTTGATGCCTGGTATTGCCATACGGATAACCAAGCCATTGAAATTTTTAGTGAAAAGCACGTTACTGCCGCTGCCCAACACGAGTAAGGGTTTCTGGATGAGCGCTGTTGTTTGGCCGAACAGCTCGATGAGTTCGCTTTCCATCCGGATTTCAACATATTGCTTGGCAAATGTTTCGACACCGAATGTATTATATTGCTTTAATGAAAAATGCTCCTTCACCGACAGTTCCATAAAGATTGACTAATTTTTTCAATTATTCAAAACAATTTATATGTTAACGTATTAACTTTAGCGACCAAAGATACATGATTGACCGGATAGCACAACGAAGTAGATAGCATTGTATGATTAACGCAGATAAAAAGCGCACCCAAATAATTGAAGCCGCCACCCGGCGGTTTGCCCATTTCGGCCTTGCCAAAACCACGATGTCCGAAATCGCGCAGGACCTTTCTTTTTCCAAGGCGCTGCTTTACTATTATTTTCCGGACAAACATGCGTTGTATGCGGCGGTGCTTGAACATGTGATTAGTCAGTCATTTGAGGAGATCGAATCCACACTGGCTCGGATGGATGACTGTCACCTAACGATGATGTTTTTTTTAGATAAGCGCATCGAGTTTATCACGAAATACTATAATTTGCTCGAACATTCTTTTTCTGCTGTGCAACAGGTACCTGATAAAATGGACTGTGTACTGGCCAATTCTAGAGATAAGGAAGTTTCCATTATACGTAAAATCCTTGAGAAGGGCATTGACAGGGGGCAATTGCACGCCAGTGATGTGCAGGAGACCGCGGAGATCATGCTGTTTGCATTGGTAGGCATGCGATTCAGTATACTGAAGGACGCTAAGGGGATGCTGTTTCCAACCAAAGAGGAGTTCGATAAAATTTTGAACATGCAAAAGAAAATGGCTACTATTTTCTTAAAGGGGCTCCGTGCGCCAGCTTCGGAGGTCTAAAATGCGGCCGATAATCTGTTCGGCGTGTTGGCGCGAATTTTCGATAAACCACAAGTGTGTATTCATGCCGCCACACACAACGCCGGCGAGAAAGAGCCCGGGTACGTTGGTTTCCATCGTTTTTGTATCGTGGAACGGTTCTTTCGACGGATCATCTGCCAGTTTAATGCCTATCTTCTCCAAGAAAGCAAAATCGGGATGATATCCCGTGAGTGCCAATACAAAATCATTTTCAAGTGTGATGGGTCCGTCTGGTGTGCGTATGTCTACTTCATTAGGACGAATTTCGATAAGTTTGCTGTTGAAGAACGCGCGAACTTCACTGTTGGCAATCCGGTTTTCGATATCCGGGCGTACCCAGTATTTAACACGGCTTCCGATGCATCCAGCACGAACGACCATTGTGACATCCGCGCCTTTTCGGTAGGTTTCCAATGCGGCATCTACCGAAGAGTTGCTGGCTCCCACCACAACTACCTTCTGCCCGGCGTAATAGTGGGGGTCGTTGTAATAGTGGCTCACCTTGGGCAAATTTTCTCCTTTGATGCCTAGCATGCAGGGAATATCATAAAATCCGGTAGCGACCACCACATACTGGGCTGTGTAGTTCGATTTAGAAGTGATGACATCGAACCGCGCTTCTCGCCGGTGTACTGAAGTCACCTCTTCAAACAGGTGAATATTTAGCGCAAACTTCTGCTGTATGCGCCGGTAGTACTCTAGCGCTTCTGCGCGTTTAGGCTTGGGATTGACTGATACGAACGGAATTCCCCCGATTTCTAGGCGTTCAGACGTTGAAAAGAACGTCATGTTTTGCGGGTACCGGTACAAGGAGTTTACCAGACAGCCCCGTTCAACGATGAGGTAGGTCAATCCTGCTTTTTGAGCGGCAATACCGCATGCCAACCCGATGGGGCCACCACCGATAATAAGCAGGTCGTAATGTGCAGAGGGTTCTTTCATCTCATACAAAGATACACTACAGGGTGGGCAAAACAAAGTTTATGGCGAAAGCTGACCCTTGACCAGCCGGTCGCAAGTTTTGTTTAGATCGGTAGCGATCCGGTTCAGGAACTGGAGCTGGTCGGTAATTAATGTCGATTCTGCTGAGTCGATATTATTGCTGTCGATATCAACAGGCGTGTCTATTTCCATCGCCCTGAATTCCTCTTCACCGTCTTCAGGCTCCAAAAGCCGGATGCTCTGTGCGAGCAAAAACAGTGTCCTTCGGATGATTTTTACATGTTCTCCGGTGAGGGAGGCGTATTCCGCACCCTTGACCGCGTTGAGCAAAGTTACCGAGTAAGATGAAAGGATGTGGTTGAACACGACAAATTTATTCACCTCCTTGGCGTCTTTCTGTTTGCTTTTCGGCTCAGTTATCATACGTTGGAATGCCGATGCCATGTTAGCGGTGGCAACATACACTTCTTTCCGGGCAAGTTTATAATCGGTCACATTCAGCGGCTGGCCAGCAATGATCTTCAGCGCCTGGGCAAAGTAGCGATAATTCGCGATCAGCAACTTTCGCATGGTATGATGTACCTGTGTGCTTTCCCAGTTGGGCAATATGATGTAGTTTGAGAAGAACGCCAGTCCCGAGCCGATTAGCGTATCTATAATCCGTTCCCTTAGAATGGCGAGTGTGTTCATGTCGAGGAAGCTGAACATGATCAGAATATAAGGCGTCATGAACATGACGCTTACAATATAATTGATCCGGATGAGGCTGTAGGTTGCAACCATGAAGAGCAACAGAAGGATGAACAACGAAGTCTCGTCGGCAACAAGAATGAGGATAAGCGCTCCGCCAATACCACCGACGATTGTGCCGATCAATCGTTGAAAATTGCGCTGTTTCGTAAGGCCGAATCCAGGTTTCAGAATTACCAAAATTGTCAGTAATATCCAATAACTGTGCATGCCGACATTGATAGTCAATGAAAGCAAGTACCCTATACCCATCACAATGGCCATCCTTGCGGCATGCCTAAAAAGGGATGATTTCAACGTGAGATTCTCCTGCAGTTGTTTGATATCAATCGCTTTATGTTCGACAAACCGGCTGATGTCCGTTTCGGTTTGGCGAACGGAGCTTTGGGATTCCAGGTTGAAATATCCGTAAATGCTGTTCATCCGCTGAATGAGGTTGCGGACATTGATCAATATTTTCTTCAGCGGAAGTGTGTTGAGGTGATGCGTTTTTTCAACATTGTCAATGGCAGTGCGTATTCTTTCCAGGTCGTTGTTGAAACGGTATAACGCTTTTGGTCGTTTATTGGCGTTGATCTGATAGGCGAGGTGATCCAGTTCATTGGCAATTCTACGGATGGTGACGTTAAACTGCTGCAATACGCCGGTATGACCAAACTGTTCCCTAATGGAGTCGTAGTCGTAATGCGTGGCCATACTTTGTTCGAACAGATCTACAATATCTGTAAAAATCAAAATGAGTAACCTGCCGATTTTTGTCGTATCCTTGATGATGCGCTTGCTTCTGAACAGTTGGTCGCGTACATTGTCCTGATGTGTGCTTACGATAATCTGCTGCTCGATCAAATCACGATAGTTTTTATCCGTATCGGACGCTGTAGTATAGAATCTCGCCTTTATGCGGATATAATCGGCGACTTTCTGTATGGACTCGGCAAGTTCCTGCTGTGCCTGGCGGTAAGGCCTTACATGGTACAGCGAAAGGCTGAGCAGCATATACCACATACATCCGGCCAAAAGGTAAGCGATACTAGCCAGCGTGTCGAGGTTCGTGTTGTCAGCCGTATCGATATGGAGCACCATGATAAGGATTCCCATTGTGCCTACCGATGATGCCCGTGCACCGTACACGGCAAACATGGAAAGCAGGAAACTCAGTGTCACGATCACGAACATGAGCAGCAGGGGGACCCCATTGGCAAGGTGTGTGATCAATGCGGATATCAATATCACCAAAGTACATATAAACATGCCGTTCCGCCGGTGATTAAGCGGACCTGGGGTGTCTGATAATCCGACGGCCATCGCGCCCAACGAAACGGTAATGCCCGCGTGGATGTCGCCGAAAAAGGAAAAGATCAGCGCCGGAATCACGGTGCCGAACGTGATGCGAAGGCCATCGGCAAAGTATTGGCTGTAAAAAAAATTCTGGACCTCTTTTGCCTTATTCATGCACAGACGGATGGGAGTTGCAAAGATACGCAAAAATGCCCTGTCAACTGAAGAATTCGCTAAGGAATTGTTTGGTTTTCATGATTGCTGAAAATTGTCTTATTTCTAACAATAGTTCGGTATTTTTGTTACATTTATAACGAAAATGTATCTTTTTTGAAGAAATATTCATATGTTTGGCTATTGATGGAACTTGTTATCTGACGGTCCCATCGTTGATTTCTTTATTTTCCGTTGCATGAAGTTAAGTAAAAAGCAAGCAGTATTTGAAAGTGAAGTGCTCATGCGCTTCGAGTTATTCAATAGCCTGTTTATGACGTTGCCGTTTTATCAGGTGAAACATACGGGTACCTTGTTGCCCTTTTTTACCACCCACTGCGAACGTGGTGTGGAAGAGAAGCTTGACCCCGAAGCCATTATTGAAAGTTTTTTTGGCCAGTACGAACAATATGTCGGCGAATCCGAACAGATTGACCTGCTTTTCAGGATTATCCAATATATTGAGCGACAGGTGGTGCTGTTTGACGCGGTCGAGGATGCTGCTTTCCGGAAAACGGGCCGCTCAGATGAAGCGGGACTATTGGATTCGGTTCTTAAACAGACCGAAAACAATAAGGAGCTTCGCGAGCGGCTGCTGGAAAAACTGAAGGACTTTTCATTGCGAATTGTGCTGACGGCCCATCCCACACAGTTTTACCCCGGCCCAGTTCTAGCGATCATCACTGATCTTATCGAAGCATTAAAACGGAATGATATCAATAATATTCACCTGTTGCTGCAACAGTTGGGCAAAACGCCCTTTATGAAGAAGAGTAAGCCCACACCAGTGGATGAGGCCATCAGCTTAGCATGGTTCCTGGAAAACGTATTCTATCCGGTGGCTTCGGCAATCCAGGCGAAAATTGATGACGAGTTTGACCTGCAAGCTGATGAAAACAGGCAATTGGTAGAGCTGGGATTTTGGCCGGGAGGCGACAGGGATGGGAATCCTAATGTGACGGTCGAAAGTACCCGTCGGGTGGCTCTTCTGTTGAGAACCATATTATTCCGGTGTTACTACCGCGATTTCCGGCTGCTTAAAAGGCGCATTACCTTTAAAGGGGTCGAAAAATACATGGACATTCTCCAGCAATTATTTTACGAAAACAGCTTTAATCCCACGCACAACACTGACAACGAAAAACCAACCATTATCCATAACCTGAACCAAATTAAACGTGTACTCATCGAATATCACGATGGCTTATTTGTTGAGCTTGTGGATGATTTACTTCGTAAGGTGCGGACATTTGGCTGTTATTTTGCGACGTTGGATATCCGGCAGGACAGCAGCATCATCCGGCAGACGCATAGGTATCTTCGCGAAAGCCACGCCGACCGTGTCGGACTCGCCGGTGATTTTGAGCAACTGGATGAGACGGCCAAGCAGAACGCACTAAAATTTGAGGTACTTGACCTTAAACATGGCGAAGATGCCCACGCGTTGGTTGCTGATACACTTGATGTGATCCGGCTGATCAGGGAAATCCAACAATCAGGAGGTGAGCGTGCCGCCCAACGGTTTATCATCAGCAATTGCCAGCAGGCTTCCGACATCCTGGAATTGATGGAGCTGTTCCTCTGGAGTGGGTGGCATACCGAATCGCTACATATCGATTTTGTACCGTTATTCGAGACCGTCGATGACCTTAAACGTGCCGCTGCCGTGATGGAATCGCTATATACACACACGCATTACATCGCACACCTCAAGCGCCGGGGCAATAAACAGACTATCATGCTCGGGTTTTCGGACAGCACCAAAGACGGTGGATACCTAATGGCTAACTGGTCGATCTATAAAGCCAAAGTCGAACTCACGGCTATAGCCCGTCAGTATGACATAGACTT
Organism: Parapedobacter deserti; assembly: GCF_042646065.1. Classification (NCBI taxonomy): domain Bacteria; kingdom Pseudomonadati; phylum Bacteroidota; class Sphingobacteriia; order Sphingobacteriales; family Sphingobacteriaceae; genus Parapedobacter; species Parapedobacter deserti. Next base: position 977,373 of record NZ_JBHRTA010000038.1, read on the forward strand.
GGTCTTTTTCGATGGAAGGGGTGGTCCTCCGGCCCGCGGCGGAGGAAAAACCCAGCGTTTCTATGCGTCCATGGGAGAGGAAATTGCCAACGACCATATTCAGTTAACAATACAGGGGCAGACAATCAGCAGCCAGTACGGATCACTAGATACAGCAAATTACAATATCGAACAACTGCTACATGCGGGACTTACTTCGCATATTTGGCGTAAAGACGGGGATACCCTATCTGCCGAAAAAAAGGAGTTGATCGACTTTATGGCACAGGTTAGTCACGAGCAGTTTTTGTCGCTGAGGCATGATCCATTGTTTCTCAAATACCTGGAATGCTACAGTCCGCTCAAATTCCTATCGCAGATCAATATTAGCAGCCGGCCAGTGAAAAGAAACGCCGACAGGGAATTGCGGCTGGAAGACCTGAGGGCCATCAGCTTTGTTACTTCATGGAGCCAGCTCAAGCAAAATATCCCTGGATTTTATGGAGTTGGATCGGCACTTAAAAGGGCGGAGGAAACCGGTAAATGGGAGCAGGTAAGGGAGCTGTATGAGACGTCCGGGATGTTCAAAACGGTTATTGACAACTGTATGATGTCAATGTCGAAGTCTAATTTCGGCCTGACTTCCTATATCGAGCATAATGAGACCTTTGGCGGCTTCTGGAAGAAAATGCGAGATGAATATGAGCGTACCAAGCGGTATGTGCTGAAGTTGAGCGGAAGCAGCGTGTTGATGGAAAACTATCCCGTTGAGCGGGAATCGATCGCCATGCGTGAGAAAATCGTGCTGCCGCTGCTGATCATCCAACACTACGCTATAAAGAAATTGCAAGAGGGCAACTTAAGCGAAAAGGACAGCAAAGTGTTTTCCAAGCTGGTAACCCGGACCGTCTACGGGGTAGTCAACGCAGGTCGAAATCTCGCCTAATAGCGAGGTGATGTGACAAAACTATTGCCGGAAAAGACATTTTTAGCTAAGTTTGTTGCATTGAAACAGCCCGCGCATGCTTGCGGCATGTGGGTGAGTTATTTTACCACTTAGAAAACAAATTAAAAAGATGAAACTCAGGAATACTTTTTTTGTTGCAGCTTCGTTAGCCGTTTTGGCATTTGGTTCTTGCAGACAGCATCCCGGCGAATCAGTGAGTAGGGATATCTTGTATTACAGTGCCACCCGGATTGATACCGAAGGGTATGTGTTCTTTAAGTCGGTACACGCCAAAGTGGTACAGGAAACGCAGCTGGCTAAGGAAGTACAATCGGCTCAAGCGTCGCCCAAGGCTAAAGAGATCGCAGCAAAAGTTATAGACACGTATCAAGGAGTTGCTTCCGATCTAGAAAGTTATGCCAGGGAGCATTATGTCGTGCTACCTGATGCCGCGACACCTCCATTTTCCGTGCCCCATCATTTTCATCCTGACAGCTTGGGCAGTTTTAATAGCGAAGCATATATTGCCCATGTGCAGCATGAACAAGAAGGCATACTGGAGCAGTTTGGTCGTGCGGAACGCAATACCGCCAAGTCGTTAAGAAGCTATGCCAAAGAAAAGTTACCTGCTGTAAGAGAGCTTTTCGTGTTAGCCGGTGGTCAAGAAGACCAAGGCGCTCACCACTGATAAGCGATATAGCCATGTCCAGAAAAAGCATCGTTACAGGTATTTTGTCATATGGAATGTCCGGAAGGGTGTTTCATGCACCTTTTATTCATCAGAAGACCCGCTTTGAGCTCAGGGGCATTGTTGAGCGTCATGAAAAAAGGGCGAAGGAGCGGTATCCAACTATTATCAGCTACAATACGGTGGATGAGTTGCTAAGTGACGACAGAGTTGAACTCGTCATCGTCAACACACCGAACGATACCCATATGGACTATGCATCCAAAGCGCTTAAGGCGGGGAAGCATATTCTGGTTGAAAAGCCGTTTGCACCAAGCAGCAACGAAGCCAGAAAGTTGTTCGACCTTGGAAAAGAGGTCGGCAAACATGTGATGGTTTTCCAAAATCGCCGTTGGGACAGCGATTTCAAGCTGGTTAAACGCGTGGTAGAGCGTGAAATACTGGGTGAGCTGATCGAATTGCATGTTCGATTTGACCGTTATCGCCCCCAGAAAAGTGTGAAAACCTTTAAGGAACGGAAGATTCCGGGCAGTGGCGTGTTGTATGACCTTGGCCCTCACCTCCTCGATCAGGTAATCAGTTTGTTCGGCAAACCGGAAAGAAGTCTGAAGATCATCTCTACGCACCGGCCCGACTCTGAAGTTGATGATTTTGCCACGTTGGTGCTTAGCTACCCAAAAGGATTCACAGTATTCATTCATGCGAGCTTATTGGTGGCTAATCCACTGCCGGCTTATGTCTTGCACGGCGCCAAAGGCTCTTTTCAAAAAGTACGGGCGGACGTTCAGGAAGATCAATTACAGGGAGGGATTTCTCCCAAAGATCCAACCTACGGCATTGAGCCTCCAGGTAAAGAGGGACTGATCACACTCATGAAGCCCAACGGCGACCGTGAAATGCGCTATAGAGAGGCGCTTAAAGGTGATTATAATGGTCTTTTCAACGCCGTATACGCCCAGATTCGGAAGAATGAGCCTTTCCCCGTGAAACAGGAGGAGGTGCTTTGGCAAATGGAAATCCTGGAACAGCCCGCGTGGAACGGCTGACTAGGTCAGCTATTGGGCGGCAGGTACGTCATCCGTCGCAAGTATCCGGCCGATTTGATACGATGTTTGGTTGCCGTGAATTAATAATGGGTTAATATTAACGCAATGTTACATTGTTATTATTGGCCAGATAACATAATGCGGCCGTATGTTAACAATGGTGAAGCGTAAATACCCACTTATAAACCGCGAGATAAGCTGGTTATACTTCAATGAACGTGTGCTGCAGGAAGCTGCGGATAAGACGGTCCCATTGATCGAACGGCTCAGGTTTCTAGCAATTTTTTCATCCAACCTGGATGAGTTTTACAGGGTGAGGGTGGCCACACTTAATCGCTTGGTCGATATCAACAGTAAAACCAAAAGCATATTGGGTTTTAACCCGAAGAAAATCCTGAACGAGATCAAGAATACCGTAGTGAAGCTCGAAAAGCGGTTTGACTACCTTTACGAGCAGGAAATTATAAAAGAGCTTGAAGCACAGAAGATTTTCATCATTAACGAGCAGCAACTGAACGTAGCCCGGGGCACCTATGTACGCGAGTATTTCAGGCGGCACGTGTTGCCTACACTTGTGCCCATTATGCTGGAGGGTGAGGACGCGTCCAAGCCATTGCCTGAACTAAAAGACCGCCGTATTTATTTCATCGTAAAACTCACCTTTCGCAAGAAAGTGAGGTATGCGTTGATAGAAATACCAACAACCATTATATCCCGTTTCCTCATTTTACCCGAAAACAGGGGGCTGAAGTTTATCATCCTATTGGATGATATCATCCGGTATTGCTTGGACGACCTGTTTTTTATTTTCGAATACGATACGGTGGAAGCATTCAGCATACAGCTGACACGGGATGCCGAGCTGGACATCGATGCGAATATAAGTGAAAAGTTTGTAGACGCGTTGATGCAAAGCTTACAACGGCGGGACAAAGGTAGGCCGATGCGCCTTCTCTATGACAGCGATGTGCCATTGGATACGCTCAATTATCTGGTATCCCGGATGCAACTGGAGGCGGAAGCACTAATTCCCGGCGGACGATACCACAATTTCAAGGATTTTATTGATTTTCCGAACGTTGGTGGTCCGTCGCTTGAATATCCCGCCATGCCACAGCTACGGGTGAATGACCTGGATTTGGGGCGCAGTATATTTAGCCAAATGGCAAAGCGGGATTATCTGGTAAGCTTACCCTACCAATCATTTGATTATATCGTTCATATACTAAGGGAAGCTGCGATAGACCCGAAGGTGAAGGAAATTAGTATATGCCTATACCGGCTGGCTGAGAATTCTAGCGTCATAAATGCACTTATCAATGCCGCTCAGAATGGCAAAAAGGTAAATTGTTTGCTTGAACTGAAGGCACGGTTTGACGAAGAAGCTAATATCTATTGGCGGAACAGGCTCGAAGAGGGGGGGGTTAATGTGAATATTGGTGTTGTTCAGTATAAAGTGCACGCCAAGATTTGCTTGATCGCACGCCGGGAAAAGCGGGGACTGGTATATTATGCCAATCTTGCTACGGGAAATTTCAACGAGAAGACGGCTAAGTTGTATTGCGATCATAGCTTGTTTACTGTGAATCCGCTGATTACCAAAGATCTTAGGCGTCTCTTCAAGGGGCTGGAAAAGCAGACATTCCATCGGGGTTACAAAGCCATCATTACCTCACCGCTGGAAACGCGCAAGCGATTGTACGACCTCATCGAGAACGAAATCGAAGTGGCAAAGACCGGAAAGAGGGGGTACATGATTCTGAAGATGAACAGCCTATCGGATGAAGGGATAATAGGAAAGCTATATGAGGCAAGCAATGCCGGCGTCACCATCCAACTGATTGTCCGAGGAATGTGCTGTCTTGTGCCTGGCCAGGAGGGATTCAGTGAACGTATTTCGGTGCGAAGCATCGTGGATCGCTACCTTGAGCATGCCCGCATATGGATTTTTGGCAATGGTGGGGAAGAATTGATTTATTTATCGTCGGCAGACATGATGACACGCAACATAGACCGCAGGGTGGAGGTTGCCTTTCCAGTTATCGATCCTCACATCAGGCGCGAGGTGCGCGACATCATCGATATCCAGCTTCGCGACAATACGAAGGCCAGAGAGATCAACCAGTTTAATAATAACCGGTACATTGGTGCTAAAAATAAAATCAGGCATCGTGCACAGGAAGACATCTATAATTATCTAAAATATAAATCCTGATAAAAGGTGAGGTACGCAGCAATAGACATCGGATCGAATGCAGTACGGCTCTTGATAGCCGATATTATTCAGAACAACGATATTGTATCATTCAATAAAAACACGCTCGTGAGGGTGCCGTTGCGCCTGGGAGACGATGCGTTCATCGACCACCGGATATCTGAGCCAAAGGCCGTGGATTTGGTGAAGACGATGGTCGCTTTCCGCAATCTGATGGACGTGTATAAGGTAAGCGAATACATGGCCTGTGCTACATCCGCCATGCGCGAAGCTAAGAATGGTCAGGCGTTGGTGGATGAAGTTAAGGCTAAAGGTATTGATTTGCAGATAATCGACGGACGGGAAGAGGCTAAAATTGTTTACAATAGTCATATTGAGCAGCACCTGGGCAATAAAAAAACATATTTGTATATAGATGTGGGAGGGGGAAGCACCGAGCTCTCTTTATTTTCGGATACGCAACTGGTCGCTTCCGCGTCATTCAACATCGGTACCATACGTATCTTGGACAACCAGGATAAAGAAGAGACTTGGGAGGAAATGAAGGCTTGGGTCAAACATCATACGCGCATGTTCAAGACCATCTATGGCATTGGTACGGGCGGCAATATCAACAAGCTGTCCAGGCTTGCCAGCAGCAAGGAGGATAAGCCTATTTCTTACGTGAAACTGAAGTCAATGTATGAGTACCTCAATTCTTTTTCGCTGAAAGACCGCATCAATGTACTGGGACTGAACAACGACCGCGCAGATGTGATTATCCCGGCCTGTGAGATCTTTCTCACACTGATGAAATACGGCCACTTACGGCAAATTATTGTGCCCCGGGTAGGATTGGTAGACGGCATCATTCAAACGTTGATAGATAAACATATTTCTGCTCCGGTTGCTGAAAAAATTCTTGAATAAAGAAAAATTTAGCTTACTTTTGCGGCATCAACCCTGCGGAAGTGGCGAAATTGGTAGACGCACCATCTTGAGGGGGTGGCGCCCTACGGGCGTGGCAGTTCGAATCTGCTCTTCCGCACCAACCAAAAAGCCCCTGCTAAACAGGGGTATTTTTTTGCATTAGCACACTAAGCTTGCTTGAAATGGGTCTATGCAAAAATACCAAAGCACGACGTGCTGGTTCAATGAACTGAGGTCGCGATCATGTTAGCCGAATGCAAAACACTCGAAAACCGATCACACCTTGAAGGAAAAGAAGAAGATGGTAAAGAATAATCTTTTGACGATGACGTGGCTAATAAGCTTGTTGATTCTTTCTGCTTGCAATAAGGACACGCTGCAGCGAACACCTGAACATCCGGCAGGAGCCGGTAACTGGAACGAATTTTCAGTATCGGAACCGGCTTTTATAGATCAGGCTGGGGTAGATATGAGAGGCTACTGGCCGGATGGTAAAATATCTGTCGTTGAGAATGACCTTTCGGGGAAATATACGTTATACTGGGGAGAAAGATACAGTTTCCGGACGGTAGCTGAAACACCCTTTCCCGAAGACCATATTTCACAGGTAAGACCAGGGAACCGGGTTTTTGGAATCGGATTTGGAGAAAAAGCAGGTTTTACAGACGGCGGAGCGTGGTTTATCGGTATTTATAAGCTAAAAGACGGTAGGCTTGCCGGATTTTTCCATGCCGAGAGTCATTGGGGCGGGTTACAGGCTTACAAAAGTATCGGGGTGGCATATTCATCTGACGATGGGTTGACATGGACCCGCGGTGAAAAGATATTAAACGTAGATTACCCAAAGCCAGCAAATCCGCGCTGGAGCGGTCTCGGTGATGGATGTGTCATATACGACGAGGAAAACGAACGATTTATTTGTTATTACTCCGCTTTTGTAGACAATCAAGACTATAAAATATGTATGGCAATATCGGAGGACGCTTCGGGAGCACCCGGTACCTGGAAAAAATGGGATGGCCAACGTTTCTCGGTCGAAGGGTATAATCCCAGCAACAATTTAGGCGGCAGGGATTACGGCATCGCTGGCCTGAAGGTTCGCTCGGGCGCCAATCCGTCGGTGATGTGGAACGAATACCTCAAGCGGTGGGTCATGGTGTACGCCGGATGGAACGAAGTGCTCTACATGTCTGCTAGCGATGACGGAATCGCCTGGGAAAGACCGATAGCGATCACAGATGTCGTGAATGAAACCGCTCGCTATCCCAACCTCATCAGCGAAAACGGCGATTTAAAAGGTGGGAGCGTCGTAAAATTGTATTATGGCCGTAACCAAAATTCGGCGGGCGTAAGGCAATTTGCCTTACGGACAATTACCTACGATGAACAACCTTAGCTTCGTACCGCTATCTGTAAGCTCACGCTGAAACTAAACGCGCGGCGAACACAGCTAAGTTGTGTCTTTTGGAGCCTTAATTTTGGAGCGTTGTTCTGGCGTAAGGTCTTTGAATTCCGCGTAGGTGTCCATAATGTAAAGTCGCAGATCAGCTTCGTCTGCCGTAGAAAGGAACTTAGTTGAAGGACGATACTTAGTCATGTATAGATCCAGCTCTTCCCCCTTCAATGGGGTGAGGGCCATGATGGCTTCTGGCGTAAAGCGGGCATCGACCTTTCGACGGTCCTGCTCGGCTAGCAAAAGCTTATAGCGCCGACGTGCTTGCTTGCCTTCCTTGCCGAACCACCGGGATGGCGAAATGCGGACACCGCCTCGGCGCTGGGAAGCTTCGGAAAACTGGCCTTCTTCCTCGGCACGTTTTATTTCCGTTTGCAAGCGGCTGTCTGTCATTGCTTGTATTTGTACCTCGTCAATCAGGATGCTGCTGCCATCTGGTGTCATGTATATCCGTTTGATGTCAAACTCAATGACCACTAATGTGTCGGTACGGTATCCTGGATATTCAAATCGCAGCCGCTCGTTTTTCTGCACAGCAATACTAAAACTTCCGTCCGCTGAGCTTTCGGCTGCTGCACCGGTATTTAAGTTCTTTATTTCGACATATTGCAGGGGCTCGCCGCTGTCCAGCTCGAGTATATAGCCGCGTAAAACCGAATTTTGCTGCGCAACAGCGACCGGAGTGCTAAGGGTGCCGATAAGTAATAGAACATACAGGGTCTTAACTAACATTTGTTTCATCATATCGAGTAGCATGGGCTGTTATTATAGACACTGTATGTTCTTGTTTGTTTAATGTTTCGGTAATTAATGCCGTTATTGTGCAGGCGCCTCCCAGCGGTTGTTGTCCGGGTTGTGGTCGGGATATACCTTATCGGGGTCAAGTTGTACCGCTATCACCTGCTCGGTGGTCGGATATCTGAATGTCCACGAGGTATTCCGTTCCCAGATTTCAACAGGCAGTTTGACACGGTGGATTTCGCCGCCTTTTGTCGTGATGTCTACCACTACAGGCATGGGCAGCTTTTCGAGGTTGTCAATGGTGATCAATACACCGTTTGCAGGATCATTATCCTGATAGGTTACATTGCGTATTGCCTGATCAAGCCGCCAGTTGTATTTAAACCAGCCGCGCCAGAACCAGCTGAGATTCTCGCCAGCGACATTTTCGATGGTGCGGAAGAAATCATCCGGCGTCGGGTGCTTGTATGCCCAGCGGTACAGATAAGCTTTGAATGCCCGATCGAAGCGCTCGGGGCCGAGGATTTCGTCGCGGAGCAGGCGGAGCCCAAAACCAGGCTTTAAGTAAGCGAGCATCCCTATATTGCGTTCCTGCATGTTTTGCGGAGCGCTCATAACAGGTTCAAGGTCCGGTCGAGTCAAAGCCTGTGCCAACCGATTGGCGTCGCCCATCGGCCGGTAGTATTCCCCGTTGTTGAAGGATTCAGTAGACAAGTCATTCATGAACGTATTAAACCCTTCATCCATCCACGCATGCAGGCGCTCATTGCTCCCTACGATCATTGGAAACCAGATGTGACCGAATTCATGGTCAGTCACACCCCACAGTCCTGCCGCTTTGGATTTGTAGCTGCAGAAAACAATGGCTGGATATTCCATTCCGCCAATATCCGCTGCGACATTGATGGCCACGGGGTAAGGATACTCCATCAACAGCTGCGAATAAAATTCGACGGATGCCTTCGTGTATTCGGTTGAGCGCTCCCAAGCGTTCCCACCATTGCTTTCCACTGGATAGGCCGACAGTGCTAATGCGGTTTTACCGCTTTCAAGGTTTATTTTCGCACCATCAATAATGAAAGCTGGCGAGGACGCCCAGGCAACGTCGTGAGCATTCTCAAGCCTGAATCTCCACGTCAGTTCCTTTCCTTTCGGACGGGATTCCGGCTGGATTACTTCTTCAGCTGAACGGATCATGACGGTTTTGTCGCTTTTCTTTGCGTGGTCTAGCCGTTTTACCTGTTCGGGGGTATATACCTCATTCGGGTTAAGCAGTTCCCCACCCATAACTACGATGTGATTGGCTGGCGCGGTAATTTCCACGTCATAGTCGCCGAACTCCAAATAGAATTCGCCTGGTCCGGTATAGGGCTGCACATTCCAGCCGAGGATATCGTCATATACGGCCACCCGTGGAAACCACTGGGCGATAGCGAATATTTTGCCGTTTTGGGTCTCCAGTACCCCCGTGCGGTCGGCACCATGCGTGGGCACGATGTATGAATAGTCAATGGTAATAGACGTTTTGCCGCCGTTCGGCTTCAGCGGTTCGGGCAGAAACACTTGCATACGGGTATCAGTAATCAAGTGTTCTGCAGCTGCGCCAGAGCCAATCTTCACGGATTTGATATCATAGCCACCGTCAAAATCAGATAAGGCATTACCGTAACGGCTCCGGGTGAGCGGTACGATTTTTCGGCCACGGCCCTCCTTTGAAAACATGTTTTGGTCCAACTGCAACCAGATGAAGTCAAGCAAATCAGGGCTGTTGTTGGTGTATTCCATAATAACCGTAGCGGTAATCTCGTTGGTCTGGTCATTCAGGCGGGCGCTGATTTTATAATCCACGGCATTCTGCCAGTATTTAGGTCCGGGCATACCGCTTGCAGAACGGTATTCATTACCGTTGTTGCTGTAGAAGAATGGGCTGAACGCTTCTTTATAGTCGTACTTACTCGCTACGGTTTGTGCCGTCGTAAGCGTTGGGAAAATGCCGACCAGCGACATGGTGCCGATGCTGATAATGCTTAGTATGATTAGTGATTTTTTCATCTGTGATTATTAGTTGGTTTGCCTATTTAAATTTTATTGCATATTCGTCGGGATTGAATCCCAAAATAAGGCCTTTAGGGCTCTCTATCACGGGGCGTCTGATGACACTCGTCTTGGCTTGCATTAACGTAAAAGCAGATTGCGCATCTACTGCGGCACTTTGCTCTGCAGGCGAGAGCTGCCGCCAGGTCGTACCCTTTTTATTTACCAGCGGCTCCCATCCGATTTCTTTTGCCCACATTTTCAGCTTTTCTTCAGAAACGCCTTCCTTCTTGAAATCATGAAACGTATAAGGAATATTGTTCTCTTCTAACCAAGTAAGTGCTTTTTTAACCGTATTGCAATTTTTGATCCCGTAAATGTGCATAAAAGATGTTTTGAAGCAAACATACTACAAATACAGAACAAGTGAATAACGATTCTGCTAATTTCCGTTAAAAACAGTGGCCGGCATCGAGTTAAGTTTGTTGGTAGTTCCTGTCGGTTTTGCTGTCTTTGGCTGAGAACGAAAGCATGTAACCGGATGGTGAATGGTAAGGTTGTGAAGGTAGCGAAAGCGATGAAGTCGAGTAGATAGTTTCGTGCGAAATCCTTACCTTCGTACCGATGGATAATTTTATCGTTTCGGCTCGTAAATACCGTCCCGCCACCTTCGATACGGTGGTAGGCCAGCAGCATATCACGGTCACCCTTAAAAATGCCATTAAAAACAAGCAGCTTGCTCAGGCATTCTTGTTCTGCGGCCCGCGGGGTGTTGGCAAAACAACCTGTGCCCGTATCTTGGCTAAGACCATCAACTGCGAGCAGCTTCGGGACGATGTAGAGGCCTGTGGTCAGTGCGATAGCTGCAAGTCCTTCCAGCACGGCAATTCCTTCAGCATACATGAGTTAGATGCCGCTTCCAACAACTCGGTAGATGATATCCGTAGTCTGATAGACCAGGTCCGTATACCGCCGCAGACCGGAAAATATAAGATTTATATTATTGATGAGGTGCACATGCTATCGCAGCAGGCATTCAATGCCTTTCTAAAGACGCTTGAAGAGCCACCTGCTTACGCGATATTTATCCTCGCCACCACGGAAAAGCACAAAATCCTGCCAACCATCCTTTCCCGATGCCAGATTTTTGATTTTAATAGGATAAAGGTTGGGGACATGGCCAGCCACCTGGCCGCTATCGCAACAAAGGAAGGGGTATCGCATGACCCGGACGGGTTGCACATTATTGCCCAGAAGGCGGATGGCGGCCTGCGCGATGCACTTTCAATGTTCGACCAGATCGTAAGCTTCTCTAATAAGGCAGTGACATACCAGGCCGTCATAGACAATCTCCATATTCTGGATTTTGAATATTATTTCGGGCTTACGGATGCCATTATAAAAGAAGACTCTCCATCGGCGTTACTTCTTCTTGACGAAATCCTTTCCCGTGGATTTGACGGAAGCCATTTCATCAGCGGGCTGGCATCGCATTTCCGCGATTTGCTGGTGGCAAAGGAGCCTGCGACGCTGAAATTGCTGGACACTAGCGATACCATCAGGCAGCGGTATATGCAGCAATCCCAGCAGGCATCGCCGGGGTTATTGCTTTCTGCACTCAATATTGCAAATCAATGCGAAATCAATTACCGCACGAGCAAGAACCAGCGCCTGCAGGTAGAGCTGGCCTTGTTGAAGATGTGCCATATCGGGTCAGCCATCCAGTTGGCGAAAAACGGCGCGGTGCAACTCGTTAACGGGGAGGCTGAAAAAAAAAAGCTTAATGAGTCGGTAACGGCGGTCGCTGCATCCGACAGGCCGGATGAACCGGCCGATGATTCGGCGGCGGGTGCGAGGCCTGTCGCAGCCACAGCTAGTCATGTCGCTCCCGCCGAACCGGGACCACGGGTTGCAGACCGTCAACCATCCGCCGCCGTTTGTGATCCCGCTCCGGCTACCACCATGAAAAGCCGCTCGTGGGGCAGCGTAAAGCTGAGTAATGCTATTCCCGATTTAACCAAAATCTTCGATGACAAGGAAGCTGAAACAGGTGTCGACGAACCCGAACTGCTGAGTGGCGACGAACGCGAACATTTCACCCATGAAGACTTACTGAAGCAATGGCACGCTTACGCCGATAGGCTGAAAGCGGAAAACAAGATTAACCTGTTCACTTTGATGACAGCAAACCCGCCGCAACTCTTGGCTGATTTCCAGATCGGGGTAGTGGTAGAAAATTCTATCCAACAGGATTTGCTGAACAGTTCGAAAATCGATATCCTGAATGATCTCCGGATGAAGCTCCGGAATTTCGCCATAGACCTTCAGCCGGTACAGGTGGCACATGAGACCGTGCGCAAGCCGTATACTGCACAGGAGAAATACCAAGCGATGGCCTCTAAAAATCCAGCGCTTGATACGTTGCGAAGAGCGTTTGATTTGGGATTGGAGTAAACCACAATAACGGCGTTATGCCCGTTTGAGCTGCTGCTCCCCTAATAGCCACGCGGCTTTTCGCGGTGGTTCCAATTTGACGCTTGGCGACTCTTCAGCATGTTTGCGGATGTGCGCCACCACGTCTTCCACGGAGTCTGTAAAAAGAAGGAGGTCCATGTCTTCCGGACTGATGGTCTCTTCGTCCATCATCCGCTGCACATGCGCGATGATTTCCTGGTGAAAGCCAACTCCCATCACCACAATGGGGAACCGCTGAATCTTGCCGGTTTGAATGAGCGTCAGTGTTTCAAAAAATTCATCCAACGTGCCGAAGCCGCCGGGCAGCACGATAAACGCAAACGAATATTTCCGCAAAAGTTCTTTGCGGACAAAAAAATATTCCATAGTTACAAACCGGTCAAGGTAAGGATTATGTTTTTGCTCGTGGGGCAGTAAAATGTTACATCCTACAGACAGCGCGCCTGCCTCTTTTGCTCCCCGGTTGGCGGCTTCCATAATGCCCGGCCCGCCCCCGGTCATAATGGCGAAACCTAACCTGCCGATTTCCGCAGACACACTACGGGCCAGTTCATAGTAAGGATGATCCGCTTTAAAACGGGCCGATCCGAAAACTGTGACGCACGGGCCGATAAAATGCAACCCCCTAAATCCTTTAAGAAACTGCATCACAACACCACCTACATATTTCAATTCTTTCCATCGGGCGCGGGCGCCTTCCAAAAATTTTTTTTCTTCTTTTACAAACGCGTTGCTCATGGTGTTGATGTATGTTGATAAATTGCCAATTAAGTTGTGTCGCTTATATTTTGCTGCTTTTCAAAGGGAACGCAATCCAGCGTATCCAATAGCGCCTTACCAGCAGCGGCTAGTGAAGCAGCTGATATCTACTTACAATGCCGCTTGCCTTTTCTGGCAACTAATATGCGAATTTTTTGTGAAACGTTACCGATAGTGGTCTAGCGCTGTTGGTTCCCACCGTTCGAGCAGCTGCGGCAACTGGCTGAAATCGCCGATCTCGGCGTCTGAAATTTCAAGCTCGTCGATGCCCCATTCTTCCCAGCCCATGACATTCAACCACACGGTTTTGCAGCCAATTTCCTTTGACGGCAAAATATCCCGGTTGTAGGAGTCGCCCACAGCTACACACTCCTCTGGGGCATACCCCAGCCGTTTCACGCCTTGCTCATAAATCTCCGTATTGAGGTGTGGAATTGTGTTGGTGGTCTCAATCACGTCCGCAAAGTATTGGCGGACCTCGAATTCAGCCAGCACAGCGTTGAGGTTGCCATAAAAATTGGAAACCAACACGATGGGAAAGTTACTGGATAGGCCTTCCAGGATATCCCGAGTTTTCCGCAATGTGCGTGCCACAAGTTCGTTACATTCTTTGGCCATGGTGTTGACAAGCGAATAATCTAAGCTGTAACCATGTCCTATCAGGTAATCGAATTGCCTGTTGATTTTTTGAGTAAGCACATCCAAAAAAACGTCAGACGGCTGAATGACATCTTTGGCAGCAAGTGCATCTTCTGAATAGGCATAAGCTCTGTTGAATACTGATTTGTCCAATCCGATGATATGCCGCTGGAATTTGTGCCACAGTATGGCACCCCAATGCTGCCCATTGGTATCTATGGTGCCTTCGTAATTCAGTAAGATCCCTCGTGTTTGCATAATGCTATTTGTAAAGTCGATAAGTGGATATTTGACTTTTCGTGCGCCCTGGTCAAATGTATAAAATTTTTCCAGTGCTGCCTAATTCTATTATTATAGACGAGAATAATGACGGATAAATTACAATAACGTGAATAAATATTTAACTGTTTTGTTTTCACTTAATTTTCTGGTAATTTGATACCGCCCAAGTGTTTACGATAACAGCGAATCCGAGTACCGCGCCCAAGTGTGGCAAAATAGCCCCCCAACCGCTGCCCTTGAGCATGATCATGCGCATCACTTCAACGAGGTAAGTCACAGGGTTCAGCCCTGAAACAGCTTTGGCCCACGCAGGCATACTATCTAAAGGAGTAAACAACCCACCCATCAAAATGAAGATCATCATGAAGAAAAACATGACAAACATCGCTTGCTGCTGCGTTTCTGTATAAGTAGATATCAAGAGTCCAAAGCCTAAGACCACCAATAGGTAAACCCAAATGAAGGCATACATTGCCAAGATATTGCCTTGGGGAAAAATTCCGTACACCAGCCAAGAGACAAGCAAACCGAGTGTAAACACGACATTCCCCAATACCCAGAATGGGGTAAGTTTTCCAAGGATGAAATGGTGTTTTTTGATTGGCGTTACATTGATCTGTTCGATGGTACCTACCTCTTTTTCCTTGACGATGTTTAGCGCCGTGAGAAAGCCGCCAACCATGGTCAGCAAAATCGCCAGGATTCCTGGCACCATGAAAAACCGGTAGCTGAGTAGGGGGTTAAAGCGGTTGCTCGGTAGCACTTCAATGATTGGCATTGGTTCGAAGCGGGTGGGGGCCGTCCACTCCAGCAAAATTCCATGGTGATAGTCGAGGAGGATGTCAGCAAGGTAAGCGCCGCCGAGGCCAGCCTTGGTCCCGTTGATTGCATTCACAGCGATGAGCAATTGCTGCTCACCTTCTCGGATAAGGTTGCGCTCGAATCCACTTGGTATTTCCAGTGCAAGGTCGGCGTCATCCAGTTCAATAAGCCGATATGCTTCTGCCATTGACGCATGGTATCCTTGCAGCCTGAAATAACCCGATGCGATGATTTTCGAGATAAGTTGGCGTGAATAGGGCGAATGGTCGTGGTCAACCACCGATAAGTTGATTTTTTTTACCTCGTAATCGGCGGCAAGTGGCAAAATGATTAATTGCATTATCGGCATGAAGATGATCAGCACTAATATGGCCCGGTTTCTAAAAATCTGCCGGAATTCTTTTTGCAAGATAAATTTAATGGTTCTCATGTTTTATGGATAATCAGCTATCGGCAATTAGCCATCGGCCTTACTCGTTTTATTGCGTCGTTATTTACTGCTTCTGGGGTTGTTTTCGCCGCGTTGTGTCTTACATCCCGACCGCTTATGCTGTCCTATTCCAACCGTACCTTGAAACTTTTCAGGCTAATTATGAAGAAGAACAGCGTGATACCGCACAGAATAAGCGTTTCTTTCCATATCTCAGCGATACCCACACCTTTGATCATGATGGCTTTTGCAATGATGTAGAACCATTTGGCCGGCACAATGTTGGAGAAGAGCTGCAAGGGTACCGGCATATTTTCAATGGGGAACATGAACCCGCTGAACATCATGGTGGGCAAAAGCATGCCCATCAGTGAGACCAGCATGGCCACCTGCTGAGACTTCGTCTTAATCGAGATAAAAATTCCGAGTGCTAAGCAGGTGATAATGAACAGTGTGCTCTCAGCAAACAGCAACAGCCAACTCCCTTCAACGGGGAGTTGAAGGAGAAACACGCTCATCAACAAAATCGACATCACATTGATGAGCGACAGAATCAAGTAGGGGACAGCCTTTGAGAGGATAACCCCCACCGGTCTGAATGGTGAAACCAATAGGATTTCCATGCTGCCCATTTCTTTTTCCCTGACGATGGATACAGCCGTCATCATCACGGAGACAAGCATCAACACCAATGCCATTACACCGGGCACAAAGTTAGGTGCCCCTTTCAGCTGCGGGTTGTACAGCATGCGGATCTCCGGGGTGATGCGATAGGGCAACGCCATATTCTCGCTGATTTCCGTTTGATAGTCCTGAATGATGGATGATACGTAATTCGTCAACGTCGTTGCATAATTGGGATCTGAAGCGTCTGCAATTACTTGTATCTGTGCATGATTTTGATGGACGAGATCTTGATGGAAATTGGCCGGAAATACGATGGCTAGTCTGATTGTTCCTTCCTTGAAGGCCGCTTCCAACCGGTGCCTGTCCCTCACATTTTCCTCGACTTCGAAGTAGTTGCTGGCCGCTATCCGTGCGGTGATGTGGCTGGATGCTTCATCATGAGCATAGTCGAGGATAGCGATGCTGGCGTTTTTCACTTCGTTGGTCAGCGCAAATCCGAAGATCAGGATTTGTGCCAGCGGCATGCCAAATAGAATAAACAATGTTCGTCGATCGCGAAGTACGTGGTAGAATTCCTTCCTTACAAATGTAGCAAACTGTTGCATTTTTTTATTCCCCCCGTTTTGCGACGCGTGCCAGCTGGTAAAAGACACCGTCCATTGATGTTTCGTTCAGTTGCGCTTTCAGTTCCCTGGGTGTTCCCAACGCTTTAATTTGGCCGTCTACCATAATTGATACACGGTTGCAATATTCCGCCTCGTCCATGTAGTGCGTGGTTACGAAGACGGTGATTCCCCTGCTTGCAGCTTCATAAATTAAGGTCCAAAACTGCCGCCTCGTTACGGGGTCAACGCCGCCGGTCGGTTCATCCAGGAATACGATTTTGGGTTCATGCAGTATGGCTATGGAAAATGCCAGTTTTTGCTTCCAACCGAGCGGCAGATTTCCAACTAACTTCTTTGCTTCCGACTCGATTTCCAGTTGATGGAGCAATTTTCCGCTCTTCGATTTAAGCTGCTGGTCGGTCAGTCCATAGATACCGCCGAAAAACCGTATGTTTTCCAGTACGGTTAAATCTTCATAGAGCGAAAATTTCTGGCTCATGTAGCCGATATTCCGCTTGATCTGCTCGGTTTGTTTGTACACGTTAAGCCCGGCCACGGCCGCCCTTCCGGAAGAAGGCACAGACAGGCCGCATAGCATCCGCATGGCTGTGGTCTTTCCAGCACCGTTTGCGCCGAGGAAGCCGAATATTTCACCGCGGTATACATCAAAAGAGATTTCGTCGACGGCGGTAAAGCTATCGAACCGTTTGGTTAATTTTTCGGTGAGGATAACCGGTTCCTTATTTTTCATGATGAGTCAACATTTTTATAAAACAATCTTCGATGCTTGGCGCTATCGGTTTCACTTCAACGCCGCTGAATCTGCGTTCCACGAGGAATTGCCGCAGGCGCTGTTCCATAGCAGCATCGTCCTTTCCCCGGGTATGCGCATGAATATACTCTCCGAATAGATAGGCGTCTAAGCGTGGCTCATAGGTGGATAATACGTGGATAAGACGTGGCATATCCGTGGCTTTTACAGCGTATAATTTGCTTGGATAAGCCGCCGTGATACCCCCAGGTGTGTCAATGGACATAATACTGCCCTGCTGTATCAGCGCTACGCGGTCGCATAGCGAGGCTTCATCCATATATGGGGTCGAAACCAGTATGGTAATGCCATGTTGTTTAAGTCGCCCGAGCATCTCCCAGAATTCTTTACGCGATACCGGGTCCACTCCCGTGGTGGGTTCGTCCAGGAAGAGCACCTCCGGTTTATGGATAAGTGCGCAGCACAAGGCCAGCTTCTGCTTCATGCCGCCGGACAGCTTGCCCGCCCTCCGATTTTTAAACGGCGCAATCTGCGCATAAATATCCGCGATGAGTGCATAGTTCTTTTCCATTGTGGTATTGAACACCGTGGCAAAAAAGCGGAGGTTTTCCTCAATACTGAGATCCTGGTAGAGCGAAAACCGCCCAGGCATATAACCTACCTTCCGTCGTATCGCCTTATAACTGGTCACAATATCATGGCCAGCCACGGTAGCTGTGCCGCTGTCCGGCACGAGCAGCGTGGTAAGCATCCGGAAGATCGTGCTTTTTCCTGCACCATCCGGGCCGATAAGGCCGAACAGTTCGCCTTCGGCTACCGAAAATGAAGCATCTTTCACTGCGCTGATAGCGCCCTTGCTGTAGGTTTTCGTTATGTTTGTTAGGGAAACCATCTTCCTTCCATTAATTGCCAAACAGCACTTCGCCGTACATGCCGATTTTCAGTAAGCCATCGTTTTTCACGCGAATTTTAGTGGCATATACGAGGTTTTCACGTTCGTCTTTGGTCCGAATGGTTTTCGGCGTAAACTCCGCTTTGTCACTGACCCATTCGAGGACACCCGTATATTGGCGGTATTGTCCATCTGCGCCGTCCACCAATACCGTTACCGGCTGGTTCAGTCGGATCTGTGCAAACTGCCGGCCCGACACGTAGGCCCGTAGCGTTATGGTAGAGAGGTCAGCGATCTTGTATAGCGGTTTGCCTACCGTTGCCATCTCGTTGGCTCGGGCATATTTTACCAGGACGGTTCCGTTTATGGGGTTAACGATGCGACTTTTTGCGAGCTGATCTTCCAACTGGGCAATCTGGATTTCCAGCGGTGAAGTTTCTTGCAGGATGCTGGAGGACGTGATACCCAGTGATGAGTGCTGCGCAGCAATCTGTTTCTGTATGATGGCCACCTGTGCTTCAGCATCGTCAAGCTGTTTGGGTGTGGCCGCATCGGCTTTCACCATGTTGGCAATCCGCTGCCGCTCACGAGTCGCCTGTTCGAGTTGTTCCTGCAAGGCAGCGAGCTGTGCTGCCACGTTGGGCCGCCTGCTGAGCGTAGCCGCAATCTGCGACTGTAATTGGCGCTTTTTAAGATGGAGCTGGGTGGTGTCTATGTAACCGACGTACTCGCCGGCGTGCAACTGCTGGCCTTCCTCGATCTGCAAGAGGTTGATTGTTCCGTTTGCTTCGGCCGCGATGATGGTTTCTACTGCCTCAAAAGTGCCGGTGGCATCATATTCCGTTTGGCGCGCGGTACAAGAAGCCAACAATAAAATGGCTGGTACGATTGTGTTCAGATGGTTCATAAGCTATATGGGATAATGTTATTTTCCGGATAGTTGTTGTATGTCGTATTGGATCAGGAGCCGCTGGACTTCGTGAAGTATTTTGGTCACTTTGGCCAGATCCTCGGCATGCACTTCACGCAGGTAGTCGGCCGCATTGATGACACCGTTCTCCAGTTGAGCGAGCGCAGCGGCTTTTACCGATGTGCGCAGCGCAATGATACGGTCATCTGTGGCCAGTAGCTCCTCATATTTGTCCAGCGCAATGCGCTGCTGCCGAAGCGAAAGGTCTGTATTGAACAGGAAAGTCTCCTGTTTTAGGTCGATGGCTCTCCGGCGGATATCCAGCAGTGCCCTGTCTTTCTGGATTGTATAGAAGCCGCTTATGGGAATGGTGATCTGCACGCCACCGTAATAGTAGGCCTCCAAATCATTGCTGAGCATGTTCAGCGCGGGCCGTCCAATTCCTCCTTGCAAGAACAGGCTCAGTTTGGGTAGATTTTTTGCGGTAAGTAGCTGATCTTCGACGTCGACAACACGTAGCTGGCTGGTATACCACTGTATTTCAGGGCGATTGACTTTCAGCGATGGGCGCACAACCGCCGGCCGCTGTAATACGGTATGCTCGTCCAGTGGCCGGTTAATGAATAGCCCGAGCATCCCCATATAGGCTTTGCGCGAGGCCTGCAGTTCCGATTCCTGCTGCTGGGTTTTGAGCAGTTCCGCTTCAAGCAGGCTGGCGCTGCTTATCAGGGACGAGCCGTTGGCTATGGCCGCTTGGGTTTTCTCCAGTCCGGCAACGATATCTTGCTGGAACAACCTGTTCTGGACCAACTGGGCATCCAGTAGCAGGATGCCAAAAAACAACTGGTTTACCCGTTGTTTGACACCGTATAATTCCACTTCAAGTGCCCGTTTTTCCATTTCCGCTCCCGCCGTGGCCGCGGCTTTCTGCAATCGCGTGATACCTCCGTCGTACAGGGTTTGGTTTACTTCGCCATACAACTTGTACTGGTCTTTACTCAGGGCGGGCATCGCCATACCGGGTACTTGAATCGGGATCTCCGTAACGGCCGACTGGTACGTAGCCTGGCCGGTGATGTTGAGCTGCGGAAAGTAGCTTGTATGCGCTTTTTCTACCGAAAACCTGGCGCTTTGCGCGATAAGGTCACGCTGCTTCGCCAACGGATAGTTTTTTTCCGCCAAGTGGTGGCATTCTGCGAGCGACAGCGGTTCGGGCTGGCCTTGAGCGATATGGCCGAGCGCAACGGTTGCCGTCAAGCCTAAAAGATGAGTGAATAAGGTATTCATTGTATTTGTCATTTGAATTAATCATTTGATTAATATTGGATTAAAAAAATAGCTTTACGTCTTACGTCGCTTCCAGCATCGCACTGAACCAAGTTGAGATCAGTTTTTTCCGTTCGTTCATGATGGTGACGGCCTCCTTTTTAGAAATTCCTGCAATCAGCTGCACCAATGGCTTTCCGATAAACGGGAAAACGATCAGTCCCAACATATTGAAAATAAAATGGATTGGATCAACATCAGGTCGCCGTTTGGCCAACTGTCTATAAAATGCTGAATCCGCGAAGTTTGCTTTTGACTTGATCATACTGGCAAATTTGTCCGGATTGTTCCGGATTTCGCCCAGTACAAACAGCGGAATATCCGGGTGTGCCAGTAAGGTATCGATGTAGTGTGCGGCTATTTCCTCCACTTTCTGTTCGATGCTGGTATCTTCGTTCATTAAGATAGGGCCTATTCTGCCCAGTAGGAGCTGCATCTTCTCTAAGATCACGATTTCGAAAAGCTTTTCCTTGCTCCGGAAGTAATAGTTCAGCAACGCAAGGTTGATGCCAGCCTCCTCGGCGATATCCCGTGTACGGGTGGCGGCATATCCTTTTTGGAGGAAAACCTTCCGTGCCGCTTCCTTGATTTTCTCTTCCGTACTCAGACCTGCCGTTGATGTTTTTTTCTTTGCCATATCGTGGTGGGGCAAACTTAAATATGATTTCTGATTTATCCAAATTTTTTAATCATTTGATTAAATCTGATTGAAAATCTTTCCCCCTTCAAATTTTGTGTCCATGGTCCTACGATGATTAAGTTATCCAATTTACGTAGCAAAGTAATGCACTTTCCATAATCATTCGATGGCGATCGTACTGTTTCTCAAGCGTTGTTGCGCGTGCAATTAATACCTTCATTATTATAGCCCAAAAAATCTGCGTATTTTTGCAGGTGAATAAAGGTACGAGGAGATAGCATGCCAGTAAAGATCCCGAACAATCTTCCAGCGATAGGACTGCTCGAGAAAGAGAATATATTTGTGATGAACGACTTGCGGGCAAGTACCCAGGATATTCGCCCGATGCGTGTTATCATACTGAATTTGATGCCGCTAAAGATTTCCACGGAGACCGATTTCATCCGGTTGTTATCGAATAACCCTTTACAGGTTGAGGTCGAATTTCTCCGCTTAGATACGCACACGCCAAAAAACACCCCGGAGGAGCATCTGGAAATGTTCTATAAAGGTTTCAATGAGGTTGCGGAGAACTACTACGACGGAATGATCATTACCGGCGCGCCTGTAGAAATGCTTGATTTTGAAGCGGTAACCTACTGGGATGAAATCAAAATGATTTTCAATTGGGCAAGAAAGCACGTCACGTCGACCCTCTACATCTGTTGGGCCTCCCAGGCAGCGCTATATCATTTTTATGGCGTTGGCAAGATTCCGTTGGATAAAAAGCTCTTCGGTGTTTTCAAACATAGCGCAATCGACAAAAGGCATCCATTGTTCCGGGGTTTCGATGATGAGTTTTACATCCCCCATAGTCGGCATACCACCATTGCAGAGGCGGATCTGAAAGGTTTAGCCGAAGTTGCCTTGCTGTCCAGGTCGGAAGAGGCAGGCGCGGCGATCATTACTTCAAGAGGCGGACGTGAATTTTATTTAACGGGGCATTCGGAGTATTCACCGTGGACTCTCCACGAGGAATATACCAGGGATTTGGAAAAAGGCCTGCAGATCGACGTGCCCAGGCATTATTACGCAGAAGACGATCCCCGGAGAGCGCCCGTTGTCCGTTGGGCCAGTCACGCTAACCTGCTGTTCAACAATTGGCTGAATTATTTCGTTTATCAAGAGACACCGTTTGATTTAACGGAAATAGCATCGATGGAGGACATCAAGCACCCGTAAGAAGCTATTGTTAGAAAACTAAACATTTTTATGTATGTCTGAACCATTTGATATCGAAGTCTTTGATCATGTCTATTCTGTTTTCCCGGAAGAGGAGGGTGTATATTCCATTTACAAAGAGGGAAGGGAATATTTGCAGATTCAAAAAGATACAGAAAGTCAATGGCTGAAACTCGATCCGGAGTCAGGTATCCCGCTTTTTGGGTTGGATGAAGAGGTAAATGCCATTGGCGTGGCAATTGTTGCTCACGAGAGACAGCAGTAAGGACTTTTTGAAGGGCCTAGTTCCTAAACAAAAAAAATCTTCCCCCGGTAAGCGAGGGAAGGTTGCCTGATAGGTAATCTAATATCTTGAACGCGATGTCGACTAGCGGGTTGTGCTGGCAGTTTTCGACAGTGCTTTCTGTGCCTTGATAAACTTTTCTTCTTCTTTTTTCACTGCTATTTCCAAGTGCTTTTGCAATTTGGCGATTTCCTTGGCCTCGTAAGCGTCCCGCTCCGCACGCAGTTTGGTATAGCGGGCGTTGATCTCAGCGATGGCCTTTTTGCTCTGCTCTACACGAATGCCGCTATCAATATCTTGCTGGTATAAATCCACAAAGAATTTATGTTCGCGGTTTAGCTCTGCATGATTGCCCCGGCTCGTTTTTATCCGCGTTTCAGCGAGGCCATACTGGTTGTGAAGCACTGCTATATTGTGCCGGTGGAAGGCGGCGGCTTCTTTTAGCGTGGTAGCGTTACTTTTATCGTTTGTCGGGTCATTAGGGTTTCCAGCGAAGCTGCTTCCAAGCGTCACTATACTGATCAAGGCGGTTAATACGAGCATTTTCATAATGATATCGTTTTTAAGGTTATTAATTATTGTTAATGTTTTTTGTTGTTCTTTGTAGATAAGACGACAAACTTGAGAAAACGTTGCAGCACAGTTGGACGGTTTTCGACGAAGAGGTATTTGGCATCGACCAACAAACGATATTTTAGGCCAAAAGGCTGATTTTATAGATGGTTTTTGTGTTGTTTTACTTCGCTTGTAAGCTGAAAGACCATCGCAATAAGCTCTTCTTTAAACTGAGCGGCACCATATTCACCTTTCTCGATCAGGCGGAGTTTCCGTTCCCATGCGCCTGTAAGCTCAGCGCTTTTCAGCAATTCGTTTTGGATGGTGTCAATAAGGTTAATGCCGGTTTGCGTTGCCACCAACTTCCTTTTTTGCCTTTCAATGTACTTCCTTTTGAAGAGCGTTTCGATGATGTTGGCCCGAGTTGAAGGGCGGCCGATGCCGTTTTCCTTCAGTAAATCGCGCACTTCATCGTCGTCCACGTGCTTGCCGGCGGTCTCCATGGCGCGCAGCAATGTGGCTTCAGTATACGCCTTGGGTGCTTTGGTGCGCCCCTTGTGGATAAATGGCATGTGTGGCCCTTGTTCGCCGACCTCAAACAGCGGGATTTCCTGCTCGTCGTCTGCCGGGGAGTCGGTTTTCTTTGTTTCCTTAGGGTATATCGTACGCCAGCCAGGCTCCAGTATCTGCTTGCCAGACACACGGAATGGAACAGTGCCCGCCCTGCCCTCCACGGTGGTGTTCGATACTTTACATGCTGGGTAGAAGACGGCGAGAAATCGCCTTGCCACGAGGTCGTAAACACGCTTTTCGTCGAGCGGTAATGTCTCAGGCGATACGTCCGTTGGGATTATGGCGTGGTGGTCGGTTACTTTAGAATCATTGAATACCGCCTTGGATTTTGGGATCGGTTCTTGAAGGATTGGAGCCGTCAGCGCCTTGTAATGTTTCATGCTTCCGAGGATACCTGGTACCTGTTGGTGCAAGTCTTCCGAAAGGTATGTGGTATCTACTCGCGGGTAGGTCACAAATTTCTTTTCATAAAGGGCCTGGATGTGCTTCAGCGTATCGTCCGCCGAGAGGCTGTATTTCTTGTTAGCATCTACCTGCAATGACGTTAGGTCATATAATCGAGGATTGCGCTCTGTACCTTCCCTGGTTTCGGCCGAAACGATTTCAAAAGTGTGCCCTTGGAGGTATTCGAGGCCCTTTTCCGCACGTTCAGCGGTTTCTAAGCGGGCGATGGTGGCCACAAACACGGTATCCCTATAGGTGGTTTTCAATTCCCAGTAGTCTTCCGGCTTGAACGCGTTGATTTCCTTTTGACGCTGTACGAGCATAGCCAAAGTGGGGGTTTGCACGCGGCCGATGGAAAGCACCGATCTTTCTGTGCCGTACTTCGTGGTAAAGAGACGCGTGGCATTGATGCCGAGCAGCCAGTCGCCCATTGCCCTCGCACTGCCTGCGGCGTACAGGTTGTCGTAATCTGCTGCTGGCCTGAGCTTGCTGAACCCTTCTCGTATGGCTGCCTCGGTCAGCGATGATATCCATAGCCGTTTCACGGGTGCCTTGCAGCGGGTTTTGAGCAGTACCCAACGTTGTATAAGCTCGCCCTCCTGCCCGGCGTCACCGCAGTTGATTACTTCGTCGCAATCAGCCACAAGGCGTTCGATAATGCTGAACTGCTTTTCTACACCTTTATTGGAAATAAGCTTAATACCGAACGAAGGTGGGATGATCGGAAGGTGGGCAAGTTGCCACGATTTCCACGTCGGCATGTAATCATGCGGTTCCTTCAGGGTGCAGAGGTGCCCAAACGTCCATGTAACGCGGTAACCGTTGCCCTCATAGTAGCCGTCCATGCGTACGGTGGCCCCGATCACTTGTGCGATGTCTTTCGCAACGCTGGGTTTTTCGGCTATACAGACCTTCATCGTTTCCGTGGCTCGGCAATAGTTGTTTCAGCGATGGGTTCCATTGACAAATGGTGTTTTTCTTTTTAGGCGTAAAAGTAAGGTATATTTCTTATAGTTCTGAATGCAAAAAAGCAATTCCAAGGAAAACCGTATAATTGCAGCAGCGTTTCGTCTTAGACGAGCAGTTCGAATACCCAAAGCATACAAATGACACAGAGCTTACAAGCACTATGTTTGGCATTGATTGCCGGAATAACCTCGCTTTTCGGGCAGGATCTTGACTATATTTCGGAAAACCTCGTTATCCGCAAGCTTGCGGACGGTGTTTACATGCACACCTCATTTTTGGAGACTCAAGACTTCGGAAAAGTGCCCTGCAATGGCATGGTCGTGTCAGATGGGAGGGAAGCCGTGGTATTTGATACACCGGCTACGGACTCCATATCCTCAGCATTGATCGATTGGGTAGAAGACCAACTGAAATGTAGTATAAAAGCAGTCATCCCTACACATTTTCATGCAGACTGTTTGGGCGGCTTGGATGAATTCCATAGACGTCGTATACCATCTTACGCCAATAGCCTGACCATTGTGCTTGCATCAGCGAATGGCTCGACAGTGCCGCAGCATAGTTTTGACGATATGCTCGAGCTGGCGGTTGGAAGCAAGAATGTAATTGCTGATTTTATTGGAGCAGGCCATACACGAGATAACGTCGTGGGCTACTTCCCGGACGAGCGTATCCTTTTCGGGGGATGCCTGATTAAAGCAGTGGGATCAGATGAAGGGAATTTGGCGGATGCCTTGGTAGATCACTGGACCTTGACAGGCATCAAGCTGAAGGCCAAATATCCTGAAGCAAAACTGGTAATTCCCGGGCACGGTGAGCCGGGTGATACATCGTTGTTAGACTATACCATTCAGCTGTTCGAGCAATATCGGGCAAACTGATGTAAATGCATCGGCACAAATTTATACAATGAACATTCAACCCCACAAAATAGACGGCAAGGAAATTGCTGAAATCACCTCGGATAAGATAATTATCCAGCACACCGACGATGCGTTGGATCTAATGGGCAACATCTACTATCAAGGCTTTGAAAGTATGATACTTTATGAAAAGAATATTACTGCAGACTTCTTCGATTTGAAGAATAAAATGGCGGGCGATATCCTTCAAAAATTTTCGAACTACCGTATCCGTCTCGCAATTGTCGGAGATTTTTCTAATCTATCAAGCAAAAGCCTGAAGGAATTTATTTACGAGAGCAACAAGGGAAAACACGTCAATTTTGTCGCCTCCCTCAATGAAGCATTGGACTCGTTAACCCGGTAAAGATGAATACTGCTGGACAGGAAGACCATTTGATCCACTTGCTGCGTTTACTATATTTGAATAGAAGCGCTTGGGGCCCGATGGTCGCTTGATTGGAATTTTAGAATCGACATGGCCCGGTTGAATTCCGGGTGGAGCGGGGCTTCTATCGTCACATCCGATCCGCTAACGGGATGCCTGAAGTGCAGTTTGCTCGCATGTAACAACATGGTGTCCATGTTGTACGTCTGCTTCCAAAGTTTGTTCTGTTTGTTGCAGCCATGAGGCCGATCCCCGATAATCGGGTGTAGAATGTGTGCGAAATGCCGCCGCAATTGATGCATTCGGCCGGTTTCGGGCACGGCCCTAACGAGTGAATAGCGTGAGGTCTGGTGTTTGCCGGACGGAAGTGCTACTTCAGCTGTTGCTATGGTCCAAAATCGGGTCAGCGCGTTTTGCATGGTGCCGCTTTCCTTTTTTAAAGGGTAGTCGATCTCACCTTTCAGCGGTGCGTAGCCCCGCAATACAGCGACATACGTCTTTTCCGTCTGCCGAGCTGCAAAAAGCTGCTGCATCATGCTATCGCTGGTTTTATCAAGCGAAAAAAGCAGTATACCACTGGTTTTCCGGTCTAACCTGTGGGCGGGATAGACCGGCTTTCCGATCTGATCGCGCAAAAGTTGGAGCGCGAACATCGAGACATCTTTCGCGATCGAAGATCGGTGGACCAGTAGCCCGGGAGGCTTGTTGACCGCGATCAAATGCTCGTCTTTATATAGGACATCGAGTGTCATTCCCGCCGTTTGGTTAATCCCCGGGTTGTTCGCCGGAAGCGGGTTCGTTGTCTTCATACCGTTCGACAGTGATCGTACATTCGGTTAACAGCGCGGCAGCAGCACCGATGGCGGCAAGCAGGGGAGCCAACAGGGCACCGACTACGCCAACCGTCACCGGGAAGCTCATAATTTCCTTGCCTGATTTATCGGAGATGATGATTTTTCGGACATTGCCTTCGGCAACGATATCCTTGATTTTCTTCAACAGCTCCTCGCCCCTGACAAAAAACGATTCTTTTTTCATAATGCTTATTACGTCGTAAAGGTAACAACCCTTAATCAAAATTTCGATAGGATCTTTTCACAGCGTGCCAGCCTTGCTTCGCCGCATACTTTCTTCAGTCAAGGCTATTTGGTCGGCGGCCAGCCGGATTCCCCAACTGCCGCTGCCGTATCCCAGTCGGAGTGAAGGATGTGCTGCGTGGCCATAAAAATGAGTTTCATGGGTTGGTCGAGAAAATAGAGCCGTTGGCAATCAACGCCCGTCGTTTCATTTTCAGCATGTCTCTCACCCATTCCGCAAAATCTTCCGGCTGAAGCACCTTTTCTGGATTACCGTCCGTCAAGCCGGCTTCAATACTCATATCGGTCGCGATCGTGCTTGGGGTAAGGGTAAATACCCGGATGTTGCGCTTGCGAAGTTCGCCCATCAACGACTGTGAAAAAGCGATGACAGCAGCCTTGGACGCGCAGTATGCCGACATGCTGGGTGCTCCTTTTAAACCTGCGGTCGATGCAATGTTGACAATGTCACCTTCGCCACGTTTTTTCATATAAGGAATAACAGCTTTAGCGGTGTAGTACACCCCAAATAAATTTGTTTGGATAATATTTTCCCACTCATCGATGGCCATTTCTTCAACTGATCCAAATGTCGCCACGCCTGCATTGTTGATGAGGATGTCTATACCGCCAAGCTTATCGGCAAGCCCGGCAATGCCGTCTGTAACCGCCGTCGCTTGGCCTACCGGGAATGCGGCATGATATGCCGCGATACCCAGCTTTTTGAGTTCCTCTACAGCAACAGCAAGGCTGCTGGCGTTGCGTCCTGTTATTCCGATATTGACGCCTTCTCTGGCCAAGGTTAGCGCTAAAGCTTTTCCTAAGCCCCTGCCGCCACCCGTAATAATTGCATTTTTTCCTTCTAATTCCATATCATTATGTTTTTATTGCAACCTTGTTCTGCGACGGCCACTGTGGTAATTGGCCACTGTGGCTTCCGCATGGTAGTGTTTAGCAAAATTAGTAAAAGGCACTTTTTACTACAAATGCTTTTGTCTTGCAATAGCTCATCGCATAAGTTGGCCATACTCATTTAGGTCCACCTTCCAGCCGCTCCACAAGCTGCTCCAGCAACGGAACCTGCCGCTCATTAATCAATTGTTTGGCGTCCAGCAGCGTAAACCACCCGGATTTGTCTATTTCAGGGAAAGAACGCCGTTTGCCCGACCGCGGTGGCCACTCCAACTCAAAGGTGTTACTCACTACGCTTTCGGGGTTTAAATCAGCTTCTACTGCCCAGCAAATTACTTGCTTGCCACCTTTCTGTACCACTGCGTTTAGTGGAATAAATGGGCCATCGAGGGGTATTCCCGTTTCTTCTTCGAACTCCCGGACCGCTGTTTCAAGGGGTTCTTCAGGCGGTATGATTTCACCTTTGGGAATGGTCCAAGCACCGGCGTCTCTCTTCGCAAAGAATGGACCGCCGGGGTGTACCAGAAAGAATTGGATTTCTGAGGCCGTACGGCGAAACACGAGTATACCTGCGCTTTGTTTCATGACGTCTTGGAGTTTGCAAGATACCTATTTTCCGTTACTGTTTTATCCGCACTCCATTTTATATACAACAATTTTTTAATGGCAACCGGGAGACCGACGCGGATATTTGCTAAATTGATGACCATGTTGTAATTTGCATGACACAATGGATCGGTGAGTCACACGCCCTAAATATAACGAACATCAGTAAACGAATGAACATCCTCCACACTGCCGACTGGCACTTGGGCCAACTCTTTCACGAGTACGACCGCACCTACGAACACCAGCAGTTCTTGGACTGGCTGGTTCAGACACTGGAGCAGGAGAGGGTTGATGTACTGCTTATCAGCGGCGACGTGTTCGATCTGACTAATCCGTCCGCTGTCTCCATCCGGCAATTTTATGCCTTTCTTAGCCGGGCCAGCCAAGCCTGCCCAAATATCCAGATCGTCGTCACCGCCGGTAACCACGACTCCGCGTCGCGGTTGGAGTCGCCAAAACCATTGCTGGAGTCGTCCAACATCCACATTATCGGTCTGGTTGAAAAAAATGACGACGGTAACATCGATTACGATAAACTCATCGTCCCCCTTGTCAAAGACGGGAATATAAATGTCTGGTGCATCGCTGTGCCATTCCTGCGCACGGGCGACTATCCCGCCATCGCCGACTGCGACAATCCCTATGCGGAAGGCGTAGCTGCGCTGTACCACGACCTATACGAGGCTGCGAAAAGCAAACAGCAACCCGGACAGGACATCATCGCCATGGGGCATCTCCACGCCCGGGGCGCGGAGACGTCCGATATGGACAACGCGGAACGGCTCATCATGGGTGGCGTTGAGTGCATTGCCGCATCGGCGTTTCCCGAAGACATCGCCTATGTTGCCCTTGGCCACATCCACAAGGCGCAGCGGCTCGGCGGCAGGGAGCATATCCGGTATAGCGGCAGTCCACTGCCGATGTCATTCTCGGAGATCAACTACAAGCATCAGGTTATCCTATTTAGCCTGCGAGAAGGGCAGCTCAAGCCACCCCGTGGTATCGTAGTACCAGTTACCGTGCCCTTGCTCAAAGTGCCAAGGATACACAGCCGCGTGGAAGAAGCGTTGCTCGCTTTGCAGCAATTGCCTGTGGCGCATGGAAAGGATCGCGCCACAGCTCCCTATTTGCAGGTGTCCATTTTGCTTGATGCGCCAGAGCCGGGCCTCAGGCATAAGATTGAGCAAGCGATAGCAGACAAACACGTTCGCCTTGCGCGCATCGATACTCGCTATCCGGAAAAGAAAGACGCTGCCGACCGGGAGCAGGTCATTTCCCCCGACCAGATCCACGCCTTAAAGCCCCTAGACGTCTTCAAGCAAGTATACCAGTCGCGCTATGGCAATGAAGTTCCGGAGGCCTTGATGGCGCTGTTCAACGAAGTCACCCAGCAGGTCTATGAAAACGAAGGAGGCGAAGCATGAAGATACTCACCATCCGCATCAAAAATCTCGCATCATTGGAAGGCATTACGGAGATCGATTTCACGCAGGAGCCCTTGTGTTCCGCCGGTATCTTCGCCATCACCGGACCTACCGGCGCGGGCAAGTCCACCATCCTTGATGCACTGTGCTTGGCGCTCTATGCCAAAACCCCGCGTTATCTACAAGCCCGCGAAACCGGTATCGAGATTACCGACGTTCAGGGCAGCACCATCAACCAAAGCGACGTACGCGCCATCCTGCGCGATGGCACTGCCGAAGGCTACGCAGAGGTCGATTTTGTCGGCATCGACGGTCAGCACTATCGCGCTACATGGAGTGTCCGCCGCGCGCGTAACAGGGTAGAAGGCAGCCTCCAACAAGCCGGCATTACACTAAAGCACCTAACCACCGGCAGAGATATCGGCGGTAAGAAAACCGAGCTCCTGCCCGAGATCGCCCGGCTGGTCGGCCTCACCTACGAGCAGTTCATCCGTTCGGTACTGCTAGCACAGGGCGATTTTACCGCGTTCCTGAAGGCCGACAAAGACCAGAAAGCGTCGCTACTCGAAAAGCTTACGGGCACGCACATCTATTCCGAGCTATCCAAGAAAGTGTTCGAACGCTACCGCGAAGAAGAGCAGCAGCTTAAACTGCTCCAGCAGCGGCAGGAGGGCATCGTTATCTTAACTACCGAAGAACTGACCGAGCTCAAAGCACAGGAAGCCCAACTAGCAACTGCACTCGAGCAGTTTGAGACACAAATCGATGCGACCACCATAGAGATCAAATGGCATGAGGCCTTAAGCCGTCACCAAGCTCAAGTCCATGAAGCACAGCAAGCTCTACAGGAACGTCTTGCCGAAAAGACCGAATCGGCCGGGCGCGAAATGTACCTCAGGCAGGTAGAACAGGTACAACCTGTCCGCATCTCGGTTGATTTGCATCAGGAAGCGACCGAACGTCTCATCCAAAGAAAGCAAACACGCGAAGAAATCCGCAGCCAGCAGCAGCTTTTGGCGCAAAGGGTCAATGATGCTGCAATAGCAACAGCCGAAGCCACCCAATACTTAGAAGCACAAAGCAGCGCCCAAGAAGCGGCAAGGCCCCAGTTGGCTGAAGCCAATAAATTAGGCATCCAGCTACAAGCCCAGCAAGCGGATCTTGCCGCCGCGCAGCAGCAATGGCAAGCCCGGAAAGCCCGATGGGCGGGAAGCCAACAACGGCTTGCGGACAAACAGCGGGAATCCGATACCGTGGAGCAACGGATAGCCGCCCACCATCAGTGGATAGCGAAGCATGCCAGTCGCCAGCCGGTAGCCGAGCATCACGCGCTCATCGTCACAAAGCTCGCGGAGGGCCGCAAGCAGTTGGAAGCTATCTACCGGGCGGCCGCCGATATCGCCCAGTACGAGGCACAAATCCAAGCTAAAACCACGGAACATGCGGAGGCCGCCCAACGTTCAGAACGCCTCGCCAAGCAGGTCAGTGACGTCCAGGCAGAGATTGCAGCACTACGCAAAGACCTCGCTGCCCTTCCAATCGGCCAGCTCCGCGAAGAAAGCAAAGCTGTGGCTGCCCAGGCAGAAGCGCTGTTTGCGGCTACTACTCATTGGCGTCAACTTTACCGGGTACAACAAGATGCCCAGCAGCTGCAGCAGAAGCTCGAAGAGCATCAGCTTTTGCTGAAGGAAAAAGAAGTCCAACTCCAGGACACAACTAACGCCCTTCAATCCATCACGGAGCAACGTAAAGCTTCAATTGCTATGCTCGAGAAAGCCATGGTTGCTGCATCGGCCGATGTCGAAATCCTGCGCAGCCAATTGACGGATGGCCAGCCGTGCCCCGTATGCGGCAGCCGAACCCATCCTTACGCCCACGGAAGCCCCCAGCTCAATCACGTGCTGGATGAATTGCGAAAAGTGCACGAGACCATCGAACAGACTTACGCCGAACACGTTGCTACTGACAGCAGGCTGTCGCAAGCAGTTCCCCTACTCCGACAAACCATCAAACAACTCGATATGGAACTGGTCGCAAAGCAACGCGAACTGAGCGAGCATACCTGTCAATGGGGACAATATCCCGTCAGCCAGGCGTGCGCAGATATTGAGCCGGTCAATAAGGAAGCGTGGTTGGCCGGTCAGGCCCAGCAACTTAAGACGGCCAAAGAACAGGCTTCCGAGCAATTGGACCGGTATCAGCGCGCGCAGGACGCATTGGATGGCCTCCAGCAGACCTTACAACGTTTACAGGGTGAACATACCGCATCTGCCGATACCGCAAAAGACTTGGGCCACCATTTGCAGCGCCTAACAGAGCGCCTCACAAGAGCCAAGGAAGAACATGCTTCCCGCAATGCCGAACTGGAAGACATACTGGCCTCGGTACAGCCCTGTTTCCCAGATGACCAATGGGTTGCCGGCTGGAAGAGCCAAACTGAAGCCTTTCTGGAACACGTCAACACGTTTGCTGCCGAATGGAAGCACATCACCGAAACGTTGGATGCTGACCGCAATAACCTCATGGTATTGCGCGCCACCATTACCGGCATCCAAAAGGAAGAACAAGACCTCGCCGCAGAGGTCGCCCTTGCCGGGCGCGATTATGCCGATAAGCAGGCCGTCCTCGAAAATTTGCGGGCAAGCCGCCTGTCGCTGTTCAACGGCGAAGCCGTCGAAACTATCGAAGCCCGGTTGAAGCACCGAATCACCAAGGCACAGGAACAGCTGAACATCCGGAGGCAATCGCAAGAGCTGCTGCAAACCGAAAACGCCCAGTTAGAAGCTACGGCTACGGAAATAGGGCGGGAAATCACCCGGCTGGAAAAGCGCACCGCGGAGCTATCCGGTAAAATCGAACAGTGGCTTTGCGATTACAACGCCAAACATCAGAGCACACTGGGTAAAGCGCTGCTTCAAAAACTACTTGCCCATCCCTCGGAATGGATCGCCGAAGAGCGGGAGGCCTTATCAGCCATTGAGCGTACCGTTACTCAAGCCTCGTCGGTATTGGATGAGCGTACCCGGCAACTAGCCCGACACGAGCAGCAGCGACCGTCTGGCGAATCCTTGGATAAGCTGAAACAACGGCTGCAAGAGCAGCAAGCCAACCGGTCTGGAAACCAGCGGGATCTCAGTGAAATCGGCTTCCGATTAAAGCAAGACGAAAGTAATAGGCGGCAGCTTGGCGACCTGCTCGCCACTATACAAGCCAAGCAGTCGGTAGCGGACAACTGGTCCAAGCTCAACGATATTATTGGCTCTGCCGATGGCAAGAAGTTCCGGCAGGTGGCGCAGGAACATACGCTGGATGTATTACTCAGCTATGCCAATGTACATCTGGAAGTACTCTCGAAGCGCTACCGTTTGAAACGGATACCGAATACGCTGGGTTTGCAGGTGCTGGATCAGGACATGGGCGATGAGTTGCGCACGGTGTATTCGCTTTCCGGCGGGGAATCCTTCCTCGTATCATTGGCCCTGGCATTAGGGCTGGCGTCCCTATCAGCCAGCCGGATGAACGTCGAGTCCCTGTTTATCGATGAAGGCTTCGGGTCGTTAGATCCCAATACGCTTAATATCGCGATGGATGCGCTTGAGCGGTTGCATAACCAAGGGCGCAAGGTAGGCGTGATTTCGCACGTACAGGAAATGACCGAGCGTATACCCGTACAGATTAAGGTAAGTAAGCAGCAGAGTGGGAGGAGTGAGGTGGAAGTGCTCGGATAATAGCTTAGTCAATCCGCAGGCGATTATAGTAGCAGGGAGCTGTATTCAGTATAAATGCGCCAGCACCCATTGTCCGAAGTCGGCAAATTTTGTTAATTGAAGTTCCCGTTTATCTGCTGCAATTTCTTTTAATTTTTCAGCAACCTTTTTGCGCGTGGTCGTCTTCCATGCATTTCCCCTGCGCTTAGGATCCGCCGCGATCGTGTTGAAGATCAGTTTTTCGGTTTTGTAGGCTTTACCCTGTTTACTGAATGCCCTTTTGTACGATCGGATCTCATACTCGATATAAGCCAGGTCATTCATTTCATAACTAAGAAGTATATAGAGTAAACGGCCGGCCCGGTAGACAAGGTGTTGTGGGGTTTGCTTCGCAGCATCAATGAGCAGGTTTAATTGTTTTTTCGCCTTGCTCCATTGTTGCTGCATAAAATGGGAAAGTGCTACAAAAAAATAGCACTCCAATTGCTTTTCATGGGCAGTGATTGATCTTTGGCCATTCACGTGGACGGAAGCGTCCGTCAACAATTGATCGGCCATGCCGTATTGCTTACAACCGAGCACCATATTTAACCGATATACTTGCGCGGTCAGTGTCGCGACACTTTTGAAATGTTCAGGATAGGCGCGTTCCGATAATGCGGTCAGCTTATCGATAAAGGGAGACATTTCTTGGTAGTAACCGATGCTCCGTAGACTGTCCAGAATACCATCAAGCGCGGATAGATAATCATAGGGAGGATAGTCCCACATAGGTTCGTTGGCTTCCGTCAATTTGGTGAGCGCATTGAATATCCGCAATGCCGAGCGGTAGTCACCGGAATGAAGAAAAAAGAAGGACTGAAAAAGCAAATGTAATTTTTGTGGTTCGAATTGATGCTGGCTGCCCCGGGTAGATAGGCTAAGCTCGCTTAGGATTAGATCATTCACCTGTTTTTCTCGTTGTCCGTTTTCGGGACGCTTGCGATTTGTTAGCCGGTGGCGGAGGAGTTCGTAAAGGGAGTAATGTTCATGAATTTGCCGGAGGGATTGCAGCGTATGTTTGGCCCTCATTTGTTTATCCACCAATTGCTGTTCACTAAGCCCGGGGAAACCCAGGTCAGAAAGGGCGGTCAATTCCATTCGTGCAGCCTGATAAGCCACCGGATAGTGCTGACTTTCCGCCGCTAATTTTGAGGCTTTCTGAAGCTCTTTGAATGCTCTGCCGGGTATCGAGCGCTCGAAACACAACCTCGCTTTCAGCAGGCATTGGTATTGCTGATACCAAGGGTCTTGTTCAATACGGACCTGTACGAGTAAATCGGTCAGGACCTTATAGAGATAGGCAGCCGTGTTTTCCAGCGACTTCGAAGGGTAAGCCTTCCTGAATTGCTCCTGCCATGGGGCGGTGTCCGGGGGGCTTGTCTGTCCGGCAATTTGTTGAAAAAGCGAGACATACACTTTGTTGCCTTTTAGCAGCGCCGAATGTTGCTGAAAAAGCTTTTTCTCTGCTGCAGATAGCGATTTAACCAGCTTTTCAAGTTCGTAGAACAACATATTCGATAGATTGCAAATTATTTTTTCATAAATGTCTGATAATCAGGATTATTTTTAGTATACAATTGGTTTTTCTTGTGTTTACACTTCATAAAGTTATGTAAAAATGGCCAATTTTACAAGGATATCGGTGGTACTTTTGACATCGTTATAAACCACTTCAGCAATGTTTACCAATTATATGACCAATAAAATCATCGTTGTAGGTAGTATGAACATGGATATGGTAGTGAAGACGAGCCATATTCCACAGCCAGGAGAAACTGTTTTGGGCGGATCTTTTTTAATGAATCCCGGAGGAAAAGGAGCGAACCAGGAGTCATCTCAATTATTTGATGAGGAAGGGGTAGACACCAATGGGATTTTGGCTGATGACAACAGCCCATCCGGCATTGCATTGATTACGGTCGATGAGCGTGGTGAAAACAGCATTGTCGTCGCCCCCGGGGCAAACGCGCATCTGGAACCCGGCGATGTAGAAAAGGTGCTGGACAACTATCCCGGCAGCAAAATCTTATTGATCCAGTTGGAAATACCGATGCGAACCGTTGAACATGCGGCCGGTAGAGCACGCGACAGGGGAATGAAGGTGATTCTTAATCCAGCGCCTGCCAATGCAATGGTTCACAACATGTTCCACTTAATCGATATCATCACACCGAATGTAAATGAAGCGGAGATGTTGTTCGGTGTGCGGATTACCGACATCTCCAGTGCGCGGCAGGCAGCGGAGCGCATACACGAACAGGGAGTGAAACAGGTGATCGTGACATTGGGTAAGGACGGCGCGGCGCTGCTCGAGGACGGTGCGTTTTATCACATTCCGGCACCGAAGGTCGAGACCGTGGATACCACGGCGGCGGGCGACGTATTTAATGGAGCGCTTGCAGTAGCGGTAGGAGAAGGCAAGTTATTGAAAGATGCCGTATCCTTTGCCTGTCGCGCTGCCTCGCTTGCGGTGACGCGTATGGGTGCGCAGTCCTCTATTCCGTTCCGCAACGAAGTTTTGTTGAGCAGCATGACATAGACAACAATTGTATAACCAATTTCAAAACTGACAAATTATGTTTATCGTAGAAAGTTATGGGCTCGCCGTCCTGTTTTGCGTCGTCACGATGCTTTGCTGGGGCTCGTGGGCCAACACCCAGAAGCTTGTGCAGCGCGAATGGCGGTTTGAACTCTTTTATTGGGATTATGTATGGGGAATTTTCCTGTTGGCACTTGTCGGTGCCTTTACGATGGGGAGCATGGGAGGATCCGGCAGGCCATTTCTGGCTGACCTCGCGCAGGCAGAAGGCGGGAATATCCGGAGTGCCCTTACCGGCGGAGTGGTATTCAACCTAGCCAACATCCTGCTGACGGCAGCCATAGCAGGTGCGGGGATGGCCGTTGCTTTTCCGGTAGGGATCGGATTGGCGCTCGTGATCGGCGTGCTCATTAATTACATCATGCATGCGAAGGGAAATCCTGTTTTCTTGTTTGCAGGTGTCGGTTTGGTAACGCTGGCCATCATTTTAAACGCGGTGGCTTATAGTAAACACTCCGGTGGAACGGGCAAGAAAGGCGTAATTAAGTGGATCGTGGTGTCCGTTATCGCCGGCGTGCTGATGTCCACATTCTATCCGTTTATCGCAGCCGGAATGGATCTGGAAAATTTCGTTTCGCCTGCGACCGGCAAGATGACGCCCTACACCGCTTTTGTTGTATTTGCAGCCGGTATTCTGGTAAGTAACTTCTTGTTCAATACCATACTCATGCGCAAGCCGCTGGAAGGCGCTCCCAGCAGCTACGGCGAATATTTCACAGGGCGGTTTAGCGTCCATGCGGTGGGCATTGTGGGCGGTTGCATCTGGGGACTGGGCAATCTTTTCAACCTTATTGCCGCAGGCAAAGCCGGCCCCGCGATCTCTTATGGTCTTGGTCAGGGCGCCACACTGGTGGCCGCACTCTGGGGGGTGCTGATCTGGAAGGAATTTAAGGGGGCTTCCAAATCTGTTAGCTCGCTCGTAGCAGCGATGTTCGTGCTTTTTGTGGTAGGACTTGGATTGGTGGTCGCTGCTGGGGAGTAAACTGATAACCAACAAACTTAATTAAACGTTATGAAAAAAAATGTGTTAACTGCAATTTTTCTCTGCTTTTTGGGAGTATTGCAAATTGCTCTTGCGCAAACGAATGTAACCGGACACGTCACCGATAGCCTCACCGGTGAACCCTTGGTGGGAGCCAATATTCGGGAGATAGGGGGCAAGGGTAGTGCGACAACGAACGATTCGGGTGCTTTTTCAATTTCCGTTTCAGGTGCGAATTCGTCACTACAGGTGACGTACATTGGGTATCAATCCCAACAGGTCAGCGTTGCTGGCCAAGCGACGGTCCACATATCCCTGGTACGCATCGGAGACGCTTTGGATGAGGTCGTCGTAGTTGGTTACGGCACGCGGCGAAAAAGCCAATTGACCGGCGCAATTTCGTCCATATCATCCGCTGAATTAAAGGAAACACCAGTCGTCTTTATTGATCAGGCACTGCAAGGACGAGCGGCCGGAGTCGACGTGGTGTCCGCAGGTCATCGACCCGGAGAAGGAGCCACAGTGCGTATCCGAGGCGTTAATTCGATTTCGGCCGGTAACGATCCGTTATACGTTGTAGACGGTATACCCGTATCGCGGGGCGTAAACCTCATCAATCCGAACTTTATCGAATCCATAGAGGTATTGAAAGACGCATCTGCAACCGCAATCTATGGATCACGCGGTTCTAATGGGGTAATTTTAATTACGACGAAGCAAGGCAAGGCAGGACGTACGCAATTCAGTTATGAGAGCTATGCGGGCTTTTCCAGGATTCTTAATAAAGTGGATGTGTTGGATGGTGAAGAGTGGGTCCGATATAAAGAAGCATCACGGCGTACAGATGACCTTACCGTGTTGCTTGATCCTATTGAGCTTGCAAATTATAATGCCGGTATCGAAGTGGATTGGGTAGACCTTAACTTACGGGACGGTTTACAGCACAGTCATTCGTTGAGTTCGTCGGGCGGAAATGAGAAAACCAAGTTTTCCGTAGATGTAAACTTCTTAAAGCAAAACGGTATTGTTTACAATTCCGATTTTACCCGTGGATCGTTACAATTCAATGTAAATCACAAGGTAAATGAACGGTTCAATTTTGGGCTTACCACGCTTCTTTTTATGTCGAAAACCAATCTGATTAACGCGGGGGCGGTTCTAAGTCAAGCGATGCAGATCAGCCCCTTGGGAGATATCTACGAAGATGATGGCCGTTATCGATTGTTTCCCACTAACGAAGCGCTGATTGGAAACCCGCTCGCCAATGTAGACAATGAGCGTAACCAGCAGATACGGAACCGGATGTTCAGTAGTCTTTTTGCCGAATACCAAATTATAGAAGGACTTAAGTATAGACTTAACTTCGGTCCAGATCTCACCTTTTCAAATGATGGAAATTTTATCGGAAGCTATACGACCATCCTGCAAGGCGCGCCCAATAGGGCGTCTAATTCCCGAGACGATACGAAGGCTTACACGTTAGAAAATTTGCTGATGTACAATCGGGAATTTGGAAATGGCCACGAAATCGACCTGACGTTGTTACAGAGTATCCAGGAAGAGATTACAGAAAGCAACACGGTTTCGGCGATGGGAATGCCATCGGAAAAAATGCTTTGGCATAAACTATCTGCTGGCGAAATTAGGTCTTACGATTCCGACCAACAAGGGTGGTCCCTGCTGTCCTACATGGCCCGTTTGAACTATGCTTACAAAGGTAAGTATATGCTCACGCTCACCGCCCGCCGAGACGGCTCCTCGCGGTTTGGTGATGATCGAAAATTCGGTTTTTTCCCCGCATTCGCGATGGGATGGAATATTAAGCAGGAAAATTTCATGTCAGATGTATCTGGTTTGACGGAATTAAAGTTACGGGCAAGCCATGGTTCGGTTGGCAACACTGCGATAAACCCATACCAGTCGCTAGGTGCCGTATCCCGAAGTGGGTATGTTTTTGGTGATGAGACTGCGTTGGGTTTTCGGCCCTCTACGTTGCCCAATCCGGACCTGCGTTGGGAAAAGTCGACGACGACAAATATTGGATTGGATTTCGGATTGTTTAACAATCGGCTGACTGGTGCGCTCGAATATTATGTGGTTAATACAACGGATCTGCTATTGAATCAATCGGTGCCAAGACTATCAGGATATAGTAGTATTTTGGTCAATATCGGCAAAACGAGAAACGTAGGCTACGAGGCGTCGATTTCGTCTACAAATGTAGATGCCGGTGGTTTCAAATGGGTCACGAATCTTAATCTAGGAGCAAACCAAAATAAAATCGTCGACTTATACGGAAACGAAGCCGATGATATCGGCAACAGTCGGTTTATCGGTAAGCCCATCTCGGTGTTCTATGACTTGGCTTTTGATGGCATATGGCAGGAGCACGAGGCAGAGATAGCGGAGAGCTACGGCAGAATACCTGGCCAGATAAAAGTAAAGGATACGAACAACGATAGTCAAATCAACGCAGAAGACCGTGTAATCTTGGGCTCACCGTTTCCAAAGTGGCAAGGAGGACTAACAAATTATTTCAGCTACAAAGGAATCGACCTATCAGTCTTCATCCACACCCGGCAAGGTTTTATGCTCAATAGCAGTTTACATACGATCGATAATCTTGCTGGCCGGTACAATATTCCGAGATTTGTCAATTATTACACCCCGGATAACCCAAGCAATGAGTTCCCGCGGCCGGTCAACCAAGGGCAGACCAACGTAAATATGGGAGTTTTGCGCTACCGAGATGGTTCTTTTGTACGAGTGAAAAATATCAGCTTGGGTTACACGTTCAACGCAAAATCATTGGCTGCCTTGCGACTACAATCGTTGCGCGTGTATCTTAACGCCTTCAACCCGTTTACGTTTACTTCGTACGAAGGGTGGGACCCCGAGGCGGGGAGCAACGTGGACAGCTATCCGAGCACCAAAACGTTTTTGGCGGGTTTGAGTGTTAATTTTTAAATAAAAACAGTTTTAGAATTGAAGACAATGAAAACGAATATCATATACATCCTGTTCTTTGCAACGTTATGTTTTTCATGCGATCGCGATTTTCTGAAGGAAGACCCACGTTCGGTCCTCAATCCTGTGGGATTTTATACCGACGAGGCGGGACTACGGGCTGGCGTTAACGCGACATATGCCGCATTGCGCCCCATGTATGGTGAGCAAGAAGCTCCCTTCCAGCTGACGTTGCTTGGCACAGACCTATTCACGCATGGAAAAGCCGAGATCGGATTGCCATTCGATTATTACGATGCTGACCTTAATTCTTTTTCTGGAGAAGTTGCGTTCATTTGGAACAATTGCTATAACCTCATTAATATTGCTAATTCCGTTGTATCGTCCGCGCCAGAAGTTCAAATGAACGAAGTGGAAAAAAATCATCTGGTTGGCGAAGCCAGATTTATCCGTGCGCTCGCTTATTTCTGGCTTGTACAGCAATTTTCGGATGTTCCGCTGCGCTTAGAACCAACGATGGGCGTAGTACGCGAGGTAAAGCGGAATAGCAAGGATGAGGTCTATAAGGCGATCATTGCTGATCTGGTTACTGCTGAAGCAAACCTTGGTGATTCCCATGCTCAATGGGGACGCGTCCGCAAAGGTGCTGCCAGGCATTTGCTAAGCAAAGTATATCTTACGATCGGGGATTGGGAGAATGCATTTTTTTACGCGGATAAGGTGATCGCCGATAAGTCTAACTACGGATTGGAGGCTACGTTTAGCGACATCTTCCACCACGACAATCAGGTCAATAAGGAGGTTGTCTTTTCGGTGCAGTATCGCAATGATCTCGTGAATTCAGGAATTGGAAATCGAACGCATTTATTTTTTACGAACTCGTATTCTGACATTCCCGGAATGCAGCGAGAGCTCCAATGGGGGCGCCCATGGTCACGCTATGCCCCCACGGCATTTCTAATGAGTCTATTTGATGATGAAAGTGATGAGCGAACGGATATCTGGCGTACCTTTGACGATTTTTATTATAATAACCCTTCATCGTTGCCTGACGGCAAAAGTCTTGGCGATCCGATCGATCCAAGTTGGGAAAACACAATTGAATTTCACCCAGCACTGATTAAATATTGGGATCCTACACGGCCGCAAGTGAATGAGGAGCGGGGCAACAAGGATTTTATTGTTTTCCGGTTGGCTGAAACCTACTTAATCGCTGCCGAAGCGTTACTTATGGATGGAAAGCGGGCGGCGGCGTTGCCTTATTTCAATGCGGTGAGACAACGGGCATCCCGCGAGGGATATGATCTTTCTGTTACTGAAGAAATGCTGGATGTCGATTTAATCTTGGATGAAAGAGCACGGGAGTTGGCTGGCGAAATGCATCGGTGGTTCGACTTAGTCAGAACCGGGAAGGCCGTGGAGCGGATTCGGTTGTATAGCAAAAACGGCGCAAATATCCAGCCACATCATTTGTTACGACCGATACCACAGAATGAAATCGATTTGCTGGAGACGCCGTTACCACAGAATGACGGGTATTAATCCGTATATTGCCAAAAACAAGGTTGTAAATTACATATTCGTATGGTGGAAAATTTGAAAGTGCATTTGATTATATTTTTCCTGGTGGGGTGCTTCATTTCATCAACTAGTGTGCTGGCAGACCCCATTAAGGTCATCCTCGACACAGATATCGATTCCGATGTTGATGACGTCGGTGCATTGGCGATGCTACATACACTTGCAGACCACGATGTAGTAAAAATCCTCGGTGTCATTGTGACCAGCAATGATACCTATGCGCCAAGCTGCGCGGATGCAATCAATCATTATTACAAACGTCCAGCTATTCCAATTGGTGTTCAGAAAGGGTTAGAGACTACTAATTTTTCGAAATATACCAGGCAAATTAGCGAGGAATTTCCCCATAGGATTTCATCTTACGAGGACGCTGAAGATGCAATTTCACTTTACCGGAGGATTCTGGCAAGTCAGGAAGATCAAAGCGTTGTCATCATCTCCATTGGGCATCTAACGAATTTGAGACTTTTGCTCGAGTCCCATCCCGATGAGCACAGCATGCTTTCAGGAACGGAGCTGGTAAAAGCCAAGGTGCGGATGTGGTCTGCCATGGGAGGAAAATTTCCGGCTGGTAAAGAAGCAAACTTTTACCGGCCGGATCCCGAATCGACCGTGGTAGCCATAGCGAACTGGCCAACACGGGTCGTGTTCGCGGGGTGGGAAACAGGGAACAAGGTGATTACAGGAGGTGAATTTCTTCGAAAATCACTCAAACAGAATCACCCCGTATGGCGAGCTTATCATCATTATAACAATTTCGAA
This sequence comes from Parapedobacter deserti, assembly GCF_042646065.1. Classification (NCBI taxonomy): domain Bacteria; kingdom Pseudomonadati; phylum Bacteroidota; class Sphingobacteriia; order Sphingobacteriales; family Sphingobacteriaceae; genus Parapedobacter; species Parapedobacter deserti. The sequence continues at coordinate 1,020,559 of NZ_JBHRTA010000038.1, forward strand.
GGAAGACAGAGTTGGGACCAGTTGTCGGTTCTTTACGCAGTGTCATCGGCACCTGATGATTATTGGGATTTGCAATATGGAGAAGCATTAGTCCATTCAGACGGCTCCAATGGCTGGAAGATGTCATCCGAGGTTACCAACCAAGCTTTTTTGGTTGAGAAGGCGGACCCTACCGAAGTTGCGAAAATTATAGATGCGCTTATGGTAGGACTTTATAAGCCTGGTTTTTAATCGTCTTGACTTATGAACGGAGAGCGTCTTTCCTGAGAAAGAACTTCCGTGTAGGATGAGCTTGCCTTGTCTTGCTCAGCATAAAATTGGTTTAAAGCCTATCACGTTTCGCTTTCTTTTCGCTACATTTGTTTAAAAAGTGATGAGACCAATCGTCGAATTGATTTCCGAATGGGATACCTATGTCAGTTCTCATGACGGGGTAACAGTAGAAGAATTCTGCAAGTACTACCTGACTAAGAAAAGCGTCGGAGAACGCAGAAAGGCGTTTGCAGGAATGACTCCACCTGACCTAGATACCACACTCGCCAAATTAATTGGCCGGGTTGCGTCCATGTATTCCGCCTATTGCAAGATGGCCTTACAGGAAAAACCCGAAATAGACCTTGATAGTTTTTATTTCCTTAATGCCATCTACCATAAAGCCGAGTCACAAAAAAAGGAAATTATCCAATTCCATTTTGTGGAGCGGTCTACGGGCATGGATATCTTGAAGCGCCTGCTTATTTCTGGATATATTACCGAACGCGCGGATCCTGTCGATAAACGAGCAAAATTAGTAAGCATCACGAAAAAGGGAGAAAGGACGCTACATGAACTTTACCGTCTGCTTTTCAAACCAACGGTTTTGATGTTCCATTCCATTCCAGAAGAAGAGAAAAAGTTGCTGGCCGATATACTTACACCTGTCGAAATTAAGCATGGAGAAATTCTTTCAAAAAGCAAAACTCAGCATTTGGATGAAATTTTGAAAGACGAAGTTGGGGAGCATGTGCTCAGAAACATTTACGCTGAATTGGGTAAAAGAATCAACCAATTTACCGAAAACAAATCTAGCCAATAGCACATCGCTTTCTGCACACCCGTCGCTATCAGAACGCGAATGTGAATAAACAATGTTTAGCCTAAATTCTACCCGCCGATTTTAGCCCCGGTCCGAGAGACTAAAAAAAACAACGAAAATAACATTAGTTGTAACGAATCCGTTGTATATTTGTCCAATATAGAAATTTTAGATCATGAAAAAGTATACCACGTTCAAAACCGGATTTATTGCATTGGTGACAATTAACACTTTAATTATTATTGCAAATAACATTTATGTCACACCACCGATCAATATCCGAACTCAGCAATTACCAGCGGGCAGAGCAAATGATATTGATGCCATTAAGGCGCTCGAACAGCTTTCTGCAGAAGGATGGGCAGAAGGGAATGGCAAGAAAATGGCATCTGTTTATACGGATCGTGCTGATTACGTTACATTCAATGGTGAATGGTTGCAGTCTCGTCGTGAAATAGACTCCCTTCATCAAGAATTGTTCGACGGAGTACTGAAAGGTTCGTCAATTGAAAACAGGAAGATACAAAGTATTCGTTTCTTAACAGATAGCGTCGCTGTAGTCCATATTACAGGTGCTGTGAAGCACAAAGGCGCTAAAAAGCCTGCTAAAAGTAGAGATTCTATTCAAACATTGATTGCATGGAAGAATGATGGTAAGTGGAAGTTTACGGCCTTCCACAATGCCCGCATAAGCAGGGTTTCGCTATGGGAAGGTATTATGATGTCTTTTAGTTGATAACTAACTTGCTATGATGCAACGCAGTGAAGCCCAAGTACCGTTTCAGCGTCATTCGGTCAGGATGCGGCAATAAGTTACTTCAGCATGACAATGAAATGTCCAAAATACCCCGCAATAAAGTCCGTTAGACACCCCTTTTAAATACCGAATAGACAATATTTTTGCCGAATATGCTGAAGATTTGCGGCAAAAGTTTATACAATGACCTGGCAGGTCTACCGGCAATGACTTTGCGAATAATGAAAATGAACACGTTATGACAGTAAAAATCGCTCAAGCATCAGATGAAGGCGGCGCCATTGAAGCGTTGACGTTGGCATTCAGTGCTGATCCGATGACCCGCTGGTCTCTTGCGAACCCTGTGAAATATTTGGCGGCTTTTCCTTCGATCGTAAGGGCTTTCGGCGGAAGTGCTTTCCAGACGGGTACAGCCTATGTTGCCGATGGTTTCGCAGGGGTTGCCTTGTGGTTGCCACCCGGCGCCGGATCTGATGAGGAGTCGCTGATGAGGCTGTTCGACGAAAACGTTGGCGACGGTGTAAAGGAAGATTTGCCGGGAATTTTTGAACAGATGCAAAAATTTCACCCTACCGAACCGCACTGGTATCTGCCGATGATAGGTGTCGACCCGGCGTATCAGGGTACAGGCGTAGGCACGGCATTGTTGACCGAAGCGCTAAAAGCTGTTGACCGTGATGGATTAGCTGCGTATCTCGAATCTTCGAATCCTAAGAATATTTCGTTATATAAGCGTCACGGTTTTGAGGTCATCGGCGAGATTCAATCCGGCGGCTCGCCTATTTTACGCCCTATGCTGCGAAGCGCGCGATGACTCGTGTAAATTCCTTCTTTATGAGCAAGCAAATATTATTTATACAAGGAGGAGGCGAAGGAGGGTACGAAGCCGACAAAGAATTGGTTACTTCGCTTCAAGCAGCCCTAGGGGAAGAATACATGATCAGCTACCCCGAAATGCGATGGGATGAAGCGGCTGCTGACTTTGGCTGGACGAAGCAGATTGGCGAAGAGATTGCCCAAGCGGATAACGGTCTTGTTTTGGTTGGACATTCATTCGGTGCATCTATGATTTTAAAATACCTTTCCGAAACCACCATAAACAAAAAAATTAAGGGAGTTTTTCTCTTAGCAGCACCGTTTTGGAGTGGGGACGAAGCATGGAAGGCGGGGTTTAAACTAAAATCCGATTTTGCCAATAGCTTACCCGCTGACGTGGTGTATTATTTGTACCATAGCAAAGATGATGACGAGGTGCCCATTTTCCATTTCCACCAATATAAAAAGAAGCTTGCCCGGGCGAACTTCAGGGAAGTTAACAGCGGCGCACATCAATTCGGTAACGATTTGGCGTTGGTAGCTGAGGATATCAAATCCTTGTAAAAGCAAAAGTAGCGATCGAAACTATCGGCCGGGATGGGTATTCATGGAGTTGGCTAAGGAAGTACCCTTGCCGGAAGGTCGATGCGAACCCGCAGGCGGACATTGCCGTGTCCGTATTCGCACACTTACTGTCCGTATTCGGACACCGACTAATAGGTAAACCGGTGATTATTTCTTTCTAACGTGCTTTTTTGCGTTGGCAGATTTGTTGATGCCTGCACATAACTACGACGGAAAGTTAACGAACATCGTTCATGATAAAGAACTATTTCAAAATCGCCTGGCGCAACCTGGCTAAAAGCAAGGGGCACAGCGCCATTAATATCGGGGGCTCGCCGTGGGCATGGCCGTGGCCATGCTGATCGGCCTCTGGGTACATGATGTTGGTATTATCTTGCGCTATGGCTTTCGAATTATGATTACCGAGTAAGCATCAGTTGGGTGGTCTTCGTGTTGGCCGCAGTCTTAGCACTTTTAGTCACCATCGTGACGGTCAGTTTCCAAGCTATCAAAGCAGCGTTAGCCAATCCGGTGGATAGCCTACGGAATGAATAGCAAGCAAGCTCGCTGACGCATCTTTCCATCCGCACTTAGCCCATACGCCTCCATTGCTTTTCGCCGTAGCCATGTTTCTTTCGAAAACTGAGTATTACAAGAAAGCAGCGTCAATCCCATCCGTTGGGCAGTAGGGTTAAGGGATAGCATCCGGCCTACCCACAATAAAAAAACCGGCACCTTTTGTAGTCGAGAAAGACCCGTAGTTTTGGCCTGAAATAGGAAAATACAGCACATGTTAACAATAATTGTGTCTAACCCGGAATTTACGACAGATAAGATTACAACAAATGCAGACGACAAAACAAGTCCGTCACGACTGGACAAAAGCGGAAATCCAAACAATATATGATCAACCCTTGCTGGAATTGATATACCAGGCTGCGCAAACGCACAGAACATGGCATAAACCTAACGAAGTGCAGCTATGTACCCTATTATCTGTAAAAACCGGAGGTTGTCCCGAAGATTGTGCTTATTGTGGGCAGGCAGCCCGTTATCATACCGATATAAAGGTGCAGGCGCTATTGCCGACCGAAACCGTTATCGAGCACGCTAAAAAAGCAAAGGAGCTAGGATCTACGCGTTTTTGTATGGCCGCTGCCTGGCGTGAAGTACGCAATAATAGCGACTTTGACCGGATTATAGCTATGGTAAAAGGTGTAAATGATTTGGGGTTGGAAGTATGCTGTACACTCGGAATGCTCACGGAAGAACAGGCCATTCGTTTGCAGGAAGCCGGTTTACATGCGTATAATCATAATTTAGACACCTCAGAAGCGTACTACGATGAAATTATTTCCACCCGAAAATTCGACAGCCGTATCAAAACCATCCATAATGTCCGCAAAGCCGGCATCACGGTTTGTTCCGGTGGAATCATAGGGTTAGGAGAAACCCATAACGATCGTATTTCCATGCTGCTGACCTTGGCCACAATGCCTAAACACCCCGAATCGGTTCCGGTAAATGCGCTGGCTCGTGTAAAAGGGACGCCTTTGGAAAATAATCCGAAAGTTGATATATGGGATATGGTCCGTATGATTGCCACTGCGAGGATTGTAATGCCTTCTTCGATGGTACGTTTAAGTGCAGGACGTATAGAAATGACCGAAACAGAACAAGCATGGTGCTTTATGGCCGGCGCTAACTCTATTTTTACAGGCGAGCGTGAAACATTACTTGTTACATCTAATCCGGGGGTAGCTGAAGATTTGCGGATGTTTCGCAATTTGGGGCTGACGCCTATGGTAAAACATGAAAAGACAATCGCATGTTCGCACCAAGCGCTTGACCCTAAGTTTGATGATTGGGAGAATTGCTGCCGTTGCTCATTAGTGCTTTTGCGGACAGACACTCCCGAATAAAACGCTTTAGAGCCTGCCGAGAAGCGTGAACTGGTGGGCTATGCCCGCCAGGAGTTCAAGTTGAGCCTCCCGTAGGCCTGCATAATATTCCATATGAGTACATCGGTTTACATTATGCAAGAAACTCGCGAACAGGTCTTGCCTTTCTTCGTACTTTCTTCTGCCTTTCTCCCGACATCTCCCGAGAATTTATCGGGGCGTATGCGGGCTGCATGCGGGAAAAGGTAACATACGCGCCGCATACGGCTTGCGTACGGCACGCGAGATGGCAGAACACGGGCAGAAGAAAGTCGGGCGTGGGTGTGTCCGCTCTTGGGATAGCTTCGCCAACACCGTGCTCCGGCCCACCTTCCATTACGGTGCTATCCCCATATGTCCCGCTTACCCTTCGCAAAAAGCTCCAAAAGCGGCACTTTAGCGAAGGGTAAGCGGCTATATAGCGGTACAAAGGCATATTGGGAGAAACATGGAATGGGAAGAGCGATGTTGGAGAGATTGTATAGGGCTTCGGAGCTTGGTACTAGCTCAGAGCGAGCTTCTATTGGACTCGTTCTGCTCCGACCAAACCAAGGTGCGACTGAGTCCAAACCAAGACCAAACCAAGACCAGACGGAGGTCCGTACCAATTGTTTGCCATTCCCTTAATAACGAGGTAAACAAAGGGTATGTTAGGTGTAAATGAAGCATATGCATTGGGTAAGGCGTAGCGAAACAGCGCTACGTCTCGTCTTACACGGAAACTGACCAAAAATGAAAAAAATAGCCATTTTATACACGATGTTTATAACCATCACATTGTCTTGCAGCGAAAAGGAATTGGGAAACGAAGCGATACTGAATTGTAAATCCGTGCCATGTACCTATGAACTGCGGTGGATCGCCGTTAAGCTCGTAGACCAATCGGAAAATCCGGTAGCGCTCGACCGGATGAAAGTGACCCGCGTAGCAGACGGTAAGGATTTAACAAAGACGTATCACAGTGACGAATGGAATACGTTCACAAGGCTAGGGAGCTATCCGGTAACCGGCGACAATGACCATGGGGATATCCCGAAATTCAAACATACCAAGCTGCGTTTTCAGGGGTATATCGGCAACCGGGAGGTGGTCAAGGGCGATTATGTGGTTACTTTTGATTGTTGCCACATCGCCTTGGTATCCGGCGAACGGGAGTTGGTGGTGAGTCGTTAGATTCGCGGATTGGTTTAGCTGTCTTTTTGTCCGAATCCGAACACCATGGTGTCTAAACCGTCCTTCGCCTGTTTCCGATAGTGGAACGAAAGTACAGCAACGGTATGTACGCTATATTTGCTGTTTTGGTAACACACCAAGTTGAAGTTTTGAATTGAACATTTTAAGAAATTAAACCTGCGGAAGCCGGAGGCGAACGCAAGCTTCATTACCGATGAAACTAATGGCGTCAACGACAATGTAGGTTCCATTAGACAATTAAAAAACATACTTATCGAAGCGATCTCATTGATGCCGCTAAAAACAAATATAGATCATTAATTATTTTCTAATGAAAGCAAGAATTTCTGTACTTACGCTAGGCGTTGCCGACCTGGAGCGGTCGGTTTCCTTTTACAGAGACGGCATGGGCTTAGCAACCGAAGGTATTATCGGTACCGAATACGAGAATGGTGCCGTAGCATTCTTTCGGTTGCAGGACGGCTTGCAACTGGCGTTATGGCCTTGGGCGAGCATAGCCGCGGATACCGGCCTACCTGCGGGCGGCGGCACGCCCGGTGCGTTTACCATTGGCCATAACGTGAACAGTAAGACGGAAGTGGATCAGGTGATGGACCAAGCGGCAAAAGCCGGAGCTGCCATCGTCAAACCGCCGCAACAGACGTTTTATGGCGGCTATGCAGGTTACTTTCGGGATATTGATGGCCATCTGTGGGAAGTGGTCTGGAACCCTGCGCTGTCTGTGGAGGAATATGAGGCCTGAATCGCTGGATGTGTTACATGGCCTTGAAACGTTGGCCTAGACGGGTACGAAGAATTAGGGCTGCTAGGCTTGCGACCTCACGGAAAGCGTGTGTTGTTTGGTATAAAACAAAGACACTTATATCTGTATCGCGACTAAGCAATACGAAAGATAAAAAGGGATTTATCCAGCGATCGTCCTCGATAGAGAGGGCGTGGGAGTTTTTCAAAGACGATATTGTCGAAGGTGTTGAGAAGTATAAAGACAGGGCGATACGGAATCTTAGGTTTTGAGATCCGTAAACTTGCCAAGTCGTATATCTTCAAGGAACGCTGGAAACCAAACCGCCCCCTGCTTGTTTTCAATAGTGGAACCGAAGTACGGCGATCCGCCATGGCCAAACAGAAAATAGCTCGTAAGACTCAAATGGAGGAAGCACGGCAGCTTGAAAAAGAAGGAAAATCTGCCGATGCGTTGAAAATTTACCGTTCACTGGCCCGACGTAAGCCGCTGAATGCGGATGCTTACAGCCGAATGATGGTCATCCTGCGCAAGCAAAAGAAGTACGACGCAGAACTGGATATCATCCGGAAGGCCATCGCCGCCGCAGAGGCCGCTATTGCGTCCAGCCAGCAGGCCTTTGACGACAAAGACAGGGACTCGGCCGCACTAAGCCGTAAGCTTGCTACGTCGCTCGGCCTACTGAATGATGAAGGGCTCCCAGTATACGAGGAGCCTCAACTGCGCGCCTGGCGCAAACGGGAGGCGGTGGTGGAGAAACGGCTTGAAAGCCGGCATTGATGACCGTGAATTATGACGCACGATGTGGTCACTGGATCCGGCGAACACCAACTGGACTCTTCGGTGTTGGATGAATTTATCCACCAGCAGGAACAGTAGGTCCAGCTCCTCGCTGCCATAATTTCTTGCTGATCTCACACACAAAGTTGAGTTTGGTTGTCTCGCCGAAATAATTTACTTCTTGCTGCCCAACCTTTACCGCACTCAGCCGCGAGATGGCGATTTGCGAGCGAATATGCATCCCAATAAAATGTGGCGTAAAACGTATAACCGATAAAAATGCGGCCGTCTTCGGAGCGGCAACAAAAATGTGCGCCGTACTGGGCTAATTAAATTTTGCTCGAAACTCCAGTGGCGATTGATTGGTTTTGTTTCTGAATAATTTGCTGAACGACTGTGGGTGTTCGAATCCCAATTCGTAGGCGATTTCGCTGATGGACAGATGGGTTGTAGATAATCGTTCCTTGGCTTTTTCGATTAGCTTATTGTGGATGTGTTGTTGGGTGGTTTGACCGGTGAGGCTTTTGAGGAGACTTCCCAGATAATTGGGCGAAATAGTTAACAAGCCGGCAATGTATTTTGCTGTCGGCAATCCCAAGTTTATCAAGTTGCCGTTATCGAAGTAGTCGTCCAGGATAGCCTCCAACTTGTCGAGCAGCTGGTGGTTGGCTTTTTTTCGGGTAATGAACTGCCGCTGATAATAGCGTTCGCTGTAATTTAACAACAACTCGATCTGGGCAATGATAATATTTTGGCTAAATTTATCGATGTTTGAGGCATACTCCCGTTGAATGTGCTGAAAGATGTCGACGACCACGGACTCTTCCTTTTCGGAAAGAAAAAGTGCTTCGTTAACTGCATATCCAAAAAAATCATACCGTTTAATGCTTTTGGCCAACGGCGTGTTCCAAATAAAATCGGGGTGAATGAGCAGTAACCAGCCGGTTGGCCTTACCGTCGGCTTATCCAGACTAAGGTGTACCAATTGCCCTGGTGCAACAAAGGATAATAAACCTTCGTCAAAATCGTACTGGCTTTGTCCATAACGGAATTTGCATTGGATATTCCGCTTTAAGCCAATCGAGTAAAAATGCTGCAGCCAACCGATCTCCGTCTCATCGATCTGATAGTCAACCAAACCGTAGTCGACCAAACTTACCAACGGGTGCTCGGGTTTGGGTAGTCCGCTGATGCGATGAAATTCGCTGATCGTGTTGAACGTGTATATCTTTTTCTGCTTCATGGCTATTCAAATTTACGTAATGTCGGGTTTCTATGCAATCGATAAACGATTTATGATTGAAATTGATCAAGGCGATGGGATCGCTATGATGCCATCGCCTGCTGGGTAACCTTAAAAATCTGTAGACTTGCTCAACGCTTCATTTATGTGAAGCGCTTGCGTTAGCACATCGATTTTGCCCGCTGCCATGCTGAATGCATCGGTTCCCATCACGAAATGCAACGGCGGATTTTTGCTTTCTGCGAGTTGTATGAAAGCCGAAGCGGCTTTTTCGGGACTGCCCGGCTGATTGCCCTTCATTTCAGTTTTGTGCCATTGTTCGGAATTTCTTACCGCTGTATAAGCGGCTATTGGATGTTGGGGAAGCTGGATCGAACCGTTATCAAGAAAATTGGTGCGAAAATATCCGGGATAAACTACAGTAGCATGTACGCCAAATTCGTTTGCTTCCGCTGCCAACGATTCGGTAAAGCCTGCCATCGCAAATTTAGTGGCACAATAAACGCCAAAGCCGGGAAATGAACCGAGCAGGCCGGCCACCGAAGCGACGTTGATGATGTGGCCGGATTGCTGATTCCGTAGATGTGGCATGACGCTCCTAATTACGTTTAACGCACCGAATACATTGACATCGAAATTGTGTCGTGCTTCCTGATCACTCAGTTCCTCTAGGGCTCCAATTTTTCCGTAGCCAGCATTGTTTACGACGACGTCTATAGTGCCAAAGTGGGTTATTGCTTTAGCTATGGCGTTGCTTACACTTTGCTCGTCCGTGAGCTGCATTTCGAGCGGAAGGAAGTTTTCAGCTACTGCGATTTCATTTTCCAAACTTGCAACCGTTCGGGAAGTGGCGGCTACGGGGTAGCCTTGTTCTACCAATTTTTTTACCAGGGTTAGGCCTAAGCCCTTGGATGCCCCGGTTACAAACCATACTTTTTTCGTGTTCATTTCTTTTAAAATTAAATGGTGAATGATTACACTGCAAAGTTGGCAAGAGCTGAGTAGGTAGACGTAGCTAAATCAAAGGTTGTTGTAACCAAAACAATGATGGCTTTCAAGCCGATTTTTCTTTTATCTATCTCCGGGAGCGGTGAAGCTATATCGTTTATCGACGTGCACTCGTTCATCAAATAGTTCAAGTAGCAATGAAAAAATAAAAATCAGTTATAAGAACATCTTGGTTATCAGTGCAAGCGGACGTGTTGGAAGGAACCTTGCATAGATTTTGTTACGTGGATTGGTTTGACACAGCAATTTGTCGCATGCGCCCCCTAAACATGTCGGTTTATGCCCCTGTACAACCGCCGGGCGCTGCGTAAATTAGTAGCCAAAGTTAATTTTTTCATTAACGGCAGTTTATTGTCGCTTTGGATTTCTTACAATGGCAAAAAGACTTCAAGACAATCGCCGAGTACCACGGAATCTTTTCCCACGATGTCCGGGAAAAGATGCAACAGATCCGTAAGGTGGTCAAGGGAGTTGCTCCCGAGGCTAAAGAAGTAATCAGCTATCAAATTCCGGCTTTTAAAATCGGGAAAAAGTATTTGATTTACTACTCGGCCTACACCAAACACATCTCGCTTTCAAGTCCGTGGAGCGAAGCCTTTCGAAAGAAATTTGCATCCGAACTGAAAGGGCTGACTGTCACGAAATCCGCCATCCAGCTTCCAAATAAGGATGAATTGCCGTTAGACTTAATTAAGAGAATCGTAGCATTTCGAAAATGGGAGATTGATCAGGAGCAATAATAAGAAGCTCCTGAAACATAATGCGCCAATGAGCAAACTACAAAACAAAAAACACCAATATGGCAAGGCAAATTTTAAATAAGATAGTTAACATTGAAGGCATCAATATCTTTTACCGAGAGGCTGGAGACAGGAAAAACTCATCCTGTTACTTCTGCATGGAGACCTTCCCGGTGCATCAATAATGTTACTTCGGGAACATAGCGACTTATATAAATAAGTTCACTGATACGTTAGGCTTCAAGACATTTACTGTCTATCTTCATGACTACGGCTCCGTTGTGCGTTTACGCCTCTGTGTCAACCATCCCGAAAAGATAGAGCGGATAATCATTCAAGACGGTAGTGCATATGTTTCCTGTATTTCAAGAATATTTCCGCACTTACTAACCTCCTGCTCTGATTATATGGGGGAAGTATGATATCTATTTTGGATGACAAACCAAGTTTCTTTTGATTATATTTGTACTGCTCACCAAAGGTTAGGTAAGAATGACAACAGAAACTTTCAGGGAATTGGCGTTGTCTTTTCCCGGCGCCATAGAGGCTCCACATTTTGACCGGGCGGCATTCAAGGTGAAAAACAAGAAAATTTTCGCTACGCTGCACGAGAAATGCAGGACAGCAAACTTAAAACTGCCAGCTGCCGACCAGCCTGTTTTCTGTACATTCGGCAAAGCGGAAGTTTATCCGGTACCCAACAAATGGGGGCTACAGGGATGGACCACATTCGAGTTGGATAAGATACCCCGTGAACTGATGCTCGATGCGCTGGATGTGGCTTATCGCGATGTGTTCCAACCTAAGCTCAAACGAAACTGAGTGCCATGCTAATTAAATTCGCGGATCGCCAGTTTGAGCCCACCTGCCGCCAAAGTATTATGCTTCTTTCATTTGATAAATACCATGAAAACTATGATGACATCGCTCAGGTAATGCAGCATGCCCTGATCTGCTGTGCTGATGTACGGCATATGCATGAGGTATGCACATGTAAAGCGCTACCTAAGCACCTATAGGGTACTACTGGGTTTTGTGTGCCTTATCGTATATCTGTCGACTACCGATTGCTTACCATGGAGCCGCTGATATAACCTACACGGTCGTGCCTCGTTTTACACAAAAACTATCCAACGATGAAAAGGCCAGCCATCCTGTACATACTTTGTATTGTAGTATTAACTTTTGTACTATCTTTTTGCCAAGTCATTTCGTACGCCCAGTCCAAGACGGAAGTCGGTATCCATTTTGGCGTCGCCAGCAACGCCTTGCTTCGTTTTCAAGAGATAGCGGGTGGGGGCAGCAGCGAAGAAAACTATCCTCGCTTGGGGGTGTACGGGTGGGCTACGGGTTAATTGATTGGCTAATGCTGATATCGGGTCTTGACTATGCTCGGCATAGGCTAACGATAGTCATCGCGCCTATGCCGAGCATAGTCAAGACTGACGGCCCAATTACTACATTATCCCTTCCTATGGTCGTTGAGTGGAGTATAGCGCAGTGGTTCTTTGACGGTTATTTTTGCATACATGAATTTTAAACGATATATGGAGACATTGATCATGGTTATCCACCCCGATATCACGAATTCGATCGTCAATAAAAGATGGATGACGGAGCTAAGCAAGTATCCTAATAAATATGAAGTCCGTCACTTGGACCAGATCTATCCGGACGGAAATATAGATGTGTTGGCAGAGCAGAAACTGATTGAGCGGTATGGAAGAATTGTGTTCCAGTTTCCTTACTACTGGTTCAATTGCCCACCGCGTTTTAAACAATGGCTAGATGAGGTGCTTACTTATGGATGGGCTTACGGCAGCAAAAGTGGATACAAGATGGCAGGAAAAAAAATCGCATTAGCAATATCGGTTGGAATAGACGAAGCGGTATATCGTTCGACGGCTAAGTATAAATACACATTGGCTGAACTGACCCGACCCTTTGAATTGACTTTTGAATATGTGAAAGCCGATTACAGACCGCTTTTTGCATACTATGGAATCGAGCTGAACAGTGGAAAGGAGTGGATAGAACGAAGTGTACCCCTGTATATGGATTTTTTGAGCAATCTCTCGTGAAGACGAAGATAAAAATATGAACGTTGTCCCCATGTGGGAATATCAATCGTCATAAGCAAGAACATTAAAATTTTTTAACAATGAAAGAATTTGCGTTAATTTTCAGACTAAAGGACATGGCTGACTTCCAGCCGTCGCCCGAACAAATGCAGGAACGGATGAATTGGTTAGCAAGCATCGCTGCGCAGAACAGGCTGGCGGATAAAGGCAATACACTGCTGCCTGGTGCAGGAAGTGCCAAACTCGTTAACGCCGACAGTGTGGTGACAGATGGACCTTATACCGAAATCAAAGAATTCATCAGTGGCTACATCGTGGTGAGGGCTGAGACAATTGACGAAGCGGTAGCCATTGCAAAAGGAAATCCGATTTTTAAGATCGGCGGTAACATTGAGGTCCGGGAGGTATTAAAGCGTGACTGACATTGAATAATCCAGGATCACATACCGAAATTCTGCCTCACTTGTTTCGGCAGGAGCATGCGAAAATGACGGCTGTCTTATGCCGTCATTTTGGTTTGAAGCATGTGGAGATCGCCGAAGACATTGCCAGCGACACGTTTTTAAAAGCGTCTGAACATTGGGCTATCCACGGCACACCCGGGAATCCGATAGCCTGGTTATATACGGTTGCCAAAAACAAGGCTAAAGACTATTTTAAAAAACTATCGGTTTTTGAAACCAAAGTCAAGAACAACCCAGAAAAGAAAAACATTCACTACGAGTTTGAATTTGAATACAATGACCAGCTCATTGCAGATAGCCAATTGGCTATGATTTTTGCGGTTTGTAATCCTGCAAATTCAAGTAAGAGTCAAATCTGTTTGGCGCTCCAGATCCTTTGCGGCTTCAGTGTCGAAGAAATTGCCAACGCATTTTTGACGAAAGCCGAAACGATAAAAAAGCGGTTGCAACGGGCTAGAACTAACCTTCGTAACGACAAGTTCCAGATTAGATCGTTGAGCGAAGCAGCAATTGTATCCAGGTTGAGCACCGTTTTAAAAACACTGTACTTGGTGTTTAACGAGGGTTATTTTTCCAAAACTAGCGATCAACACGTGAGAAAAGAACTTTGTTCTGAAGCAATAAGGCTCGGTATGGTGCTGACTGATAATGCGTTGACAGACACTCCGCAGGTAAATGCTTTATTGGCGTTGATGTGCTATCAGAGCTCACGGCTGGAGGCGAGAGCCGGTGATAACGGCGAAATCGTTCTGTTTGATGAACAGGATAGAGAAAAATGGGATAAGTCCCTTATCCAACGGGGGAATTGGTACCTGATCAATGCCACGAGCGGCGACGAAATTTCGGCATACCATTTGGAAGCCGGTATTGCTTATTGGCACACGGTCACGTCAGACGCAAAATGGCAGCATATCCTGCAATTGTATAATCAACTTATCGTTATCGATTATACCCCGATAGTAGCATTAAATAGAGTATTTGCTTTTGCAAAGGTTTACGGACGAAAAAAGGCAGTCGTCGAAGCTGAAAAGTTGGAGTTGACGGGTAACGGTCATTACCATGGGCTGCTTGGCTATCTCTACTCGGAATCCGATACCAAAAAAGCGATAGCACACTATGAACAGGCCATTCAACTGACCCGTTCTAAAAAAGAGAGGCAAGTATTGGCGGAACTCATATCGCGTTGTGCCGCTGGCTACGCGCAGTAGCTGTCGCCACTGAGCATGTTGTCCAAATCGTCTTGCAAGTACGCCTTTTGTGCTACAACCCAGCCGAGTTCTGTTGACGCCTCAGCATGGACCGAACGATATGATTTGCCGAATGGAACAATCATTGTCTTTGCGGCCGGGTATTCGTGAATGCAAGTCATTTTGTTTAATTTTGCATGGCAAGCAGCATATGAAATTTTTATTAGCAATAATCGGTTTTATCACCATCGCCTCCTGCCAGACTGGGCAACGTGAGCAAGCATTGACACAGCTTGATAAAAAACTGGCCCGCGAAGTGGCTTTAAAAACCGTGACCAAGGGTGATTCTGTATGGCACATCACCACCCAGCATATCTGGTACAATGGCGAACAGATTGCTTCTAAAAGTGATACCATCAAGACAGCCGTGATGCCCAACACCTGGGATAGTGCTGATTCATCGGCCACCTTGAGCGAGGTGCCGATCTATGTAACGATACAATAATGAGAAAAGCAACAGCAAAAAGCATCCAATTGGTATTGATCACCTCTGTATTGGCTTCCTGTGCTCAGCACAATGCGTCACAAAACGCCAAAGGCGGGCAGCGTGTATTTATGCGTGCAGACTCAACGGCGGCCTATACTGAAGTTACCGACAACTACGCCCAGGAGCGCTCGGGAATGGGAATGGGCAACGCCTTCCTCTGGTATATGGCCTTTCGGCACCTTGGTGGTGGCTTTGGTTATGCCAACAACAGTTTGCACCCGCAGTCTGTGACCGGTACCAATGCCGGAAAGGCCGCAGCCTACCAAGCACAGCGGGGCGGCTTCGGCCGCACCGCAGCTTCGGCACCTCGGTCGTCTTACGGTTCCTGATGCGGATAAAAAAACTACGTATCGATCCCCAATGGCAGTCCCGTTTGGAGTCCATCGGGTACGGATATCATACTACTGATGGCATCCCATACTGGATCGACGATTACTATTACGAGATAAGCAATCGCGAGGCAAACCTGATTTACAAGGCGACCAATGAGCTGTGGCAACTGTGCCTGGATGCCGTTGAGTATATCATTAAAAATAGGCGGTATGCGTATTTCCACATACCACCGTTCATGATTCCGCATATCGAGCGCAGCTGGGAGCAGGATGACCCCGCGATATATGGGCGATTCGATTTCGCCTATGATGCGGACCGCCGAGCGTTGAAGATGCTGGAGTTTAATGCTGATACGCCGACCTCCCTCTTCGAAACCGGCATTGTACAATGGCATTGGAAGAATCATTATTTTCCAAAACTCACTGACCAGTTCAATGGTATTCACGAACAATTGATCCAAAGCTGGGCAGCCTTAAAACCTTACTTAAAAGGAAATACATTGCATTTTTCCTGCGCCAAGGAGACCCTTGAGGATCTCACCAATGTCGAGTACCTCCGGGATACTGCACTTCAGGCGGGCATCCAGACCAAGCTCATCTACATTGACGATATCGGTTGGGCCGGCAATGGTTTTGTAGATCTGGAAGACATACCCATCCGATCAATTTTTAAATTATACCCTTGGGAATGGTTGACGCGTGAAGAGTTTGGCATGCATATCGTGAACGACCCCAATCAAGCTCAGTGGATTGAGCCATCGTGGAAGATGTTGTTGTCCAACAAAGCTATACTGCCCATACTTTGGGAATTGTTTCCGAATCATCCACACTTGTTGGCTTCCTATTTCAACGGACCGGATCACTTGAAGCATTTTGTTAAAAAGCCAATCCTGGCCCGCGAAGGTGCAAATATCGCCATGTATTACGACAGGCAGATGATCTACCATACCGAAGGCGAATACGGAGAAGAAGGTTACATTTACCAAGAATTGGCCACATTGCATCGGGAAGAGACCGGCTTTTCCATCATCGGCAGTTGGATTATCGGTCAGGAATCCTGCGGGATATCCTTCCGCGAGTCGGATATGCCCATCACAACAGATAAAAGCCGATTTATTCCGCATATTATCCGGTATTGATGGTATACCTCATACCCAAATCGGTGTTTTCGGTTGATCTGTTGTGACCACGATCCAGCTAAGTCATATATCAGCTGTCTGAGCTTGCCTATCGCCACCAAAGCCATATAAGTGGCTTATCTGTTCGATGATTTCGGGTTTGTATCCTACCATTCGGAGGATTTCACTTTTCCCTTCAGTGACCACGACGGTGGGCACTGATTTAACGCGATACTGCGTGGCCATGTCGGGATGGTCGAACGGATTGACGTCCCGGTAAGAAATGCCGTAAGTATCTAATGCACGAGCTACTGTTGCGCAGGTCGCGCAGCTATCGGTCTGGAATTTGATGATTTGCAAGTTTGTTTCCATGGTTTCGGGTTTGTTATTGATGTAATCAATGAAGTTTTGTACTTCACCGGGAGTTCCGGATAGTTCGAATTTGAGGTTTATGGGTATGCCGTATTGTTGGTATATCCTGTCTACCGCAGCCGCGAAATCGCGACCCCAGTTGCGGTTGCCGCTCCCTGAAACGGAAAGTATTTTATGGTGATTTTGGTTAAGAAAACTGACCACCATAGGGGGTATCGTCCCAGATGGATCGGTATAGGTAACCAGGTGAGCTTTCTGGAAGGGAATGATGTTCGGGAGTTCGCAGGTACGAAGTCGCAGCACGGAACGCTCGGCAGCTTTGTTTACAAAGCGCCTGACATTTCCTGTCCTGCTGGCAAATATGATAAGCATAATATTTGTGCTTAAAGCTCCCTGTTTCCTGATATGCATTGTAGTAAACCCCGGGGTCGGGGGATTTGTTTACGCATTGCGATGCGGATTTAGGCTGTCGCTAATTCAATCAGAAGCCTCAAACTGTAGCGAACGAAGGCCGGAGTTCGTCTCTTGATGAAATGTATGGTTAATGAAAAGCATAGCTTATACACTGTTAGCGTTCATAGCGGCACTATCATGTGATCATGCCGAATCAAAGGGGGATTGTCGATCGGTGGCTTGTACCGAGGTGTTTATGTCGGTCAGCGTAAACGTGACCGACACGGGAGCGAATCCGGTAGCATTGGATAGCATCAAAGTAACTCGGTTACCGGGCAATGAAGATTTAACCCGGGAATATGACAACGAAAGCTGGAGCCTATTTAGGCAACAGGGGGTGTACCTTGTCGCCGACGATTCGCACGCCAAACGGTTGCCGCGCCATACCGATATCAAGCTGAATTTCCGGGGATATATCGGGAGCCGAGAAGTGGCCAATGCCGACTATGTGGTCACCTTCGACTGCTGCCACATCAGCCTGGTATCTGGAGATACAGAACTGGTGATTGAATAATCCATAGCGTCGATTGGATGATGGCATCGGAAATGCTATCCGGCATCAACAGCTTGTATGATATATGCCTCCAGGAAAGTTTCGATAGGCAGCAGCTACCGGTTTTGGCAACAATTAATCCTCGCCCGGGCATAAGGGCGTGGATTAATTGTTGTGGCGCTATCGTGTCAACAGCTGCGTATCCACGTAATGGTGGATGGCGCGTTGCAGAAAGCTGCCGAACGTTGCGGCTGATACCCCGTCTACCTGCGTATACCGAGGATCGTTGGCATACAGATCACCAAGACCCCGGTACGCTTCTGCCGCGTCGCTTGCCTTACCCCAGAATTTTAGGATGTACTGATAATGCTTGGCTATTTCCGCCTGGACATCGGGGCTCTGGGGATCCTGTAGTGACATCGTGGCCAAACGTTCAATGTTTTGCTTAAAGTCCCGTTGCAGCGCATGGAAGTCGGCCTTGCTCATTTTCATCAGCTCGCGTTCTCCATGTGCCACCTGTTCCGGCCACCTTTCTTTAGCCTCCTGACGCCATGCTTCAGCATGCTCTTTGGGCAGGCCTTCGTATAATTCTTCTGGATTCATCATCATTTTGTTTTTTAAGTGAAACATTGTTTTTTCAAGTGTAGCCACGAGTTGGTCTATGCGTTTACGCCGTGACAGCAATAGCCGCTTTTGTCCTTCAAGCGCTTCAATAAGGTCAAAATCAGGGCGGTTAATTAGCCGGTCTATGGTCTTCAGCTCAAAATCGAGTTCTTTGTAAAACAGGATTTGCTGGAGGCGAAGCAGCTCTGCCTCCCCATACTGGCGGTACCCTGCGGCGGTACGCTCGGTTGGTTTGAGTAATCCAATCTGATCGTAGTGGTGGAGTGTGCGCACACTCACGCCAGCTAACTTGGCCAACTTTTTAACGCTATAGTACTTCATCGCAACACGGTATTATTGTTACCGGCAACAAAGGTAGGCTATGACGTTACGTAAGAGTCAAGAAAAATTTTCACTTTATTGAAAAATGCCGTTTGCGTGTCATCTAGCTCCAAAACCACAAGCAGGTTAGAAAGGTCCAAAGGAAACTTATGACGCGGAATGGAGGGGGCGTTATCGTTCCTTAGCGCTTTCTAACCTCACCACATAAACCGGAAACGGTGTGCCAGACGTGCACGATTCAGCGATCTTTTGAAAATCGATGATGTTGGGGGCAAAATACACGAGCGTCCAGACGCTAACGCCGATGTGCAGGGCGAGTAGGAGAAGCAACCAATTTCTGACCGGATCGATTTTCCAGCAGAAAATGAGCGCAAGCAAGAACGTGATCTCTTGCACGAGTGTGTAACGATATAAAATGCCTTAAAATCAAACGGTATTCTCCGCGGAACATGGCAAGTGACTCAGGCGGGGACGCTGTCCACTTGGGTACAATAACGGCTGTTTCAAACAGCTGTGCTCCATTCATAATAAAATAGGCAAGTGTGATGATAAAAAGCCATACCTCGGCTCAAATATCTGCTCGTGATGTTTTCATGTTAATCGCTGTTTAATTCTTGGGTTGTTTCATCCAGGAGCTGTATGGCACCTTGGAAGTACTTTCAAACACTTTAAGCTCTCCCCCGGAAAAGGAGGCAAGAAAAGCAGTTGTTTTCTGATCCTCTCCCGGGAACCAGGCATAGTATGCTACACTAGCTTTATCCGTATATTTGTACTATTAAACCCTACTGAGATATGTCAACACTATTTAGCCCCATGGTCATACGGGGAGTCAGGTTAAAAAACCGGATAATTGTATCCCCCATGTGCCAGTATTCGTCGGTGGACGGATTTGCCAATGACTGGCACCTGGTGCATTTGGGAAGCAGGGCGGTGGGCGGAGCCGGCCTGGTGATTACGGAGGCTACTGCGGTGTCTCCCGAAGGCCGGATATCGCCGCAGGATTTGGGTATTTGGAAGGACGAGCACATGGAAAAGCTTCTTCAGATCACTACTTTTATCAAGGACCAGCAAAGTGTGCCGGGAATACAGCTCGCGCACGCGGGCAGGAAGGCCAGCACGGCCACGCCCTGGAGGGGCAGGGGTGGGATTGCTGTTGAAGATGGCGGATGGACGACGGTTGCCCCCTCAGCGATTCCGTATGCGGATGGCTATCCCATGCCGGTTGAACTGGACCTGGAGGGCATTCAACAGGTCGCTGCTGACTTTGCCATGGCCACGGAAAGGGCATTGCATGCGGGGTTTCAGGTAGCTGAAATCCATGCGGCACACGGCTATTTGCTGCATCAGTTCCTATCGCCTTTGAGTAATCACCGGACTGATGACTATGGCGGAAGTTTTGAAAACCGTGTCCGGTTGCTGTTGGAAGTCGTTGAACGGGTGAAAGCGGTCTGGCCGGATGACCTGCCGCTTTTTGTGCGGATTTCGGCGACTGATTGGGCGGATGCGGGGTGGGATATTGATGAATCGGTACGCCTGGCCGCTTTGCTGAAATCAAAGGGGGTGGATGTGATAGATGTATCAACCGGCGGGTTGGTCAACCACCAACAGATTACGGTGGGCTACGGATACCAAGTGCCTTTTGCCTCGCGGATAAAAAGGGAAACGGGAATATTGACCTCCGCGGTGGGCTTAATCACCGACGCGGTACAGGCGGAAACGATATTGGCCAATGGCGATGCCGACATGATCATGATGGCCAGGGAACTGCTGCGGAATCCTTATTTTCCGTTGCAGGCTGCCGGTGAACTGGATGATGACGTGGCCTGGCCAATCCAGTATGCACGGGCGAAACCCTAAAACTTGACCTTTTATTCAACCTGGCGATCGCCGCGTTTGCCGGGCTGCCATTTCGGACCCTCACGCACGAGGTGGATGGCCTGCTCGCTCAGCGCTGCATCCGTTGTGCGGACGACCCGTATGCCGGTGGGAGTGCCGTTGTCATCAATGGTGAAGGCCAGTGTGACCACCCCTTTGGGACCCTCGGCCTGCTTGATCCCCCGTTTGAGATACCGGTTGTACGCCCGCCAGCCTTTAGCGGGTTTGGGCTGACCGGCGGTTGGGCGTTTGCTGTCATAACCGACAACAACAATTTCGTCTAGCCGGGCCGTCGCGGGCTGCAGCGCGATGATGACGCTGTCGAGGCCGGCAATGAGGACTTGCTGTTGCTCATAGCCGAAATAGGATGCCGTTAGCGTGTGGGAAGGGATCTCCAAGGTAAACGCTCCGCTGGAATCAGTGACCGTGGTGTGGTTGTCCGCCAGTTGCAGGACGACACCCTGTAGCGGTATCTGGGTCTCGTGGTCAATAACTTTGCCCGTGATCGCTTTCGGCTATGAAACCAAGCGGCTAAAAGTAGGTAAGCAAGATAAGCTGGATGTGCGGCTTGTGCCATCAGCGGTATCGTTGGATGAAGTGGTGGTGGTCGGACACGGTACGCAGGAGCGCGCGGCGCTGACCGGCGGGGCACGCATCATGATCAGGGGTGGCTGGCCGCCGAAGCCGGCACATACCGAATCTTATAAAAGGTTTGCTGAAAACCGCTTCTTCAACCCGCTGGAGGAGCCGCTATCGACCTTTGCAATCGATGTGGATGCCGCCTCGTACAGCAACTTCCGCCGTTTTATCAACAGTGGGCAGTTGCCGCCAACCGATGCGGTGCGGATCGAGGAAATGGTCAATTATTTCCGGTATGACCTGGAGGGTCCTGCCAACGGTGAGCCTGTAGCCACCCACACAGAGCTGGCGGCTGCGCCCTGGAATCCGCAGCACTGCTTACTGCGCGTAGGCCTGAAAGCGAAACCGGTGCCCAACGATAAGCTGCCGGCATCGAATCTGGTGTTTCTTATCGATGTATCGGGTTCGATGGCCGGTGAAAACCGCCTGCCACTGGCACAGGCATCGATGAAAATGCTGGTGGATCAGCTGTGCGACAATGACCATGTAGCCATTGTGACGTATGCGGGATCGGCGGGAGTAGCGCTGGAAAGTACCTCCGGAAGCCGGAAAACAAAAATCAAAGATGCGATCGACGCGCTCGGTGCCGTGGGCCTACCGCGGGCGGAGCCGGACTGGCGCTGGCGTACCGCCTCGCGCGGCAGCACTTCATTAAGGGGGGCAACAACCGCATTATACTGTCCTCCGACGGGATTTCAATGTCGGTGCCTCCAGCGACGGCGATATGGAGCAGCTCATCGCCCGGGAGCGGCAGAGCGGGGTGAGCTTGTCGGTGCTGGGTTTTGGAATGGGTAACCTGAAGGACAGCAAGATGGAACTGCTGGCCGACAAGGGCCATGGAAATTTTGCGTATATCGATAACATCACGGAAGCCCGCAAAGCGATGGTCACCGAGTTTGGCGGCACGCTATTCACCGTGGCTAAGGATGTGAAAGTACAAGTAGAGTTCAACCCTGCCAAGGTGCAGGCATACCGGTTGGTAGGCTATGAAAACCGCTTGCTCGAAAAGGAAGACTTCAATAATGACGGGAAGCTGGGCGGCGACATGGGTGTAGGGCACACCGTCACCGCATTGTACGAAATCGTACCGGTGGGTGTGAAGAGCAGTTTTCCGGGCGACGTGGATCCGTTGAAATACCAAAATGTGAAAGCGCGGCCGGCGGAGCGCAGCAGTGATGAAGTGGCGACCATCAAGTTCCGCTACAAAGACCCTGATGGGAACAAAAGCCGTATGCAGCAGGTGGCTGAAGCCGACAGGCCGCAACAGCTGGCGGCGGCCAGCGCGGATTTCCGCTTTGCCAGTGCTGTCGCGGAGCTGGGTATGCTGCTGCGCAATTCGGAGTATAAGCAGCAGGCGGATTACGACCGGCTGATAGCCCGGGCCAGAGGGGCGAAGGGTGCCGATGACGAAGGCTATCGTGCGGAATTCATCCGTCTGGCGGAAAGCGCGAAGCTTTTGGCCATGAGTAATGACGTGGCCGCGGAAGGCCATTGAACTTGCATATAGAAAGCACATTCATCATACCAGCTCCCCCGGCGCTGGTTTTTGTGGCGCTGACCAGGGAGGACACGATCCGGTTGGGGACGGGGGAGGAGGCGGTGATGTCTCCCAAATCCGGTGCCGAATTTTCTTTGTGGGGTGGGGCTATTGTGGGTAAGAACCTGTCGTTTGAACCCGGTACGAAGACTGGACAGCAAACGGTATCTTCCGGGTAGCACGCCGGATGATCCATTGTGTATGGGGGTTATCCGATGCTGACCAACCACTTATCAACGCAACAGCGGCGGTCTTATTTACCTTCAGCCAGTCCGTGAGGTGGTTGGCCACTGATTTCTTTACAAACGTTATTTCGTCTCCTTTTAATAACTCGAGCACCTCAAAAACCTGATGGGGACTGTGGTTGAAAGTGTCCAGCTTAGGGGCCCAGGGCAACTTTGGCCTTAGGCCTTCGCTTGCCAACCGTCGCAGGTGAAAATCACTTGATGTCGCCCATCCCCTGATGATGGCCAATGAAGCATCGGGGTACTTTCTAATATAGGGGCGGATGGCGTATTCGCCCGTATTGCGTCTTGTAATTTCCGAAATCGCAGCCATCGATAGCTGGAAGTGATCCAAGCCGTATTTTTCAACAAATTTGCCGATAGGCAATATCCAGTAGTAATGGGTAAACATCCCTGTTTCATTGGGATTCGGAGGCCCAAGTATATTTATGAACGTCGCTAAAGCCTCCTCGTATGTGCCGGGAAAATGGTCATGGAGCTTATCCGCAATGATTTCTACACGTTGTGTATAGGTCTTTCTCACTACTGACTCCGCTACGTCGGTTATAAATAGCTCGCTTGGAAAGAGCGGTGCGATGACTGCAATTTTATCGGCCAGCAATATGGCCAGCTCTTCTCCGAATTTTTCCGTAATACTGTAATTGCTTCCCATGTACTTTATATTGTGTGTTGCAATTGCTCGGCTCTTGCTTATGGCTTCGTTTGTGCAGACGCGCCTCCCGTATCAAACCTAAGCGTTACCGCAGCAAAGTTGCCGAAGATCGGTTGTTTAGTATTGTATAAAACGGACAAGTCTCAGAAGGGGGCAGGCTTTTTGCTTTGACCGGCCAACCGCGCGGTTTCAGCAATGCGTTTTTGTCTTGTTTCAGGGCGTTTCGCTAGTACGATCCACGTCAGGATCGCTTTCCGGGCAGATTTGCTCAGGCTGTGGAAGTAGGATCCGGCGCCTTGGTGGCCCTGAAGTGCTTGGGCCAAATCTGCAGGCACCTGCAATGCCTCAACTTCGTCCAAGATTGCCCACGAACCGTTTTCTTTCGCCGTTTCCACGCTGGCCAGTCCGGCCGGAGCCATTAACCCCTCGTGGTTCAGTCGCTCGACTTTGTCCTTGTTGATTTTCGACCATGTGCTGTGTGGTTTCCGTTTGCTGAAAAATTGTATGGTGCTTTCCTCATCAAGTTTCTTTTTGATGCTGTCTATCCAGCCGAAGCATAGGGCTTCATCCACCGCTTCACTCCAGGTGATGGTGGGTCTGCCGGTGGATTTCCTGTGTTGAACCAGCCATACGCCTTGTTTATTAGCATGGTTTTCACTGAGCCATCGCCGCCATTCCTTCCTGTTTCTTGCGTATATTTTCTCGTGTTCCATCCGGTTGAATTTTGTCGGTCCTTTACTTAAGTCCTTTATTTAACAACAAAGATAGCGCACGGTACTGACAACCCTATGTCAGGGATAGACATACTTAATTGGCTCCGCTGGATCTACCGGAGAAGGTGACTGAGTCACTTTTTTGACGATTTGGTGTGAGTAATCCGTTAGCTGCTGATCGTCTGCTATACGAATGTCGTGGCGTGGCGAGCCACTTGGTGCAGCATTCGGCGGGTCCATGAACGCGGCAATCGATTATGATCGTGGGTATCCACGGTCTGTTCTCACCGTGTGGGTTGCCACTACAAGTTCAAATCTCCTTGCCTGCCGATATCCATCTGCTTGCCAGACGCGCCGCTGGCCGCCACTTTCAGAAGGGTAACCAATTTATTGGATTTGGTGTCCCAGTAATGGGCGTCTTCGGGAATTACTTTCAAAACGCGGATATGCGGATCTTCCCGCCCCTTTTCGAACCAAGCCGCTACCATGTTGCTCCAATACTTGTCGATCCGGCCTTGGTCTTGCGATATTTCTGCCGTGCCGTTGATGCTGAGGAATTTGTAATTCCGGACATCGGAGTATAACAAGCTCGCCTTGTTGTTATGTTGGAGGTGTTTATGGGTTTCGCTTTCCGACGAAAACAGAAACCAGATATGGCCATTTTCGTCAACCTCCTGACGGCTCATTGGCACAGCGTGCGGATAGTCGGTGCCCGGCATGAAGGTGCACAGCACGCCGATGTCTATCCCGTCAACCAGATCCTTTAGTTTGTCAATGGCCTCCTGACCGTTCAAATTTTCTGTGCTCATGACGTTTCGTTTCGTTCAACTGTGTTCACTTTATCAACGAAAAGCGGCGTGTTTTGTTTGATGAGCCGCTCTCGCTTAGCCTATAGTGTGAGCTCCAGCGACTCTGCCGGGAGGCCGTCATAGTCGAAAAGCTTTGTGGAAATGAAGCCTTGGTTGATCAAAATCTTCCGTGATGCCAGGTTGGCGGGGTCAATGATGGCGGTCAGCTTTTTAAGCTGCGGTTCGGAGCGAGCTACTTCGATAAGCTGCCTGGCTGCTTCCGTGCCCAGCCCTTTGCCCCAGTATTGCGGCAATAAAATGTATCCCAACTCTGCTGATGCAGCAGCCTGTTTGGTGATCTCCAGCTTGCCGAGGCCGAGAAACGTGCCGGACGAGCGTTCCAGAAGTTTAAATTGGCCGAAGCGTTCATGCAGTGTGTTGTTGATGAGCAGTTTTCCGAAATCCGCTCTGGCCTCCTCGTAGGGAATGGCACGCTCAGTAATCTGTGCCATGATCTGTTCGTTGCCAACCAGCGTGTAATAATAAGCAAAATCCTGCGCAGTGAATTTTTCAAGCATTACCTTCCCGCACTGGTGAGGGTGTGCGGATTGGAGTGTTTGCATGGTGCTAAGATAGGGAAAAAGAAAAAAATGGTAGCTCCCGGTTTGCTGTAGATATAATGTTACTGATGATATGAAGTTGGCTTGCGGAAATGAATATAGTTCTACTAACTTTGGACGCATGAAGAAACATGTTCCCGCAATTCTCATTGGCTTTTTACTGCTAACTCAATTGGCTTGTGGACAATCGCCGGATTCACTAGCCGTGGTGACTAACCAATGGAACACCAAAACCGTCGGAAAGGGTATCATTTGGAAACACGGACATTTCGAACGGCTGTTTGGGAGCCAACAGGACGTAAACCTGGTGGAAATAGATTTGAAGAAACACCGCAGGAAAATCCGCATAGCAGCGGATGCTGTCCGGTTGGACAGTACCTCGCAGATTGCAGCCACGCATGATGCCGTGGCAGCCATCAATGGGGGATTTTTTGATATGAAAAACGGCGGATCGGTCGACTACGTGAAGGTAGCCAATCGGGTCATCAACCGTACGAAAACGCAAACTGACCGCGCAAATGCAGTATTGCTGATCTCCAGGAAGAAAACCGAAATCCAGCCGGCCGCTTCCCCGGATTACGAGCGCAGCGAGGTGCCGAACGTGCTGTTATCGGGCCCGCTGTTGATCCACGACGGGTCTGCGATCATCCTTGCTTCCAACCCTTTCAATGACAACCGCCACCCACGCAGCGCCATAGCCGTTACTGCCGACCGTAAGCTGATCTTTGTCGTCGTAGACGGCCGTAACAAGCAGGCTGCAGGCATGAGCCTCGCCGAGTTGACAAAATTACTGGGCTGGCTGGGCGCTGGTGATGCGATGAATCTTGACGGTGGTGGAAGCAGCACCTTGTTTGTCAAAGGGGCAACGGAAACGGGCGTGGTGAACCACCCATCGGACAACAAGATATTTGATCACAGTGGGCAACGCCCAGTGGCCAATATCATCTACGTTGTCAACTGAAAGGAACGGTCGGCTACCTGCGGGCGCGGGGCTCCGCTTCAGTCTACCACACGGACTTTATAGGTCCGGATGTCGGGTATTACGATCCGGAAATCTGGAGCGATGCCGTATATGTGGCGCGTCCACCAGCTTTCTTCCGCAATGGTATAAACCAACGCGCCTGTACGGGCATCATAGTTGGCCGATTTGACATTGTGGTGGTCTTTGAGCGGCTCGAAGGGGGTGAATTCACCCGTTTGGATATCCGCGAGCCAGACGTGGTGGTGGGTACTGACGAGGAGATGACCGGATTTGGTAGCAGACAGCTCATGGCCGCCTTCATCAGGCAGTGGAAACGTGCGCACCCGTTGTAGGTACGGCCGGTCGGTGTCCCAATCACGCTGGCGGTACACCAGGACGCTATCAAAGCCCAGTGCCACCAATTCCTGCCGGTCGGCGAGCCACACCGCGCCATGACCGGAATACAGGGTGTCTTTGTAGAGCACTTGCTCCGGCCACCGCTCGTCATACAGCTCCAAGCTGTTGCCCGCTGGATGCGTAGAGTTGGCAACTGCGATTCGTCCGCCTGGCAACAGGTCCGCTGAATGCGCCATGGGCGTTTTCGCGTAAAACAGGACGCGCTTGCTGGCGATGTCCAGCAGGAGGGTGGCGCCGGAGGAAGAGGTGATGAGCAACTGCGTGTTGCCGCGCACCGGCTTGCACTCATCAAGCGAGCGGAGCATGCCGAAATATTCCTCAGGGAGTTGCCCCTTTGCTTCACTGGCCTGCCATGACCAGCGTATCTTGCTTTCACCAGCGCGCGCGGCACGACCGTCATAAACGCGGATTTTGTCATCCCCGCAGATAACCAGGTCTCCGGCGTTTAGGGTGAAGCGGGGGCCATTGCCTGAGGTGAACAACGGGCCTTGCATAAGCAGGCAACCTAAAATAAATATGATTATCCGTTTCATTTGCTGTTGATTGAGAGCACCCCATCTGCTGCCCTTGCCGATTTTTGAAAGCAGTTGTTGGCGGTACTATCGGTATGTTGTCTCATGGATCGATGTCGGGTCGCCACAAAGGTAAAGGATTATTGTTACCCAAATATTAAAAATTGCAGCTGCCGGACCGCCTGTAGCGGTAAGCACGTGCATCTCGTCTTACCAAAAAATAATCTATGATGAAAAAACTATCCGTTTTTTATTTGCTGATGACCACCATGGCGATGTCTTGCGCAGAACGAACCGCCAACGACACTGACGGCACGGACGACACGTCTTGTGAGGACGTAATGTGTACCTTTCAATTTGAGACCATCACGGTTAAGGTGGTCGATGGCGATGGGGCTCCGGTGACGCTGGACAGCATAAAAGTGACCCGTGTTTCCGACAAACAGGACCTGACGGCCGGAAGCACGGGCATTGAGGGGACTTTCATGCACGAGCCGGGCGTGTATATGCTTGCCGACGACGGTTATGATGCAGACGCCATCCCCCGGTTTGAAGAAACCGAATTGCACTTTGAAGGGTTTATTGGCGATAGCCGGGTGGTCAGCGGAGACTACATGGTTACGTATGACTGCTGCCATATTTCGTTGGTCTCCGGCGAACGGGAACTGATAGTAAGGTAGCGGGTGTCTATTGCCTCCGGCCTCATCCCCGGACAATCCATATGCCGGCCCAAACGAGCGCTACACCAAATATGACGCTCAGCAACGTATAGGCGACAGCCGTGAAGACCTGCTGGTTTTGGATAAGCAGCAGGTTTTCATGGGCGAATGCCGAGAACGTGGTGTAGCCGCCGCAGAAGCCTGTGATGAACAAGAGCCGCAGGTTGGTGTTGGCGTAGGCTGAGTGGCTGAACAGGCCAGCGAGCAAGCCGATAAGAAAGCACCCACCAAGGTTGACCAACAGCGTTGGAAGGGGAAAAGTGGTGTGTACATATCGTGCGGTGAGTATGGACACCAAGTACCGGAGCATGCTGCCCACACTGCCGCCGATGCCTACCAAAATCAGTTGTTTGAGCATCGCTATTGTCGGTTATACGTGGTCGATCGGCTCGCCCAGGCCTCACCGAGGCGCACATCCGGCGGTTGGATATCCAACGATGCAAACGCCTGCGATTCTGCCTGTACGCAACGGGCGCAAATCTTATTTTTGATACCGATTTTCATCTTTTTTAAAACTTGTAATGTGGTGATGCCGGCCCATGCAACCGCACCACGAACAAATGTACTGAATCCCTCGGACTTAGTCTTCGCGGTCCGTCAAAACAACTCCCTGCTTAGGATATAAATGCCCATAATGAGTACAAACCAGCCGAAGCCGCTTCGCAGGCGGTCGGCAGAAATGCGGCGGCCAAGGGCGCTGCCGATGAACACACCGAATATGGTGATGGCCAATATTTTGAGCAGGAACGGCCAGTCAATGCTTACATGTCCGACATCCCCGATGAACCCCATGAGCGAATTGATCGTAATGATAAACAGTGAAGTGCCAATGGCCTCTTTAATGGGTATATGGATCAGTAGCACCAACGCGGGAATGATTAGAAAGCCGCCCCCGGCACCCAGCAGTCCGGTGACGAGGCCAATGCCGACGCCAAAGGCGAGCAGCGTAGGCATTCCCGATTGTTTACGTGGCGTACCCCCGTCTTGGTGACCGAGAATCATGGATACCGATGCGGCCAGCATCAAGGCGGCAAAAAACACCATGATCGCAGCGGACTTGGTAACCGTGAACGCCCCGACCTGCCAAAGCACATCAGGAATCGCCGGCAGCATATACTTCCTGACTGCAAAGACCGTCACTACTGAGCTGACGCTAAATGAGAGGCCAGCTTTGACATTGACATACCCTCTGCTGTATTGAAATACTGCGCCGCTGAGGCTGGTCAGCCCCACGATAAACAGGGAGTAGGACGTAGCCAGCGCAGGCTCAATACGAAATAGGTAGACGAATACCGGAACGGTGAGTATGGAACCGCCACCACCGATGAGGCCTAAGGATATACCAATAAAGACGGACAGGATATAACCGATAATTTCCATGTGCTGCGGACAAAGTACGTGTTATTTGTCAAAACTACAAAGCTGGGCAGGTAAATACGCTTTGCGAAAAACTAAACGGAGGAATGGTTGTTTACCTATCTGTAAGCAAAAGTTAATCAAAAGATTTAGACGTATGGAACCCAAGACCAAAGAAATACTGGACGACGTAAAAGACCGGTTGAGAGAAGCCGCGGAGCATCGCAACATTGCCGACTCTGAGCGGATATTATCGGTAGCAGCGGGCGCATTTGTGCTATACAACGGAATTACCTGTATGTTTAAGTCTCCAATCTCCGGCCTTGCAAAGGTAGCCGTAGGTGGTGGCCTGATCCTTCGTGGGGCAACAGGATATTGTCCGCTGACCGAATCGGTATGTGCCAGCCGGGAGGGAGTTATCGTAGACCGCGCTATGGAAGTATAACGGGTGGTTTTGGCCAATCGGCATTTTTGCCGATATTGGTTGGCTGAATATGCATCCCGATACGACGGAACAAACTCAGGAAACATCAGGGACGGCCAGCGCCAAACGATTGTTTTCCGGGTCCTTATGGGGCATCCTCGCCAAGGTCGTTGATGCCCTTGCAAAGTTCGTAACCATACCCATGCTGGTGGGCTTTTACGGTAAGGCAGACTATGGCCTTATTGCGCTGGCGTTTTCGCTGAATGCCTACCTGCGGCTGATGGATCTCGGTTTCAACGTGGGGGCGGTCCGGTTTTTTTCCATGTGGACCGCCGAAGGGAAATGGGAAAAAATCGCGGATGTTTCCCGTTCCAGCATTGTTTTCTACGGAACGATCGGGCTGATTAATGCGGCAATCTTTCTGGTCATGTCGGAAAACGGTGGTTACCTGTTTAACCTTACGGAAGCCCAGTTGCCCCTGTATAGGCAGATCATGTATATCCTGTCGGTTTCAACTGTGCTCAGTTGGCTTTCTAGTGTAGCCATCCAGTTGCTGAGCGCTAAGGATGAATTGGGCTTTGTAAACCGGGTGACCCTCATCAGTAGCGTGTTGCATCTTGCGGTAGCGTTTTCGGCCATACACCTGCAATGGACGCTGATCTCTTACTTTATTGGGTATACGCTTACTACGCTGATGCCGGTCGTGTTTTACGTGAAACGCCTTGGGGTCTTTCCCCTGCCGCGGGCGTCATTGCTGACGCCAAGGTGGCATGGAGCTGCATTTCGAGAAATACTGGCCTACAGCCTGGCGATATTTGCCATGGGGATATTTCAGTTGACTGCCAATAACTTGCGACCGCTCCTGCTGGGAAGATTTGCTGATGGCATGGAGGTACTTACCGATTACCGCGTGATTCAGACCATCGCCACGCTGATCATTGCGTTTGGCGGTGTATTCATGCAGGTATTGTTGCCCTCGGCATCTAAGGCGTATGCGGCAGGTGATCAGCAGCGCATAGAACGCATGGTGTTTGAAGCGACCAAATACATTTCCATCTTTTTAGGCTTTGTGGTGTTTGTACTGATCCTCAACGCAGATCAGATACTGCTGCTCTATATGGGTGAAGGCTATGGCCATCTTTCCCTGTGGCTGGCGCTGTGGTTACTCACGGTGTTGCTGTCTATGCACAACACGCCGGTAGCCAGTTTGGTGCTTTCGACAGGGAAGACGCGGTTTCTGGTATATTCTTCGGCCGTGGCCTGTGTCGTCTCGTTGCCGGTCACCGTCATCTTTGCCAGCACACTGCAAGTCGGTGCTGCGGTGGTCGGCTACCTCGTGTATATGTTGCTTCAAATCGGCTTCTTTTATGTGTACTATATACCGAAGGTGCTGCACCTGAATGGGGCCCGGCTGTTTATCCGTGCATTTTTTCCGGCGGCGCTGGGAGGCGCTTCAGCGCTGCTCGTCAGTCGGTACGCTGCGAAGCTGTTGGCCCTGCCGGACGGATATGGCACGGTTATCGCCAGTTCGGCTATATTTGCCCTGCTATATCTTGGCTACCTGTTGATGTTCGTAGTCAAACCGGCAGATATTCGTTACCTGAAAAAAACGCTAATGAGGAAAGGAAAGGACGATGCCTAAATTTTCAGTCTGCATTCCGGCCTATAAGAGCCGCTTTCTAAAGGAATGCATCCAGAGCATACTCGGGCAAACATATCCGGATTTCGAGCTGATTATCCTCAACGACTGCTCTCCCGAACCGGTGAGGCAGGTGGTTAAATTGTTCACCGACGCCCGTATCCGCTACTACGAAAATGACACGAATGTCGGTGCGGTAAGGCTTACCGAAAATTGGAACAAGTGCCTCGGGTTGGCGATAGGCGAATATACTGTGATGATGGGCGACGATGACCGGATGGGTCCTGACTACCTCGACGAGTTTTCAGCATTGATCACCGCTTATCCAGGGTTGGATGTATATCACTGCAGAAGCGTGATTATCGATGACGGCGGCAATGCCGTCCAGCTGACGCCTTCCTGCCCATCATACGAACGGGTGTGCGACCATATCTGGCACCGGCTCCGCCAGCTCCGGTCGCAATACATCTCTGATTTCGTGTACCGTACCGAAGCACTCCAAGCCCGCGGGGGATTTTACCCCCTGCCATTGGCATGGGGTTCGGACGACATCACGGCCTACCTCGCGTGCGGCGACAAGGGCATTGCTCATACCAACAAACCGGTGTTCCATTATCGGAGCAACAGCCTGTCCATCTCGTCGTCAGGCAATGAGTTGGAAAAAATGCGCGGCAACATGGCGTATTCCGGCTGGTTGCACCGGTTTTTGGAGATACATACCCCCCATGAGTCGGAGCGGGTGGTCTACGAAAACCTGCTTCGGGAACAACAGGCGCTCATGCGCGAGCGGAAGCTTTTCACCATGGCGCTGTCCATGCGCGAAAGTGCCGGGCGAAAAATGTTGATGTGGTGGCGGCACCGCCGGGAATTCGACCTCCGGTGGAGTGACATCATCATCGCGGCGGCCAAAGCCCGCGGGCTGCGGAAAAGGTTGGCAACATAGTTATTCAGGTGATGGATATTATTTTCAACCCCCCTGTTAATGAGGAGAACAAATACATCGGCTTACTGGTGGGCGAGCTGCGTGCCAAGGGCTACCGCATACATCCGTTGGATACTTTTTTCTCAAGCCGCAGACACTTCCGGTCCATCAAACTGATTCATCTCAATTGGTTCGAAAATATTGACGACAGCAACTTTTTTATCGGATTGCGCAGCTTTCTGCGCAAACTAGCCGTTATTATTGTAATCCGCTTGAGCGGTAAACCACTGGTGTGGACCATGCATAACCGTGTCTCGCATGAGAAGGGGCTTGCATTCTTCAGCCGTACCATAACCCGCCTGCTGTTGCGTTGGTCACACCGGATCATTATTCATTCCCGGCAGTCGGAAGAAATCCTTGCGGCTCACGGGGCCAAAGTGCGCCAGAAAGCGGTATACATGCCGCATCCCCACTTTATCGGGGAGTATGGAGCGGAGACAAACCCCACTGAATTGCATGGCCTGAAACGGCTGAGCCTGCTCTTTACCGGAATGGTGAAACCCTACAAAAATCTTGAGCTGCTTATCGATGTGGTTGGTGAGTTCGGTGACCAGGTGCAACTGACGATCGCGGGGAAGGCCATTGACGACGACTACCGCCAACAAGTTGCCTACCGCGCCGGGCAGGCGGGCAATGTGACCCTATTGCCTTACTTTATTCCGGATAGCGAGATGGGCGCCGTGTTGGCCGGTGCGGACGCGGTAGTATTGCCCTACGATTTATCCAGTAGCCTCAATTCTGGAACGGCCATTCTCGCATTTTCTTATGGAAAGACAGTAATCTGTCCGGAAATAGGTACCATCTCGGATCTGGGGGAGCATATGGCCGATACGTTCCACTACCAATACAGCGATCGGGAGGAACACCGGCGGGCGTTGGGGAAGCAGATCAAGCAGGCGATCGCACTGAAGCGGCGTGACCCGCAAGCGATGGACCGTATGGGACGGCGCTTGCATGCTTATGTGGCGGATGCGCATGACAGCCGCCGGATCGTGGTGACACTGGATAATATATACCGTGAACTGATTAAACGATGAAAATACTGTATATCAATGCACTTTATGATCCATATATAGCAGGCGGTGCGGAAATTTCACTCAAACTGATCGTGGAGGGGATGCAAGCCAGGGGGCATGAGGTGTCGGTACTGAGCATGAAGCCGGAGCCCGGTCTGCAGACG
Source organism: Parapedobacter deserti (assembly GCF_042646065.1). Taxonomy (NCBI): domain Bacteria; kingdom Pseudomonadati; phylum Bacteroidota; class Sphingobacteriia; order Sphingobacteriales; family Sphingobacteriaceae; genus Parapedobacter; species Parapedobacter deserti. The sequence goes on from NZ_JBHRTA010000038.1 coordinate 1,054,669, forward strand.
GATAGTGTAAACGGCATAAGGGTATACCGCGCAGGGTTGCACAACCGTTATTGGCCGTTTCAAAAGGAGCGGCCGGGGAAGTTGAGCAGATTGGCCTGGCATTTACAGGACCGCTACAACCGGTCCATGCAGACGTATGTGCGCGAGGTGCTGCGTGTGGAGCGGCCGGCAGTGGTGTCGTGCCACAACCTGGTTGGGTGGTCTGTCGCTGTATGGGATGAGGTGCGCCGTGCCGAAATCCCGGTGGTGCAGGTACTGCATGACATGTACCTGTTAAGCCCCAATAGTACGTTGTTCAGCAAGGGGCATTCCGGGCCGAAACGGAGCTTCATGGAACGTTTGCTGCGGATTGGCTATAGGCAGCGATCTAACCGCCTGACGGCGGTGGTCGGCATCAGCCGTAGCATACTGAATCGGTTTGCGTCATACGGATATTTCACGCAGACTGCACGGTATGTGGTGCACAATGCACGGGTGATACCGGAATCAAACCCGCTGCGCCTGCGCGTGGCCGATCAGCCGCTGACCGTGGGCTACATTGGTACGCTTTCCACTGTCAAGGGCGTAGCATGGCTTATTCACCAGTTCAGGCAGTCTGGCATCGATGGCACACTGCGCATCGCCGGGCGGGGAAAGGAGGAGGATGAAAGGTATCTTAACGACTTGGCAGAAGGCGATAGCCGCATTGTTTTTGCCGGATATGCAGACCCACAGCACTTTTATCGCAATATCGACGTGCTGGTGGTTCCTTCGTTATGGGAAGAACCGCTGGGTATGGTGGCGGTAGAAGGTTTGGCAAACAATTTGCCTGTAATCGCAAGCAACCGGGGCGGTTTGCGCGAAACGGTTAAGGATGGCAAAAATGGAATTCTTTGCGATCCAAGCGAATCCGATTCCCTCGGACGCGCCCTCCGCATGGTATGGCAGGACGTGGGGCTGTACAACCGGCTGGCGAAAGAGGCGAGAGCTTCCGTGGCGGAATACATCAGTGTGGAACGCATGGTAAGCGAATACGAAAACATACTGGAAACCGCGAGAACAGCATATGCAGGTAAATAGGACTATACCATTTCCGAAAGCGATGGTCGGCGAGGTGCTCTTCTGCAGTGCGCTGCTGGCTGTTTTTCTCCCGGTAAAAATCTATCCGTTCGTATTTTTGCTGGCCTCAATGTTTTTTTTATGGGATTCGCCCGCGCTGCTCCGCCATTATTGGGTGTTGTTCCTCATGATCTTTTCGGGATATGCAGCAGTGATTTTTTTGGCGGTACGGCCTGCGGACCAACAGGCGATGACCAACTTTCTCAAGCTGCCGATCAATTTTACGTTTTTATACGCTTCGGTAGGCTGGCTAGCGCAGCGCGACAACAGCCGTTTACTGCGGTTGGTAGACGTGATGCTGCATATTGCGCTTGGACTGACGCTGCTGCAGCTGCTCGTCTACCATCAGGCAACGGGATTCCGTTGGATTGCCGGCGCACCCACTTCAGCCCATGGCAGTGCGCTGTACCGGCCGTCGCATTTTTTCTGGGGGCTGGATGACAAGAACATGTTCGGCGCCCGCATTGCACTGCTTGGATTTGCGTACCTGCTGCTACCCGTGGCAAAGAGTCGTTCCATCGTTTGGTGGCGCATTTTGCTGGTACTGTTGCTGGCTTGGCTTTCTTTGTCGCGTACGCCGGTAGTGGCCCTGGTCATTGGCATCGGCTGCCTGCTGTGGGTGGCCTCTTCCATACGGTGGCGGGTGGTGCTCGGCGCTGTGGCGTTGCTAGCCGCTCCATTCATTGCACAGAAGGTGGTACGGATAGATCATATCATGGCTTCTAACGACGGCATGGGAGTACGGTTGGTATACTGGAGGGCGTTTTTTGAGCATTTTACGGCGATTTCGCCGTTGGGCAACGGATTTATGGCGGCGCGTGACTTCCTGGGCCAGTACGCGAAGTTTTACCATGGCGAGCCGCATATCCACAATACCTTCTTGACCTGTTACCTCGATTTCGGTGTTGTCGGCCTGCTTTCATATTTGCTTTTTCTGATTTATTTTTATCGGTTCTGCCTTGCAAAACAACCCAACAGCCGGGGGTTTTGGTTGATTGCCCTGCTGCCACTTCTGGCGATTATGATGATCTTGTATTCAGGCTATGACAACGATATCATCCTCTACCTGGTACTGGTGTTTCTGTTGGGGAGCACCCACCCCGAGGCTGTTTCGCGTCTGAAAGGGAGGGTCGGCTGATGGCGGTCCGCGTACTGATTGACAGCAGGTGGGACGGGGATACCGGTATCGGTAAGCTTTACCGCGAAGTGATAGCGCGTAGGCCTGCCGGGGTTTTGCCTTCGTTTATCCGGAGCCGGACGGCGTTGGGCAGTATGCTGACGCCGGTAATGCTGGCACGGGAGATTAGCAGGGCAGAAGCGGATGTGTTTTATAGTCCATCATTCATGCCGCCGTTGTATAGCCGCATTCCGTTTGTCTTTACCATACACGATTTGATGCACCTGTTTTACTACACACCTGCGCACCGGTTGTACTACCAGCATGTCATTGCCCGGTTGGCGGCAAGGGCGAAGCAGGTCATTACCGTATCGCAGTTTAGCAAGGGACAGCTGGTAGAGCTGCTTGGAATTGATGAACAACGGATCACGGTGGTATACAATGGCGTGGATAATGCGTACAGGGAAAATACAGAGGTGTTCGAAACCGAACGACCATACTTCCTGTATATCGGCAACCGCCGCAAAAATAAAAACGTCCCGGCAATGCTGGCCGCCTTTGCGCGTGCCGCCATTCCTGAAGATTTTATGTTTTTCCTTTCAGGTTCAGCGGATGGGGAGCTTTCTGCGTTGATCGCCCAGCTGGGCATCATCAACAGGGTCCGGTTTTTGGGCTTCGTACCGGAAGAAATGCTGCCGGCGCTGTACAAGGGAGCTTATGCCACGCTTTTCGTTTCCCTGATGGAAGGCTTCGGACTGCCCGTCATCGAGTCTATGGCCTCGGGTACGCCGGTGCTTACATCTGCGGAAAGTTCGCTTCCTGAAATCTCTGGAGGCGCGGCGTTGTGTGTCGATCCGCATGACATCGCATCAATTACAGCCGGCATAGAGACGCTGGTAAATGATGGCGATCGCTACAGGTTGCTACGTACAGGGGGGCTTGAACGGGCTGCGCTTTTCACGTGGGACGAGACGGCTTCAAAGACCTGGAGCGTTATCACAGAACAAAACATGAAGGTATGAAGAACGCTATTTTTCGCTATTTTTTTTTGATCCATGGTGCTGCAATGGCAATCGCCTGTGTTATGGAATCGCCCCGGCAAGCCGAGGAAATACCCGGCATAGGGCGCCGTATCGATGTAAAAGAATACGGTGCTAAGGGCGACGGCAAAACAGACGACAGCCGGGCTATACAGCTCGCGCTCGATAGTGCGTCTGTGGGTGATACGGTGTACCTCCCCAAAGGCACTTACATAGTGCGCACGATCAGGCTGGTGCCCAACGTCCACCTGGTGGCTGACGGCATCTTGAAGCAACCCCGTGAAGTGTCTGGCCAGTTTGCCGTGGAAAAGCAGCACTCGGACGCCCCGCTGTTTCGTGCCAGCCGCATTTCCAATGTATTTCTTTCATTCCAGGCTGAAACGGTCAATGAAGCGATCTATGCCTCGCAATGCAGCAATATCACTGTCGCCGACAGCCGCTTGGTGGGCGACTCGTCCAACAGGCGCTCGTTCCCTGGAATACTGTGGTACGATTGCGCTGCCTGCCGGGTGACGGGCAGTGAAGTTAGCTATTACGGAGGCGCCCGTGAATCGCCGAAGTCTTATAACCCGGGCACTGCCATCCGCGTGCTGTCCAGTAGGGGGGTGACCCTCTCGGGCAACCATATACACCACAATGGTGAAAATGGCATCTTCATCCACGATAGCGGTGATGTAGAAATAGCCGGCAACCGCATCCATCGCAACGGTATGAGCGGGATACAGGTGGCATTCAACGCCGCCGAGCGCGTGGTAAACTACCGGATCATAAACAACCGCTTGGAATACAACGCTGCTGATGCCATAGACATCAACAACCGTGCGCATGGCCGTGTGATCGCTATCAATGCGCTCATCGCGGGAAATTATAGCCGAGGCAATGGGTTTGTAAATGGCGAATCAACGCCTGATGGCTCCGGCATTGGGACACTCATCGGAATATCTGGTGTGACGCTGAGCGGAAACCGTGCTTTTGAAAACAACCGCCCGGCGATTTATGCGGAGGGATGCGGCGATATCACCGTAAACAGGAACGTCACCGATGGTGCGTTTGAACTGGTGGGGAAATGGGAACACATTAGGATGCAGGGAAACACATTTCACACGCTGCGGCTATTGGCCAATGCCGACGGACGCATGCTGTCCATCCGGCAAAGCCGTGTAAACAGTTTGATGCTGCCCAACGGTATCCGAATAGACTCGTTGCATCTGATAGGAAACGAGATCAACAGTGGCCCCATAAATATCAACATGGACGGAAACCTGATTTTTGAGCACAACCGGATGAAAAGCGGGCATGATGCTGGTGCATTGCTGCTATTTAATGTAGAAAGCGCAGTATTACGGGGCAATCATATTCTGAATACCCGAAATGCGGCGATCACCGTAAAGGAAGCGGCGCATCGGGTCTCCATAGACAGCAACTTCGTGACATCCGGAGGCGCCTGGCTGAATGACGCCGGTGGCCGGAGCATGGCCTTAGGAAACAACGAACTACAAGAACATGTCGAAATAAATGAACAGCAATGAAGGTCAACTTGTATATTCCGACATTGAACGGCGGTCAGCGCTTCTTAAAGCTCGTGGAAGCGCTGGCTCAGCAGACGCTACCGCTACAAACGCGCGTGGTGATTGACTCGGGCTCGACTGATGGTACCATAGAAGCGGCGACGGCCTGTGGGTTTGAGGTGATGGGCTTGGACGGAAACGGGTTTGACCATGGCGGCACGCGCCAATCGGCCATTGCGCGCTATCCGGATGCAGATATCTACATCTTGCTCACCCAGGATGCGGTGCCCGCCAACCCGTCGGCGCTGGCAAATATTGTCCAGGCGTTTACCGATCCGCAGGTCGGTATGGCCTACGGGCGTCAGCTCCCGCACCCCGGAGCTACGTTGCTGGAGCGCCACGCGCGGCAGTTCAATTACCCCGAGGAAACGCAGGTCCGGGGGCTTGGTGATGCCCAAAAATACGGTATCAAAACCATTTCCTGCTCCAATTCATTTGCTGCGTATCGCCGTGCGGCGTTTGAGAAAGTGAGCGGCTTTCCATTGGGCACCATTATGGGCGAGGATGTCATCACGGCCGGTAAGCTACTACTGAACGGGTGGAAGATGGTGTACGCCGCGGACGCCTGTGTATACCACTCGCATGATTACCGCATCAGAGAAGAATTTGAACGCTATTTCGATATTGGGGTGTTTCACAGCGACAACCGTTGGATATTTGATACGTTTGGACGTGCAGGCAGCGAGGGCGTGCGGTATGCCAAGTCGGAAATCAACTATGTAAGCCGCCGCAACCCATTGTACCTTCCCAAGGTACTGTGTTCTTTCGCGGCCAAATGGCTCGGATATAAATTGGGGCTTTCCTATCGTTCCTTGCCCCCCCGGTTGCGGAAGGCCTTTTCCATGTATAAAGGGTATTGGAAATAACTGTTCGCATACACCGCTCCCTAAAATGTGGAATTTTTCCCCACTTTGAGCGAGCTGCATACTACCATAAAGCGCTTATTTAACCCGGGGGGCGCTTTTTATTATTGGCACTTAATTAGCATAGATATGTTCGGATAGATTTAAGTGTTAGAGCTATGGTAAGAGAACATCAAATACAGCAGATTGCATACAACGTAGATAGTAGTATATACGAGCTGATTTCCTATCAGCCATCGCTGCGGATAGACCTCCATACTGTTAAACGGAAGTTGCTTGTTTATCAGGAAACGATGTTCCTCAAGCGGGTGTTTGACATCGCATTTTCATCGATCGTGCTTTTGGCTGGTCTCCCAGTGTATTTATTGTTGGCATTAGTGACGAAATTGACGTCACCGGGCCCCGTGTTTTACAAACAGGAGCGAATTGGTAAGGATCAGAAACCATTTTATATTTACAAGTTCAGAAGCATGCGTGTAGACGCGGAAAAAAATGGGCCGCAATTGGCGTCTGACGATGACCCGCGGATTACCAAATGGGGTAAGTTCATGCGGAAAACACACCTTGATGAGCTGCCCCAATTTTGGAACGTCTTGAAAGGGGACATGGCCATCGTAGGTCCTCGACCGGAGCGTCGCCATTTCATCGAAGCCATCAAAGAAAAAAGACCAGAATATGCGCAGCTCTTCCGGCTGAAACCTGGAATAACATCGATCGGACAGGTATATTATGGCTACGCAGAAAACGTTAATCAGATGTGTGAACGGGTCAATTATGACTTAGATTACCTTTCGACGATAAGCTTAAAAACGGATATTGATATCATCTTGCAAACTGTAAAGGCGATGGCTCAAGGAAAAGGAAAGTAAAAGATAGCGGCGTAAAATCGTTAAGTTTGCGGCGAATCGGAATCTTTTATACATGTCAGATAAGGAGTACTTCGCCACGTTATACGAAATAGCCCGTCATTTAAATCAAGAATTTTCCCTGCATGCTGCGTTGCGTAGGTCGTTGGAGAAAACCGTGGAATTGCTGGGGCTTGAAACAGGCTGGGTCTGGTTGGTCCAGCCTGATGTCAAATCGGTTTATTTAGCCGCATCGTATAACCTGCCGCCTGCGCTGCAAAACCACCCTGAGCGTCTTTCGGGGTGGTGCTACTGTATTCAGAAATATTTATCAAACGACATTTCCGAAGCGTTGAATATCAGCGAGATCCGATGTACACGCTTAAAAGATCTTACAAGCGGGACGCGCGATCTTAAATTTCATGCGACCATCCCGATTACTTCGGATGGCCACAAGATAGGCCTGTTAAACTTGGTAAGCACCGAAAACCAGCAGTTTGACGACAAGCAACTGTTTATCCTGAACACGGTTGGCAACTTGATCGGTTCGGCTGTTCAGCGTACGCGCCAATATGGTGAAGGGCCAGGCCATTCAGTTGACAATAATGTCCTTAACGTGCTTAGCGTTGTGATGAAGCCGAGAATGGAAGCGTTGCACTTAGCATTGCAGGATTTACAGGCCGACAGCGTACAAGGAGAGGATGCGGCGCTGAATCTCCGCATTGCGAAAAATCAGGCAAGCGATTTGTTGAGTACATTAAATACCGTCATCAGCGAGTCAGCACATGAGCGTGTAGATAAGCGCCCGAAACAACCTTTGTACTATCCCTCGATGTTGTCGAACAGAGAGATCGAGGTGCTGGCATTGGTCAAACAGGGTTTTACCAACAAACAGATTGCCGGGCGTTTGTTTATCTCCGAGCGCACAGTCAAATTCCACCTGACATCCATTCTTTCCAAGCTTCACGTCAGCACACGGACCGAAGCGGTCCATACGGCGCAACAACGGGGGCTTATCCTGGACTAAAACCTAGGCTTCTCTCGTACCTGTACCATCGTACAGTATGATTTCTGTGCTTTGGTCCGTTTTTTAGCCGTCATTTCCCATCGATATTTGTGCCGGAACAAAAAAAGAACAACATGAAGATTGCTATTTTATTGGGCAGTGTGCGGCAAGGCCGACAGTCCCACAAGGTTGCTCACTACCTGAAAACATTGCTCGCTGGACAAGCCGTTCAAACAGATTTGATTGACTTGGGTACAGACACATTGCCAATATACGGACACGATGAACAGGGGCATAACAATGTTATAGGGCTGGTCAGTGCTCGCCTTGACAGCGCCGATGCGCTACTGTTGGTTACGCCCGAATATCACGGTAGTTTTTCCGGCGTGCTCAAGAATGCGCTTGACCACTTCTGGGCCGAATTCAAGCGTAAGCCCATCGGCGTGGTGGCCGTGTCTTCCGGCAGAATGGGGGGCATTAGTGCCAGCACTCAGCTGCAACAGGTGGTCCTCAATCTGGGAGGCATAGCCTTACCGGGCAAGCTGGTCGTTACGGAAGTACAGGAAGCATTTGACGAAAAAGGCAACTTGCAAGATGGTGGCTTGGCTGCGCGCGCCGAAAAATTTCTGGCCGAATACCTTTGGTATGCTGATGCGATCTATCAGAAAAAAACAACGGTGAACGGTGTAACAAAAGCTGTTCAAAAAACGTCCTTAGTTGACGCATAAATCATGGATAAACAAGCACGAACTCCGTTTACCGGCTATCAAAAGACGGTAGTCGTTATCTTAGCTGTTACGCAATTTACGGTCATTCTCGATTTCATGATTATGTCTCCGTTGGGAGATATGCTGATGAAATCAATGCAGCTCAGACCGTCAGAATTTGGCTTGGCTGTATCTGCCTATGCATTCAGTGCAGGGTTATCGGGCTTCCTTACCGCCGGTTTTTCAGACCGGTTTGACCGGAAAAAGCTGCTGCTTTTTTTCTACACGGGCTTTATTTTTGGTACCGTTCTCTGCGGCGTCGCCCAGAGCTACTGGTTTCTGGTAACAGCGCGCATCATAACCGGCCTGTTCGGCGGTGTCATTGGCTCGATATCGATGGCCATCGTTGCCGATTTGTTTGCACTTCAGCAGCGCGGACGCGTTATGGGCTTCGTGCAGATGGCGTTTGGCGCAAGCCAGGTGCTGGGGATACCGATTGGGCTGTATATCGCCAACGGGTGGGGCTGGGAGGCTCCGTTTCTGATGGTAGCGGCACTTGGTATGGCTGTCGCACTATTCATCGCGCTTTATCTAAAGCCTGTTGATAGCCACCTTGGTGTCAAAAACGATCGGACGGCCTTCGGTCATTTATGGCATACGCTTAGGCAGCCTCACTACCGTATTGGCTTTCTAGCCACTGCGCTCCTTTCGGTGGGCGGTTTCATGATGATGCCCTTCGGCAGCGCTTTTGCCATTAACAATCTGCACATTTCAGAATATCAACTGCCCATTCTGTTTATGGTGTCTGGCCTCAGTACATTAGTGATTATGCCTTTTGTAGGGCGTTTTTCGGATCGGATAGACAAGTATAAATTGTTTGTTATTGCGTCGTTGTGGATGATGGCCATGTGTGTATGGTACACCCAACTGTCTGTCACACCGCTGTGGATGGCAATTTTGTTTAACATCTTGCTGATGGCTGGGGTGACGAGCCGCATGGTTCCTTCCTCGGCGCTGACCAGCGCTGTGCCTGCGTTGAAAGACCGCGGTGCGTTTATGAGCATCAACGCGTCCTTACAGCAATTGGCAGGCGGCATAGCTGCAGCGTTGGCTGGTAAAATCGTCATCCAGCAAAGCAATTTCAGTCGGCTTGAGAATTATGATGTGGTGGGCTATGTGGTGGTAGCCATTTCCATGGTTAGCTTGTTCTTGATGTACAGGGTTGATCGGTTGGTAAAAGCCGGAGTTGCAGGTCACGACAGCCGTGCAGACGGGTGACCTGTTACTTACTATGTTTGCCGTGATGAAATTTCAATAACATGTTGCGTAGTCTCGATGGCCATCTTGTGATTGCTCGGAAGGCTTTTCCAATTATTTTGGCAAATGCTTCGGTTCCGCTGCTCGGTCTCGTCGATACCGCCGCCATCGGGCAGACCGGTGGCGCGCAAGAATTGGGTGCCATCGCGCTTGGGGCTTTGATCTTCAGCTTTATTTATTGGGGATTCGGTTTCCTGCGGATGGGCACCACTGGATTCACCGCCCAATCATATGGGGCGCGGGATTACGCCGAGGTGCGATACGTCAGCTTGCGCGCCTGCCTGATGGGGGTAGGTATTGGTGCTGTGCTGATTGTACTGCAGCACGCCGTTGCGTTGTCCGCGTTTCATTTGCTGGACACCAGCGATGAGGTGAAGAAATTGATTGGGCAGTATTTTTACATCCGCATCTGGGGCGCCCCGGCGACTTTATGCAGCTTCGCTTTGCTGGGCGTACTGGTCGGGTTGGGCCAGACGCGCAAACTTCTTGGTCTACAGCTTTTTCTCAATGGCCTAAATATATTGTTGAACGTGTTTTTTGTCATCGGACTGGGATGGAGTGTGCGGGGGATCGCCGCCGGAACAGTGATTGCTGAATGGGCTGCGCTGCTGCTGGGCATATGGATGGTGCGCCGTTCGCTCAGCGGATTGATGCCCCGTGGTAGCACGCAGTCGTGGTCGAGGCTATTCGATAGAAGTAAGTTTTCGCAGATGATGCGCACCAACGGCAACATCATGCTCCGAACGCTGGCGCTGCTTTTCGGCTTTGCTTGGTTTGCAAACAGGGGAGCCGGGTTTGGGGATGAAGTACTCGCGGCAAACCATGTGTTGATGCAATTTGTATCGCTGTCGGCGTTTTTTCTCGACGGGTACGCTTATGTCGTGGAGATGATGGTAGGCAAAGCCATGGGCGCCCGGGATGAACGGGCATATCGGGTGCAATTAAAACAAGCCAATCAGCTTGCTGCGGTGACGGCAGTCTTGTTGGCCGCGTTCATCTGGGGCTTTGGCAGTCCAATAATCAGCGGACTTACCAAAGATGAAAGTGTCCGTATTCTGGCGAAGGAATACCTTCCTTACGCCTGTGTGTATATCTTGGTTTCATTCTATGCGTTCCAGCTCGATGGCGTGTTCATCGGATCTACGCGAAGCGGGGAGATGAGGAATGCAAGTTTGTTTTCGCTGCTTTTCTTTTTAACCCTCAGTTTTCTACTGAGCTCCCAAGCCAATAACGCCGGATTGTGGATAGCCTTCATTGGGTATGTCATCGTTCGCGGCCTGAGCTTGGCGTATTACCTGCCTCGCGTTTCAGCATTGTTTGGCCGGTAGCATGGATGATGATAGCAAAATTTCTAGACTTATTCAGGTAGAAGAGCAAGGAAGAATCTGTACTCCTGACGATACATCATTTATGGTGAACAAATGTAGCCTTGCTACCTTACACGGTCAAGGTGTTCAGGCATTGGACGAGTTGTCGATCAACATATTAGTTCACTTAAGTGAGCAGTAGTAGGTTAGGGATTGACTCACCTAATTTTGCGTCGCACGGTCTGGCGCGTTTACCCGCAGCGATGTACCTCAAACCCCGGCCACGGCTTCGGTTCTCATCCTTTAAAGCACAAAAGCACCTTTTTGAGGCGCTTTCTTGTGTTCCCGAAGGGATTCGAACCCCTATCTTCAGAACCGGAATCTGAAATTCTATCCATTGAACTACGGGAACGGGAGTGCAAAGATATTTAAATTTTCCGAATCGGAATAGCCCTCGTTGAAGATTTTTATTTTGAATACCATCACGTTGTCCACGTGAATTTAGCCGATAAAAGCTCCTATTTATCCAACGGACCAAACGGGCGTGGAAGCCTCAAACTTTGCCGGAGACGACACAAACAGCCCGTTGAGGAAGTGAAATCGCATGGATATCTGTTGTTTTTTTACTATACTGCCTCTAATGAAAATAAAAACACTATTATTGCGTTATTAATCCGATCATCAAAACATATTGAAAATGGAAAAGTACAATGAACTGAAGGCGCTAATCGCATCGATTGAGGAGGACGCCGTTAAATTCTATGAAAAAGGAAACAACGCTGCTGGTACCCGTGTCCGCACCGGACTGCAAAAGGTGAAGGCGCTTGCGCAGGACATTCGCAATGCGGTTACTGAAGCAAAGAATAAGTAAGTTTGCCTTTCGAAAAGTTGTAGCCTTGGAACGCTAGCGCTCCAAGGCTTTTTTTAACCTTACACATTAAACCGGAAATGCATGATATCGCCGTCTTGCACGATATAGCTTTTGCCTTCCACGCTGAGCCTGCCGGCCTCCTTTACCGCCGCTTCCGAACCGTAATTGATAAAATCTTCGTACTGGATCACCTCTGCACGGATAAACCCTTTCTCGAAATCTGTGTGAATGACACCGGCGGCCTGCGGGGCGGTGAAACCAATTTCTATTGTCCACGCGCGCACTTCCTGCACACCGGCCGTGAAGTAGGTGGCCAGATTCAATAGCTTATACGCCGCGCGGATGAGCTTGTTTACACCCGATTCGGTCAAGCCAAGGTCTTCCAGGAAAAGCTGGCGCTCTTCGTAGCTTTCCAGCTGTGCGATTTCCGATTCGATCTGTGCTGAAATGACCAGTATTTCGGCGTTCTCATCTTTGACTGCCTCGCGAACGCGCTCGACATAGTTGTTGCCAGTGGCGACAGATGCTTCGTCTACATTGCAGACATAGAGGATCGGTTTAACGGTAAGGAGGGAAAGATCACCGATAAACTCAAAATCTTCCGTTTCAATCGGTGCGGTGCGGGCCGACTTGCCGGATTCCAGGTGGCTCTTTATCACGGAAAGAATTTCATAAGTCCGCTTCGCTTCTTTATCGCCTCCGGTTTTGGCTTGCTTCTCTACCTTCTGCAGGCGTTTAACCACCGTATCCAGGTCTTTTAACTGCAGTTCCGTGTCGATGATTTCCTTGTCGCGAACCGGATCTACTGATCCGTCTACATGCACCACATTGCCATCATCAAAGCAACGCAATACATGGATGATGGCATCGGTATTGCGGATGTTGCCGAGGAACTGGTTGCCGAGCCCTTCGCCCTTGCTCGCGCCCTTTACCAGCCCGGCGATATCGACGATCTCAATCGTATTGGGAACAACACGCTGGGGCTTCACCAACTCCGCCAGTTTGTTCAATCGTTCGTCTGGTACCGTAATGACGCCCACATTGGGCTCAATGGTACAAAAAGGGAAATTTGCTGCCTGGGCTTTCGCGTTGGAAAGGCAGTTGAATAACGTTGATTTGCCTACGTTCGGTAGGCCTACAATGCCGCACTGTAATGCCATGGATGGTCGAAATTTTGAAAACGGGGCAAAGATAGCGATAAAACCATCACCATTTCTTAAAAATTAGCGTCTACGCAGGGAATGTATGCTCACACCGCTAATTGATCGTTTACCACGCACAATCTTTCGCGATGAATGATGAAACGGTTGTGCACGGAAATACTTTCATCCGGTTAGATGTGTATGAAGACACGGGTGAGGCCGCGAGACGCTTTGTGCTATGTGTATTTACTCAACCCTTGTTTCAGCGGACCGAGATATGAGCCCCCGAACAAGTTAAGATGTACCAGCAACGGGTAGAGGTTCCATAGGTCTGTCCGCCTTTCCCAGTCAGGCTGGAGCGGATAAACTTCGTTGTAAGCTGCATAAAACCGGGCGGAAAAACCGCCAAACAACTTGGTCATGGCGATATCTACTTCCCGGTGTCCGTAATAAATGGCAGGGTCGATCAATACCGGCCGACACGTGGAATTGATCAGGTAATTGCCACTCCAAAGGTCGCCGTGCAGCAATGAGGGCGGCTCCTGCGGGTATAGGTTAGTCAAACGGGCAAATAGCCGGTCAAAGCGTTCCAATAGGTGAGTGCCTTCCAGCTGGCTTTGGGCGGTCTTCAGCTGTTCACGCAATCGCTGGTTAATAAAAAAATCCGTCCAATCGGTCGAAGGCCTATTGGTTTGAATCAGCGGACCAATGAAATTATCGTGGTCGAGGCCAAAGGTGGCGTCGCGCCGCCGATGCACGGTCGCAAGCAGCCGCCCCAGTGCCTCCTGCCCGGCACCACGATGCTTGTCGGCCTCGTCGACCCAAGTCATTAACAAATAGGCTTCACCATGCGTATGGCCTACCATCAGCGGCTCAGGGATGTTTTCGGCTGACGTCGCCTCCTTTAGTAAGGTCAGTCCCTTTGATTCCGCTAAGAACATCGGCATTGCCTTTTGGCCGTTGTTCGTCTTGACAAAGTACCGGCGCTGCCGTGTGCTGAGCTGGAACGCCCTGTTGACGTCACCGCCATGAATCGGTGCAACGGATTGTATCTGATGGTCTCGCGGCGCTGCATTCTGTAACGCTGCTTCCAGTGCCTCCATGAGTGATTGCGATAAAATCATTCCGGCTATTTCCCCAGACCGCCTTCGTCTTCAACCGTTTTTCTATGCGCTTCTCCCCAATCAGAAATGCTTTGCAGCATGGGACGCATGGATTGGCCAAGCGCCGTCAATTCGTATTCCACTCTGGGCGGGACTTCCGGATACACGATGCGCAACACTAACCGGTCAGCTTCCAATTCCCTCAGCTGAGCTACGAGCATGCGTTCCGAAATGCCGGGGATTGCCTTTCGCAATTCGTTGTAACGCATCTTTCCATCGAGGATCAGCCTCCATAGTATATTTGATTTCCACCGCCCGCCGATCAGCGACAAAGCATATCCCATCCCGCAGGAGGAATTGATTTCTTTCTCATTCAAAGCGTTCGAAGATGTTTCTTTTCGCATTTCTTACTTTTTTGTAAGTACTTAACAATTTCGTCAGTACTTACAAAAGTAAGATACTGGGGGTACATTTGCAAAGCATTGATCAATTGCAATAATTAGAATAAGTGATTAACGACAAAAATAATGCAAATGGAACACAGACAGCAAAGTGGGACCTTAGTAGGCAAAGTAGCTTTCGTAACCGGGGGCAGCAGAGGTATGGGAGCGGCCATTGTAAAGCGCCTGGCTGCCGAAGGAGCAGCCGTGGCCTTCACCCATTCAGGAAACCGGACCGACAGCGCAACCGCGGTCGTCTCAGAAGTGGAAGAAGCTGGAGGCTATGCGGAAGCCATCGTGGCAGACAACCGCAACGCTCGAGATCTCAGCCTCGCTATTGAGCAGGTGGCCGACAGGTATGGCAAAATAGATATTTTGGTGAATAACGCCGGAATTTTTCTCTATAAAGGAACGCAGGAAAGTTCGCTGGAAGAGTTTGATGAACTTGTTGATGTCAATATCCGGGCTGTTTTTATTGCCATGCGGGATGCTTCCCGGCTCATGCCGGCAGGCGGACGGATTATTACCATAGGGAGTAATGTGGCAGACCGCGTAACGGATGGGAACATGGGCCTCTACGGGATGAGCAAGTCCGCCTTAATCGGTCTTACTAAGGGAATGGCACGGGAGATGGGTCCGCATAATATAACCGTCAATCTTGTACAACCCGGTCCGGTCGATACCGAGATGAATCCAGCCGACAGTGAAATGGCCTGTGAAACCGTTGGTGCCATGGCGATTTCGCGCTATGGTACAACAGGGGAAATTGCCGGCTTGGTGGCTTACCTGGCAAGCGAAGAAAGCCAGTTCATTACCGGGACAGCGATCACGATAGACGGAGGATATAATAGTTGAATACAATTCCAGATCCCTGTTGTCAGGGGTCTGGAGTTTGATTACCGGCACCCGTAATGGACATCACGGATAGCGGTACGCGACTGCAAGTTATGGTCTACGGCCACGTTTGTAAATAACCAGCCCGTTTAAGAAGTTCCGGAGCAGCTGGTCCCCGCAGGGTTTGAAATTTGGGTGATCTTCCTTGCGGAATATGGCGCCGAGCTCCGTCTTGGTGACCCTAAAATCAACTAATGCCAGGACTTCGATAATGTCGTCATCGGTAAATTTCAACGCAACCCGCAGCTTTTTCATGATATCATTGTTGCTCATCGTATTAAATCAGGTTACCGGGATACTTCTATTTTAACTCTTTTTCCTTTAATTTTCTCGTTTTTAACGCGCCGGACAACCGCCTCGATTTTATCCCGTTTAACAGCTGCATAAGCCGAGTGGTCCAACACCTCAATCAATCCAAGATCGTCTTTGGCGAGCCCGCCTTTTTGAAGCAATAACCCAACGATATCCACCTTGTTTACTTTTTCTTTTTTTCCGGCGGCAATATAGAGGGTAATCCAGTCGACGGGCGGGGGGAGTGTAGGATTTTCTGGTAAGTCTTCTTTTTCCGGCAAATCCGCTAAATAATCCGGCTTTTCATCCGGTGTCAAAAACAGGTAGGACGTGCCTGTGGCGTGCATCCGGGCTGTACGTCCGTTGCGATGTAAAAATGCTTCTTCGCTGTGCGGTAACTGATAATGCACCACATGCTCGATTTCGGGTATATCTAATCCGCGTGATGCCAGGTCAGTTGTAATCAGTATCCGGTGGCTCCCGTTTCGGAATTTGAGCAGGGCGCGCTCGCGGTCATCCTGTTCCATGCCTCCATGAAAAACACCGTGCGGCAGGTCTCTGCCCAGCAGGAGTTCGCTGATGCGATCCACCGCTTCGCGGTGATTACAAAACACGAGAGTAGGTTTGTCACTTACTTTACAGATCAATGCAAACAGCGCATCCAGCTTGTCCTCCGCCGCGGCGACTACTACCTTTTGCGTTAGGTTCGGGACGGATGCCGCGTGTGATAGAAAATCTAGTGTCTCCGGCTGGGTGATGCCGGTAAAAGCCGGGATGACATCCATATGGGTAGCCGAGGTAAGCATGCGCTTGTTTACTAATCGTAATTGCTTGATAATATAAGCCATATCTTCTTGGAAGCCAAGCTCAAGCGCCTTATCAAACTCGTCGAGGATCAGCGTTTGCACCGTGCTCGTATCGAACGTTTTTCGCCGCAAATGATGTGCAATTCGGCCTGGCGTACCGATGAGTACTGCCGGTGGTTGTGATAGGTTGTTGATTTCAATATTGACGGGATGCCCACCATAGCAGCAGTTTACCTTGAATCCGGTGCCCATGGCTTTGAAAACCTGTTCGATCTGCAGCGCAAGCTCCCGTGAAGGTACCAGTATCAGCGCCTGCACAGTTGGCGTGGCTGTATCCAGCAGGGGAAGCAGCGGCAATAAAAAGCCTAAGGTCTTCCCCGAACCCGTCGGCGAAAGCAGAATGACATCGCTCGTTTTCGCCGCCTGAATAGCGGCCTCTTGCATTTCGTTCAGGGTAGTAATTTTTAAATTTTGGAGCGCTTGTTTCAACATGTGCATGTTTGTTTGGTATCAAAGGTACATAATTACCGTGTCATCACAGCCTGCTCCCTTGTCGCTCGGATGTTGAAATACCTGGTAAAATAGATTTTTAGCGTGATGGATTAGCCACACTTTCAGGCGCTTTCATCGAATTTTCCGAAACAAAAAAGGATAATACATTTCAATGAACGTATTATCCTTATTAAAACTATTTTTTAGTTGTACCCAGGGCCGGGATCGAACCGGCATGGGTCGCCCCACTGGTGTTTGAGACCAGCGCGTCTACCAATTCCGCCACCTGGGCTTATTGCAAAGTACGATTCCCTATTCGGGGATGCAAATGTATCCATTAATCCGTATTCCGCAAAATGTTTTTTTCAAAAACGGCGTGAATTGCTGCGCAGCTGGGTGCCACGCTGATTCCGCTGATTATTCCGCTGCGTAAAAGCTGTAGCGTTTACCTTTCTTTGTTTTGAAACTATAGATATACTGTTGCGCGCCGCTTTCTGCATTCACACCCCTTGATGCCTTCAGCGCATTAGGCACGCGGATGCGGCAGTCCTCTCCGGAAAGCGACCGGATAGTAATTGACACGATTTTTCCATCCCGCCATTGCAGATCTTCGATTTCAAAGTTACCTCGTGCACGCAGCCCTCCGACGCGCCCGGTAGGCCATTTCATCGGCAATGCCGAGAGCACTTCGATCGCAGGGGTCTGGCTTTGTACCAGCATCTCGGCGATACCCGCCGTATAGCCGAAATTGCCGTCAATCTGAAACGGGGGATGGGCACAGAAAAGATTTGCATATATCCCGCCACCCTCTTTGTAGTCGATGCCCGAGCCGCCGACGGGTGTGATGAAATTCCGGAGAATCTGGTAGGCGTGGTCTCCGTCGTGCAGGCGGGCCCAGAAATTCATTTTCCAGGCCATCGACCACCCCGTGGAGGCATCGCCCCGGGCGAGCAAGCTCACTTTCGCTGCCTTTGCAAGCTCCGGCGTCTCCGATAAGCTGAATTGTCGTCCCGGATGCAATCCGAAGAGGTGCGATACGTGCCGGTGTTTGTTGTCGGGGTCGTCACGATCGGTTTCCCACTCTTGCAGCTGGCCCCACCGGCCGATTTTGGGCTTTAGCAGCCGTTCTCTCAAATCCAGTATATGATCCCGGTACGCGCGGTCAACATTGAGCACGCCGGCAGCTTCTATGTAATTTGTAAACAGATCCCATACAATCTGTTGGTCATAGGAAACGCCGTCTTCAACCGGCCCGTGTTCGGGCGACCAGCCCATCGGCGCCACCACGGTTCCGTCATCTCTGCGTTTCAGGTGGTCATCCCAAAATTCTACAACCTCTTTGATAATGGGATAGGCAAAATGGCGGAGGTAGTTCTCATCCCTCGTAAATGCGTAATGTTCCCAGATAGCTTGTGCGTACCATGCGCTGCCCGGGGTGTTCCAGGAAAAGCTCTCACCACCGAAAATGTTGTTTTCCGTGCGCACTGTCCAGCCACGAACGCCAGGATATTCTTTTTGGGTGTGCTCCTTTTTAACTTCCCGCATGCTGTTGATGTAGTCCAGGTAGGGGATATGGCATTCGGAGAGGTTGGTTGGCTCAGCCAGCCAATAATTCATCTGTACATTGATGTTGGAGTGATAGTCCGATCGCCACGGTGGGTTGTTACTGTCGTTCCAGATACCCTGCAAATTGGCCGGCAAACCGCCTTTTCTGGATGAGCTAATCAGCAAATACCGCCCATATTGAAAGATCAGTGCTTCAAGTTCGGGGTCATCTGCCCCCTGGTACCGGATTAGCCGCTCGTGCGTCGGCAGGTGACGGGCCGCCGCCGGTGTGGCGCCGAGGTCAATGGAGACACGTCCGAAGAGCGCCTTATAGTCTTTGGTATGCCGGCGCAACAGCGATTGATAGGTTTTGGGGGTGGAGGCAAGTATGCGGGCGACTTTTATCGCGGGCGCTTCGCCTTTCCATTGCTGTTCGCGTTGATTGCTGTAGTCGGTCGCTGCCGAAAGCAACATCGTAATTGCGTCGGCCTCGGCTACGTCTAAATAATATCCGCCTGTATCGTCTGGCCTTGCCGTGACGGTTCCGCCGTCGGCCTTTATGGAGAGCGTGGCCTGGTAGTCCATCCCGTTTTCAAGCCTGCCTGCGATGGTTAGTGTCGTTCCTTTGGCAGTCGTTCGTGCGTCGTGCGCATCCTTAAGCCGGATGGCAGCCGAATAGGCCGCCGCTTGGTTTGAAGTAAAGCGCAGTACCATGACGTTGTCGGGGAAATTGCAAAAATATTCCCGACGATACCGGACACCGTTGTCGGTATACGATATCCGATGGATAGCATCGGTAAGATCCAGCACCCTTTGGTAGTCTGATGGAATGGCACTTGTGGCCGCATCATCGAAATCGATGATGATATCTCCGAACGCTTGATAAGAGCCCGTATTGACTTCGTCTCCTGTCCACAGGCTGAGCTTATTGAACTGAATGCGTTCTTGCTGTATTCCGCCGAATACCATCCCGCCGATCCGTCCATTCCCTATGGGAAACGCTTCGGTCATCCACTCCACAGCCGGTTTGTTGTCCCACAGCTTAAGACCATGCCAGTCGGATGCCCGCAGATCTTGAGCGCGTAGGCCAGCTGACGGGAGCAATACGGCGTGTAGTAAGAGCAATGCTGTTGTGATGAATCTCATGTTTATCTTGGTTCGAATAACTAACGATTTACAAGTATATTAAATTGACTGGTAACTGCATTCAATTATTTAAACGACATAGTTAATTATTTTCGCAGGTATATTGGCACAAAAGCCCCTGATGATTGGCGTATCTTCCCATCACACCGCAACTTAAGAAACGCTATTTTTGTCATGGATAAAACAGTAGACGTAACTATTAACAAGGTAACAAGATAATTTCACATGACACTCAATCCTTATTTGAATTTTGATGGTAATGCCGAAGAGGCGTTCCGTTTTTATCAAACCGTTTTCGGCGGCGAACTGTCCGTCCAGCGCATGAGTGATGTACCCGGTATGGAGAACTTGCCGGACAACGAGAAAAACCGGGCTATGCATGTGTCTATCCCGATCGGTAAAGGGCAATACCTTATGGCATCGGATTGCCTTCCTTCGCAAGGCCACGTGCTGAATGTGGGCAATAACAACTACATTTCCGTTACGCCGGACAGCAGGGATGAGGCCGACCGTCTGTTCAACGGACTTTCCGCAGGAGGAAAGGTAGAGATGCCTATGGCCGACCAGTTTTGGGGTGATTATTTCGGCTCGTTTGAAGACAAGTTCGGCGTGCGTTGGATGATCAATTTCCCGACTAACGGCCAGTAATGCAATTGAGTCTAGCCGACGGGTTCTTCCCCTTCGGTTAGGCTGTGTTTCTGTGACTGGCGCCGGGAAACAAATGCCGCGATAAAGCAGAAACCTGTCATCACGGCCATGCATCCCGCGATGGATGCATTGAGCCAGTAAGCCAACCAATAGCCGGTAAATGCGATAAAAACACTCAGCCCGACCGTGATGGCCAACATGAGTTTAAGGTCGTGGGTCATCAAGTAGGCGGTGGCGGGAGGGCCGATCAGAAAGGCGATAACCAGGATCGCGCCGACTGACTCGAAAGAACTTACCGTAGTAAGTGAGACCGCTGCCATGAGCAGGTAATGCCACAACGCTGTTGACATGCCGAGGGCCGATGCAAAGGCCGGATCAAAGGAGGTAAGCTGCAGCTCTTTGTAAGCCAGTTTGATGAATAACACAACGATGAGCAACACCGCCGTAAGGACGTAAACCGGACGAGGTCCCATGACAGTCCCATCGGCAATCACCCAGAGGTCGATGGGTACGTAAGCGATCTCGCCGTAGAGGACACTGTCCAGATCCAAGTCAATTTCTCCGGCAAAAGCACTGATCAGAATAATTCCAACGGCAAAGAAAAAGGTAAATGTAACGCCAATGGAAGCATCCGTTTGCAGATTCGCCCGCCGGTGGAAGAATTCGATAAGAAAGGTGGCGACCAGTCCGGTGGTTCCTGCGCCCAGCAGCATGGGAAGCGTCTCGCGGCTGCCGCTGAGCAAAAAGGCTATCACGATGCCCGGCAGGACAGCATGACTGATGGCATCGCCCACCATGCTCATTTTGCGGAGAATCAAAAAACAGCCCAGCAGTCCGCAGGTGACCGAGACCAGTGCGCCGGTTAGTATAATCCAGAAAGCGATCATAGCGACCCTCCCTTCGGGATACGCGTATCGTGCGGATCTTTGTCGGGGTAGCCCAGCTGGTGTTCCAGTTCCCGTTCGATTTCGGGCGTAATGATGTGCTCGATGGTTTCCGCGTCGTCATGGACATGGTCTGGGGCGATGTCCATGTAGCGGGCCAGGTAGAGTTCCCACAACCGGTGAAGCCGTACTATTCTTGCAGCCTTCCGGTATCCGTCATCCGTCAACCGCCAGCCGTTGCCTTGCGGCGCCACCATGTTCTTGGAGACCAACCGGCGTAAGCTGGCCTTGAGTAAGGACTCATCGACTTCGCGGGTGTCGATTAATTCGTTAAGTCCTCTGGCCGTGTCGAAATGGCTGTACCGTTCGCCGAGGTGGTAAAACATTTTGAGTGTGTTTTCTTCAGTAATGATACGCCGGTTTTTCCGCTGAGTATACTGTTTTGGCACGATACCTTTTTGAGGTGCGAAGAAAAACGAAAGGAAAGCCACTAACGATGAAACGACGACCATCCAAGGCCCTGTGGGCATGCCAGGAGCGGTGTAGGAGATATACGCGCCGGCGATCCCCGCGAAGGCGCCGAACGCCACGGCAATCCCTACCATGCGGCGGATGTTGTCGGTCCAGTACCTGGCCGCGGCAGCCGGAGTGACGAGCATGGCAGCCATCAACACCACGCCTACCGCGGTGATGCCGGTAACGACAGCCAATACGGTAAGGCTGGTGAGCAACAGGTCGAGCCTGCGTACCGGAAAACCCAGTGCTTCGGCATAGTTCCTGTCAAAGGCTATTAGGGCAAATGCCTTGAAAAACAGGCTTACCGTAATAAGCAGGACGGTTGACAAAGCACTGAAAACTAGTAGGTCCGAACCGATTAAGGCGGCTGCGTTTCCGAAGATAAAATGGTCCAGCCCGCTCTGGGCAGCATTGCCGGACTGCTGGATATAGGTCATCATGACCATGCCCAAGCCGAAGAAAACCGACAGCACCAGACCGATGGCTGCATCTTTCCTGATTTTGGATTTGGCGGTGATGTAATCGACAGCCACCAACGCCAACCAACCGGTGGCAAAGGCGCCCCCGAGCATGAGTGCAATGTTTTTCGTGCCGGAAAAAAGGAATGCTGCACAGATGCCAGGCAACACGGCATGCGAAACGGCATCACCTACCAGCGCCTTTTTCTGGAGCAAGGTAAACGCGCCTACCATGGCCGCACTGGCTGAAAGCAGTATGTTGCCCAATACGACGTACCGTACGTTGGGATCAGCAAAGGAAAAGAAGTCCAGCAGCGTTTCCATACACTTAACCCGTTATCGATTTTCTCGGCTTGGAAATGCACGCTTTTCCATAACGTGGCCTACCTGAGAAAGAAGGCTAAGTTTCCCGCCATAGGTGTGCTGTATTTTTTCATCAGTGAAGACCTCTGCTGTAGGCCCCGCAGCGACAAGGTGCATGTTTAATAGGATAATCCAATCGAAATATTCATGGGCCGATTGCAGGTCGTGATGCACCACGACGACGGTCTTGTTTGCGGCAGCCAGGTCGCGGAGTAACCCGACAATAGCTTGTTCCGTTGTCGCATCCACGCCGGCAAACGGTTCGTCCATCAGATAGAAGTCAGCCTCTTGGGCCAATGCTCTGGCAAGGAAAACCCGTTGTTGCTGTCCGCCGGACAATTGTGAAATCTGCCGTTTGGCATAGGCTTGCATTCCAACCTTTTCGAGGCAATCCCGGGCAATCTCGCGGTCACGGGGACCAGTGCTTCGCAATAATCCCACTTTGCCATAGCGCCCCATCAGCACAACGTCAAGTACGGATACCGGAAAGTCCCAGTCTACTGATTCACGCTGCGGTACGTAGCTGACGCGGTGCCGTACATCATCTAACGGCTTGTTGAACACCTTGACATAGCCGCTTGACGGCGGGATTAACCCCATGATGCTTTTAAGCAGGGTGGATTTGCCCGCGCCGTTCGGGCCTATAATGCCTGCCACACAGCCGGTTGGAAGGGCGAAATCGACGCCCCAAAGCACCGGTCTACGCGAGTAGCTCACCGTTAAGTCGTGTACTTCCAAAACGGGTTCCTGTGTACGTATAATCATAATAGTGCCTCCACAATCGTATTTACGTTATGTTTGATCATACCGATGTAGGTGCCCTGGGGTGTGCCAGGTGCGCCCATAGCATCGGAGAAGAGCTGGCCTCCGATGCGTACGGAGCCTCCACGTTGCCGCACGCCAGCCATTACCGCCTTCAAGGCCCTGTCAGATACCGAACTTTCTAAGAATACCGCCGGAATCCGGCGTTCTACAATATAGTTAACTAATGCAGATACGTCCTGTAAACCGAATTCTGCCAACGTAGAAATGCCCTGTAAGCCTTTGACCTCAAATCCGTAGGCACGGCCGAAATAGCCGAAAGCATCATGAGCCGTGATGAGTACCCGCCGGTCTTCCGGCAGGGAATTAAGGCGCGTCCATACCCACTCATCCAGTGAATCCAACTGAGCCATGTAAGATGCTGCGTTGACTTGATAATATGCTGCATTTGCGCAATCCAGTTTGGCGAGCTGGATCGTTGCCTGAGCAGTGGCTGCCTTCCACAGCGATACGTCGAACCAAATATGCGGATCATAGCTACCCCGATTGAGTTCAATTAATCCAGGAAGGTCTTCAGCTACGGCGATAACCGGTTTTGTCCGATGTTGCTTTTCTAGGACACTCGCAAGCTTCCCTTCTAAATGCAGCCCATTATAGATCAGGTAGTCAGCGCTTAAAATTTTTACCAAATCTCCCTGGCTGGCTTTGTACAGATGGGGATCAACGCCGGGTGCCATCAATGCCTCAACGGTAGCCGAATCACCGACTATATGCTGCAGCATATCCGCAATCATTCCTGTGGTCGTCAATATATAGGGTTTACCATGCTGGAGCCTTTCGTCCGGTTGCACGCATGAAAGGCACACGACCTGGCAAAAAATGATAATGGACCATACCCTAAAACCGATTCCCATAGTAAAAGCAAACATACAAAATTTAGATTAATCTAACATTTTGACGGAAGTATTTTTTTAACGGCACATCAGTACGATTACACAGGGGTCGGTGCATGGATATCATGAGATTTTTTGTACCTTAGCCTAAAGTAATGAGGTATCCCGATATGGAAACAGTTTATATCATTTCAGCGGTACGTACGCCCATCGGGAGTTTCGGGGGTGGTTTATCGTCATTGTCGGCCACCCAGCTGGGTGGCTTGGCTATCGAAGCAGCCGTAAAACGGGCAGGAATCACAGCTGGTCAGGTGCAGGAGGTATACTTCGGCAATGTATTGTCGGCGGGCTTAGGGCAAGCACCGGCTACTCAGGCAGCCAAGCTTGGCGGATTGTCTGACATTCCAGCGACAACGGTAAACAAGGTATGCGCCTCGGGAATGAAATCCATTATGCTTGCCGCGCAGAGCATTGCGCTCGGCCAGAACGATATGGTCGTGGCTGGCGGTATGGAAAGCATGAGCAATGTGCCGTACTATTTGGATAAGGTAAGGACTGGATACCGGTTGGGGCATGGACAGGTCACCGACGGTTTGGTTAAAGACGGATTGTGGGATGTGTATAACGATTTCCACATGGGAGCGGCCGCTGAGCTATGCGCGTTGGAATGCGGTGTCAGCAGGGAGGACCAGGATGCTTATGCTGTTGAGTCATATAAAAGGGCGCAAGCGGCACAAGAGGCGGGTAGGTTCATGGATGAAGTCGTTCCGGTGGAAGTAACGGGCAGGAAAGGAGAGGTGACGACCGTCATCGATGATGAGGAAATCCACGCCGTTAAATTTGATAAAATTCCGATGTTGAAACCGGTATTTAAGAAAGAGGGCACCGTAACGGCCGCCAACGCATCCACACTTAACGACGGAGCCGCCGCCGTAGTATTGGTAAGTGAAACTAAACTCCGGGAGCTTGCGCTGCGGCCGTTGGCCCGGATAAGGGGCTACGGCGATGCGCAACAGGTGCCAGAGTGGTTTACCACCGCGCCGTCAAAGGCTATTCCCCGGGCATTGCAGGCAGCAGGGGTAAGTGCCGATGAGGTCGATTTTTATGAAATTAACGA
Organism: Parapedobacter deserti; assembly: GCF_042646065.1. Lineage (NCBI taxonomy): Bacteria > Pseudomonadati > Bacteroidota > Sphingobacteriia > Sphingobacteriales > Sphingobacteriaceae > Parapedobacter > Parapedobacter deserti. The sequence continues at coordinate 1,079,908 of NZ_JBHRTA010000038.1, forward strand.
AGCGTTTTCGGTGGTATCTATTGCCAACAACCGCGAACTCGGGCTATCGCCCGATCGGGTAAACGTCAACGGCGGGGCCGTATCGATGGGCCATCCGCTCGGTGCTTCCGGAACCCGTATTGTGGTGACGCTCCTCTCGGTACTAGCGCAAAACCAAGGGCGTATCGGCGTGGCCGGCATTTGCAACGGCGGCGGCGGGGCGAGCGCGTTGGTGCTGGAAAAAACTTAGATTGCAAAGAGATCATCTGCTAGGTTGGTTACAGAGTAAACGATTGATGAAAAAATTGTTGGTGTTGCTGATCGGACTGAGCGGCTGGGGCGGCGAGGTCAGGGCTCAGTCGTCCGATAGGCAAACTATTATAGCGTTGCAGGACAGCCTCGTGAAGTTAGGCGGCTTGATGTATAACGAACCGAGCGAACCTGAACGGTTGAAGGCTAATTTTACGTTCATCAAAACCTTCGTGTCTGCCCTGAAACAACCCCATTCCTACTCCTTCCCGTTCGACTCGCTCAACATGGTGTCCAAGCTATCAGCGCCGGACGACCGGTTCAGGATATTTTCCTGGCATATCCAGCTGAACGATGGTTCATACCTTTACTATGGTACCATTCAGATGAATTCTCCTGACGGTACCCTCAGCATGCATGCCCTGCTTGATAAAACCTATGAAATCGAGTCTCCAGAAACAGCCATTACCACGGCAAGCAATTGGTACGGTGCGCAGTACTACCGTATTATTCCGTTTAAAGGAGATTATCTTTTGTTGGGATGGAAGGGCCACACTCCCCATATGACGCAAAAGGTCATCGAGGTGCTGCAGGTGAGCACGGCTGGGGTACGGATGGGTAAGACGGTATTCGACAGCGAAAATAGCCGGAGGAATGCCCGGATGATTTACCGCTATAACCGGAATGCCAGTATGTATATGGAATACGACCCCGCGGAAAACCGTATCGTGCTGGATCACCTCGCTCCTTCGGACGAACGGTACAAAGGACATTATGAGGAATACGGACCGGATTTGACCTACGATGCCTGGGCACTTAAAAATGGCAGGTTGATTCACGCCACCGATATTCAACTGCTGAATCTGCCGGATCCGAACGACAACCTGTACAACGATCCCCACAAGCCATTGGACCACCCTAAAAGCGGTATTCCCATACAATAAATACCGATTTTGTAGATGAATAATTTCGCGGACAGGCAGCTAAAATCCAAAAAAAGTTTGTTTTCTTTGCAGCTCGTGCTTGGTTTAGACCAATCCGTACACCTAATTGAGTATACCTAATATCACGTTATGCAACAATTACAACAACAAGAAGAACAACTTAATGCGCATCTCATTAAGAATGGGGTAAGCACGAAAACGGTGTTTTCGCATCCTGTGGGATTGTTTGTGCTGTTTTTTACCGAGATGTGGGAACGGTTTAGTTACTACGGCATGCGGGCCCTGCTCACCCTTTTCCTTGTGTCGCAATTGGCGGATGGTGGTTGGCAGTGGTCACGAGAAGACGCCATGAGGTTGTATGCCTGGTATACGGGATTGGTGTATCTCACGCCTTTGATCGGTGGATTTATCGCCGACCGGCTGACCGGTTATCGTAAGGCGGTCCTTCTCGGGGCATTGATCATGACACTTGGCCATGCCTCGATGGCATTGGAAACGGCAGGGCCAACGTTTTTTTATGTCGGATTAGGACTTATGATTTTAGGCAACGGCCTATTCAAACCGAATATCTCGTCTATCGTAGGGCAGCTGTATCCGGATAACAGCACAAAGAAAGATGCTGCCTATACTATTTTTTACATGGGCATCAACGCCGGTGCATTTCTTGGCATGTTGCTTTGCGGGTATATCGGAGAAAAAGTCGGCTGGCACTACGGCTTTGGGCTGGCGGGTATATTCATGTTTTTCGGGATGCTTCAGTTTTATTTCGCACAGCGAATCTTCGGTGTGCTGGGCGAGTCACCCCAGGATAAACGTAAACGGGAAAGCGACGCGGTGGCGGGAAATCATGCCGCAAGGGACGTTGAGGAACAACTGCCCCGTAACGTGGTGCGCGACCGGTTGATCGTGATCGTCGTGCTCTCCTTGTCAACTATTTTCTTTTGGATGGCTTTCGAACAGGCGGGAGGATCGATGAACATCTTCGCCAAAGACTATACCGAGCGCGTGCTGGAGGGCAACGCTGCCGTTACCTTTAAGTGGGTGGATGCAGCACTGACGATCTTTCCCTTGTTGATCGTTTCTTGGGTATTGTTCTCATTGGCTAAAAAGATTTTTTCCGAGTATCCGGTTTCCATTCTTTTCACGGCGCTGAGCTTCGTCGTGATCTGGGGGTTGGGTATCTGGAAGGTATATCGTGAGTTCTATGCATTGGAAACCGAAGTGGCCGCATCATGGTTCCAGATTCTTAATTCATTTTTTATCATTATACTCGCCTCCCCGTTTAGCAAAATGTGGGAGAAGGCATTTAACCCGACGGGTCCGATTAAGTTTGCGTTCGGCCTTATTCTGTTGGGAATCGGTTTTGCGGTCTTGGGCTACGGCAGCCGGGATATACCCCAGGGGGCGGCGACAGCCCAGGTCAGCATGATCTGGCTGATCTTGGCTTACTTTTTCCACACGTCTGGTGAATTATGTATCTCACCTGTCGGGCTTTCTTACGTAAGCAAGCTCTCACCGAAAAAGTTCGTTGGGCTGATTTTCGGATTCTGGTTCCTTTGCAGTGCAATTGCCAATTTCCTTGCGGGAATGAGCGGAAGCTTGATCGACCGCATCAGCGAGGCTTATTCCATCTCAACGTTTTTCTTGATTTTCGCTGTGTTACCGGGGGTTGCGGGGCTGATCCTTATAGTATTTTCTCCGCTATTGAAACGGATGATGCATGGCATTAACTGATCCCTGAATAGGTAAATGCCAAAGCCGTTGCAGCGCCGGGTCGCTGCAACGGCATTTCGGTGTTCAGCCTTTTCGTGATAATCCTTACCTTTACCCGTCAAATTAGTCAATAGTGTCAGATAGCATCGTCATCATTCCTACGTACAACGAACGGGAGAATATAGAGAAGGTGGTCCGTAACGTGTTGTCGCTTCCTGAGGAGTTCCATATCTTGGTGGTAGACGACAGTTCGCCGGATGGAACCGGGGCGATCGTAAAGCGTTTGCAGACCGAGTACTCCGACCGGCTGTTTTTGGAGGAACGGAAAGACAAATCGGGCTTAGGAACCGCTTATATCCATGGGTTTCGATGGTGCATCGCGAGGGCATATGATTATATCTTTGAAATGGACGCTGATTTTTCCCACAATCCGGACGACCTGCCCCGGCTGCGCGAAGCATGCGTGTCGGGCGCGGATATGGCTATCGGTTCGCGATATATCAAGGGCGTCAATGTGGTGAATTGGCCGATGAGCCGGGTGCTGATGTCTTATTTCGCGTCATGGTACGTGCGGCTGATTACCGGCATAACCGTGCGGGATGCCACTGCCGGTTTCGTCTGTTACCGGCGTGAGGTACTGAAAACTATCCCGCTTGATAGGATCAGGTTTGTCGGCTATGCGTTTCAGATTGAAATGAAATTCACGGCAATCAAATATCGCTTCCGCGTGGTGGAAATACCCATTATCTTTACAGACCGTACCGAGGGAGTTTCCAAGATGAGTACCCGCATTTTTCGCGAAGCGTTTTTCGGGGTGATACAGATGAAAGTGAATAGTTGGTTTAGAACGTATAATCGCGAGTAGTGAACGGTATCCGTTGGCCGAAAGCTGATAGCTGATTGTCGAAAAAGCAGAGAAAATGAACGAACATTTGGATCCGAATGCCGAAAGGCTGTCAAATGCCGAGCGTGAGCTGGAAAAAGTGCTCCGTCCACAGGTATTTGAGGATTTCACGGGCCAGCACAAAGTGTTAGCTAACTTGAAGGTATTTGTGCAGGCCGCCAAGTTGCGGGGAGAGGCGTTGGACCATGTGTTGCTGCATGGCCCGCCGGGGTTGGGCAAGACTACGCTTTCGCATATCATAGCCAATGAGATGGGGTCCGGCATCAAAATCACCTCTGGTCCGGTGCTGGATAAACCGGGTGACCTCGCGGGGCTGCTGACCAACCTCGATGAAGGGGATGTGCTCTTCATTGACGAGATACACCGGCTGAGCCCGTTGGTCGAGGAGTACCTGTACTCTGCCATGGAAGATTTCCGGATAGACATTATGCTGGAAACCGGGCCCAACGCGCGTTCAGTTCAGATCACCCTCAGCCCATTTACGCTGGTCGGCGCCACTACGCGTTCCGGTCTGCTGACCGCCCCGCTGAGGGCGAGGTTCGGGATTAACGCCCGGTTGGAATACTACGATGCCAAGTTGCTTACGACGATCGTCCTCCGCTCGGCCAGTATCTTACGGACACCAATCAGCGAGGAAGGGGCTTATGAAATAGCCCGCCGGAGCCGGGGAACCCCCCGCATCGCGAATGCGCTGCTGCGACGTACACGGGATTTTGCCCAGATCAAAGGCGACGGAAAGATTGATACCGCCATTGCCGAGTATGCCCTGAACGCCCTGAATGTCGATGGTCATGGACTGGATGAAATGGACAACCGAATATTGCTCACCATCATCGACAAATTTAAAGGTGGGCCTGTGGGACTCAAAACGATTGCAACCGCAGTGGGCGAAGACGAGGGCACCATCGAGGAAGTTTACGAGCCTTTCCTGATCCAGGAGGGATTCCTTATGCGTACCTCGAGGGGTCGTGAATGCACGGAATTGGCATACCGCCATTTGGGAAAAACGGGATATCCGAAAGGGAATACACTTTTTTGAACACGACCATCTATAATGGTATACGAATTGATAACTGGATTACTTTGATCACGCATCGTTACTTTACCTCGGTTATGAAAATATGCTACATCGTTGCCTTATGCTGCATCGCATTATGGCCTTATTCTATTTATGCACAGCATGAAAGTGAGTCTCCCATCCCATACTTCCGCTATTCGGCAACCGCAGGGCTTGGGGCTACCCAGCTGCACGGCGATCTGGATAGACGGATTATCGGTCCTGCAGTATACCTCAAGGGCAACTACTTCCTCACCCATGGGATAAGCATTGGCCTGGAGTTGCAGGAAGGCCTGTTGCTGGGTAAAGATGAGCAGGAAATCGATGGTATATTGCGACAGACGGTTAATTTATACCATGCCGCGGTGTTGGGTGTCACTTTTCAACCGATCAAATATTTACAGGACGACCATTTGCGCCGCATCGAATATCGCCAATCGTTTGGCAGGCGGACACTAAACAGTGTTTATGTGGGTGCTGGTGCCGGCGTGTTGTATAGCATGCAGTGGGAGAGAAGTAGCAAAACTGTTCAGCGCACATCACCTGCGCATGAGGGAAGAGATCATGGACTAAGTTATATTCTGAGTACCAACTTCGGATTTGAAATACCGTTGCATAGCCTCAAACCTAATCTTCTTGATTCGTATATCTGGAGCCTGGTTGTCAACGGACAACTCAACTTTTCATTGGATGATGACTTAGACGGATACAGCGGTACTTATCCCGGCAATGAGAATCGCGATAGCTATGGGTTGTTTTCCGTAGGGGTTAACCTGCGTTTCTGATTTTGTGCAGTTTAGCGAGTGCTTTCTTTCCGCGGCTTTGCACGGCGGCCGATCCATCCCGCATGAGAAATTCAATCTGTCGTTGTAATTCCTCCGCTATCCAGGTGGTTTCGCTGCATATATTGAGCAGTACGTCCATGCAGTTGACCTGTACGGCCACCGGCGTGCGTGGGTCGATGAGCCAGCTGAAAACTGTTTCAATCACCAGTTCGCTGTCGACGCCAGCATACGCATCCTTATATATGGATGGGGCCTTCGTGGATGAAATTAGCATCAGAATCTTCGTGAAATGACGCTGGCAGCTTAGGTTGCGCTGTTTTGGCAACCGTTCGATGAACCTGCTGAGTATCGGAATGAAACGGGTTGGATGGTGTGTCGCGATGTGTTCCAGTACCCGGGCCGCCCTGAAAGCAACCGAAGGGTTTCCGTTATTATAAGAGACATCGTGCCATACTTCAGCCGGAAATCCCTTGTCTTCTGCTAATGCCGCGATGTATGATGACGTCATTTTGGCCGACTTGGGATCTAGTCGGCTGACGAGTGTTTGTTTATCCATAACAGTGCATCGCCACAATGATAGTAAAAAGTCAGCATCTTGGAAATAGTCTGAGCAATGCGATCGGCTGGCAAAACATCTGGGCGCTAACCGTTGTTTACCGGTGGAGAATATTTCTGTATCACAAAAATTATTGTTAGTTATGCTAATAAGGTCTCGTGGGATACCATTTCGCTACATGTTTAAAAAAGTGAGGCTTGAAGTCGGTGTGGTGTTTGCTATTGGATTATCATTCAACGCGTTAACTTATTTTGTGTCTGGTCGTTTGCCGGAAATGCCCTTGGGCGTTCCGGCGTTTTTGGGTACCGCAATTTCCATACTACTCTCGTTTAAAATGAGTCAATCTTACGAGCGGTGGTGGGAAGCAAGGAAGATATGGGGATCTATTGTTAACGATTCGCGGACGTTAGTGGTGCAGTTGCAGAGCTACCTGAGTACTGAATACCGGGAAGTCATTGCTGAAATAGGGCACCGACAGATAGCATGGTGCTACGCTTTGGGGGATTCGTTGCGCGGCCTAAATCCCTTGACCCGGGACACGGGGTGTCTGCGAGTGGAAGATATTTCCAAGCTTTCAAAACATCAGAACAAGCCGTTGGCACTGGTGCAGCAACAGGCCTTGTCCATCAAAAGCTTGGCCGAACAGGGGGCGCTGGATGTTTTCTGCCGTGTACAGTTGGATAAGACGCTCGTTCGACTTGTAGACTCCATGGGACGCGCAGAGCGCATTAATACTACCGTATTCCCGGTTACCTACCGGTTGTTTCTGCATGCTGCAATTTACCTCTTTCTCATTACGCTATCCATCGCTATACAAGATGTGCATGCCATATTTGAAATTCCTTTGCTGGTCTTGATCGCAGCACTGTTCTTTTTGGTAGATAAGACCGCTTACAATTTGCAAGACCCTTTCCGTAACCGTCCAAGCGATATTCCAGTTACGGCGATAGCACGTACGATCGAAATCAATATCCGGCAGCTGCTTGGTGAGGAGAGCTGGCCTGAGCCGGCGAAACCGAAAACGTTTTTTATACTATAATTTGCTAACCCCTTTCCGCCACAGCGGCGGAAAGGGGCATAATTTATTTATATATACCGATTTACGATGTTCTCGTAGCGCTCCTGCTTGCCGCTGATGGTTTTCGGTTCGCCAGACGCCGCCGCAATATCGCGGAGATCGGTAAGCGTCAGCTTACCATGCTCGAAGTCCTTGCCTTTTCCAGTATCAAATGAAGCATAGCGTGCCGCCCGCAGTTTGCGGTAGTCCGATTTTTGGAGGATGTTGTCGGCGGTAATGAGCGCACGGGCAAAGGTATCCGCTCCGCCGATGTGGGCGTGGAACAGGTCCTCCCTATCGGTTGAGTTGCGGCGAATTTTGGCGTCAAAATTGATCCCGCCACCGGCGAAACCGCCGGCTTCCAGAATGATGAGCATGCACTCGGTGAGTTCGTTGATGTTGTTCGGAAACTGGTCGGTGTCCCACCCGTTTTGATAATCGCCCCGGTTTGCGTCCATTGATCCAAGCAGGCCGGCATCAGCGGCTACCTGCAATTCATGCTGGAAGGTATGACCCGCCAGTGTTGCATGATTCACTTCGAGGTTAAGTTTAAAGTCGTCAAGCAAATCATACTGCCGTAGGAAGCTGATCACGGTAGCCGCATCGTAGTCATATTGGTGCTTGGTGGGTTCACACGGTTTAGGTTCAATAAAGAACGTGCCTTTGAAGCCCTGGGCGCGGCCGTAGTCCCTTGCGGCGTGCAGCATACGGGCGAGGTGTTCCTGCTCACGTTTCATATCGGTGTTGAGCAGCGTCATGTAACCCTCGCGGCCACCCCAGAAAACATAATTTTCCCCACCGAGTGCGATGGTTGCATCCAGCGCCGCCTTGATCTGCGCACCTGCGTGGGCTACGACGGCAAAGTCGGGGTTGGTTGCTGCACCGTTCATGTAGCGCTTATGCGAGAATAGGTTGGCTGTGCCCCACAGCAGCTTTACACCGCTGGCCGCCTGTTTTCCGTTGGCATACTCTACCAATGTCTGGAGCCGCTTTTCGTTTTCTCCCACATCATCGCCGTAGTCCACCACGTCGACATCATGAAAGCAGTAATACGGCATCCCGATTTTGGTAAAGAACTCGAATGCCGCATCCATTTTGTCTTTTGCGCGCTGGATGACATCGTTGCTTTCATCCCAGGGAAAAAATAAGGTCGGGCCGCCGAAGGGGTCGCTGCCATTGCCATTGAATGAATGCCAATAGGCGACGGCAAACCGCAGGTGTTCTTCCATGGTTTTGCCGGCGACAACCTTGCCTGCATCATACCAGCGGTATGCCAATGGGTTGTCTGATTCGGGGCCTTCGTACTGGATCTTTCCAATACCTTTAAAATATTCGCGTTCTCCGATAAGTACGTCTGACATGTTGTTTTATGTTAGTTGTGGATATTTGTTGCCTTTATTAAGGTGTAGCGATAATCCCAGTGCGTCTTCATCACGTGGTTCCAGTTTCGTTGCTTAATTGGTCTTCGAGAAGCTGTTTCCATTCCTGATAATATGCTTCGTAGTGCGGAGCGGCCCGGGGCTCAACGGTCCGCACGGCCTTCAGCCGGCTGAAGGCCTCTTCCGGCGAGGTAAAGATGCCCGAACCGATACCGGCTCCCAATGCGGCGCCAACGCTGCCGTCGTTTTCATAAAGCTCTACCGGAGCCCGGGTTATATCGACAAATATTTCCGTAAACAGCCCGCTGAGGAACATGTTGGCCTGTCCGGCGCGGATTACCTCCGGGTTCATGCCGTTTTCGCGGATGATGTCAAGCCCGTACCGGAAGGCATAGGCAATACCTTCCTGGGACGCACGAAAGACGTGTGAACGGCCGTGTGCATTGAAGTCAAGGTCAATGAATCGGGCCCCGAGTATCTTGTTGTGAAGGATGCGCTCAGCGCCGTTCCCGAAGGGCATGATTTTGAGTCCGTTGCTTCCGGGGCTGACCGCTTTTCCGAGGCTGTTCATTTGCGGATAAGTGAGGCCATGGCCAAAATGTTCCTTTACCCAGCGGTTGAGGATGCCTGTCCCATTGATGCAGAGCAAAACGCCTGTTCGCGGCGTTTCGGGCGTGTAGTTTACATGGGCGAAGGTATTGACGCGGGATGCCGGGTCATATACGAGCTGATCGCTTACCGCATAGATCACACCCGAAGTACCTGCAGTGGCTGCCACTTCGCCCGGTTTGAGTACATTTAGCGACAGCGCGTTGTTGGGTTGGTCGCCCGCTTTATAGCAAACCGGGATGCCGGGTTTAAGACCAAGTTGGGCGGCTACCTCCCTGCGCAGCGTTCCATGTTCGCCAAATAATGGCTTGATTGCCGGGAATATAGACTCGTCAAACCCGAAGCAACGGACCACATCGCTGGAGATCCGGTTAGCTTTGAAATCCCAGAAAACCCCTTCAGATAGCGCCGAAATGCTCGTGGTAGCCTCTCCGGTAAGCTTGAGCCCGATGTAGTCGCCTGGGAGCATGATTTGGTGGGCCCTGGTATAGGTGTCGGGCTCATTCGCCTTCACCCAGGCCCATTTGGAAGCTGTGAAATTGCCAGGTGAATTGAGGAGGTGCGCTAAGGCGTGCTCCTGTCCGATTTTGTGGAACGCCTCCTCGCCGATTTCCACGGCACGGCTGTCGCACCAGATGATGGAGTTCCGCAAGGGATTTCCCGCCCGGTCAACCACCACCAGACCATGCATCTGATAGGCGATACCGATGGCCGCGATGTCCTTCGTCCTGAACGAGGCATTGTCGGTGAGTTTGCGAATAGCCAGCGACACCTGTTCCCACCACATGTCGGGCGATTGCTCCGCCCATCCCGGTATGACCGAGAGAATGTTGTTTTCATGGTCGTCCGGATAGCGTGCCGAAGCAACGCTGGTCTGCGTTTCGGCGTCCACTACCGAAACTTTGATGGATGATGTGCCGATATCAATACCTAACAGTAACATGGCTAATTTCGATAGGTTCCATGGATGGTGCTAACGTTGGCATAAAGGTAGAGCTAATCCTTTTAATTTCCAAAGCCAATTGTTATTTTTGTTCGATTTCCACGGAATCTTTAGCTATTTAACCTCATTTCAGCTTGAAAAAAATCACGATATTAGATATAGCAAAGGAGCTTAACATCACGTTTTCCACGGTGGCCCGTGCACTCAATGACCATCCGGCCATCAGTGCTGCCACCAAGCAGGCCGTACGGGAGACCGCCGACCGGCTGGGTTATCGTCCCAATAAGGTGGCCTCTTCCCTGCGGTCGGGCAAGACTAGGATCATCGGCGTGTTGGTCCCGCGGCTAGATGTCAGTTTCTTCAGTTCGGTTGTGCATGGGATTGAGGGGGTTATGAATGAAAATGGGTATACCATTTTGCTCTACCAATCGCAGGAGGCTATCAAACAGGAAAACAAGGGTATTGAAACATTTCTCCGCTCGCGGGTGGATGGGATTATCGCATCCATTTCCCTGGAGACAGAAACCGTTGGGGGGTATGCCGAGATCCGCGACCGGAATATTCCGCTGGCCTTTTTTGACCGTGTGCCGGCGGGGCTTGACGTGCCGTCGGTGACCATAGACGATTACCATGGCGGCTTTATGGCCACAGCGCACCTGATCGAATCCGGGTACCGCCGCATTGTGCACATCAACCAGTACCGGAACATTAACATTTTCAACGAGCGCCTGCGGGGATACCTCGATGCCCTCAAGCAATACGGGCTGCCTGTCGATGAACAGCTGATCATCAAAGGTGACTTTTCTTTGGAGTTTGGCCGCCAATGCGTCAGGGACCTGTTGGCCCGTGGTATTGCTTTCGATGCGGTATTCACGCTGGAAGACTTCACGGCGATGGGTGTCGTACAGCAACTGAAGGCGCAGGGGATACGCATTCCGGAGGAAGTCGGTGTTGTTGGCTTTGCGAATGAAGCATTTACCAGTTTGGTAAGCCCGGCCATTTCTACGGTTGACCAGCGTACGGTGGAGATGGGAGAGGAGGTAGCCCGTCTGTTTCTTAAGCTGCTCAAAAAAGGCGATTATTATAAGCACAGGCCGGAAAAACTGGTGCTTGAGCCCAAGCTGCTCATACGGGAGAGCTCATCCCGTCAGATGCCCGGCACGAAGTGAAATTTCAGCTGCTCGTAGTATTCCAGGGGATGTTCCGGCGGCTCCAACCCTTCTGGGATAGGCATGTCCGAAAATTGCTGGAAGTATAGCACGCATGCATCGCGCCACAGCTTGGCTTCCTTGTGCTGCATGGCCAGCAAATCGGTTACTTCCCGAAAAATCGTGTCATTTACTTTACCCCGCTGCGCTTCCCATACAGTCTGCATTGCCGCCACCTCTTCCACGCCATTATAGTAGTGGCGGCAGAGTGCTTCCCAGAGTGTTTCGTCCGATTTCATACGGAAGTCCCAGGGTAAGTGGTGAAACCAGAGCAGGTATTCATCAGGGCAGGTTTGCGGGTTTTCGAATAGCGCCCTGACTTCAGAAGAGTATTGGCTTAATGCATTGCTGCCTGTGGCCGTCCGGTCAAAGCCGATGCCATCTTTACTGGCATTGTGATAATATACGGATGTCCAGTCGGCGCGCGGCTTATCCCTGATCCATGGGCCCGGGCCAAAATGGTGATCCCAACCCATTAGGTGGTGAAGGCCGAGTGGCGTCATGTAGTTGACCGTCGTCTCGCGCGATCGCATCATGATGGGCAACAGCGCATTGATGAACGATGCATCATTTCCGAAGGTAAGGCGCAGCCATTCTTCGGCGATACCGGCGGCGTCCAGATCAGGGTCCCATGCAAGGCGTCCATAGGCATACCAATTAGCCTGTGCAAAGGGATGTCCGGTCCAATTTATAGCCGTACCGGTATTCGCGACGCCGGCGATGGCTGTGATTGCCTGTCCGTTCAGCGAGCCGTCTACAATTCGGGCAACGGTTGAACCGGGTCCGTCGGCATACGTATCGGCCTGCAGGGTTTCGCTGAATAACGTGCCAAGGTAGACCAGGTGCGTAGCGAAGCCGAGGTATTCCTGTGTAATCTGGAACTCCGTCATCAGTTGCGAACGGGGCATAGCTCCAAAAAGCGGATGAAACGGCTCCCTTGGCTGAAAATCGATTGGGCCGTTTTTAACCTGGATGATCACATTATCGCGGAACGTGCCGCCAAGCGGCTTGAATTCATTGTAGGCTTGTTTGGCGCGGTCTTCAGGCTCGGTATCTTCGTAGACGAAAGCACGCCACATGACCACGCCGCCATGAGGCTTGAGTACGTCTGCCAACAGGTTAGCCCCATCGGCATGGCTACGGCCGTAATTCTGCGGGCCGGGCTGCCCTTCCGAGTTGGCTTTTACGAGAAAGCCCCCAAAGTCAGGAATATGTCCGTATATTTCAGCTACTTTATCCGCCCACCAGCGTTGTACCGCAGGATTAAGCGGGTCGGCATTTTCGAGGCCGCCGAGCTCCACGGGCGCACTGAAACGGGCTGACAGGTATACGCGGATACCGTACGGGCGAAAAACATCTGCCAGCGCTGCGGCTTTTTCAAGATATGCGGTTGTCAGCATCAGCGCATTGGCGTTTACGTTGTTTAGTACGGTGCCGTTGATACCGATGGACGCATTGGCGCGTGCATAATCGGTATAGCGGGGATCGCGGTAGCCGGGTAGCCGGTGCCAGTCCCATAGCGAAAAGCCGGCGTAACCGCGTTCCACGGTGCGGTCGAGGTTGTCCCAGTGGTTGAGCAGGCGGAGCTCAACCTTCGGTTGGGACGTGATAGCCAAACTGGAGATGTCCTCGTTGCGTTGCAATAAACCGATGAATGCATAGGTGCCGTATAGTATTCCGTTTGTGGTATTGGCCAGGATGACGGTAGCCGGTTTTTCCAGAACGGTTATGCTGTAAATGCCGTATCCTTCGGTGCCCATCAGTGGGAGGTGCGCGGCAACAGCTTCCCGCGCCAGATGAGGGAGGGTAGAAGGGGTACCTATCAAAATGGTTCCCTCCTCTTGGATTGCGTCTACCTGTTTCGGGGTATGACCGATCAAACCATTCAGTGCAGACAGCAGTTCTTGCTTGGCGATGCTGTCCATTTCGTTTGTAACGGGAAACAGCAACGCGGAGAGCTGCTTTTTATAACTGGCTGAACGTTCACCGGAAGCAGGTTTAACGCCAAGCCACAGCCCGTATCCCGATTGAGCGTTGCCCTCGCCGGCGCACAGGCTCAACGCAAGAATAAGCAACGTGCCGTAATTAAGTGCTCTCATGTTCAGTCGTTTTTTGTTGTGTAGAGTCTCTGACGATCAGCTGATGGCGCAGCACAATGGTGGCAGCGGCTTGCTGTTCGTTGGCGCCGTTGAGTAAATTGATGAGCGTTTTGGCCGCCACTTCGCCCATCTCATGTCCTTTATACGCAATAGTAGTGAGGTTAGGCTCGACTACCGTTGCTATCGGGTCGTTATTGAACCCGGCAACAAGCATGTCGCCCGGGACGCGCACGCCGTTGCGCCGAAGTTCTTGCATGCAGGCGACGGCGCACGTGTCGTTGGCCGAAAATATCGCATCCGGCTTCTCGGCGTAGGTGAGCACATGCTTAGCCGCCAGTACGCCGTCTTCCGCTCCCAGGTCGTTGATGATGAGCCACTCTTCCTTAAACGGAATGCCGTGGTCCGCAAGGGCATCTTGGTATCCCTTTAAGCGCATGGCATACACGTTTCTATTGAGGTTGCCCGCGATATGCACGATGCGGCGGCACCCCTGCTGGATGAGGTGCTCGGTCATTTCATAGGCCGCCGTGCGGTTGTTGATCACAATAGTTGGGCAATGGGGATGCTCGAAGACCCGGTCAAAGAAAATCAAGGGGATGTTTTTGTCAATAAACCGTTTGAAATGGTCGATCTCCGTCGTTGTATAGGCGAGTGATACCAGCAGGCCATCTACACGGCTGTTGAACATGGTGGTCGCGTTTTTCTTTTCCTTTTCCATCGTTTCCAGCGACTGGCTGATGATCAACTCATATCCGGCTTCATTAGACACCTTTTCCATGCCCGCCAGTACGCTTGACATAAACATGCTGTTGAGCCGGGGAACAATGACACCGATGGTATAGGTGCGCTTGGCCCGCAAGTTGCGTGCGAAGGTATTGAACCGGTATCCCATGCGTTCGGCTTGGGCGAAAATTTTGTCTTTGGTAGCCTTCTTAATGGCCGGGTGATTTTTTAAGCCCCTGCTTACGGTAGCGGCAGATATATTAAGAGCTGCCGCAATATCGTATATCGTTACTTCTTTTTCGTCATCAGTTGCATTCATCTCGCTTGCAAAATACGGTTTAATCAAATGGTTCGGCTAAGGTAGTAAAAAAAATTATGCAATCGGTTGCATTAATAAATTTTTGTTTTTACCTTTACCGTCGGAAGATAACCAATAGTCCATAGACGATATAAACCCTTGTCCATGATTTCATGTAAACAATCAGGAGGAGTGAAGTGCAACGGGTCTAATGCCAACGTTGGAATCGATGTTTTAGCATTGACCGGGATAACTGACAATTAACTAAATTAATAACCAATAAGTCCTATAGTATGATAAGCGTATACAAACAGGGATTACTGCGGCAGTTACATTGCCCCATGGGCGTCGGCCTGCTGCCGCTTTTGATTTTTTACTCGTTGTTTGCCATGGCGCAAGCAGATGTGCAGGTTTACGGTACGGTAAGAAGTGACGACGGTGAGGTATTGAGTGGTGTCTCCGTAAGAACGGCCGACGGCACGGCGAGTACATCTACCGATGATGAGGGGCGGTTTTCCATCCGTGTGCCCGCAAACAGCGTATTGCTTTTCGGCTACATTGGGTATGCGGAGCAACGGATTACGGTGGGCCAGGCAAATCAGCAACTTACCGTGACGTTGCTGGCCGCGACGAGTGCGTTGGATGAAGTCGTTGTGGTCGGGTATGGTACGCAACGGCGGGAAGCGGTAACAGGCTCGGTTGCTTCGGTAAGCGGCAATGTATTACGCGAAGTGCAATCAGCCAATTTCTCGCAGGCGCTGCAAGGACGCTTGCCGGGGGTGGAGCTGACGCAGACGTCGTCCCAACCCGGCGGCACGATGCAGATCCGCATCCGTGGTTCACGGTCACTGACGGCCAGCAATGATCCACTTATCGTGCTCGATGGCATTCCCTTCGTGGGGTCTATCAATGATATAAATCCCAATGATATCAAAAGCCTCGACATTCTTAAAGATGCCTCAGCGACGGCTATTTACGGCTCGCGTGGCGCCAATGGGGTCATCTTGGTAACGACGAACCGGGGGCAAATGGGGCAGCAGGCGCGGGTAAGCTACAATAGTTTCACTGGCATGAAAGAGGTGTTCGGCAAGTTCCCCATGATGAGCGGGCCTGATATGGTGAAGCTCCGACAGTTGAATGTACCATACAACTCATATGGGCTGGACGAAGCGGAGGATATAGACACCGATTGGCAGGACCTGCTGTACCGGACGGCTACCATGACGAGTCATGACGTCAGCATTTCCAGCGGTACAGAACAGGGTAGTTACAACTTCGGCGGCGGCTACATGCTTGACCAGGCCGTAATTCCTACCCAGCAGTTCAGCCGCTATGCCCTGCGGGGCAGTGTTGACCAGGGGGTTGGCAAGTACTTCCGTTTCGGCATCACCACCAACAATAACTATAACTTTACTGAAGGCACACAGGTGAATGTAGGGAACCTGCTCAGGATATCGCCCCTCGCGAACCCGTTCAACGAAGATGGTTCGTGGAGGCGGACGGTCAGGGCGTCTATTGATGAACCGTGGGTGTATTCACGGGAAATTGTAGAAAACTTACGGGATCAGTGGCTAAGTGAAACAAGGGCATTTGCGAGCTTTAATTCGGCTTACGGTGAGGTGAGCATACCATGGGTTGAGGGATTGAAATACCGTGTTAATCTTGGTTTGGATTACCGCCAGAGCAACGGCGGCGCATATACAGGGCAGGGCATAACGAGCACCAATCCCACGACGATATCTTCTGCTTCGGTGAGCAACCAGCACACTTACCATTGGCTTGTGGAAAATTTGCTGACTTACGACCGCACATTTGCCGGTAAGCACGATATCAATGTGGTAGCCCTGTATTCGGCCGAGCAGAATAAGATGAACAGGTCGCGCATGGCCGCCACGGATATCCCTTCCGACCACTTCCGGTTTTACAACCTGGGACATGCGAACGGCGAAATAACAGTTCCTCCCGGTGACCAGTGGTATGAAGTATGGGGCTTGATGTCCTATATGGGGCGCGTGATGTACTCCTATGACAACCGGTATATGCTGACCGCTACGCTGCGTTCCGACGGTTCATCGAGGCTCGCTACGGGACACAAGTGGCATACCTATCCCGCTTTATCCGCAGGATGGAACATTGCGCAGGAATCGTTCATGCAGGGCATTCCGCAAATCAATATGCTGAAGCTTCGTGTGGGCTGGGGGCAGACCTCTAACCAGGCCGTCGCTACCTACTCAACACTTGGGGCCTTAAGTACCCGGCCATACAATTTCGGGAGTGACTTTGCAGTCGGGTACTTTGTAAACCAGCTTCCCAGCCCCCACTTGGGATGGGAATTCTCTAACACGGCTAACTTTGGCCTGGACTTTTCCCTGCTAAACCACCGCCTGTCGGGCACGGTCGAATACTACATCACCAAAACCAAGGATCTGCTGCTGAACAAGGGATTGCCGCCGTCATCGGGCGTAAATTCCATAACAGAGAATGTTGGTCGGACCCAAAACAAGGGTATTGAACTTGCACTCAACGGCACAATTCTGGACAACCGCAATGGTTGGACATGGGAAGCCGGTGTCAACCTGTACGCCAACCGCAACCTGCTGGTGTCGCTGGCGTCCGGGTTGGACCGGAATGAAAGCAACTGGTGGTTTGTAGGACATCCCATCGACGTGATCTATGACTTCAAGCGTATTGGGCTTTGGCAGGAGGGCGACCCGCATCGAAATATTCTCGAACCAGATGAGAATACGCTGGGTATGATCAAAGTGGAGTATTTTGGGGACTATGACGAGAACGGGGTACCCACGCGCGCCATCAATGGTGACTATGATCGGGTGCCGATTGACATGCAACCGAATTTCCAGGGTGGGTTTAATACCCGGGTGGCATACAAAGGGTTTGATCTCAGCGCCGTGGGCCTCTTCAAAAGCGGCGGTATCCTCAACAGCTCCATTTATGGATCAAACGGATACCTGAACTTGCTGAACGGGCGTAATGGTAACATTAAGGTGGACTATTGGACGCCGGATAATACAGGTGCAAAGTATCCCAACCCTGAGGGACCCAGAAGCGGTGACAACCTGAAATACATGAGCACCATGGGGTATTTCAACGCCTCGTTCCTCAAGATACGCACCCTTACACTGGGGTACGATTTCAGTCAACTCCGGCGCTCGGGTGTCAATCTGCGGTTGTATGTTACCGCCCAAAACCCGTTTGTGCTATTCTCGCCCTATCACAAGGAATCAGGCATGGATCCAGAGCCAAACTCTTTTGGAAACGAAAACGCTGCCGTCAATTTATCTGATAACTTAAGACGCATTACAACGCTGGGCACAAACACGCCTGCTACGCGTAACTACTTGATCGGTGTTAACCTTACATTTTAAATGATAAAACGATGAAACGGATACATATGAATTCTGGTCTCGCAATAACGGTATTGACGTTGCTCTTGGTATCGTGCTCCAAGATCTTGGAAGAGCAGCCGCGCCATATCTTTGAACCCGGGTTTTTCCAGACAGAACGGGGGGTTCAGGGCGGATTGACGTCCATGTATGCTCACCTGCGCTGGATTTATGGTCAACCCTACTACTATAACACCCTGGAAACCGGTACGGATGAATATACTTACGGGCAGTCGGCCGACGGTAACTTCCACGTGATGGATCACACTGGCAGGGGAGTGATTGACGCCGGTAATAGCCGTTCGGACGTTATTTGGGGAGTTTGTTTCAATAACATCAACACCGCCAGCGGTGTTATACAAAACGCAGAAGCCGCCGGAATTTCCGCTGCGCTGATTGCCGAAGCCCGGTTCTTCCGTGCCTTTGACTACTTCTTGCTGGTGCAGACATTTGGCGGGGTGCCGTTGGATTTGGGCGCGGGAGAGCTGGCGTTTAATACCAGTGCGACCACCACGTCTGTGCGCAACACCGTACCAGAAGTATACACCAAAGCGATATTCCCCGACCTGCTGATTGCGATAGATGATCTGCCTGTAGTGGGGCGCGTAACCGGCGGGGCCACCAAAACGCTCGCCCGTCTGTACCTGGCAAAAGCTTATCTTACCTATGCTTGGTGGCTGGAAAATCCCAACAACATTCCTACTTATCCGGAAACGCCCCGCATTGATCCCGATGGGCGTGACGCCCAATGGTATTTTCAGCAGGCTTATGATATTGCTACACGGGCTATTGACGACCCCGGCCCGTTTGCGTTGGAAGAAACATTTTATGACCTGCATGTAGGCGGCAATGACCGTAACCGGGAGATGCTACTGTATGCCGACCACACGCAGGAAAGCGAATTTTATAATGGTACCTGTATCAACTGCTTCGCCGGTACCGATCCTGGCGGCAATGCCGCCGCCTGGATGGTGACGTGGAACTACACCGAGATCCGGAGCGCAGCTAATCCTGACGGTACCGGAGCGGTAACCGCTGTTGATCGTGAGGCGGCACAGTCTTTGGGACGCCCTTGGACACGTATGGCTCCTACGATCGGGGCAATTGAAAACACCTTTGCCGACAAAACCCTTGATTCACGTTACGATGGTACTTTTGCCACTGTTTACCGTGGCAACTGGGATAAAGCGGGAAACACTAGCCCCGTTTTATACAACGCCAATGACTTGCCAGTTTCTCCAGGTGACCCGATACTGACGTTCCTTGACGACGAATCGGAAGCGGCGAACATTGTATACCCTGAAGGCGGAAGTTTCCCGGGCAAAGCCTATCCCAATGTGGGGGCGGGCGTATTGCCGGGCCGGTCAGATTTCGTGATAACACCCCGTGGCATAGGTCGGAGGGTTTATCCGAATCTCTGGAAAATAGGTACGTATCGTACAGATAATGGCAACGGACTCGGACAACCGAACGCCAACTTAACTCGTCCCTTTAAAATAGCTAAGTTTTCCGAACTCTACTTTGTAGCGGCTGAGGCCGCGGTAAAAGGGGCCGCCACGCAGGGGGGCAAAAGTGCACGCGACCTCATTAATGTGATTCGGGCACGCGCCGGCAAGTGGCGTTGGCACAATAACGGCAATGTAGAGAAAATTGAAGATAACAGCGCGGCAATGGTCGCTGCCACGCCGGCAACGATAGATATCAATTATATATTGGCCGAACGTTCACGTGAGTATTTCGGCGAAGGGTATCGCTGGTTTGATTTGATACGGACGCAGAAGTGGAACGAGCTTGCTGGCACGTACGAGATATGTGGTCCTAACTTCGGAGACCACACCCCGCAGACTTTCACTCGTTCTATTCAGCCGCATCTCTACCTGCGCCCCATACCGCGCGACCAGATTGATGCGCTGGAAATGAGCTTCTCAGAAAAGCAAGCTTATCAGAACCCGGGGTATAATAACTAACAGAACCGGCCGTGAGAACCGCAGTCGCTACATGTGGAAGGATAGCCGTTTTTCTGGCGGCTATCCTTGCCTTCCACACCTCGAACGCACAGAGGTCTGCTGTCGATGGGATAGCCGTTGCTGGCTCTGAAGCGTTTCAGGTGCTATGTCAGTTTTATGACTATGACGCTTCCCGGCGCTTAGCGATAAATGTCATAGAGCGCATCGAAAAAGCGGATTATGTCAGGGAAAAATTTAGCTTTGAAGGTCACAGCGGTCAGGTGCCCGGATATTTGGCATTGCCCCGAAACAGAAGCCATCCATACCCCATTGTGCTTTTACTGCATGGGCTCACGGGCTCGAAGGAAAATTGGTGGGAACCCAATACCACATTGGGAAAGCTTACCGAGCAACTTCTTGCGTCAGGTTACGCTGTGCTCACCCTGGATGCTGAATTTCATGGAGAACGTTCGGGAAACAATCCTTTTGAATCCCCCGTGGCTATTCTCGAAAACGAGTGGTTCGTGTGTTTCAGAGATATGATGATACAGTCGGTGATCGACTATCGGCGAGCGTTGGATTATCTGGCAACCCGTGAGGACGTGGATGCTTCAAAGGTAGGAATGATTGGCAATAGTATGGGCGGCGTAATGACGTTTATTCTCAGTGCTGTAGATGCTCGTATTGATGCTGCTGTTTCGTGTGTTTCCCCGATTGTTGACGTGCCGTACTTGCCAACCGGAGTACTCAATTTTGCACCCTATATTAGTGAAACCCCGCTTCTCATGTTGATGGGAGAAAAAGATGAAAGAAATTACTCCGTCCCATTGGCGCGACAGCTTCACAACCTGATCGCGTGTCCTAACAAAAAGCTAGTGTTTTTTGATAGCGGACACACATTACCACCGGAATGGATTTATATTGCGACGAATTGGTTAGCTAAGAACTTAGGAAGTAGTTATATCGAAAATAAATGACAATGAAACTGTTCATGTGCTTGTGGCTATCCGTGGCTTCGGGATTGCTTTTGTTTATTGGTTGCGGCGATGGCATACATCAGCGGAAACCCGCCAACACGCTCAGTCAGGTATACCGTGATGACTTTCTTATTGGAACAGCATTAAATGTTCAACAAATCAACGAAGCGGATGCGTCTACCGATTCCCTGATCAGGCAGCAGTTCAATGCGATCACAGCAGAGAACATCATGAAAGTCGAAGTCATTCACCCCGAATGGGATCGGTTTGACTTTGACGCTGCCGACAGGTTTGTGGAATATGGCCGGAAAAGTAACATGCACATGGTGGGCCATACCTTGATCTGGCACAGCCAGCTTCCACCGTTTGTCAAGCAGATCACCAGTGCAGACTCTCTTCGCCAATTTATGCAACACCACATCAGTACGGTTGCCGGACGGTATGCGGATAAGCTGGATGGCTGGGATGTCGTGAACGAAGCGCTGAATGAGGATGGTAGCCTCCGTCAATCAATTTTTTACAATCTCCTTGGCACGCAATACTTGGTAGATGCGTTTAAACTGGCGGAACGGGCCGCACCGAACGTCGAGTTGTACTACAACGACTACAACAACGAGCAGCCCGCAAAACGTGAAGGGTGCATTGCGCTTATTAAACAGCTTCAGGAAGCCGGCGCGCGCATTGATGGTGTGGGCATACAAGGTCATTGGCATGCTGGCCGCGTGCCGTTTGATGAAATCGAGGAGAGCATTGAGGCTTATGCTGCCCTGGGTGTAAAGGTGATGATCACTGAACTTGACCTCGAGGTGCTGCCGCGCAATTTTCGGGGTGCCGATGTTAACCGACGTATGGCAGTTGTCGATTCCACGCTGAATCCTTATGCGTGGGGGCTGCCAGACAGCGTTGAACAGCAGCTGGCCAGGGATTATGAAGCTCTTTTTGAGCTCTTTTTGAAACACAATGACAAGATCAGCAGGGTGACGTTCTGGGGCGTAAACGACGGACAGTCTTGGCTGAATTACTGGCCTATAGCCGGAAGGACGAATTATCCCCTGCTCTTTGACCGAAACAACCGGCCCAAAGAAGCATTTCACAAAATTATTGCGCTTAAGAACAACTCAGCTCAATAGCCATGTTAGAAGTAGAAGTGCAGCAACAGCAGGCCCGGCGCGAAAAGTTATCGGTAGCTGAAAAAGTTGGTTACAGCTTAGGGGATTTAGCCGCCAACTTGGTATTTCAGACATTGATTACTTACCTTGCTTATTTCTATACCGATATATACGGACTTAGCACAGATCACGCTTCCGCCGTTATGCTGACCGTGGGGTTGGTGGCGGCTTTTGCATTTAATCCTATCGTGGGTGCATTGGCTGACCGCACCGAGTCGCGGTGGGGCAAATTCCGGCCGTGGATTCTGTGGACGGCTGTTCCCCTCGGCGTGGTTGCGCTGCTGGCGTTCAGCACACCTGAATTTTCATACAAGGGTAAGCTGATTTATGCGGTGGTCACCTACACATTGTTGTTGCTGCTGTATGCGGCCAATAACCTGCCGTATTCGGCATTGAGCGGTGTCGTCACGGGCGACATGAAGGAACGGAACAGCCTGTCGGCTTACCGTTTTGTTGCGGTGATGTTCGCTCAGTTTTTCGTGCAGGTGTTTATGTTGCCCATCATCGAAACTACCGGTGATGGCGATAGAGCGGTCGGGATTGAGAAAGTGATGACTTGGCTGGCATTAATCGGCACGGGTATGCTGTTGATTACGTTTTTTGCCACCAGGGAACGGGTTGTGCCGAAACCGCAGCAGAAATCAAGCGTGAGAGAGGACTTGGGCGACCTGTTCCGGAGCAAGCCCTGGATTATCCTGTTAGTGCTGACAACATTGGTTTTTGTCACACTCGCCATGAAAGGCGGTGCATACGTGTATTACTTCAAGAACTATGTGGATGTAGGAAGCTTGGCCACCCTTGTCGGCCCCATTACCGACGGCCTTTCAAAGCTCGGTTTGAACTTTTTCGGAGAGGACCCTGCTTCAGCCGGATTCGGCTTATTTAATGCAGGGGGTATTATCTTTATTATTGTTGGCATCACCCTGTCTAAGGGCTTGGCTGATCGGTATGGCAAGCGGGACGTGTTTGGCATCGCGTTATTTGTCTCAACGCTGTTTTTACTTCTTTTTTATCTTTTTCCTCCGCAAGCGGTGGGGCTGATGTTTGGTTCGCAGATGCTGCATGGTTTTTTCTATGGGATCACCATACCGCTCCTCTGGGCCATGATAGCTGACGTGGCAGATTTCAGCGAATGGAAAAACGACCGCCGCGCCACTGCCATTATCTTTTCGGCAATGATGGTCGGACTGAAAGTGGGGCTTAGCCTTGGCAGCTCATTGCTGGCCTGGATACTGGGCCGCTATCATTACATACCGAACAGTGACCTGGCGCAACCCGCCTCGGCCATTCATGGTACCAAGCTGCTGGTAAGTGTTTTTCCTGCCATCCCTTTTCTAATAGGAGCCGGGCTGCTTTTTTTCTATGAAATTAACAAGAAAACGGAAGCGCGTATAGAAGCTGACCTTTACCAACGGAGACGCGTATAGCTTAACCAAGTACTAACTTTTAATTTGCCATGCCCGAAAAGCCGATTGATCACATTGATTTTAACGAATTAAACGCGAAGGCGGTCTCAAAGCCGCTGGTCACCCACCTTTTTACGGCTGATCCGTCTGCTCATGTATTCGAAGGGAGAATTTACATCTATCCCTCGCACGACATCGATGCGGGTGTACCGTTCGATGATCTGGGGAGCCATTTCGCGATGGAAGATTACCACGTGTTTTCGATGGAACACCCCGAGGCGGAAGTGGTGGATCATGGCCCGGTCCTGCACATACGGGACGTGCCCTGGGCAGAAAAGCAGCTTTGGGCTCCTGATGCGACCGAAAAAGATGGAAGCTACTATTTGTTTTTCCCTGCGAAAGATTTTAAAGGCATTTTTCGCATCGGCGTGGCGACAAGCGGCTCGCCTGCCGGCCCGTTTATCCCCCAGCCCCAGGCGATAAAAAACAGCTTTTCCATTGACCCGGCGGTGTTCAAAGACAATGAGGTGGATTACTACATGTACTTCGGTGGAATATGGGGTGGACAATTGCAGCGCTGGCGCACCGGTACATTCAATCGGGAAGGCGACGGCCCGTTTGTCCACCTGCCCGCAGCCGACGAACCGGCGTTGTGTGCTAAGGTGGCCAAACTAAGCGATGACTTACTCGGATTTGCCGAAGAACCGAAAGATGTCATCCTGCTGGATGAAAACGGCATACCTCTACGACAAGGCGACACCGAACGGCGGTTTTTTGAAGCGCCCTGGGTACATCGGTACAACGGCAAGTATTATTTCTCGTACTCCACGGGCGATACGCACTATATCTGCTATGCCGTTGGTGACAATGCTTATGGGCCATTTACGTATCGGGGCAGGATACTCAACCCCGTTGTGGGTTGGACCTCACACCATTCGATTGTGGAGTTCGCCGGAAAATGGTACCTCTTCTACCATGATTCGAGCCTTTCCGAAGGTATAACGCACCTGCGCTCGATGAAAGTGACTGAATTGACCTATGATGAGATCGGTGATATCCGGACCATTGATCCGTACCATCGGATGGACAGGCGTTAATGCCAGGTGCGCTTAACGTTTTCTAAAAAGAACGCCACGTCTTTTATTGTTTTCATTAACTTTGGCAGCAGACCAATGAATAGGGCCGTCTATGCAGCAACGAATAGCGATGATGCGAATACTTGCCATGTCTTTCTTATGCGCGGCATGTTTGCCGGGTTTAGCGGATGTGAAATTGCCCCGCTTGATCAGCGATGGGATGGTCTTGCAGCGGGGAGCGGACCTAAAGATCTGGGGGTGGGCGTCTCCTGGTGAGGCCATCAAGCTGGAATTTGCGGGCAAGACGTATCGTATGACTGCCGATGCCGGCGGGAATTGGCGTACTACGCTGCCGCCGATGGAAGCCGGAGGCCCGTACACCATGACCATAATTGGAGAAAACGAGATTGTTCTCCGTAATATTCTGCTCGGCGATGTGTGGTTTTGCAGTGGGCAAAGTAACATGGTGCACATGTTGAACCTTCATGATGTCACCTATGCATCAGTTATCGCTGAGGCTAATCATGCGCAGATTAGGCAATTCCTGGTTCCAGCGGCGGCCAAACTATCGGGCCCGGTAAGTAATTTTACCTCCGGATTGTGGGAGAGCGCCGTGGGCGAAAAAATACGGTCGTTTTCCGTTGTGGCTTATTTTTTTGCGAAGGATATTTACGAGAAGCAGGGCATACCCATCGGGATCATTAATGCCAGTGTGGGCGGTACGCCTATTGAAGCGTGGACGAGCGAAGGGGTGGTGGATACCGGTTACGTCAATGCGATTAATCGCGCGGCAGCGACGCCGGATAAACGTGCATCGTTTGTTCCGAAGGCCGGCCGCTGGCGCAGCATCAATATACCGGGCTACTGGGAAGACCAGGGCGTCAGGAACCTGGACGGCGTCGTCTGGTACCGCAGGGAAGTAGATATTCCGGCTTCGATGGCGGGTAAACCCGCCCGCGTGTTCCTGGGCCGTATTGTGGATGCCGATGTACTGCATATCAACGGTGCCGTGATAGACAGCACCACGTACATGTATCCGCAGCGCAGGTACCGTGTCCCGGCTGGAGTGCTGAATGCGGGCAAGAATACTTTTCTGGTGAAGGTTACCAACCATGGGGGCAAAGGCGGCTTTGTCCCTGATAAACCCTATTTTATCATTGCCGGTCGGGATACCATTGACCTCAAGGGTACCTGGCAATATAAGGTAGGCGAAGTGTTTGAGCCCGTTAGCGCAGACAACCCGGTGCGTCGCATCAATATCCAGCACCAGCCATCGGCGCTGTTCAACGCCATGGTAGCGCCTGCAACTGATTATGCCATAAGGGGGATATTGTGGTATCAAGGCGAAAGCAATACGGCACAACCGAATGCCTATGCGCATCAGTTGCCTGCTTTGATAAACGATTGGCGCAAGCATTGGCGTAACGAATCGTTGCCTTTCCTGTACGTGCAGCTGCCAGGATTCATGGAGTACGACTACCTGCCATCAGAAAGCGCCTGGGCGGAATTAAGGGAATCGCAGCGGCAGGCGTTGTCTGTGCCCAATACCGCCATGGCGGTAGCCATTGATTTGGGGGAATGGAATGATATCCACCCCGGAAGGAAGAGGGAAGTAGGCGAACGCCTGGCCCTGCTGGCACGGAAGCTGGTTTATAACGAAGAAATCGTTGCATCGGGACCGATGTACCGGTCGCACCGGAAAGAAGGGAACAAGATCATGATTTCATTCAGCGAGACCGGCGGTGGGTTAGTCACCAACGACGGAAAAGCGCTGGGTGAATTCGCGGTTGCAGGGGCGGACAAGAAATTTGTGTGGGCTGAAGCAGTGATATGCGGTGATCAGGTAGCGGTATGGAATGCTGCGATACCGGACCCCGTTTATCTCCGCTACGCATGGGCCGATAATCCCGTTAACCCCAATTTAGCTAACCAAGAAGGATTGCCGGCATCGCCGTTTGAAATAGAAATTAAGAACTAACATAAAAGCTACTGACCCATGGCCATCATCACCATCTTGCTGAGTATTGCATCCATTGTCCTGCTGATCACCAAGCTGAAAGTGCACCCTTTTCTCGCGTTGTTGCTGGTGAGCCTGGTCCTGGGCGTGGCCAGTGGTATGGACGCTGCAAATGTGATCAGTGCGACACAGGAAGGCTTCGGCGGTACCATTGGCCGGATCGGGCTGATTATCGTCCTCGGCGTAATGATCGGCGCATTCCTTGAAAAAACAGGTGGGGCATTGGTATTGGCCAACAAAATGCTTTCGCTTATCGGGACGAAAAGAGTGATTACGGCTATGGGCATAATTGGCTATGTGGTTTCCATTCCTGTTTTTTCCGACAGTGCATTTGTACTGCTATCGGCCTTAAACAAGGGGTTGACCAAAAAGGCGGGCCTGTCATTGGCGGGCACTTCGGTCGCGTTGGGATTGGGGCTGTCCTGTACCCATGCCTTGGTACCACCGACACCGGGTCCCGTGGCAGCTGCCGGCATATTGGAAGCAGACTTGGGCATCGTCATGGGTTTTGGTATGATTGCCGCAGGCGCGGCATTGGCTGCAGCGTTGCTCTTTGCCCATAAGGTGGCGGCGAAAGTGGATATTGCGGTGGACGAACCCGATGAGGAAGCAACCCCGACCCCAACGTACGTGCCCAGCCTGTTCGCATCATCCCTCCCGATTGTGGTTCCGATTTTGTTGATCGTGGGTAAGTCCTTGTCAGCTAACCTCGGAGGCGACGGGTGGCAAGGGCGAGTCAATGGGTTTTTCATTTTTTTTGGTGAACCAGTTATCGCCTTGATGGTGGGGTTCATGCTTTGTTTATTGCTTCCAAAAAAGCTGGATAAGAACATGCTGTCCACGGAGGGGTGGGTAGGGAAAGCCCTAACCGATTCGGCGACGATCATACTCGTCACCGGTGCGGGCGGCATATTTGGCAAAATATTGCAAAATTCCGGTGTTGCCGCTACGCTGGGTGAGGCGCTCACTTCCTCCAGCTTCGGTATTTTTCTCCCTTTTCTGCTGGCAGCGGCTTTAAAAAGCGCTCAGGGATCGTCTACCGTGGCATTAGTCACCACAGCATCGGTAATCGCCCCGTTGATGGGATCGCTGGGCTTTACCGGAGAATTGGACAAAGCACTGGTGGTTGTTGCCATAGGTGCCGGGTCATTGGTTGTGTCGCATGTAAACGACAGTTTCTTCTGGGTGTTTACGCAACTGACCGGCATGAATATTCAAACGGGGTATAAGTTGCATACAACAGGGACATTGGTTATCGGCGCAACCGCAATGGCAGTGGTGTATACGATGTTTTGCATCGTTCATTGAGCACCGGCCACCAATGCTGACATCGAAGGCACGGATTACGTCAGGCCGTTTGCCTTGGCGCTGATTTCTGCAATATCCAGTACTTGCACTTCTTGTTCTTTCTCTTTGATCTTGACACCGTCGCGCAGCATGGTCATGCAAAACGGACAGGCGGTGGCGATGACATGGGGTTGATTTTCCAGAGCCTCTTCGGTGCGTTCGACATTGATGTCTTTCTTACCTTTTTCCGGTTCCTTAAACATTTGTGCGCCTCCGGCGCCGCAGCACAGCCCGTTGCTGCGGCAGCGCTTCATTTCCACGAGCTGGGCATCGAGGATTTCAAGGGCTTTACGCGGTGCTTCATACACCCCGTTGCCCCGGCCGAGATAACAGGGGTCGTGATAGGTTATGCGCCGGCCCTTGAAGGATTCGCCTCCCTCCGCTTTCAGCTTGCCCTCATCAATCAATTGCTGGATCAGCTGCGTGTGATGGATGACCTCATAGTGGCCGCCTAAGTCAGGATACTCGTTTTTCAATGTGTTGAAGCAATGCGGACAGGCGGTAACAATTTTCTTTACTTCATAACCATCGAGTAGTTGGATATTTGCCATGGCTTGCATCTGAAAGAGAAACTCATTGCCTGCCCGTTTGGCGGGATCGCCGGTGCAGCTTTCCTCGGTGCCAAGAATGGCGTATTTAATACCCACATGTTGCAGGATTTTACAGATATCGCGGGTGATACGCTGGGCACGCTCGTCGAAGCTGCCCGCGCAGCCCACCCAGAACAACATGTCAGCGGTTTCCCCTCTAGCCAAGAGGTCAGCCATTGTTGGTATGTTGAGTTCAGTCATAGCTCTAAGTCTGTAAGTCGTCGGTTCCCGTTATTCTTAGCCATTTTCGGCCCAGTTCGCGCGATCGGCCTGTGCGTATTTCCATGGTGCTCCGTTATTTTCAACGTTACTAACCATGTTGTTGAGGCTTGTGGGCGCTCGGGATTCTTCCATGACCATGTACCGCCGCAATTCCATAATGATTTCCAAGGGGTTGATGTTTACAGGGCATGCTTCTACGCAGGCATTGCAGGTGGTACATGCCCAAATTTCCTCGCGGGTGATGTAATCATCAAGCAGCGATTTGCCGTCGCTGTCCGTCGCGTCCTTGCGTTTTCGAAAGTTATGGCCCACTTCCTCCATACGGTCACGGGTGTCCATCATTATTTTTCGGGGCGAGAGCAGTTTACCCGTGATATTGGCTGGGCAGGCCGAAGTGCATCGGCCGCACTCCGTACAGGAATAGGCGTCCAGCAAATTCTTCCAGGTAAGGTCCTGCACATCCCTTGCGCCGAACCGGAGGGGCGCATCCGTGGCTTGCGGAGTGAAAGACGGGTCGAGCATGGCCTTCACCTCGTTTGTTACGCTCGCCATATTCGTAAACCGGCCCTGAGGATATAAATTCGAATAGTAGGTGTTGGGAAATGCCAGTAAAATATGCAGGTGCTTTGAATACGGTAGGTAATTGAGGAAAGCCAGTATACCGATAATGTGGAACCACCAACTGAACCGTTCGACGAACATAAGCTGCCCGACATCACTGGGAAGCAGTGACATCAGCCATGAACTCACAGGAAACGAGCCGGCCTGCGTGTAATTGGCAGCTTCGGCCAGCTGCAACTTATAATCGGCCGCGTTCATGGTCAGAAACGCTGTCATAAGCAGGATCTCAGCAATGAGGATCAGGTTGGCATCTGTGCGCGGCCAGGGTCTCATCTCCGTGCCGAAGAAGCGCCTGAGGCGGATGATGTTACGCCGGGCGAGGAAGATAACGCAGCCGACGAGTACACTTAACGCGAGCCATTCAAAGGCGGCGATAAGCAGCCCGTAGGCCACGCCCAATCCCGAAAATACACGATGTGTACCGAACAGCCCGTCGATGATGATTTCAACGATCTCAATATTGATGATGAAGAATCCCAAGTACAGAAATAAGTGCAGAATGGCGGCTAACGGGCGCTTAAACATTTTGTTTTGTCCGAAAGCAACCAGCAGCATCGTCCGCAAACGCTTGGCGGGCTGGTCTTTCCGCCATTCTTTCCGGCCCAAATGGATGTTTTGGACAATTTTCCGGGCGTTGCGAAAAGCTAACGCGGTAGCGGCTAATAACAACATCCCAAAAATGACCTGGCTTATCATCATAATAAGGTTTATGTACGAAATTACGGAATAAAAATTACTATGCAAGCATAATAAAATTTTTACATATATTTTTAGGTCGGAATGGCATAAAAAAAGCGGAATGTTTGAAACATTCCGCTCAGCACGCCAAAGCGTATCCTAACAAGTTATCTGGCGTGGCTGACGGTGTTTTAGTTCGCAATACCGAGCTTAGTTTTCACATCAGCCGTCAGGTCGTCGCCACCTGCGAAGTAGGGGATGCCGGAAGAAGCAACGTCAAACACATAAGCGTATCCTTTTTCTTTAGCTACGCTTTGCACAGCGGTATTTGCTTTCTGGAAAATAGGTGCAAACAATTCTTCTTGTTTTTTTCCCATTTCTTCTTCGGCCAGCTGCTGCACTTCCTGCAGCCGTCTTTCGATATCCTGCAGCTCGATGCTCAGCGTTTGAAGTTTAGCGTCGATGGAATCTTTATTGGCTTCACTACGGTTGCGGTACATTTCCTGAGCGTCTGTTTGTTTCTTTTGAAATTCCGAAAACATCTGTTGCAGTTCAGATTGCTTGGTCTTTTGGAGCGTTTCCAGCTCCGTATTAGCGGTTTTGAACTCAGGCATAGACTGAATGATCTCATTCGAATTGACGTGACCGATCTTTTGCTGTGCACTTACGAATCCGGTTGATAAAAACAGCAGCCCTGCCACCACTACACCTTTAAACAAATTTTTCATGCTATTCATCTTGATTTTTACTTGTTGCTGGGGACTTGGTTCAATAGCCCCGAGTTTTGTTGATTATGTATTTTATTGTTAATTGTTTCCCTTGTTTTTTCAAACGGTGCGCAATAATACGAAACGGATTACTTATCCGCAAGTGACGGATCGGGTTTATAGCCCAGCCGGGTGATGACATCGTTGCTTTTGTCCAGCTTCGGGTTGGCGTAAAGGAAAGTGACCTCACTGCCTTTATCTAACACGATATCCAGGCTTTGATCCGTAGCGATGGTCTGAATGGCCTGTGCCACCCGGTCCTGTATAGGCTTTACAAGCTTCAGGCGCTCTTGGAACAGGTCGCCCTCGAAGCCGAATTTCTGCCGTTGGAATTCTCGTGCTTCACGCTCTTTCAGTACGATCTCATCTTCACGTTTCCGGCGCATCTCTTCACTGAGCAACACGTGGTCTTCTTGGTACTTCTGATAAAGCTTTTCAATTTCGGCAAACCGATTGTCTACTTCCTCCTGCCATTGGACTGAAAGGGCATCCATTTGTTTTTGCGCCGCTAGGTACTCAGGGATATGGTTCAGTATATATTCAGTATCTACATAGGCAAACCGCTGTGCGAAAGCCGCAGATGAAGCCACGATGGACAATACGACAATTCCTATTATTTTTTTCATACGCTTATTTTATGACGTTGTTGTTGGAACATAGCTACAAAAGTAATTCCATTTTTTTTATATCGTGTATATTAGTTGAACCCACCCATCTGTTGCATGATGCTGAAGGTGAAATTCTGACGCCATTGGGTACCTCGCATATTTGGAGGTAGCGGTATCGGGTCGAATGCATGGCCGTAATCGATGCCGAGCAATCCGAAGATCGGGAGGAATATCCGTGCGCCGACACCCACAGATCGGCGTACTTTGAAGGGATTGAAGTCCCGGAAGTTGTTCCACGTATTGCCGCCCTCGGCGAAAGCGAGCACGAATACGGTGGCTTGTTCATTGAGCATCACCGGATGCCGCAGTTCCAATTGGTATTTGTTATAAATAGGACTTCCCGAATTGCGCGCAACATTTACATCTGCGCCATCCGGAATGACCATGCCGTTGGCATAGCCGCGCATAGCAATAATTTCCGAGCCCTGCAAGAAATCGAAGCCCATCATGCCATCACCGCCGAGCTTAAACCGCTCGAACGCCGACTGGCCCGTTACGCTGCTGTAGGAGCCCAAGAAACCGAATTGGGCTTGAGCTTTAAGCACCAATTTACCGCTGATACGCGTGAACCACTGGGAGTCGAACTTCCATTTGTGATATTCCGTCCACCGGTACCGTTCCTGATCGGGAGCGGTAGGGTAATTTATGCTATTGAACAGTGAATAGGGCGGCGTCACCTGTACGGAGAATCGCAAATGCGAGCCCGATGTCGGATATATTGGCGCATCCACCGAGTTGCGGCTGATTTCCTGCGTCAGGTTGATGTTGTACGACGTTCCGTTTTCAAACAGGAACCCAGGATAGTTCTGCAATTTGTACTGCTGGGCGCCGAGGGAATAATTTAGCTGAAAATAGTTGTCTGGCCACTGTAGGCGCTTACCGATGCTAACAGTTACGCCGTTCATCCATATCCGGTTCAGCTCGCGGTCTCCCACTACCTGCCGTCCGGTCCAGGGGTCGAACCCGCCGAAAGAGGAGGACGATGTAAATGCACTTATGCCGAAGTAGATCGGCTTCTTTCCGCCAAGCCAGGGCTCGGAGAACGAGAAGCTATACGATTGATAGCGCTTGCCGCTGGTTTGGCCCCGGACGCTCAAGCGTTGACCGTCACCCCTTGGAAGGGGTTTCCAGGCGCTTTTGTCAAAGAGATTGCGCGTGGAAAAATTGTTGAACGAGAGTCCCAGCGTACCGATAACCTGCCCTGCACCGAAGCCGCCGGAAAGCTCCACCTGGTCGGATGGTTTTTCCACAACGGAGTATTCGATGTCAACTGTTCCCTCCGAATGGTTTAGGTTCGTGGGGACAGGGTTGGTTTTCTGCTCGTCGAAATTGCCCAGTTGGGAGATTTCGCGGACGCTCCGCATCAGTAATTCTTTTGAAAACTTCTGGCCGGGCTTGGTGTAGATGGATCGGAGCAATACGCGGTCATTGGTCACGTCATTACCTTTCAGGATGATGTTGTTGACGGTGAACTGGGCGCCTTCATAAATGCGGAGGTCCAGATCTATCGTGTCGTTATAAATCTTGGTTTGCACGGGATCGACTGTAAACGTAAGATACCCGTCGTTAAGGTAGAGCGAAGAGATGTCGTCACCGCTTCGCGTTGGACCCATCAATTTGGTCATCAGTTTTTCCTCACTGAACACTTCGCCCTTTTCTATGCCGAGGATGACGTTCAGTATGGAGTCTGAATATTTTGCGTTTCCTTGCCAGGCGATGTTGCCAAAGTAGTACTGTGGACCTTCATAAAGGTCGATATCGATGATAACGTTGCGGTCGTTGTGTTTATAAAACGTATCCCTAATGATTTCCGCATCGCGGTAACCCCGTGCATGCATTTTTGAAATGAGGTTTTCCTTGGCCTCTTTATACTTCTCTTCCTTGAATTTGCCCGGGCCGGTAATCCGCCACCACGTACGCTGGCGCACGCCCTTGAAAAATTTGCGGAGTTGGCTCTGCGTAAAATTTTCGTTGCCGGTAAAATTGATGCGGTGTGCGCGCACCTTGCTATTTCGATCGACATTGACCACCAGGATCTGGTTGTTTGCCTGGGTGGAATCTTTTACCGGTGCCATGGTGATCTCGGGGTAAAGGTACCCTTTTTCGCTCAAGTGCCTGGTGATGGTATTCCTGGTAGTATTCATCAGGTTTTGGTTGACGATCTTGCCCGTATTCTCGTTGAGCTTCTTGCGTATCTCTTCGGTCTGGCTCTTGTTCAGGCCCTCAATGTCGATGCGGGTAAGGCGAGGACGCTCCACCACGTGGATGTTGAAAAAAATTGAATCGCCTTTTATGGCATCAGCATAAAGTTCTACTTCGTCAAACAAGCCTTGTGCCATCAGGTTCTTTACCACGTTGGAGGTTGCATCACTCGGTACTTCGATTCGCGAGCCAACCACCAATTTGGATATGGTGATGAGCACATCGTTGTCGAGGTATTCGGTGCCGCTCACTGAGACCCCGCCGATAATGTAGTTTTGGGGGTTAAGGTAGCTGAACTCGTCTGAATCGCTCAGTGGAATCCCCCGTTGCTGGGCAACAGTGACCTGCGCTGTCAATGTGGTAACAAGTATAAAAAAGAGTATTCGCTTCATTTATCTAATTTATCGCCGCTAAAGTACGTCAAACGTTTGTTAATTTTTGTTAAAAGGGAATTTTTTGAAATCGAACTCCAGCATGCGGCGTCCAATGGCTATCGTTCGCGGGTTATCTCATCAATTGTTCACTCGTTAGTCCGAAGCGGCGCTCGCGTTTCTGGTAGTCTACAAGTGCTGCGAATAAATCGCCCCTTCTGAATGCCGGCCACATCTTGTCGGTAAAGCAAAGCTCGGCATAGGCCAATTGCCATAGCAGGTAGTTGCTGATGCGCTGTTCACCGCTGGTACGGATCAACAGTTCGGGGTCCGGCATATTGCCAGTGGTAAGGTGCCGAGCAAAAAGCTCTTCATCGATCTGTTGAGGATCAAGCTGGCCTGACCGGGCCTTTTCGGCCAATTGCCGTACGGCTTCGGTTATTTCCCACCGGGCACTGTAACTCAACGCAAGGGTCAGCGTGCAGTTGGTGTTGTTGGCCGTCCGGTCCATGGCTTCATGCAGGCGCTTGTAACACTTATTGGGCAATTGACTCAGGTTTCCAATGGCGTTTAGTTTTACCCCATTGTCCATCAGCGTCTTGGTTTCTTTATTGATGGTGTTGACCAGCAGCTCCATCAGGGCGGATACTTCGAACTTGGGCCGGTTCCAGTTTTCCGTGGAAAATGCATAGAGCGTGAGGTACTTGATGCCTATTTCCACTGCGCCTTCTACCGTATCCCGTACGGCAACTACGCCATTTTGGTGGCCAAACACACGCAACTTGCCCTGTTCCTTTGCCCAGCGTCCGTTGCCGTCCATGATGATGGCAACGTGTTGGGGCAGTTGCGTTTTGTCTATTGTCTCCTTGATATCCATCCGCTAATTTGGCGCAAAGTTACTATTTTTTTTTAGTCGGCAGTAAGAAGTCGGCAGCCAGGCAGTTGAAATCTGAATTATTGCCACTCGGGACATCCCCCTTTAAATATCGTGTAAGAGAAGGTGAGTCCGACGGTCATGTAGGAGTCGTAGGGGCGTCCATCGCCGCGTTGTGAGCCTGGAACGGCAGTTTGCGAATTTCGGTACGTCAGGTATTCCCATTCATTTGCGCTGATTGGCAAGTCGGTAGGTTGACCCAGGGGGTAGTTGCCGCGGGCATCATCGAGATAATCTGTCAATGCCAGGCGGTATCCCAGCTCGACACCTACCGACCATGGTCCGCGCAAGTTGTACCTGAAGCCGGCACCGAAGGGGATGGCGATCGCGTAGCGGGAATAGGGAGTCGGGTTGTCCGTAGGGTGGTATTCGGTCTGCGCATCCCGGAGGTTTATCTTGCGGGGTGTTTCACCCGTTGCATAAGGCAAATACCATTGGGGATTAAATGAAATGCCGCCTACACCAGCAAAGAGATATGGCGTGTACACGATTCTCCCGCGCTGTGGCAGCCATTTAAAGAAGTTGAAATCCACAAGGAGTGAGCCTTCCTTGATCGATCCGAAAAAACCAAGGTTACGATCACGGCGTTGCGCAACCCGGGAATAGCCATCGTATGCAAATGTATTGGCATATGCGAAGTTTGCGCGGATACCCCATGTCGGGTTGAGGTTATATTTCGCCGAAATGCCTGCCGCCCAATCATTGAATGCCAGCGGATTCTCGGGGTTAAGATCGCCCATATATCCTGAAAAGCCGCCCTGCACACCAAACTCCCATTCCTGTGCCTGGCACAATGTACAAGCGCAAATCAGCCATGTCATTGACAGCCGGCGGAGCATTCTATGTAAAATTCGATTCAAACGTTGGTAAAGATAGGTTTTAATAATTCCGTGCGTCTAGCCCCCATAGCAGCTTATTGCGCAGGTTGGAAAAATAACTATACTTTTTAAGCCGGATAAGATTTACCTGATAATGGGCGCGGCTGATATTAAGCCGGATATCGGTAGATAAAGCAGTTGTTTTTGAGTCACATGAGAGAAGGAATTTTCCGCTCCGGCTTTCGATTTCCAGATCCAGTTCCATATCATCAGAAACGACGACAGGCCTGACGTTTAGATTGTGCGGAGATATGGGGGTGATGACAAAGTTCCCGCTTCCGGGTATGATGATAGGGCCACCGCAGCTCAGTGAGTAGGCTGTGGAGCCCGTCGGGGTAGCGACAATGATGCCGTCTGCCCAGTACGAATTCAACAGTTCGCCGTTTAGGTAAGCACTGACCGTGATCATTGCCGAGCTGTCGGACTTGAAAAGCGTGATGTCATTGAGTGCGAAATGGTTACCTTCAAATAGCGTTGTCTCTTCGGACTGTACGGATAGCAACGTACGTTTCTGAATGTTGTATTCCTCAAGGAGAATAGCGGTTAACGAAGTTTCGATGTCGTTTTTGCTGATGTCGGCTAGAAAGCCCAGTCTACCGAAATTGATTCCCGCAACCGGGATGCCCGAATCGCCCACAATGGAAACCGCAGCGAGCATCGTGCCGTCGCCCCCTAAACTCAGCATGAAACCGATGTCATCTGGCAGTTGCCGGCGGGTAGCAAAGGTGTGTAGGCGTTGCGGAAAATTGACCTGTTGTCCGAGGAACCGATAGAACTCCTCATATATCCACAATGTCGTGTTTCTGGTAGCCAGCAAATCGAAAAGTTGCTGTACATAAGGTATGACTGATGGTTGGAATTCCCGTCCGTAGACCGCTATCTTCATCATTTACATATTGATATAGTTCATGAGCTGTTCAAAGCGGTCGCGGGAGTTGTCGCGGTTGTTTCCTTCGTTGTAGGTTGCTTTTACCACGTAGTCATGCCGGAAGAACGCCGCAACGATGGATGAAACATCCGATTTGTTAACCTTGATGGTGACTTCGAGCCGGGCGGAATCCGGATACGCCGTTACGTAAGAGTTCAGGATCTGCGCATTGTCGGATTCGACGATATGCGCAATATGGGATAGCGCGTTGTCACGGTTTCCCATTTCAAGCACGATGATGCCCCCCGGTTGGTGCAGAGACATGGATTGGCTCAGCGCGGTGATCAGATCAAGCGGCGTTACCGCGCCTATGTACTGGTGCTGATCGTTCAGCACCGGCAGGAGGTCCAGCTGATGAATCTGAAAGAAAAGCGTAGCATCGTACAGGTGCTGGGTATCGAAAATATGGATCTGGAGGTACGGGGCATCGGCGTCTTGGATATGTTCCTGCACATTGGGGATGCTGGCCAATGCCTCATAGGACACGAGCCCGAAGAAAAGGTCGTCTTTAACCACGGGCAATTGGGCCAATTGCAAATCGGC
Organism: Parapedobacter deserti; assembly: GCF_042646065.1. Taxonomy (NCBI): domain Bacteria; kingdom Pseudomonadati; phylum Bacteroidota; class Sphingobacteriia; order Sphingobacteriales; family Sphingobacteriaceae; genus Parapedobacter; species Parapedobacter deserti. The sequence goes on from NZ_JBHRTA010000038.1 coordinate 1,117,155, forward strand.
CATTTTGTCCAACGTATCTCGTATGCTAGCCGAAGGGCTTACTGCATATTCGTGCTCGGCTATTACTTGACCTATGTTCATCTTGTTTACCCTCCTTATTCATTAAACGAACAAAACCAGTAATCGTTTAATCTAAGTGCGCTTGCCTGCCAAAATTACTCGGTTTTGCTGACATCAACGACTATTTTACGTTTTTTTTTCGGCAACTGATCGGTTTTGATGGGTAATTAAACAAAGGAATGACAATACCGGAACTTTTGTTACTTTTGGCTGCTGATCGCCCGACGGTTCAACTGAACTTTTTTAAAGGCTATGTAACGAGCACCTGAAAGCTATTTTGGAAAAGAAAAGTAAATATATCATTATCAAAGAAGTCATCCGGAAAAAGAACCCCCGGTTGCTACAATGGATGCCCCGTTTTATTCTTCGTTATATTGAACGGGTAGTGCATGAAGACGACATTAACCGTGTAATGGCAAATATCGGGCATTTACACGGATTAGACTTTGTGGATGGTTTGATCGGAGAATTGGGCGTGATGGTCGAGCTCCGCGGGGCAGAAAACATCCCGGCAGCAGGCGGGGTGGTCTTTGCTTCGAACCACCCGCTGGGTGGATTGGACGGCATCGCCTTTATGCACGCTCTTGGTAAATACAGGCAGGATATCAAGTTTCTGGTAAACGACATTCTGCTGAACATAAAAAACCTGGAGCCGCTTTTCATCGGGGTAAATAAGCATGGGGCGCAGGGCAGGAAGGGAATTGAGCAGATCGAAGAGGCCTACGCACGTGACCAAGCGTTGCTGGTTTTTCCGGCCGGCTTGGTGTCACGCAAGCGGAACGGGAAAATCGAAGACCTGGAGTGGAAAAAAAGTTTTGTCAGTAAGGCAAAGAAATACCAAAGAGACATCGTGCCGGTGTACATTGATGGAAGAAATTCCAGTTTTTTTTATAATTTCGCCCGTTTCAGGGAACTCCTTGGTGTTAAGGCCAACATCGAAATGTTTTACCTCGCAGAAGAAATGTTTGCGCAGAAAAACAAAAAGGTCACCATATGTATAGGAAAACCGATTTCTTATACATATTTTGACAGTTCCAAAAGCGAGAAAGACTGGGCTGAGGATATAAAACGTATCGTTTACGGATTAGCTCCTGAAAACTAACTATATGCAAGAAATAATAGCACCTGTTGACCGGGATTTCATAAAAAAGGAGCTCACCGAGGAGGCGTTTGTCCGCTATACCAATAACGGAAACAATGAGATTTACTTGGTAAATCACCGAAAAGCACCTCACACCGTTAGGGAGATCGGAAGATTGAGGGAACTTACTTTTCGGGCAGCAGGAGGCGGAACAGGGTTGGCACTGGATTTGGATGACAATGACACGGGCGAGGATGCGTATGACCAGTTGATCGCATGGAACCCTGAAGATGAGGAAATCATTGCCGGATACCGGCTAATCAAATGCAGAGACGTCGGAGTCAACAGTCGCGGCGAAATTAACTTATCGACGGCTCATTATTTTCATTTCTCCCCGAAATTCATTGCGGAATACCTGCCACATACCATTGAGCTGGGGCGTTCCTTCGTACAGCCCAAATACCAACCTGGTAAGGACAACCGCAAAGGGTTGTTTTCGCTGGATAACTTGTGGGATGGGCTGGGGGCGGTAGTGAAGCTTAATCCGCAGGTTAAATACCTGTTTGGTAAGGTGACCATGTACCCGCACTACAACCGGGAAGCCCGTGACATGTTGATTTACTTCATGCACCATTATTTTCCCGATAACGAGCGGCTGGTTTGGCCCATTAAGCCGTTAAATTATTTCGGCGACGCCGATCCGTTCCGCGACCTGTTTTCGGGGCTGGAATACAAGGAGGGGTATAAGATACTCAATGCACGGGTAAGGGCGTTGGGTGAGAATATACCCCCGTTGATCAACACCTATATGAACCTTTCTTCTACGATGAAGACGTTCGGAACCGCAGTCAACGATGAGTTCGGCACAGTAGAAGAAACCGGGATCATGATAACCATCGATGATATCTTCGAAAGCAAAAAAGAACGCCATATCTCCACGTATGACAGGGATAAGGAAATAGGGAGCCGAAGGGCGGTTTAAAGCGGGACGGGGTTTCTACCCGCCGGTCAACAACGTCTTAGCAATCTCCGATATCGTCTTGCCATCAGCTTTGCCGGCAAGCCGTTTGTTAGCCAGTCCCATCACCTTGCCCATATCTTTGGGGCCTGTAGCGCCTGTTTCAGCGATAAGCTGCCTGACATTTGCTTCGATTTCCTCGCGGGAAAGCTGCTTCGGCAGGAACCGCTCGATGACCGCGAGCTCTTCCATTTCGATTTGATAAAGATCTTCCCGGTTTTGCTGCTGGTAGATTTCTGCAGACTCCCGGCGCTGTTTCGCCAGTTTTTGAAGGACGCTGATCTCGGTCTGTTCCGAAAGTTCTTCAGCGGGCCCCTTTTCCGTCTTGGCAAGTAAAATTGCTGCCTTGATTGCTCGTAAGCCGCGAAGCGTCGCATTGTCCTTGGCCAGCATTGCCGCTTTGATGTCTTGATCTATCTTATCTTGTAACGCCATGATGAGTGATGTTGTGGAGCGCCAAAGATACCAATAATCACGAGAAATCGTAATTGTTGGCTTTATGTCAATGAAGCTGCGGATTTTTTTGTATTTTTGGCGGCAAACAGGTATTTACATGGCAACGACATTAGAGAAGACTCCACCAAGGAGGACCGATAACGAGGCAAACCAGACGAGGCACTACGTCACCTTGGCCATCGCAGTAGCTTTCGGGCTTGCAGGCACATTTTTCCGGTTTGTTCAGGATTCATTTTTGGTTTCAACCATTTCGAACATACTACTGGCCGTCGGTTGGTTCATCGCTTTTCGCGTGGTTTTTCGAATCATGAAATAGAAGCGCTAACCCACCGCAGGGATAAAACGTTGGCCTGGCTTTGATGAAGCCGGGCTTTCTGTTTTTTAGCTATTTATGTAGTTTTCCAGTTCGCTTATTGTCCGCTGCTGGTCTTCGATGATGAATTTGACCAGATCACCAATGGAAAGCATGCCAACCACACGGTCATTTTCCATCACAGGCAAATGCCTGAAGTGGTTGTCGGTCATCAGCTGCATGCAGTGGTCTATGGATTCTTGCGGCGTAATGGTATGCGGGTTCCTTGTCATGACTTCATGCATCGGCGTATCCTTAGAGGATCTTCCCTGCAGGATGATCTTGCGGGCATAATCACGTTCCGTAAAAATACCTCGTAGGCTTTCGTTTTCTATCACCAGCAAAGCGCTGATGTTTTTTTCCATCATAATTTTCAGGGCTTCCAATACGGAGACATCCGCCGTTATCGAATAGACAACGGCTGGTTTGTTGTTGAGGATGTGCTTAACGGTTTTCATAATCGCTGCTTAGTTTATAATCGTCAGAGCTCCAAAATTAACCCTTGGATGGGGATAAATGTGCAGAGGGCAACTAAAGGTACAATCGGGTATGCGCAAATACACGATAAAGATAATGATCTTCCGCGAAAAACCGAGCAGGTGTGGAAAACTGTTAGGCCGTCGGCCAAGCATGCCACGGGATGCGGGAGAGGATCAGCACCAGCCCGATCAGGTAACATACCAAAACGGTCGCATTCTGCTTTTTGGGCTCGGCCAGTCGTTTTGCCTTGGAATAGCCGACAGTAATCAGTACGACGGCAATCAGCATGATCAGCGGGTGCTCAAGGAAGTATAGCCGTGCCGTACTGATTTTCATGGCCTCGCCCGAAGCACCCTTGATGCCCAGTGGAGATATGAAATAAAGGACCAATCCGACGACAAATTGCACATGTGCGCATATAAGTCCTAAAAGTGCCATCTTGCGGTTATAACCCTTGTTTCGCAGGTAAGCAAAAAGCACGAAGAGAATTGAGATAAGCAGCCCCGCCAATAATACATAAGCCAGTGTGGAATGTAGGTGTCTAAATCCGGTGTACATGTTGTTGTTGTTTAATGTTATAAGTCGTAAATCAATAATTTCAAGTCTGCAGATCAAAGTCGCTGTTCCCCGATCTTTTTAAATTCCGAGCCTGCCTTCCAGCGGGGGAAGGTCCTTTCCCGGCTGAGCGTGTATCCGACGTCAAAAATGAGGTTGATATCAGCCATCATGCCGCTGACATCCCACGTTTCATCGTATTCGTCGGTGACCTGATGGTAGCGTTTGGTAAAGGCATCGCGCAGCTCGGCTACCGTGCTGCTGTCTTTCCCGATGACGTCCCGGCCGCTGCCCGTGTACAGCGCAGGCACGCCGACTTTGGCAAAATTGAAGTGGTCGGAGCGGAAAAAACTTCCGGCTGAAGGTGTGCCGCCCGGAACCACCCGTCGTCCCTGGCGGTCCGCTGCGCGGATAAGGTAATCGTCCATTTCAGAATGCCCCAGCCCGATGACCGAAATGTCGTTGGTCCTTCCGATAGGGCTCAATGCATCGATATTGATGTTTGCTACGGTTTTGTTAAGTGGATACACCGGATTGTTGGCGTAATAGGCTGAACCCAGCAGGCCCTGTTCTTCGGCTGTCACCGCAAGAAACAAAATGGAGCGGTCGGGAGGTGTTTCGGCCGACTTAAAAGCCTTGGCAAGCTCAAAAAGCGCGGCTATGCCGCTGGCATTGTCAATGGCGCCGTTGTAAATGGAGTCGCCGTCTACCGGCTCGCCGATGCCGAGGTGATCCCAGTGGGCGGTATAAATCAGGTATTCATCGGGGTACTTGTTGCCGGGTATTTTTGCAAGCACGTTATTGGATGACGATTTCCGGAAGTTATTTTCAAGGCCGACACTAACACTGACACCCAGGTCGACGGGCTTAAACCCCGTCTTTTTGGCGCTGGCAATCAGATCACCGGCACCGCCCGCCAGTTCAAACAGCCTGCCGGCCGCCTCTGCCGTAAGCCAGCCTTCAATGGCCGCCCGTGAGGCTCCGTTCTCCTGCGTTTCGAGATTTAACTGCGGACCGCTCCAGCCGCTACGAACCACATCCCATCCATAACTGGCCGCATCGGTATCATGGATGATCAGCACGCCGGTGGCTCCCTGCCGGGCAGCTTCTTCGAACTTATAGGTCCAGCGGCCGTAGTAGGTCATGGTGTCGCCCTTGAAAAGCGACTTGTCATAAAACCCGGGGTCATTCACCAGCACGATGACTGTCTTCCCCTTGGCATCCAGCCCTGCGTAGTCATCCCATTGGTATTCCGGCGCCACAATGCCGAATCCGGCAAACACCACCTCGGATTCGGAAACGCTGATCCGCTCGTCCAGCCGCCGGCTTCCGATGACAAAATCATCGAGATGATCCAGATGGAACTGGCTGCCGCTACGGCTGAACGTCAGGGGTGCAGTGGGGGTCGAGGTAATTTCCACCATGGGGACCTCTTGAAAATAACTGTCGCCGCTGCCCGGGGCCAGCCCGATTTTCTGAAACGCTTCCGCGATGTAGCTTACCGTAAGCGTGTCTCCCCGGGTAAACGGCTTGCGGCCGAGAAACTCGTCGGAAGACAGCTTCTTTACATGCTGAATAAAGCTTTGGGAGTCGATGGCAGCTGAAGGAGCATCGGAGACACCGCTATTCCGGTTGCCGCATGACCAAGTCAAAGCAGCAAAGGCGATAATGGAGATGAATTTGTTCATAAGGATGAAATGTTGCTAAAGTACGGAATAATTATCAAATCCAGACAAAAGTACCTCCGCTACCGGGCTGAACAGGTATACCCGCTGTGTTTTTACCTCAATGCAACGATATCGTTTTCTGATTTTCTCTTTTTTCTGGAAGACCCGTCCGTTTTTGAGCGAAAAGACCGCGTCCGCTGGCAGCTGCTCTACCGTATGAAGAAGGCCCGATTTGTCATATCGCTTTAGCGCCCTGAACAGCTGGAGATCCGAACAACTGGATGCGGCCGGGTTGTCCATATATGCGGTGATGGCCACGTTAAGCTCATCGGGGAAGATACCGGATTGCATGAAGGGCAGCATGAGCTGCTTGAAATTGGCTTTCCATTCTGATCCGTGCGGTTTTACCCTGTTTTTATGTTCGTTCCATGTTTTGAGGTGGGCAAATTCATGCACCGTGGTGATAAGGAATGCATACGGGTTAAGGTTGTTATTCACCGAGATGCGATGTCCTTGCCCATTGTACGGTGGACGGTAGTCGCCAAATTTCGAACTGCGGCTTTTGCTGATGCGGAAAAGGCAGTTGCTGTCATTGATCCATCGCGAAATGACGTGAGCTGCCTGTACCGGCATGTACTTGCTTAACTGTGCGCTATAGTCATACATGGTGTGCAAACTTAACACATTGGGCGTAGTATTCATAATCTCACCGGTGTTGTAAATATTTAAACGAGGGATTGCATTAAGCAATTTTCATTCATAATCTATATCTTTGGGCATGATTCGAAGATGGGGTGTCATTTTGTTTAGCGGTTTTCTGTTTTTCTCGCCGCTGTGGTTTTTGACGGTGCAGGCGCAGGACTTGAATGCGCGGGTACAGATCCTGTCGCCCCAGGTTCAAAATACCAATAAACGGCCACTTGAAGTGTTGCAGAAAGCGATTTCCGATTTCCTCAACAACCGTACATGGAGCACTAACCAGGTGCAGCCGCAGGAACGCATCGATTGCAGTTTCGTGATTACGATCAACGCTTGGGATGGCTCATCCAATTTCACGGCGCAGGCCCAGATCGTATCGACAAGACCTGTTTTTAGTACATCTTATAACAGCCCGGTATTGAGTATCTCGGACAATAATTTCAATTTCAGCTACACCGAAGGGCAGTTGATGGATTATTCAGACCAGCAGTACATGAATAACCTCACATCCCTTCTGGCCTATTATGCTTATATCATTGTAGGGCTGGACGCGGATACATTTGAGCCTAACGGCGGGACGCCGTTTTATACCGCTGCTCAGCATGTCGTAAACAATGCCCAGAACACGGGATTCCCGGGCTGGCGTTCGATGGAAGGGACAAACAACCGCTTTTGGCTGGTCAACAACCTGCTCGACCGCCGGTATCAGCCGATCCGCGATTTCCTGTACAGCTTTTACCTGAATGGACTGGACACCATGTCGGACAATGCGCAGCAGGCGCGGAAATCCATCCTCGATCTGCTGCCAACGTTGCAAAAAGTGGACCGACTGGCCCAGGGCGCAGTATTCAACCAAGTGTTTTTCTCCGCAAAGTCAGACGAGCTTGTTGGCATTTTCAGTGGGATGGGGCCGCAGGAAAGGGTGCAGGCCTATAACATCCTCGCGGAGGTAGACCCGGCTAATGCGAATAAATATGAAAGTTTACGTAATAGCAGGTAGAACTTAAAATAGACAATAATTTATGCTGACCCGTCTATCCATCAAGAACTATGCGTTGATTGATTCCCTTGATATCCATTTTGACAAGGGGTTGAATATCCTTACGGGCGAAACGGGTGCTGGCAAATCGATCATTATGGGTGGGCTGTCGTTGATTTTGGGGCAGCGGGTGGAAACCCGTTACTTCTTCAATCAGGACAGGAAGTGCATCATCGAAGGGTATTTCGATGTGTCTGGCTATCAGTTGGAAACGTTTTTCAGTGAGCAGGATCTTGACTATGATGGGGAAACCATCGTGCGCCGAGAGATCAGTGCGGATGGCAAATCGAGGGCGTTTGTCAACGATACGCCTGTTACCCTCAACGTATTGAAAACGCTTGCCGAGAAACTGATTGACATCCACTCCCAGCATGCCACACTCCAGCTTAACACGGAGACCTTCCAATTGTTTACCGTAGACAGTGTTGCACAAAACCGACCGCTTCGCGAACGGTATACCACCGTATACCGCTCCTATAAGCGCACCCTGGAGCGGCTGAGTGCGTTGAAGGACAACGTGAAGCAAGCAGGGGCGGAGGCAGATTACCACCAGTTTCTATACGATGAGCTGGAGAAAGCTAATTTAGAAGCGGACGAACAGGAAAGGCTGGAAGCGGAGCAACGGCAGCTGGAGCATGCCGAGGAAATCAAACGCCACCTTTTTGGCGCAGCATATGCTTTGCATGAGCGGGAAATAAACGCCATCGCCTTAATCAAGGAGGCCCTCAATCACCTCCAGCATGCCGAGCAGCATATGCCGTCCCTGGCTGCACAATCGGAACGGCTGCAAAGCAGCTTCATCGAATTGAAAGACCTCAGCACTGAGATCAGCCACATGGAGCAGGATATTGTGCTTGACGAAGAGCGGCTGGCAGCAGTCAACGAGCGGCTCAACCTTCTTTATGCCCTGCAACAGAAGCATCGGGCGGACAGTGTTTCTGCGCTGATTGCATTGCGCGACGAACTTCAGAAAAAACTTCAAGCCCTGTCATCTGACGACGAGGAGATTATCGGGCTGGAAGCTGAAGCGGAACGACTGAAAGCCGAAACCCTCGAACTCGCCGACCGGCTAAGTGCCAGCAGGGAAGCCGTCATTCCGTCAATAGCCGAAGAAGTAGGCAAGGTGCTGCGAGCTGTGGGCATGCCTCATAGCCAGTTGCATATTTCACTCGGCCGGCTTGATGAAGCGTCCCTACGATCCAGCGGTCAGGAAACTATCACCTTTCGGTTTACTGCCAACAAAGGGCAGGAACCGCAGCCCGTGGGAAAAATCGCTTCTGGTGGCGAGCTTTCTCGGCTAATGCTGGCTATTAAGTCGCTGATCGCCAAAACATCCGCTTTGCCGACGATTATCTTTGATGAGATCGATACGGGAATATCGGGCGAGGTAGCATTGAAAGTAGCTGAAATCATGGAGCGTTTGTCAGGCCATATGCAGGTCATCGCCATTACGCACCTGCCGCAGATTGCATCAAAAGGGGGTGCCCATTTTAAGGTGTATAAGAAAGAGTCGGAAGACAGAACAGTTACCGATATTGTCCGGCTGGAACAACAGGACCGGGTACTGGAGATTGCCCAGATGCTCAGCGGAGCAGATCCTGGTGAAGCAGCAATGCAGCATGCCTCCGGGTTGTTGGGGATTTAGAAAAAACCCTTATTTTTACCAGATTTTAATATTAACTAAAAAATAGACTATGTCCCACAACCTACTGAAAGGAAAGAAAGGAATTATATTCGGTGCATTGGATGACAAATCCATTGCTTGGAAGACCGCCCAACGCTGTGTTCAAGAAGGAGCTGAGATCGTGCTTACCAATGCCCCTGTAGCGCTTCGTATGGGTACCATCAAGCAACTGGCGGAAGAATGTAACAATGCGCCTGTTATTCCAGCCGATGTAACCAGCGGAGACGATATCGAAAATCTCTTTGAGCAGACGCTGGAGCACTTCGGCGGTGGTGTTGATTTTATCCTGCATTCCGTGGGAATGAGCGTCAACGTGCGCAAAGGCATCCATTATACCGAGAGCAACTATGATTTTATGCATAAAGCTTTCGATATCTCGGCTATAAGCCTGCACCGTGTACTGGCCACAGCGATGAAAAAGGACGCCATCAATGAGTGGGGGTCGGTGGTAGCACTCACCTACATCGCCGCGCAACGGGTATTCCCGGATTACAACGATATGGCGGATGCGAAAGCGCTCCTTGAGAGCATTGCCCGCAACTTCGGTTACCAGTACGGGGTACGGAAGAACGTGCGGGTAAATACGATCAGCCAGTCGCCCACGCAGACCACGGCAGGCTCCGGCGTGAAGGGCTTCGGTGATTTTATTTCCTATGCTGAAAAGATGTCGCCACTCGGTAATGCCACGGCTGACCAGTGTGCGGACTACACCGTCACGTTGTTTTCTGATCTGACAAAAATGGTGACCATGCAGAACCTGTTTCACGACGGCGGTTTTTCGTTTACCGGTGTCAGTGAGGCGGTAATAGGCGGGATGGGAGAAGGGCAATAGAAGGAGCCGAGTTTTCGGACATAAAAAAAGCGGCTTAACGCCGCTTTTTTTATGGAATGAAATCCGCGTCGGACAACGTGATTTTGACAGTGACTCTCCTGTCCGGAACGGGCACCTCAAAATCAGGGTCAAAGACAGGATCTTCTGCATAGATCGTGACGAATCCCGTGGTATAATTGACAGAATAAGCCGTACCCATGATGGTCGCCGGAAGGATATTGTAAGAGGCTTCATCGTCGACGCTCAGCGAAACACTCACGATTCCCTGATCAACGTAATAGTCGGTCAGTTCGGGGAGGTTGATGTCATAATAAATTTGGTTAATTACGCCTGTGTCCCATGCCCATTGATTGGGCTGAATCGTATACACGAACGTCTTGTTCGGAACAACGTCGTAATATTCCTTTGTACAGGAAGTGAAGCCAAGGATTGCCAGAAATCCGACGGCGAGGGTAAGGTAATTCTTCATATGGATTTGCGTTGCGTGAATAATGTAGTTGTTTTATCCTTTTTACGTATGACAATTGATGTAGTAAAAAAGTTTAACGCAATAATTGCTCCAAGAATACGCTTTGATGCATTTTTGCTGGCGCCTGCCTATTGAAGGGAAACCAAATGCACCATGCTGGCGCTGGTAGCCGGGTGTGGTGATAAAAAAATTACGTCACTCCTCCCCGACAGGCGGTACCTTACCCGTTGACAAGAACAAAGTTAGCCAGGGTGGCAAGAAGCGTTGTCGGAATCGGCGGCTTTGTCGGAATTGTCGGTATTGTCGGGCAGGAAAGTTCAATAAATAGGGATAAACAAAAACGCCACCTGTATGATCAGGTGGCGTTTCTTTACGGTGGTTGCCAAAGAATTATTCATCTTTCTTTTCTTCGGCCAGATCTGAGGGCCTTGACGGACCACCATCGCCGTCTTGCACATTGACGATGATTTCGCCTTTATCTTTATCGTAATCGACTTCCAGCGTATTACCTTCGCTTACTTCCCCTTTGAGGATTTCCTCCGCAATGGGATCTTCGAGGTATTTCTGGATGGCCCGTTTAAGCGGCCGTGCACCGAAGTTGCTGTCAAAGCCCTTTTCTGCAACAAATTCTTTTGCATCATTGGTGAGCTTAATGCTATAGCCCAGTGCTTCTATGCGGACAAAGAGGGATTTCAACTCAATATCGATGATCTTGAAAATATGTTCTTTGTCGAGTGAGTTGAACACGATCACATCATCGATCCGGTTGAGGAATTCCGGGGCGAAGGCCCGTTTCAGCGCATTTTCGATCACACTGCGGGAGTGCGATTCGGCCTGCTCTGCTTTTGCCGACGTGGTGAAGCCTACGCCTTGCCCGAAGTCCTTCAACTGCCGGGCACCGATGTTTGACGTCATGATCAGAATCGTGTTGCGGAAGTCTACACGGCGCCCAAGGCTATCGGTAAGCTGCCCTTCGTCCAGTACCTGCAGCAGCAGGTTGAAAACGTCGGGGTGTGCCTTCTCAATCTCGTCAAGCAACACTACCGAATAGGGCTTGCGGCGTACTTTTTCCGTCAACTGGCCGCCTTCTTCATAGCCCACGTAGCCTGGAGGCGCTCCCACCAGGCGGGAGATGGCAAACTTCTCCATGTATTCACTCATGTCGATCTGAATAAGCGAATCCTCGCTGTCGAACATGAAGCGCGCCAGCTCTTTTGCCAGTTCGGTTTTGCCGACACCGGTAGGGCCTAAGAAAATAAACGAGCCGATGGGCTTCTTCGGGTCCTTCAACCCTGCGCGGGTACGTTGGATCGCCTTCACCAGTTTTTTCACGGCTTCGTCCTGTCCGATGATCCGCCCTTTCATGGACTCGGCCATGCCCAGTAGCTTTTGGCTGTCAGACTGTCCTACGCGCTGTACAGGAATGCCCGTCATCATGGACACCACTTCGGCGACATTGTCTTCGGTCACCGAGTAGCGTTTGGTACGTGTTTCAGCCTCCCAAGCAGTTTTTTCGTGCTCAAGTTCCTCCAGCAGTTTCTTCTCCGTATCCCGCAGTTTTGCAGCCTCCTCATATTTCTGGCTGCGCACCACTTTGTTTTTTTCGATTTTGATTTCCTCGATTTTCTGCTCAATATCAAGAATGCTCTGCGGCACATGGATATTGGTGAGGTGCACCCGGGATCCTGCTTCATCCAGCGCATCGATGGCCTTATCTGGAAGGAAGCGGTCAGTGATATAGCGGGTGGTCAATGTAACGCAGGCTTGGATGGCCTCCGGCGTATAATTGACGTTGTGGTGTTCCTCGTATTTTTCCTTGATGCGGTTGAGTATTTCCACTGTTTCGTCATGCGTAGCCGGTTCGATCATCACTTTCTGGAACCTCCGGTCAAGTGCGCCGTCTTTCTCAATGTATTGCCGGTATTCGTCGAGCGTGGTCGCTCCGACACATTGGATCTCGCCACGGGCCAGCGCAGGTTTGAACATATTGGAAGCATCCAGTGAACCTGACGCGCCACCCGCACCGACGATGGTATGTATTTCGTCGATGAACAGGATCACATCCGGTGATTTTTCCAATTCGTTCATGACCGCTTTCATGCGTTCTTCAAATTGTCCGCGGTACTTTGTGCCGGCCACGAGCGAAGCCAGGTCGAGCGTTACCACCCGTTTGTTGAATAAGACACGCGATACCTTCCGCTGGATGATACGCAACGCCAGGCCTTCGGCGATGGCTGACTTACCCACGCCAGGCTCACCGATCAGTATCGGGTTGTTTTTCTTACGGCGTGAAAGAATCTGCGAAACACGTTCGATTTCCCGTTCCCGGCCCACAATCGGGTCTAAACGGCCTTCTTCGGCGGCTCTCGTCAGGTCGCGCCCAAAGTTGTCCAGCACCGGGGTCTTCGACTTGATGTCAGACACCTTTTTGGGCTGATTGAAGTGATCGTCTTCTTTAAAGTCGTCATCACCGGCTGTCGAGCCGGCGGCCTGATCGGTAATTCCGGCCCGATGTTGCTCCACATCGGCCTTGAATACGTCGTAATTGATGTCGTATTGCTGCAAGATTTGCGATGCAATGTTGTCTTCATCGCGCAGGATGGATAACAGCAGGTGCTCCGTGCCAATGACGTCGCTCTTGAAGATCTTAGCCTCAAGATAAGTGATTTTCAACACCTTCTCCGCTTGTTTGGTAAGCGGCATGTTGCCGATCGGAGCGCGGGATAGCGATGAGCCCTTAACGGCGTCCTCTATGGATTTCCGTAGTTCTGTCGTGTCTATCCCTGCATGTTTCAATATCTTGATCGCCATGCCGTCTCCTTCACGAATAAGGCCCAAGAGCAGATGCTCTGTGCCGATGTAATCGTGCTTCAGCCGGATCGCTTCTTCCCTGCTGTATGAAATCACATCCTTTACGCGAGGCGAAAATTTTGCTTCCATGAATGTCTACCTTTCTTTTTTTATATGCTAAGGATGCGATAAATGTATAAAAAATTATCACTTACGCCCTTATTATTTGTGTAACTTTTATCAACAATTAAGCCACTGAGACAAATATAACATTTTGTCAGTCATGATAAAAGGATTTATTGTATCAATCTGGTATATACTCCAGCTATATTAGCTGAAAGACGGGCCCGGCCATGCATATCCGGCCTTGCATATGAAGGGCAAGTTACCTAAGTTTGCAACTCCTAGTTTAGTGCGACGCTTAATAGAAATCATCATATGTCAGACGAGAAGATCATATTTTCCATGGCGGGGGTCAGTAAAGTATATCCCCCGCAAAAGCAGGTTTTAAAAAATATATACCTTTCCTTCTTTTATGGGGCCAAAATAGGGGTTATCGGGCTGAATGGCTCGGGGAAGTCATCTCTGCTTCGCATCATCGCCGGTTTGGACAATTCGTATCAAGGCGAAGTTGTGTTTTCACCGGGCTATACCGTAGGGTATCTGGCTCAGGAGCCTGAGTTAGAGCCCAATATGACCGTTCGAGAGGTGGTGGAAGAAGGGGTGGCGGAGATGTCCGCTATTCTTCGAGAGTATGAAGAGATCAACGAAAAATTCGGTTTGCCGGAAGTCTATGAAAATGCCGATGAAATGGACCGCTTGCTCGCCCGGCAGGGCGAACTGCAGGATAAAATCGATGCTTCGGGAGCTTGGGAAATAGACAGCAAGCTGGAAAGGGCAATGGATGCACTTCGGTGTCCGGAGCCGGACCGCGAAGTGGCCACATTGTCAGGAGGGGAGCGACGCAGGGTGGCATTATGTCGCTTATTGCTGCAGGAACCTGATGTGTTGCTGCTCGACGAACCGACAAACCACCTTGATGCCGAATCCATTGATTGGCTCGAACAACACCTGCAGCAGTATAAGGGCACGGTGATCGCCGTAACGCACGACCGGTATTTTCTCGATAACGTAGCCGGCTGGATATTAGAACTCGACCGCGGCGAAGGTATTCCATGGAAGGGGAACTATTCTTCGTGGCTTGACCAGAAAGCCAAGCGGCTTGCGCAGGAAGAGAAGATGGAAAGCAAACGGCAGAAAACGCTCGAGCGTGAACTGGAATGGGTGCGCATGGCCCCCAAGGCCCGTCATGCCAAGTCAAAAGCCCGCCTCCACAATTACGAAAAACTGGCCTCTGAAGAAGTCGGAGAGCGGGAAGACAGGTTGGAACTGTTTATCCCGCCCGGACCGCGGTTGGGCAATGTCGTCATCGAAGCCCAGGAGGTGAGTAAGGCATACGGCGATAAAATCTTATTTGAAAACCTGAGCTTCTCCTTGCCTCCTGCAGGCATCGTGGGCATCATTGGTCCGAACGGTGCCGGGAAGACCACGCTTTTCCGGTTGATCACCGGGCAGGAACAGCCGGATAGCGGTACATTCCGTGTCGGCGAGACGGTTGCCTTGGGCTATGTGGACCAGCTGCACGGCGATCTGGACCCCGACAAGACCGTCTGGGAAAACATCACGGGAGGCAACGAAAACATCCAGCTCGGCAACCGGATGATCAATTCCCGGGCCTATGTGTCGCGGTTCAACTTCAATGGTGCGGATCAGCAGAAAAAGGTGGGTGTCCTTTCCGGAGGAGAACGCAACCGGGTACACCTTGCCATCACACTGAAAAAAGGGGCCAATGTATTGCTGCTCGACGAACCGACCAATGACATCGATGTGAATACGCTCCGCGCGTTGGAAGAGGGGTTGGAAAGTTTCGGTGGCTGCGCCGTGGTTATTTCACACGACCGCTGGTTCCTCGACCGTATCTGTACCCACATCCTCGCCTTCGAAGGCGAATCGCAGGTGTATTTCTTTGAAGGCAATTATACCGAATACGAAGAAAACCGGAAGAAGCGCCTTGGCGACACCGGACCCAAGCGAATCAAGTATAAGCGGTTAGTGAAGAATTAAGGGAAACGCTGATACTTTATACTTTAATACAATCACGTCATGCTTGCTCAACTGTTTGGTGTTATTTTCGGTCTGACTGCCGTCGTATTAGGCGCTTTCGGTGCCCACGCCCTTAAGAAAAAATTTACTGAAGATCAGCACGCCAGTTTTGAAACGGGCATACGGTACCAGTTCTATCACGCCTTGGTACTGTTATTGGTTGGTTTCGCACAGTCGGGTGGCTTGATCGGGCCGGGTGCCTACACGTGGCTGTTCATCAGCGGAACGGTGCTGTTTTCGTTCAGCATCTACGGGTTATGTCTGAGCGGAGTTTTCGGTACCAAGTGGCGCTTTTTGGGGCCGGTTACACCGGTCGGCGGCTTGCTGCTCGTGGCGGGATGGGTGTCGTTATTGTACACGATCGCCCGCTGATGGTTGAGCAGCCGCGCGTTAGTCGGTGGTCAGTCAGTCACCTGGTAAACCAATTCCTTATACCCGATTTTTCCTTCCGGTGATATGGCTTCTACGACAACAATCGTTTCACCAGACGCATCGGAGTGGTAGTAGGATGCTGTTGCTTTTCCGGTAGCGTCGGTGGACAGTTCGGGGGCCCAATATATCAGCGTCCGTAAATCGGGCCGTTCCGGATCATTGTCTTCAGGCGATTCATACCGCGGCGCATAGAACTCGATGACGGGCGAATACACAGGTACGGTTGCCTGCAAAAGACCCGTTGGCTTGCGAGCGGCAAACAGGCCTTTTCCTGCGTGGGTATAAATGGCGATGACGCTGCCCATTGCAGGTATTTCCAGCGGATGCGCTTCTGGATATGCTTCGCGGTACAACGCGCTGAAGTTTTTGGCGAAACGGATGAGCTCTACGCTTTTAACCTCGCTGGGCGGGATGCTGGGTATTAGTTCATAGTTTTGGTTCATTACGGGGATGCCGTCGACGACGACCAATGTGGTCTCCCCACCCATTATGCGTGCCCGGAGGTAGCCGCCATTGTCCCCGACCCGTTCGATCCGCAGATCATCCGGAAAGTTGAACAACAATACGCTATACAGCCCGTATGACCATTTTTCTTCTTTATCTTGAATGGCTTTACCCGAGATGATCACGTCAGGTTCGCCGTAGCGGTCGAGCACCTTTTGCTGCTGGGGGCTGAGCACCCTGCGTTCCACCAGTACTTCATCCAGCATGATTTCACCGGTGGCCAGGCGATACGAATATTCGCGCCGCGCACGTTCCAGTTTTTTCTGTACCAGAAGCGACACCACGCTGTCTACCGATCCGATCGAACGGAGCTGGTCATAAACGAGCGGTGGCGGTTTCCGCTCATCCAACGCTATGGTGTAATTTCGGTTCTTTCCGGCTTTGTTGGCACTTTGAATCAGCACGTCCAGTGAATCGGAATAGTCGTCGGGCAATTCAAAATAGAACCGGCCTAAGCTGTCTGTGTTTTGCGCAGTAACCGATGGGCGCTGTCCTAACGTCATCAAGGTGAGCCCGATCGCTGCCCGCGCCTTGCTGGATAAAACACCATGTACTTTGCCGCTTATGTAAGGGAACGGCTCGTTCGGGAAATGAAAGGAATCCGACAAGAGGGTGTCATAGCGGTATTTCCGCCACCCTTGCGTAAGCATCAAGACGTCCAGGTGGTCAAACGGCGCCGCATTTGCGCTGTGAAAATAATATCCCGGGTCGGCGACGTCGCCGCGGAGCTCTGAGGACAGCAGCAATTGCGTGAGTAAATTTTGCCGTGCCGTCCAAGCATTCCCTACATGGTCTCGATGCATTACCAAAACGGAAACCCGGGCATCAACGGCATCTCCGTTGCTGTCAGCAACCCGTATGGAAAGATCCGCTTTGCTACGTTTCCGCGGGTTGGAGTCAGCGGGTGACACGTCGACCTGCAAACGGGTTTCCGGCCGTCGGTTGAAGAAGAGCCGCCCGGCAAGCGGCCGCATCTGCCGGTCCATCAAGGTGAATGAGATGATGCCTTCCGGAAGACCCTCGGCGGGCAGCGATGTGGCTATCCGCTGGTTTTTCATCGACGCTTTAATAAGGTAGTGCATGATGCCCCTGCAGCTTACCTGAATGAACAGGCTATCGGTCTCCGCGCAATTGGAAAGTATTTTCAGCTCGATTTCGTCGCCGGACTTGGCAACCGATAGGACGCGCCCGTTTCCGATTACATGGGGGAGGGGGTAGCGCTGCAGGCGGCTGCCGCCTTGCGGACTGTCTAACACGGCGTAATAGGACAACGTGCTGTCCGGAGTCAAGGCGAGGATTCCCATTCCCAGATGATTGCTTTTAAATGGCGCCACGGTACGGCCTTTGCTGTCCATCACTACGCCCGACACCGTTGTTCCATTGCCGCGGTTATCGAGCGCTTTAAAGCCCACCTTGGTGGTGATGCCGTGCACCAGTTGCCCGCTTTCGGCAAAAAACTGTAAGTCCAAAGAGCCATCTTGCAACGCAATGGTCTTGCTATGCCGAATTCCATTTTCGGTTTCCATATTCACTGTGGCAAGCGCTGAGCCATTCGGTATGGCGTATTCAAGCGGGTAATAACCATTGCGCGCGCCTTTTATGACAAGTGTGTCTCTTTTTCCGTCAACCGTCAGGTAGACGGTAAGGTGTTTCTGATGGTTCTTGTCGATCAGTTGCGGGTTCAACTGGGCATGCAGCTGATAACTGTTGGCCTCCTGTTCTCGGAGGTGCAGTGCGGTTATCGGGTTGCTCCTGATCTTCCCGGTGGCAGGGAACACATCGACGTACCGCTGGAAAATGAAGTCCCCGCCGAAATTTTTGTTCCACTCGGTATATGCCCGCAGCAAGTAGCTGCCTTGAACGTATTGTTCTCCAAGTACAAAACCGCCTGACCCGATGCCGTCGGTCAATTTGATTCGTTTACGTTCCGCAACCTGCTCATCAGGTCGGATCAGCTCCACATGGAGCACGCCGCTCAAGGCGCTGGGCCGGTGGGTTGCAGATTCCACAACAACCGCCTTGAACCAGATGGTTTGGTCGGTCGTATATACATCGGCATCCAGCTGAAGGTAAATTTTCTCGGCCCAAGCGGCATGCGCGACGACATGCTCGGATTGCGCCCGGACGGGAAGTGCAGCTAATACGAGTGCTGCACCTAACAGCATAGCAGGGCCAATGCTGTCCCTAACTCGATCAACCAGCCTGTCTATCAGTATCATCGGATGCTTGCAAGATAAGGAAATCTGTGCGTTGGTGCAACCGGTTAACCCACGCATGCTATTGATTCGTTCGTAGAAACGGTGACTGCCGCGCATTTTTTTTCATTTTTTTGTTGACAATAAAAATTTCTTATGTACATTTGGCTCGTCAAACAAAAAAGATGTTAACACAGCACAACGCATATTGGTTTTTTGGTTTCTTTTACTTTAGCAGTAAGAGCCGGGATTGATATGCATTGATAACGTAAAGATAGAAATGTAAAAAGTCCCGGCAGAAAAGCCGGGACTTTTTTATTATCCGTTTAATCGATATATGAAAAAGAAGGTAGCCATACAGGGCATCAGGGGCTCGTTTCACGAAGAAGCAGCTTACAAGTATTTCGGCGATCAAATCGAAACCATGGAGTGCGAGTCGTTCAAAAAAACATGCGAGCTGTTGAAACAGGGAAAGGTTGACTACATCATCATGGCCATTGAGAATTCCATCGCGGGGAGCCTGCTCCCCAACTACAACCTGCTCCGCGACTATCGCTTTCCGATCGTAGGGGAGGCATACCTTCACATCAAGCTCCACCTGATGGGACTGCCGGGCGCGACGCTGCAGGATATCAAATTTGTTGAGTCGCACCCCATTGCTCTGCAGCAATGCAACGACTACCTCGAGGAGAACCCGCAGTTGAAGGTGACTGAGGCGGAAGACACAGCGGCCAGCGCTAAGAAGGTAAGCGAACAGCAACGCAAAGATACGGCGGCGATCGCACCGCAACTGGCTGCAAAGCTTTACGGGTTGGAAATCCTCGAACGCCGTATCGAGACGAATAAGAAGAATTACACCCGTTTTCTTGTACTCTCCAATACGCCGGAGGAAACCGGCAAAGCGAATAAGGCGTCACTGTCTTTCCAGACCGGCAACGGCGTAGGTTCTTTATCCACCGTGCTGCAATGTTTTGCCGAACAGCATATCAATCTCAGTAAAATCCAGTCCATGCCGGTATTAGGTAAGCGCAATGAATACGACTTCTATGTGGATGTGGAATGGAAAAATCAGGCCGATTACGATACGGCTATCCGACGGGTGTTAAAACACACGAGCAACTTCAATATCATGGGAGAATATATAAAGAATGACAAAGTTGATTAAATCGCAATACACAATACTCACTACGCAATAAAACAAAATGAAACAGACACTAGACATCGTACCCTTAACATCTTGGTTCGACACGGACGAGGCGCCGTTGATCATTGCCGGGCCTTGCAGCGCTGAAACAGAGGAACAACTCGTCGCTACTGCCCATTTGCTTGCCAATACCGGCAAAGTAAATGTGCTACGCGCAGGCATCTGGAAACCCCGCACCAGGCCGGGTGAGTTTGAGGGTATTGGCAGTATCGGCCTGCAATGGCTTCGCCGTGCCAAGGAAGAGACCGGATTGCCCATCACCACGGAGGTCGCAACCGCCAAACACGTGGAAGAAGCGCTCGCCGCCGGGGTCGATATCCTTTGGGTTGGCGCCCGCTCTACGGCCAACCCTTTTACCGTGCAGGAGATCGCGGATGCACTGAGGGGCGTTGACGTACCGGTGATGGTCAAAAACCCGGTAAACCCCGACCTTTCGCTGTGGCTTGGTGCGTTGGAGCGCGTCAACCGTGCAGGCATCAAAAAACTGGCCGCTATACACCGGGGTTTTTCTTCCTATGAAAAAACATCTTTCCGAAATGAACCGATGTGGGATATCGCCATACAGCTCAAAACACTGGTTCCTGACCTGCCGGTGATCAACGACCCCAGCCACATCTGCGGAAACCGGGAATTGATCCCCTACATTGCTCAAAAGGCATTCGATATGGACATGCAGGGTCTAATTATTGAATCGCACATCGACCCGGCTGTGGCATGGACGGACGCCAAGCAACAAGTGACCCCTCAAGCACTGTACGATTTGCTGGCCAACCTAACATTCCGCCATGCTAAATCAGATGACCCTATCTTCGAGGACAAATTAGCTCAATTGCGCGTAGATATTGATAAATTGGACGACCAAATCATCAAAATCCTGAGCGATCGGATGAGAATCGTCGAAAAAATCGGTGAATACAAACGCGACAACAACGTGACCATCCTGCAGGTGAGCCGTTGGGACGAAATTATCCACAAGCGTACAAACGTTGCCCAGGCGCTCAAGCTTGACAAGGACTTTACGGTGAAACTGCTGGAGCTGATCCACAACGAATCCATCCGTAAGCAAAACGAAATCATGAATACAAAACCGGTAGCGGAGGCCTAATGGGAAGTCAAGTGTTGAGGCTTTCTCATCCTTCCAAGACGTTACTGGGCGCAGTACCGCTCACCGGGTCAAAAAGCGAAAGCAATCGGGCTTTGATCATCCAGGCCCTCAGCGGCGGGAACGTGGCCGTTGAAAATCTTTCGTCCGCGGCTGATACCGTGACCTTATGCCGGGCGCTTGCATTGTCGGCAGCGCCCGGGGAAACCAGCGGCGAAGCGCATGAAACCGTTGTCGACATCGGCCCGGCCGGTACCGCCATGCGGTTCCTGACAGCTTACCTTGCCATCACCAACGGGCGGTACTTTTTGACAGGCAGCGAACGGATGAAGCAGCGCCCCATAGGCATCCTCGTCGATGCGCTTACAACCCTGGGTGCTGACATCCAATACGCCGAAAGGGTAGGGTACCCGCCATTGGTTATCCGCGGTGGGTTTGAACAGCAGCGACCGGCTGTGAAGGTACAGGGGAATGTAAGCAGCCAATACTTGTCGGCATTGCTTCTTATCGCTGCGGCACTTCCAAAAGGGCTGGAACTGCAAATCGACGGCGAACTGACTTCGCGTCCTTACCTCACTATGACCTTGGATATGCTGGCGGAAGCGGGGATCGAACACCATTGGGTGGATGATGTGATTGTCATCAAGCCGCAGCCCACGAAAGCGACTACGCTGACCGTAGAGCCCGATTGGAGTGCCGCCTCCTATTGGTACGCCATGGCTGCATTAGCAAAAACGGCTGACCTGTTTCTCCCGAATCTGAAAAGCAACAGCTTGCAAGGAGATGCCGCGATAGCGAATATCATGACCGGTTTTGGGGTCGGTACCGTCTTCGAAAGCGGAGGTGTACGCATCCGACACACGGCATCCTCTCCGACGCAGGACTCCAGCTCTTTGGATTTCAGGGAATGCCCGGATCTGGCGCAAACGGTGATCGTCTGTGCAGCTGCGCTGGGCAAAGACCTTTCGTTTACCGGATTGCATACGCTCAGAATAAAGGAAACCGACCGCATCGCGGCCCTGCAAAATGAGTTGGGAAAGTTTGGCGTAGCACTCGAACAGGACGGCGAGGTATATCACTTGCGCACGGCAGGACGGTACCAACCATCGCGCTTAGTGATAGACACCTATGAAGACCATCGCATGGCCATGGCCTTCGCGCCGCTGGCCTTGGCGTTTGGCCAGGTCGAAATCAATGACCCGGATGTGGTGGAAAAATCTTATCCCGATTTCTGGAAACATTTGAAACAACAGGGATTTGTTATATCTTAGCCGCCATTGAATATCCGGAAAGCCGGGAGAATACAGACAATGTTCGAAATTATAATCCGTAAATCTAAAAGTTAACATTACGAATGGCGGGAAACTCTTTTGGAGACCTATTCCGTATTACCACCTTTGGCGAATCACACGGCGCAGCCATCGGCGTGATTATCGACGGCTGCCCTCCAAACATCTCCGTGGATGAGTCGTTTATTCAATCCGAGTTGGACAAAAGACGCCCGGGCCAGTCGAAAATAACCACCCAGCGCAAGGAAAGCGATACGGCAAGGATTCTTTCCGGTGTGTTTGAAGGCAAAACCACGGGCACTCCCGTAGCCATGGTTATTCCAAATGAAGACCAGCGTTCGAAGGATTATTCCCATATCAAAGACAAGTACCGGCCCTCACATGCGGACTACACGTACCAGATGAAATACGGCATCCGCGATTACCGTGGCGGTGGCCGTTCTTCGGCGCGGGAAACCGCCGCCCGTGTGGCAGCAGGTGCAGTGGCAAAAAGCTTCCTTGCACAGGCGGGTATCCGGATTTTCGCTCATGTATCGGGCGTTGGAAAAATTGAAGCGCCCAACCTGGCGTCGGATGATCTGGATGAACTGCTGCACATCAGGGAAAGCAACATCGTGCGATGCGCTGACCCGGCTACAGCCAATGAGATGATCGACTTTATCGATGGTATACGCAAGGCGGGAGACACCGTAGGCGGGCGCATCAGTGCGATCGTGCAAAATGTGCCGGTCGGGCTCGGTGAACCGGTCTTCGACAAGCTGCACGCTGACCTGGCAAAAGCGATGATGAGCATCAATGCAGTACATGGCTTTGAATACGGCTCGGGCTTCGCCGGCTCGGAGATGCAGGGATCCGAACATAACGATATTTTTGTCAACCCAGCGCACAACGCCGCCGGTCTGAAAACCCTAACCAACTTTTCCGGAGGGATACAGGGCGGCATTTCCAACGGCATGGAAATAACCTTCCGTGTTGCATTCAAACCGGTGGCCACGATCATGCGCTCCCAGCAAACGGTCAATGAAGCCGGAGAAACTACGGAAATCACCGGAAAGGGCCGCCACGATCCATGTGTTGTGCCCCGGGCGGTTATCATTGTAGAGGCCATGGCCGCTTTGGTCATTGCAGACCATTTACTCAGAAACCGAATTTATGACAAAACATAACAACCAAATCATCATTGCATCCGATATCGGTGGCACGCATATTACCGCGTCATTGGTGAGCACCGGTCAATGGCAAGTTATTACCGATTCCATCACCAGAAATCATGTCAATTCACACGCTGATGCTAAATCGATTTTAGAGGCTTGGGCAGCTCCGTTTGAAACGATCATTCGAAATAGGCCGGATGTGCCGGTGGCTATTGGTATCGCGATGCCGGGGCCGTTTGATTACCAAAATGGGATTTCGCTAATGCGGAATCAGGACAAGTATGACAACCTCTACGGCATGGATATCCGCGCCGCGCTGGCCGAGCGTACAGGAGCCAGTGGCACGGATATCCGGTTTATCAATGATGCTGCGGCATTTTTACAGGGAGAGGTCTTTGCTGGGAAACATAACGGCCACTCAAAAATGCTGGGAATCACGTTGGGTACAGGTTTGGGGACCGCAGTGTGGGAAAACGGAGCGAATGCCGTGGACGCCGACCTTTGGAAAACCCCCTACCTCGACAGCAATATGGAGGAGCATTTGGTGACCCGCTGGTTTGTCAGAAACGCATCGCAACACGGGATGAAGGTAACCGGATTGCGTGAGCTGCTCGAGCTTCGGGAGCAACACCGCATCGTGGAGGATATCCTCGCCGAATACAGTCATCATCTGTTGCAGTTCATTACATTCTTCAGTGAACAGGAAGGTACCGACAGATTTATTATCGGCGGCAACATTGCGCGGGCGTGGGGCATCTTCCGTAGCTTTAACACCGCGGCGTTCGACCGGTATGATATCCATATCAGCCAGTTGGGGGAACATGCGGCGCTTATTGGCGCAGCAGCCATCTTTGTCGCTTAAGCGAAGACGGCTGCCGTTTATTGAAACAATGCGGGATAGTCACCCGGATTATATTCATGCATGATGGCATATACTGCTTCGATCACGTCGTCAGCAGACGGCTTTGAAAAGTAATCGCCGTCTGAACCGTATGGTGGGCGGTGTGCTTTGGCAGTCAACGTACGGGGTTGGCCGTCGAGGTGGTAGTAGCCGCGTTGCGATTCCAGGATATGCTGCAGGATGAAAGCCGAAGCCCCTCCTGGGACGTCCTCGTCTACTACCAGTAGTTTGTTGGTTTTGCTGAGCGACCGGGCGCACAAGTGCTCTTCGTCAAACGGCTGCAGGGTCTGCGGGTCGACAATCTCGATGGAGATACCCATTTTTTCGAGTTCAGCGGCCGCTTCCTGTACCACACGCAGTGTGGAACCATAGGAAACAACCGTCACATCCCGACCTTCTTTGACCACTTCGGCTTTGCCCAGCAGCACGGTAAACTCTCCGACGTTACTGGGCATGCGTTCTTTCAGCCGGTAGCCGTTGAGGCATTCGATGATCAGCGCAGGCTCGTCCGACCGGAGCAGTGTATTGTACATTCCCGCTGCTTGCGTCATGTTCCGGGGTACACACACGTGTATGCCGCGCAAAGCACCCAGTATCATACTCATAGGGGATCCGGAATGCCAGATGCCTTCCAGCCGATGACCGCGGGTGCGGATAATCAGGGGCGCTTTTTGCCCGGCCTTTGTGCGGTAACTCAGGCTGGCTATGTCGTCGGTCAGCACGGTGAGGCAGTACGCCAGGTAGTCGAGGTATTGGATTTCCGCAATAGGGCGCAGCCCTCGCATAGCCAGACCCATTCCCTGGCCGATGATGGCCGCCTCGCGGATGCCGGTGTCAAAAATACGGAGTTCGCCGTATTTGGCCTGTAGCCCTGCAAACCCCTGATTGACATCCCCGATCTTACCCACATCTTCTCCAAAAGCAACCAAACGGGCATCCCGGGCAAAGTTGGCGTCGAAACAGGCATTTAGAACCTCGCGCCCATCTACGGCCTTACTGCCGGCGCCGTATTCAGGCGGTACGGCCGGTACGCGCCGGGGAGATTCAACGGTATCGGTGAATAAGTATGAATTGTATCGTTCGTGATTGACCAGCTGTTTCTGCTTGTACCATTCCAGTAGCGCTGCTTTGGCTTCGCTTTGTGTTCCCCGCAGCTGGCGGATAACACGGCGTATCGTGCTGTATACTTCATTGAGCGACGGTTCAGTGCGTGATTTCAGCTCATTGAGCAATATCTGCACGGTTTTATCAGGTATGGCGGCCAGCAACGAGACCGCTTCATCCAGGTCTTTTTTAAGGCTCCTGCTATAATCTGACCATGCCCGTTTCTGCTCCGCGCGTACGCGCTCTTTTACGGTGCGTTCAATTTCGGCCAGGTCATTTTCGTCTGCGATGCGCGACTCAAGCATCCATGCGCGCATTTTGGTGATGCAGTCATACTCGTGTTCCCACGCCAGCCTTTCCTTGGATTTATAGCGTTCATGCGAACCGGATGTAGAGTGGCCCTGTGGTTGGGTCATTTCCGTCACATGGATCAGCACAGGTATATGTTGTTCCCTCGCGATCTTTGCTGCTTTTTCATAGGTCTCGCACAATCCGGGGTAGTCCCAGCCTTTTACCTTGAATATCTCGAATCCTTCGCCGTTTTCATCCCGTTGGAATCCCTTGAGCACCTCGGTGATGTCCGCTTTCGTGGTTTGTACTTCATTGGGGACCGAAATGCCGTATCCATCGTCCCAGATCGAGATGACCGTTGGGATCTGCCGGACGCCAGCGGCATTCACTGCTTCAAAAAAAACTCCTTCGGAGGTCGATGCATTGCCAATGGTACAGAAAGCTACTTCGTTGCCATTATTGGAAAACGTGGTCAAATTGGCCAACGCCGGATTGTTGCGGTACAACTTCGACGCCAGTCCAAAGCCCAGCAAACGCGGCATCTGGCCGCCCGTAGTGGAAATGTCTGCCGCTGAATTTTTCATCAGTGTCTGGTCTACCCATTTTCCCTCCGGTGTAAGCATCCGCGTAGCGAAATGGCTGTTCATCTGCCTGCCAGCAGACGAAGGATCCGCTTCCACGTCCGGATGGGCATACAGTTGTGAAAAGAATTGATAAACAGAAACGATACCAGCCGCAAACATGAAGGTCTGGTCGCGGTAATAGCCCGAACGCCAGTCGCCAAGTTGGAACACCTTAGCCATCGCGATCTGCGCTAGCTCCTTGCCATCCCCGAAGACGCCAAACTTTGCTTTGCCCGTCAGGACTTCTTTGCGGCCCAGTAAACTCACGAACCTGCTTTCGACCGCAATACGGTAATCCTCGACAACGATCGCTTTGAAGTCATCGAAACTTAGTTTGGTTTGGGCCGGGTGTTCGCTTTGTTTAATATGGGTGTCAGACATAATTAAATTGCGTTTGCTCCAAAAGTAGGAAAAAAAAATTCGTTTAAAAGGGATATCCGCTTTTAAATTCGGGTGCGTTTATCGGTTTTAGCGAAATTGGCCGTTTACTATTTACCAATGGATGCTTGTTTTTTTGCGTTGCGTCAATGACAAGTTCCGAGCTATGTCTATAGAACGTATAATAACGTAAAAGATTGTGTTTATCCGGCATATAAAAAGAAACGCGGTGCACCGCTGCCATTGTAGCTGCCGGCCGAAATATTGGCATTTCTTTTGTGCGGGCAGAGTCATGGAAAGAAAGCGGATCGCCTTAATCATTGCACTTGTTTTTATCGGAATCACCGGTCAGCAAGCCTTCTCCCAGGAGAGCAGCACGTATTCACGCGCCATAGGCGGGCGCTTTGGTGTTGCCAATGGGATTACCTACAAGCATTTTATCAATGACAGCCACGCAATAGATGGCATTTTGAACTTTCAGGGCAACAGGAATTTCACCATTTTCAAATTATTGGGGTTGTATGAGATACACCAGCCGGTAGACTTCGTCGACGTGGAGGGCCTGCAGTGGTACTACGGATTCGGCGGCGGCCTGGGCGGATACCGCTATAAGGATACGGATGAAAGCGGTATGGCATGGAGCTTTGACGGTGTTATCGGTGTGGATTATAAAATCCCCACGGCGCCGGTCAACCTGTCGTTGGACTGGAAACCTACGATGGAGCTCACGCCAGAAGCAGGCGTCCGATTTGATGGCATCGGGCTGTCGATACGTTTCGTGTTTTAACGTAGCGAAAGCCAGATTTTTCCCAAGTTCTCCTGTTCGGGGGTCTGACGAGGCAAAGGCACGATCGTGAATATGCCCTTGGTGTCTTTTTTCAGTGTGACGGTCAGTTCACGAAGCTTTCCGTCGCGTGCTACCAGCACCCGGAGCTTGTCGCCGATGGATGCCGTTTGCAGGATCCGGTTCAACTCCCGTCCGTTAGCATCCAGGCGTTCGCCATCGATGGCAATAAGCTCGTCTCTCACGTTGATGCCTCCGTCCCAAGCTCCCGTATTGCGTGCTACGCCGGTGACCACCAGGCGACCATCACTTGCCGAGGTCGTAATGCCAAGGTCGGGCAGCTCACGCCCCTCGTTATAGTCGACCAATTCATAGCCCGCTGCATTGAGGTAGGCGTTGTAATCGATGGGTTCTACGGTATGCGCCGCGTGGAAAATGTCATCAACCGGCACACCTGCGATCTTTTCGGTCAGCGCCTGAAACTCGTGTTCTTCAAACCCCCGTTTTTTCCGGACGTAGAATTCCTCGTAGGCGGCTTTAAGTACGTCGTCCAGGCGTTTTTTGCCCCCGGTGGCGTCAAGTATCTTAAGATCAAGCATAGCGGCCAGCAGCGCACCTTTGTTGTAATAGGAAACGCTTGTGTTGGCTGAATTTTCATCCGGGCGGTAGTGTTTGATCCACGCATCAAAGCTGGCGGCTGCAACCGGTTGAATGCGGTTGCCCGGCCTGTTTTCAACGGTGTTGAAATCATTGGACAATGCTTGCAGGTAGGTGCTCTCATTAAGAAATCCGCAGCGTCTCAAGATCAGGTTGTCATAGTAGGCCGTAAAACCTTCCATGATCCACAGCGCGGTGGTATAGTTTTCTGCGTCATAGTCAAACGGGCCGAGCTCAATGGGACGGAGGCGTTTCACATGCCACAAATGGAAATATTCGTGGGCGACGAGTCCCAGAAAGCCCAGGTAAGTCCGTTCATTCTGGTATCCGTTTCTGCTTGCACCCAGTACGGTTGAGTTGAGATGTTCCAATCCACCGCCGCCGGACTGGTAATTATGCACAATGAAAACGTACCGTTTGTTGGGATTTTCGCCGAATATTTTGGTCGACTCTTCCACAATGGCGGCACAATCCCGCTTTAGCCGTTCCCTGTTGTAGTTTCCTCCGCCTACCATGGCGATTTCATGCAGCACGCCGGCTGCTTCAAAAGTAAACACATCCTGGTTGCCCACTTCGATGGGAGAATCGAATAAAATATCGAAGTCTGGCGCACGATACGTATTGGGCTGACCGTCCACCGGTTCGAGTCCGGTCGAAATTTTGGACCAGGCGGCGTGCGGGATGACCGTCACATCCGCCGGTTGGTTGATCATGCCATCTACATACATAAATGTAGCCGCAGGGGAGAGAAACGCATGGGTGTCGTCGATGAAGTTGGTACGCACTGATACTTCAAAGCCGTAAATGCGGTAATTTATCGTCACCTTACTGCTTTTGGCCGATACAATTCGCCAAGTGTTCTTGCTGATTTTCTCGACAACAAACGGATTGCCGTCTGCGTCGCATGCCTCAAAATTTTCCACATGCCTTGAATATTCGCGCACAAGGTACGACCCCGGTGTCCACACCGGCATTTTCACATCGATGTGGTCTTTACGAATGCCGGAAATCTCCATTTTGATTTCGGCGTAGTGGGCCTGTGGTTCCTTGAAGGAAACTTCAAAGTGAATCTGTGGATCGGCGAATGCGGAGGTGGTGACAATGGTCATAAGGGTTGCTAACTTGGTACGGATGCGTTTCATGATCATCAAATTAGGGAACTGCAAAGGTAAAAGTATCGGCCGAAGCGACAAAGGAATGTCGGCCTAAAATTGTCACCTATTCTTCCTTTACCACCGTTGTCGCGTTTGCCTGTACCGTTGGCATGATGATCATATCGTTGATATTGACATGCTTTGGGCGGGACGCGGCAAACCATACGGCATCAGCCACGTCTGCTGCTACCAATGGTTCGATGTTTTTATAGACGGCCGTTGCCCGTTCCCTATCGCCTTTAAAACGGATTTCGGAAAATTCGGTTTCTACCATTCCGGGATGCACGGCTGTTACTTTGATATGCTTATCCAGCAGATCGATGCGCATCCCCTTGGTTAGTGCATCCACCGCATGCTTGGTTGCGCAATACACGTTGCCATTCGGATACACCTCTTTACCGGCAATGGAGCCGATGTTGATAATATGGCCGGATCTGCGCGCCACCATTGAGGGCACCACCGCTCGGGTTATATACAATAGACCTTTTATATTGGTGTCGATCATGCGGTCCCAGTCGCCGGTGTCGCCTCCATCGATGGGGTCGAGGCCTTGGCTCAGGCCGGCATTGTTGACCAGTACGTCCACTTGTTTCCACTCATTGGGCAGGTTGCTGAACGCTGAAAACACTTCATCCGCGTTGCGGACATCGAGGGCGAGCAGATGGGTCTTGGTTCCATATTCCTGTGTGAGTCGCTCGGAGAGCGTTTCCAGGCGGTTGATGCGGCGGGCGGCAAGCAGGAGATCATATCCTTCGTGTGCAAATCTGCTGGCGCAGGCTTCGCCGATCCCTGCGCTGGCTCCGGTGATGAATGCTATTTTTTTAGACATAAGATATGAGACATCAGGCATGAGACTATTACTTTTTTCGTTACTGTCACTCAAAGAACAGACTGATCTGAAAATTCCGTAACATCATTCGTTCTATAGGGTGGTTGTACATGTTCGGTTCCCTTGCATCCAGCAGGTTGCCTATGCTCTGTACCCACTTAATTTCGGGTGCCATTTTGAAGAAATCGAAATATAGGTCGAACCCGATCCCTGCTTCGTATGAAAAATAACCGGGTTTGGTCTTTAGGAATTTTTCAACGGGGGCGAAACCAGTATCGTCGTAACGTTTGCTCGACACCACATTGATGGAATATTTGCCTCCGCCGATGAGGTAACCGCGGTAGTTGCCTTTCCGGTCCGATTTGAACTTGAACAGCAGGGGCAAATCGATGTAAGAAGCCCTCACCAGTGCCGTGAGCTGTCGATCGTGGTTGCTGTTATTTGTATAGGGCGTATAGCCGTAGTTTACGGTCTTATTGGAAAAAACGAGCGCTGGGGTGAACCGGATGTTGGCATTTTCGGAAATTTTGACGTCTGCCAATAATCCCAGTCCGACACCGTGATAAATTGGAGAAGACACACTATAAAGCGAATCTGCGATCTGATTTCCATTTGGTGCCTGGAACGGGGCTTGCCAGTCTCGTGTCAATGTGATTTTGTAATCCGCGTTGATGTAATGGAAGCTAAAGCCGAAATGGAGTTGCTCATCATCCACGCCACCGCCCCACCGTTGGAACCGCTGTTGGGCCGAAGTAGGTAAAACCATCAGCAGCGACAGGGAAAGTGCGCAGGCAATCGATATCCAGGACAGCGGTTTCATTTTGTGCCGATGTAGATGGTGCAGATGCCGAACGTTTGCGGACGGCACACCGTTTTGCTAAATCCGGCCCGGCACAGGATATCGGTAAAACGATGGCCATCAGGAAATCGGGCCACGGACGCGGGGAGATAGCTGTACGCACGATAATCTTTCGAAAATATTCTGCCGATCAATGGCGTGACGCGGTTGAAGTAGAACCGATAAAGCTGTTTCACGGGAAAGCGCTTGGGGTTTGAGAACTCGAGGATCACCGCTTGCCCTCCCGGTTTCAGTACACGGCAGATATCGGCAAGCCCTTTTCCGAGGTTTTCGAAATTGCGTACGCCAAAAGCCACCGTTACCGCATCGAAGGTACTGTCTGCAAATGGCAGGTTTTCCGAGTCGCCCAGCAATACTTCAAACTTGTCTTCAAGGTCTTTTTTGACTATTTTTTCTTTAGCGACGTCCAACATGCCCTGAGAAATGTCGACGCCGACGACTTTTGAGGGCTGAAGTATCTTAATTGCTTCGAGTGCAAAATCACCCGTGCCAGTGGCGACATCCAACAGGTACTTCGGTTTCGCCGCTTTCAGTGCGCGTATGGCTTTTTTCCGCCAAATGATATCAATGCCGAGCGACAGGAAGTGATTGAGAAAATCATAGGTGCCTGATATATTGTCGAACATGTCAGCCACCTGTTCCTTTTTCGCTGTGTCGCTTTCGTTGTAAGGTTTTACTGTTTCCGATGTCGTCATGATACGCAAAGATAGGCTTTTAGGATTTACGATTTAGGATTATTGATGCCAGGGCCGGACTTTTATTTAGCATCAACAGTGCTATTGTGGTTACGGTCAGGGGCTGGCTGCGCCCGCAAAATGTGGTGCGGAAGCGCTAGGGTTTGATAATCAATACCTATGAATGATTTGGCTAATCAACAGCTTACAAAGTTGTCAACAAATCTGCAAGCTACTGGCTACCAATACCGATTTGTCGTTTTCAACATTTTTTGCACAGACGATGTTAAAAACGTATATTGCTAATTATGCCTGTTTCAAGGCAAAACGCATTGAAAAAACGGAATTGTGAGGACGTTGTTCAGAACTTACAGGAATACCGGCCGCCGAAAATCCATACTTTTGTTCTGCTGGTTTTAGAAGCAGCAGCTGTTATATTCAATATTAGATATGAGTAACGAGAATGAGTATCCTTCCAGTCAGGCCGGTGCTGCACGCGGCGCATTTGCCGAGCGGCGGACGCGGCTGAACAACTTGGTGAGTGGGTTAGGTAAGTTGCCCCCGCAGGCCGTAGATCTGGAAGAGGCTGTGTTAGGTGCACTGATGCTTGAGAAAAATGCGCTCAGCGAGGTCATTGACATTCTCAAGCCCGAAACATTCTATAAGGAAACGCACCAGAAAATTTTTGAAGCCATCTATAACCTGTTCCAGAAGACTTCGCCGATAGACCTTCTCACGGTCACCGCGGAGTTACGGAAAATGGGTGCATTGGAACTCGTGGGCGGAGCATACTACATCACCCAGCTGACCGACCGCGTGGTATCAGCAGCCAATATTGAATACCATGCGCGCATTATTTCACAGAAATATATCCAGCGAGAGCTGATCAAGGTTTCCACGGAGATCATCAGCAATGCGTATGAAGACACCACCGATATCTTTGACTTGCTTGACCATGCCGAAAAGAGCTTGTTTGATATCGCTCAGAATAACCTTCGGCGGGATACGCGCAAGATGGACGATATTATGCGGGAGGCGGTGGAAGCGTTGGAGACGCTTCGCGATCGGACAGACGGCCTCACGGGCGTGCCGTCCGGTTTTACCGAATTGGACCGGATGACGTCGGGTTGGCAGCCCTCCGACCTGGTCATTGTGGCTGCCCGGCCGGCCATGGGTAAGACGGCGTTTGTACTGAGCTGTGCACGCAATGCGGCGGTCGATCACGGCAAGCCGGTGGCGGTATTTTCGCTGGAGATGTCTTCCGTTCAGCTGGTAAACCGCCTCATTGCGGGCGAAACCGAAATTGAGCAGGAAAAGCTCCGTAAAGGCAGTCTTGCGGACCACGAGTGGACGCAGCTCCACTCGCGCATCGGGCGGCTCACGGAGGCACCTTTACTCATCGACGACACCCCGGCGCTGAATATTTTTGAGTTCCGGGCCAAGTGCAGGCGGCTCAAAGCCCAATATGATATCCAGATGGTGATCGTGGATTACCTTCAGCTCATGCACGGCAAGAATGATGGCAAAGGAGGTAACCGCGAACAGGAAATCGGCAGCATCTCCCGGTCGCTGAAGTCGGTGGCAAAGGAGTTGAATATCCCGGTCATCGCACTTTCGCAGCTCAGCCGTGCCGTGGAAAGCCGTCCGGGTGGCAGCAAGAGGCCTATGCTTTCGGATCTGCGTGAATCCGGTTCCATCGAGCAGGATGCCGATATGGTATTGTTTCTGTACCGGCCGGAATATTATGGCCTTACCGAGGATGAGGCAGGTCGTCCCACCGCAGGAGTGGGGGAGGTGATTATCGCCAAGCACCGAAACGGGGAGACGGGCACCGTGCAGCTTCGGTTTGTGGGTAAGTACGTGAAATTTACCGATTTGGAAGACGACTTCTCTTTCGGTGGTGACGGTGGGCTTTCCGGTCCGACGTCGTTCTCATCTGGCATAGCACCATCAGCGTCCTTCGACCAACCGGGAAGCATCGTGCGGCAATCGCGGATGAATGACATGAATGATGATTCGCCGTTTTAATCGATTGGTTAGTTAATTTCGATCGGCTTGCAGCGCCTGCGTATTGCTTACACGTCAAACCCGGCAAGGGCAGTTGGTTTCGGTGATGCGGCTAAAGTCGTCTAATTTAGCCCTTCGTTTTAATGCAATTACCTAAAACCCTATCTTTGCGCTTCGGGAAACACAGACAAGAGGAAACGAAAGGAACAGCATTGGATTATTTAGCAGGTTTAAACCCTTCGCAGCGCGCCGCGGTAGAGCATACCGAAGGGCCGGTAATGATTGTGGCCGGGGCGGGGTCGGGTAAGACTCGGGTAATCACTTACCGGGTGGCCCATTTGGTACGCAGGGGAGTGGATCCGTTCAACATCCTAGTGCTTACTTTTACCAACAAAGCGGCCAAGGAGATGCGCGAGCGCATCATGAAAGTGGTAGGCGACGAGGCAAAAAATACCTGGATGGGCACATTCCACTCCGTGTTTGCAAAGATTTTGCGCGTCGAGGCCGAGCACATCGGCTATCCGCGAAATTTCACGATCTATGATACCGATGACAGCAAAAGCCTTATTCGCAGTATTCTCAAGGAAATGCAGCTGGACGACAAGCTTTATAACGCCAGTTTCGTATACAACCGGATTTCATCGGCCAAAAACAACCTGATCTCCGCCCAGGAATACAGCAGTAACGAACAGATACAAGCAGACGACTATTCCAACGGTCGGGGGCAGCTCGGGCAAATCTACCTCACGTATACCCAACGCTGCTATAAGGCAGGCGCTATGGATTTCGATGATCTCCTGTTCAAGACCAACGTGCTGTTCCGCGAAAATCCCGATGTGCTGCATAAATACCAGCATAAGTTTAAATACTTGATGGTGGATGAGTATCAGGACACGAATTTTTCGCAATACCTGATCGTCCGGAAATTGGCTGCCATCAACGAAAACATCTGCGTAGTGGGGGATGATGCCCAGAGCATCTATGCTTTCCGCGGTGCCAATATCCAAAATATCCTCAATTTTGAAAAGGACTACCCCGATCTGAAGGTCTTCAAGCTGGAACAGAATTACCGGTCGACGCAGAACATCGTAAATGCGGCAAACAGCATCATCGCCAATAATAAGAACCAGCTGAAGAAAAACGTTTTTTCGGAAAATGAAGCCGGCGATAAGATAAAGGTATGCCGAGCATTCAGCGATAACGAAGAAGGCAAGATCGTGGCGGAAGCCATCGCCCAGGAACGGGCGCTCAGCGGGAGTACGTATCGGGATTTTGCCATCCTTTACCGTACCAATGCGCAGTCGCGGGCGATGGAGGAGGCCTTGCGGAAAATCAATGTTCCATACAAGATATACGGTGGCACGTCGTTTTACCAGCGTAAGGAAATCAAGGACCTTATTGCTTATTTTAGGCTGACTTTCAACCCGAACGACGAGGAAGCGATCAAGCGCGTCATCAACTATCCCCGCAGGGGCATCGGAGACACAACAGTGGACCGTGTCCTCATCGCTGCAGATAAGCACCAAGTGACGCTGTGGGATGTGATCAGCAATGCAAGCACTTACCTGGATGGCCGCAGCGCAGGGGCGGTAGGTGTGTTCGGCACGATGATACAAGGATTTCAGGTGGTGGCTAAAAACCATTCGGCATTTGAAGCGGCGATGCACATCGCGCAGCATTCGGGTATCCTGAAAGACCTTTACGCGGATAAGTCTGTGGAAGGGCTGAGCCGTTATGAAAATATCCAGGAGCTCCTCAATGGTATCAAAGAGTTCAGCGAACGCGAAGACATCGAAGAGAAGGGGCTGGATGTGTTCATGCAGGACATCGCCCTGCTGACCAACGACGACAATGACAAAGACCCCAACGCGGACACGGTATCACTGATGACCATCCACTCATCCAAAGGGCTGGAGTTTCCGCATGTGTTTATCGTTGGGCTGGAAGAAAACCTGTTTCCTTCGCAGCTGTCGCTGAATTCGCGGAGCGAGCTTGAAGAGGAACGGAGGCTGTTCTATGTGGCGGTAACCCGTGCAGAGAAAAAGCTGACGCTTAGCTATGCTACCTCGCGCTACCGCTGGGGTACGTTGAATAATTGCGAGCCAAGCCGGTTTTTGGACGAACTGAACCCAGCGTACCTCGACCTTGACTTTAAACCCAAGTCAATGCCGCAGGACACCGCTTCCTTCGGCGACGAACGGCAGGCGTGGAGCCAGCGCGATGTCTTCACCAAGCCAAAACCGAAGGTGCCGCCGAAGACAACAGCGATGCTGCCGAAGGCGCACACACCGACACCGGGTTTCGCCCCATCGGATACCAGCAACCTGCAAGTAGGCATGGAGGTTGAGCATGAGCGCTTTGGGTTTGGCAAGGTGGTCAACCTGGAGGGAAGTAAAAACGACGTAAAAGCAACTATTTTCTTCAAAGAATTGGGGCAGAAGCAATTGTTGCTTAAATTTGCAAAGCTGAGAATCGTAGGATAGGGGATAACAATAAAACTATGGAAATGGAATTTGATTACAATAGTACACGGCCGAGGCTGATTTTGGCAGAATATGGAAGGAACGTACAGAATATGGTGGATCATATCTGTACGTTGCCTACAAAGGAAGAACGTAACCGCCATGCTCAGGTCGTCATCGAGATGATGGGCTTTCTCAATCCGCACCTGCGCGATGTGGCCGATTTCAAGCATAAACTGTGGGACCACCTGCATATCATTTCGGACTTCAAGATTGATGTAGATTCGCCGTACCCCGTTCCCGAACGCGACGCCATCCATCCGAAACCCGAACTGCTTGATTACCCGCAGCACCGGATCAAGTATAAGCATTATGGCTTTACCATCGAAAGGATGATCGAAAGAGCCAAACAGATAGCTGACGCCGAAAAGAAGAAAGCCATGACGCAGGCTATCGCCAATTTCATGAAAATGGCCTATGTCACCTGGAACAAGGACTCGGTAGAGGACGATGCGATCATCAGCGACCTGCGGGAATTGTCTAATGGCGAACTGCAACTTGGCCCCGATGTAAGCCTGACGAAGCTCGACTTCAAGACCCCGCCTCCGGGCAGCCGTACCAAAAGTACAAACAACCCACAGAACGGCGCTGGTAAAAATAAGAAAGTCCAAAAGAAGCAAAAAAGCAAACGGCACTAAAAACGCCAATCGATAGCCCATGAATGCATTCGAGATATACGGTGGAACGCCGTTGAAAGGAGATATTATACCCCAGGGTGCCAAAAATGAGGCCTTGCAGATCCTCTCTGCGGTGCTACTCACGGAAGAGGCAGTGACCGTCAGTAACATCCCCGATATAAAAGATGTGAACAAATTGATCGATCTGCTTCGTGATCTGGGGGTTGAAGTGAACCGGCAAAGCAAGGACACCTATACGTTTCGCGCGCAGCATATCGATCTCGATTATTTCAAATCAGAGGAATTTAAGGCCAAGGGCAGTGGGCTGCGCGGATCTATCATGATCGTAGGACCCCTGCTGGCCCGGTTTGGCAGAGCAGCCATCCCAAGACCTGGGGGGGATAAAATCGGACGCAGGCGCCTGGATACCCATTTCCTCGGATTTGTAAAGCTGGGGGCACGGTTTCACTACGATCCTGACAGCCATTTTTTCAACGTGGATGCGACGAACCTCAAAGGGACATATATCCTGATGGATGAGGCTTCGGTGACCGGTACGGCCAATATCGTGATGGCCGCCGTACTTGCTGAGGGAACAACCACGATCTACAATGCCGCCTGCGAACCGTACCTGCAACAGCTCTGCAAAATGCTGAACAGGATGGGTGCGAAGATTTCAGGGATAGGCTCCAACCTGCTCACGATAGCCGGCGTGGATCGTCTCGGCGGAACCAACCACCGAATGCTTCCTGACATGATCGAGATCGGCTCGTTCATCGGGCTAGCCGCAATGACGGAATCCGAAATCACCATCAAGGATGTGCATTTCAACGAGTTGGGTATTATACCGACTGTTTTTGCTAAGTTAGGCGTGCAGTTTGAACTGCGTGGTGACGATATCTTTATTCCTTCGCAGCAGAGCTACGAGGTAGATACGTTTATCGATGGGTCTATTCTCACGATCGCCGATGCTCCCTGGCCTGGCTTTACACCGGATTTGTTGAGTATCGTGCTGGTGGTTGCCACGCAGGCTAAAGGTAATGTACTGATCCATCAGAAGATGTTTGAGAGCCGACTGTTTTTTGTCGATAAGCTGATCGATATGGGGGCGCAGATCATTCTTTGCGATCCGCACCGCGCTACGGTGATCGGGCTCAACAAGGCATTCAAACTGCGCGGCATTGAAATGACTTCACCTGATATACGGGCGGGAGTTTCCCTGTTGATCGCTGCGCTTTCGGCGCAGGGAAAATCCGTGATCCACAACATTGAGCAGATCGAGCGGGGGTATCAGGATATCGAGCTGAGACTAAAAGCACTGGGCGCTGCGATCCGGCGCATCGACGCAATCCCGCAGACGCTTTAAAACAATTTCGCACGTCAATTGTTTTATCGTATAAACATATTATTTTTACAAAAATTAGTGTTTAACCATCTATTACTTAATCATCAAAAATCATGGAAAAAGTAATGCTATCTTTAGCAGCAGGCGCATTGATATTGGCATCCTGCGTAAGCAATCCCGAAGGTAAGAAAGCCGAGACCACCGACAGTGTGGAAACGGCTGAATCCGCCGCTGGCGAAGCGCTGACCGTGGACACCTCGGCTTCCTCTGTGGTATGGACCGGGCGGAAAGTGAGCGGCCAACACCATGGAACGGTTAAAATCAAATCGGGCACGCTGCTGGTAGATCAAGGGAAGCTCACAGGCGGCAATTTCGTGATCGACCTCAACACGATCGACAACCAGGATCTGGAAGGCGAGTATAAAGGGAAACTGGAAGGTCACCTGAAATCGGATGACTTTTTTGATGTCGCGAACCACCCTGACGCCACGTTTGAGATCACTGGTGTAAAAGACGGATCGGAGGACGGTGTGGTTGTTGTTTCCGGGAACTTGACCTTGCGCGGTGTGACCAAGAACATCACATTTGATGCGAATGTTGAAGAGGCGAGCGATACGGCAGTGAGAGCGACGGCTGATTTCAATATTGCGCGTGAGGATTGGGGAATCACCTATTCAGGACAGGCAGATGATTTGATTAGCAAAGAGATCAATCTAAAAGTGACTTTGGTTGCCGGTACTTAAAATTTTGCTATAACACGTTAACAGCAGGAAGCCGTCTCATTAACGAGACGGCTTTTTTATGGGTGTACTTTTAAAGTGTCCAAGGCTCGGTTTGCTATATCCGATTGTCGGTTGACTTGCCGGCTGCATTATATCAGCACACGCTTATGATCTGGTAGTTCATGCCGTTGAAATCTATCCCTTCACCTATTTTTGCGCCGATAAACCGCTGTCCCAGGGGTGATGCCGGAGAAATGGCCCGGTAGGTTGTTCCGTCAATTTGTAATTGGCCCACACTGACTGCAATGAAAAACATGCCGTGGTTTGTTTTTACCAAGCTGCCGAGTTTAGCGGGTTCGGTATGTATTCGAACATCCAGGTCGGCTAACACCTTTTCCATGCGCTTCGCATCCGTCAAGAGCTGTTGATGTCGGTTCAGCTCTTGCTGCATCATTTCCCGGGTTGTCTCAAATTTATCTCCGGCGCTGCTTTTGGTGTCATCTGCAGCTGCATCACTTGCCGACGCGATCGCTTGCAGGGCATTGGCTATTCGCTGATCAACATAGGTCTTGCATGCTTCCAGCAAAGACACCTTGATGGTTCGGGATGCATTGTTTGTGCTCATAGCATACAAAGATAGGCATTAGTTTAGCGGTTGACCTATCATTTGCTTACCTTGGCCTATGGATGTCTTTTGGCAGCATTAACCGTGTCAGCCACCTGACCGGTCAAATTTCCTCGTTTCGCGGATTATGTGGTCATAGGTTTTGGCTTCGGTGGTGATCACGTTGCCCGCCTCATCAGTGACTGGAAAAATATACTGTGGAATCATGATTATTTCATACACGTGTTCTCCCTGCGGAATAACGTCTACCACCAGGTGTCCGTAATGCTTGCCCCCCGAAATCAGCTGCCTTCCGTCCCAATGTTCCGCTGCATCAACGTGGGCTACCCATTGGCGGTATCCATTGGCGCGGCGAGGGTCTTTATCGTCCAGGGAGTAGCCCAATCCATCTCCGGCAATGCCTACATCCCAAAAGTGGATGCCATCAACTAAGGAGTGTTCCAACGATTCATTGTGCCCGCAGATCACCGCCACCACACCGTATTTTTTGAACAATGGCGTATAGGCCCGCATGGGCACTCCGGCTTGGCCCGAACTGTTTTCGGCTGTGAGCGGCAGGATGTGGCCGCCGCTGGAGTACGGTATATGGTGAAACTGAACAAAAACAACCTGGCCAGCATCGTGCGCATCTTTCAGCTGGGCTTCTGCCCACTTCCACTGGTCTGAGCCGGGATTGATGTCGGGCAGGTCGTCACCAGGATAGGTAGATGCGCTGATGTTTATGTTGGTGTCGTGGTCCGTGCTGTCCGGAAGGCCGTTTGAAGAGTCTAACGTAATGACCGTCACCGGACCGTAATCCACCCTGTAATAGGCATCCTGATAGGTTGGGTGCTGATTACTTGGCAGTGTGAAGTAGGCCTTATATTTTGCACGCGACTGATACACGGCTTGCGGCTCGTATCCACCATTACGGGCGCCGAAGTTTTCCCAGTTGCCCAGTGCTGGTAGGAGCACCGTGCCGCCGAAGACATCGTCAAATTTGCCTGCCGTATGGAAGAAAAACTCGTCCCACGCACGCTGGTATCCGCCACCCTGTACAATGTCTCCGGCAATCATCACAAAGTCAGGCTGTTCGGATTTGACGTGCCGTAGGTTGGCGATCAAACCTTCGGTTTCGGTGAGCAGGTAGTTGGTGACCCCCGCAGGTCGTCCTGAACTGCCGGGAGCCTGCGCCCCTACGGACCAAGGACGTTTGGTCTGCCGGCCTTCAGGGTCGGTCTCGCTATCGGCCAGTGCAATAAATCGGACATGCTGCTGGTCTCCAGGCCGGGGTGCTACGGTAAACTGGTTGATGTAACTGCTGTCGCCCTGCGTAACCCGGTAGTGATATGTAGACCGCGGGGTCAGGTCGTCAAGCACGACGGTGTGCTTCCAATTGGCGTTGGCAAACATGTCGGGAAAGCTGTCCCGTTCGGATTCCTCCAGCGCCGAATAGCGGAGTGATGGGAGATCGATCGAGTCGGGGGAATAGTACGTGGTATCACCCGTATTGGCTTCCCATACGGCCAGCTTGCCGCTGATGCCGGTCTCGGTAAACCAGGTGAGCCGTACACTGCCGGCCTCATCAGCAGGCAACAAGTATGGCAGGACCCTAAACTGGCCGAAGCAAGGACCGGAAAAAGCGATGCTAAAAAGCAAAAGGGCAATTGCCCGATGTAATGGAGTTGATTGGGTCATCGTGATTTTTTAAGTACCATTATGGCATTGCGGATGCTACGCTGTCCGAAGTGGTCGTATCGTTTATTGTCTGTTGGATAGTTGACAACCGCGTTTTGCGAATCGGCCGACTCCATCCAGAGCGTCGTGGAGCCGCCGCCGTCGAGGTTCAGCATATACCGGGGATTGAAGTAATGCGCGATAAACCTAGTCAATTCGCGGGCAGACATGCCTGCGGTTTCCGGCCGGCGGCCATCCACGGTGATGAGCAGCAGATGGGCATCGCCCGTGATGGCCACGGCCGTGCGCGGATGCCGCACGCCCTGGTGGCGATCGGGATCTTCATAATCCAGGCTGTCCAACGGCTCCGTTCTCCGTTTAGCAAACGTTTCACCCACCGGCTGATAGTCATACACCAGCATGGGGGCTCCCGATAGCACATTGGCATAAGGCATAACCTCATAGCTTGCTTTGTCGCCATACACGATACCCCACTGCCTGCCTGCCGGGTCGTAAAAAAATGCACCTTCGTGTTTCCAGAAATACCGGTGCCCTTCGGTAATGGTGACGGTGGAAGCCACATTGCCGTCTGCCTTGAAAAACGAAGACTGCGTTTGCTTACCAGATGAATCAGTGAAGAGCTCGTAATACGTGCCGTTGATAGCAGCAACAGCGCCGTCGTGCGCTGCTGCAATTGACGACAGTGAATCCGATGGTCGCGCGTCGGCAAACCGAAGCTGGTATTCATCCAGATCAACCGCTACGACGTTGACGTTTTGGCGAGCGGAAGAAATGGAGTCGTACCCCTCATAGTGGTGCCTGACGAGTCCTTCTGCCACGTGATCTATTGTCCAACCGGTGGTCTCATGCAGGAGGGCTGCCGGGGAGGCCTCGTCGGTGCTTCCGGTAGGCGCGTGCCTACAGGACAACGCCAGCCAGGCGACCACCAGGACAATAAGGGAAGATTTTACGTTCAGCAGCATGGACTATGGCCTAATACGAATCATTTTGTTCCAACACATTTTCAGACAAGTTTACCTGGGCCCCTGGCAGCGGAAGCAAATAGTGCGCTCGTGTCCGTACATTTGGGAGGTCAATGGCTTTGTCGGTGCGTACCAGATCATAGAAAAGGAAGCCCTCACTGTACAATTCGCGTCTCCGTTCTTGGAGTACTTCATCGAGGTAGGAGCCTGCCGTCTGAAAATCGGCCGCAGCGCGGGGCGCTAAACCTCGTGCCTGCCGCAGTTCATTCAAGTATTGCAGTCCGTTTGCCATACCAAAGCCTTCGGCACAGATCAGGTACAGCTCCGAAAGGCGGGATATGACCATAGGCTGGACGTCCCAGTATTTACTGACGATGGTAAGCACACCATCGGCGCTTGGAACATCCTGTATATTCACATTTCTCCGCACATCGTTCACTTGATAAAGTTCATTAATGGCATAGGTCGAAGGCTGAACGAAATAAGAACCAGCCCATTCAGTGCCATAAGGCCAGAACAAGCTTGACATGCGGATGTTGCTTTCCGTGACGAGGTTACTAAAGGCAAAGATGACCTCTGACGAGGCATCCGTATTGCGGAAAATGCGGCCGTAATTAGCATCGATGGCCCGGCTTTCCAACGCAGAGATAGTCGATGCCGCTAACGTGGCAGCCTCCTCTTTGCGATCGAGAGCCAGCAATACCCGGCTTTTAAAAGCCTGGGCAGCCTCTACGGATATTTTTTTGATTCCCGTGGTCTGAAAAGGGTCAGCGTTGGCGATGGCGAAATCGATATCTATGAGAATCTGATTCCAAACCTCCGCGGCCGGGTTGCGTGGAATGTTTTCTGTGGTGTTGGTCAGTATCAGGGGGACTCCACCGAAGTTGGTGACCAGCTGATAATAGAGGTAGGCCCTCAGGTAGCATGCCTCGGCTTTAACCTTCTGGAGGTTGCCGGCGCCTCCAAGGCGGTCAACCGCTTCGATGATGACATTCGCATTGTATATGTTGCGGTAAGCATGCGTCCATAGGCTGGCCGAAAAACTCAGCCGGTCGTCTACATTGTCACCGGTTATCAGTACACCATAGGCGCTGTTGCTGCCGGAAAGTGCCGTCCACGTGTAGTTTCCGCCCCGGACGTCCTGAAGAACGTAGTTGTCGCGCTCGGGCATCGACCGGCGGTATAGGCCGTTCAGGAAGAAATTGATGTTCCCTGCGTTGATCTGGTCGGGCGATACACCGCTTTCGGGCACCAGATCAAGTTCTTTGGCACAGCTTGATGTAATAATGACCAAGACTGCCATTAGTATTGTTTTGATAGTTGATTTCTTGTTCTGCATGTCGACTAAATTTAAAAATTAACGGTCAATCCCATGAGGTAGCTTCTTGGCTGCGGCGTAACGAGATTGTCCACGCCGAAGCTCCGGGCGTCAATATTCATTGATGCTTCCGGATCGTAGCCGCTGTAGTTTGTGAACGTGAGCAGGTTTACGCCCGTGGCGAAAAAGCGTACTGATTCCATACCAATACGGCGGGTCAGCAGCTGTGGCAAGCGGTAGCCAACCGTGAGTGACTTGACGCGGAAGTAGGAGCCGTCTTCCACATAATAGCTGCTGTTGCGGATGTTGAAGCCGCTTTTTGTAGCGCGTGGCACGGTATTGCTCGTATTGGGCCCGGTCCACCGCTTATAGTAACTCTCGGCCAGCGCCCCATAGTCTCGCCCTCCGAGGTGATCGAGCCCGGTCCTCCATGCGGCGGCGATGTCGTTGCCTACCGAGTAGGTGGTGAATAACGAGAAGTCGAAATTCTTGATGTTGATGGTGTTGGTCATACCGCCACTGAATTTAGGTTCAGCACTTCCAACGATCTGTTGGTCTGCTGAGTTGATGATGCCGTTGCCATCAACGTCGTCAAACCAGATGTCGCCGGGACGGACACCTTGGTTAATAAGGGGTTGCGGAATCTCATCGAGTGACTGATAGATGCCGCGCTGCTTGTAGCTGTAGATGGTACCCAGTGGTTGGCCTACGATGATGGCGTTCCAACCACCAATCAG
Source organism: Parapedobacter deserti (assembly GCF_042646065.1). Lineage (NCBI taxonomy): Bacteria > Pseudomonadati > Bacteroidota > Sphingobacteriia > Sphingobacteriales > Sphingobacteriaceae > Parapedobacter > Parapedobacter deserti. The sequence continues at coordinate 1,161,166 of NZ_JBHRTA010000038.1, forward strand.
TATAGGGGCGTCACCGATGAGGCTGGTCACTTTGTTGCGGATGAAAGCGATGTTGAAGTTGGTTGTCCACTGGAAACCGTTCCGGTTGATGTTGGTGCTGTTGATGGTGAGCTCATGCCCCCGGTTTTCCATTGAACCGATGTTGGATGTTCGTGAGGTGAAGCCGCTGGTGGCCAATACGGGCACGTTATAAAGCAGATCATCAGATGTTTTTATGAAGTAATCATATGTCAGGCCAAACCGTCCGTTTAGAAACGTCAAATCCACGCCGATATTGGTCTGTTCAGACGTTTCCCACTTCAGATCGTAGTTTCCGATGCTGGTGATGCTCAAGCCCGTCAGCTCGTTGTAATTGTAGCCACCGGTGGCCAGGGGAAAATAGTCGTAATAGCCGATTCCGTCTTGGTTGCCCGTTTTTCCCCAGCTGAGACGAAGCTTGCCAAAGCTGAGCCAACTGGCATCTTCGAGAAACTGCTCTTCGGAAAACACCCAGCCAAAACTAGCAGCCGGGAATGTCGCATAGCGGTTGTCTCTGGAGAACTTCGAGGAGCCGTCATAACGGGCGGAAGCCGATAGCAGGTATCGGTTCTTATAGCCCAGGATGAGCCGCCCGATGTAAGACTCCATCGCATACTGGGAGCCGTCTTCGGTGCCTGTGCGGATCGTGGCAGCCGAGATGTGCTGGAAATCGTCAGACGGTAGCTCCGTGCCCGTAGCTTGGTTAAAGTTGTACGTATCCCTGAAAAAGGAGTAAGTGGCCATTGCCTCCAGGTTGAACCCGTTATCCCACTCGTTGCGATAGGTAAGGGTGTTGTCAAACGTGCCTGAGTACCGATAGTTCCGAACGTCGTTTATCCAGCCCTTGCTGCCATTATAGGGGTGGCCGATTTGCTGTACGCGGTGGCCGTTGCCGAGCCGGATTTCGGTATTGTAGCTGGTCTGAAAGGAAAAGTTCTTCAGAAAGCTGATGTTAGCATAGGCATTGATCAAGCCCTGGAAGTTCTTGTCTTGTGTGTGATCCTTGTCCAGGATGATCATGGCGTTGTGGCGAAGGATGTCCAGCCCTCCCACGGCATACGAGCCATTTTCGAGGAAAGGCCGGTCATAGGGTCGTTGTTCCAGCGAGCGTTGGAAGAGTGCCGTTCCCTGGTCGCCGTTGGGAATAGACGTGCTGAGCGTGTAGTTGCCGTTAAGGTTGACGCCGACGTTCAGGAAATCGTAGGGTTTATAATCAATGTTGTTGCGGAAGGAATACCGTTTCAAGGAGCTTTTTTCGATCATGCCTTCCTGAAGCTGATACCCCCCGGACGTAAAATACGTCACATGCTCATTACCCCCGCTAAATGACAGGTCTGTCTGCGTAGACAACGCTTGGTTGCGGATGATGATGTCTTGCCAGTTAACATCATATGGATCGCTCGGCACCGAGCCGAGAACGGAGTTGATGTTGATGTAGCCCGTAGAACCAGGTGTATAGCCCATGTCGGCATTGAAGGTATTGACAGCCTCGGTCTGCATATCGATGTATTCCTGCGGGCTGAGCAAGTTCAGCTTTTTAGGCATCACGCCGATACCTGTGGTTTGGTTGAAGCTGATTTGAGGGGTTCCGCTTTTGCCCCTTTTCGTTGTGATCAAGACGACGCCGTTGGTGCCCCGGCTACCGTAGATGGCGGTAGCTGCCGCGTCTTTAAGAACATCTATCGATTCGATATCATTCGGATTGATCAGGGAGAGCGGGTCTTGGCGGTATTCACCCGAAAAATTATAGCTCGCCGTTTCTTTGGAAAGGGGGATGCCATCGATTACGTAAAGGGGCTCATTATCTCCATTGATGGAGCTGATGCCGCGTATGCTTACCCTCGAACGGCCGCCCGGTGTGCCATTGGTCATGGTCAGGTTCACACCTGCAATCTGTCCCTGCAGCAGCTGGTTTGCGCTGGAGACGTTGCGCTGCGGTACATCAGACGGATTCAAGCTTCCCACAGCGGTCGTTAAGTTTTTCCGGATATTCTGACCATAGCCGACCACAACTACCTCACTCAGCTCACCGAGGCTGGTTTCCAGCGCGAAGTCGAGCGTCAAGGGTCTACCGGCTTCGACAGAGACTGACCGGCGTTGCTGGGTGACATACGACACGTAGGTTACTTCAAAGGTGTATGTTCCCGGCGTGAGGTTGAGTGTATACCGCCCTTCGTTGTCTGCACTGACACTGCGGTTCAATTCGACGACACGGACGCTTGCGCCGCCAAGCGGTCCACCATCGGTATCTGTAATTTGGCCGCTGACCCGTACTGGCTGTTGGGGTGCAGCGTAGGTAACCACAATGTTCTTGCCCACCGATTCATATTGGGTATTCGTGATGGTGGATACCTTATTCAGCACTGCGACTAAGTTTGACCGCATATGAAGGGTAATCTGCTGGTCTTCCGGGATGGAACCGTTGCGGTATACAAAGCGGTAAGCAGTCTGCCGTTCGATTTCCTGCAACACATGCTTGAGTGATTTGGCGTTGACTTCCAGGTGCACGCTTGCTTTTTCAAGGCCTTGTGCATCAGATGTGCGTGCATGGGTCATGGTCAAGCCAAACACGATCCATGCAATAAACACTGAACTGCTTCTCATGACTGTTAATAAAAGAATGGGTATTTTCGATCTCATTATCATTACGTGATTAATGTCTTTGTTGATTAACTATATTCTACTACGCGTTCTGGCACTCTGCCTGAACTGTTGTCTCGCTGGTCGCCATCAGTGTACGTCCATATTTATTCCTTTCTCTTGTTTCAACATCTTAATAACAATTGCCTCCGTCAATGTAAATGGTCTTTTCTGTTATCCTGTAGGTAAATCCGGAGCTTTTAGCCAATAAATCCAATACTTTATTGATGGGCAGGTTGTCGAACTCGCCGGTGAATCGGCATGTTTTCAGTATGGCTTCGTTAAAAATGATATCAACACCATACCACCGTTGCAACAGGTCGGCTACGTCGGCAAAGGGGAGGTCCTGCATAGCGAGCACGCCATTTTTCCAGGCCGTGAGCACCTTGATGTCTTGGATCTGCGAAACCGTGGCGCGCCGAGTCGTTTTGTCATAGGCGAGCTGTTGGCCGGGCGCCAGCCTCGTATTGACCCCATCATGGGTGCTTGGCGAACCAGCGTCGTCCCTTACTTCGACCAGTCCGGAAGATACCGATACGGTTATGGACGCTTCAGCGACGGCATTCACGTTGAAAGCGGTGCCCAGCACCGTTATGCAAAGTTGCCCGTGGCGCACCGTGAATGGTCGAGCGGTGTCTGGAACCACCTCGAAGAACGCTTCCCCATCGATCTTCACGTCACGTGAGCCAACGCTGTAATCATCGGTATACTGCAGTCTGCTGCCCGCATTGAGGTGTATTACCGAACGGTCTGGCAAGTGAACAGTCTTCCGTTGGCCGAGCGCCGTGGTGATTTCGTGGGTATTCACTTGGGCTTCGGCGGGTGTGGTGTCGGCGGTTTTCCACAATAGCGGTAGTATGGCCAGACATACCGCGCACGCTGCCGCCGCACCAAACCACAGCCGGCGCAGCCGGAAAGAAGGTCGGACAGGCTTTACGCGATTCATCACCTGTTGGATGCGGCGTTGGCCTTCCGCGTCAGTTGAGGCGGTCTGCCCATCTGCTGCCGTTTCCCACCACTGTTCAAAAAGTCGGTGCAGCTCACGTTCATTGGCAGGGTCATCCAGCATCCGATAGAAGTCAGTCAGCTCAGCCTCGGACAGGCGGTCGGTGATATAGCGATTGTAAAGTTCGTCCAAGCGTTGTTTGTTCATCATGTAGATGACAACGCCGAGGTGGGGTACGTCTTATCGGTCCGGATTAAAGTTATGTTACCAAATTATTAGCAAAACTGCACCAATGGTAATCAGGTATGCCGTTTTGCGTATCATGCGGCGAAGCGTACTGTAGGACTGACTCAATTGGTTTTTTACCGTATGCGGTGAGATGTTCAGGTGTTTGCTGATTTCTTCGGTAGAGAGTCCTTGTTCAGCTTTTAAGCGAAAGATCTCTTTGCGTTTCGGAGGGAGAGCGTCTACGAATCCAGCGATAACGTTGTGCAGGTCGTGATAAATAGCTTCTTGTTCCCCATCTACATCAGCTGGCGCGGTTTCCGCGTAGTGAGTTTCACGAAGATTCCGGGCGGCTTTTTCTTTCAGCGCGTTCAGCGCTCTATTGCGGCAAATCCTAAAGATCCATGCTGGAAGAGATTCGATGGTAGTCAGTTCATGCCTTGATTCCCATAGTTTGATGAATAGATCCTGGGTAATCTCTTCAGCCAATTCTGTCGACTTCAGCAGCCGCTGCACAAACCGATAAACGCGCGCTTCGTGGCGCTGCATCAACGCCTCTAAGGCTTGCGGTTCCCCTTTCGCAAGCAGGGCCAGAAGCGTTTGGTCGTCGGGCAAGTCAGTCGTGTCTATGGTCATGCTTAAAAAAGTTTGTTTGCGCCCCGCAAAAATAGCATGCAGATGTTACGATAATATTAAGCCTTATTGAAAGGGCGGGAATCAGAAATGAGGGGATTTTTCCAGTTCCAAGATCCAATCATTGCCCCGCCCGCGCGTGGGCGGGGAAAATTTGGTTATGCCCTTGCCAACGAATCGTCCTGCCTGTTGCCGGTCGCCCGTTCTCGGATCATACCAATAGGCGTCTAGTTCGTTAGCGCCGCATAGGGAAAGGTCGAGCTCGGCAGCCCAGCCGGTCGGTATATATACCAGCACATAGTCCTTGCCCTGCGCCGCCACGATCCAATCCGTTTCCGGCACATAAGTGTTCTTTATAAACTCCGGAAAAGGTTGCAGTTCGCTGGCCGGCCGCGACGACAGCAAATTACGGGCATGGATGATGTCCCATGCACCCGGCAAATCCAGATCCTCATACCAGGTGCTCCTTGCCAGTCCTACAGGGTCCTTTGTTTCGTCCCGCATCTGCCAGATCGAATGGCACCCATAAGTATAGCCAAAACCGCCCGACAATATCGACCAGTACAGCGTCTGCCTCACGTCGGCATCATCAAACCAACCAAAGACATCGGGCGCCCAATTAACCGGATGATTCTCGTACCGGGGTTCACCGTCCATGATAGGCTTTGTGGGCGTGCGGTGATAATCCGGTAAAAACAATCGTTTATAGATGGCAAAAGAGCGTTGGGCATGCCCCGTTTGTACCATATTGAAATCCAGCCAATCGGTCCCGTGAAACCATTCAGCCGAACTTCTTTCACCAAGGGGATGGAAGGTCATCAAATGTACGTTGTCTACAGACTTGATGCCCCGTGCCATGGCGTCCCAGATTTCGTAGTTTTTCCCGCCGCCGGATCGGTCGCCACCGATTATCCAAATGACGTTTGGAGATGTTCTGTAGCGCTCACCGAGGTATTCCCCGTAAGCAAAGGCATTTTTCTTGTCGAAGATTTCAGGATCCACACCCCACTGTTTATCCACTTTATCGCCCCAGGTCGGCAACATGCCGATAAACAACCCTTTTTCCTGTGCCTTTTGCACCACCCAGTCCACATGTTCAAAGTAAGGCTCATTGGGCAGCGTGGGATTATTGTCTTTCAGGGGCGTAAGCCCTGCTGGGGTGGGCGTGTTCAATCCGTCCAGTTCAGCCAGCACAACGGCTTGAATCACAGTAAACCCCTTCTCTCTTCGGTTTTCCAGGTAGGTCTCCGTATGCGCTTTGTCCAGCCGGTGAAACAGTTCCCATGCCGTATCACCGAAGTAAAGAAACGGCGTCCCATCTTCGAACATAAGATGCCGGTTTGACCCATCAACCATAAGCTTTCCATGGCTGAAATCAACGGACGGCCCATTCCATTTTACTTCTTGGGTATGGCCATATGGCACAAGTGCAATTAGCAGCAACTGGGCAAAAAAGGTTTTTTTGGTCATCATGATCCACGTCTTTAATTTCTCTTGCGTATCGCCGTTATTGGTTAGTTGGTGTATTATCACCCTATGTCTGCGCAAGTTACTTATTTTTTTTTAACCTGTCGCCTTCGCTCGCCAGTGCGGCGTTTGAGGCTGCCGGTTGCTGTTTTCTGCATCGCCGATTATGATTAGGATTGTGTAGCTTTGCTCCTTAGTAAGATCAAAAAGCGCGTAGCTCAATATTGATAACATGGCAGAGATCGGAAGATACAACATACTTAGGGTAGCGGGAAAAAACAGCGACGGTTTAAGTCTGTCCGATGGTGTAGATGAAATCTTGCTCCCATCGGCTGAGGTACCTCCGCAGACCGAAGTAAACGACACGATCAGTGCTTTTGTGTTTCTGAACAAAGCAGGGCAGTTGCTGGCGACTACTAAGCAAGCGTTTGCGGAGGTTGGTGATTTTGCGTTTTTGACGGTTGTTGACGCCGGTGAAGACGGCGCTTTTTTGGATCTTGGCATCAGTAAAGACGTCTATGTACCTGTCAAAGAACAGCGTAAACCAATGCGCCCTGGCGAAAAGCATGTCGTTTATCTCTATCTGGACAGGGAGCATAAGCGAATGTTGGCATCGTCGCGGTTACATAAGTTCATCGAAGAAGACAACTTCGATTTTGAAGCAGGGGATGAAGTAGAGCTGCTCATCAGCGAAAAGACAGACCTTGGTTTTAATGCGATTATCAACAATCGCCATATCGGGCTATTGTATCGCAATGAATTATTCACCGATATCGCCATTGGCGACATTCGAAAAGGCTGGGTCAAAGGTATACGGGTGGAGGGCAAGATAGATCTCAGTCTTCGTCCCCAGGGTTTTGGGCATGTGCTTGATACTAAAGACGTGATTATGCGCGCCTTGAAAGAGGCAGGTGGAACGATAAGCTTGGGAGACAAAAGTACGCCCGAAGAAATTCAAGCGCGTTTTCAGATCAGCAAAAGCGCATTCAAAAAAGCCATTGGCGGACTGTATAAAGAGCGGCTCATCACGCTTGGCGATCACGAAATCAAGCTATTGACGGATCAGCGTGCCGACTAGTTAGCTATCCCAAGCCAGCGGAAATCCCAATTGCCGCTATAAATTTTCTGCTCGGCGGTACGGATAAAACGCCGAACAGGTTCCGGTAATTACCACGAAGATCGTGAAGTACTTCTCGTTAACTTCCACTATTGGCTCTTAAGTCAATTTTTACTTATTGATTTTCCAGTAGACTTTTGTCTACGTTTCTTGTCGTCATTTATCATCGTTTTTTCTCTCCAATTGAAATAGCTTTGTCCTATAAATTTGTCAAAGAGCAATGGAAAAGACATCTAAAAACCCACAGGCTTTCAAGGTCTACTTCGTCTTCGGGCCAGTGGTGAAGCAAGCGGCGTTATAATGCTTGGATTACAGCTGTTAGTATCCCGATACCGATCGTCCAACGCTTGAAAAATAAACTAATTTAGAAACAAGCAATTATGGAAGTATTACTAAAAGAAGACGGCGCCAAAGGCTTTGCAATGGCCAGAGCGAATGATAAGCGCGCAGGAATGATGACCTATTCCATCGCAGGGCCAGAATTGATCATCATAGACCATACAGAGGTTGAGCAAGCGTATAACGGTAGAGGTTTAGGCAAGCAGATGCTCTACAAAATCGTGGAAATGGCCAGAGCGAAAAGCATTAAGATTATTCCTTTGTGTCCGTTTGCGGCATCTATGTTTAAAAAATCAGCGGATATTAAGGACGTATTAAAATAAGCCTAATGAGAGACATTAGCGTCCCCTCAATAGTTAAATAACTACACACAATGACTGATCCACGATTTCCGGTTTTGACCCAAAAACAAATAAGTACCCTTAAAGAATTCGGTACCGTAATAACCTATGAACATGAAACCGCAGTTTTCGAAGTTGGGGATAACTCGTATGACTTTTACGTTGTCTTAGACGGAAAAATATGCGTGAAAGACTCAATTCATGATCATATTTTGGCAACCCATGGTATTAACGAATTTACCGGTGATAACAGTATGTTATCCAACAGAAGTATACCGTTTAGCGCATATGCTTCAGGGGGAACTACGGTCCTTCGCATAAAGCCTGATGTCCTCAAGGATATTATATCAAAGCACAGCGGTATAAGTGATGTCCTTTTGAGTGCATTTCTTCAGCGACAGGAGATCATGTTAAGGGAATTTAGTGGTGGAATAAAAGTCATTGGTTCTGAAAAATCTAAGGCGACTTATGATTTGCGCGATTTTATGGAGAAAAACCACATCTGGCACTCGTTTCTCAATATTGATGTGTCAAAAGAAGCACAAGAATTACTGGAAAGTTTCAACCTTTCAAATGAAGATTTACCCATCCTTTTAAATATGTCGGGTGAGGTCCACAAAAAACCAACGATTGCCGAACTTGCCAAACTAACAGGTGTGTTAATCGAGTTTAAGGATGAAATTTATGACCTACTGGTTGTCGGCGCTGGTCCATCTGGACTAGCGGCAAGCGTTTATGCGGCTTCCGAAGGACTAAGCGTAGTTACCATAGATGGTAATGCTCCGGGAGGTCAAGCCGGGAAGAGTTCAAAAATTGAGAATTACCTGGGTTTCCCAACAGGTATTTCTGGAAATGACCTTGCCAACAAAGCGTATATCCAAGCACAGAAGTTCGGGTGTAATATTTCCATTCCCCAAAAGGCAGAAACAGTAGAATATAACGGAGACTACTTTACGTTGTGTGCATCGAACGGTAAAAACATAAAAGCGAAATCCATAATAGCAGCGACTGGTGCTAACTACAGACGTCTGCTTGTAGAAAACATTGAAAAATTTGAAGGTAGTGGGGTTTTTTACTCAGCCACCGGCATGAATGCCGCTGCTTGTAAAAACGAGTTGGTCGGTGTAGTTGGCGGCGGAAATTCAGCTGGTCAGGCTGCTTTATTTCTAGCAGATCACGCCCACGAAGTTCACGTGATTGTTCGTGGTGATGATTTAGGTTCTAAAATGAGCGATTACCTGGTTCAAAGAATATATACAACGCCCAATATTATTGTGCACAAGAACAGTAATGTTGTTCAACTTAATGGAGCACATCACTTGCAATCTTTAGTCCTGGATACGAATGGGAAAACCCAAACCATAAAAATATCCAATTTATTCACCTTTATAGGTGCAAAGCCCTGTACAGAGTGGTTAAATGAACTTATATCAATGGATGATAAGGGATTCATTTATACAGGCGCCGATGTTATAGAAGCAGCAATGACCAAATGTTCCATCTACGAAGAAAGAAAACCACAATCTTTAGAGGCGAGCATACCCGGATTTTTCGCTGTAGGCGATGTAAGGAAAGGTTCTGTAAAAAGAGTTGCTTCCGCAGTTGGTGAAGGTTCAATGGCAATTAGCCAAATCCATCAGTATTTAGCTGAAAAGGCGCTATCCACCTAACGAATTATTATGCAAAGCGATGATGTACTCCCCGCTAAAACAGGAATAGGGCATGTGCACTTAAAAGTAGCCGACCTAAAGCGTCCCATCGATTTTTATTGTGGTTCTGCCGGCTCAGGGCTAAACAGCAACAAAAATACTAGTACACAAAATGAGAACAATTATTGCTACCATCGGAAAACAAACGTATAAGACAGAATTACAAGCAAGAAACCATATCGTTATAGCGGACGAACCCATTGAAGTGGGAGGACAAGATTTAGGATTTACGCCTACAGAATTGCTTGAGTCATCATTGGCAGCTTGTTCCACAATGACCATTAGGATGTATGCTGACAGAAAGGGATGGAGCTTGGATAAAGTGGAAATCAAAGTTGGATTCAAGAGAAACATAGCCACCCATCAAATCACTTTCGAAAAGGAAATTCAGTTGTTTGGCGATCTTGATAATGAACAGCGGGAAAAATTACTGGAAATGGGATCAAAGTGCCCAATAGAAAAAATGATTACGGGAAATGTTGTAGTTGAATCTAGACTACTGTAAGATTCGAGATTGACAAAACCTTATGTTGCCGAGCGATGTAACTTATTTACTGTAGGACGCCTATAAAAATTTTAATGAGGAAATAACAACATTAGAAACACCATGGTAATGGCGGCAATGACCGAAAGCGGAGCCAATGTGAAAGAGGTCAACAAATAAGAAAAACATAAATTGGTTATTGTGGATATACATAGTATCAATAGACATATTACAGGTTCGAAGAAGGATGCGTCAAAAAAATTTGAGGAAGATGTGCTGAATGGGTTGCTCTCTTCCCCTAAGAAATTATACCCTAAATATTTCTATGATGAAGAGGGAACCGCGTTGTTCAGGAAAATAATGGATACGCCAGAATATTACCTGACAGGCTGCGAATTGGATATTTTCAAAAACAAAACTGCCGAACTGGCCAAGTGTATTACGCCGGATGTGGCTCCTTTTGACCTAATTGAACTGGGGGCTGGCGATGGCTTTAAATCGAAACATCTTCTTCATTACCTGTCTCGTGCTAATGCAGAATTCACTTATATGCCCATTGATATTTCAAATTCTATCCTTGGGTTTTTACGCAATTCATTGCAGACGGAACTACCTCGTTTGCAAGTGCAAGGTTTTGAGGGCGAGTACATGGAAATGTTGACCGAGGCATGTGCCTCCTCCAATCGACGAAAGGTTATACTCTTTCTAGGGGCGAATATCGGAAATATGGAAGTGGATGAAAGTATAAACTTCTGCAGGCAATTACGGACGCTACTTTCCCCTGGAGATTTGGTGTTAATTGGGTTTGATTTAAAGAAAAACCCGAAAACAGTCCTTAGTGCCTATAATGACAAATCTGGAGTTACTTCCATGTTCAATTTGAATCTATTAAAACGTATCAATCGCGAACTTTTGGCCAACTTTGTTTTGGACCAGTATGAACACTATCCAATGTATGATCCCGTAAGTGGTTCCTGCAGGAGCTTTTTAGTAAGCTTAAGGAGTCAGCACGTCAATATCGGCAAACAGACCATACAGTTTGAGAAGGATGAGGTCATTGCTATGGAAATTTCACAAAAGTATAATTTAAACGAAATCCGCAGCCTGGCAAAAAATACAGGATTCGAGACCGTTGGGATGGTCATGGATTCACAAGAATGGTTTGTGGATGCCATTTGGAAAATAAAGTGATAGGAGCAACTAATTGAAGGCACCCTATGAAGTCAACGCTAATTGATAAAAATCGCACATATGGTTTATTGGAAAAATATAAACTTGTCCGAAAGTGGACTGAGTCCATTTGTTCCCCATTGCAAATTGAAGATTATGTGGTGCAACCCATTGAAGATGTAAGTCCTCCTAAGTGGCATTTGGGGCATACAACCTGGTTTTTCGAAACATTCGTGCTAGCGCCCTTCTTCCCCGGGTATAAACCGTATGATGCAAAATTCGATTATGTATTCAATAGTTATTATGAAACTGTTGGGTCTCGTATTATCAGAACTGATAGAGGGAATCTTAGCCGCCCCTCGGTATCTGAGGTCTATCAGTATCGACAGTATATCGATAGTCACATTAAGCAACTGTTTGGGGATACAAGTGCAGACAATGCCCTGTTGGATATTTTAGAATTAGGAATCAATCATGAACAACAACACCAGGAACTCTTGTATATGGACATCAAATATATACTCGGGCATAACCCATTGTTTCCCGCGTATAGCCATAAACCGGTTTTTGACGAAATTGAGGTGTCAGAAGGAAAGAAATTGCGCTTTTCAGCAGGAATACATTGGATTGGGTTTGAATCAGACAACTTTTGTTTTGACAACGAGTTGGGAAGGCATCAGGTTTATCTGGATGCCTTCGAAATCGCCCCATACCCTGTGAGCAATGCTGACTTTATGGAATTTATTAAAGACGGGGGATATCACGATTTTAGGCTTTGGCATGCGGCCGGATGGGATTGGGTAAATAGAAACAGTGCCAAGGCACCATTGTATTGGCAATTCGTGGATGGACAGTGGATGCAGTATGGGCTAAATGGCTTGCAGGAAATTATCCTCAAGGAGCCTGTCTGCCATGTCAACTATTATGAGGCGGCTGCATTTGCGGCATGGAAGGGCGAGCGACTTCCCACGGAGGCCGAATGGGAGGTCGCTTCGGAACAAATCAAGTGGGGGCACCGCTGGGAGTGGACGGAAAGCGCATATCTTCCATATCCAGGATTTAAAAAAGCTCCCGGGGCTATCGGCGAATACAATGGGAAGTTTATGGTCAACCAGATGGTTTTGCGCGGTGCCTCAGTAGCTACTCCTAAGGGACATAGCCGCAAGACGTATCGAAACTTTTTCCAAACAGATCAACGGTGGCAATTCGCTGGTATTAGACTGGCTAAAGAAATTTAAAAAAGGGTTACAGCCGTGTCCCTTCTTGATTTCGCTTCTCCTGAGATGGAGTCCTAGGTTCTGATAGCCATCGGCGGACTGTATAAAGAGCGGCTCATCACGCTTGGCGATTACGAAATCAAGCTATTGACGGATCAGGGTGCCGACTAGTTAGCTATCCCAAGTCAGCGGAAATCCAAATTGCCGCTATAAATTTTCGGGTCGGCGGTACGGGTAGCTGGGCAGGATGTGAGTCATTTGTGGGTAATAACCAGATCCAATGAGCGGTTTCGTAATCGCGGAAACCAGAACTTTCAAATGGTAGTTACTTCCCAATACCGGATCAGCAAGTCCTTTTGCCGGAACTTGGTTGCAAGCCTTGCTTTCAACTGTTCCCAATAGTCCGTATCCACGACATCGGCCAAGACTTCGAAAATCGCTAACATATCTTTATCCGTCCTTTTATTTGTTTCTTTCCACAGTCCCTCTATGGACATCTGTCTGTACACGGTAATACCCCCGAATTTTTCGGTGAGCGCTGACTGGAGATCTTTAAATTTTTCTTCCGGGAAACGATTACCATCGTTGTCTACCAACGGAACAAATACTTGAACGAGTTTCATCCGATCAAATGCTTGCTTAACAGCTGCAAAATTGAATTGTTTTAACCGGCCATGAAGGCAATTTGTCCTTTCTTAGTGTGGAAGCCTTTCACATGCTCCATCAATATTACGATAATTGCGTATCTTGGTCGCGTCATTAACCAATAATGAAAAGAACAATCACTTTTGCGTGTATCGTCTTCGTCCTTAGTACCGGTTGCGGGAAAGATGATAACGCCCCGATGCAGATCAACTATCGCGTTGTTAAGAAGTGGGAACACTACAGCCGTGAAGCCCCGGAACCATATGGGCTAACCGAATACACGTATGATGCACTTGGTAGCGACATGCCGCCCGCATTCAGCAGAAAACGTTACGAACCGAGCATTATCATGCAGACGGGACGTTGGCGTCGACTACGGCAAATGAATACGATGGGGATAATGTAACCAGTATTATCATTACCGAACACCAATTAGGGGTTGTTTCTGAACAGCGTTTCGTATACGATAACCAAAATAGAATAATCCGTCAAGAACTTAAATATCCAGGGCAGTCGCTTATGAATTACATCACTTACAGGTACGACAGTCGAGGCCGGCATATTGAACTAGCCACTTTTGATTCAAATGACCAGCTGATTGAACGTGTGGAGTACAAGTACCTTGCACAACAAATGTCTCCTGTAGAAGAGCTCAGGTACTCGCATGGGTTGGTCATCCGTCGCAAATGGATTTACGATGCGTTGGGCAATCAAGTTGCCTGCATCCTGTCAACGGGCTCTGGTCAATCCGAATGCAAGGTATTGCAGCGCAAATATGACGAGCATCAAATTTTGGAGGAAATTCATGCCGCGCCCCACTTGGATTGTATGGAAACTAATTTTACACGATACGAATACGAGGAGTTTTGATGTTTGATTGCTAGCAACGGGCAATGAACGCTACATGCACCATAGCGTGCCCTCATCAATACGGGAAACCGTATAAAAAATCTTCATGGCTGCATTACCTTTGACTCTGGGATAGAAAAGATTGAAATAACTTTAGACGGATGTTCAAGAAAGTATTGATTGCCGAGGACCACGAGACAACTAATATTTCGGTGCAGAAGACACTGGAAGAGCTTGGAATTGCAGAGCATAAATACGTCTATTATTGTGATCATGCACTAGCTTGGGTCCAGAATGCCTTTCGGAGTGGCGAACCCTATGAGCTACTGATTACCGATTTGTACTTTGAAGATGATTACAACGAACAAAAACTTTCCAGCGGAATTGAGCTCATCCGGGCCGTCAGGGAAGTGCAACCCGGTCTCAACGTGATCGTTTTCTCTGCCGAGGGCAGGTCAGCTGTTATTGACGACCTCTTCAAAACGCTTTCCATTGATGGCTACGTACGCAAAGCACGGCGCGATGCCCAAAACTTGAAGCAGGCTATTCATACCGTTTTCCGGCATCAGACCTATGTCTCGCCTGATCTGCAGCAAGCCATCAGAGCCAAGAACTCATATGAGTTTACCCCATTTGATATTGCGGTCATATCGCTGCTCTCACAGGGCGTGCTACAAAAGGACATCCCGTACCACTTGCAGCAGAAAAACATTAAGCCCTCCGGGCTGAGTAGCGTGGAGAAGCGCCTCAACCTCATCAGAGAAGTGTTGGCTTTTTCCAAAAACGAGCAGCTCATCGCTTATTGCAAGGATATCGGTATTATCTAACCCATTTTCCATTTTACGGTTTCCCGTAAGGGAACCGCTACACCAGCAGTTACCTTTGGATCATCATATCCATCATGAGCTACGCAAAACGAAAGTATTATGTAAATTCCGCGGTCGATGCAGACCGTGATGTTCATCACGAAGATTGTACATCTCTTCCGGAGCCTGACAACCGGAAGTACCTCGGCGAGTTCTATTCCTGTATTGTAGCGGTCGTAACGGCCGTAAGAATGTACCCGACAGCAAATGGGTGTAAAATATGTTCGCCCGAATGCCATATCGAATAATGCCTTCTTACGTTGTAACCCGAAAATGGAAACACTACACTTTCCCGGTGACCTCTTGCATAACGGAGCTGAAATTCAACACACCATACCTATGCGAGTTAAACCTGAATTTGTTATATTCGTCATGTATTTTAGCTGTTTCATGCAATTTTAACGTTGATTTCTGCATTAGAAAACATATTGGATATAGCGAATTTGCCTCAAGAAGCTATCGGCCACCTCAACAAGCTCGTGGTCATCACCTCCGCTGCAAAAGGTTCGATGCTGATAAGGAAGGGGCAGCGCTGCGATCATTTTTATATCATTCAAAAAGGATTTGCTCGGATTTATGCTGTCATCGATGACAGGCAAATCACGACCCTGTTTGCCCGCGAAAATGATATCATAACATCCACTTACGCGTTGTTTACAAAAGGAAACAGTGATGAAAACGTAGAGATATTGGAAGATTCAATGCTTCTGAAAATTGACTATGAAGCATTCATAGACAGCTGCAACGCAAATCCCCACCTACTTAAACTGTATCGCGTCATGATGGAAAAGCACTATCTCGCCTTAGAAGAGCGGACCCTGTCACTCCAGTTCGATAGTGCACTGGAACGCTATCAGAAGCTGCTTTCGCGCCACCCGTTCATCCTGCAACGGGCATCCCTCGGCTCGATCGCTTCATACTTGGGCATGTCGCACGTCACACTTAGCCGTATGCGTGCTCAAGTATGAGCATTCGCTTATTTAGCATTTGCTAAAAAACCGCCTTATTTTCACCACTACATTTGCCTTTCCGAAACGATATAAAAATGGATAGGATTTATTCTCTTTTGGTCATGTCAACGCTAATTTTTTATTCATACACGCTGTCGGCTCAGTATGGTGAAGACCGTCGATCTGAGCAAAGCGAAAACTATTACCATATGAGAACCCCAAGTTTCAAAAGCAAAATCTATCGATTGGTCATTCGGTTGGCCGGTATAAAAACAAAGATTCAGAAGCAATTTAAATTGGGTGATTTCAGCAGGGCGCACCAGGCCGCTCCCATACCGGCTCATGTGAAGAAGCAATGTGAGGTCACGTACCGTGTGTCGGCCACCGGCCGGACCGTCTGGGAGCTCAAAAAAAAGGGTAGCACCCCTAAACGTTATCTGTTTTTTATCCATGGCGGCGGGTTCGTTTTTAACATCACCAAATACGATTGGACCTTACTCAACAAGATTGCACAGCATACTGATGTGGGTATCGTAGTGCCAGACTACCCGTTGGCTCCCACAAACAACTTTCTGGATGTATTCCATACGGTTGTTCCCGAATATGCAGCTTTAGTCAATTCCGTAGGCGGAGAAAACGTGATTCTCGCCGGGTTCTCAGCGGGGGGAGGGATTGCGTTATCGCTCGCCCAATATGCGCAGAAACAGCAGCTTCAGCAACCGTCGCAGATTATCCTATTATCCCCGCTGTTAGACGCCACGTTACAGCATCCGGAAATCCAGCAAATTGACACGTATGACCCCTACATTGACGTTAAAGGAATGGAGTTGGCAATTTCAGCTTATGCAGCAGGAACCAGCGCAGACGATTATAGGATAAGCCCCATATATGGCCCACTCGAGGGTTTGGCGCCTATTCATCTCTTTATGGGGACGCATGAAGTCTTGTTGCCCGATGCACGAAAATTAACAACAATAGCCCGGGAAAAGCGTATTCCGCTTACCTACTATGAATACAACCAGATGTACCATGGTTGGGTTTTTCTGAACATAGCCGAAGCAAAGGACGTGTTCAGTAAATTGATAAATATTTTGGGATAATAGAGAAAGTTGACGCTTGAAGAAGCGCGACAACTGAACCACAATATCCGTTTTTACTACCAGATTCATGATCCGATTTCTTTTCCTTCTGGCTTTCCAGTGGCAGGCTATTATAAGAGCTTCTGGTCGGCTCACTGTTTCAACTGTCGGTATTGACTGACCAAAACGGTAGTAACTATTTCCCCTATTGCACAAATTGGAACATAGGTGTACATTTGTAATAAGTAGGAAAGAAGTAATACCGAACTTGAAGGTGGACTTGATCTGATCGGTGAAATATTAAATAAGTTGTAATTTCAAATTATAACAACAAGAAATAGACATATGGACACAAAAGTGATCATTGGCGTTGTCTTTCTTTTGCTTTTGTCTGTTGCATTTATGGCAAGCAGATTGAGGAATGGCACGCAAAACGACGCGCAATCCAAGAAAGAAATTAAGTTAAACAAACAAATAGACAATAAGAATATGGCGAACAGCAAAAAAGCATATATCGCAGGCGGATGTTTCTGGGGGATGGAAGATTTATTCAGAAAACAAAAGGGAGTCTTAGATACCGAAGTAGGCTACATCGGTGGAGAAAATGAAAATCCTACGTATGATCACCATCCCGGCCACGCCGAAGGAATCGAGATCACGTATGATACTACCGAAACCAATTTCAAGGAAATTCTGGATTATTTTTTCCGTATCCACAACCCTACTACC
Organism: Parapedobacter deserti; assembly: GCF_042646065.1. Classification (NCBI taxonomy): domain Bacteria; kingdom Pseudomonadati; phylum Bacteroidota; class Sphingobacteriia; order Sphingobacteriales; family Sphingobacteriaceae; genus Parapedobacter; species Parapedobacter deserti. Next base: position 1,178,590 of record NZ_JBHRTA010000038.1, read on the forward strand.
GTTGATCAGCAGGGCAACGACATCGGATCGAGCTATCGATCGGCGATTTTCTACCAAAATGAAGAAGAAAAGCAGACAGCCGAAGAAGTAATAGACATCGTAAACCAATCGAACCGATGGGACGGAAAAGTAGTTACTACATTGGAGCCATACACCAAGTTTTGGCCCGCAGAGGAATACCATCAGGACTACCTGGTTAAAAATCCCAACGGTTATACCTGTCACTTTGAGCGGTTCGGAACATTTTTAGATAAAGAATAGAAAGGCCCCTAAAACCTCAAAAACATCTGTCGTAGTTTCACTGATGCGCCGTGATGCCGATTAGTCATCAATTCCTTTCCCGTCTAAAATATGCTGATAATATTTTTCAATTCTCGCTTCCCGGGTTTTCGATTGCTTGGCTTGATTAAAATAGAACAAATATCCTTTTTGCCGTCCCGGTGTCAACGAATGGAACGCTTTGTCCAACGCTTCATCTTCGGTTAAAGCCCGCTGAAATTGTTCGGGAATGGGGTAGTCCGTTACCTTTCTCATTACCACTTTCTTACCCGATTTTTCAATTTCAACCGCTTCGTTGATATACGCTATGATAGTAGGTTTCAGTATAATAATCTGTTCAATATTTGTAAATCTGACTTGCCTTGCTGACTGCACGTTTTCCGTTTGCTGGATTAAAATGCCTGCAGGATCCTTCATCAAAGCACCTTTATGAAACAGCAACGCACAATATTCCTTAAACCCGTGAATGAGCACAACGTTCTTTCCCTCGAAGGTATAGCAGGGGTGCATCCATTTATAATCCTCTTCGAGCGATTTGTTTTCACGGATGATTTCCCGTAGCATCAGAAATTCTTCGCTCCATTTTTCTGCTTTTTCGAAAAAGCGTTCAGCCTGTTCGTTCATAGGCTGTAAATTTAAGATTTTGAACAGTTCATAGCAAAATTTGCTGCTGGAAGTTTCTCATACCCCGCGCCGTACTTCCACTTTTGTTAGTCATGGCCCTACCGGCCTTTTCGATTGGCCGAATCGATCTGCAAACGCCCATCTAAAATGTGGTCTAAACTGCAACGCACCGTTGCAGATTTGCCAAAAAGTTATTTTCCCGATATAATTTTTACTAATTTCGGGTAAAATTGAATTCAATTGAAGGCCTTAAACTTATCTATTCCATTCATCCTGCTGTCCTGCTCAACAGAAATTGAGCAAGAGCCCACAGCTACTGACCATACTTATCGCGATCAAGCCTACTCGTTTCTTGAAAAAAATAACGCAGACAGTGCGTTTTTTTATTTCAACCTTGCAGGAGAGCAGTATCAGGAATCGAAAGACAGCCTAAACGCCGCCAATTGCCTGATACAGATGGCTATTATTTTATCCGATAAGGGCGATTATTTCGGTAGCCAGGAGACCTCGTTTCAAGCCAACGCGTATTTAGATGAAGCCAATCCGGATCATCATTATTACCTGAGTAGCAATTTCAACAGCCTTGGCATCTCAACGCAACGATTGAAGGATTATGAGCATGCTTTGGAATTTTATGAAACCGCTATTCGGTTTTCAACAGATTCGGCGAGCACCCAGCTATACCTAAATAATAAAGCCAAGACCCTCCAACAAAAGAAAGACTATGCTGCGGCATTGGAAATCTACAAAAAAATTATCGACGAAAACACCGAAAACCCACGAGCATATGCCCGTGCGCTCACCAATTTCGCGGTTACCCAATGGGCTGCAAACCCTAGTTACGATGCGCTGCCAGACCTTTGGCGTTCCTTACATATCCGGCAGCGAGAAAACGATCTGTGGGGGCAAAACTCCAGCTACACCCATCTTGCCGATTATTATACCAATAAGCAGCCCGATTCCGCACTGTACTATGCACATCGAAGGTACGCCGTGGCAAGGACACTGCGGAGTGGCGACGACCTTGCTCACGCCCTTCAAAAACTCATCCAATTGGAAACATCCGACTCCGTTAAACACTATTTCAATACCTACCAACAACTTATCGATAGCATACAACTTGCCCGCAGTGCTGCCAAAAATCAGTTTGCACTGATCCGCTACGGAGTCGAAAAGAACAAGGCAGACAATTTAAAGCTACAGCAAGAAAACGCCGAGAAAGTTTATCAGATCAACAGGCAACGCATCATTACCATCGTCATTCTCCTGATCGCTATCATTTTTTCTGTGGGAGGTATCTATTCGTATAAAAAGCGAAGGCAACGAATAGAGCTGGAATCACAAAACAGGATAAAGGCATACCAACTTCGCACGTCCAAAAAAATACATGATGTGGTGGCCAATGGCATTTACAGGGTTATGGCCAAGCTCGAAAACCAAGACATTATCGATCGGGAAGCCATGCTAGACCAACTGGAAGATATGTATGAAAAATCCCGCGATATTTCCTACGAAACGGCAGACTTGCCAAACGTGCAATACAACTTTCACGAAAGGCTAGCCCAATTGCTTACCTCTTTCGCTACCAATTCTACGAAAGTGATCATTGCGGGCAACGATCCCGACTTGTGGGATGGTGTATTACCGGAAGCAAGGCAAGAGTTGTTACACATCCTTCAGGAACTCATGGTCAACATGCGCAAACACAGCCAAGCTAGTCACGTTGCTGTGCGTTTAGCGCGGCAAGATGGCCAATTGCTGGTTTACTATACCGATAATGGTGTTGGCCTGCCAGAAGACATCGAGTATGGCAAAGGACTCACCAATGCGGGAAACCGTATAAAAAGCCTCCAAGGTGTTATTACCTTCAACAACACCGCAAAAACAGGGTTGAAAATTCAAATCACCTTGCCAATCATTTAAACAATAACGCAGAAGACCATCAGAGCTGGGCAGCTACTGCAAATAAATAATCGGGTTTACGGTTTCCCGTAAAAAATCAAAGCTTGCTCCAAGTAGTTTTGGTACCATATTCTGTCACATAATATTGCATTGCAACCGCATGAACGCTATTCTGTTACAAACATCATCTTTAGAAGGAGACGTTGTATTTTTTATCGTTGTTCTGGCACTTACGGCGCTGATATTCTTTGCGATTAGAGGAGTACTACTATGGTATTGGAAAGTAGATACCATCCTAAAAAACCAGGAAGAGAGCAACCGTCTTTTAAAGGCTATCGCGCGCAATTTAGAATCGCAGAAGGATTCCACCAAGTCCGAGTAACGAAATGCGCTATGTTGTTTTTATTGAAAACTGGTCAAACCACTTCAATTTCCGGATTTAGCTTTAGCAAATCGGCAATAAACCCCTGTTTGTCCTTCGGAGAAATAACGATACTATCGAATTTGTTGTAAAAGATCTCCAGCCGGTCCAGCGAAGGGGCAGGGGCGCTGATTAAGGTTCTGGTTTCCTCAATTTGCGGACAGAAGCAATAGGTATTTCCTTTCGTTTGTATAACAAGCCGGCGTGAATAGTCAGCACACCGTGATAGATGACATAATAGGTCGCCAGGAAAAGCTGGATGCACAAAGCTGTACTCACGAGCATCAACAGCGCAAATCCGAATCCCGTCAACTTCGCCGTGGGATCAGACTCCTTCATGGGCAAAAGAACAGTCAGCAGCGTGGCGCTCAGCATGATTCCCAAAACCGGAATAAAGAGAGCCAGACCTACCTTCGCTTTTTATTTTTTCATGGGCAGCAAGATACGAACTATTGCAGTTGAGCAGAATGAAAAGGTACTCGTGTTTAAGCTCAGAACGGAGCCTTATGTCGTTGATTCACAGCATCGGCAATGGAGTGATCTCACACCAGAGCACATGGTGGTCGCTGGCAGCATGCAGCTGCCTTTCCAGTTCAGGGTAAACGCTCCAGCGTTTTGGCCGGCTGCCCGGCCATGCGCCTTTCCTGAAGATCCCGCAGGCGGTTACCCGCCGGAAAAGTGGGGGCGACAGCAGCAGGTAGTCTATCTTATCGCTGTCATTTCCTAGGCCGAAAGTTCCCTTGCCGGGGAACTCGCCGGTATCGAAAGCCGGATGGGCGGACACATCCCGGAGGTCTGTGCCCGACAGGAGGGGATGCAGGGCCGCGCTGCCAGGCGTGTCGTTTAGGTCTCCGAGAATTACGACATTCGTGTGGCCTTCGCCGGAAAGCCTGTGGTATATTTCCGCTGTCCGTTCCGCCTGTGCCTTTCTTTTCCGTTGAGAGGCGGCATCGTTGCCCCCGAATTTGCTTTTGAAATGGTTGGGCAGTACCCAGATGATTTCACCGCCCGGCGTCTCTACAGCATATTCCGAACAGTCCCGGCTGAAGACCGGATTGCCCGCTGCATCCAGGTCATGGATGTGGCTTCGCATCAGGCCGATATTGAATCCGGTCTTGGTCATCAAGCCCACATCGATGCCCCGGTCGTCGTTCCCATCGATCAGCATCACATTCGGATAGGGTGCTCCATCCACTTTGCTGAGCACGTAATCGCTGAACTGCTTAAGTGCCACCCGGTGCTCGGCTTCCACAACGGCCAGGATATCCGCGTCCACGTCCCTGATCACCCGCCCGGTATTCATGATGGCTGTTTCATTCACATGTGCCATTTTCAGCTCGGCCCAGCCAACCCAGTCGCCGCGGCCGTCTGCCACGATGGCAACCGGACCGCTCTTCGGCCGCCGGAGCAGCTGCCCCCGGACCCTGCGGAGCAGCACGTAGGGGCCGTTATCCGACCTCAGTATGCCGAGGGTCTCCATCAGCTCGAGCATGCGCTGTTTAACGGAAGGCGTGTAGACGGCTTGCTGAAAAAGGGCGTTCAATTCCGCCTCCTGTTCGACGATCCGCCGGGACCGTTCAGTGTCCTCATTGAAAGCTTTCGCCCGGTCGAATAGGTTTTCCACGTTGTAAGTTGCGATTTTCATGAACTGCAATGGTCGTTGGAGTCTTGCCAAATTAGGTAAGCAAATGGATATTCATATTAACTTATTGTTAACTAATCCGCGCTGTTGATGCTCCGCATGGCATGGATAAGCGAAACCCGGCTGTTCTCTCCGGCCTTGCGGTAAATTTTTTCACTGATCTCCTGGCTCTGCAACCCTTGGCATAACCGTCCGGTGGCCTCGATCAGCTCGATTTCTCCGCGTTGTTCGAGGCTGTCTCGGTCATCCACAGTCGGAGCAATATGTCGCCAACAGAATACGCTGCTTCATATGTTTCATCACTGTGCAAAACACCATCCCTGCCGCAAGGCTAAAGCGAAACTTAAACAGCTGAAAGTTGTTATTTAGTATAGTGTAACTGGCAAATTGACAATCTGACACCAACTATGCATGGGTGGTTACTTAGTGTACACGAAGAAATCGCTGTGATGAAAACTATTGAGTTTCTTACCCTACTCCCCTTATTTTTCCTGGAGGAGGAGTCAGTTTCAGATATGCTGACTATTAGCACAAAAGTGCTTTTTTAATTGAATCATTCCACAGCGCTTATCATGATAAACAGACAATTGAAATTTATCAAAGAGCAGCCGACGAAGATTATTGAAATCGAGGCGCTGCTAATTGCATATGAGGAGTACGGTCTAAGCAATGGATGGCCCGTTATATTGTCGCATGGATTTCCTTACGATGTACATGCTTTCGGCAAAGTCGCTTCTATTCTGACCCAAGCTGGGGCAAGAGTCATCGCTCCGTATACCCGCGGATTCGGCCCGACCCGCTTTGTCAGCGCGGATGTAATGCGGAACGGACAGCAGGCCGCCCGTGGCTCAGACATTATCAAGCTTTCTGACGCCTTGGGACTGGAGCGGCCAATACTCGGGGGTTTTGATTGGGGAGGCAATGCCTCCTGCGTAGCGTCGGTACTATGGCCGGAAAAAGTTAGCGGGCTTGTATCCTATGCCGGTTACGATGTAATAGATGTGGAGCAGCAAAGACATGCTGTGACCCCGTCGCTGGAGCGAACCTGCTGGTATCAGCATCTCTTCCAGTCCGAACGCGGACGCGAATGCTTAACAGAAAACCGCTATGAAATTGGCCGGATGCTATGGAGCGAATGGTCACCTAACTGGCAATTCGACAAAGAAACTTATACCCGCACGGCTGCAGCTTTTGAAAACCCCGACTTTGTGGATGTCGTAATACATTGGTACCGCTTCATGCATGGCCTTGAGGAAGGAGAGCCAGCCCTGCAGCCCCTTGAAGACCATTTGGCGAAAAAGCCCAAAGTAAAGGTGCCGGCGGTGACGGTCGATGGTACCAGCGACCCACTGAAGCCGGGTGGGACTTCCGACCACGCCAGCATGTTTGTTGGACCGCATCAGCACATTGTTGTTGATGCCGGACACAACGTGCCGCAGGAAAATCCCAGGGTGTTCGCTGATGCGGTCATAAAAGTTCACGGTTGGTCAAGCAACAGCTGAACATGTAGTTCGCTGCTTTGAAGGCACGGATATGGCAGAAAACGGAAAACCGGAAGAGGCACACCACCGATCTTTCCCATTGGAACAAAATACGGTTTGAGGTAAAAGATAAGAACGTACGGCTAATCTTATACGATGTGCTGATTTATTCACTTTCTTATCAAAAACCCAATTGGCAGTATCATGGGGATCAACTTTCAATTTCATGGTGCTGGCGCAGTAGATTATGTGCGTCTGCATAATGAGGGAGGGGATCTTGTGTATGAAGACGAGTTTGGATTTAAGCCGTACCTCTAACTTAGGAATTAAATGCTTTAAGCCTTATCTACGCCTATTCGACTTTAAGCCGAAAGTTGATTACAAAATCGAAATCCTCGCCGGCCCAACCGTTGCCTTGGCACTTGTTCCTGAAGCCAAACATAGTGGAAGACCCTACTTACAAAATAGCGACTGATCCGGTGAAATAACACAATGAGCCATTCTGACATCGCGATTGCAAACATCGTCTTTAGCGCATGAGGCGTTAGCCTTTGAAAAATACAGGCGATCCTGTTAATCGAATCGTATTGGTTACCTTGGTCTGCTTATTTTCCCAATTGATTTGCGTAAGTGTTTTAATATTTAACGATGCCGGGAAGCTGTACTGAACCGATACGCTTTCTGATGCGCCGCTGGTTTTTGCCCACAATACACAGACATGGTCGTTACTAGCCGCAGAGTAAAAAACTCCACCGTCAACATTGGAGGGCAATTTCAATTGAGCCGTTGCGGCCGCGTCATATTGCCGATTTTTTAACAAATTGCTAACGGTGCGCCACGCTATACCACCAGGTGTTATCGTATTGTTGTAAGGACTGGATGGCAAGTTTTGGTAGAAGCCCATCGCTTGGTAGGGATCGGTAGCCTGGGACAATGGCTTGCTTTCAGCGGGGCAATAGACGTATAGCCCACTGATACCTGCCTTTTGCGCTACGACTGCCGCCTTAATTAAAAAATTCCGCTGCACCTCGTTGCCTCCAACGTAGTTGCCGATAGCTTTGCGGGGGATATTGGTTTCTGTGACGATAAAAGCTTTTTTGGGATTGGTTTTGCCGTTATAGGAATACTTATCCAGCACGGCCTGAAAGTCATTCTTATAGCGGACTATCATTGCAGCTGCTGCGTCTGAATTGCGGTTGCTTCCTAAATAATACATCGGATATACGTGGTAGCTCAAACAATCGAACCACTGCCCACCTTTTTTTGGATAATTGGCGCTTACACTTCCTTTATTAGGGTTATCGGTGTTGCGCAATATCGCATCCAGAAAACCAGGATAACCTAAACCGCCCACGCAGACCAGACCATCCTTATCCAGATGCTTAACAATCTCATAGGTGATTCTGAGCATGCGCACATAAGACTGGATGGGTGCGGCAAAGTTGCTCAGGTCGCAGGGGTTGGGGTCTGATTTTGCCCAGGTTTGGGTGGCTGCCCAGTTTTTGGTATAGTCCGGTTCGTTCCAAACCTCCCAATATTTTACATAGGGACCATAGGTCTTTACTACATTGTAAACGTAACTGGCGTAGTAATTTTTAGCGTTCACTTTTCCCGGCGAAGACCATATAGGTTCATACAGGTTGGCGAAGGTTTTCGACTGCACACCATTACAGTATTTTGTCTTATCCCTGTGCGCATCGGCAGGTCCACTGAGAAACATGGTATGCTCCTTGCCGCCCAGTCGCCGGTAGGTTTCAAAAGCACCCACCCGGATATCGTAGCCCCATCGCTGCACAAAATGGTCATACATTGCTGGACGAAGGCTGTTCACCCCGGCGCCAGCGATATTCTTGGTCGGATTGCCAATCAGGAGTTCGGCCAGCTGCTGATCGGACCAACCTGAGTAATACCCCATATTAGAGCCATACAGGAATGACCCCGCCGAACCTGAAGATAGAACAGCGGAAGAGTTCAATGTTGCCTCAGGCTCCTCGCCGTCTACCCCCGCGACGAGCGCTTCCTTTGAGCATGAACTTAAAAACCATAAAAGAAGAGGGAAAGAAAGCGCATAAATTCCGCGAAATGCGGCCAATCGTTTAATCATGTCGAACTAATGTTTTTCTCAAGCAAATTAAGCGGTGAGATGTCTTAAAAAATAAATATGCTCGGCGAATGCCAAAAGTTATACCACTATTTTACGCTAATTTGCTGATGTGCCATTCCCCTGATAAAATGGAATAAAGTATTTTTAATCATAGTCAAAAAGGGGTAAAAGGTGTACAAGTTTAGGACGTGGTATAAGTTTTCTTGAGAGGTACTGCTACAAGCTGGGGAATTTAGTCACATTGATATGCTCTTTATATTCGTCTCAAGGGGAGTGCAAAACATAAAATATTCATTCGGCCATGTTCAATTCAATTTCCTTAAAATCCGCTAATTTCAGGCCATCTATAAATTCGTTGGAATAAACCAGCTTCAATAGGTTTGCGTATCGAGGGGTAAATTCTATTTCACGCCCATTGTCGTTAAACAACTCATTAGTACGGGACGGCTCTTGTGGCATCTGGATTAAACTGAAATAGATTGCATCTATTATGCTCCGCTGCCTTAATTCCTGAGCGCTTTCACTGGTGTTAAAAGAAAGCAGTACTTTATTTTTAATAAGCTTCGGAAACATACAGGTTTTGCCCGCGATTTTTTCGTTGCTGCCTTTTATCGGCTCCTTTTGGTTATCCGATTGACGGAAGTTAAAGACAATTCCGTGACTGGGTTCCATATCGGGTGGCGCAGCTAGTTTAAGATTTATATTAGGAGATAGCTTATTGAGAGCCAAAATAGCACGAGCTATGGTGAGTGAGTCCTCCGTCTGTATCGGACCATAAAAGTATAAGTTTGTTTCTTTTGGGTGCTTTAGGAAGACGCCATCGAAAAAACATTTTTCTATATCTTCATACGACGTTTGCGGGTATTGTTCCAGTAAGTTTTTAATCTTCTGGTGTGAATTAACTGCGTAGAGCTCATCAGCAAAGTCCTTTTCAAATGACTCCCTAGTATAATTTGCAGGAATTACCGGTTCGTAGAGTAACGATAGCACGTCAACGTCTAATGGTGTTAACGATTTAGCAGGATTGTAATTTTCAAAGAAAAGACTGCTCGGATAGTTATAACTGTCACCTATGATACCAAGCGATTGTATAATTTCCTCTAGCACGATCTTGTACCTGGTTGAGTAGGTCAGGTCCTTTTCCGTGTAATAAATGCCGACGTTAGCGTGCTCTATAATGCCATCATAAGCAGTTGATCTCACCATTCCAACATGCCAATCGGCATCATTATCGCTTATAAAAACGCTGTCTGGCTTAAAAAAGGCGTGAACCTCTTTTAAATCCCCAAAGAATAGCTTAGTTGATGCGGAGACACCTGGAGCAGCCAAGGATAACCTGATAGGAAGTTTCAACTTATTTACATCCGAAATTGCTCTTTCTACATATTCAATCTCCTCTTCAGTTGGATGCCCTAAAATTGCAATCGTGGGGTTGGAACTCCGTTTTGTTATGATATTACTTATTCCGTTGCCATCCTCGTGGAAAACCGTTTCATAGAAATAGTTTAGTGTCTCGGTATTGTATTTGTCTTTTAAATACTTCAAATTTTTATTACTGATTGTCGGTTCATCCCTTTGAAGGCAGCTCGGGGCTATAGCTAAGAAATGAATCCCTAGCATCCAATAAACGAATTGACTTTTTCTTAACGATAGCTTCATAATGTTACCTTAGGCATAGTAATAAGCAATGAGAAAAGTGGGTTCATCTAAGATTCGAAGAACTTACTTTTGAAGTTTGTAAAGTAACATTTCTTCTTTTGGAATTCAAACAGCGAATCATGCCAAAAAAATTAAAAATGAGCACTTGAACTATCTCGGTAGTTTAATTCGTATTATATTTTACTTCTATCGTAGGTATGTTGTTTATTATTTTCCAATTCCTATTATCATGAACACATACGATCAGCGAATGAAAGATTAAGTTTTGGCTTTCCAATTTTACCTGTACAGTAGCAATATTGCCAGTTTGTTCGATGGAATTGTAAGCAATACTTCTGGGGCTTCCTCCAAACTTCTTCGTTCTGATTAGTTCGATATAGTCTGACTTTGAGAATACAAAAATTCCATTCTCATCAAAATATCCATCCTGGATGTTCTGAAAACGAGCATGTAAAATGTTCTCCAAAATTGCTGTGTCACGGTTATCGCCGGCTTTTACAAATGCCTCAATAGCTGTTTTTATTTGTTCCATATCATTAATTTAAAATGTCACTAATGGGTGTGTTTTGATTGTTAAGTTGTCGCCTAATCGCCGGATTGGCTTAACTTCTCTGACGAATTTTAAACAGTATGAATTCCTCAAATAATGATTGGTTGAGATCGGAATGAAGCTCGTACATACTTCCAAGTATCTCCTGCTTTTTGGGAATAAGCGTTTTAGACGCGAGCTGCTGTCAATTCCCAATTGTGTCTTCATCTATTTTATTCTCTTTATGGAAGACACTTTCGGTGCTAAAAACGTGACAGCTTGATAAGATTTTTTAGTTTTTCCGGGTCAACAACGGAATCGACTTCTGGATTAAATTGTCGTTATGCAATTGAAGATATGAGGTTAGTTTGAACAATATTTATAAAATTACGCAGTCTTAATTTGGGGAAGCTTTCAGGAGCTCGATGAGGTGGCTTCAAGACAATTGTTGTGACAATGTTGCACCAACTTCTTTCGGAAGACAGACGCAGTATTGACATACGAAGCAACGCGTGTGCGCGTGGCTTTATCGAGGCCTTCACTCCGCTGCCGCAGACCGATGTGCAGCCGGTTAGCATGATTTTGTTCCTAGCAATCAGACATGTAGTTTCATAGGGCGGATACGAAGTTAATGTAAGGTGAACAACACGTATAATTCTCAATTTGGAATTAAGGATAGTAGCGTGATAATTGGTACAGCCAAACCTTCGCTTCCCAAATTACTTTTTTCATTACCATACCATTAATTTTAATAGGTCAAAGTTCGCTAACATTTTAATAGCTGTAGGCGAAGCTCTGAAAGTTGTATGCAATTAAATGATTAGCTAAATATGGATTAAGTGAAACGCTAAGATTGAATATGATGTTGTCATAAAGATTCAGGTACAATGGTGATTTTCTTACAGAAGGACAATGTTATTTGCATTGGGTTTTTTTGTATTTTTACAAGCGACCGAGACTATTAGTTGGTAGACACAATCGATAAAGCAATCAAATATGACATTATTGTTATTATACCTCTTCACTGCACTAATCATTTCATTCATATGCTCAATAATGGAAGCTGTGCTGCTTTCCAATCCAATTTCGAGCTTAAAGTCAAGGTTAGAGAACGGGGATAGAAGCGCCGAAACAATGCTCAAGCTAAAAAAAAAAATAGATAAGCCACTGTCTGCTATTTTGTCTTTAAACACCGTCGCCCACACCGTGGGGGCGGCAGGGGTAGGTGCACAGGCTACTGTCGTTTTTGGAGAAGCTTATTTCGGAATTGTATCGGCTGTTTTAACCATTTTGATTCTGATTCTAACCGAAATTATACCAAAGACTTTAGGAGCAAATTATAGCAGAGAATTGGTAGGTGTTTCAGCAAAAGTTATTCAGGTAATGATCTTTATAATCTATCCGTTGGTGTGGATGTCATCTATTCTAACGAAAATGCTGTCTAGAGAAAAATCTGAACTCACTACCAGTCGAGAAGAGCTTTCGGCATTGGCAAGTATCGGTACGCAAGAAGGAATATTTGTCGATCGGGAGAATAAAATTATACAAAATCTGATTAAGCTTAAAAGCCTCAAAATAAAGGAAGTGATGACCCCCCGAATAGTGGTGGTGACCGCCAATGAAGAAATGACCTTGGAGGATTTTTTGAAAAATAAAGAATTTTTACATTTTTCCAGAATTCCGATCTATAGCGAAAACAGGGATAATATAACGGGCTATGTGTTTAGGGAGCTGGTATTTGAAAAACTTGCCGAAGACCAATTTAACCTGAAACTGAAAGATATAAAAAGAGAGATCATTCACTTCCCCGAAAATATGACCTTGTTTGAAGCCTGGGAAAAAATGCTTCAGAAAAAAGAACATATTTCATTAATCATAGATGAATATGGGGGTATGGACGGCATCACCACGCTTGAGGATATAATAGAATCTTTACTTGGATTTGAGATTGTGGATGAGAAAGACAAAGTGGAGGATATGCAGCAATATGCTATAAAAAGATGGCAGGAAAAACAGAAAAAATACGAGCTTTTAAATAAATAAATCGCGGTTCTCGCTTGTATCAATAATTGCAACGGCTTAAAGCGACTATACAGCAGAAAATTCCGGTGCGTATTTTATTGTTCCACTAACATGCTCAAGCGCACCGGGCCGTAATTCCAGCCCCATCAAAGAGCCCGCTGGCACGTCAAATGGCGCTTTGATACCCCATCTTTCCGTGGCCGTGAAGCCGAATTTCGGATAATAGTGTTTGTGGCCAAGAACAATTATAGAATTATAATTTAGCTCAGTGGCAAGTGAGAGGCTTGTATGGATAAGCGTACTCCCAACCCCTAGTTTTTGAAAATCGGGCCGGACGGAAAGCGGAGCTAACGCAATGCTTTTAAAACACCCTTCACCTTGATGAATCTCTATTTTTGTATAGACGATATGGCCAATTATTTCCTTATTTATTTCTGCAACAAGCGAAAGCTCAGGGATGAATCGATTACTTTTACGCAGGGAGTTAACTAGTTTTGCCTCGTCAGTCCTATCGAAAGCAAGTTCATGTACTAAAAAAACTTGCGGGTAGTCGTTTGGTTTTTCCTGACGGATCAGGATATTATTTGATGTCATGATGTCTAACTATAAAACGCAAAAAAATACTGAAGCGAGCAAAGCGACGTGCAGCGCGACGCAGTGGAAGGAATTCCCACATCATTTAATCTGCTGCTATAACTTAGACAATATCCATGAAACGCAAAGGTAAAAAGAAAAAGCCAACCATTACAAGACATAAGTTATGCGTATCACGTATCTTGTCGAACTCGATCGTTTAGGCTCCACGAACAAAACCTTTACCATTAGTGGAAAAGGAGGCGAATTCGCGATTGATTATCACGACGACTATAACACGTTTGACTTCGATAATGGCCAACCACTTAGGCATGAAAGCACAGTATGGCCTTTTCAGAGACTTTTATCCGTGCAGATATTCGCCATACGTTGGGCCTTTGCAATGTGGCCGTTTAAACTGATTGCAATGAAAAGTGATGTTTTCGCATTTGTTTTAAATTGCAAACCGATTTTCCAAACGTGGAGATACGATATGTATCGATGGAGACATTACGATAGCCTTTTCGCTTTACCAACAGCCATTAATATTTGATCGCATGGTAAAGCTCCGTGCGCGAACGTTCAGAGACGGGCTCCCGGTAGAAAAGTGCGATACTCCCCAGTTGTTAGACAACTTTCGTCCAAAGTTAAATTTATTTAAGACACGAGACTGTAAAATCAACTGTGTCAAGAGTTATAAAATGTTAACTTAGTCACAGTTTAAAATGAAAGAAAAGCAAGAAGAATTCGATTACGAGGAGATGAAAGCG